>NZ_BAAGZL010000003.1:0-988197 GCF_054778555.1 Spirosoma flavus
TGTATTAGGCCTGCCGCTAGCGTTCATCCTGAGCCAGGATCAAACTCTCCATCGTAAATAATTGTGTATCCGGATAAATCCAAATACTGTGTTTTTAACCGGTTGAGCGAACTCAACATCGGTTGTGTGCTTCTAGTGATATCCCGTTTGTCAAAGAACAAGTTGCCCGGCCCGTTGGCCTGCGGCAAGGTGAGAAAAGTAGAGCAAGAAACTTATCTTGCGGTGTCTTTCTCTGAATGCGGATGCAAAATTACTACTTTTTTATCCGTTTGTCAAGTGAAAGTGAAAATATTTTTTCTAGTTCACTTGTCCCGCCTAACTAGTTAACTGCTTCACGCTGAGCGGGTTACCGCTGGTTTGTGAATTGTTTTAGTGAATTGGGACTGCAAAGGTAGGGGGCTGAATTGGCTTTGTCAAGGGGTGGGTTGAAAATAGTGGGGAGCCTGCCAAAGAATATTTGGTAAGCCCCCCAACGTCAATCACTTACACATAGAAAATTTCTTAAACTTTTTTCAGCAGGTGATTTTTCTTCCCTTTCGAAACTAGAATATAGCGGCCCTGAAGCCACTCTAAGGCCAATGTAGCAGCGGGATCAGCTATCTTCGTTTTATTAATACTTACCGCATTTTGTGTGATTGCCCGACGAGCTTCCCCTTTTGAAGCATACACTTCTCCCCTACTCGCTACCGATAATAAATCCGTAATGTCTTTGCTATTGGCCAGTTCTTCTGCTGAAATCTCAGTCTGTGGTACGCCATCGAAAATTGTATCGAACTCGTCAATTTGTATAGAACGTAATGTATCGAGCGTCGCTTTTCCGAATAATACGTCTGAAGCTTTAACTGCTAGATCGTATCCAGCCTGCGAATGCACGCGTATCGTTACGTCCTTGGCAATCGCTTTTTGCAGAATACGCAAATGAGGGGCTTCCTGATGCTGGCGCTCCAGGTCTTCGATTTCTTCGCGATTCAAGAGTGTAAATACACGTATGAAACGTCCGCAATCTTCATCAGCTGCATTTAGCCAGAACTGGTAAAACTGATACGGCGACGTCATGGCTGGGTCAAGCCATACATTTCCACCTGCCGATTTACCAAACTTAGTTCCGTCAGCCTTGGTAATGAGGGGCGTTGTTAGAGCATATGCATGGTATTCTTCACGGCCTTCCTTACGTCGAATCAATTCTGTACCCGTCGTGATATTCCCCCACTGATCAGAACCGCCCATTTGTAAACGAACGCCTTTGTTTTTGTAGAGCCAGTAAAAGTCGTATCCCTGAAGCAACTGATACGAAAATTCCATAAACGACAATCCGGTTTCCAGCCGTTTTTTTACCGAGTCTTTGGCGACCATGTAATTGACGGTAAGGTGCTGACCGGCTTCGCGCAGAAAATCAAGGAATGTCATTTCCTTAAACCAGTCGTAATTGTTGACCATCTCAGCCGCATTTTCGCCAGAATCAAAATCGAGAAAGCGAGTCAGTTGTGATCGAATTCCTTCCTGATTTCGACGTAGTGTTTCCTCAGATAAATAATCACGCTCGGTAGAACGGCCCGATGGATCCCCAATCATGCCTGTCGCGCCACCAACTAACGCAAATGGCTTGTGACCCGCCCGCTGTAAATGCACCAGGAGCATAATGGTTGCCAGATTACCAATATGAAGTGACGCAGCCGTGGGATCAAAACCGATATAGCCTGCCGTCATTTCTTTTTGAAACTGTTCTTCCGTGCCGGGGGTCATGTCGTTCAACATACCTCGCCAGCGGAGTTCTTCAATAAAATTCATAAAGAGCGAAAGAATGCAAGAGCGAAAGAGCGGTTTGAGAAGACGAATCGTATTCGCACTTGCCCTCTTTCGCTCTTACACTCTCTAAATTTTGTTGCAAAAGTAGTGGTTTATGGCAAAAGCAGGGACGAATCACCGTAACTCAGGAAACGATATCCTTTTTGCAAAGCTTCGTCGTAAACTTTCCTCCAGTCATTACCAATCAAAGCAGCAATAAGTAAAATCAACGTAGAGCCGGGTTGGTGGAAGTTCGTTATGATTCCTTTACAAAGCTTAAATGCATAACCGGGCGTTACGTATATACCGGTGTGCGCTACAACCGATTCTTGCTGAGCCGATATGACGTAGTGCATTACTGCCTGTAAAGCCTCCTTAACCGTTGGTTGCTCTTCTACCGGAAGTTGATAGGCATAATGCTGATCCAATAGAAACGGATTCGGTTCATCACGTAGCAACCGAACGCCTATCCAGTATAAGCTTTCCAGCGCCCGCATCGACGTAGTGCCAACCGCAATTATCGTGTCGAGATGGTTCAGAAGATTCTGGATATTATCTTTTGTATAAACGACCTGCTCGGTGTGCATGTGATGCTCTCGGACATTGTCGGTTTTGATGGGCTGGAACGTACCAGCACCAACGTGTAAGGTCAAATAATCTGACGTAACACCTTTGGAACGTAGCGAGTCAAAAACAGCAGGTGTAAAATGAAGACCCGCCGTAGGTGCCGCAACTGCCCCTTCTTCTTTCGAGTAAATCGTTTGATACGTAGTGCGGTCAGCGTCGGTAGCGCTACGTTTCAGGTATGGCGGCAACGGAATTTCGCCAGCGTATTGAACAATCTGGGCGAATGTTAACTCAGCAGGCAGCCAACTCAAACGTATCAAAGACTGTTCATAATCTTCCCAGCTAGCGGTAATTTCAAACCCGCCCAAGGCAATGCTACGTTCCCGATGTTCTATATCTTCTGCTCCTTGCAGCGTCAGCGACTCGTCCCGTTTCCAGCGTTTGCGGTTCCCAACCATTACCTGCCAGACCGCCGAACTCGTTGCTTCCATTGCCTGACTTATCGGTAAATCAGAGGGAAACGGATTAAGCAAAAACAATTCGATGTGAGCGCCGGTGGGTTTTGTGAAGTGCAGCCGCGCCGGAATCACCTTCGTATTATTAAATACCAGAAAGCTACCCGGTGGAAGCAACTTGGGCAGTTCAGTAAACTGATGATGGCTAACCTGACCGCTACGATAGACCAATAATTTCGACGTATCGCGCTGCTCCGGCGGAAACCGGGCGATACGTTCGTCAGGAAGGTCATACTGAAACTGACTCAGCAACAGCTCCTTATTGTCAGTCATCAGTACTCGGCTTCATGTACAGCTGAACGGGCAACAGCAGTAGAACAGCTACCAGAATAGCCGTACTAACCGGCAATAACCAGGCGTAATCGTAAGACTGCATACTCCGATCCGAGCGATTAAGCAGCGATAAAACCAGTAATCCCAGCGCCAGTATCGTATTAATGGCAGCCATCAAGGCCTGAAACCAATTCTTAAATACCTCATTAAGTTGTGTGCGGTGACTGGCCCACATAGACTGATTCGGAACTGGAATCTGAGGAGTTGGAACGCGCGGAAAAAGCCGGGCTACTACGTTTATGAGCGTATTACTCAGAAGAAAAATGCCGATAGCTATGTAGAAAATCACCTCACGATCAACCGTTTGAATAGGCTGCTTGAGGTCATCGAAACGAACAGCAACTTCATCGGGATACGAAATATAGCTGGAGAATAAGGCAATCAACAAACCGAGAATGGACAGGATTCGCCACGCCCGGATAAAAAAAGTACCTGCTTTCATTTTAGTTAATAGCCAATCGTCACTGGTCTTCAGTCATCAGGAGGTTTACGCTAGCATTAAACTAATGATTAGCGACTATCGACTTTATTTTGATACAAAGGTACGGCGTTACTAGTAAAATCTATTCGTGTGTCAATCCGGAATATCAGTAACCAGTGGCTATTCCTGCTTCATAAACTTGTTCGTGAGTCAAATAAAGTGTTCACAGTATGATTTTAATCGCATACTCAAAATTATAATCTCGTCATATTTATCTTTACCGGCTACAGCTGTACATCCGTTTACAGCACATAAACCAATCCTCTAACTCCTTTTTAAGACGACTAAAAAGAATGGCAAAACGTTTTACCTCGGTTCTAACAGCAGGTCTTTTCATTTTTATTACACTAAGTAGCATAGCTCAGAGCGGTCCTGTAACAGCAGATGAAGCACGCGAGCAACGGTTGGATATGGATCGATTGGCCAACGGTTATAAAACAGCGATACCAGGCTGGGTAATCAAAACTGGCGACACACTCTATTTCGGAAAAGCATCTCAACCCAATAAACAGTTTGGGTTCATCTATGAAATGCCGAGGTACGTAAATGGTCAGCAGACGTATCGGTACTTACCGTCAGATTACGCGGGAAGGCGAGGAATCGTTAAAGATTTAACTCAAAATGGCACTAAGCGTCAGGGCTTTAAAATGAGCGCGGAAATCGGAGTTGGCATGTTGGTACGTTATTATGCCGATCTTGATAATGCTATTGAAGCGGGCGAAGTGCTACCTCCTCCAAACCTCCGAAACGTTACGCCTTCCGCCAAAGCAGCTACAGGTACTGTAAGCGTAGCGGACGAGTTAATAAAACTTAAGCAACTTTTAGATGCGGGTGCACTAACAAAAGATGAATACGAAGCCCAGAAAAAGAAACTTCTGAATAATTAAAATAAAGGGAGGCTAACCTCCCTTTTTTAGTTGAACTATTCTCCGTAGGAACTTTTGTCCTGCTGACAAAGTCGCTCATCGTTCGACTAGTGATAATACTTGGAACAGGCTACAAATTCGTCGCTTGATTTAACCAGAATACATATCGCCCCCGTCCACATTTGGACAATTCTCCGTCCGTTTTCGGACGACAATAATTTACCAGAACATACAAAATGTGCTTTTTTCAGCACGCAGAGGCGATAAAGCCTATTGGTCTTTGATTTGCTATGCAAAGAGGAAAGATAAATTTCAATGACTATAGAAGTAATCCCAACTTATGAAAGGTACCCAGCTTGGTGAGTTTGAGGAAATCGTTCTCCTGACCATCGCCCGACTCTACGATGATGCATATGGCGTAGCCGTAGTGGAAGAACTAAGCGAGCGTTTGGATCGACCTATTAGTCTGGGCTTTGTCCATCGAACCATGCAGCGATTGGAAGAAAAAGGGCTAGTCAACTCCCGCTTCAGTGAACCTACCGCTGAACGTGGAGGACGTAGTAAACGCTTGTTTACCATAACTCTGGCGGGTGAACAGGCGTTGCGGGAGGCACGACGTATCCGAAATGAGTTGTGGGACGGTATTCCGAAAACGGCTTTTGACAATCTGATATGAAACGAAAAAATAATACGTATCAGTCGAAGCATACGGAGCCGCCCCGTTGGGCCGAGCGGTTCCTGACTCGCATTATGGCTCCTCAACTCTGGGATGAAGTATTGGGCGATTTGTATGAATTGTTCCAAACGTATCGACAGCGATATGGCGATACGTCGGCCCGACTGCTGTATGTATTGGAAATTCTGCTGCTGCTACATCCCCGACTCTGGCGCAAACCGGCCCAATCTACACGCCAATACAGTAAACCCTCTGATTACTCACAACCAAATCCAATGGACATGCTAAGCAACTATGTTAAAATCGCTTTCAGAAAACTGAACCGACACAAATCTTATACGCTAATCAACGTAGTGAGCCTGAGCCTGGGCATTGCCTGTGTCATTTTGATCTTCACGTTGGTCAAATACCACCTGAGTTTCGATACGTTCCATGCAAACGGAGATCGCATCTATCGCATATTTACAGAGCTACATACCGATAAAGTTACGTACAGTACAGGCGTTCCGAATCCGATGGGAGAAGCTTTCAAACGCGGATATGACGTAGCGGAGGAAGTTGGACGTATCGGTTTTTTGAAGAAACAAGTAATTTCCACAGCTTCGGAAAAAAAGTTTGAGGAAGACGTAGCATTCGCTGATCCCGCTTTTCTCCGCATCTTCAATTTCCCACTGATTCAGGGCAGCATAGCTTTGCAGGAACGTAACACCGCCCTGATAACAGATCGAATCGCGAAAAAATATTTTGGCACCGAAGACCCAATCGGCAAGCTCCTGAAGCTGGATAATTCCCTGGTTTTCAAGGTTACCGGTATTCTTCGGGACGTACCAGCCACCACAGACTTCCACACGGAAATCTATTTTCCTTACGGCAATTTGCAGGAACATAGACCCTGGATGGTTGAAAAAGACTGGTGGGTAGGGTTCAATAAAGAATTGCAATGTTTTATCCGGCTCAAACCGGGTGTGTCAGCGGATATGGTCGATTCAACCATTCTTC
This sequence comes from Spirosoma flavus, assembly GCF_054778555.1. Taxonomy (NCBI): domain Bacteria; kingdom Pseudomonadati; phylum Bacteroidota; class Cytophagia; order Cytophagales; family Cytophagaceae; genus Spirosoma; species Spirosoma flavus. The sequence goes on from NZ_BAAGZL010000003.1 coordinate 6,223, forward strand.
CGGCCATTACGGATAAATACTATGACAAAGCGAATGCGAAGATTTTTCACTTTAAGTTACAGCCACTCTCCGATTTTCATTTTAATCCGAAACTACGCGGCTATACCGATAAAAAGAATCTCTGGACATTTGCGCTGATTGGCTTTTTTCTGGTCGTAACGGCCTGCGTGAATTTTATAAATCTGGCGACGGCGCAGGCAATTGGGCGCTCTCAGGAAATTGGTGTCCGGAAAGCATTGGGAAGTCAGCGGGGCGCACTTTTCTGGCAATTTATTACCGAGACAGCTTTAATTGCCGGATTTGCCATGGTTATCGCGCTGGGTCTGGCCTATCTGGCGATACCATTTGTCAATCAATGGTTTGAGATAGAAATGGCCATTAATCCGTTGACGGATACGTATCTATTTGCCTTTTTAGTCGGTTTATTGGTGATCGTAATTTTCTGTTCCGGTTCCTATCCCGGTCTGATTCTGGCTCGTTTTCAGCCCGTGCTGGCGTTGAAAGGGAAGCTCTCTCAGCAATCGGTTGGTGGATTTTCGCTACGTAGAGGTCTGGTTGTCACACAGTTTGCTATTTCACAATTGCTCATTATCGGTACGTTGATCGTTACTAATCAGCTACGTTATTCGCAACAGGCCGATATGGGTTTTCAGAAAGACGCGACCGTTATTCTACCAATTGCCGATAACAAAAAAGCTACAATCAGTACGTTGGCTGCACAGCTTTCTGAAATTCCGGACGTAACAAACGTAACATTTTGCGATTCACCGCCCACATCCGAATTCCTGGCAAGCACGGGTATCCGCTTCGATTCACGCCCGAAAAATGAAGACTTTTCCATCGGTTTCAAGTCTGCCGATAATCAGTACATTCCTACGTTCAAGATACCCATTCTGGCCGGACGTAATCTGTATCCGTCAGATACAGTTCGGGAATTCCTGCTCAATGAAGCGGCCGTAAAAGCCCTTGGATTAGCTTCTCTACAGGACGTAATCGGTAAATCTGCAACGATCAATGGCCGACCAGGAACCATTGTCGGGGTTATGAAGGACTTTCATTTCAAGTCCTTCCGTGTTGCAATTGAACCCCTGTGCCTAACGACTTGGAGCGATACTTATAATAGTTGTGCTATAAAAGTCAATCCGGCTAATCTAGAAACAACGCTAGCCAGTTTTGAGAAAATCTGGACAACCATGTATCCATCTTCCATTTATACGTACCGTTTTCTGGATGAGGAAATTGACCGGCTTTATAAGCTAGACAACATGCTCCTTCGGCTCATTCAGGCGTTTGCCGGCATCGCGATTTTCGTAGGCTGTCTGGGCCTATACGGATTAGTGTCGTTCATGGCGGCTCAGAAAAGGAAGGAAATTGGCGTGCGCAAAGTACTGGGAGCCAGCATGTCCAGCATTCTTTGGTTATTTGGAAAAGAGTTTTCCCGCCTGCTGCTGATTGCGTTTATAGTAGCGGCTCCACTGGCGTGGTGGGTCATGAGAGAGTGGCTGAATACGTTTGTGTACCGAATTGAACTCGGCGCGGGCATTTTTATCCTGGCAGTTCTCGTTACGTTCGTCGTTGCCTTGCTAACTGTTGGATTTCGAAGCGTAAAAGCCGCACTGACAAACCCGGTTAAGACCTTACGAACTGAATAGAACGAAGTGATAACGTAACGGTTGCAAGTTCGGACCATTTAATGAGAAGTAGCCAATATTGAATCTAGTTTGGAACACTCATTGGGCATTTTCGTTGTTTCAATAGGTCATTCCTCAGGATTCAATGAAAATTTACACGAAAACGGGCGATAAAGGGCAAACGGCATTAATTGGCGGGCGACGGGTCAGTAAAGCCGATGCGCGTATTGATGCGTATGGTACAGTGGATGAGTTAAACGCGTGGATAGGTTTACTACGTGATCAGCCCATCAACGTAGCACGTAAGGAACTACTGGGTACTATTCAGGACCGACTTTTTACCATCGGTGCCGAGCTAGCCACCGATCCCGAAAAATCGGTTACGCCTGGAGGTTCCCGACGTAGCATACCCGTGCTTGTACCTGAAGATATTACCCAACTCGAACAAGCCATTGACGAGATGGAAAATCTTTTGGCACCACTGCATGCATTTATTTTGCCCGGTGGCCACGAATCCGTTTCCTATTGCCATTTGGCACGTACCGTCTGCCGGCGTACCGAACGGCTGGTTATGGCCCTCAGTCAGTCGTCGCCTGTTGATGAACTGATTCTACCCTATCTCAATCGGTTGTCGGATTACCTGTTTGTTTTAGGGCGATTGATGGCACAGGATTTGAACGTAGCGGAGATAGTCTGGAAGCCGCGAACGTAGCAATTTTCTACCTTTTTGTAGGTAAAAATAAGACCGTAAAAAAAAAGTTGTCTTGACAACTAAATTTGCTCAATCTTATTTTTTAGCTTTGCCACAGCCTACGCAACCATAGGCTAACTCATTAACCACAAGGTGTTATGACGACGGACGTATTGCAAATTGAATTGCGGAAAGCGGAACGCTCCCGCCTTCAGGAGGTAGATTTTAATCACCTGCCATTCGGAAAACATTTTTCGGACCACATGTTTGTGGCCGATTTCGTAGACGGTCAGTGGCTAAATCAAATGATTGTGCCATTCGACAACTTCACGCTAAGTCCTGCTCTGTCGTCACTACACTATGGTCAGTCGATTTTCGAGGGCATGAAAGCGTTCAAAAACGACGCTGGCGAGGTGCTGTTGTTCCGTCCGTACGCCAATTTTGAGCGGATGAACGAGTCGGCTCGTCGGATGTGCATGGCTACGTTGCCCGAAGAAGTATTCATCGGCGGGCTGGAAGCACTGCTACGTGTCGATGCCGATTGGGTGCCTAATACGCCCGATAGCTCGTTGTATATTCGTCCGTATATGTTCGCTACCGATACGTATCTGGGTGTTGCTCCTTCGAAGACGTATCGTTTCTGCATTTTTACGTGCCCTGTTGGCGCGTATTACACCAATCCGCCAAAACTGAAAGTTGAAACGGAATACATTCGCTCGGCACCGGGCGGAGTTGGTTACGCAAAATGTGCTGGCAACTACGCCGGTTCGATGTATCCAACGCTCATGGCTCAGCAACAAGGCTACGATCAGCTTATCTGGACCGACGCTCGGGAACATAAATACATCGAAGAATCGGGCACGATGAACATCATGTTTTTCATGGACGGAAAACTGATTACACCCGCGACATCGGATTCGATTCTGAAGGGTGTTACCCGCGACACGATTATCCAGATTGCTCAGAGTTGGGGCGTTCCGGTTGAAGAACGTCGGGTTTCTATTGAAGAGGTTATTAACGGCATCGAAACAGGTCGTCTGACCGAAGCGTTTGGCGCTGGTACTGCCGTTGTCGTTTCGCCCTACTCGCTGATTGGTTATAACGGTAAAGATTATATGCTACCCGAATTTTCGCCAGAAGATTCGTTTGCGGTTCGCGTCAAAAATTACCTGACTGATTTACGTACTGGCAAAATCGCTGACGAATTCGGATGGATTCAAACAGTGTAGCTTTTTTGACAGCAATTACAGAAACGCCTCAGCCGTTTGGTTGGGGCGTTTTAATTTGATTAAAAAAGTTTTTTATTCGAATGATCAATAGCCATTTACGTGCGAACGAACCGCAATTATTTCCAGCTTATCTATCTGGGAGTTGGCATATCATCCCTCCTATTTTTTGCCTGGACCGGACGTTATTTGAGGACCACGTATCCTGATAAACAGTTGATGGATATGGGACTACGGATTATGCTACGTAGTCGGCACATTTTTATCCTTCTTGTCAGTCTGATAGAAGTGGGTATTGGATTATATATCGTACAGGCTACAAAGCCCATTGCACTTTTTCTGCAATGGGTAGCAACTGCTACGTTACTGGCTGCACACGGGTTATTTATCTATGCTTTTTTCTACGAAATCGACCCCATTTACGTACCCAAAACCCCCATCCTGCACAAAGCGACCTACCTCATTTTAGCCAGTCTCATGATGCATATACTTGTTCGTCTTGAGCCAAAATCCTGAGTTAATAGAATAAAAATGTATTATATCGACCTATTCAAATTCTATGATTTTATTATCTTTTATTGTTACTTGGTACGTATTATAACGTCTATCACCTTATGCGCCGAATTATTCTTGCTGTTTGTATTTTAACTGCTGCTTTTACTGAAACATTTGGCCAGTATACTGTATACAAAGATGATCAGGGGCATATTTTAACTCGGTTTGACGAATACTCCTCGCCAACCAGCGGTAGCGGACACAACGAAATAATTTATCAGGGAAGCCCCTTTCTGACGTATCCAGTGTGGAAGGCGGGTAAAATTCGCTTGGATGAAAAAGGACAGGATCTGATCGGTGAACTGGCCTATAATTTAGTCTCGAATGAAGTGTTATGCCGTTTTAGCGACGACCCATCTGCTAAAATCGCGACACCTGCTGCATTTACCATTGATGATGTTTCATTCGTTCGCCATCCCAATAAATCCGCCTTCCTAACTATTATTCATCACGGTCCAACAAAATTGTTAGCCAGCTACAGTAAACAATTAAAACCAGCCTACGGTAACAGTTCTGGTTATGGAAAAGCATTGGATGTTAAAGGCTATTATAAGGATTACACGAAATATTACATTCAGAAAGGCGACGCGACTCCCGAATTGATTAGCCTTTCAAAAAACTCGTTAGTTTCGACACTATATGAGCAGTCGGAGCAAATAGCATCCAGAATTTCTACTAAAGAACTGACTACAGAAGACGTAGCAAAAATCTTACAGTATTACGACACGCTCATGGCAGCAATTCGGGCAAACAAGCCACCGTTACGCTATGATCCAATTTTTACCCAGTTGCTCCGTGACAAAATCACGTACCCAAATCAGGCCTGGAATCAGGGGGTTTACGGACGCGTTTATATGGGATTTGAAGTTACTGAACAGGGCAATGTGAAAAATGTCCAAATTTTAAGTCCTGGAAATGAGGGGGTTGGTTTTACAGAGGCTGTTCAAAATGCGTTTGAATACGTACCAAACTTCAATCCTGCCTACCGTGGGCAATACGTATTGCCTGTTACGTTCACGTATGTCAATGTTAAAGAAAAAGCGGGACCACACGTTCCGGTAAATCAGCTATCCGCTGAGCGGCTTGGCAACCGCACACTTTTAGACGAATTTATAGTACCCTCCAACGTGAACAAGCCTGTTATTGCAAGTCGGGAAGTTTGGGGTTATTATAAATGATACGCTGTGATAATTGTGCTACGTTGCCAGTGGCTTTTTCTGCAGCTCGCCAACCATTTTTCTGCCGGCTCGTTCTGAAGCGCCGGGTTCACCCATTTTGGCCTGAACTTCGGCATAGCCAGCCAGCATGTCTTTTCGCCCAATAGTATCCGGCAAAATGGCCTGCAATTCACGGGCAACGTTATCGGAAGTAAGGTCGTTTTGAATCAACTCTTTAACCACTTCGCGCCCGGCAATTAGATTCACCAGTGAAATAAACGGTACAGCAATCAGGCGTTTTGCAATCGCGTACGAAATACCCGTTGTTTTGTAGCAGACCACCTGCGGTACGTTCAGCAGCGCGGTTTCGAGCGTAGCTGTACCCGACGTAACAAGTGCGGCTGTAGCAATAGTCAATACGTCGTAGGCAGCATCCTGAGCACGTTTCACGTTGGGGAAGTCGATCAGCAGGCTATCGTATAGCGTAGTAGGCAGGTTGCTTACCGTCCCCAGCACAAATTGATAATCCGGAAACCGACGTGTTACGTCCAGCATGGAGGGCAAAATGGACGTTATTTCCTGCCGACGGCTACCTGGCAAAAGTGCTATAACCGGGCGGTTGTCCAATTCTAATTTACTAGCGAACGTAGCATCAGAACGAAAATCAGCTAACGCATCGAGCAGCGGATTGCCAACGTACTCGACTTTGTAATCATAACGAGCAAAAAAATCGGTTTCGAAAGGAAGAATCGTAAATAATTTATCGACGTTGGCTTTGATACGTAGCGCCCGACGCTGATTCCACGCCCAGACTTTCGGCGAAATATAGTAGAACACCCGAATGCCATGTTTTTTGGCAAAACGAGCCATCCGCAGATTAAACCCCGCATAATCAATCAAAATCAATACGTCGGGACGATGCTTAAGCAAATCCGCCTGACATTCGCGGAGAATCCGACGTATCGTTCCGAGATTTTTTACGACCTCCAGAAATCCCATGAACGCCATCTCCCGATAATGCCTGACCAACGTAGCGCCAGCCGCTTCCATCTGCTCCCCTCCATAAGCGCGGAACGTAGCACCGCTATCCTGCTGCCGAATGGCACGAATCAGGTTGGCTCCATGGAGATCGCCAGAGCGTTCGCCAGCAATGAGATAGTAATTCATGTATGAAGTATGATGTAGAATGTATGATTTGAATAGACCAAATACATTCTATCTCATACATCATATATACTAATTCTATTCTCCATAATAATCTACAAAGTTTTTGGGGGTTTCGTAGAGACGGAGCTGATGCAGATGAGCCTCGGTAACGGGCTCGAGTGCCCGTTCGAGAATCTTCCAGATTTGCATGATGAAGATTTCACAGCTCGCCATTTTGCCCTGCATAAAGTCGACGTCAAGATTCAGGTTTTTGTGGTCAACTTTTTCGATGACTTCCCGCCGGATAATGTCGCCTAGCAGTTTTAAATCGATAACAAAACCTGTATCCGGGTCAGGCTCACCTTTGACCGTTACAATTAGCTCAAAGTTATGCCCATGCCAATTTGCGTTGGCGCAGGGACCAAATACTTCCTTATTACGTTCTTCTGACCAGGCTGGATTATAGAGCCGGTGAGCAGCATTAAAATGCTCAATTCTGTTGATATAGACCATTTTTCTGGTTTAGATGGGGCGGTTGCCAGAAACGCCATTTTTAAAATAAGGTACAAAGGTACGAACACTTATCGCGGGATAAAACAGTTAACTCATGCAAAATGGCTGAAACACACAAAAGTCAATATTAGAATAATACAAATTAATCACTAAATCCGCTATTCATTTCTACCCGATAAAAGGCGTATCTTTACAGCCAATTTTACTTCATCCGACCTGATATTACGCTAATTACCACTTAGAACACGTTTACGACCAGTAATTTATGATCATCGTTACGGGAGCTGCCGGTTTTATCGGAAGTTGTTTAATCAGTAAGCTAAATCAGGAAAATTTCAATTTCATCATTGCTGTTGATGATTTTTCGTATCCTGAAAAAGAAGCCAATCTAGCCGGTAAACGTATTCAGGAACGTGTCGACAGGGAAGATTTTTTTGGCTGGCTCGATCAGAATTATCAGGATGTAGAATTTATTTTTCACATCGGCGCCCGCACGGATACTACTGAGTTTGACCGCCAGATTTTTGAGCACCTGAACGTTGAATATTCCAAGCAAATCTGGAATCGCTGCATTGAGTACCAGATTCCGCTTGTGTACGCTTCCTCCGCTGCTACTTATGGCCTGGGTGAGTTGGGATACGACGACAATGAGGCACTCATTCCGCAACTGAAACCGCTGAACCCTTACGGTGATTCAAAGAACGAGTTCGACATCTGGGCGCTGCAACAGGATCGTAAGCCTTTCTTCTGGGCAGGTTTGAAGTTTTTCAACGTCTACGGCCCCAATGAGTATCATAAAGGCCGGATGGCATCGGTGATTTTCCACGCCTATAATCAGATTAAAAAGTCGGGCAATATGAAATTGTTCCGGTCGCACAACCCCGAATTTGCCGACGGTGAACAAATGCGTGATTTCATCTATGTGAAAGATGTAATCGAAGTTTGCTCGTTTCTGATGCATCACCGAAGAAACTCCGGCATTTACAACCTGGGCAGTGGCAAAGCCCGTACATTCCTCGATCTGGCTACTAATACCTTCCATGGTCTAGACCTTGATCCACAAATTGAATTCATTGACACCCCTGTCGACATTCGCGACAAATATCAGTATTTCACTCAGGCCAATATGGCGAAACTACGTTCAATAGGCTACGAACGGCATTTCTGTACACTCGAAGAAGGCATTTCAGACTACGTAACGAATTACCTGAGTCAGGGTAAATACTTGTAAACTTATTTTATTCAACAAAGAGCACGAAGGATATTGAGAAGGTTGCAGAGTTTTTCTGTGACACTTTACGATATCCTTCGTGCTCTTTATTGCTTAAAAATTACCATTTCTTGAAAATAAAAAACACAGCAACGACCAGGAAAACAAAACCGACTATGTGATTCCAGGCCAATTTGTCTGATTTGAAAACAAAAACGGTAATTAATGTGAAGACAATCAGGGAGACAGCTTCCTGAATTGTTTTAAGTTGAAAAAGGGAGAATGGTCCGCCCGTTTCTACTGAACCTATCCGATTGGCCGGAACCTGAAAGATGTATTCAAAAAAAGCTAAGCCCCAACTGAGCATTATAACGCCAAACAAGGATAGTTTGGCCAGCATTGGGTATTGCTTTAGCTGAAGATGGCCGTACCAGGCCAAAGTCATAAACACATTCGATAACGTGAGCAATAAAATACAATAAACTCCTTTCATTTTTAACTGGTTAACTGCTGATTGACGGGTAATATCGGTAAGTGTAACGTACTGGAAAAGATGAAGTTTTGCCAGTTCAGCGCCAGATTCCCACCGAGCAGGCGTGTTAAACGAGCACTGATCCAAAGCCCCAACCCGTGCCCGTCTTTTAATGGATCAGCCTGAAAATACGGCTGCGTTAGGTCAACGGTGAGCCCGCTCTCACGTCCTGTCTGATTCTCAATACGAACCATCCAAGACGTATTACACTCTATATAAACGTTTATAGCGCTTTTCTCGACTGCGTATTTAATCGCATTTTCGATCAGGTTCAGTAAGATATGCTCAAGCTTAACGGCGTCGGTCACGACCGTTTTGCCATCTGTTCCGCCAAACCAGAGGCTAATTGCTACGTTATATTCGCCTGATATCGATGATAATTGGCCAATGCATTTTTCGACTAGTTTCACGATTTGAACTTCTTTATAATGAAGTTGCTGTTCGTTAAAATCGGGTCGGCTAAGCGTTAGAAATTCGTCGAGTAACCGAGATAGACGGCTTACTTCGTCCAATTGGCCTTTTAAAAAGTAATCGACCTGTTCGGGATTATAGTCTCCTATGAGCGTTACTTCCAGGCCCGTTTTCATGACCGCTAACGGCGTTCGAAGTTCGTGAGCAGCCGCACCGAAAAAATTTCGTTGCTGTTCAGCACTTTCCCGGATCCGACGTAGCATCTGGTTTAACGTATCCGTCAAATTATACAACTCATCATGGCTATCAGGCAATTCGATTGGGTCGACAAAGAGTGCATCATTAATCGTATTTGCCTGGTTAGTAATACGTTGAATCGGACGTAGCAGCCAGCCTGCCACTACGAATCCAACGCTAAAAGCCAGTAAAAGACTTGCCAGCCAGCCCAATCCAAACATCCAACGTATTTGCCTGATATCTTGCCGCAAACTGCTATCGACCACGCCCAGTTTCAGGACTACTTCACTAGCGGGCACCGACTCAGGACTGGATTGACTTGTTACAACTCGATACGTTTCTGCAAATGGAATGCTACGTTCATCTGTAGGATACCCGGGACTTCGAAATAACTCGCGGGTTTGCCCGTAAGCCATATAGCGAACGAGCATCTGCTCATTACTCCCTGGAACCGGCAGAATTACGGGGTCTACGCTGATCAACGACAACAACCAATCAGCTCGCGTTTGTGCAGCCCGATCAAACGCTATTTGTAAACTTGTTTCGGCTCGAACGAGCATGAACCAGCCCGCCAGCAAACTTATTGTAGCAAAAACCAGCGTGATAGCCAATACGATCCGACTGCGTAATTTCATGGCGTGTTCATCCGATACCCTCTACCGATAACTGTCTCGACTAATCCGGTCGTTCCGATGGCATCGAGTTTTTTACGAAGCTGGTAAATATGTACCTCAATGACATTACTACCCATATCGTAATCCGCCGACCAGACTTTCTCCGCAATTTCGTTTTTCGTCACTAGATGTCCCGCTCGACGCATTAGCAATTCCAGCAGCGCAAATTCGCGATTAGTCAACTCAAGCGCTACGTTCGCTTTAAGCACACGATGTGATACCAGCCTCATTTCCAGGTCGGCGGCACGTAATACTACGTTATCGCCCGTTGTTGTACGTCGTTGCAGCACCCGGATACGAGCCAATAACTCGCCAAAATCGAACGGTTTTCTTAGGTAATCGACAGCTCCCAAATCCAGTCCTTGTATCACCTTTTCGGGGTCGCTCAGGGCCGAAAGGATCATCACCGGAACCGTCATACCAAACGTTCTGATGTTCTGCAATACGTCGAAACCGGTCTGGCCGGGCAACATCAGATCGAGTAATACCAGATCATAAAGCCCTCCCGCAAGCAGCTCGATTCCATCGGTACCCGAATGAGTCAGGTCGGCGACGTGCCCATGCTGCTCAAGTCCCTGTTTGATAAATCGAGCTAGCTTGCGTTCGTCTTCAATCACCAAAATTTTCATACGGCGAAATCAGGAGAGGGTATGAATTGACTGTTTAGCGAACCAGATATTGTTGTCCGTTGATTGTCAGCACGGAAGCACGCAGAATGTTACGTTTCTCCAATTGTACCTGACCACTACGTATCGTTCTCGGATACCCCTGTACGGTAATCGTGCTACCTTTCTGGGCCAGATTCGTAAGTTGATACGCTACGTGCGAGGGAATGTTCACAATTGTTTTATCGTCCAGAATCAGGCCGCTGGCTCGACCTTCTCTATCCAGTCGATAATCAACGATTTTTCCGGTAACGGTCGTTAGTGCTGGCGTTTGGGGTTGTGCAGTCGGAACAGCGGGAGGTGTATTCGAGACCGTTGTTTTGCCAGCGTTCAGGCTGTTCATCAGGAAGAAAGATTCTCCCTTTGGCGTTGTTTCGGTATACCCTGAAACACTAACTGTGCTTCCGGTTTTGACTGCCTTTTGCACTTCTTCTCCCAAATGAGGAGGAAATTTTACGGTCGTTGTAGTTGACCCCGAATTGAGTGTAAATCCGTTGAGAATGGCATCATCATTTCCAACCCATTGGCCAACCGTTCCCGAAACGGTGGTTAGCGAAGTGAGGCCTCGTGAGCGCATTCCGCCCGGTCTTGCATGCTGGTCTGGCCCCCCCGGTCGGTGATGCCCACCATGTCGTCCACCCGGACCATCGGGGGGTAAAGGTCTATCTGGCGCATTCAGTGCGATAGCTGGGGATGGCTGTCCTACAGGTGCCTGATCCTGAGCATGAACGAGTGGTGCGGTTAGTGTGGCAAGAAGGCTGGCTAAGACGATTACTTTTGCATTGGTTTCCATAGTCAATTGTTGTTTACTGTTGATTACGGAAGCAAAACTATATCAGCCACATAAGCTCAATCTGAAACAGAAATTAATTTTTCTTCATCTCGATTTTCACTCCCAGATCACCTCGATTACCTCTTTCTTCAGATCGATTGTCGTTTGTTTCTCATCCGACGAACGACGTAGCGACACTTTTCCGTCGCTCACTTTGGCCGCTTCCTGATTCAGTACGTGCGTTGCATCTTTTTTGTGAAAGACTGACACCACCGTTTCTTTGGTTTCCAGAGGCAGACTGAACGTTTTTCCAGAAGCTTTCACCGTTCGGGACGTAGTAGGGAGCGGTTGATTACGTAGCAGCGCCAGCGCCCGCGACGCCTGCGGTACCCCATAGCCGACGTAATTATTGCCGTAGGGATAAAGATGCGACGATTTTTCAATGATGTCGATAACTTCCTTGTTGGTCAATTTAGGATTAGCCTGCATAATACAGGCGGCATACCCCGTAATCACCGGGGCCGAAAGCGACGTACCATACAGCGAAAAACACGATACGTTTGGCTTCAGATACGGTAGATTCTCGGGACCAATACTGCTATATCCGATGCGGTTCCAGAGTCGGGCGTTGGTTGCACCGATAGCCAGAACGCCTTGTGCATCTGCCGGCGTACTGATAATACGCCAGGAACGGTCTTCCCCCTCATTACCAGCCGAAACCACAATCAAAATTCCTTTTTTATCGGCAGCAATTTGAGCCGCCCGACTGATCAGGCTGGTGTGCCCATCCATTTCTTTCGGTTCGTAATTTTCCTTTGGATTGCTCATTCCCTTGGCGTAGCCCAGTGACGTATTGATTAGCCGAACTCCGAGGCTGTCCATCCACTCCATAGCGGCTACCCAGTTATCTTCTTCGCCCCGGTATTCGCGGTTTCCCTGATCGGTACGTGCCAGATAGAACGTAGCATCGGTGGCAAGGCCGAACTGAATATTTTCGGTAGGATCACTACCAGCGATGGCGGCAAAAACTTCGGTGCCGTGGAAATCAGAATTGGTTTCGAGCGTGCGGAACAGATTACTGTGCGTCTTTTTCTCATTGACGTAGTCGCGCACCTGTTTCACGCCCTGCCGCGCGAAAACATGCTTAAGTGCATTAGCCGAATCGGCCCCAAAAAAACCCGCATCAATAACTCCAACATTAACAAATCGACCCGTTAGCCCCGCCTGGGCAAAATCAGGTGCCTGAATCTGTGTCATTACAGGGGCCATTTGTGGTTTAACAGGCAAATCAATCGACGTAATAACAATGGCCGGATCGATGGGTCGAATTTCCTGCACAAATGGCAGCGCCCGAACCTGCGTATATTGATCGTTACTCAAACGAGCCGAAACCGCATTGAGCCAACGCGATTGGCAAACAGGCTGAACGCCAGCCTGTTTTAATAGACGTAGATACGTCCCCGAAACTGGTTTATCCGTCTCATCAACCGGAAGATTTTGAAGCTGACGCTGCTGTAACGTCAGCTGCGATATGGCCGGAGCCGACGTAGCATCCTTATCACGCAGGAGAATCCAGTATTTTGTTTGTGCCTGCACCGAAAGGCAAACCAGGCAAAGCAGGGTCGTTAAGCGAAGCGTCATAATTAGTTTAGGCAGACAAAAACAATTCAGGGCAAACCCGAATCAGTATTTGCTAAAACAAGGAAATGGGCAAAAACTCTTATTGCTTTTGCTAATATTTGCAAAATTAATCAGAAACACGAGTCTTCTTCATCTTCAGTATGCGTTACCTCCCGATCGATAACCAGCTCTTTATCCAGAATCGCCAACGCCTGACGGCTCTCTTAAAACCAAAATCATTGGTAGTTGTCAATGCCAACGACATTATGCCTACGAATGCCGATGGCACTATGGCATTTCGGCAGAACAATGATTTATTCTATCTCACTGGCGTCGATCAGGAAGAAACGCGGCTGGTTTTATTTCCTGATCATCCAGATCCGAAATTTCGCGAAGTGCTATTTCTGCGCGAAACCAGCGAATTAATCGAAATCTGGGAAGGTCACAAACTCACCAAAGCCGAAGCGGAAAACGTAACGGGCATCCCCCAGAAGCAGATTTACTGGATGACCCAGTTCGAGCAGATTTTTATCCAGATGGTTTTCGAGGCTGACTATATCTATTTGAACACCAATGAACATACCCGCGCCGGGGTGGAAGTTCAGACGCAGGATGCGCGTTACGTTGAAAGTTTCCGCCAGAAATACCCACTCCACCGCCTGGAACGACTGGCTCCACTGATGCATCAGCTACGCGCTATAAAGCAATTGATCGAAATTCCGCTTATCCAAACCGCTATCGATATTACCGATAAAATGTTCCGGCGGCTGCTTGGTTTTGTAAAACCGGGCGTTTGGGAATACGAAATTGAAGCCGAAATGATGCACGAGTTTCTACGCCATCGTTCACGAGGAGTAGCTTATACACCTATCATCGCGTCGGGGGCTAATGCCTGCGTACTGCATTACATCGCTAATAGTCAGCAGTGTAAGGATGGCGACGTAATACTGCTTGATATAGGGGCCGAATACGCCAATTACAATGCCGATATGACGCGCTCGATCCCCGTTAATGGGCGCTTTACGGCCCGCCAACGAGCGGTTTATGATGCCGTGCTACGTGTCATGAAGGAAGCAAAACAGTTGCTACGTCCTGGTAATTTGTGGGATGAGTACCATCGTGAAGTGGGTAAACTAATGGAATCCGAACTGATCGGTCTGGGCTTACTGGACAGCCATGACGTAGCCAAACAGGACCCGGATGCGCCCCTTTATAAGAAATATTTCATGCATGGTACGTCGCACTTTTTGGGTCTCGACGTCCACGATGTGGGCAACAAATACCGAAAAATGGAGCCAGGAATGGTATTTACCGTCGAGCCAGGCATTTACATTCGTGAGGAATCGCTCGGTATCCGGCTGGAAAATAACGTATTGATTACAGAATCCGGCAATATTGATCTCATGGCCAATATTCCGCTGGAAGCCGACGAAATTGAATCGTTAATGAATCAGTAGATTGGACATCCAGGCAACTGATTACTTGTTATTTTAAGAAATAAGAAAACGCCAAGCAGCCTGAATACCTAGCTACCTGGCGTTTTCTTATTTCTTTTTCTATATATGGGATGCAAACAAAACCTAAACCGCAGCCTCTTCTTTCTTATTATTTTCCCGTTCGAGGGCAATATTCAGACTTGAATATATCCGACGAATAGCCGTTTCGAGACGTTCCCAGCCTGCATCGTTACGAAGGTCAATATCGCCGATATGATCACGTTGCGCACTGTTCAATACGATGTGCGTTACTGCTGCTACCATCAGACTTGTGATCGCAATTGGGTCAAAGTCATTATAGGGAGCTAATTTAGAAACCAAGCTTTTATACGAATTATCGCGGAATTCAGCCAAACGACGAGCTAGTTCGGTTTCGCCATGTGCCATTTCCCAACGAATCAGTTCCTGAGACGATTTACGAGCGCGGAACTCCCGCATAAACTGAATCGTATATTCTGACCAAACTTTACTCCGGTTTTCAGCAGGTAAATTAGCAGGTACGGAATCTAAAAATTTGTCATTGAACATCGACAGGAAGAAGCCCCGTTGTACATACGCTTCCAGAAGTCCATTCCAGCCACCAAAATACCTGTAAATGAGCACTTTATTTACGTCGGCACGTTCGGCTACAGCATTAATACCTGCTTTATCGGTACCTCGCTCAGCCATTACGTCGCCCATTGCCCGTAGAATGCGCTCCATTGTCATCTGGCGGTTTCTACGCTTAATTACTTTCATAGGAAATATATTTTTGGTTAAAAAAGAGGGATTTCAGGATTTATTCAATGGTGTATACCTATAAATACACCAATAGGCTGATAGAGAAACAAATATGACAGTTATGTATATCTTATCAAAATATAGCCGCCAAAACAGGAGCACAAGGATAAGACTAGTGACTATCAGCCACATTAAGTTTGTACTACCAACAAATTGCGATTAATGGTACTTATATGTTCAGCTAACGAATCGCAGAACTTCTATATATATAGACTCAGAAAATTAATGTAGTCACATCTAAATTACCAAACTATCTTTCAGGATACGCTGCCATTTGTCCCGATAAATCATGAATTGCTTCTTCCAACTGATTACGATCCAACAAAATGGTTACTTCCATTGGCACATCCGGATATCCATGCCAGGCTGGTTTCAGTGAATGACCTAGTTGAATTTGTAACTGATACGTATTTTCAGGCATCGTTTTAGCTTCCATACTGAGGCCTGGTTCAGAGAAAGTAAACGTAATGCGGTTAGAAGCCTTATTCCAGAGAGAACGTAACCCGCTTAGTAGCCGCTTCACTTCCCAGGTCTGCAGAGGGGCTGACTGTGTATCTGCTTTTTGCCGCCAGAACGTAGAGAGACGACATTGAAGGCGGTTGCGATCGCGCCAGGTAGTAGTTGTTTTACCGTACCCAAGAATAGATAATTCAAACGAATCGGAGGAATCTGAAGAGGAGATAAGTTTCATAACGATTTAGTCGAGGAATGCATATTTGCCTACTTAACAAATATACTAAAAGAATGTTGTAAAGATGAGCTTGTCAGTACCTATTTTTCCCTATTAGTAACATTACAGACCTTTCTGGTCGTAGCGTCAGGTACTAAGGGCACTTATCTAATCCTTCATCAGGCTTACTAAAAACCATGCCTGAAACTAATTACAGACGTATCGACTTGGCGACTTTCTTTATCTTTGCGCCCGTAAAAAATGCAAACCATTAAATTTAGATAGATGGCGAATGTGCTCATTATTGGGGCGGGGGGCGTTGGTAGTGTTGTAGCGCACAAATGTGCGATGAACAGCGACGTATTTACGTCGATTATGCTGGCCAGCCGTACGAAAGCAAAATGCGACCGAATTGCAGCCGAAATTCAGGAAATGCACGGCGTAACGATTCAGACTGCACAAGTCGATGCCGACGTAGTGGCCGAGACGGTAGCCGTCATCCGGTCGTTCAATCCGGTGCTGGTCATTAACGTAGCACTCCCCTACCAGGATTTACCCATTATGGACGCTTGTCTCGAAGCAGGGGTTCACTACATGGATACGGCCAATTATGAGCCGAAGGACGTAGCAAAATTTGAGTACAGCTGGCAGTGGGCTTATAAAGAGCGCTTCGAGAAAGCTGGTCTGATGGCGCTGCTGGGCTGCGGTTTCGATCCGGGCGCTACGCAGGTGTTCACAGCTTACGCCAACAAACACTATTTCGACCGGATGGATTACCTGGATATTGTCGATTGCAACGCCGGTAACCACGGCAAAGCGTTCGCGACTAATTTCAATCCGGAAATCAACATTCGGGAAATTACCCAGCCCGGCCGATACTGGGAAAACGGCGAATGGGTCGAAATTCCGGCGATGAGTATTCATAAACCCATCGATTATCCAGGGATTGGTCCACGCGAATCATACGTACTTTATCACGAAGAACTGGAGTCGCTGGTAAAAAACTTCCCGACGCTGAAACGCGCTCGTTTCTGGATGACATTCGGTCAAGCTTATCTGACGCATCTGGAAGTGCTGCAAAATGTAGGTATGACACGTATCGACCCCATCAAATTCCAGGGCATGGACATCGTACCGCTGGAATTTCTGAAAGCCGTACTGCCCGCTCCTGATTCGCTCGGCGAAAATTATACGGGCCAGACCAGCATCGGCTGCCAGATTAAGGGCGTAAAAAATGGAGAGGAACAAACGTACTTCATCTGGAACAACTGCGACCACGCCGAAACGTATCGCGAAGTGCGGGGTCAGGCAGTTAGTTACACGACGGGCGTACCAGCTATGATCGGCGCCATGCTGATGCTCACGGGCGTCTGGATGAAACCTGGCGTCTGGAACTGCGAAGAGCTTGATCCAGACCCATTTATCGAACAAATGAATAAACAGGGATTGCCCGTTCAGGAGCGCGTCAACGTAACACTCCCGCATGAGTATCCAGCCTACTAGTAAATTTAAAATCCCGCTACGTTAAGAAGCGGGATTTTTCGTTAGTAGATTAAACTGTTTATCGTCGGGTAACGACGTAACGATAAAACCATTCGTTACGTCGTTACCCGACAAGCTTCTCAATTTACGTGGTCTCCTGAAACTTGACTTTCCCATGAAGACGTTTACGAACGTACTGCTGTCAGCCACTTTTCTTCTCGGTCTTGCGGGAAGCCTCTTTGCTCAAAAGCCCGATTCCAGCAAAATTCAGTCGGCTCCTACGTCGAACACCACTACGGCGCAACGTAACGCGTTTGAAGGAATTTCCTCAACCAATCAGATTATTGGCTCAGGTGTTTATACGATGGTGAGCACTATCGATCAGCGTTTTGAAGGATTGCGCGGAACGCCTTACTTTTTGCCGGAGTGGAACAATGGTCAGATCGAGATTATTTCTGGACAGAATTACCGCAACGTACCGATCAAATTCAACGCCTATAAGCAACAGTTACTGCTGCTACGTAAACAGGCTAACACTGACTCGATTATTGTTAATCCTAACCAGGTAAAGTCGTTTCAATTTACTGATAATCTTGGTCAGCTCTACGTATTCCGGCGATATCCCGATGTAAAAACCGAGGAAACTATGGCCAAAGAGGGGTATTTTCTTGTACTCTATCAGGGCAAATCATCGCTGCTGAAACGTATTTCCAAAACCTTTAAACAGGCTGATTACAAAAGTCCGTATTCAAATGACATTCGCTACGACGAATTTCAGAACGCCATTTCCTACTATCTACTTAAGCCCGATCAGACGCTCATCAAAGTCAAACTTTCTGACAAAGCCCTGCTCGACGCTATCAGCGATCATAAAGACGAATTGAAGACCTTCGCCAAAAATTCGTCGCTGAATCTGAAGAGTGAAGAGGGCGCTGTTGCCTTATTAAAACGTTATGATAGCTTATAATGGTAATGATCGTTTTATGCTAAATCCCTTTTTCTACGTAGCACACCCATGAAAACCCTGGTTCTCTTCTCGTTGCTCACACTGATCGGCATTAACGTAATGGCTCAAAAGGCTGATACGTCGGCAACCAAACCTCGGCGGGCCGTAGTCGACAATCCGAATAGCCGACGTAACGGTTATGAGACGTATCAAAGTTCAGCTGATATAACAGGTGTAGGCCTGGCACCTGGGGCCGCCATTAACACCATCGATCATCGGTACGAAGGGTTGCGCGGAACACCTTATTTTTTACCTGAATGGAACAAAGGGCAAATTGAGATGGCGGCCGGGCAGAATTACAAGGATGTTCCCATTAAATTCGATGCCTTTCGTCAACAATTAATGCTGCTACGTACCTGGATGGGCAATGATTCCATTCTAGTTAACTCCGAAACCGTAAAATCCTTTCAGTTCCGTGACGCCAACGGGCAAACGTACGTATTCCGTCATTTGACATCCCCACAGGAATCGCAACCTCAGGGCTATTTTCTGGTGCTTTACACGGGAAAAACGTCGTTACTGAAACGCATCGAAAAGAAATTCAAAGCTGCCGATTTTAAAGATCCCTATTCAAATAGTGTCCGCTACGACTCGTTCCGGGAAACTAATACGTATTTTCTACAGAATCCCGACCAATCGCTCACCAAAATTAAGCTGTCGGACAAAGCCTTATTCGAAGCCATTGCTGACCATCAGGACGAACTGAAAGCCTTCGCTAAGCAAGCCTCGCTGAACCTCAAAACCGAAGAGGGCGCAGCATCTTTACTAAAGAAGTACGACAGTTTATAAAGAGCGAAAGAATGAAAGAGCGAAAGAGCGAATTTCCAGGATGGTATTCGCTCTTTACCATATGGAATCAAACACGCATGGTCATCTATGGGGTATACTTAAACCACAACGACCATGTTACCAAACGATACGTCCGCTCTCTCGTACGACGAGATTATTTTTCTGGCGCGTAACCGTGCTTATGGCGCTTTCGACCTGCGCCAACAATACCGAACAACACTTAGTCGAGCTTTAGGTCTGGGCATTTGTTTTTTTCTACTGGCGTTAAGTGCGCCCATGCTTCACGCTCATTTCTTTGCTTCTGATCAGCGTAGCACTAGCGAAGTTTTGGTAGAAGCAAACGTAATGAAACTGCCCGAACAGCCCGTCGAACCGCCCATTAAACTACCGCCCGTTGAACAGGCGCCAGCCGTAAATACTGTTCGAAATCTGCCGCCGGTTGTTACGCCTGAAGATGAGGTTGTCGAAGAAATTCTGCCACCTACTACTGCTGAATTAGAAAACGCTACGTCTGGAACCGAAACTATCGAAGGAACCGGCGATTTGGAAGCAATTACGGCGCCTGAAGCTGCAGAACCGACGGTTCAGGAAAAAGCGATGGAAGTAATCCCCAAACCTGAGCAACCGTTTTTGACTGCTGAACAGCAGCCCGAATTTCCGGGTGGTATGGATGCACTACGTTCGTTTTTGGGAAAGAACCTGAAGTATCCACGGGCGGCTGCATCGGCTGGAGTTTCGGGGCGGGTTTACATCAGTTTTGTCGTAAATACCGACGGTAGTTTAACTGATGTACAGGTGCTGAAGGGCGTTGGTTTTGGCTGCGATGAGGAAGCTCTGCGCGTTGTCAACAAAATGCCCGCCTGGCGACCTGGTAAGCAATCTGGCCGAACGGTTCGGGTAAAATACAACTTACCTATTACGTTCACCCTGGAATAGGCGCCATTAGGTTCTGGCTGGCGGAGCCTACGATTACGGAACAGGCGGTAGAAGTGAGTTGTATGCCTACCTTTGCGGCATGAATACAAGCCTGCAACACAACCTCGACGCCATTCCGTCGCCCTGCTTTGTGCTGGAAGAAGCTAAACTCCGGCGGAATCTGCAGTTAATCGATTCGGTGCAACGCGCTGCCGGTGTCACTATTATCCTGGCCCTGAAGGGCTTTTCCATGTACAGCGCTTTTCCGCTGGTACGTGAATATCTGGCTGGTGCAACGGCCAGTTCGCTCAACGAAATCAAGTTGGTGAACGAGTACATGGGCGTGAAAGCGCACACCTATATCCCCGCCTACCGAGACGATGAATTTGACGAAGTGGTGGAACGTAGCAGTCACCTGACGTTCAATTCCTGGAATCAGTGGGAGCGTTTTAAAGATCGGGCGGTAGGAAAAGTTTCGTGCGGCATTCGGGTTAACCCGCAGTATTCGGAGGTGGCCACGGACATGTATAATCCCTGCGTACCGGGTTCGCGGCTGGGTGCCACTCGAAACAAACTACCCGATACGTTGCCGGACGGCCTTGACGGCATTCATTTTCACACCCTTTGCGAGAACGATTCATTCACACTGGAGCGAACGCTGGCCGCGCTGGAAGACCGTTTCGGTGATTTACTACATCAGGCCAAATGGGTCAACTTTGGTGGGGGACATTTGATGACCCGAGAAGGTTATGACACCAACCACTTGATTCAGTTGCTGACCAATTTTCGAGAGAAATACAACGTAGATGTGCTGCTGGAGCCGGGTTCGGCCATTGCCTGGCAAACGGGCGTACTGGTATCGACCGTACTGGACGTGGTAGACAGTCAGGGAATTGAAGTTGCTATTCTCGATACGTCGTTTGCCGCTCACATGCCCGATACGTTGGAAATGCCTTACAAGCCGCGCATTTTGGATTCTTACCACGAACCCGTTGCCGGAAAACCAACGTATCGACTTGGCGGCATGACGTGCCTGGCCGGTGATTTTATGGGCGACTATTCGTTCGACAAGCCACTAGCTATTGGCGATAAACTTGTGTTCGACGACATGATCCATTACACGATGGTGAAAACCACTACGTTCAATGGCGTCAATTTGCCCGCTATTGGTATCTGGCAGGAGGATGAATCGTTTCGGCTCGTCAAAACCTATGGCTATGAGAGTTTTAAAGATAGATTGAGTTAACAGAACGTAGCGCGGCTTTCTACCCACGTTACGTCATAAAAAAACCTGCGCGCAAGGGCTCGCAGGTTTTTGTTAGACAGCTAAAGGTGTACTGCTTAAAAGCAGTTACTGAAGTAAAATTATAATTATTTTTTGACAACGACAATAAATTGGCGATATCACTGTTTTACAAATTCGCGGTGATAGGCAGCCCGATACAGTTCTTCAGGTGGCAGGCTTTTGAAGTATTCATACGTAACACGTAATCCTTCGGCCCGCGATACCTTCGGCTCCCAACCCAGGATCGCTTTTGCTTTGGTAATATCTGGTTGGCGCTGTTTCGGATCGTCCTTCGGCAGATCTTTAAATACCAGTTTCTGTGAAGTACCAGTCAGCTTGATAATTTCTTCACCAAATTCTTTAATGGTAATTTCCGACGGGTTGCCGATGTTCACCGGGTACGCATGATCGCTCAGCAGTAATCGGTAAATGCCTTCTACCAGATCATCGACGTAGCAGAAAGAACGTGTCTGGCTGCCATCGCCGAAAACGGTCAGGTCTTCGCCACGTAACGCCTGGCCAATGAAGGCAGGTAGCACCCGGCCGTCGTTCAGGCGCATCCGGGGACCATACGTATTGAAAATGCGAACGATACGTGTTTCCAGTCCGTGATACGTATGGTAGGCCATCGTCATGGCTTCCTGAAACCGTTTGGCTTCGTCATACACACCACGCGGACCAACTGGGTTCACGTTGCCCCAATACTCTTCTGGTTGAGGATGCACGGTTGGATCCCCATATACCTCCGATGTCGATGCAATCAGTACACGCGCACCTTTTACACGGGCCAGACCCAGACAGTTATGAATACCCAGCGACCCCACTTTTAGTGTTTGAATCGGAATTTTAAGGTAGTCGATAGGGCTGGCTGGCGAGGCAAAATGCAGAATGTAATCCAGGTTGCCCGGTACGTGAATAAACTTGGAAACGTCGTGGTGATAAAACTCGAAATTCGGCAGATGGAACAGGTGTTCAATATTACGGATGTCGCCCGTAATAAGGTTATCCATGGCAATGACATGGTATCCTTCTTTGATAAATCGGTCGCTCAAATGCGATCCCAGAAAGCCGGCTCCACCGGTAATTAAAACTCGTTTCATCGGAAGGATGGGTAATGAAGAATGTATGATGTATAATGTATGGTATATAATGATTTTGCCGAGGCATCATGCATTATACATCATACATCATATATTATACATAACTCATTGTACATTATTCATTATTTAACGGTTTGCTCAACGGGTGCCAACACAGCTTCCCGACCAATGCTGTAATACGTATAATTGTTCTCGCGCATCTGATCGAGTTCGTATACGTTCCGGCCGTCAAAGATAAGCTTATTCTTCAGCAACAGGTTCATTTTCTCAAAATCAGGCGTGCGGAAAAGTGGCCACTCCGTGATAATCACCAGCGCATCAGCATCGTCAAGGGCAGCATACTGCGTGTGTGCATACGAAACGGCATTGCCAATCTGCTGACGAACATTCTCCATCGCTTCAGGGTCATAAACCGTCACTTTCGCGCCCGCATCGAGCAACGCCCGAATGTTGTCCAGGGCTGGTGCTTCCCGAATATCATCGGTGTAAGGCTTGAACGCCAATCCCCAGACGGCAATGGTTTTTCCGCGCAGATCACCACCGAAATAATCCAGAATCAGCGGCATCAGTTTGGTTTTTTGCTCGGCGTTAACGTCCATTACCGATTTCAACACCTTGAAGTCGTAGTTGAAATCTTTGGCGGTTTTGGCCAGTGCCTGTACGTCTTTAGGAAAGCAGCTCCCGCCATATCCAATACCAGCAAACAGGAAGCGTTTACCAATCCGACTGTCGGTACCAATCCCCCGGCGAATATCGTCGACGTTGGCACCAGCTAGTTCGCACAAATTGGCGATTTCGTTCATGAACGTAATCTTGGTAGCCAGAAACGCGTTGGCGGCATATTTGGTCATTTCGGCCGAACGCTCGTCCATGAAAATAACCGGGTTCCCCTGACGTACCAGTGGTGCGTAAAGTTTATTCATGACGCTCTTAGCCCGTTCTGATCGGGTGCCGATCACGACGCGATCAGGCTTCATAAAATCTTCGACAGCCACACCTTCCCGCAAAAATTCGGGATTCGATACTACGTCGAAATCAACTTTTGCGTTATCGGCAATGTGAGCGTGTACTTTCTCGGCGGTTCCGACCGGTACCGTGCTTTTATCGACGATAACTGCATACTGATTTAAAATCGGCCCCAGATCGCTGGCTACTTTCAGAATGTATTTTAGATCTGCCGAACCGTCTTCACCCGGAGGAGTTGGTAAAGCCAGAAAAATCACTTCGGCTCCTTTAATACCTTCTTCTAGGTTCGTCGTAAAGGATAACCGACCTTCTTCTACGTTCCGATGAAACAACGTTTCAAGACCAGGTTCATAAATGGGTACTATTCCATTGTTAAGTTTCTCAACTTTTCGCTCATCAATATCAACACACGTAACCTGATTTCCTGTTTCGGCAAAGCAGGTGCCTGTCACTAGGCCTACGTATCCGGTTCCAACAACAGCTAATTTCATATATGATGTTCAGTGATTTCAGACAATAATTAATTAGACCAACCCTTACGTCTATGTTCACAAAAATAGGAGTTTTTTAATAGGCGGTACTGACTTGTGTCATTTAGTGATTGATCGGCACCGGGTTGTAATTAATTAATATACTTCATACAGACGTATCGATTAAGGTCAAGTCACAATACCATTTTCATAAAATAATAAATTTATTGTCATCGGCAGCTAATATAAGCTAATCAAAATAAGTAATTATTTAACGGAATTGGCATAAAAGATCTTTCGAATCCAATTAGAAAATAAGGTTGTCATTCTCCGATTATTTTCCTATATTATCAAATATTACTATCCAAACGAGATAGTTTGCTTTATCACTTTATGACAAACGAAATTGTAGAAAATCAAGAATTAATTGCCCAGTCAGTGCGTGATTTGAGCGAACGGCTTATTCGCCCAAACATTCGAAAGTGGGATGAAGAACAGCATTTTCCTGCCGAATTATTTCGCCAGTTGGGTGAGCAGGGCCTGATGGGAATGCTTGTACCTGTTGAGTTTAATGGTGCCGGATTAGGCTACGCCGAATACGTAACGGCCATTGTTGAGCTGGCTCGTGTCGACGGCTCAGTAGGCTTGTCGATGGCTGCGCATAACTCGCTTTGTACTAATCACATTTTGCTGTTTGGCAATTCAGACCAGAAGCAACTTTATTTGCCACGACTGGCAACTGGCGAGTGGCTGGGTGCTTGGGGGTTAACAGAGCCGAACACGGGCTCGGACGCTGGGAATATGCGTACCACCGCCGTGCGCGACGGCGACGACTGGATTTTGAATGGCTCCAAAAATTTCATTACGCATGGCATAAGCAGTAACGTTGCCGTTGTGATTGCCCGAACTGGCGAACCCAATACGTCGCATAATGCTACAGCTTTTGTGGTTGAGCGCGGAACACCCGGTTTTTCGGGCGGGCGCAAGGAAGATAAACTTGGGATGCGGGCGTCGGAAACAGCCGAAATGTTGTTTCAGGACTGCCGAATTCCAGACAGTCAACGTCTTGGCGAAGTGGGCGATGGGTTCATTCAATCCCTGAAAGTGCTGGACGGGGGACGTATCTCGATAGCAGCATTGAGTTTGGGGATTGCGCAGGGAGCCTACGATGCCGCACTTGCTTACGCAAAAGAGCGCGAACAATTTGGTCATCCGATTGCTACGTATCAGGGCATTAGCTTTAAACTAGCTGATATGGCTACGGATATTGAAGCGGCTCACCTGCTGACGTATCAGGCTGCGGCTTACAAAGACACAGGAAAACCCGTTACTAAGCAGGCGGCCATGGCCAAATTGTTTGCCTCTGAAACGGCAGTACGTGTTGCGAATGAAGCCGTGCAGATTTTCGGCGGCTACGGATACACGAAAGATTTTCCGGCGGAAAAATTTTATCGCGATGCCAAATTGTGCACGATTGGCGAAGGAACAAGCGAAATTCAGAAAATAGTGATTTCTAGGCAGATACTTATCTGAACCGGGATTTAACAGATTGAGGGATTTTCACGATTTTGTTTCGATAAAACGCTTTAAAAAAGCGAAAAACAAAATCGTGAAAATCCCTCAATCTGTTAAATCCCGGTTCAGACTATACCGTACTGCTACGTCCCTTGATCAGGGCGGCAATACCAAGGATAATAACGGCACCAACAAAAGCGGTGAGAATACTGTCAATGATTCCTCCGTCACGACCAAAAATCCAGCCGCCTACGAAACCACCGGCTATGCCGAGTAAAATTTCAGCAAATAAGGAAAACGAAAACCGTTTGAAAACAAGGTCGGCCAGCCATCCGGCAACCGCACCTACCAATATCGAAACTAAGATTCCCATGACTATTAAGTGTTGAGTAAATGAATTGTTGTTAAAACAGATACATAACTAGCACTCGGTTGACTTTGTTTATGAATTAATTCCAATAGCAGCCAGCATCCGTCCAGTTTGTCCTTTTTCGGCACGGTAAGAAAAATAATCGGTGTTATGCTCAATCGTTGAAAAAGGTGAAACCATGATCTGTTCAGCAGGAATACCAAAATTCAATAGTTGCTGCCGATTGGCCCCTTTTAGATCAACACAATCTTTTTGAGTAAACGGGTCGATACGTTTAAAGGCGGAGTCAAACTGCCCGGCCACTTCAGGACCTACTTCGAACGCACATTCATCTATACACGTACCTACGTAAGCATAGCAATCAGTGGCGTTTGTGCCATACTGCTCCTGCATCATTGTGAGCGTTTTAAGCACAATTTCGCCTACCGTTCCACGCCAGCCAGCATGTATAGCAGCTACTGCCCGATTGGCGCTATCGTAAATCAGAATAGGTACACAGTCGGCAACTGTTACCCCAACCAGTAAACTTAATTGACTGGTTATCAAGGCATCATACCCTTCATAACGACCCGGTTCCGTAACAACCAGAACCGACGTACCGTGCACCTGATATGACGACGCAAATGAAGTTTCGGCCGCCCCAATTGCCGCAAAAAATCGCCGACGATTTTCTATTACATTCGCCGGGGTATCGTCTGTATTGATACCTAGATTGAGTGATGCAAACGGTTGTGGACTAATGCCTCCATGCCGTGTGCTTTCGGCCGCTACTACGTTCGGAAACCGGGAAAATATAGCTGGCTTTGTGTATAAATTCGTGTGCGTTGATTCACCAATCATAAACGTTTTGAGGTTTTGGCAGAACTGTAAACTGATACGTTCGGCAATGTTTTTAGGGCGAATTTAAATGAAAATGAAGCGTGCTACGTAGGCTATTGTTGACGTAATGGCCTACGTAGCACGCTTCATTCAGTACAGCCAGAATCGCTACGTTCGTGAATTTATAAGGCACTATTTGCCACCCGGCTTTGTGGGCCGAACCTCGATTTTACTGGGCAGCGTGCGCGGATTCATCTTGATCAGGTCATACACAATCTGGCCAATGTCTTCTGGCTGGATTTTCCAGGCATCTTTTTCGTCGGGCTGGTGATCATTGAAATACGTAGCTACGGAACCCGGCATAATGGTCGTTACTTTGATACCTTCACTACGTAGGTCGAGCATAACGGCTTGCGTAAATCCGACCAATCCGAACTTGCTGGCATTATAAGCCGCTCCTTTTTCGAAGAAATTTGTTCCGGCCAGGCTGGCGATGGTTATGAAATACCCCTCCGACTTTTTCAGTGCGTCAAGCGTCGCTTTTGCCGTATTAAACACACCTGTCAGGTTAATATCGATGGTTTCCTGCCACTGTTCAGGCGTCAATTCCTGAATGGACGCAAAATGACCTACGCCGGCATTAGCCACTACGTAGTCGAGCCGCCCCCAGGTTTTCACTACGGTCTCCACTGCTTTTTGCTGCGATTCCAGATTCCGGACATCGGCACCTACGCCCAGCGCATAACCAGGTTTAATTTCATTCAATTTGGTTGCAGCCAGTTCAGCCGCCACCGACGAACGGCTGGTAATGGCCACTTTAATACCTTCCTTGATTAGCACTTCGGCAATTCCGTAGCCAATTCCTTTAGATCCACCTGTAATTAAGGCTGTTTTTGTTTCTGTCGTAGTCATAGTTACTGATTCTTGTTTCTCTTTAACAGGTGTTCTTTCCTGCATTGAAAACAGTAAACTGAAAATTACATTCCATGTTTTTGGCAAAAGAATGAAGTTGTCATAAAGCAGGAGTGATTGTCAAGACGCACCGAAGTTCATTGACAACCACTCCTGTTTAATGACAAAGCCAGTTTAGCCTATCAGCCGATAAAAACTATAATCAGTCATTGGCGCATCGGTAAGGCCAAGCACACGGCCAATTGTTACGATCTGACCCCGATGATACGTACTGTGATTCAGGCAGTGAAGTAAAAAAACTGTGCGCGGCTCAGTTCCCGTAACCCAGGGGGTATTTAGTGTTACGTCCTCCTGCAAATCTTCGTCTGACAATGATTGAACATATTCCGCAAACATTTCTGATTGAGACACAATGCCGTTAAAAGCATCAGCAACCGTACCATCGAACCCATGCTGCCGAAACGAACGTGGCGGTTCAACCTGCTGCACAGTGGCCAGCCAAAAACGCTCTGTATCCCAGATATGGACCAGCGTTTCTTTCAAACCTGGGAAACTGGAAGGCACAATTTCGTTCATCAACTCGGTTGATTTTGTTTGCAGCCAGTCGACCAAACGTTTGTTGGCCCAGGCATTATAAACGGCAAAATCCTGAATTTGGGTAGCTGCGGTCAGCGTCGTTTTCTGTTCGGTTGCGAGTGTCATACAGTGTTTGTTTTTGATAATACAAAGTAAATCCAACACAGTGACAGCCCTATGTCAGCAGTGAATTGCCGAAATGCACTTTATTTTCTTCGCTCTGAAAAGCAATTCTTAGGGCGACAATTAGCTCATTAACAAGCCTGTGAGTATCCCTTTTTAAAAATTCTCTTTTACAAATCAAAGCCCAGACGCGCCTATGATTCTCCGCTCTATCCTCCTGTTTATCTGTCTGTTAAACACCGGCTATTGCCTGGCTCAGACCATCGAATCGAAAACATACGTCTGGAAAGATACTCCGGTTGTGAAGAAAGTTACGTCGGAGCAGCGCGCCATTCTGGAGGGGAGTAGCACCGATTTTAGCCATCTTGAAGTACACGCTACTACGTTGCCTGCTTATCAGAAGCCGCATCCCGCCCATAAGCACGACGATGAAGAACTGATTATCATCAAGGAAGGTCAACTTACTGTAACTATCGAGGGGAAAACCAAAACACTGGGACCGGGCAGCGTAGCACTGATGATGCCGGGCGACGAACACGGCTTTGCCAACAATAGCGACGCTTCAGCAACCTATTACGTCATGCGTTATACGTCTAAGGAACCCGTTGATCTGGAGCGGGGACGTAAAGCGGGCGGATCGTTCTGGATTGACTGGAATGACGTACCGTTCAAGCCGCATGACAAGGGCGGTATTCGTCGCATGTTCGACCGGGCAACGGCCATGACCAAACGTTTTGAAATGCACGTTACTACGTTGAATCAGGGTTTATGGAGCCATCCGCCCCATACGCATCGGGCGGCCGAAATTCTCCTGATGAAAGAAGATTCTTCTCAGGAAAGCATTGATGGCAAGCTGTTTAGCGCTACCACAGGCGATCTTATATTTCTGGAATCGAACGTACCGCACGCACTTCAGAATACCAGCAAAGGCCCCTGTACGTATTTTGCGTTCCAATTTGAGTAGAAACCTAATAGGCTCTGGCTGCCGGAGTTAGCGACTAACCGTGTAGCTCTAACCATCCGGTTATGACCGACAGCCAGAGCCTGTCGAGGCCGATCACTTCACAGCCACAACCAGAATAGTTGGTTTCTGCGCGGAGAAATTGGGAACGGGTTTTCCGGCCTCGTCAAAAGCTTCCCACTGGCTGTTGGCAACGTAGTAAAACTAATTATTGAGTAATACGTCCAGCGTCGGTTCGTCCATGATCGGGTGGCCGCTTTCTAACGTAACGATACGTTCAATAGAAGGTTTTGTTTTGAATAGATAGAATCGCGAGACACGAAACGGTTATCGACGATTCTGAATTACAAGCGTACTATTTTGATCTATGTATCATTACGTTACGTAATTAGCTGATTCAGGCATTTTTAGCGAGCCAGTCCAGAATGTAATCAGCATCTTCTTTCCAGGTCGGCTGGCCCAAAACGAAGTGGTTCCGCCCTTTAAATTCTTTGTAATCCAGTACAGAATCACCTTTTGCATACGCTTCAAAATTCCGGTGATTCAGGTGGGCAGGTATAATGTTATCCAGCTCGCCCGAGGTGAGTAGCAGCGGAGCGTGTGGTTTATCAAGATCAACGTGGGCGGCACTGGTCAGACCGCCACGCGCTACCCGTTTCGATTCGGGAATGGTGTTGGCTTCGTAAGCAGCTTTTTGCTCGTCCAGCGGCATTTCATTCACAAACGCATATTGCCAGTCTTCAAACGACATCAAGTAGGTTTTGTCGAGGTCCGTCAGGATACCCAGCGCTTTCCAGCCCGCTTTCAGGAACGAAAATTCGTAGGGAATCACACCCTGTGGCGGAACTGAGTGAATGGCAACCCCAGCCGCAGCCAGATCGCGATTCACAATAATCTGCGTAATTAATCCACCCAGCGAATGACCAATCACAATGGGTTTTTCGGGATAGGAGGCTACAATAGCTGCGTAATGGTCAACCAGTTCGTCAAGCGTCAGACGTGCGAGATCAGTATCATTTGGCTGGCAATTTCGAAGTTCTTCGGCAGTGCCCTCTTTATACGGCCAGGCGGGTGCTACCGTGTTATAGCCTTTGCTTTCGAAATAAGCCTGCCACTCACTCCAGCCGTGATGCGTAACGAAGGCTCCGGTTACAAATACAATGTTTTTGTTTTTACTCGTTGTCGTTTCCATGGTCGTAGTGTTTAAAGTCAGTTTAACTTTTAAGATATTCATTTTCAAATCAATACAGACGAAAGCTGATAACCAACTGTTCGCTGTGGCGTTTGAACAGGACAAAATTCAGCACGAGGGTCGACAATCATTTTAACCGAAGTTAAAATCGTCAATGACCGATCATTCTTTTCCGAATTCGACTCAGCGATGGCCCCTGAATACCCAGATACGACGAGATATGGTAAAGCGGAATGGCGTTAAAAATATCGGGATGCTGCTCAACAAGGTCCAGATACCGCTGTTCGGGCGTCTGAAACAGGAAACTTTCGGTACGTCCCATGGCTACAGAAAATGCCCGTTCGGCCACCATCCGCCCAAACCGTTCCCACTGATGCGACTCTTTATATAGTGGAGTCAGGTGATTGACATGGATGTATAAGATGGTTGAATCAACCATCGACTCCGTATAATAATTACAGGGCGCTTGTTCCAGAAAACTTTTGAAGGAAACGACAATTTGATGTTTCGAGAAAAAGAAAACGTTTTTTTCTTCGCCCGTTTGCTCATTTACACAGTATGCTCGAAACACGCCGTCGAGAATAAATTCTAGATGTTTACAAACGTTTTTGTATTCATTATAAAACTCTCCTTTCTGATACTGCTTCTTTTGCCAATAAGCCATCGATAAGTCGAATGCTTCGTCATCAATGCCGGCAAATTCTTTCAGGGCATATCTCAGTACATCAATTTCAGTCATAAATGGTCGGATTCAGCTTTTCGTAAAAATAAAAACCGGCAACGTAGCAACCAATCATAACAGCTACAATTCAATATGTTCAAAACCAGGTACGTAGTTGGGTAGTTATAGGCACTATGGAAACGCACTTTACTACTCCAATACGTCTCTTAAAGACTACTTTTTCGCTGCTCGTACTCAGCCTTTTCATTGGGCAAATAGCCTGTAGCCGGTCTGGCCAGCCGATTAATGGCCCTAGCCAGCGTTTACGGGTTATGGTGGGCGAAATTAAAGAAGTATCGCTGCCTGGTCAGGGAGATGGCAGTACCGAGCTTATTGGTACATCCGACAATCAGGAAGTTGTAGAAGTGTCGCGTCAGCAGTTGGCGCCTGCCGTCGATACGTTAAGTCGGGGTAAAACAGGGCCAGCGGTTTTTCAGATTAAAGGCGTTACGTCGGGAACGGCTAATGTTATTTTCTCGGCTAAACCGATCAATCAGTCGGGAAGCGGGCAGCCTGTTCGCACCTACGTCGTGCAGGTCGTGGCCAAGTAGCACCAATTATCGCCAATATTTCGCCGGTTGTTCAGACAATACTACTACGTATAAGGTCTGGCTGGTTGTGCGGCTTGGGTGAATTTACCTTTACATACTTTTCAATGTAAAGCCCCAAAAAGCACAACAAGTTACTCATGAACACTGCCTTTCTTTCACTCATTACCAGTTGCTTATTAATTGTCGGTTCGGTTTATGCCAATTCTACGTCTGACTTAATTGACGGAAAATTAGCCGGTATTTTTCCCGTTGTTAATCAAAAAGCCACATACATCGACGTAGTAGATTGCGGTAGTGTCACGCAGACCGACGTATTCCGCCGGGTACGGCTGTGGCTAGCACAATCAAACTCATCAACAGTCGATACGTTTCCGGTTATGGATAAAGAAACCGGTGATCTGGCGGGTCGGCTCACCCAGGTTGTGCGACTTCCCCGCACAGAAACGTCGGCCGGTGGCCTTTATACGTTTCATTACAGCCTGACGATTGAATGCACCAACCGGAAATACCGGGCAACCATTACCCGCATCGATCTGGAAGAAACCAGTAGTAACAAACGTGTTTCGCTCGAAACGTTTTGCCAACGTAATGAGAAAGACACGCAGGCAGTTTGTACGGAACTCGACAAACAACTCACGGGCGTTCTGGCTTCTCTTCAGGAAAGTGTAAAGAATTATAAAGCGTTCTAAAAAGTGATGAGTGATAAACGATTAGTGAGTCAGTCCATTGTTACAGTAATTTTATGTCACTAGGTGCCATTAGATACAATTTAGTTACTGAATAAAGCATTGGTATGTGAGCATTGATTAAAGTTGAGTACATTCACTCATCTTTTCATTCACTATGACTATGCTCTCTCAACGTTACTTTTGGCTAACTGGCTGCTTTCTGACCATTACGCTGACGGCTATGGCTCAGACACTTACCCGCTCGCCATACCTGCAAACGGTTACCCCAACCGGAATTACTATTCGCTGGCGCACTGACCAGCCAACCGACAGCCGGGTTCGGTTTGGTAGTAGTCTGGGGCAACTCAATCAGCAAACGACCAATTCGGCGGTAACTACCGAGCACATCGTTACGTTAACGAACCTCCAACCAGCCACCCGTTACTATTACGCTATTGGTTCTTCGACCAGCGACATATTAGTATCGAATGAGTTGAACTTCAAAACGTCTCCAGCACCGGGCTCTACGGCCCCGGTTCGCATCTGGGCGCTGGGCGATTTTGGAACGGGGTCTGCCAATCAGATGGATGTGGCGCAACGCTACCGGCAGTTAGCCCAAACCCGGCCCGCCGACGTATGGCTCTGGCTGGGCGACAATGCTTACTCCCAGGGAACTGACCTGCAATACCAGCAGAACGTGTTTACCATGTATGCCGACATCCTCAAATATCTGCCGTTCTGGCCAACACCCGGTAATCATGATTACAACGAGACACCTACTAATTTCAACAACGAGTATTTCAATTTGACTACGTTGCCACAACAGGCCGAAGCGGGGGGCGTAGCGTCGGGTTCAGAAATGAATTATTCCTTCAATTATGCGAATGTGCATTTCGTATCGCTGGATTCTGAAGGACAGGATAATGTGCGCTTATACGATACAACCGGACGACAGGTGCAGTGGCTGAAACAGGATCTAGCCGCCAATAAATTACCCTGGACCATCGTATTTTTTCATCATCCTCCCTACAGCAAGGGTCCGCGCGACTCCGATACGTTTCAGGATCAAACGCTTATCCGTCAGAATCTTGTCCCCATTCTGGAGCGCTATAATGTCGACCTTGTCTTGTGCGGCCACAGCCACGTATATGAGCGAAGTTATCTGATGAAAGGGCATTATGGCCTGTCTGGCACGTTCAACATTACCCAGCACGCCGTCTCGACCAGCAATGCCCGGTACGATGGTACGCCCAACTCATGCCCGATTACCAATAAAACCAGTGGTGTCATCTACTTAGTGAGCGGCAGTGGCGGGCAATTGGGCGGCCAGGCACCGGGTTACCCCCATCCGGCAATGATTTTCTCGAACAATACCGTTGGCGGTTCCATGATCATGGACGTAACAAACAACCGGCTCGATGCACAATGGCTGGCTGCCGACGGGACAATTAAAGATAAATTCACGCTTTTCAAAAACGTGAGCAAACGCTACTATTATTTCACTACGCCTGGTACGTCGACGCCACTGGCAGCTTCCTGGCCGGGTGACTATCGCTGGAATACCAATGCAACCACCCGTGCCATCAACGTAGCGCCAACCGCACCCACTTCTTATACAGTAACCGATTCGTTTGGCTGCCTCTCTGACGTATTTACCATTGATATGGACAACACGACGTCTCCTAATCTGACGTTTGAGGGTGAAATGACTATTGATGAAGGTAAGGAGCCAGCAACTGTACGGGTATCATTACCATCGAAACAGACTGTAAATCTATACGTTACGGACAACATGGGGCTTGTTCTTCTCGAGAAACAATTCCCGGATACAACCCAGGTTCAGGAAACCGTCAGCCTACCTTTACCGGGGAAGTACTGGTTCACGGCGCGGGTTGGCTCGCAACTTATTGGTCGTATTAGCTTCGTCAAGTAGGGTGATCAGTTCGGGCTGCTACGTTCTATATTTCCTGCTTTCGGTATCTTTAAAAAAATCCAGATGTCTTTCTCTGCGGTATATAGTATGCGATTTTGTATTTGCAGTCGCTTGTAGTTATGCTTTTATCCCGATTCCTCTGGCTTGCTCCGCTTACGTTGATTCTGCTGACAACATTACTATTTGCAGTCAACGAATACGCCATAGCCAGCGGCAGCAAACGTACCAAAGATATTCCGTACGATGATTCTGATGCTGCGTCGGAGCGGCACCGACTCGATGTGTACGTACCTCGTTCTGCTACGTCGAAACCCCGCCCAGTAGTTGTGTTTATCCACGGTGGGAGCTGGAACAGCGGCAGTAAAAATATGTATTCCTTCGTGGGTCGGCGGCTGACCAGTCAGGGCGTTGTGGCCGTGCTGATTAATTATCGACTCGCACCGACGGTCGAAGTACCAGACATGGCTGTTGATTGTGCCCGCGCTTTATTCTGGACTTCTTTACACATTGCCGAATACGGGGGCGACCCCAACCAGATTTTTGTAATGGGCCATTCGGCGGGCGCTGGATTAGCCGCCTTGCTAGCCACAGAAAGCCATTATTTTACCCAACTTGGTCTGTCCGAGAACCCAATAAAAGGCGCCATCCTCGACGACCCGGCAGGGCTGGACATGTTCGATTATCTGAAGAAAATGGAGTATCCCGGCGATGATCAATACCTGATTCCTTTCGGTAAAAACGCGGATGTCTGGCGGGCGGTATCGGCCCTCTATCACGTAAGTGCCAACTGTCCGCCTATGTTGCTCTATACCGGCGAAAAAACGTATCCCAGCATCATAAAAAGCAGTCGGAAATTTGAGCAAGAATTGAAAAAATTTGGCATCAGTCACACGCTTACAGTAATTCCAGGTAAGAAACACGTAGGAATGGCGGTTCAGCTTTTCTGGAAAAGCAATCTCATCTACAAGGATTTACGCAAGTTCGTTGGCGTAGAGAAACAATCGTAATTGTTTGAAACAACTAGTAACGTATCATTACGTCATTTACCGAGACGCAGTTAGGCCGGACTCCAATCTTGATAACCGTTTCAGTACGTCCTCAAGCTGATTCCTTAACCCTGCATTTTCCTCGGCTAATACGTTGTTTTCCCTTTTCAATTCTTTTACAGCTTCGACCAGGTGCGGAATGAAACCTGTATAATTCACACTCAGAAATCCTTTGTCATCGGTCTGCACCAATTCTGGAAAAACAGCCTGCACTTCCTGCGCAATGAAGCCAGTCTGCAAACCCGGTATCTGGTCATTTTGCCAGAAATAATGTCGGCCCTGTAATCTGGATAAATTTGTAAGTGAAGCGGTTAATGACGTAACGTCGCGTTTCAGGCGTTGGTCGGAGCAGAGTGTGATGTTGGAGCGAGAGCAGATAGCGCCTGTACCGACGTTCATTCGTAAGATCCAGTCGCCAAGCCCATAACCAAAAAATCCCATTTCGGTGTCACCATTCATCCCCATGAAACCAAGGCTCGAATTAGCATAAAAACTGTTTCGAAATTCGATTCCACCCGAGCGGCCTTCCGAATTATCGCCTTTGATAAGCACGCGCCCCCCTTCGAAAATGCCCGAAAATTGTCCATTAAACGTTGCAGCCACTAATCCCGCGCCCCAACCTGTATTCTGTGACCAGAGAGACGTATAAAAATTTTTACTTCTTGTCTGAATGCACGGCCCAATGTCTTTATTTTCAAGAAACAACAGTGAATTACCCGACTCAGCCATTATAGCAAGCATGGGGTTAACACCATTACTACCTTCAATAAACATAGGGCCTACAAAGTGGCTCGTACCAGCTACATCCAGCGTTGTATAGGGCGTTGTGGTGCCAATTCCGACACGGCCATTGTTCAGAATAGTTAGTCGGGGAACGTAGTTGGTCGACAACATCAGGTGTTTGGCGGGTTGCCCAGAAGCCGGTGGCGGCACACCTAGTTCAAGGCCGTAATACCCGGCTGAATTGAACGGATTCGTTGTCCAGGTGCGGATAAATCCAAATTCGCGCATCTGCCCGTTAGGATCTGGCTCGTTTACGTTCCGAAACAATACGTATGGATTTACGCCATCAATACGCATCGCATTCTCGCCCGTACTTGATACGTTGAATCGGGCCGACGGCGTCTTTGTGCCAACGCCAACATCGCCGGCCTGATTCAGGTACAGATTTTGAGCACTCAAATCAATCGATAACTCCAGACACAGGACTAGCAAAATGGGTACGTACTTCATGGATGATGAGAGGTTTTAAAGCCGCTTGTACGTAATGACGGTACGTTTGGCTTTGGTAGGATTAGGCATTTGCGGATTGTCGGCATAGTTGAACGACCAGGTCATCGTGTTACCGCTTACAGTCAGATCATAGTCGGCGTCGGGCAGACTTTTATCGATCATCACGACTTTGATTTTATTACCTTTTGCCGACCACCGGCCCGATTTATTCATTTGCTCGATGGTCTTTTTCATAGCGCCACAGGATTCGGGAACGTCGGTCCGGAACGTACCGTCGGCCACAAAGGTGTAGGTAATGTCGGCCGTGCAGGGCATTGCTTTTGTGAGCTGAGCCGACATATCGGTAGTTTTCCCATCGGCTTCGGTCAGCAGCATGGTAGTGCGTTTCCAGGTACCAACGGCACTTTGTGCCCAACCCATAACGCATAAAAAGAAACAGAAAGACGTAGTGAAAAGTAGACGTAGCATTTAATTAACTGGTTAAAGAATGAAGATTATAAAACTGCGCTGGTATGTACCCGGCTAGTTTCCAGAAGTATCGACATCCTTTCTGCATATCCAATAGTTAATTTACTCACCGTTGGATTTTTGTATCAAACGTGACGTAGCGTGCCGATGACTTTACCAGTCTGCACCTGCGTGAAACGTAGCAAATCCTTTTTGCCTTTGTCATTTCCCAACCTGATAAATGGCGTACAAAAGCCCCTTACTGATACGTTGGCTCGCTTTTTTACCCAAATGCCCTTGCCCGTCGCTATCTACACCGTTTACCTCGGAAGGATCAGTGGTACTGGCGCGGTTGTCCTGACAGATACGTGGTACGTTGTTTTGCTGACAACTTCCTTCGTTGGTTTCAACAGCCTGTAAGTCAAACACTACGTCGGCATTTTTAAACGTATCTTTCATCCACTGACCAACGTTTGCTTTGGCGGCATTGCCTTCTTCAGCAGTGGTAGAATACACAAGCGGGGGTGTCATATGTACAAACCGAAGGCCCGGAATCTGCTGGCGGAGTTCATCGATAAATGTTTTATAGGCCGTTTTCACCTGTTCACGATTATTGTCCAGTACGTCGGCGTAACCGAATTTGAACACGGCAATTTTTAACGTGGTTTTACTACGTAGCGCGGCCTCTTTAAACACCCGGATTTTCTCGTACGGATTACCATTTGCAATGCCGCCCACGTCCACGAAAATCCCGCCCCGGAGCCCCTTCCCTTCGGCCCCCTTATCGACAAGGTCTTTCGGCCCAAAGTACTCAAACGGAACGCCATTGGCTTTGGCCCCTTCTTCCAGATCCTGCCCGACAGACTGATGCAAAAACAGCGTATTCCAGTTTTTGATACGTTCCTTTTCGGCGGCAGTCAGTTTATCCCAGGCGTCGATACCGGCTATACCCACTATTCCCGGCTGACCATTACCCAGTGCTACGTTGCCAGCGGGATTGGGGTTGGTTGGATTCGATGGGTTCGTCGGGTTCGGATCTGCCTTCATTTCATCACCTTTATTACAGGAGAGGAGGCAGAGTATACTAATCGAAAGAATCAAAGAGTGCCCTAATGGACGCTTAAAAAATGAAAGCCATCCGACAGCAGTTTCGGCATCGGATGGCTTTCGCTTTTTATAATTTTTCGTTTCCATGAGATTGAATTTGACGGTACGTTTGCCGAAAAATCCAATCCGTTGGTAGAACGGACGTAACAATCGAGGAGACGGTTCAGTCAGGGGTTGATTACGCAGAAAGACGTAGTCAGGGACTACTTTCTGGCTGTCTACGAATACGTCCTACGTTACCTACGCACTTTGGAAAAGTCGGCAGGCAAATCTCCGGATCGTAGAAGCGACTTTGGTGGTAAAAATCGGCCATTATGGGCGCACCTTCAGTTACTTATGCTTCTTTAGGCTTCCGCTTTTTACGGGAGATTTTAAACAGATTAGCTCCTGACTCTTCAGGCGTTTGGTCGCCGAGAAGAATACCCCAAGCACGAAGACTTTCAACGCGGTCGAAAATAACTTTCATGATGGCAATGGCAGGTATTGACAAAAACATACCCGAAACACCAGCCAACGCCCCGCCAATCAGGACTCCTACAATCGAAACCAGTGCATTGACCTTCACTTTAGAAGCTACAATTAATGGCACAAATACGTTATTATCAATGAATTGGACTAGCAGAAAAATACCGACAACCCCTAAGATGACTGATAATTCCGGGTTGCTGCTGAACGTAACGAGTACTGTTAGAAACGTAGCAACCAACCCTCCGATATAGGGAATCAGGTTGAGAATGGCCGCCATAATGCCCAGCAAAATTGCGTATTGAACGCCCAAAATGAGCAATCCCAGCGAATTCAGAAGGGCTACGCAGGCCGTTTCGATGAGCAGTCCAACCATATAACTCTGGATAACGGCCTTCACCTCGCCCAGCACTTCACGCACTCGTTCTGTATGCTTTTCAGAAAACAGCGCAATGATAAAATGAAGTAGCATGGCACGATAGTAAAGCAGCAAAAACACGTAAATCGGGATCACGATTAATGTAGCCAGTGGTCCTGAAATTACACCAAGCGCGTCAGTAGTTTGCAGTGAATCAAGGGTTTGTGCCTGCGCTTTTTTTAGGTACTGATTCTGTTGCCGATAACTCAGGTTGTATTCCTGCCGAATCCACTGCTGAATTTTGTGAAACGCATCGTTCAGATTCTGACGAATTTTTGGCAGATCGTCCGCAAAATTCGATATCTGCATGGACAGTAAAAACGTTACCGCCGATACAAGAATAATGGCCAGCAATAAAGCCAGACTGATCGCAATAACCTTGTGCATTCCCCATCGAATCAGTCGGTTTTCGATGGGACGTAGCAATACCGCAATAAGTCCCGACATGGCAAGCGGTACGATAATATCCTGCCCCAAATAGATAGCTACCGTAATAATAGCCAGCGAAAGCAGGGACAGAGAAAACTGGTGATAGTGAGGTGGCGGTAGCGTTTTAGCTGTCATGTACTGTTTTTAGTGAAAATCAGAATGGTAGGGGAACATAAATAAGACACTCAACATCCTTGCCAATATTTTGTTCACCCAGCCATTATCCTAACACACAGTATAGCAGATTGACTTCCGAAAACGCAAATACATTATCTTGATAGTCAACGTATCAACGCGAAATAAGAGGCTGATACGCTGATTATCACTTTGCCTTACGTCGGTAAAAAACAAAGCCATTTTGTTCGCCCGTTTTGCGCACATCGGGTAGCGAATCTAGAAGCGTTGGCTGTCTAGAAGCTTTGCGGACAAACAATACGTCCTGGTCAATTTTACCACGTAGCAACCAGTTGGTATCGTAATAATTAGGGTTTGTTACGGGAGGTTTTCTGGTATAGAAAAATGGACCGTAGCTATGATAATCAAATGTTTTTACGTAGACCGGCTGCCCTTGAGCCTGCTCAAAAAATCGCATGGGAGCATCCTGCGCAATTCCCTCAATACGTCCGATGAACGACCATAGCGTAAGCGTGACGAAAATCGCCGAACCAACAAATAACGTAACCGATGCGCGGGCAGCTTCGTGATTGTTGTACCAAATCAGTACCAGCACCAATACCACCAGCAGCCACACGCCAGGAAGCACTTCCCAACCCGACCAGTGTACGTTAGCGGCCAGATTCCCCTGCGTAAAGGGGTCCTGATCGGCAATCGATTTTACCAAATCCATCCGATGGCTGGCCAGCAGCGGTAGCCCGATCGTAGCGACAATAAAAATGCCACCGATGATGAGCAAACCGGTCCATAACCAGTTAGAAAACTGAATTTTACGTTCCTCTAGCTGCACCAGCGTCAGCGCTGCGAAGTACGTCAGGGGAATGTAGCAGAGTGACGAATAGTGGACAATTTTCGACTGAACAATACTGAACAGTATCAGCACTACCCAAAACAGAATCAGCATCCACTGCCGAAAATCGCGCTGGTAGTTACGTTCGATGAATAACTGTCCAAACGCACGAATAGCAAAAATCGATGCAGGAAAACAACCTATCAACAGTATTATAAAATGGAAACCCGGAAACCCCCTATGCCCCGCATCGGGCGTACTGAACAGACGGATGTTATAAGCGATAAACTCCTGCATCATTGCCGGCCCATGCAGGTACACATCGAGCCCGTACCAGATAAGCGAGCCCGCCGACGCCAACGCCGTGAACGCCAGAAATTGCAGAGGTGTAATGAACCAGCGAAACCGATTTAACAGCCAGTAAATGAGCAGTACCAGACACACGATAAGATATGCCACCGGGCCTTTCGTTAATACGGCGAAACCGATCATAAGGCCAGCCAGCACTACGTAGCGCCACTCGCTTTTGGGCACCGTCATGGCTCCGCCAAGTCGTTCGCGTTTCCAGGCGGCAAAAATCAGATTCACCTGACCAACGAAAATAAACAGATTAAAAAACGGGTCAATAATGCCCGATCGAGCGTAGAGATGGGGTGTCACCGAGCCCAGATAAGCCAGCGCCCAAAGTAATCCAAATCGATGGCTATGTAGTTTATTTCCAAGATTATAGATGTAAACTAACGTAATGATTCCGCAAATCGCGTTTGGCAGACGAGCCGAAAATTCGTTGATCCCGAACAGGTTCATCGTGATCGATTGGAACCAGAAAAACAAGGGTGGCTTCTCGTAAAACGGCTTGAAATCAATGTGAACGTGCCAGTAATCACCCAGCACAATCATTTCGCGGGCACATTCAGCAAAGTTGATTTCGTCCCAGTCGAACAGGCGGACGCTTCCCAGAAAGGGAATGAAGAACAAAGCGCCTAACCCAATCAGAACCAGTGAATAAAAAAGTTTTTGATTCATTAATGAGCGTATTGATGGAAAAAAGTAAGCCTCCCAAATGGAAAAGAAGTGTAAAAATAGAGGAAAAAAGATTGCCGGGATTCCCGATATTCGCGCCGACAATTTCGTTTTCCGTTTACCGAGTCGGCTGATACGTAGCAATTTTCGCTATCTGCCTCCTAGAAGCAATTACTACGTTGGTCTGAAACGTATAAACCAGTCTTAATTATGCTCGCTAATCATCGCTTTACTACGTTACCTGCTTTTCCGGAGCTACAGGCTCATTTCGATACGTTGAAAGAACGGCATATGCGCGATTTGTTCGCAGAAGATCCAGAACGGTTTGCTACGTTTTCGCGCCAGTTTGAGGATATTCTGCTCGACTTTTCGAAAAACCGTATCACCACCGAAACGCTACGTTTGCTGATTCAGTTAGCCGAACAGGCCGAGTTGAAAAGCGCTATTGGCAAGATGATGTCGGGCGATAAAATAAATCGTACTGAAGACCGGGCTGTGCTGCACGTAGCGCTACGTAATCGCTCGAACACACCGATTATGGTCGATGGAAAGGACGTAATGCCTGATGTGAACGACGTACTGGCCCACATGAAATCGTTTACCGAGCAGATTCGGTCGGGCGAGTGGAAAGGATACACGGGTAAAGCAATAACGGACGTAGTAAATATTGGTATCGGCGGTTCTGATCTGGGTCCGGTGATGGTGACGGAAGCACTAAAACCCTACGCCGACGATAAAAAACTGCGTGTGCATTTTGTGTCGAACGTCGATGGCGTGCACATCTACGAAACGCTACAAACTGTTCAACCCGAAACAACGCTGTTTCTGATTGCGTCGAAGACGTTCACGACGCAGGAAACCATGACCAACGCCCAGACGGCCCGGCAGTGGTTTCTGGATGCGGCCAACGACGAAGCGGCTATCGCTAAACATTTTGCGGCTCTGTCGACTAATCAAAAGGACGTAGCAAAATTTGGAATCGACCCGGCTAATATGTTCGGATTCTGGGATTGGGTTGGCGGTCGGTATTCGCTCTGGTCGGCGATTGGACTTTCGATTGCGCTCTACGTTGGTTTCGATACGTTCGAGGAATTACTCGATGGCGCTCATGCCATGGATCAGCATTTTCAGAGTTCTGAGCTAGATCAGAATTTGCCTGTTATTCTGGCGCTTGTCGGCATCTGGTACAACAATTTCTTTGGTGCTCAGACCGAAGCGATTCTGCCTTATGACCAGTACATGCACCGTTTCGCGGCTTATTTCCAGCAGGGCGATATGGAAAGTAACGGCAAATCCGTCGACCGCGACGGAAATCCAGTCGATTACCAAACCGGACCGATCATCTGGGGAGAACCCGGCACCAATGGCCAGCATGCCTTTTACCAATTAATTCATCAGGGCACTAAGTTGATTCCCTGCGATTTTCTGGCTCCCGCCGTTAGTCAGCGGCCGATTGGCGAGCACCATAAAATATTGATGGCCAATTTCTTCGCTCAAACGGAAGCGCTGATGAACGGCAAAACCGAAGAAGAGGCTGGCGAAGAACTACGCAAAGCAGGCAAGAGCGAAGAGGAAATAAAAGCATTAGCGCCGTTTAAAGCATTTTCGGGTAACCGACCTACGAACTCGATTCTATTCAAGAAGCTAACCCCCCGAACGCTCGGCAGTCTAATTGCGATGTACGAGCATAAAATTTTTACGCAGGGTATCATCTGGGACATTTTCAGCTTCGACCAGTGGGGTGTTGAGTTGGGCAAACAATTGGCTAGCCGCATTCTGCCTGAGTTGCAGGACGACGCTACCGTTAGTACACACGACAGCTCGACCAACGGCCTGATGAATGCGTTTAAGAGTATGCGGAGTGAATAATCAGCCAATTAATTGAGGTAAAAAATAACGGAGTGCTACGTAGCACTCCGTTATTTTTTACCTCAATTGTGCTACGTTCAGGAGTCCGTTTTGGCGGCTTCTATCGATTTATACGTATCATCAGCGTCTGTTTTCGAGCCGTAGGGAATGGGTAGGGTAACTCGGAAGGTACTCCCCTTCCCTACTATCGATTTAACTTCGATTTGCCCCCTATGTAGTTCGATGATACGTTGGGTAAGGGCTAATCCTATACCATGTCCTTTGATGGTCATGGTCGTTTCAGACCGGTAGAACGGCTCGAAGATATGAGACAATTCTTCTTTAGGAATGCCATAACCCTGATCGGTAAACGTAATTTGTACCTGTCCACGCTCGAACGAAATCCCGACCGATACTCGCTTATCAGGTGAATATTTACAGCCATTTTCCATTAGGTTCTGAAACGCCGTTTGCAACAGCGAACCTTCGCCAATGATCACCAACTCCTCTTCCTGATCGGGTAAATTCTCAAAGTCAATGTTTATTTGATAATCAGGGTTGTTGTGCAGAATAAGTCCCTGTGCCTGCCACAATAACTCGTCGATACGTACTGGCTGATTGGTATTGGCAGCAGTATCAGCACGGGCACGTGCCAATTCAAGCAGGCCGTTAACGAGACGAATCATGCTTTTCACTTCATCGAGCAAAGCATCAAGCGTTACTTCGTATTCTTCCCGGGAGCGCGATTGCAGCCGTGTCACCTCAATGTGCCCCATCATCACGGTGAGCGGGGTGCGCAGTTCATGAGATGCGTGCGAAACAAAGCTTTTCTGGAGAATAAAGGCTTC
Source organism: Spirosoma flavus (assembly GCF_054778555.1). Classification (NCBI taxonomy): domain Bacteria; kingdom Pseudomonadati; phylum Bacteroidota; class Cytophagia; order Cytophagales; family Cytophagaceae; genus Spirosoma; species Spirosoma flavus. The sequence goes on from NZ_BAAGZL010000003.1 coordinate 50,391, forward strand.
TTCAAGTCGCGAGAGCAGATCGTTAAAGGTACGGGCCATATCGGCAAGCTCATCGCTCTGCCGTCCGACGTAAACTCGCTCATGAATATTTGTTGCCGAAATGGCATTCACCTGTGCAATCAGTTCGGACACGGGCCGAAGGGCATCAGAAGCAAACAGATAACCAGCGATACCTACGATACCCAGACTTAACAACCAGCCAAAAAGCAGAATTTCGCGCAATCGTCCTAGCTTGCTGAATCCATAACGATCTTTTCCTGATGCAACAATGAGTAGCGGTTCGCCCCGGAGATTGATGTGTCGAACCCCAACTGCTTCTATGCTATCTACCTGTAAATATTGTGGTTGACCAAGGGCCGTTTTATGCAGAAAATCAGCCGAAACTGGGAACCTGGGACGCTGATTTCCCTGATTATACACAACAGCTTGCTGGCTATTGTAGATGGTTACCTGTTCATCGACCATAACGGGCAGATCGGCCTGCGGTACCTCGCCAACGTCTTCGCGAAGGCGTACCATAGTATAGGCTTTTTCTTCAAGCCGTTGTTGAAATTCCTGCTGTCGGAACTGGTTGTAGAGGTAGTAAACCGAGATTGAAAAAAGCAGTAAAATCGACGCTACTAACAGCATGAACAGGAGCGTCAGGCGAATGCGGATATTCATACGTAGTAGTCCCCGACAGGCTCTGGCTGTCGGAGTTGCGTTAGCGGCTAACTGGATTGCTACTACATAACCGACAGCCAGAACCTGTCGGAGTCTGCCACCGACCGTGACTATCGCCTAGTCTTCTTTCAACATATACCCCATCCCGATAACCGTATGGATGAGCTTAGTTGGAAAATCTTTATCAATTTTCTTGCGCAGGAAATTGACGTATACATCAATCACGTTCGTTCCAGTATCGAAGTGAATATCCCAGACTTTTTCGGCAATATCCACCCGCGACACCACTCTACCCCGATTACGCATCAGGTATTCGAGCAGGCCAAACTCTTTGGCTGTCAGGTCGATACGTTTATTTCCCCGGCGAGCTATTTTTTCATTCAAGTCTAATTCCAAATCAGCCAGTTTCAACGTGTTTGCCTGCAACGCCCCATCGCTGTTACGTTTGGTAAGCGCACGTAGCCGGGCCATCAACTCCCGAAACTCAAACGGTTTCACCAGATAGTCATCGGCCCCGGCTTCAAATCCTGTCAGCTTGTCATCTACAGAACCGAGGGCTGTAAGCATAAGCACAGGTGTACTATTTTTTTGCTGTCGGATGGATTGGACGACCTCAAACCCGTTGAGTTTAGGCAGATTAATGTCCATAATAATTACATCGTATGGATTCGCCAGCGCCATTGTTCGCCCAGCCTGCCCATCGAAAGCAACGTCTACTTCACAGGCTTGTTCTTCCAAGCCTTTTCGAACAAATGATGCCAATTTAGGTTCATCTTCGACTACCAAAATCTTCATATCTGCAACATACATAAGTAATTCCTTTGCGCTTTAAGAACGGACGAACAGAAAATTCAGATATACAGCCACTTACCTATTGTACACACAAAGTCCTTTTAGTTAAGTTTCTGTTCTACCCGCCAATCTTAGGCAAAAAAAAAGACGACAGCATTAAAAGGCCGTTATAATACCTTTTACTTATTTCATAGGCTAGATAAGCAACAAAAAAGCCGCTCCGAATTTCGGGGCGGCTTTCCGCTTCTATCCACACCATTTCAAGACCGACGACCGGGCGGCCGCCTGATCTTGATGTTCAACCTTCCCTTTGTAAAGGATTGTTTGCGCTAAAGGTACGCAATTTCTTTATTAACCTACAAAAAAACTTTTCTAGCTCAAACGATGGTGTAACCCGATAAACCACTTAATAAAGTGATTATACAAAGTTTACAGCATCTTTTAAATAAAAACGCCCTTGCATTGCTAATATTATCTAACGTATATAAATAATAGATTCTAGCGTCTTACACTGCCTCGCATCACCAAGTTGCCTTCAATTGCAAGTAAGCAAAATAACAGAAATTATGTATTAGCGCTAGACAATTTTTTCTAAAATTTGGCCTAGGTAATCAAATCGTTACGTGTCTTCAATACTAACGATTCTTATCTACAAAATATACTATCCTAACTGCGAAACTGAATTTTACACGACTGGTCAGCAATTATGTAAATGTAATGGCAAAACGATCAGAGACATTTGTTGAATAGATTTTGTTATCGTACGGGGGATATGTATTGTGTATGGCCCGACGGCCAGAAGCCATGAACGCATTACTCCTTTAAAAAATTACAATCATGAAAACGATCACGTTTAAGACAAATATCAAGTGTGGCGGTTGTATTGCCGCCGTTACGCCATTTCTGAATGATGCCGTTGGCGAAGGGCGCTGGCAGGTAGATACGCAGGATCCTAAAAAGCTATTGACCGCTGAAGCTGACCAAGCTGCTACTGTTCAACAAGCGGTAGAAAAAGCAGGCTATAAAGCTGAACTTTTGAATTAACAAAAATGAACGCGTCAACAACAAAACATCGGACAATAGGCAAACCAGGTTCAGCTGAATTACGACAAACGTATCCGGTACTGGAAATGAGTTGTGCCGCCTGTGCTGTCAGTGTTGAGTCGATGCTGAAACATACGCCGGGCGTTATTGATGCGGGCGTTAACTACGCGAATCAGAGCGCCTGGGTTCAATTTGATCCTGCTAACGTAACACCAGTCGATTTACAGAGCGCAGTACGTTCGATTGGTTACGATCTTATCATTGATACACAGGCTCCGGAAGAAATACAGGAAAATGCTCAATTAGAACGTAGCAACCGTATCCGCCAACGTACCATTTGGGCCACCATTTTATCGATACCCGTTGTGCTATTGGGGATGTTCTTCATGAACGTACCGTATGTCAACTGGATCATGATGGTGCTATCCGCCCCGGTTGTTTTCTGGTTAGGGCGATCCTTTTTCGCAAATGCCTGGCGGCAGGCCCGTCATGGAAAAGCGAACATGGATACGTTAGTGGCTCTCAGCACGGGAATTGCGTTTACGTTCAGCGCATTCAATACGTTCTATCCCGAATTCTGGCACAGTCGTGGTTTGCACCCACACGTTTATTTTGAAGCGGCTTCCGTAGTTGTGACTTTCATATTAGTAGGAAAACTTCTTGAAGAGCGCGCCAAATCGAATACGACATCGGCTATCAAAAAATTAATGGGTCTACAGCCAAATACGGTTTGGCTAATTGAGCATGATACGGAACGGGAAATTCCTATTACGTCGGTGCAGGTAGGCAATCTGCTTTTGGTACGCCCCGGTGACAAAATTCCGGTTGATGGACTGGTCGAATCTGGTGAGTCCTATGTAGACGAGAGCATGATTAGTGGCGAGCCGCTTCCTGTTGAAAAGTTATCAGGAACACGCGTATTTGCTGGTACCATCAATCAGAAAGGGAGTTTTCGGTTCCGGGCCGAAAAAGTTGGTGTTGATACGTTGCTGGCGCAGATTATTCGGAAGGTTCAGGAAGCACAGGGTAGTAAAGCGCCTGTACAACGTATCGTGGATAAGATTGCCGGTATTTTTGTTCCTGTTGTATTAGGAATTGCCCTATTGACATTTCTGGTCTGGTTTATGTTCGGTACGTATCTGGCTCCCGGTACCGATCCGCTTACAACAGCCCTGCTTACGTCTGTAACGGTACTGGTGATTGCCTGCCCATGCGCATTGGGACTTGCTACGCCAACAGCAATTATGGTTGGTGTTGGTAAGGGCGCAGAAAATAACATTTTGATAAAAGATGCGGAGAGTCTGGAAATAGGCCACCGCGCTAATGCCATTGTATTCGATAAAACCGGCACCATTACCAAAGGCCAACCTGTAGTGACAGATGTCCAATGGACGGTTTCAGAAGAAGAGCAATCCTTATTTCGGTCAATATTGTATGAGCTGGAATCCCAATCGGAGCACCCATTAGCGAGTGCCGTCACTACGTATCTAAAGAGCAAAAAACGAATATATATTGAGCGATTTGAAAGTTCGACGGGCCTGGGCGTCAGTGCCTATTATCAGGATCATCAATACGTAGTAGGCAACAGCCGTTTGCTGGATCAATTGTCGATTTCGATTCCCGACAATCTTACTCAGTACGTAGCAGAGCTACAAAATCAGGCGAAAACAGTCATCTTTTTTGCCCGAAAAAATCGCACACTTAGTGCAACAATACCAGAACAGAAAGGCCATTTACTTGCCATTATTGCCATTGCCGATCCAATAAAAAATTCCTCGACAGAAGCGATACGTTCACTCCAACGACTTGGCATTGCTACGTATATGCTCACAGGCGACAACCAGCAGACGGCAACGGCCGTTGCAAATGCAGTGGGTCTTAGTCACTATCAGGCCGAAGTTATGCCTGATGATAAAGCACGTTTCATTAAAGAACTGCAGGCGGCTGGAAATGTCGTGGCGATGGTGGGCGATGGCATCAATGATTCGCAGGCACTGGCTCAGGCCGACGTAAGCATGGCGATGGGACATGGTTCTGATATAGCGATGGACGTAGCACGAATAACCCTCACTACGTCCGATTTAACCAGCGTATCGAAAGCTCTGCGGTTATCGAAAAAAACTGTGCGGGTAGTTCGGCAAAATCTATTCTGGGCTTTTATTTACAATCTGATTGGCATTCCTATCGCGGCTGGCGTGCTGTATCCTGCTTTTGGTTTTCTACTGAATCCAATGCTGGCTGGTGCAGCAATGGCTCTGAGTTCAGTATCAGTTGTTAGCAATAGTCTTCGGTTGCGAACGATGAAACTGTGACGTTGATAAATACGATCCAATAAAATGTATTTAAATCTTATGTAACAATTCATGCAGTTGTCATATTCCTATATAAATACAAAATTGCACTTCAGGCTGAGCCACAATTTATCAATCAGTTCTGATTGATTCTATCCTGTGAATTTGGTGGTCAGTCAGGTAATTGTAATTTTGGCGCACAATTTTTAGACAGGAAATCTTTTTCAATATGACAACGGCCCTTGACCCATCTACTCAACAGCGCGTCGATAAGTGGCTGGCTGGCAACTACGATGCCGCCACCAAAGAATCTATTCAACATCTTATCGACTCGGGCAATGTTACTGAGCTGACTGACTCATTCTACCGCGACCTCGAATTTGGTACGGGTGGTTTGCGGGGCATTCTGGGCGTTGGTTCCAACCGGATGAACCGCTACACCGTGGGAGCCGCTACGCAGGGGCTGTCGAATTACATCAACGCGGCTTTTCCAGGCCAGGATATCAGCGTTGCGATTGCCCATGATAGCCGTCGGATGAGCCCTGAATTTGCACGACTGGCAGCCGATATTTTCTCGGCCAATGGTATTAAGGTGTATTTATTTAGCAGCCTGCGCCCCACTCCCGAACTTTCGTTTGCCATTCGCCAATTGGGTTGCCAGAGTGGTATTGTCGTAACAGCTTCTCACAATCCACCGGAATACAACGGCTACAAAGTATACTGGAACGACGGTGGTCAAGTGGTATCTCCGCATGATAAAGCCATTATTGGTGAGGTTAATAAAATCACGTCTATTGACGCGATTAAATTTGATGGCATTCCCGAAAGAATTCAACTTATCAACGAAGAAATTGACGCGCCTTACGTGGAGCGGCTTAAGTCGAACGCGGTTAATCCGGACGTAATCAAACGTCAGGCGAACCTCAATATCGTCTATACGCCTATTCACGGAACGGGTATTACGCTGGTGCCTCGTACGCTAGAAGCTTTAGGTTTTAATAACGTACATATCGTTGAACAGCAGGCCACACCCGATGGCAATTTCCCGACGGTAAAATCACCGAACCCTGAAGAACGGGCTGCCATGCAATTGGCCCTTGATCTGGCGCTTTCCATCAACGCTGATCTCGTAATGGCCACTGATCCAGACGCTGACCGCGTAGGTGCTGGTGCTCGTAATCACCACGGCGAGTTTGAGCTGCTGAACGGCAATCAGATGGCCAGTCTGATTATTTACTACCTACTTAACGCCTGGAAAGACGCCGGTAAGCTGACCGGTAAAGAGTTTGTTGCAAAAACCATCGTAACGACCGACCTCATCGACCAGATGTGTAAAAACTACGGCGTTACGTGTTACAATACGCTTACCGGCTTTAAATACATCGCCGAAGTTATCCGCGAGCTCGAAGGCAAAGAAAAATTCATCGGTGGTGGTGAAGAAAGTTACGGCTACCTCATCGGCGATTTCGTTCGCGACAAAGATGCCATTGCTTCCTGCGCCATCATTGCGGAGTTAACGGCTTACGCTAAAGATCAGGGTAAAAGCCTGTTCGACATGCTGATGGCTATGTATCAGGAAAATGGTTTCTACTACGAAGCGTTAGTATCACTGACGAAGAAAGGCAAATCGGGTGCCGAAGAAATTCAGCAGATGATGGCCGATTTCCGGGCAAACCCACCCAAGTCGATTGCCGGTTCACCGGTTGTGCGTGTTGATGACTACAAAGCCTTAACCCGATTGGATGCGCAATCCGGCAATACGTCTGCTATTGAGGCTGGTAAGATGGGTATTGAATCGTCGAACGTATTGCAATTCTTTACAGAGGATGGCACCAAAGTATCGGCGCGCCCGTCGGGTACTGAACCTAAAATTAAGTTCTACGTCAGTGTCCGTGAGCCGCTTGAAAGTAAGGAAGCTTTCGATGATACGTATGCCCAATTAAAAGCAAAAGTGCAGCGAGTAATTGATGAATTACAACTCACGTAATTCTACTCTTTTTAAGAAAAATAGAATATAACTCCTCGTGAAGTCCGAATGTTTGAACATTCGGACTTTTTTTGGGACTTTTTTTTTATATTATTTTAAAACTATCCTTAAAAAGGGATTAAGTAGAACATAATTAGGATTAACTTTAGGCAGTAATACGTAAGTACTACTGAGTATTAATAGTCATCTTTCACCTATTCTATTAATTATTTCTTATGATGAAACACGCTTTACGACAAGCGTATCGCACATTGCCGTTCCTTGTACTTAGCTGGCTATTGTGCGTGGGTGCCTTCGCCCAGGATCGCAAAATTACCGGTCGGGTTACCGACGGAACCGACAACAATCCCCTACCGGGTGCCAACGTAGTAATCACAGGCACGCAGATCGGGATGGTGACTGACGCCAATGGTCAGTTTTCGCTGAACGTACCAACAGGACGTAACACATTAACCGTATCAGCTATTGGTTTTGTAGCACAGGAGATCACGATTGGCAACCGAACGAACATTGACGTTACATTAACAGCCGATATCAAAACACTGAACGAGGTGGTTGTAACAGGCTATGGCGCTCAGGCCAAGCGTGATATTACCGGCGCGGTAGCAACGGTGGACATGAAAGAAGCCCTGAAAGTACCTGCTGCCAACGTAGCACAGGCCCTGCAGGGACGTGTCGCCGGGGTGACTGTTGGTAATGACAATTCGCCGGGTGGCGGTGTGATGGTGCGTATTCGTGGATTTGGTACCATCAATGATAACTCTCCTCTTTACGTAATTGACGGCGTGCCAACAAAAGGTAACCTAAACACCCTGAATCCAAACGACATTGAAAGCCTGCAAGTACTGAAAGATGCTTCGGCTGCTTCTATTTATGGATCGCGGGCTGGTAACGGTGTGGTCATTATCACCACGAAAAAAGGAAAAGCCGGAAAGCCAAAATTTACGTATGACGCTTACTACGGCATTGCTACCCCTGGCAAGTTTCCTGAGTTGGTTAACACGGCAGATTTTGCCAGCCTGATCTGGGAATCTCGCCGGAATGCTGGCAACCTGGTTAACGGTAACCCTAAACATGCTCAGTTTGGTAATGGCGCAACGCCCGTTATCCCGGATTATATCTTCCCGGACGGTGCTATGGAGGGTGACCCTCGCTTGGCCAAAGATGCCAACGGAAACTACGTTAACTATAGCACCGACGTTGATGCAGCTTCATTTAGAAACTCGAAATGGTTAATTACTAAAGCCAACAAGGAAGGCACCAACTGGTTCGACGAAATCTTCGATCCAGCTCCTGTTCAAAACCACCAGATTGGTGTTACGGGCGGTAATGAAGGGGGTCGCTACGCGATGTCGGCCAACTACTTCAGTCAGGATGGTATTTTGAAGTATACATGGTATAAGCGTTATTCGATTCGTGCAAACACCGAGTTTAACGTAACGAAGCGGATCCGCGTCGGTGAAAACATTCAGTTTGCTTATGGCGAACGGGTTGGTGGAGGTAACTCAACCCAGAGCGCTACGGCGAACAACAACGAAAGCAACGCTATTTCGATGGCGTACCGGATTCAGCCACTGATCCCGGTTTATGACGTAGCAGGTAATTTCGCCGGTACCAAAGGTGGTGACCTTGACAACGCCCGTAACCCGGTAGCGCTGCTTTATCGGAACAAAGACAATGTGGGGAAAGAGTTACGTTTCTTTGGCAATGCCTACGCAGAAGTTGACATTCTGAAAAACCTGACGGCTAAAACTAGTTTCGGTATTGATTACAATACATATAATATCCGGGCTTATACCCCGCGCGATATTGAATCGTCGGAAGCGGCTGGCGCCAACTCCATGTTTACCCGGAACGAAATTGGTTATACCTGGACGTGGTATAATACGTTGACATACAACGGCGAGATCGGCTCATCGATTCGGTACAACTTATTAGCAGGAACGGAATCGATCAAAAACAACTTTGAATTCTTCCGGGCTGACCGCTCTCGCTTCGCAAATGATGACCTGTATAATCGCTATCTGGATGCTGGTAATGCTGGTACACAAACTAATACGGGTGGCGGCTCTGACTGGAAACTGGCTTCTGAGTTTGCCAAAGCTAGCTTCTCGTTCTTCGACAAGTACCTGATCGATGGAACCATCCGTCGTGACCGTTCGTCGCGTTTCGCTGCTGCTAATCGGGTAGCTTACTTCCCGGCTGTTTCGGCGGGCTGGCGCGTTTCGCAGGAAGAATTTCTGAAACCTGTTACCTGGATCAATGATTTGAAATTCCGTGCCGCTTACGGACAAACCGGTAACCAGGAAATTGGTAACTACAATCCGTATCTTATCTACGGAACTGGTCCAACCGTTTCGTTCTATGACCTGAACGGTTCGCGGACTTCTTCGCTGCAAGGATATGAACTTCAGCAGTTTGGTAACGCCAACGCCAAATGGGAAACCACTACGTCGGTTGACTTCGGTATTGACGCTTCACTCTTTAAAGGAAAACTAGACGTAACGTTCGACTGGTTTAACCGTGTTACGTCGGATGCGCTGTTCCCGGTTGAGGTACAATACACGCAAGGTCAGGCTACCAACCCATTCCAGAACATCGCTTCCTTCCGTAACAGAGGGGTTGAATTGGGCCTGAACCACAGTGGCAAGCTGATGAATGGCGACTTCACCTATAGCATCGGTGCCAACATTTCGACGTATCGGAATATGGTTACCAGAACGGACGGAAACCCATCTACCCAGTACTTCGGTTTCACTCCGCGGATTCCGGCTATGACCGTAACCCAGGAAGGCTATCCGATTTCGTCGTTCTTTGGCTACGTGATCGACGGTATCTTCCAGACCGACGAAGAAGCGGCCAAGGCTGCCGTTCAGTTTGGTGCGCCTAGCCTGAACAACAAAGCTGGTCAGTTCCACTTCCGCGATTTGAACGGCGACGGTGTAATTAATGCTAGTGACCGTCAGGTTATCGGTAACCCTCACCCCAAAATGTCGTATGGGCTAAACCTGAATGTTGGTTATAAAAACTTCAATCTGACTGTATTTGGTCAGGGCGTTTATGGCAACCAGATCTTCAACTACAACCGGTACTGGACTGATTTCCAAACCTTTGGCGGTGTACGTAGTAAAGACATGTGGCTAAAATCGTGGCGGCCTGGTAAAACGGATGCTACGTTGCCTCAGCTACGTTCGAACGACAACATCAGCTCGAACCCATCGACGTATTACTTGGAGCCTGGTTCTTACCTACGGATGAAAAACATCCAGCTTTCGTATAACCTGCCCCGCACGCTGATGAGTAAGTTGGGCGTAAGCAATGCCATGGTTTATGTTCAGGGCCAAAACCTGTTCACTGTTACCAATTACACCGGTTTAGATCCAGAAATCAACCTGCGTGACTCAGGGGGTACGGGTAACGACCGTCACATTGGTGTTGACGAAGGCGCTTATCCAGTTGCTAAAACTGTACTGGTTGGTCTTAATCTGGCATTCTAAGGAACTAAACTTTCTGGTAAAAAGAACTCATGAAAAAAGTAATAATTTGGGCGACTTTCCTGACTGTTGGAACGTTGACCGCCTGTAAAGATGATTTTTTGGATGTGCAGCCCAAAGCTGTACTGGGTGCATCGAGCTTCTACAATGCTACGGGTGTTAACTATCTGCTGATCGGAGCTTACTCGCTGCTCGACGGCTGGGGATCTGGTGGTACGTCGTATCACTCGGCTGCCGATAACTGGGTGTTTGGCGCTGTTGCCGCTGATGATGCCTACAAAGGCTCAACCACTGGTGACCAGCCAGATATTTCCTACATCGAATACAAAAGTATTCAACCTGACAACGGATATTTCCGTGGAAAATGGCGGGTTTGCTACGATGGTGTGGCCCGGTCGAACGACGTATTGCAGGCGCTTGCCCAAACCAAGGACATGACCGATGCTGACAAGCTACAGGTTACTGCCCAGGTTCGGTTTCTGCGTGGCCACTACCACTTCGAGGCTAAGAAAATGTTCAACATGGTGCCGTATATTGATGAAAAAATATACAATCCAACTGATCTAAACAGCACGAAAGTACCTAACGATAAGGATATTTGGCCAAATATCGAAGCTGACCTCAAGTTTGCGTATGAGAACCTGCCAGCTAAACAATCGCAGGTTGGCCGTCCTAGCAAGTGGGCTGCTGCGGGTATGCTGGCGAAAGCGTACCTCTTCCAAAAGAAGTGGACTGACGCAAAACCATTACTGGAAGCAATCATCGCCAGCAACCAGTACAAGCTGATGGATAAGTACCATGATAACCACAGACCGGCTACTAATAACAACGCTGAGTCGATTTTTGAGATTCAGTTCTCTGTAAACGACGGTACAGGTGAAAATGGTAACAATGGCGACGTATTGAATTATCCTTATGGCGGTCCAACTACTTGCTGCGGTTTCTTCCAGCCTTCGCAGAATCTGGTAAATGCATTCCAGACCGACGCCACTGGTTTGCCAATGATGGACACGTTTAACAACACAGATGTTGTTAGTGATCAGGGACTTGAGTCGACACAGCCGTTTACGCCCTCCACCAGTCGGTTAGATCCACGCTTAGACTGGACTGTAGGCCGTCGTGGTATTCCTTACCTAGACTGGGGATTAATGCCAGGTAAAGCCTGGGTACGTGATCAGGGAAATGGCGGTCCTTACGAACCTAAAAAGCACCTGTTCTACCGGACGGACGTAGGAACTAATACGTTTGCGAGCAATAACCGTCTCAATGCCAACAATTACCGCATTCTTCGCTTAGCCCACATCTATCTGTGGCTGGCTGAAGTTGAGGTAGAAGCGGGTTCGCTGGAAAAAGCGCGTGAGTACGTCAATATTATCCGGAAGCGGGCATCCAATCCAGATGGCTTCGTTAAAATGGATAACGGAACGAATGCTGCCAACTACGTAATTGGTCAATATACTACGGCCTGGACGGATAAAGCAACAGCTCGTAAAGCAGTGCAATTCGAGAACCGGCTTGAGTTTGGTATGGAAGGTCACCGCTTCTTTGACCTGGTTCGCTGGGGAATTGCTGCCGAAACGCTTAATGCATACATGGCGAAAGAATCGAACATGCGGACTTATTTCAAAGGCGCTACGTTCGTGAAAGGTAAGCACGAATATTATCCGATTCCGTTACAGGAAATCCTGAATAGCAAAGTCAACGGTCAGGCAACGCTGAAACAAAATCCGGGTTATTAATAAATATTTCCATGTAATGAGCAGTTGACAATTAGTTGTCAACTGCTCATTTTTTTTGAGTTTTAAATTCGAAACGTAACGATTTTAGAAACGTACTATACAGAAACGTAGTTACGACCCACTTTTTTGAGGGCAGCTTTTAGTATTAAAAAAATCGATACGTATCACTCACTTTTATTTGGTCGAATTGGGCGGTCTAAAAATGCGTATCTTTGCGGGCCGTTTCGTGACTTAAGCATGACGCTACGTATTGATCACATTGATAATCTGAGAGTTGCCGCTCAGCAACTATTAGCTGATGGCCGGCATCAATTGGTCTGGTTATTTGAGGGTGACATGGGAGTTGGAAAAACCACGCTTATCAAGGCTTTGTGTCAGGTGTTAGGTGTTGTCAGTATTGTACAAAGTCCAACTTTCTCAATTGTCAATGAATACTCAACCCACGAAGGAAAATCGGTATTTCACTTTGACTGCTACCGGCTCAGAAATGAGGCTGAAGCGCTGGATATAGGTATCGAAGAATATTTTGATTCGGGGGATTACTGTTTTATTGAATGGCCGGAACGAATTTCTTCACTATGGCCTTCAACCTATTATCAGATTCACCTGTCAGTCGATGCCGACGGCCGGCGACACATAGAAACAAAATCAGTTTCATAGTTTACCATTTACAGTTAGTTGACGCATAAGCAACGATATACCAGCTGACTGTAAACCGTAAACAGTAAACAGAATAAATGTGACTGGATTTGAGGAATTAGCCAAACAAACGGCACTTTATCCGAAAGAAGCTCCTTTAGCCGTAAAGACCAGCCAGCATAGTTTGCTGATTGGACTGCCCAAGGAGGTATCACTACAAGAAAATCGCATTGCCCTCACGCCTGAGGCTGTGGCCATTCTGGTACGTAACGGCCATAACGTAATAGTGGAGCAGGGTGCTGGTGAGAAAGCCAAATTTCCTGATAACGAATACAGCGAAGCCGGTGCGCAGATTGCTCAAACACCAAAAGAAGTTTATCAGGCCAATTTAATCCTGAAAGTTGAGCCACTGGTTGAGGCAGAATTCAAGCACGTTCAGCACGGAAGCACCGTTATTTCAGCGCTCAACTTGCCTGCGCACGATCGCTCGTATTTCGAAAAAATCAATAGCAAGCAACTGACTTCGTTCGGATACGAATATATTGAAGATCAGAGCGGTGGATTACCTGTGATACGTTCCATGAGCGAGATTGCCGGTAGTACAGTTATGTTGGTGGCCGGCGAATATCTAAGCAACGCCGATAACGGCCGGGGTATTATTCTGGGAGGCATAACCGGCGTACCACCGACCAAAGTAGTGATGCTTGGAGCTGGAACCGTTACCGAATATGCAGTACGTACCGCTTTGGGTATGGGTGCCGACGTAAAGGTTTTCGATAAACATCTGTACAAACTCCAGCGGCTTAAATACGCGGTTGGACAGCATATTTACACTTCCATTATCGACTCCGATACGTTAGCAGAGGCCATTCAGCGGGCCGATCTGGTTATTGGTGCTATGCGGGCCGAAGATGGGCTGAGCCCAATTGTAGTTACCGAAGAGATGGTCGGCCGTATGAAGCCGGGCTCTGTCATCATCGACGTATCAATCGACCAGGGTGGCAACTTTGAAAGTTCGAGAATGACCACCCATAAGGAGCCAGCCTACAAACATTTAGGAGTTATTCATTATTGTGTTCCAAACATCGCTGCCCGCGTTGCTTATACGGCCAGCATGGCCCTGAGTAACATCTTTTTACCGTTTCTATTAGCGACTGGCACGAATGGTGGAATTGAACAGATGATGTATGCGAACCGTTGGTTTATGAAAGGTGTTTATACCCATAAAGGCACATTAACGAACGCCTATATTGCCCGGAAGTTCAACATGCGATTCAAGGATTTGGACCTCCTGCTGGCAGCAAGGTTTTAAAATAAGTCAATAGTCGATAGTATTCTGTGGGCTAACGACTTACAACTTATGACACTTTTTTATGATTAATCACAGTAACGAAAATACGCTACTTGACGACGCTAACTCCTATGATGTTAATAAAGAACTTATGGGAACGGTTTCGTCTGATTTCGTCAAAGTGGCCGATCAATTGAAGGAGGCATCTTATCAGATTCGAAAACGTGGATTTTCTGAATATCCAGTGTTTGTTACATCCCGACGCGACGTACCAGTTGGACAGCTTCTTATTGGTGTAAACGAACTTGAAAATCAGTGGAATTATAAAGCTTCATTTTTGGACGAGTTTGTTCAGCGAGGGCTGATTGGTGCAGAGTCGGTGGATTTGTGGAAAGAGAATTATAAGAAGCCAGACGAATACTGCTGTCTATTTGTGGTCCATGGCGATTTTGCAGGTTTTATTTATATCCCTTACCCCGAAGATTAACGGAAACGCAGGTTGTAAGTACGTTGATATAATTACGTTTTAAACGCTGAATGTTGGACATTCAGCGTTTATTTTTTTAACGTTTTCAATAATACTTTTTCGGGAAATAACCGTCACATAAATAGCTCTTCAAAAAACGTCATTTCATAACAATACAGCCGTTAAGTATGCGTATGAAAAATGACTTTGAAGGCCTCAAATTCTACTCAGAAGCCCATAATTTGAATTTTAGAAAATTTTCTTTATATTAAAGCAATCTTACGGAAAACGATAGGAAAAGACAGTTATTTTTTGTATTTTTACAATCTGTAAAGGTCATTCCGCTATTCATTATAACTGAGACCTGGACATAATTTATCTGACATTTTTTCATTCTGACATGACCAACGAATTGATTGAAGCAGACGACCTCGTTGAGACAACAACTACTAAGGACTATGGAGCTGATAGCATCACCGTTTTAGAGGGTCTGGAGGCTGTTCGCAAACGTCCAGCCATGTATATTGGCGACGTTGGGGTTAAAGGTTTGCACCATCTGATTTGGGAAGTCGTCGACAACTCAATTGATGAAGCGCTGGCGGGCTACTGCGACACGATTCACGTAACCATAAATGCCGACAACTCCATTACGGTGCGAGACAACGGCCGGGGCATCCCAACAGGTATTAATACAAAAACTGGTAAATCAGCCCTCGAAATTGCAATGACGGTGCTGCACGCCGGTGGTAAGTTCGACAAAGACACGTATAAAGTGTCGGGCGGGCTGCATGGCGTGGGCGTTTCCTGCGTAAATGCACTTTCGACCGACGTACGCGTAGAAGTCCATCGCGAAGGCAAAGTATTCGAGCAGGAGTATAAAATTGGCGTTCCACAATATGACGTGCGCGTCATTGGCGACGCTGATGATACCGGTACCATTACGCATTTCAAACCCGATGGCAGCATCTTCACCGAAACCACGTACCGATATGATACCGTAGCGGGTCGTTTGCGCGAACTGGCTTATCTGAACAAAGGCATCCGCATTTTCCTGAAGGACATGCGCGAGCTTGACGAGCAGGGCGAGCCAATCAATCATACTGAGTTCTTTTCAGAAGGCGGTTTGGTTGAGTTCGTAAAATATCTGGACGAAACCCGCCCCTCGCTCGATGGTATGCAGCCAGTATATATGGAAAGCACCAAAGGTAGCACGCCCGTTCAGGTAGCGTTGGTGTATAACTACGAAGCTGGTGAGAACGTACTGTCGTATGTGAACAACATCAATACGCACGAAGGTGGTACGCACGTACAAGGATTCCGGTCGGCCCTGACGCGGGTTTTGAAAAACTACGCCGATAAAAACGCTGATAAGTTCAAGAATATGGGTAAGCTCACCTTCACGGGTGAAGACTTCCGTAAGGGGTTAACGGCGGTGGTTTCGGTGAAGGTACAGGAACCGCAGTTTGAAGGCCAGACCAAAACTAAACTGGGTAATCAGGACGTAGTAAGTGCCGTAAGTCAGGCGATGGCCGATTTGCTTGAAACCTGGCTGGAAGAAAACCCAAAAACGGCGCAGGGTATCGTTAAGAAGATTCTGGTATCGGCGCAGGCACGTATCGCGGCTGAGCAGGCCTATAAACGTATCATGGCCGACCGTAAGGACTTTATGGGCGGTATGGGCTTACCTGGCAAACTGGCTGACTGTTCTGACACCGACCCCGAAAAATGCGAACTCTATCTGGTTGAGGGTGACTCAGCTGGTGGTACGGCTAAACAGGGACGTAACCGGGCGTATCAGGCCATCCTACCGCTACGTGGTAAAATCCTGAACGTAGAGAAAGCGCTGGAGCACAAAATCTACGAAAACGAAGAGATTAAAAACATCTGGACGGCACTGGGTGTCCGGCTTGAAAAGAAAGATGATGAAACAGTAATGAATCTGGAAAAGCTTCGCTACCATAAAATCATCATCATGACTGATGCTGACGTCGACGGTAGCCACATCCGTACACTGATTCTGACGCTGTTCTACCGCAATATGAAGGCGTTGATTGACAACGGCTACGTTTACATTGCGCAACCTCCGCTTTATCTGGTGAAGAAAGGTAAAGAAGAACGTTACTGCTGGACTGAGGGCCAACGGGAAGCCGCCGTGAAAGAATTAGCGGGCAGTGGTAAAGAAGAAAATGTTGGCGTGCAGCGATACAAAGGATTGGGAGAAATGAACGCCGAGCAACTCTGGAGCACGACCATGAATCCCGACACCCGCAGCCTGAAAGTAGTGACAGTAGAGTCGGCGGCTGATGCCGATCACGTCTTCTCCACGCTGATGGGCGATGACGTCGCCCCCCGACGCGACTTCATCGAGCGAAACGCCAAATACGCCCGAGTGGATGTTTAACCGAAAGATAATATAAAGCGGGCCGACAAGCCCGCTTTTTTGTTTTATTTCAAAGTTTTGAATTGACTATGCGTTATTCCTTTAAACCCAACCGCGCATTATTAAGCAATTTCGTTTCCCGGTTTACAAATCGCCGAACGAGTTCTTCAAACCCGGCACTAGATAAAATGGCAAAGGTTAGTGAAAAAGTTAGCAGCGTTATTGATCAGAGTGATTATCTGAGCCGTGATTTAAGTTGGTTAAAATTTAACGACCGCGTACTGGACCAGACTCGTAGCTCAAACCGGACGTTAATGGAACGGTTGAAGTTTCTGGCGATATCTGCTTCCAACCTCGACGAGTTTTTTATGATTCGCGTGGGAAGTTTGTATAACTACCTCGATTATCATAAACAACGTGTTGATTATTCGGGTCTACGCGAAGTACCGTTTCGTAAAGCACTTTACACTGCAGCCCATCAATTCTCAGAAGATCAGCAAGCCGTATTTGTAGAGGAATTATTACCGCTGTTCGCGGAAAATGGCCTGCAACTGGTAGGTTATGATGAACTGTCCAAAGAGGAACAGACCGAAGCTACCAACTACTTCGACCGGACGATCTACCCAACGCTGACGCCGATGCTCTATGACTATACGCATACATTTCCGGTTTTACTGGCAAAGGTGCTTATTTTCGGGGTCGTTACACAGAATCCAGAAACTACTAATTCTCATAATTCGCGTTTAGTTGATGAGGAAGATCGGCAACGGCTTTCGTTCGTGCAGATTCCGGCCAACCTCCCCCGGTTTTTCTCATTCGAACGAGAGAATCTAATCGCGTTTATACCCATTGAAGAGATTATTCGGCATCACATCAAAAAGCTCTATCGTAATGTCGAAATTACATCGGTCAGCCTGTTTCGGATTACACGTAACGGCGATTTCACACTTGATGAAGACGAAGACGACGAAGTAGATTTCATTGACGAAGTCCGTCAGAAAATCAAAAATCGCCGACTGGGCCGGGTAACTCGGGTAGAAATCGAAGCAGAAGATAGCAACGAAGAACCATCGCCCTGGATGATCAATCTTCTCAAAAAACGCTGGGAGATCGATGATTTAAACATTTTCGAGTCACAAACACTGCTCGATTTTTCGGCTTTCTGGCAAATAATTGGTCATCCTGAATTTAAAGATGACATGCCGATTCCTCACGCACCGGTTGCTCCAATAGGACTTGGACGTGACAAGAATGACGATATTTTTGAACTGATCAAACAACGGGATTTACTCCTGCATCATCCCTATAACAACTTCGAGCCTGTACTTCAGCTGCTTGAACAGGCTGCCGAAGACCCAAATGTATTGGCGATTAAGATTACGCTGTACCGGCTGGCAAAACGGTCACGTATCACCGAAGCTCTTCTGAAAGCTGCTGAGAACGGGAAACACGTATCCGTATTATTTGAAGTGAAGGCCCGGTTCGATGAAGAAAATAACATTCGGGAAGCGCAACGACTGCAAAAGGCGGGCTGCTTTGTCATTTATGGCATTAGTAGGTTTAAAACCCATACCAAGCTATTGCTGGTTGTTAGAACGGAAGGCAATCGTGTGGTACGTTACGCTCATATGGCGACTGGTAACTACAACGAAGATACGTCGAAACTGTATACCGATATTGGGCTATTGACCACTAATGAGACTTATACCCACGATATTTCGGAGTTTTTCAACGTAATAACTGGCCATTCCGTCCCGAATGAATACCAATATTTGATTACAGCCCCCCGCGACATGCGTGAGCAACTGCTACGTCTGATACGTTGCGAAGCTGAAAACGCCCAGCGTGGCCTACCCAGTGGAATATGCTTTAAAGTTAATTCACTGGAAGACAGACAAGTTATTGATGAACTATACAAGGCTTCACAGGCAGGCGTACCTATACGACTGATTGTACGTAGTATTTGCTGTTTACGACCACACCGCGCGGGTTTAAGCGAAAATATTACGGTACGATCTATTGTCGGCGATTTTCTGGAACATACCCGAATTTACTATTTCCACAATAACGGCGATCCTAAGGTATATGGGGGCAGCGCCGACGTAATGGTACGTAGCTTCGATCGACGTATTGAATCGCTATTTTATTTCGCCGATGCGCGGGTGAAGCAATTAGCTACATTGATCCTGAGTTATAACCTTCGCGACAACGTTAACGCTTATGAATTGGAAGAAGACGGCAATTTTAAGAAATGCGACGTACCAGAAGGTGGTCAACCGTTTAACATTCATAAGCAGTTTTTTGAAGTGACTGAAAAAGAAGCTTTAGCCACCCGTTTATTTGACGCCGAAATAAAACCAGCAGAAGTGGCTAAATTGGAAGAAGAATATCAGGAAGGGGCCGAACGAGCAATTGCTGATATTTAGTAACTTATTTGTAAAAATCTATTGCTTCTTTTACAACAGTATAAAAATCAATACGGACGACTTGCGAATGAACAATAACGAGTTCGTTTTTGCCATGGGACAAGTTCAAGCGCCGGAAAGTGGCGATATAGTTTTTATAGTAAATACAGGAGAAGAAACAGGAAATTAACGGTTTAAGTGTTTTGGGTATCGAAGAGGTATTACCAGGTTTTTTACTGGACAATGCAACTCTAATTGCTTAATAATGACTTTCATAAACAGGATAAATTGGCAAACATTATTTGTCAATTTATCCTGTTTGCGTTTACTATAGGCTCTTTTTGTATCTTAGCCAATCAAACTGTCTCTCTTTACTTGTACTGAATGGAACGATTTACCGGCCTGATTGGCATTATTTTAATTCTGGGTATCGCCTATGCCCTTTCTGATAATCGTAAAGCCATTAATTACCGCACAGTGGGTGTTGGATTAGGTCTCCAGTTTGGGTTGGCTTTATTTGTCCTAAAAACGGATATTGGTCAACAACTTTTTCAGGGTCTGGGCTACTACGTCGATCGTCTTTTACAGAAGGCAAACAAGGGGGCAGAATTTGTATTTTCTCCATTAGTTCGAACCGATATACTGATTAAAGCATTCGGTCCCGGTAACGACTTTATTTTCTTCTTTAAGGTTATTCCAACTATCATTTTCGTTGCCGTTTTGGTGAATATCTTTTACCATCTGGGCATCATGCAACGAGTGGTGGCAGTAATGGCGCGCGCTATGAAGTGGCTTATGGGTGTTAGTGGAGCGGAAGCGCTATCAAATGTAGCGAGTACGTTTGTAGGACAGGTGGAAGCCCAGATTATGATTAAGCCTTACTTAAATGGCATGACCAATTCTGAACTTCTGGCTAGTATGACGGGGTCTTTTGCCTGTATTGCCGGAGGTGTCTTAGCCGTATACATTTCGCTCGGGGTACCAGCTCCTTACCTACTGGCAGCCAGTATTATGGCAGCGCCGGGCGCTCTGGTTATCAGCAAAATTGTAATGCCCGAAACGAAAGCGTCGGAAACGCAGGGAAGGGTGAAGGTGGACATTAAGAAAGCTCATGCGAATTTGCTCGATGCCATTGCCGCTGGTGCCAGCGAAGGGCTTAAAGTTGGCTTTAACGTTATTGCGATGCTGATTGGTTTTATCGCGCTAATCGCTCTCATCGACAGCATTTTGTTCCGAATTGGCTTTTACATTATTGGTATCGATTACCTGAGCCTGAACTTTCTGCTGGGTAAAGTTTTTTCGCTGTTTGCCTGGGCAATGGGCGTTCCTGGAAAAGATATTCAGGAAGCAGGTGCCCTCATGGGTACCAAAATGGTGGTAAACGAGTTTGTGGCATACCTCGATCTTGTCAAAATCAAATCCACACTTGACCCTAAAACGATTGCCATCGTTAGTTTCGCACTCTGCGGATTTGCTAACTTTAGTTCCATAGCCATACAGGTAGGAGGCATCGGCGAATTAGCCCCGAATCGACGTAGCGATTTAGCCAGACTCGGTTTTAAAGCACTGATTTGTGGTACGTTGGCAAGCTATATGTCGGCTACATTAGCGGGGCTATTACTCTAACGTAACAGGCTGTTTTCAACGCTACGTACCACCGAATTTTGTTCGAGCGAAGAAACACCGCTACGTTATTTGAACCATTTATGCTGCTCTGCAATACGTATCGCTTCTAGTTTAGTGTGTACGTACAGTTTATCGTAAATATTCTCGATGTGCTTGCGGACAGTGGAGAGGCTTATAAATAATTTGTTTCCAATTTCGGTTGGTGATAAACCATTTGTGAGCAACTCCAGAATCTCCACTTCACGAATGGTTAACTCAAACTGAGCAGGAGTAGGCGCTGGTTTGGTTGCAACATTTAAACTGGATGCTGTTGGGGCCGTTGCGGTAGATTGCTGACGTAGCAAAGCGAGGGTTTTATAGGCAATTAGGGGTGACATAGGCGCTCCACCACCAACTACCGCTTCTACAGCGTTGACGATCTGATCGGCGCGCTCTTCTTTAAGCAGGTACCCACTGGCTCCTGCACGAATGGCCGCAAAAATCTTATCATCGTAATCAAACACAGTCAACATCAATACTCGCACGTCAGGATATTGCTCCCGAATCTGACGGGTTGCTTCAATGCCATTCATTAAGGGCATATCGATGTCCATCAGTACAACCTGCGGCTGGTGCAGACTAACTAACCGAACAGCTTCCTGACCATTACTAGCCGTAAAAATCACCTGAACTTCATTAAATAAAGATAGGTTGCGGCTCAGTGTCTGGAGCAGTACAGGATTATCTTCAACAAGAGCAATACGGACTGGCATTGGCGAATGTGTTAAAATCGGAACAAATTTCACTACTCCTCCGACAATTTCCCTACGCAAAACAGCGTATTTATCCGCTGTAGCATACAGTTACATTCTTAAAAAGAATTACTTCATCCATAGACTCGCCACCGACATACGTAAATTTGCTAATTTATGATTCACAACCAGTATCCGTTCAAATCAATAATCGAATGAAAAAAAACGAATGTAGATCATTTCACACCAGTTGTACGGATTAATTTACCAACGCATTTTGGCTTACCACAACAGATTGGAGGGGCATAATTAAGGAAAGAGTGGTACCCATTCCTGGCTGGGCTGTTATCTGCCATTCACCTCCTAATCGCTCAGCTCGAAGCCGCATATTTAGCAAACCGTAATGGCCTGGATGCTCCTCGCTCATATCGAACCCTATTCCGTCGTCTTTCACTTCTAGCCATAGCCTAGACGTAGCGTCTGTACCGATGGCTACCTGAATTGTATTGGCATGAGCATGACGTAGCGCATTGCTTACAGCCTCCTGAATAATACGAAATAGGTTTAACGCTTGCTCTGAGGTAAGAGGTTGGCCCGTATCGACCGTATTAGCACGTATCAATAGCTGGGTATTAGATAAAATCTGTTGTTGACGATGAAGGTACTGCTGGAGTTGAATCTGAAACTCGCCAAGAGGTACATATTCACGATTGATCGCCCAGATTGTTTCACGTAAACTGCTGATAGCATCCCGAGCATGGTTACCAATCGTTTCGAGGTGAAGGGCAGTACCATTAGGTGGCTGACTTAATCGAACGTGGTCTAAACTGGACGCTATTACCGAAAGTTGAGCGCCAACATGGTCGTGAAGGTCACGAGCGATACGTTCTTTCTCTTGCTGGAGCCGTAGCTGGGCCTGTAGAACGCGGTTTTGTTCTTGCTGTAACAGAAGCTGTTGCTGAAAATTAGCCTGAACCAATTGCTGACGTTCATCGGTAATATGTTTGTAGCGGTAGCCCATACCAACGCTTAACAGCGTAAATTCAATCAGGTACGCTACGGCCAACCCTTCAAACCGTGGGAGAAAATAATTGGGTATAAGGCCATAGTTATTTAAAACGGTACAAGTTATATGTATGACAATTGGGCTGATACTGATGAGGTAAAGTCTGGCGGGTGAGTCCCAAAACACCAGCCGTTTCGGCTTCTGTTCCTGAACAGCCTGCCAACTAACCAATCCAAACATAATCAGGATCGGAATCAGATAGCAAGCACTAACAATTGGTCCAATCCAATCAGCCTGCTGACGATACAAATCCGTAAAAGGTAATTCAAAACAGATAAATACAATATCAAATCCTACGGGTAACAAGGCGCTGTAATAGATACGTCGCACCCAAGAAAGGTGCCATACCGACACCAGAACATAATGGCGAATAAATAAAAAAGCCGCAAAAACCGAAGCAAACGAAAGTTGAACGGGTAAATGTCGAGCCGAAACAAAGCCGTATTGGCGAGCCGGAAACCACTCAAACGAAAATCCTTTGGTGGCCATTAGATAAGCCGTAATAAGTAAAATATATAGGCCGTAATATCCATAAACAGGCTCTTTCAGAAAAACTCTTAGTATACCACTGATAACAATCAGCCAACAAAAAATACCCAGTGTCCAACTCCAGAATAAGCGTTCCTGACGATCCTGTAATTCAAAAGTCCGGGCCGTCTGAACGTCTAATGTAACAACGACCGGGCCGCTTGTTCCGGCAATTTGAGCAAAGACCCAACCCCTTTGTCGAGGCTCAAACGTAAACTGGAAAGTTGGATGGCTATGAGTCGTCGCACGTTGATGTGGCAGTGCCTTCCAGTTTAAAGGTCCTGAATTAGTGATCAATTGACCCGTTTCAGTAAGAATATAGAATCGTGCCTCATCCAGATACGGATAATCAAGGCTGGCCACAAATGTTTTTTTTTGATCGGTTCGATTTTTGAGGCCCAACCGCAGCCATTGCAACGGGCGACCAACCCCTAATAATCGATGTGGACTATCAGCCACTCGAAACTGGGAAGTCAGTTGCCATACTTCGCTTATGGTCAGTTTACCCGTGAAATCTGACAGATACGCAATAGGTCCAACCGTTGAGAACGTACTATCTGGAGGGACTATCTGCGCCCAACCTATTACCGGCAGTAGTAAGTTACAGATGAACCAATAGCAACGTAATAGTTTGATTATGTGCATATAGTTGATTCTATCTGCGATTCATTATCTTCTTTTAATCGACCAACCAAGATAAGTAAAATTACGTACCGGCCTACGAAAACATTAATTTAAGATTAATTAAACGGCAGAAAAATACGCAATTGTTCGTATGACAATATGCTGTTGAAGAGGCCAACTTTGTCCCCATCAATAAACCAGTTGTAACTGGTCATTTTCTACCATAACCAAATTCATTCAAGTATGAATCGCTTACTTACTTTGCTATCAGGGGTAACCCTACTTGTATTTTTCTATGCCTGCAAAGGACCGCAGGGAGACGTAGGTCCTACTGGAGCACAAGGTCCCGCCGGACCTGCCGGCGCTACGGGTGCAACCGGCCCTCAGGGAGCATCGGGCGTTTCAGGTATTACTGGGATGGTAGCCTCGACATGGTCTACAACGATTACGGCTAAAAACTGGATTCAGGATACTGACGATAAAACTTACTTCTATTTTTATTTCAAGCCGACCGGCCTGACACAGGCAATTGTAGACCGGGGCTTAATTATGGTTTATGTTCGTGATCCAGGTACCCCATCCACTGTTTTCCCACTCCCAAGCGTCACGGATATTGGCATTGAGGGTTTCGTTCCACTCATGGATAAAAATGAAGGGTACTTACAGATATATACGGATTATACGACTGATACTACTCCCCCCTCCTATGGCAGTCAGTACCGCTGGGTATTTATTCCTGCTCAACCAGGTGGCCGCCTGCCTGCTATCAACTGGAAGAATTATGCAGAAGTGAAAAAGGCGCTGAATCTGACTGACTAACGTAGTATCTATCCTTTTATCGAATCTCGTTCATCGTTACTTAAGATTCTTATGCATTCACTACGTTTCCTTCTGCAAAAAATTGGGCTCGCTTTCTTGCTGCTAGTTCTACATATAAATTGTAGCCGCACCAGCACCGACTCTAACGTAACACCCGACGAAGCCTGTCGCGTACAAACTCGTACGAGTACGGGTCCAGCCAATAAATCACTGACTACTTTTACTCACGACGCGACTGGTCAGCTTACAAGTTCACTTGAATCGTTCACCTATACAAGTGGGATAGATACGTATCGCAATGATTATCAATACGATGCTGCGGGATTTTTAACCCAAAAAGTATATACGTATAAATCAGGTAACAGTGAACTTAAGACTACTACTACGTATCAATACGAAAACGGGCGCCTAGTAAAGGCAACTGATACAGGTACATATACGAATGGGACAAAAACCTATACCTACGATGCCACTGGCGCCCTCACAAAGTACATTAACGAACTAAGTTCATTAACTACAACTTATTTGTTTAAAGATGGGATATTAACCAGCGCCGAAACAGTAAGTGATGGAAAAAAGTATCCAGCGACAGTTGTCAATGGCCGGATTACCAATGAGTTAATTCTGGACCTTGGAAAGGGTTTCTTAGTATACACTCGTTCAGACTATAATTCGGCTGGCCAAGCTACCAGGCGCTATAATACTGATGCACAAGGTAAAGAAAACACGACATTCCCGGCTTCTACGTATGAATACACAACCCAAACGTTGAAAGATCCGTCGGTAATAGCATTAAAAGGGCATCCTACTTTTCTGATGCATGGAGTTTCTGCACCACTCAGCCGTTTAACCGAGACTTACTTACCAGGATACGAGTCCAGAAACCGAGTTGTAGACTATCAGTACAAAACGAATAGCAAAGGATACCTTATGGAACAAACAATGAATATTACAGGGTATCAAGCTGGACAGGCAAAGACAGTGATCACTTATAGTAACTGTCAGTAGTATTCCTAAGTCAACATTACGTTCATTGTCCTCGATCTAATTCTGCTTTTATTCTATCCTAAATACACTCGCAACTAAACTTTGATAAGTTTAGTTGCGAGTGTATTTATGGTAACGGACACCTGTCGATACGGGTTTGGTTCTTGACAAATACTATTTTTTCTTTCCAGCATTCACACCTAACTTCGGCACCATCGTTTTCCTGCTAAACTCTTTCTTCATGATTCAGACGAAATTAATTCCTCGTACGCCCGAGGCAAATGAACCACCTTTGCTTGTCAAAACGATGCTCGCGCAGTCATTACGTTATGAACCTCAACGGGAAATTGTTTACCGAGATCTATTCCGCATTAACTACATTCAGTTCAATGAGCGGGTCCGTAAACTAGCGAACGTATTGACTGAACTAGGTGTAAAGCCCGGCGATACGGTGGCTGTTCTGGATTGGGATAGCCATCGTTATCTGGAGTGCTTTTTTGGAGTAACAAGTCTGGGGGCCATTCTACACACCATCAACGTTCGTCTTTCACCAAGCCAGATCCTGTTCACAATGAATCATGCCGAGGATAAAGTGGTATTGATTCATGAAGACTTTTTACCCATTCTAACAGCGATAAAAGGCCAGCTGACAACCGTCGATACGTATGTAGTGCTGAGTGATAAGGTTTATACTGGTACGTCAGAAATCACTACGTTAAGTGAAATTCCAGACGGTTTCGCAGGTGAATATGAAGCTTTACTCAAGCCTGCTTCAGCATACTATGATTTTCCGGATTTTGACGAAAATACCTGGGCTACTACGTTCTACACGACCGGTACGACAGGTAATCCGAAAGGCGTTTATTTCTCGCATCGGCAGTTGTTTATGCACACGATGGGCCTACTGACCTACATTATTGGTTATGAAGCGATGCCATTTAAGGGAACAACAGACGTGTATATGCCTATTACGCCCATGTTTCACGTACACGCCTGGGGCTTTCCATTCCTAGCTACTATGATGTCGGCAAAGCAGGTTTATCCAGGGCGTTACGAGCCTGAACTGCTTTTAAAATTGCTCATCAAAGAAGGCGTTACGTTGTCGCACTGCGTCCCTACGATTCTCAATATGCTGGTTAGCAATCCGGCTGCGCAGAAATTTCGGGAGCCGCTCAGCCGCTGGAAAGTGATGATTGGTGGCTCAGCACTCACGAAAGGACTTGCCAAAGCGGCTATCGATCTGGGCATTACTGTCCTTGCTGGCTATGGCATGTCAGAAACAGCCCCTGTAATGGCGGTTGCCTATCTGAACGAAGTCGAAAAACAATTGCCTATGTCTGATCAAATAGAACTACGGACACGTGCAGGACGTATCATTCCATTCATAGATGTGCGTTTAATGGACGACGAAGGTAATTTCGTTCCTCACGATGGTCATTCACTTGGTGAAATTGTCGCGCGGGGGCCGTGGCTTACACAAGGTTATTACAACGACCCGGAACGTGGTGCTGCCCTCTGGAAAGGAGGCTGGCTTCACACAGGCGACGTAGCAAGTATTACGCCTGATAACTGGATTATTATTGCTGACCGTACGAAAGACGTTATCAAAACTGGTGGAGAATGGGTATCATCACTGGACATGGAAGACACATTATCGCAGGTCGAGGGCGTTGCCGAATCAGCTGTAATTGGTTTGCCCGACGACCGATGGGGCGAGCGACCTCATGCGTTAATTGTACTAAAACCCGGATACGATTTAACGGCTGAACGTATCAAGGCGGGTCTCCAGGCGAAAGTTGATCGGGGAGAATTGCACAAATGGTACGTTCCGGACCACATTCTGTTCGTTACCGAAATACCCAAAACCAGTGTGGGTAAAATTGATAAAAAGCGAATTAGAAGTGAGATGAAAGATCAAATTTTGGCTTCGTAACTATAAAGCGGGTTACTACCTGCAGTACGTATCTACTAACCGCGTTCATTACTTATGACACGTATCGGCCTGCTTTCTGACACACACGGCTATCTTGACACCCGGATTTTCTCTCACTTTGAAAACTGCGATGAAATATGGCACGCTGGAGATGTAGGTATATTAACTGTAGCCGAGCAATTACGTAGTTTCCGTCCACTACGTATCGTTTCTGGTAACATTGACCGCGAATCATCAGAGCTTCCCGCAAATCAACAATTTACTTGCGAAGGGCTCACTGTTTGGATGACGCATATTGGTGGCAGCCCGCCTAAATATAATCCGACGGTACGTCCAAAATTACAGATTGATCCACCTAAAATTTTTGTATGCGGACATTCGCACATTTTGAAAGTAGTACGTGATTCGACATTGAACAACATGTTATTCATTAATCCGGGGGCGGCAGGTAAGACAGGGTTTCACACGATGCGAACAGCGATACGTTTCTCCCTTGATGCCACAAAGGTTTTGGATATGCAGGTAATTGAGTTAGGCAAAAAGTAGAACTAGGTACACAAAAAAGGCTTCTCTACGTAGAGAAGCCTTTTTTGTGTTTAGATGGTAAGCTTAAAGTGGAAGCGATTCAGGTTCAGTTTCAGCTGGTTTAGCTTCTTTACCGATTTCTTCTTTAATCTCTTCAGCGACACCTTTATTCTTATAAGCTTGGTAAACAGTTTCCCGTTCGAATGGGCGTTTGCCGATCAAACGAACCAGATCGTTTTGATACAGAATCTCTTTTTCAAGCAACTCCTTGGCAATTATTTCCAATGCTTCACGCTTATCAGTCAGCAAATCTTTCGTGCGTGTATAGGCAATGTCTACAATCTTGCGAACCTCTTCGTCGATGTGCTTAGCTGTTTCTTCCGAATAAGGTTTGTTGAATGCATAATCAGACTGCTTCGAATCATAGAACGAAACGTTACCGATTTTATCATTCATACCGTACATAGTAACCATGCTGTAAGCCAGCTTGGTGATACGTTCCAGATCGCTCAGAGCACCCGTCGACACTTTTCCGAAAATCAGATCTTCGGCCGCCCGACCACCTAACGCCATGCACATTTCGTCCATAAGCTGCTCAGTCCGGTACAGATACTGTTCACGCGGAAGGTACTGCGCATAACCAAGGGCGGCTACGCCACGTGGCACGATCGTCACTTTAACGAGTGGATCAGCATGTTCAAGGAACCAACCCGCAACAGCGTGTCCAGCTTCGTGATACGCTACAATCTCTTTCTCTTCAGGCGAGATAATTTTATTTTTCTTTTCCAGACCACCAATCACACGGTCCATGGCATCCTGGAAGTCTTTCATGTCAACTGCATCCTTATCGCTACGTGCCGCAATCAGAGCTGCTTCATTACAAACGTTCGCAATTTCGGCACCAGCAAACCCTGGTGTTTGAGCTGCCAATTCTTTAGGGTCAACGTCTGACGCCAGTTTAATTGGCTTTAGGTGAACCCGGAAAATAGCTTCACGACCAATAATATCTGGCTTATCGATACTAATCTGACGGTCGAAACGACCGGGGCGTTGCAGCGCTGAATCCAGTACGTCGGGGCGGTTGGTAGCGGCCAAGATGATGATACCAGAATCGGTTGCAAAACCATCCATTTCTACCAGCAGTGAGTTCAGCGTGTTTTCGCGCTCGTCATTAGCACCGGGCATAGAACCACGTCCGCGCGAACGACCAACGGCATCGATCTCATCAATGAAGATGATACAAGGCGCTTTTTCTTTCGCCTGTTTAAAGAGGTCACGTACCCGGGCGGCACCAACACCTACAAACATTTCCACAAAGTCAGAACCTGATAGCGAGAAGAATGGCACACCTGCTTCACCAGCTACCGCTTTGGCTAACAGTGTCTTACCGGTCCCTGGAGGGCCAATCAGCAATGCACCTTTCGGAATTTTCGCGCCGAGCTTGGTGAACTTGGTTGGATTTTTCAGGTAATCAACAATTTCTTTGATTTCTTCTTTGGCTTCGTCCAGACCTGCTACGTCGTTGAAGGTAATTTTTACTTTATTGTCCGCATCGAACAAAGCGGCTTTCGACTTACCAATGTTAAAAATCTGACCTCCCGGTCCGCCTGCTCCCGACATACGACCAAGCAGGAAATACATCGCCAGAATCATAACAATCAGGAAACCCCACGTACTGATAATACTTCCCAAATCACTACGTTGCTCGAATCGGTAATCAATTTTCTCGTTATCAGGCATACCCTGCTGAATTGCATCGAGATCTTTTTTAAAGGTTTCGCCGGAAGCAATCTGAAACTGATAATGCGGCCCACTGTTCGACCCAAAATAGGGTTTATCAGCGAACAGAGCGCGATATTTAGGGCTTTGTGCAGCTTGGGGAGTGAGAGTAACTTCGGCTATTTTGTCGTTAACTACCACTACCTCGGCAACTTCGTGGTTCTTTACCATACCCTCAAATCGTTTCTGCGTGGTCTCACGCGTGGCCGAGCTTCGGTTAAAGAACGTAATGCCAAGAATAGCGGCAATCAGCAACGCAACAATCCAGCCCTGAAAGTTGGGCTTACGTGGCCCACCTCGGGGTACTAACGGATTTCTATTATTATCTGCCATTTTTTCAGGTTATACTGACTTATTCTAAAAAACTAACATCGTTTTGAAGGCGAATGTTTCTCTTTCAAAACGCTTGGGACAGGCGGTTACTTACCCCCATAAACGGCCCATTAACATTGGGTGTGGTTATCTTTAGGCCAAAAATAATTAGTTCTTTCTCAGGAAGCTACTGTCAGGTCACCCTCTTCAATCAAATGAATTTCGGCATCACCCCACAATTGCTCCAGATCGTAGAAAGCACGGCGATCTTTTTTAAAGACGTGCGCCACTACATCAACGTAATCCAGCAGTATCCATTCCCGGTTCGTTTTACCTTCCCGGTGCCAGGGGTCCTGCTTACTGGCTTTATAAACTTCCTCTTCAATGGATGATGAAATGGCGTCAATCTGCGTATCGGAATTACCCGAACAAATCACAAAATAATCGCAGATAGCGTTTTTAACATTGCGCAGGTCCATTACAACTATATCCTGCGCTTTCTTTTCCTGCATTCCCCGAACAACCATATCCCGGATTTGCTCGGCGGTAAAGTCAACATTTTTGTTAATTCTCATGCTTTCGGTTTAACATTGCACGAAAGCCAATCAGCGGGTACTTTGCCTATAGAACGCCCAGCGTTCTCAGCACCATACATTAGCCCTACTACTAAACTATACAATATTTTGTACAAAATCTATCCCAAAACACTTTTTCTTGGACAAATAATCCAATATCTGCCAAGCTGTCAGTCTACTAACGACGAAGCGTCTGATTTGATTGCCCGAACCGATGTCGCAGAAGGTACTCTTGTCATAACAGATCATCAGACTGCCGGACGAGGTCAGCGGGGCAATATTTGGCTGGCGACAGCTGGCCAAAACCTGACGTTTTCACTGATTCTCAAGCCGTCTTTTTTGCAACCAACTGAACAATTCTGGCTCAATATGGCCATCTCGTTAGGCATATACGACGCCCTGCAACCTTTATTAGGCGATCAACTACGCGTAAAATGGCCCAACGATATTTACGTTGGTTCAAAAAAGCTGGGAGGGATTTTAATTGAAAATACACTTCACGGTACTAGTATAGCCTGGTCGATAGTGGGGATGGGGCTGAATATCAATCAAACTGAGCTCAGCTACGTAACGGCCACATCGCTCCAACTGGAATCTCCCCTACCGAACGGCTACGACCTCTCAGGTTTACTACGTATGCTTTGTGAAACGCTGGAGCAGCGATATCTTCAACTACGTTCTGGTCGACGTGACCTATTAAAAACCAGCTATTTGCAAATTCTTTACCGGTATCAGGAGGAACATATATTTAAAAGTGAAGGGCGGCAGTTTCGAGGTACCATCATCGGCGTAGATGAGGCAGGCCGTTTGGCGGTGACTGAAAATGATGAAGTACGTTACTTCGGCTTTAAGGAAATAAGCTTTGTGGGAGAAATATGATGTATATAGTTGGCCAACTATATACATCATATTTTATTTAATCGCTTCCTCAACCGGGTTGCCGATGCAGCCATTGGGTTCGAGCAAGCCGAGAAGGGCTGTAACAGTTGGAGCAATGTCGTGAATGTGTGTCCGACGTAGCGTTTGCCCCGGTTTGATGCCCCAGCCATAGATTAAAAAGGGGACGTGTGTATCGTAAGCATACGTAGTGCCGTGTGTAGTTCCCTTGCTACGTCCCTCAATCCATCCGGGAGGCTGCATGACGTAGAAATCACCACTGCGGTTCGGATGGTTAACGTTACGAAATAAATTAGCTTGTAATTCAGGCAGTGCTTCGGCACTGAGATTGTGGAGATTCACTACGTTAACAACCGATTTCTGTTTCAGTAAAGCACTACGTAGCAGTTCATAAACATCCTGCATGGCAATCTTTTTCTCAACCAGCAACGCATGATTCAGATAAATCTGCTGGTTGATGTACGCCAGCATCCACTGGCCAGAACCATACGCTTTTTCAAGCGTTGCCTTCACCGTTTCACCAATTTCTCCGTAACCGCGAACACCAGCCGGAATCCGATACTGTTGTAAGAATCCGGGTGAGTCTACGACACCATGATCGGCTGACAGAAAGGCTGTCCATTGACCTTTGCCCACTGACGCATCGAGCTGGTTGAAAATATCGGTCAACTGCTTATCCAGCCGAATGTAATTGTCTTCTGTTTCAATGGCGTGTGTACCAAAAGCGTGGCCAATATAGTCGGGCGAAGAGAAGCTGACGCAAAGCATGTCCGTTACGTCGCCCTGCCCCAATTTTTCTGCCTTGAGGGCTG
The DNA here is from genome assembly GCF_054778555.1 of Spirosoma flavus. Taxonomy (NCBI): domain Bacteria; kingdom Pseudomonadati; phylum Bacteroidota; class Cytophagia; order Cytophagales; family Cytophagaceae; genus Spirosoma; species Spirosoma flavus. The sequence goes on from NZ_BAAGZL010000003.1 coordinate 82,796, forward strand.
CTAAAGCGAATTCTTTCGTAATCTGGTCGCCAAATGGACTGGTACGTAGTGGTTCGTATTTACTGCCGCCCGCCTGAATGGCAAACGTATGTGGGAAAACTGATTTTGTCTCGCCTGCTAATATGGTTTCATATGGCTCGTCGTCTACAGTGCTTTCGGTGTATTGATTGGCCGGAAGTGACATTTCCCATTTCTGACTCAGGAACTGGTCCGATAATTTCCGGTTATTAAACTCCTGAACCCACTGTGGCAACTCCTTCATATAGAACGTACTACTAATGAAGTTACCATCTTTCGAGTCATACCAGTAAGCGGCATTGGCGGCATGACCCGCTGGCAAAATCGCTCCCCGATCTTTCAGCGCAATACCAATAACTTTCGCTCTGCCGTCGGTTGCCAGTTTAAGCTGGTCGCCAATGGTGGTTACGAGCAGATTTCGGGGCGACATCTTACCCGCTGTACCTGTATTTCCTACCGTAGTTACTGTTGTATCTTCAGCACAGTACAAAAGCCGTCCTATGTTGCGTTCGTAAAAATCATTGCCTACAATACCGTTCAACGCGGGTGCCGAACCGGTGTAAATGGCCGCGTGACCGGGGCCGGTATACGTAGCAGCGTAATGATAATGATTGTTACGGGCATTGAAACCGCCGTCCATCATTCGCCGAAAACCACCCGTGCCGAATTTGGAATAGAATCGATACAGATAATCGTAACGCATCTGGTCGACCACAATGCCAACAACCAGTTTTGGGCGGGCGATAGTCGATGGGATTGCAGCCGTTTTTTTCGGTTGAGCCAGTAAGGGTATTGTTTGGAACGTTAGCAGCAGAAGGAAGACAATTACACGCATACAGTGACTACGGTGTTAGTTTAGATAACTTTTCGCAAAGGTATAAAACAAATCCAATGGTATTGGATTCAATAAACGCCGGTCAGTAAGCTCTTTTCAAAATCAGTATAGACCTGTGCAGACCAATCAATAGGCAACGTATCACTACGTATTTATTTTAGTGTAGTCATGCATAATTTGCCTTTCTCAGCGTATGATTCAAATTACCAGTCCCGCTGCGTTAGGGCTAACAGCCCTGCTCTTTTTCATCGCTATTTTCGGGCGATACGTAGTATTTTCACTGTTTTTCTGGTGGTTATTTAAAGTATCCAGAAAAGATCAATTTGCGTCTAGAGCGGTAGAGACGCGCGTCCGAAAACCGGCGCAGGAAAGACAGGAAATTGGTTGGTCGGTAGTAACCTCACTGATTTTCACAGTTATCGCTTCTGGGGTTATGGTAGCTTACCAGTCGGGTTATACCAAACTGTACACGGATTTCGGAACATATCCGCTACTTTGGTACCCGATCAGTATCATACTGGTATTGCTTCTACACGAGACGTATTACTACTGGCTTCATCGCTGGATGCATCGTCCAGGTATTTACCGTCTGATCCACAAAACGCATCACGACAGCATTACTACGTCGCCCTGGACAGCTTTTTCGTTCCATCCTATCGAAAGTGTGTTACAGGCTATTATTTTACCCATACTGATTTTTATACTACCTCTGCATGTTTCGGCAGTGGGCCTGATTTTAATCCTGATGACTTTATCAGGAGCCATTAATCATCTGAACACGGAGATTTATCCCCGCGATTTTAATCGGCACTGGCTCGGGAAATGGCTGATTGGCGCAACGCACCATAGCCTGCACCACAGTCAGTTCCGATTCAATTACGGATTGTATTTTACATTCTGGGATAAATGGATGAACACCGAAAGCCCGGATTTTCACCGGATTTTTGAGAAGAAAACAAAACCAAGCCAGATGGAAAAAAGTCCTTCGTAACCACCAGCCTTGTACGCTATTTACTCCGGTCGATGGTGTACTGAACTAGTTGGTGCATCGACTTACGATACGTAGAATCAGGAAACGAATTGAGCAATGTCTGTGCCTGCGCGACGTAACGATTCATAGCTTCGGTAGCGTATTCAATGCCACCCGACTTTTTCACGAAGTCAATGACTTCGTTTACTTTTTTTGGATTATCGCTCTCGTTTTTAATGGAATTGATGATTCGTCGTTTTTCCAGAAACCCGGCCTTGCTCAACGCGTAAATTAGTGGAAGGGTCATCTTTTTTTCTTTAATGTCGATGCCCAGCGGTTTTCCTACCTCGGCAGTTCCATAATCGAACAGATCATCTTTGATCTGAAACGCAATCCCAACCTGTTCGCCGAAAGCCCGTGCTTGCTCAACGATAGCCTCATCAGTCCCCGTCGACCGGGCTCCTACGGCACAACAGGCCGCAATTAGAGATGCCGTTTTTTGCCGGATAATGTCATAATAAACTTCTTCCGTAATATCCAGCCGACGCGCCTTTTCAATCTGAAGCAATTCACCCTCGCTCAATTCACGTACCGCCCGCGACACAATCTGGAGCAAATCAAAATCGCCGTTATCAACCGATAGCAGCAATCCGCGCGATAGTAAGTAATCACCAACCAGTACGGCAACCTTATTTTTCCAGAGCGCATTGATGGAGAAAAAACCGCGTCGGTAATTGGAGTCATCTACTACGTCGTCGTGAACCAACGTAGCCGTATGGAGCAATTCGATGAGTGATGCACCCCGATACGTTGCTTCTTTGATCTGGCCGCAAATACCGGCCATCAAAAACACAAACATTGGACGGAGCTGCTTGCCCTTCCGTTTCACGATATAATTCATGATCTGGTCGAGCAACATGACTTCGCTTTTCATCTGACCTCGAAACTTCTGCTCAAACAATTTCATTTCAGCAGCAATCGGAGCCTGTATATCAGCGACGGAGAGGGGCATTTTTTTGTTGTTAACTGTCCGCCGGAGCGGTCATTAGTCGTTAGTCAGGCGGTACTAATTTTTACCTATCGACTGACGACAACTATCGACGACGACTCTTGACCGCTCCGGCGGCCCGGTAATGCCTATTCGCGGGTAAAATTAGCAAGGAAAGTGCAGACGCCGAAAAGACAATACGCTTTCACAACTATCAGTATCTTCTTACGTTTTGTTTATTAGCTGAAAAACCGCAATTTACCCCGACCGAAGGCGAGCCTTCTTCCTATACTCTCGTTGGCAATGATTGATAATCCGATTCCTCCTGTTCCACAACCCGCTGTTGTTCCGCCTGCCACAATACCTTCTCAAAAAGCACTGGTGCTGGGTGGAGGTTCTTTAAAGGGAGCCTTTCAGGTGGGTGCCGTTATGGCTCTGTTCGAATCTGGTTTTGTGCCCGAATACCTCTACGGCATTTCAGTAGGTAGCCTTAACGCTACGTTCATTGCTCATGAGGCCGCTCGTCAGCATACCGAATCAGGACAGATTAATTGGGAGAAAGTAGGCAAACATTTGATTGAATTCTGGATACGTAACATCACCAAGCCTGACGACGTAGCGGTTATTCGGTCGCGGTTTCGGATGGGGTACAATACCATTATGAGCCGGTTCGATGGGTTACTCGATAACTCACCGATTCAGAATCTGATACGTAGTAACGTTGATCTGGAAGTTATTAAAAATGGGCCTTTGAAATTGAAAGTTGGGGCTGTCGATATCATTGAAGGCGATATGTGTTACGCTGATGTGCATGACCCTAACTTTTTGGACTACGTATTTGCCAGCAGTTCGTTACCTTTTCTGATGCCCGCTGTTCAGATTGGGGGCGACCACCGACGGGCGTTTCTGGATGGTGGCCTGCGTGAAGTGGCTCCGGTACGTGTAGCCATTGAAGATGGTGCCACCGATATTGCCTGCGTGGCCTGCCATGCCCGAAGAATTTACAACGAAAAGTTCAATTACCGCAACCTGTTGAATTTGATGGACCGGGTGAAAGACATTACGGTTAATCAGTTGGTAAACAACGATATTGCTTGGGCCGAACGGTTTGCTGAACGAGAGAAATTACACGGACGTAATCTGAATCTGACGGTTATTCGTCCAACCGAACCGTTATTCTTAAACCTGATGAAGTTTAATTCCGACGATATAGGCCGTCTAATTGTGATGGGTTATCAGGCAGGTACTGAGTTGTTGAAGACGAAGCGAACGCCGGACCCCAAGGCTGCCTGATTCTATTCTACTGTGCCTGGTAGGGTCCATGTACACTCTTAATTCGGAACAATTCATTCGTATCCTCTAGCACAAACACCTGATACGTTGCTCCGCCCTTTGCAACACGTATCACTACGTGTCCAGATTCGCTTTTGAGCCGGGGGAGAAAATCCTGAATAGCCGTTTTAGCTGCGTCAAGCAAATTCGTCGCAAATACATCGCGAGGCCCCTGATACGTTTGCTCCGAGTAGATGCGTTCCAGGACATCGCGACCTGGATGCGAGGCCGCCCAGGCAGGTATCACCAAAACGCGGGGTCGTAAATTGGCCAGCAACGTACCGTTTTCGGAATCGGGATAGCCGTGGTGATCGAGCAGTTGCACATCGACCTTCCCTACTACGTTGGCTAAGGGTGTTTCTACATCATGCCAGGCTGGTGTTCCAAACTGAAGTACGCCCTGAATATCAGCCCCGGAAAAGTAATTGAAATTACCGTAACGTAGCTGAAAGACAATGCTACACATATTTTCATTGGGATACTCTGCTGGTTTCAACGTACTCAGATCAGGAAATAGAGAACGAGTAGTAGCCCCCTCTCCTGTCCAGATTTCGCCGTTAACCATCAGGTTACGTATCTCAAATTGCCCACGATACGTTGCTGGTTTGTGTAGTAAGGTAATTTGATCGTTACGTCCGGCCTGAAACCGTTCTACAATCAATTTATTATGCTGCTTTTGCCACTTTAGGTATTGACGATAATTGCTCACCATCGAATCGCTGACAAACGGACGGGGATACTCGTAATCGGGCCATCCACGATCCAGAATCTTGCGTATCCGAATAAAATCATTGACCTCCGTAATACCTGTTGCTACGTATCCTCCTGGCGAACGTTTCCTTACGTTCAGCGACATTCCCATGTGATCATCATGGAAATGAGTAATGATGGCGTAATCGATAACTGGGTTTGCCTGAAGACGTAGCACTCTACGGACGTAACGAGCAATCCATTCACCCGCTTGTTTGGAGTTATCAGGCTTTGTCGAAATATTTCGTGGTTTACCGGTACGCCAGTCGAGTTTGTTGATGGCTCCAGCGTCAATTAATAACGTAGTACCGTCAGGAAGAATAGCAAACGTAGCGTTACCCTGTCCGGTATTAATATGGTGAATGTCGAGTTGCCCCTGTTGCCAGTCAGGCAATGGCTGTCCGATCTGCTGGGCGACTCCCCCAACCGAAATCATGATTAACCAGAAAACGAGCAGAGAATGACGTAGCATGGGTCTCAGAATAAATTGGCCACATCGGTTGGGCGGTCCGTCGTCAGAATATCACCACCCTGCTGAAGTATAGCTCGATACCCAGCAGTGGCTTCATTAATTGGTTTTTCGTCTAATTGCCCCGCGCCATACGTACCAACTGAGCTGAGTATTCCCAGCTTATGCAACCGTTCATAAAACGCGGGTTCCTGTAGTTTCTGGGGCGTCAGCGCTATCAGTCGACCTGAAATGGGCGGATTTACTTCCCATTTTTCTACATCCGATAAGCCGCCCACACCTAATGCCAGCCAGACAGTTGGATATAGCTTGCGCATTCGCTGGGCATCGGCCGGGGAATAGCAAATCACGAAAATCGAATGTTCGGCCCCGTATTTCTGTACCTCCTTCATGGTACGTACCAAATCAGTTCCTGGCTTTACGTCTAGCGCCAGTACGTAACGGTTTTGATTCCAGTTCAATACGTCCGCAAAAGTGGGAATGTGTTCGTTTGTTAGCTGACCAGACAAGGTTTTTAGCCGAACCTTCTTCAACTTATCGAATGTCCATTCTGCTACGTTCCCTTTCGCGTCCGATTCTCGGTCTAACGTAGCGTCATGGAGAAGCACGAGTGCGCTATCCTGGGTCATCCGCACATCCATTTCAATAATAGCATCAGGAAGTGCTATGGCCGTCTTATCGAACGTAGTAATTGAATTTTCCGTATCGCCCTGTCCTGGGCCACCCCGATGAGCGAGAATGAGGGGGTGCTTCCGGTTCGGTGTATGCTGAAAATATTCATCCAGTGCCTGTATATCGCGAAAACGATCCATTTGCTGCGCTATACTTTGCTGCACAACTAAGCATAAAAGGCAAATAAAAACTGACTTTTTCATGCTACAAACCTATAAAACAAAAATCCCCGCAACAGTAATCTGTGCGGGGATTTTCAAATTTGTAATTGACTTAGTTAAAGATATAACGAAGGCCAATTTGTGCCTGATAAACGTCACCACTGTTGAGAGAAGCACTTTTCGTAAATGAATCTCTTAGCAGAACTGTCTGGCCATTTATGTTTTGTGTAGCTAGACGATAGCTTGGAACGCCTGTCGTTGTATTTACACTTGCTAGAACCAGCGGGTTAAAGGTAGTTTGCAAATTACCTACGCCCCATTTATTGTTAATCAGGTTACCAACGTTGGTGATATCAACCCGGAACTGGATCGTATTACGCTTTCCTTTCGAACCAACGGCGATGTAGAACTCCTGAATTGCCGTGAAGTCGAAACGAGCCAACCATGGAAAAGCTCCACCGTTACGTTCTGCATATTGACCACGGCGGGTGCTTAGGTACTCATTGCCATTGATATACGAATCGAAAGCCTGCTGTTGCTGCTCTGGCGAATAAGTTACTGAAGTTGGACCTGTACCCACTACAAGTGGGCTAAACGTCAGTTCATTAGCGCTTCTTGGTACGTAGATTAAATCGTTAGCGGTCTGCCCGTCAAAGTTAACGTCCTGGTTGTATGTATATGAAATTTTACCACCACTAGCATACGTACCAGCCAGCGTAAAGGCGGTAGATCCACCAAACTTACCACCATAATTCAGGCGATAGTTCAGGTAACCATTGAACCGGTGACGAAGGTCCTGATCAGAGTAAGACAAAGCCAGGTAGTTTTGGCCAGCGAACGTTGGTACGTTTGCCTGTACTGTGCTTCCCACAAACGCAATGTCTCTAGCCTGACCGTATGTATAGGCTACCATACCACCAAAGCCTTTAGTAACTGGTTTTTCCAACTTAAGCGTGAGAATGTATGAATCGCCTTGCTTCGTATTTTTCAGCACGAATGCATTGCCAATCTGTGGATTATAGTAGCGGGCCTGATTGACAGTATTGGCAGCACCACTACCAGTACTTGTCACCCCAAAAGCAGGGAAAAGGGCACGTGTGTCAGGACCACTCAATGTCCGGGTAGGCGCTTTCAGGTTGGCGTCGATATAACGAAGTGCCTGAAGGTTCTTGTTATAAATAACCTCTACTGTTCCAATCAGTCCCCACGGTAATCTCTGGTCAACAGCAAGATTGGTTTTCCAGATTTGTGGGTATTTCAAATTCGGGTCCGATGCGTTGATTGTATAAGGCAGCAGTTTCGTCAAATCAACTTTAGATGGATCTGGCGGCTGAACAGCAGCTGGTAATTTACTAGGGTCAGTAACAAATGGATAAGCATTTGTATTAGTTACTGTGATAAGAGCGGTGTTTACCCCATTATTACCCAATTGGTTAGACACCAACACTTCAGGAATACGGGATACGAAAATACCGCTACCACCGCGAATCTGCGTTGTCTTATCACCTTTCAAATCCCAGTTGAAACCTACACGTGGCGACAGCAACACACTTGCTTTAGGAAACGTACCAGTCGTGATTTTATAATCGGCTCCGTTTTCGTCTTTGAATGTCAGGCCTGCAACGATTGGGTTGTTGAAATCCTTCGCCGTGCTATTGTCGTAATCGAACAGGTCAGCCCGCAAACCGTACGTCACTTTGAAGTTCGGGCTAGCCTGGAATTCATCCTGTATGTAAGCGCTGTATAAATTCCGTTTCAATGTTTGTAACGGCTCAGCGCCACCCGGAATCAATGAATAACGCAGGTTATATTGACGAAGTTGAACAGGGGACGTAGTAGAAGTGGGATTACTGATCGACGCTAAAGCAGCAGCTTTGAAATCGGCAATCGAGTTATACGTATAAACACCGTTCGATGATGGGAAGAATACGTTATTCGAGGTATAGTACTCAAATACTAATCCGGCCGTAATCGTGTGTTTACCAGCAAAATAGCTAAAGTTATCCGTGATATTGAACGTCGAATAATTCAGCTTGTTATTCGGAGTGAATGGATCAAAACCAATAGACGTATAGGTCGTTCCACCCGGTGCGATATCAATCGTTGGGAATAATTGTGTTTTATACGTTCTATCTTCAATCTGCTTGTTATACGTAGCAACCAGATCATTGGCAAACTTACCCCCAAAGTTAGACGTCAACTCGACAGCCAATGAACGTGTATTATCAGCAATTATATAGCCTGTATTTTGTGGCGAAAGCGAGTTTGGGAAAACGTTCCGGTTACCATTACCTGCCGTATTACTACTATTACTATTGCTTATCACCTGATCCGACGATGAATTGTGGTGCGAGTAGCGAACTGACAGTTTGTTGTTATCATTGATGTTATAATCCAGGCGAATCAGACCTTTCGTGCTTTTTACCTGGTTGTTGTAATTATCAATTGCTCCGAGATCGAAATTAAAATTCGTCGCCATGAAGTTCTTCAGGTCGATCAAGTCAGATGCCAGTACATTCGAAATGTTACCTGTAGCGCCATCCTGTTTAGCAACAAAGCTTAGCGCTGGGTTACTGCTCGTAAACTGCTCGGCATTGATGAAGAAAAACAGTTTATTTTTTATGATTGGACCGCCCAGACGAAAACCCCATGTTTTTTCATCAATGTTGACAGTACCAATTGAATTGCCAGCCGCAGTCTTACCGACCATACCCGTATTACGGAAGAGGTGATAAACCGAGCCTGAGAAATCATTCGTACCAGAACGCGTTACTGCGTTGATACCAGCGCCGGTGAAGCCCGACTGACGAATATCGAACGGTGCTACGTTAACCTGAATCTGGTCCAGTGCGTCGATCGATACGGCTGTCGTACCTGTCCGACCACCAGCCAATGCAGAGCCACCCAATCCGAATCCGTTGTTAAACACCGAACCATCAATGGTAAAGTTGTTGAAACGAGGGTCCTGGCCAGCAAATGATTGTCCGTTACCATAAGGATTGTACTTAGTGATATCCGTCAGCGTCCGGTTAATGGTTGGAAGTGTATTGATTGCTTCCCGGCTAAACGATGAGGCTGCCCCGGTTCGGTCTGAACTAAAAACATCACTTCGGTTCCCCGAAACAACAACCTCACCTAAGTTTGTGCCTGTTTCAGTGAGTTTGAAATTAGCATCGGCAGTAGTTCCCAGGCTGGCGAAAATATCCTCTTTAACCTGATCTTTGAAACCAACGAATGTTACGGTTATCGTATAAGGCCCCCCAACCCGAACGTTAGGAAATGTATAAAAGCCAGAAGAGTTGGTAACCGTGCCGTAGCGGCTTCCAGATGGCGTATGAACAGCCACCACAGTAGCACCAGGAAGGTCGGCTCCTTTATCATCTGTCACCCGGCCATTAATAGCCGACGATGTTACTTGCGCTACAGCTACGCTTCCGAGAAAGGTAGTCAATAGCATACTGCCGATCAGCAAAAAAGCCACTCGAAATTGCAGTAGTTTTCTAGACATAGAAGTGTTTGATTTGGTTAGTAGTCTTACGGACCAGAATTTGATTCTCAGAGAATATCAAGAGACAAATATGCTTAATATTTTTGATCTTCAAAAATGCCATATCTTTAAAAAGTACCACTATATGCACATATATAGACAAAATTCTACAAAAAACCCTATTTAAGAAGGTTTAAGTTCTATAAAGTTACATTACCATATTATTAACTCAGTTTGAGGGATTTAGTAATTTTGCCCACAACCAAACCGTTTGCGTAGCTCAGTGGACAATTTAGTTACTAAACTGACTCCTTTCTCCTGTTTTTCTGGCTTAGTTTTGTCGAAGGTTTCCAGCATAATTTTTTTATCAATTAGTTGAATCTGCCAGGTTGCTGATTCGAATTTTAAGATAGCTAACCTGCGTTAGTGGTTAGCGTTACGTAGTTTTTAATTTACCCATGAAACTCTTCTTTCGTCAGGTCGGCGAGATCGGCCCAGCTATTGTTATTCTGCATGGCATTTTCGGGTCTTCCGACAATTGGCTGACCATTAGTAAAACCATTGCATCCCAGGGCTACCGAGTCTTTCTGGTTGATCAACGTAATCATGGACAATCGCCACGTGCCGACGAAAATGATTATCAATCTATGGCGGCTGATTTGCGTGAATTTCTAATTGATCATCAGTTGGATGCGCCTATACTTATCGGTCACTCAATGGGTGGTAAGACCGTGATGCAGTACGCTATGTTATACGGTGATACGTATCAAAAATTGGTGATTGTCGATATTGCACCCAAGTTTTACCCGGTTCACCATGCCGAACTCGTCCGGGGTCTGAAGGCGATTGACCTGGCGTCAATCAAGAGTCGTAATGAAGCCGACGCTGTATTGAGTCAGTATGAGCCTATTCTGACGGTACGTCAGTTTTTGCTCAAAAATTTATATCGTAACGAACAGGGCGTATTTGCCTGGCGACTAAACTTGCCGGTGATTGAACGGGAGTTGCATGGCATTGGCGAGGAATTGACCAATCCACGTATCGTTACGGAACCAACTCTGTTTATCCGCGGCAGCGAATCGCCGTACATTCTGGATGAAGATATCCCAGCGATCAAACGTATTTTCCCCAACGTAACCATCGAAACCATTGCTGGAGCTGGTCACTGGGTACAGGCCGAAAAACCAGCCGAATTTGTCGAAATTCTGATGAAATTTGTTTCCTGACGTAAAGACTAGTCTATGCCAACGCTTTTTCTGATTCCAACGTTGCTTGCCGACGATACGTCTGATCAGGTTCTGCCGCCCCGCATTCGGGAAGTAATTGAAGCCACTGATACGTACTTTGTCGAAAATATCCGGTCGGCCCGGCGGTTTATCAGCGGTCTGAAAACAACGCGAGTAATCGACGAAACTACTTTTTTTGATCTCGACAAAGACACCCCTCCCACTGATACACGCCGGCAGATTCAGGAGTTGACTGAACGTAGACGCAATGCAGGTATACTTTCCGAAGCAGGCTGCCCTGGAGTTGCTGACCCTGGCGCTACGTTGGTTGCTATGGCGCATACACTGGGCTGGCGGGTTGAGCCACTTGTAGGGCCATCGTCTATTTTACTGGCGTTGATGGCGTCGGGCATGAGCGGTCAGTCATTCGTGTTTCATGGTTATCTGCCCATCGACAAACAGGAACGTATCAGAACGCTACGTCATCTCGAGAAAGAAGCCCAGCAACGGCAGCAGACGCAGATTTTCATGGAAACACCGTACCGAAACGATGCGCTTTTTGCCGATATTTTGGCAAGTTGTCAGGCTACTACGCGCCTGTGCGTCGCCTGCAACCTAACGGCTTCTGATGCGTTTGTTCGAACGTTGTCTATCCGCGAATGGAAAACACAGACACCCGATTTACGTAAAAAGCCAACCGTCTTTCTACTTTTGTGAATAAAAGTCGATAGACTCTAACAACTATCGGCTGATGACTATTGACTAATATATGGTTCACGCCTTTGAGTTTTCGCCGTTTCAGGAAAATACATACGTAGTAGTCGATGAAGCCACTAATGAGTCAGTCATCATTGATCCTGGCTGCTACGATCAATCCGAGAAAGAGACATTAGGCCGCTTTATTGAGTCGAATAATCTTACTGTCAAGTATTTACTACTCACACATTCTCACTTAGACCACGTCTTTGGCGTGGCTTATGTGAAGCGTAAGTTTGGCGTTAAGGCGTACCTGCACGAGAAGGACATGGTCATTTTCAACGACGTACCTACGCGCTGCATGATTTATGGCTTGCGCGGGTACGAACCATCTGAAATCGATGCATTTCTGCACGAAGGCGATCAGTTTCGGTTTGGAAATACAGTGCTAGACGTAGTATTTGTGCCGGGACATGCTCCTGGGCACGTAGCATTTGTGAATCATGCCGAACGCTACGTAATCGGGGGCGACGTACTTTTTCGGAATAGCGTTGGTCGCACTGATTTTCCCTACTGCAATCACGCCGACCTGCTCAACAGCATCCGAACAAAGTTTTATACCTTACCCGATGATTACGTAGTCTATCCCGGCCACATGGACTCGACTACCATCGGTTATGAAAAACGAACCAATCCATTTGTTAAAGGAGCGATAAGTGATGAAGAATGAGTCTGTTGAGGTCACTCATATTAAATGCGTCAGCAGATTCATTCTTCATCACTTACCACTCCCTATCATCCTCCATCCTTGAGAAACTTACTTAAACACCTCCCGAATGCCATGACCTGCGGCAACTTGCTCTGCGGGTGTATTGGCATAGTTATGACGCTACGTGGTCATCTGGACACGGCCGCCTGGTTGATATTCATTGCCGCTGTTCTTGATTTTGGCGACGGCTTTGTGGCTCGTTTAGTTAAGGTCTCAGGACCATTCGGAAAAGAACTCGATTCATTAGCTGACGTCGTTACGTTCGGTGTATTACCTGCCATGATGGTTTTTCAGCTTTGCTGGTTCCAGGGACTGGATATCATTTCCTACGGCGCATTTCTGATTGCGGTTCTGTCGGCGTTACGTTTGGCCAAGTTCAATATCGATACGCGCCAAAGCGATCAGTTTATTGGCCTACCTACCCCAGCCAATACGTTATTAATTGCGGCTTTCCCGCTGATGGAACGCTACCAGCCACAATTTGACACACTCTGGAAAAATGATACGGTAATGGGTATTCTCATCGCCTTTTCGTTTATGCTGGTTGCTGAGATTCCTTTGTTTGCGCTCAAATTCAAATCGTTTGGCTGGGCCGAAAATCGCATTAAATACAGTTTTCTGCTGGCCTCTGTGCTGCTCCTGTTATTTTTGCAATTCGCAGCTATCCCAATCATTATCCTGCTTTACATTCTTGTTTCACTATTTTCTAAAGAGCGAAAGAGCGAATAAGTGCCTGCCGGATGGTATTCGCTCTTTCACTCATTCGCTCTTTCACTCTTTCAATTTCTATGAAATACATCGCTGAGATCAACATTATGACCCGTTCGGAAATTCTGGACCCGCAGGGCAAAGCCGTTAAGCTTGGGCTACATAACCTCCAGATGGACAACATCGATAATGTGCGTATTGGAAAGCATATTCGTCTGGAAGTTGATGCCGACAGTGAGGAACAAGCCCGGTCGACGGTTGACTCGGCCTGTAATCAACTCCTGGCCAACCTCATCATGGAAGAATATTCGTTTGAGTTGCACGCAGTCTAAATGTTAAAAGCGTTATTTTGTCATGCTGACGCAGAAAGGATCTTAAAGATTTAGTACTTTTCAAATCAAGTTGCTTCCTGCATCAGCATGACAAAAATGCTTTTAAATTTTAGTTACGAATGAGCACTGTTTATTCTAGCATCAAAGGGTTAGGCTTCTACGTTCCTGACAACGTAGTGACGAACGACGATCTGACCCAATATATGGATACGTCTGATGCCTGGATTCAGGAACGGACGGGTATTAAACAACGACGCTATTTTACCTACGGCAAAGACACCAATGCCAGCATGGCTACGGCGGCTTCCTGGATGGCGCTCGACCGGGCCAACGTAGCGCCTTCTGAAGTTGATCTAATTGTTTACGCCACCATTACACCCGACTATTTTTTTCCCGGTTCCGCATTTCTGATGCAACGCGAACTGGGTATGGAAAATATCGGTGTGATTGATATCCGAAATCAGTGTTCCGGTTTTGTGTACGCTCTGTCGATTGCCGACCAGTTTATCAAAACAGGGATGTATAAAACCATTCTGGTGGTTGGTTCCGAAATCCAATCGACGTTCCTCAACAAAAGCAACGAGGGTCGTGGGGTAGCCGTTATTTTCGGGGATGGCGCGGGTGCCGCCGTTATTCAGGCAACTACCGATCCCGAACACCGTATCCTTTCGACTCATCTGCATGCTGATGGTCGTTTTGCCGAAGAGCTTTACGTACGCGATCCCGGTAGCAGCCGCGAAGGACGCTGGCTCACCGACGCTACGTTGGCCGAAGGCAATTACAACGTAACGATGAACGGTAACGCGGTTTTTAAACACGCCGTTGTCCGGTTTATGGAAGTGATTAATGAAAGTCTGCAAGCGAATGGCTACAAGCCGGAAGACTTATCATTACTCGTCCCTCACCAGGCCAATATCCGCATTTCTGAATACGTTCGCCAACAGATGAACTTGCCCGAGGAGAAAGTATTTAACAATATTCAGCACTACGGCAACACCACCGCGGCTTCCATTCCAATTGCTCTAACTGAAGCCTATGAAAAGGGGCTCGTACAGCCGGGCGATTTAATTTGTCTGGCCGCGTTCGGCAGTGGCTTCACCTGGGCATCAGCACTATTAAAGTGGTGAGCGATGTTGGTCGGGACAGAGCATACCCTGTCTCTACTTAGTCAACTGGCGAATAAATAGGTATAACGATGCACCGATGGCCGTAAGTGACAGTACAATTGTCCAGATTGGCGTTTTGTTCTGTTGCCACTCATCGAGTTTGTGCCCCGCCCAGACACCCAGTCCAATGGTGCCCAGCATCTGAAAAGCGATGCCACTAAATTGCACAATCGACGTAGTGCGCTCGGTCGTTGTCTTCACTACGTCCTTTTTATTGTTCTCAGGATTGGGGGTTTCAGGGCTGTTTTCCATAGATTTATGGCATTAAATGTGTTATAGCCTATAAAATTCGTTAATTTGGGCTGACGTTCCATATTGCCAGAGCGGCCTGAGACGTTTTAATACGAGCGACCACGCGTTATCTCCGAATGTCCCGCTGTTTTTCTAATCATCCATTCTTCCTGCTTGCGGTCTTTGTTCTAATGGCCGTCGGACTAGTATCGTGTTCTCAGTACAGTACTAAACCGATCAGTAAAGGCTATCATAACTTAACGGCGCATTACAATGCCTACGTTATTGCCCGCGATCAGATAAACGAGGCTGAGCTCATTCTGTTTAAAGCTCGTAAAGAGAATTACAGCCAGCTGCTGCCAATTCTACTACCTGTCGATTCAAACTCAATTTCGGCCGTAAAACCGCAGATTGACGATGCTATCAAAAAAGCTTCACTTATCCCCGAGCGGCATCAGAACAGTAAGTGGGTCGATGATGCCTATAATCTCATTGGTCGTGCTCGTTTATTGAAACAGGATTTGCCCAATGCCATTGAAGTGTTTAAATATGTCAACACTAAAGGCACTAACGAGAACGACAAACATACGGCGCTGGTTGGCCTCATGCGGGCGTATGTCGAAGCCAGTGATTATACCAACGCACTGAACGTAGCAGAATACCTGCGCAATCAGCCACTCAACAAAGCCAACACCCGCGATTTTTACCTGACGAAAGCTTATCTCCACGAACGCCAGGGCGAATATGCTACGTCGGTAGGCATTCTGGAAGCAACATTTCCTGAATTAAAGAAAGGAGAAGCAACGGCTCGCCTTCACCTGATTGCCGGCCAACTCTACGACATTGCGGGCCAGCCAGCCAAAGCCGTCGACCAGTATCGGCAAGTGCTGCAATCCAGACCGACCTACGACCAGTCGTTTTATGCTAACCTCTACGCCATCCAGAGCAACGGCTTGACCGGCGATCAGAAGCGGCTGGCTCAATCGAACGAAACGTTTGAGCGGATGCTCAAAGACCGCAAAAATGAAGACCTTAAGGATAAAATTTATTTTACAATGGGTCTGCTTGAGGCACGTAGCGGCCGGGTCGATAAAGCAATTCAATTGTATACGCAATCCGTACAGGCAGCAGGAGCAAACACCACGCAGGTACCGTATACGTATCTAGAAATCGGAAAGTTGTACTACGAGAAGAAAGGCAATTACGACCGAGCTAAAGTATACTATGACAGCGCTTTAGCCTTGCTTCCCAGACAATCGCCCGATTACGCTGCGTTGGCGGCACGTAAAAAAACGTTAGATGAGTTTGTGCAGTATAAAACGACGATACGTACTGAAGATAGTCTACTCCACCTGGCACAACTCGATTCGGCTGCACTCAACAAAATGCTCGACAAGGTAATTGACCAGCGTGAAAAAGAAGATAAAGCTCAGGCCGATTTGGCCAAACAAATTGTTGACCGAGCTACTAATGGCAACACAAGCGTAGTGCCAGGAGCCACCAACTCAAACCTCCAACCTGCTGAACGCTGGGCACTTTATAATCCGGTGGCGCTGAGCCAGGGGCGTCAAGAGTTTACGACTCGCTGGGGAAATCGCCCACTCGAGGATAACTGGCGACGTACCAATAAAGAGGCTTCTGCTTCGGTAGCTGGTCTGAATAGTCCCGTTTCAGGTGGTTCGCCCGCCAACTCGGTTAATCCGAATTTGCCAGTGCAACTATCTGATACGCCACCGGTTGCTGGTACTGGCCCACCGAATCCAGCGCAGGCAAGACAGGCACAGAAAAACGCCATGAAGAGTCAGATTCCGTTCTCGAAAGATGCTCAGACTACGTCGAACCAACGTATCGAAAATGCGCTTTATCGTTTAGGGAAGCTTTACAAACTACAGCTCAACCAACCAGCCGACGCGATCACTACGTTCGAACAGTTACTAACCCGGTACCCAAATACACTGCAAAAACCAGAAGTATATTATCTATTGTATTTGTCGAATGATCAGCTTGGAAAAGCATCACCCTGGAAAGACAAACTACTGGCCGAATTCCCGAATACGTCTTATGCTCGTTTAAGCGGACGTAACGCCGGGCAAACCACGGATGCCGAAGCGCAGGCTCTGAAAAAATACACGGCTATTTATGAGCTTTATAAAAGCAATAATAACACTGAAGCGCTGGCGCAGACCGAAAATGCGTTGCGTTCGTTTGCTGGTACACAATTAGAAGATAAATTAGCCCTGCTACGTGTTCTGCTGGTTGGCAAAATGCAAACTGTGGACGCTTATCGGCAAGCCCTAAACGAATTTGTTCGTGACTACCCGGCGAGCCAGCTCCTTCCCCGCGTGAAGGAAATGCAGACGGCCGCTGACCAAGCAACCGCGAAACGGAAATAACAAAGAAGTTTACAGTGTTTACGAAGAGTAAACAGAATACTGGAGACTATCAACAGAAAACTAACTCGTAATGATTGAATTTGCGTCCGGCACCTATCGGACAATTATCCGAAATCTCTGGCGATACTCCCTGATTGGCATTGCGTTACTGATTTTATACGTCGTTGCAGTCAGTTACAATTTCTTTTGGCTTTTTGGTGGGATGCCCAGTTTAAAAGCGCTGGAAAACCCGAAAAGCGAAGAAGCCTCAGAAATATATACCTACGATCAACAGTTGCTGGGAAAATACTACGTTGAAAACCGCACGCCTATCGAAATTTCGCAGGTATCACCTAACGTTACGTCGGCGCTGCTGGCTACTGAAGACGCCCGATTTATTAAACACTCTGGTATCGACCCGCGCTCACTCTTCCGGGCAGTAGGTGGTTTTCTGACATTTCGCGATGCGTCGAGTTCAGGGGGCGGCAGTACGTTGACTCAGCAAACGGCCAAAAACCTTTTCGACACACGTAGAGAGGAACTTCGTGGGCCATTAGGCAATGTCCCAATTTTAGGACTTGTCATTGCTAAAACTAAAGAGTGGATTCTGGCGGTACGTCTGGAACGAAACTACACAAAGCAGGAGATCATGATGATGTACCTGAATACAGTGTCGTTCGGCAATAATACGTATGGTATTAAAACAGCGGCTAAAACGTATTTCGCGAAAGAGCCCTGGCAGCTAAATGTAGAAGAGGCCGCGCTGCTGGTCGGTATGCTCAAAAATCCGACGCTTTATAACCCACGCCTGTTTGAACAACGTACTAAAGAACGCCGGAACGTAGTGTTGTCGCAGATGAAGAAATACAAGTTTCTGACTGACGAGCAGTTCTTTACGTATAAACGCAAGCCGTTAAAACTTGATTTCAGCGTCGAAAACGCGAATACCGGGATGGGCGCTTATTTCCGGTCAGTGATCAGTGCCGACCTTCGCCAGTGGATTAAAAAATATAACGAGGAAAACCCCGACGCTGATCTTGACCTTTATACCAGCGGCCTGAAAATTTATACGACTATCGATTCACGGATGCAGACCTATGCGGAAGAGGCTGTAATGACTAATATGCGCGATCAGCAACGTAAATTTTACGAACACTGGCGCGGTCGAAATCCGTGGGTACAGCGAGATAAAGTCCGAGGCAAAGGCAAACGTAGCGAACGATACGTAGAAATTCCGGGATTTATTGAAAACGTGGCACGCCGGACAACACGTTATAAGCAGTTGAAGGCTGAGTATGGCGCCGATGAACAAGCCATCTGGCGCGAAATGCGGAAGCCAATCAAGATGAAAGTGTTTGTTTATGGCGGACGACGTAATGAAAAAGATACAACCTTAAGTTCGCTGGATTCCATCCGCTATTATAAACGTCTCCTAAATACGGGCTTCGCTTCTATAGATCCACGTAATGGTTACGTAAAAGCCTGGGTAGGTGGTATCAATTTCAAGCATATGAAGTTCGACCACGTGCGGCAGGGGCGTCGGCAGCCGGGTTCTACGTTTAAGCCATTTGTGTACCTGACGGCAATGGATCAGGGCTTTGTAACGCCGTGCAGCCACCTGATTGACCAACCCACTACGTTCGCGCATGGCGAAGACAACAACAACGGACCAGCCTGGACACCCAAAAACTCAACGGGTCGTTACAGCTACCAAAGTTTATCGTTACGTGAAGCTCTTGGCCAATCAATTAACACTGTTAGCGCTCAGTTGATCAAGAAAACCCGAGCGGCCGAAGTGATTAAATACGCCCACGAAATGGGTATCGAAAGTAAAGATTTACGGGAAGATCCGACGCTTTGTCTGGGAACAAGCGACGTATCGGTTTTTGAAATGGTAGCGGCTTACTGCGCGTTTGCCAATGGAGGTATTCGAGTCAAACCAGTTATGATCTGGCGGATTACGGATAAAAACGGGAACGTACTGGCCGATTTTAGCCCCAATGGTAATCAGGTAATTAGTGCGAATCGGGCTTACGAAATGCTGCATTTAATGCGTGGTGCGGTGGAAGAACCAAACGGTACGGCTCAACGGCTTCGAACCCAGTATAAGTTGCTGGAAGGGGGCAACGAAATTGCAGCTAAAACAGGCACTACGTCCAATTATTCAGATGGCTGGTTCATGGGGATGACGCAGCACCTGGTTTCGGGGCTATGGGTGGGTGGCGACGACCGTTCCATTCACTTTCGCTCCATAGAGTACGGTCAGGGAGGGCGTATCGCTATGCCTGCCTGGGCTATGTATATGCAGAAAATTTATGCTGATAAAACGTTAACCAATTACCGGCCAGAGCCTTTCCGAAAGCCGAATAATTTTCAGATTGATTGTGGTGGTTACCACATCGACTCTTCTCAACGATACATCCCACCTAAGGTCGTACCGGAAGATGAGGATGAAATACTACAATAGAGTTATAAAGTTGTAGGGTCATATAGTTATATAGTTCCTAAATCGTTAGCCAACTATATACTCTGTGACCCTACAACTATACAACTTTTACCAGTAATCTCTTGTTATTACTAAGCCCTTCCCTCTTGAAATTGGGCTTTTATGGCTGAATTCGACTACAAACAGGAATTATCCAAAGTACCGCACGAACCAGGTGTTTATCGATATTTCGACCATACGGGCGAAGTGATTTACGTTGGCAAAGCAAAAGACCTTAGAAATCGCGTAAGTAGTTATTTTACGAATACAAAGAATCACGATCGAAAAACGCTACGTCTGGTCAGTCAGATCCGTAAGATTGAATTCACCATTGTTAACACAGAATTTGATGCGCTTCTATTAGAGAATCAGTTGATCAAGCGCTATCAACCCAAGTATAACATTTTACTACGTGACGACAAGACGTACCCATTTGTCTGCGTCACGAATGAACACTTCCCCCGCGTTTTGACGACTCGGCAAATCGATCGTAAGCTTGGTACGTTCTATGGGCCGTTTGCCAACTTAAAACCAATGTATACCGTACTGGATATGTTCAGTCAGTTGTATACCATACGTACCTGTAATTATAATCTGGCTCCTGAAAACATTGCTGCTGGAAAATATAAAGTATGCTTGGAATACCACATTGGTAACTGCAAAGGCCCATGTGAAGGCAAACAGTCGGAACCTGATTACGATAAAGATATTGAGCAAATTCACCACATTCTGAAGGGTAATCTAAAACCGGCTCAAGAATATTTTAAAAATCGGATGATTGAAGCCGCTGGTGAGCTGGCTTTTGAACAGGCACAGGGTTACAAAGAGAAATTAGATGTTTTGCAGCGCTTTCAAAGCAAATCAACCGTTGTTAATCCAAAAATTGCTGATGCGGATGTTTTCTCAATTGCTTCTGATGAAACAGCAGCCTATGTGAATTTCATGCGGGTTGTGAATGGCACTATTGTACAGACGCATACGCTTGAGATTAAGAAAAAGCTCGACGAGGCAGACCCCGATTTGCTTGCGATGATCATCGTTGAGATTCGTGAACAGTATGGAAGTCAGGCGAAAGAGATTATTACGAATATTCCCCTAGAAGTTGATCTAAAAGCTGAAATTACAATTCCGCAGATTGGTGATAAGAAGAAGTTGCTAGATATGTCGCTAAAAAATGTCCTGTATTTCCGGCGCGAACGGCAGGAACGGGCAGCAGCTGAAGCAACGGCAAATGCCAGCAGAAAAGATCGCGTACTTATACGACTCAAGCAAGATTTGCAATTAAAAAACCTCCCGGTTCGGATTGAGTGTTTCGATAACTCGAATATTCAAGGTACGAATCCTGTATCGGCTATGGTTTGTTTTATTGGAGGTAAACCAGCCAATCGTGAGTATCGCCATTTTTCGATTAAAACCGTGGTTGGACCTAACGACTTCGCAAGTATGTATGAAGTTGTCACGCGTCGTTATTCACGCGTACTTACCGAGGGAACTGATATGCCCGATTTAATTGTGATAGATGGTGGTAAAGGACAGCTCAGTGCGGCTTGTGACGCGTTAAAAGCGATGGATTTATATGGCAAAGTACCTATAATTGGTATAGCCAAGCGATTGGAGGAAATATACTTTCCAGAGGATAACCTGCCACTTTATATTGATAAAAAGTCGGAGTCGCTCAAACTCATTCAACGAATTCGCGATGAGGCTCACCGATTCGCTATTACGTATCACCGCGATAAACGCAGCAGAAATAGCTTAATCAGTGAATTGGAGAATGTGGAGGGAATTGGTAAAAAGACAGCAGCTAAACTCCTGAAACATTTTAAAGGTGTCAAAAAAATTCGCGAAGCTACATTTGAGGAAATTTCAGAGGTAGTAGGTCAGGACCGCGCTACCAAGCTGAAATCTTACTTTGCCATGATTGAGCAATAAAAAATCGACTCATTGCTAAGTCGATTCGATAAACATAATCACAAAAAAAGCGGCTCTAAAGCCGCTTTTTTTTTAGTATTCCCAAAGACCGTGCTCGGTTTCCATTAATTCGTATTCAGTCTGATATGATTTCAGCAATCCTTCGCGGTCACCATACATACCCACTAAATCAGAATCGTTAGGGTTAGCCACTTTTGTGATTCGACCATAGAATAAACGTAGATCGAAAGCATCCGCCAGGTTTTTGTGCTGAGCCTGATTTTGTGGGTTATACCAGATAAATTTCTTTGGATCACTACGGAAGAGTTTATCCAAGTCTTTGTATTTGAACGACGCAATTGGCTTTTCAAAACCAGCTGAGTTTTTGTCAGCTGGCAACAGAAGCGTTACTGTTTGAATGTCATAATATAGACGAGAACGCTTCCGATCGAATATCCAGTCTTCTTTAATTTCTAAGATGTTCAACTCTTTAGCAAAATACTCGTCACCAGAAAAGGCAGGAGCAGCCTGTGCAACTGCAACTGTATCCTTTTTAGGTTCTACAACGGGAGCAACTGCCGCTTTACCTTTCTTATTTTTTGAGTTTTTAGCGGTTTTTTTCTTAGGGGCTCCCCAACCGTCGTCAGCTGGTTCAGCCGCTGCGGTAGCTGGTTTCTTGGGAGCTCCCCAGCCATCGTCAGCAGGTTTCTTTTTATCATCTTTCTTACCACCCCATCCGTCATCAGCAGCACCGTTTTTATTATCTTCAGTGAAACCCGCAGCAATTTCTTCTTTTGAGAGACCAGGTCCTGAATTTGGCACTACCAGATTCTCGTGAAATTTCTCAGGAGTAAGTTTCGTTGTGCATGAATCAGATGTATACGCTTCAATCAGGCCAGCTTTCACCGCTTCCATGAGATATTTTGAAATCTCATTGTTCTTCGAAAACATCGACTGATTTTGCTTCTCTTTGAGGTCGACCCGACGCCAAAGAGTTTTCTTCATCATAATATCGTTCTCATTGATGCCGCGAACCGAATTCGGATTAGTACCGTTTGTAGCTTTTTCCTGAGCCAGTACGTCACCCCCTGCCAGTGCCAGGATGGCAACAGCCAAACCACCAGCGTATCCCACCATTCTCTTTTGTTTCATGGCTGCTATTTGTTGTCAATTCTTAGTTGTTAACGGAGAATAAACCGCTTTAGTACGTTAATAGAGCGAAACTTGTTGAAGTGGGTTACCCATTGGTACATCACTAATTTCACCACGGAAATTTCGGCGCTGCACACCTTCAATCTGGATAACCAACCGGTCACCAGGCTGAGCTTCAGCGGCTAAGTTAGCAATAGAACCACCACCAGCTGGTACGGTCACGAACGTAACACGCTTCACACCACGTACCAGAGAAACAGTAGCACCTGTGGTACGGAAATTAGCATCGTCTGGTGAATAAGCTGCAAAACTAGGATCTGCAACGGCCTGAATCTTCACGCTACGTGCTGATGACACGGGTACACCACGCGGATCATTTGCGGGAGTTCCACCTACTGATATTTGCAACGTTGGGCGAGGTACCTTATTAACTTTGAAATGTTCAGTACCCAACAAACTACCCGAATTACTGATATTTAATGCTACATTAGCTGCACTCGGTACCACGGTGATTTTACCCTTTTCACCAGATGAAACAACGGAAGCACCATCAGCTGAAAAATTTGGGTTCCACAAAGCACCTAACTGTGGGCTTTGGATACTCAGCTTGTTAGCACAGCCCAGGTACAAAGGTGGCATGGTTCCCGTTTCGACCTGGTAAGATGGTTTTGCCACAAAATACTCAGCTGATAACGGGACAGTTTTTAGACCGGCTGGCGTCTGATAGGCAATAGATCCTGTTAGAACCCGACGAGATAAACCACTTTTATCATATGTGCCACCCTGAGCCGTAAATTCAACTATACCCTGGCCATCTTGCATACGTACCGAACCACCGTTCAGGCTCATACGCGGCTGAATACCCGATGAAGAAGCGGCTAAGAACATCTGTCCTTTAAACTTCGTACCCGCTACAACAACTTTCGAATCCATGCTGAGCATGGCAATGATTTTATCAAATTTCACGTCTTGTGCACCAACTTTGCTGGCCAGTACGTCGAGAACTTCGCCCTCAATCCGACGAATGTCCGCTTGCTTTTGGCTTAACACCGCTAAGGCAGCTGGCACAGGAGTTTGTGCGAAATTCAATTCCGAAAAATCTTTCCGACGCTGATCTGGAGACCGGTTGGCGATTGGATCGTCTTTACCATCTAGTGCTAATGGAGCATATTTGGTACCAGAATACTTTGATACGTTATCGACATATCCATTCAATTGGTCTTTCAGTTTAAAAGCAGCCCCATTACGAGCAGTGCCAATCATTAACTGAGCTACTTTTTCTTCTTCGCTCAAATTCTTGATATTGCCAGACTCATCGCGACCGCCACCTGCATCAACAACTTGTTCTTTCAACTTGTCGATTTCGGCCACCATATCGGATGTTATTTTCCGCACTTCATCAGCTTGTTTAACAATCGCTAAGTCAGTGGCACGATTGCCAGACTTCTCTACAGTAGCACGGATATTATCAAACGTTGCCTGGTTAACTTTGCTAACTGCCCCAGTTGATTGCTCTAAGCTATTGTTAATCAGCACAAACTTTTCCAGAATAGCTGATGTAACTTGCAGAGCCAACATTGCAGTTAATACCAGATACATCATCCCGATCATCTTCTGACGGGGTGATTCTTTTGAACCTGCCATAAATTATGGTAGTATGAATAAAAGGAGTTATAAAGTTGTAATGTTAAAGAGTTATAAGTGTGCAACTAAAGCCCCTAAGTAGGAGGAACTGTGTGACTTTTAACTCTCGAACTAATTTTAGTTTCCACGCATGGCAGTAAGCATGCTGCCATAAACGTTGTTAAGCGAAGCCAGATTACCAGTCAGTTTGGCCAGTTCGTTTTTGAACTGTTGCGTATCGCGGCTAGCGTCGCTCATGTTCTCCATCGCAGCTGTCAGGCTACCATAGAAGGCGTTCATAGCTTTAAGATGTTTATTCGTGTCTTGCAGCTCTAACTCATAAACAGCGTTCAAAGCGCCCATATTTTTGGTCACTTTCTGCGTCTGATCGCGGAGTTCTTTTGTATCAGCTGTAGCATCAGCCATTGAACTAACCGCTGTAATAGCCGTATTGTATGACTTGTTCATTTCGTTTAATGAACTTGAAGCAGCTTTTACATTACGAGCGTAATCATTGGTAGCCACTGTAGCGTCGGTAAGATCACCAAGTCTTGATACAGTATCGTTCAAATTACGGAAACCAGAACCGAGTTTTTCAAAAACATCAGGTGTTACTTTAGCCTGAGCCAGCATCTGATCCATGTTAGCAGTTAACCCATTAGCTTGAGGAGCAGGCTTACGGCCTTCACCTTTAAAATCATCGGCTAATTCTGGATAAACCCGTTCCCATGCATAATCTGTAGAATTAGAGGTTGGGTTTGTAAAGCTTTGTACGGCATACAAAGCGAAAATAACGACCTCGGTCAACAGACCTACCGTCAACATAAATCCAAATTGTTCGTTGTGCGTAATTTTTGCCCATGCGCCGAAGATAACGACGGCGGCACCAGCACTATAAATGGTTGGAACTAAGCGATCCCAAAAGAAACTTTCTGACTGTTTTGCTGCCATGACAAGCGATTGTTGGTTGGAATAGGGAACTGTTATATGAATAAATACTTAAAAAAATAGGCACAGACCCTTCCTAAAAGAAACGATTTATCTGTGCCTATTTATTATACTTTCTTTGCTGATTTTTTGCTGCTTTTACTCTTGCTGCTACCACCAACCTTACCACCACGTGCTGAAGCAGTACGTCCATCAAGGTTATCCATTACGCAACGAAAACCGATGTATGAACGCTTTTGATCTTCATATTCATAATAACGTGTACCAGTTTCGAGGTAGTAAGCAATGTCTTTCCAAGAACCACCGCGTACCACTTTACGAGGTTCGTCGGCATTCTGATTATCAGGGTTCATATCCCACACAATAGCATTTGAGTTATCGGCGTAGGCATCACGGCACCACTCGGCTGCGTTACCAGCCATGTTATACAGACCATAATCATTCGGGCTATAAGCCGTTGCTGGAGCTGTATATGGATAACCGTCTGCATCGAAATTACCACGTTGTGGCTTGAAGTTAGCCAGATAGCAGCCTTTGCCGTTTGCTACGTATGGATTACCCCAAGGGTATTTAGCTCCATTTTTGCCACCGCGAGCTGCCCATTCCCACTCAGCTTCCGAAGGCAACCGGAAACGGGGTGAATTGAATTGGCCTTCTTTCGTGCGGTAATCGTTATAAAGATTCGTACGCCACTGACTGAAGTGCTGTGCACCTTTCCAGCTAACACCTACAACCGGATACGTATCGAAAGCAGGATGCGAGAAATAATATTCAAGCATTGGATCGCCATTGTGGTACGTAAAATCGTTTTTCCAAACGGTCGTGTCGGGGTAGTATTTCGACATGATTTCTTCTTCACCCAGCGTCGAAACAGAGTCGGCCAGCAGGGCATTGACGTATTGACGATATTCATGGTTCGAAATTTCGGCATCGTCCATATAGAACGAGCTGATCGTTACCTGCCGGTTCATGTTGATCTGGGTAGCCGCTACGTCTTCATCAGCCTGCCCCATGATAAACGAACCCGACGGAATCAGCACCATACCGTATGGCGTTGTTTGCGAGTATCCTTTACGTTTGGTGGCTGTAATTTCTCCATTCGTAACGCCTACATCGCCATTTTTGCCTCCACTACCGCCAAACTTTGACTTTAGAAAGCCGCAACCTTGCATTAGCAGCACCACTGCAGCGACCATCACTACCCGGGTTGCGTTGACTATTAACCAGTTATACTTCATCATTGTGAGAACTTTTACCTACTTCTTGTGCGAGATCAGACTAAAAACGAAAATCTGTTTGGTTATTGTATGTATTTACCTGTACCAATTTATTTTCTGTCCGATATTCTTTTTACATCTTTTTTTTAACCCAATCGGACCCGATAACCAGCCTCAGAAATAGGCTATCTGACAAAATTAACAGTCGCGCGTTAAACTCTCTAACAACAATATTGCCAAAATATCTAACGGTAGATAATGCTTCGCAGAACTATGCAATATTTTGTTCCATTAGTACCGGAAACGTGGGGTACGTATAATCGGTTTCTTACGTGTATCTATAGTCGGCAATGCGTAAGATACTAACAGCTCATGTGAAGTGGGACTCTTTACTCTACCTGTCACAATATCCAGGCAATACCCAACGCGTAATGCGTTATTTCTCATGAGGTTTATCCCTACGTTGGCCATAATAGCATCCTGATAGCGATACCCAACGCCTGCCCAGATTCGATTATCATACGTACCAGTCAAATTAAACGTTACGTTGCCCTGACTAGGTGTAGTATATTGAACCAATATAGATGGCTGCACATCTATGTTATATCCTAGCCCAAGGCGATACCCCGCTGTCAGATACATGTTCCGATTCAACGGATTGGTTGATCGATCAGTGCCAACGTTGTATGTAGCTTCATTAATATGATTCATACTTACGCCAACCCAGTAATCAGTTGTATTGTAATAGATTCCAGCTCCAAAATCGGGGCGAGCCTGACTGATCGTACCAGTTGGAATAAGCGGGTCACCTACCTCCCCGGGGCGTAGCTCGCCATAATTATACCCTTTGCTAAACAAACCAGCCTGCACACCAATAGCTAACGTACCGTTTTTAAGGGTCATTCGATAAGCATAGGAAAGCTGTACCGCCTGGTTTCTAACTGCACCAAGCTTATCGTTGAGGCCATAGATACCTATTCCCGATTTGATGTTATCCAGCGGCATATTATAGGATATAAGCTGGGTGCTTTGTGCCCCGTTGTCATTGCTCCCAATAGCCTGATAACCCAGATATTGCGTTCGGTGGGTAAGCTGAATTCGTGACACCCCCTCAGATCCGGCAGCAGCTGGATTGTAGTAGAGCGGATTGTACATGTATAAACTAAATTGTGGGTCCTGCTGGGCCATCGCTGCTGGAACAGCTATGATAAGCAGGAAAGCGTAAACGTAGAGTGTGCGAATCATACTATTAAAACAGGATTCGTAGTCGCTGGTTATCAATTAGACAACCCTTGTTACTTTAGGGTCACAGTTTACAAGTTAACGCTGATAAGGCCAAATTATTGGTGTACAAATAAAGACTGAATGCCAGCTATGAGCGTTCGCACTCACTTCTGGCATTCAGCCTATACGTATTATTCACTACGTATCAGTTATTCGCTTTTTTGATATAAAGCTCCAAGGCGCCCGTCATCGAAGGAGCATTTGGTAAAGGTGCCTCAATATCAAGGGTCAAACCGGCATCCGTAATGGCCTTTGCGGTTGTTGGACCGAACGCGGCCAGACGTGTACCGTTTTGATTAAACTCCGGAAAATTGCTCAGTAATGAACTTACTCCCGATGGGCTAAAAAAAGCAATAATGTCGTAACTCTGAACATCCAGATCCGACAAATCAGTCGGTACGGTTTCATACATAACCGCTTCCGTGAAGTGTAGGCTGCTCGTATCCATAAACTCTGGAATATCATTCCGGCGGATGTTCGAGCAGGGAAAAAGAAACTTTTCGGTCTTATGCTTTTTGATCAAGTCAAAAAGTTCAGTGGCCGTTTTGGTGCCGCTAAAGATTTTCCGTTTCCGAATAACAATGTATTTCTGAAGGTAATTAGCCGTCTGTTCAGAGATACAGAAATATTTCATGTCGGCGGGCACTTCGACACGGCCTTCCTGACAAATCCGGAAGAAGTGGTCAATGGCATTACGACTGGTGAAAATAATAGCTGTATGACCCAGAATGTTTATTTTCTGGCGACGAAAGTCTTTAAACGATACGCCTTCAATCTGAATGAAGGGCCGAAAATCGATCTGAAGTTTGTATTTACTGGCTAAATCAAAATACGGAGATTTTTCGTCGGCGGGTCTGGATTGGGTCACTAACAACCGACTCACACTACTGAGCCGATTTTCGGAAGGATGGATGCTGGTCTCGTTCATTGAATCTCTACTCGGGTCATTCGTTAGTTTGTGGTTTTTTGCGTTGCCCTTGCGGCTAAAACTTACAATGAAGTCAGTTTGTTACCGCGAGTGGTCTGCCGCAAACCATCAACTTCTCATCACAGTGCAAAACGTAAACCGATGATGAGTGGGATCAATTCGACAATACAAAGGTACGAAAATAAATAGAGATTCTTGATAGCCTCCTGGCTACGTATGACCACGTAGAGCAATGCCAGACGCGCAGTGTAGAAAATGGTGAGGATTGGAATCAATACACTCGGCGACCACTCAACGCTCGGCAAGTTGTAAGCGATGATCGACAGTAGAATCGTGAAATAGGCAAAAAACAGTAATGACGACTGAATTACTTTAAAGAAGTGTACATTAACAATCCCTTGTAATTTGTACAATCCGCCAATAATCTCCAGGCTTACGTACTTGCCCATCAAGCTTAAGAAAGCAGCGGCACTTAACAGGAAAAATTCGCTGGCAACCCATCCGAGATGTTGTTCGCCTAGCAATAATCTTCGCGACGCAAATACATCGAGGTTATGGCTTTGCACGAAGATGATCAGATAAGCAATTGTAAAACTCAGATTGAGCACAAATAACGTATTAGTGCCACTGAGTGGACGATTGATCAGAAAAGATTCTTCCTGGGCACGTAGCGACACCAGATCGCGCAGGCTATAAAACCGCAGAAAGGCCCGGTGATAGAACGAAAACAGAAAGGCATGCGTAGCCAGCAGAAATAATAAACCCAGGCCCAAAAAATTGGTGTAATATTTCTGTGGTCGGGGACGAACGCTCAGGTTATCGTCTCGTAGAACAACCTGTTTTTGCGTAGCTGATTTTGGGTAACCTATGAATAACTGCTTCCCTTCGATACCCGGCGCTCCATAAATAGTCAGGAAAATTTCCGGCTGACGGTACACCCGAAACAAGCTATCGATACGTAGCACCTGCCATTGATTAGCACGAAGTTTTCGTTTGAGAGCCGCATTGATAAACAGGTATCCATCTTCTTTAGTCGAAATTAGCAAGCTATAATGCCGATTGCTTTCAAGATCAACATAGGCACTCAAAGCAATCTGATTGGCGTGCTGCTCAACGATATAAGGTATATAGGCTTTAGCCCCCTCATCGTAGACCTGAAAATCGTCCCGAAAATCATGGACCGGATAGTATTTACCCTCCGGACCAATACCTGAGTTCCGGTTTTGCGCCGTAGCAGCGGAAAGAATAAAGAGTGAAAGTGCGAAAGAACGAAAGAGTGCCGCAACGAATGTTGAAAGAGCGAAAGAGCGCCATAGGGAAATGGTAATGCAACCCTCCACTAGCACACTTTCGCTCTTTCGCTCTTTCAACATCCGTTGCGGCACTCTTTTGTTCTTTTATTTACCTAACGCTTTCAGCATCGTGTCACCAATAAGGGCTGGCGATTCTACTACATGGATACCGCACTCACGCATGATAGCCATTTTAGCGGCTGCCGTATCATCGGCACCTCCTACAATAGCACCAGCGTGGCCCATCCGACGACCTTTGGGAGCAGTTTGACCAGCAATAAAACCAACTACTGGCTTCCGGTTTCCGTCGGCTTTGATCCAGCGGGCTGCTTCAGCCTCCATACCACCACCAATTTCGCCAATCATAACGATGGCTTCGGTATCGGGGTCATTCATCAATAACTCAACGGCCTGTTTGGTTGTCGTACCAATAATTGGATCTCCTCCAATACCGATAGCCGTCGATTGACCGAGTCCGGCTTTGGTTAACTGATCAACCGCTTCATAGGTCAGTGTACCTGATTTCGAAACGATACCAATTGTACCCTGCTTGAAAATAAAGCCTGGCATGATACCTACTTTACATTCACCGGCCGTCATAACGCCGGGGCAGTTAGGACCAATCAGGCGGACATCTTTATCGGCAATGTAGTTTTTCACATTGACCATATCTTCCGTCGGTATGCCTTCAGTGATGCAAATAATGACCTTTATACCGGCTTCTGCAGCTTCCATAATGGCATCGGCGGCAAATGCGGGCGGCACAAATATGATCGTTACGTTAGCTCCGGCCTGGTCTACAGCTTGCTGAACGGTGTTAAACACGGGCCGATCCAGATGCGTTTGACCGCCCTTGCCAGGAGTTACCCCCCCAACTACGTTGGTACCATATTCAATCATCTGCTGGGCATGAAAACTGCCTTCCGAGCCGGTAAAGCCCTGGACGATAACTTTGGAGTCTTTGTTTACTAAAACACTCATGACGGTTTTTGAAATCGTTGGCGATACGGTTTTTTGATAAAAAAAGATTAGACGGTAAACAAAATTAGCCTTTCTGAGAAGCTATTGCCTTTTCGTTTATCGAACCGATTTACGTCGTGTAAAAAGTTGGGCAAAAGTAGCCGAAACTTCGTAAATTACGTGATGATTTTTTCACACATCCTTTCCGGCTCCATTTTGGCTGGTGCGGGCTTTGGCGTGTTTTGGCACTTTTTCGGCCGTATTTCCCTGTTCAACCGGTTGTTGTGGGGATTTTTTTTGCTGACAACTTCCCTGGCCGCCATAATTGGTGTACTTCTTTTTGCGGGGAATGAGTCGCTCGAGCCGCTTCATCACTCCATGATTGTTCTCTCCGATACGTTAGGTGTGGTTTGTGCAGTAACGGCAGTCTACGCGTTACTCAATCAACGAACGTTATCCTTGCTGACGTTTATTGCAACCGTTCTATTCGGATTATTTCTATTTATTAGTCTGTTGCTTCCTGATGCACGCGTTTTCACGCCAATTGTGCCATCAATGGGAATTCTGGTGCTAATGCTATTGGCCGTATTTTCGCTCTTGCAACGTAATAAACGGGGTTTATGGGTCGTCATGGCCGCTATGGCGATGGGCCTCGCTACCAAAGCCGACGCTTTCAGCAGCGTGATTCACCCAACCGACTTTTATCATTATGCCACTACGTTGGCGCTGTGGTTTTTTGGGAAAGCGGCCCAATGGCGGTCAGGAACTCGGTAATTTGCCGATACGTAACAATGCCTTCCCTAGAAATTTTTCGTAATGCCCAACCAATCCCCTATTCAAGTGGTTATCCTCCTGCATTAATTTTTTGTGACTCAACGACTGTGAATTTACTGGAATTAGCCCACGACCCAGTTGAGACGGCCCGAGCCGCCCGACTTGTTTATAGCAACGACACTATGCCGGGAATTCGTCGGCAACGTAACGGTGATACGTTTTCATACCTCGATCCCAAAGGAAACAAAGTCCACGATGACGAAATACTGGCTCGAATTCGTAGCCTTGCCCTCCCGCCGGCCTGGCAAAACGTTTGGATAAGCCCTAAATCCAATAGCCATTTACAGGCAACGGGTATCGACGATCGCAGCCGAAAGCAATATCGATACCACCCAAAATGGAACGCCATTCGGAGCGAAACAAAATTTTTCCGCATGGCCGCTTTCGGAAAAGCGCTGCCACTACTTCGGGAACGAATCCACAAAGATTTGAACCAGAAGTCTTTATCACGCGAGAAGGTTATTGCCATTGCACTAAGCGTGATGGAGCAGACGCTGATTCGGATTGGCAATGCGGCCTACGAAAAAGATTACGGCTCTTATGGTTTAACAACGTTGAAAAACCGCCATGTACACCTGAACGGCACAGAGCTTCGCTTTAGTTTTAAAGGCAAAAAAGGAATTTACCACGACATCGCCCTCCACGATCGCCGACTATCAAAGCTGGTCAAGGCCTGCCGAGACATCCCCGGTAAAGAATTATTTCAATATATTGACGCAGACGGAACCCGTCACCCAATCGATTCGGGCATGGTCAATGATTATTTGCGGGAAACAATGGGCGACGATTTTTCGGCCAAAGATTTTCGCACTTGGGCGGGCACGGTCAACGCGCTACGTCTCTTGGTCGAGCTGGAACCCTGCAATAGCGAAAAAGAGCTGAAGAAAAACGTGAATACGGTGCTCGATCAGGTAGCCAGCCAGTTAGGAAACACACGTACCGTTTGCCGGAAACACTACGTTCACCCACAGATTCTGGAATCTTACGAGTGTCAGGATTTAAATCCGTACATTCAACGTAGCAGTCGATTTCGTAAAACCAGCCCGCATGGCCTCGACGGTGTGGAGAAATTATTGCTGACGTTTCTGAAAGATCACGTTAAGGACGTAGTAAAAAAGCCGCGTTAAGGCAACGTAGTATTTACAGCGTTGCTTTTACCCAATGATCGTGTTCGCAGTTCTTACAAATAGGCTGATTTTCAACACCGAACGTTTGTAAATTACCGCAAATACAGCATCCGTAAACGCCAGGTTCGCTTATTTCAGTAACGGCTTTTTTCAGATCATTTGGTAAAATCGGCAGTCCTATTCGTTTGCCCTGTCCATCAAACGGAAATATACTGACCTCGCCCGTAGGTTCGCGAATGGCATATTCAACTTCACCCAGTTGTCTGATGCCTTCCAGACGTAGCGCAGTGAACAGTTCATCCTGCGTTAAATCTTCATCCTTAAAATTTTTGATCAGAATACAGCCATTTTCAATCACGTACACGGGCTTACCCTCCAACGTTTCCCGCACACGAAGATTCTTATCGGACAAAGTTGTAATTAGTTTATAGCAAACCATCATGACCGTAAATACCACGATTATAGACGCCAGTGGTACGTCATGATAAAACATAGGATCGCCCGCGGCTGACCCCAAACCAATTACTAAAACAAGCTCAAATACAGACAGTTGCTTAATCTGCCGCTTCCCGGAAATTTTAAGGGCGATCAACAGAATCAGAAACATACAGAGGGTCCGGAAAGCGACTTCGCCCAGATATAACCAGGGGAAATCGTCAAGCAATATCCGCTCCCAGTCGAAGGGCTTGACCGGTTCTTTCATGAGTCTAATTCAGAGTAGATTATACGTAGCACACTTTACGGCTGCGAAATTTCTGGCAGCAAAAGGAGATGATTTGTTTGAATGTAGAGAGTGACAAAGTCTGTTTATTTCAGCTCCGGCGCACTGTCTTTTCGAATCTTCATACCCCGATTTTCTGCCCATTCTTCAGCTTTGGACGTAGCAATGGCAATGGCACGGTCTTCGGGAGCGCCTTCTGTGAGCAGCGCATTTGCGATTTCAATGGCTTTATTCCGAACAGGAGCCATGAAATTCTTTAACGAGACAGGGTAATCCTTTTTTGACCAGGGCATAGCGGTTGAGTTATTGATACGTATCATCAATAACCCAGACTACTAGCAAGTGTTTTACAAACCCAATTCCTGTGAGATGGTACTGCTAAGCCGAAGTAGTTCTATTTCAGCGGCTTTTGCATTGTATTCTGCTTCAATCAGACGTGTTTGTCCATCGATGGCAGTACGTTGTACGTTTCGAAATTCTACGAACGTAGAGTTACCAATCCGGTAGCGGTCATACGCAATATCGACGTTCTGGTTGGCGAGTTGGTTATTCTGAACCTCCAGATTAAGCAATTTCAGGCTATTCTGGTAGTTATGATACGTTTGCGCGACGGCCGACTGTAATTGTAGTTTCTGATCACTAACCTGATCCTGTGCGATGATTGTGTTTACCCGTGCGTTCTGAATCTGACGTTTTAGATTATATCCGTTAAAAATCGGGATAGACGCCACTACGTTGTAGGTTATGGCACTCGTACGCCCGGTAGCAACCCCAAATCCGCCTTGGTTATCAATGAATTGATAGTTATAACCTGTCTGAGCCGTAACGAGCGGCAATTGCTGCGCTTTTGCAAGCTCAATGTTCAGGCTAGCCACGCTTTGATTGAGTATGGCAGAGGCTAGTTGTGGGTTGTTAGTTGACAGCGATTGCTGCAAAGGCCCTAACTGCAAATCAGTCCGGGCAACGATTGTGTCGCGAACGGCAAATTCGGTTTGTGGATCACGTACCAGCAGTGTATTCAGAAATATTTTGGCGTTACGTAATGCCTGCTCCTGCGAAAGCAAGGCTGCACTGTCGGTATTGTAATCGACCTGCGCACTTAAAAAATCCACTTTCGAGCGAGTACCTACTTCATAGTTAGCCCGCGCAAGTTCAAGACGTTCCCGCGAAATATCAAGCGCCTGTGTAAAGGCAATCAGCCGCTGTAACTGCCGTACTACGTCATAATAACTGCTGGCGACATTAGCAATGGTAGCTTCTACATTAGCGCGCGTATTTACCGTGCTTATCTGAAGCAATTGTTTTAATTGCGTGTATAAAGTCCGGCGAGCATACCCGTTGAAAACGGTGTAGTTTAAGTTGACACCTACGTTTGATGTCCGGTTGAAAATGCCTTTTACTTCCTGGGGAGGGCGGATGTTATCAATAAAAGTTTGCCGAAAACTTTGCAAACCTCCGTTGGAGTTCGCATTTCCAGTCACTACAGGTAAGTAGCCTGCGTTTCCTTTTGTATAATTGTTTCTGGCTATTTCTTCCTGCGAGCGATTTATATGTATCTGATAATTTTTATCAACCGCTTGTTGTACAGCCTGTTGGAGTGTCAATACCTCGCCAGGCTGTGGAATCGTTGCAACCGTAAAACTTCGTTGCTGAGCACGTTGAATAGCGTTGGGGGTTTGTTGAGCAAAGACCGAAAGAGGGAGGCAAGCTAAAAAAAGCCAGTGGCTGAGTTTCATTGAATTAATGTTAGCAAAAACAATTACAACAAAAATAAGGGAATCTGCGATTGGCCCGTCAGTTTTTCCGCCTTTCATTTATCTTGCAGCCTTTCTTCCCAGACTCCATGAAACGTATTTTCCTGCTGCTTTCTACTCTTACGCTACTGTTATCCGGTTGTTCATTCAAAAAAAAGGCGGATTTACTCGTCACGAACGCCCACATTTACACGGCCGATTCGAGTTTTTCAATGGCCGATGCTTTCGTAGTTAAAGATGGAAAATTTCTGGCGGTTGGCTCAGCTAAAGAACTTACTGATGAATACGAAGCGGCTACCCAAACCGATCTTAATGGCTTGCCTGTTTACCCCGGTTTTTATGATCCGCATTCCCACTTTTTAGGTCTCGGCCAGGTGCTTGATCAAGCCGATCTGGTCGGTGCTGAATCGTATGATGAAGTCATCGAACGACTAAAAACGTTTTATCAGGCTCACCCCAATGTTTCCTGGCTCATGGGCCGTGGTTGGGACCAGAATGACTGGCCGGAGAAAGCCTTTCCAACAAAAGAAAAATTGGATGCGGCTTTTCCTAACGTACCAGTGGCGCTGACACGTATTGATGGACATGCGCTATTTGTCAACTCAAAAGCTCTCCGGTTGGCTAACGTAACGGCTGGCTCGAAAATACCCGGTGGCGAGGTTCTTCTTCAAAACGATCAGCCAACGGGTGTTTTGGTCGACAATGCCATGCAGTTTATCAAACGGGTATTCCCCCGCCCCGATGCATCTGACAAAGCCCGCATGCTCCTCAATGCGCAGAAAGCCTGTGTTGCATTAGGATTGACAACCGTATCAGATGCCGGTATAAATCCAGATGAAATTAACCTGATTGACAGCCTGCAACGTACCGGAAAGCTCAAAATTCGTGATTACGCCATGGTTAGTCTGGGCGAACCTAATATAAATTATTTCCTCCAGCGCGGCCCATTCCAGACCGACCGACTCACGGTACGTTCGTTCAAGCTATATGCCGATGGAGCGCTAGGTTCGCGGGGAGCGTGCCTGCGCCAGCCTTACAGCGACCGCCCCGAAACGGGTGGGTTTCTCCTGTTAAGTCCATCCGAGCTGGAACGTATCACTACGTTGCTCATTAAGTCTAAATTTCAGGCTAATACGCACTGCATCGGCGATTCAGCCAATCACCTGATGCTCGATTTATACGGCAAATTGCTGAAGGAAAAGAATGACCGACGTTGGCGTATCGAGCACGCGCAGGTGGTATCACCCGAAGATGTCAGGAAATTTGGCCAGTATTCAATTATTCCGTCGGTTCAGCCTACACACGCTACGTCGGATATGTACTGGGCCGGCGACCGGCTGGGGCCAGAGCGGGTGAAAGGAGCTTACGCGTTTAACGATTTGATGAAGCAAAATAGCCTGATTGCGTTTGGCAGCGATTTTCCTGTCGAAGCGGTTAACCCGCTTTTTGGCTTTCATGCGGCCGTAGCTCGTCAGGATGCGAAAAATTATCCAGCCGGGGGCTACCAGATGGAAAACTCCGTCGACCGTAAATCAGCCTTACTAGCCATGACTCGCTGGGCCGCTTATGCCTGTTTCGAAGACCATCTCCGCGGCTGCATCGCCCCTGGCAAACAAGCCGATTTTGTCGTGCTCGACCGCGACATCATGACTGCGCCCAACGAAAAGCTACGTCAGACCAAAGTAAAACAGACCTGGATTGGTGGTGAACGCGTGTATTAGTCTACACCCAAGACCTGATACGTCAGCTTATTAAACGTAACACTATCGCCCAATTTTCGGCCCAATAACGACGTAGCAATCGGCGACGCGGGTGAAACTGCGAAGTAGTCTTTTCCCGCCAGCGTCAGTTTCCCGGCGCTGATACTAATAAAAAACTGCCCTCGATTGGTTATTACTAGACTTCCAGGCTGCACCGTCTCGTAATGTTTCTCAACAACGAGTCGATTTACATCCTGCTGTATCTTTAATGCTTCAGCCAGCAGTTGAGCATGACGGTCTCGTTCGAGTTGCGCCATCGCCCGGCCTGTCTCATATTTATCACCGGCACTACTTTTCGATTCAGAATTGGCCGCTTCCTGAGCCGCTTCCATAGCCAGACGGGCGGTGTCAATACGCTGCTGGACATAAGCTTCGCATAAGCCCAATAGAGCAATTTTCGTTTCTTGATACGTATCGGCCACGCTACAGATTTTTCTTTTTTAATTCGTTTACAGCAAACGTAGCAGCACGCGCCGTTAACGCCATAAACGTAATGGATGGATTCTGAGAACCGGTCGAGGTCATAGCCGCACCGTCCGTAACGAATACGTTTTTTACCGCATGAAGCTGATTATGTCCATTCAACAGCGACGTTTTCGGGTCACGGCCCATGCGCACACCACCCATTTCGTGAATGTCGAGTCCGGGATTACGATTATCGAGATAAGGAGTAATGCGAACACAGCCTGATTGTTCGAGCATATCGGCTCCCTGTTCCAGAAAATCTTTGGAAATTTTCTGGTCATTATCCGTGTAGTCAATAGACGTAACGAGTTGTGGAATTCCCCAAGGATCTTTCTGGTCAGAACTGATCCGAACGTGGTTTTCGTAGCGCGGAACCGTTTCGGCCTGAACCATCATATACACATTCCAGGCGCCCGGCCGAGTTAGTTTTTCCTTAAATTCAGCGCCGAAACCGGCTTGAGCGTTGCCCCTACCCCAGTGTGTTCGGGAAGCGCTAAACGCGACCATATACCCCCGCTGAAAATCCATTTCCTGTTTTCGGACATTCCGAAAATTAGGCATGAACGCCGTAGTTGGTCGCCGACCGTAGTAATAGCCATCGTCAAAACCTTCATAGTCAGCCGTAATACTTCCCCGATAATTGTGAAACGCTACGTAGCGACCCAGCAAACCATTATCGTTACCTAAGCCCTTTGGGAAACGTCGGGATGTTGAGTTGAGTAGTATCAGATTGGAATTTAGACAAGCCGCATTTACGAAAATAATTCGGGCAAAATACTCCGTCATCGTTTTCGTATGCGCATCAACCACCCGGACACCGGTGGCTTTCCCTTTCGTTTCGTCGTAAATAATGGAATGAACGACCGAATCAGGACGTAGCGTCAGTTTACCCGTTTTGGCCGCCCAGGGCAACGTAGCCGAATTTGAGCTGAAATATCCACCATAAGGACATCCCCGATAACACAAATGCCGGGCCTGACATTGTCCCCGGCCCTGATCGAAGTGAATCTGTTTAGGCTCTGTTAGATGAGCACAGCGACCAACGATAACGTAGCGATCTTTATAGCGTTCGGCAACGCGCTTCTGAATGTGCTTCTCAACGCAATTTAACTCCCAGGGCTTCAGAAATTCGCCATCCGGCAGCGTTTCCAAGCCATCTTTATTGCCACTAATTCCTACAAATTTTTCGACGTGACTATACCAGGGTGCTAAATCTTCGTAACGTATCGGCCAGTCGACAGCAGCCCCGTCACGAGCGTTTGCTTCAAAATCGAATTTGCTCCAACGCTGCGTCTGCCGCGCCCAAATTAACGACTTCCCTCCTACCTGATAGCCACGAATCCAGTCGAACGGTTTTTCCTGAACGTAAGGATGTTCGGCATCTTTCACAAAAAATTGCTGCGTACTTTCATCGAGGGCGTAGCATTTGGTCGCAATCGGGTTTTCTTTATCAAACGCTTCAGGCATTCGGTTCCGGTGCGGAAAATCCCAGGGGTTCAGTTGTGCTGTCGGATAATCCGTAATATGCCGAACATCGCGTCCGCGTTCCAAGACGAGCGTACGCAAACCCTTTTCACACAATTCTTTAGCCGCCCAACCTCCGCTGATACCCGATCCAATCACGATGGCGTCGTAGGTACGAGCGGCTTTTGCATCGCCGTTGATATTCATACGTAGCAGTATTTTGAATGCTATATTACGAATTCACATCGCCAGGGTCAAATACTTTCATTCTACTAACCCATATAACCAGTCTAGACGTAGTAATCAATCACTACGTATCACAAGCTTCCTGAATCGTTATTCGTATCTTTATAGTTGCTCTAGCTAAACGCTGTGAAAGCTTTTTATATGGAAACTGTTGCTACGTCTCCTCTTCCAGTTCCCCGACGCGCAGGTTTGCCCATTTTGGGTAATACGCTTGCATTTTTGTACAATCCACTAAAAACGCTACGTTCACTTCGGCAGGAATATGAACGTATCGTACACCTCCAGATTGGCGGACGTAATCAATACTTGGTATTCAATCCCGAAGATGCCAAGCATATTTTGCAGGAAAATCATCGAAACTACGGTCGTTCGCCCGCGTTTGAAGTGCTTCGAATTTTTCTGGGCAATGGTCTGCTTACAAGTGATGGCGATTTCTGGCGTCGGCAACGGCGACTGGCTCAACCTGCTTTTCACCGGCAAAAACTGGCAGCACTAACCGAGACCATGATTTCGGAGACCGCTGACTGGATCGACGAACTTCAGCAACTTCCGCGTCACAAGCCCATTAACGTATCGCAGGCATTTATGGACGTAACGATGCGTATCGTCTGCAAAACATTGTTTGGCTCCGATACAGCCGGAAAACTAACGGGTTTATCGCAGGCACTCGATACGTTGAATTATATGGCTAACCGTCGATTATTGTCGCCGATCCGGTTTCCGATGCATTGGAAGACTCCGGCTAACAATCGGTTCCGGCAGGCAGGCCAATTAGTCGATACGTTCATTTACGACGTAATAAACCAGCGACGAAAAAACCCGCTAGCCGAAAATGAGCAACGTAGCGACCTGCTGGGCATGCTGCTCAGCGCTGAAGACGAAGAAACGGGCGAGCGCATGTCGGATCAGCAATTGCGCGATGAGTGTGTTACGTTGTTTTCAGCAGGCCACGAAACCACAGCCGTGTCGATGGCCTGGACAATTTACTTACTAACACAGCATCCCGACGTACTGCTACGTCTGCAAACAGAAGTTAAATCAGTATTAGGTGATACTCGCACGCCCTCACCGGATGTTTTCCGGGCTTTGCCATATACACTGCAGGTCATTCAGGAATCATTACGTCTGTATCCCCCCGCCTGGATTATGAGTCGTCTGGCTCATCAAAATGACCATATCGGGCCTTACACTATTCCGGCTGGAGCAACGGCGCTGGTCAGTCCGTACATTCTTCATCGCAACCCTGCGTCTTGGTCTGAACCTGAGCAATTTAATCCAGACCGGTTCGCGCCGGGTGGAGAAAAAGATCAGGCTCATGCGTATGCGTACGTACCATTTGGTGGGGGGCCGCGCCTGTGTATTGGCAATCAGTTTGCGCTTATGGAAATGCAGATTCTACTCGCTATGCTTGTCCGGAAATTCGGCGTTATCCAGGTAAACAATCAGGTCATTGACACGAAGCCATTAATTACGTTACGTCCAAACAGACCCATTTACATAAATTTAACGTGACATCGTAATTATATTTTTTGAAGATTTTTTATTCGGTACCGTTCCACGAACGCGACAAAATACACCTGTATCAAATCTTTGACTTATGCATAGCCTAAAATCTGTGAAACAGATTTGTATCTTTTTTAGAAGGGGTTGACATTGTGGTTCAATTGCTCAAACTTAGATAGTCCATTGATGTTCTTAGTTTATTCACCTTAAAGGCGACACAATGAGACTACAAATTCATGCTGTGCGATTCACAGCCGACCAGAGCCTGTTAGATTTCATCCAGGCTAAACTTGACAAGTTGGATACCTTTCACGACCGGATTGTTAGCGGAGAGGTATTTTTAAGGCTCGAAGGAGCTGATTCCAACAAGGTTAAGGAAAAAATAGTCGAAGTTCGATTGTTGATTCCAGGTAAAGAGCTGTTCGTGAAAGAACACGACAAAAGTTTCGAAAGCGCCACCGACCGCGTATTGGATGTTTTGAAAGACAAACTCGTTCGGTGTAAGCAAAAACGAAACGACATTTCCAGCCCGGCCATAACCCAGGCCAAATTCATGCAAGAAGAAGAGGTTATCGAAACCGACGAGTTATAACCAATTTACTAATCCAAGAAAGCTAAAAGCCACCCATTTGGAGTGGCTTTTAGCTTTAATATAGGTATTAATTAATCCTCGAATTATAGCGAGAACACCTCTTTAACTTTATCAACAAAATCAAGTTTTTCCCAGGTAAACAGCTCAACTTCAACTTCTTTCGCCTGGCCATTTGAGCCGAATTTCTTCTTTACAATTTCGTTCTTACGTCCCATGTGGCCATAAGCGGCTGTTTCCGAATAAATCGGGTTACGCAGTTTGAGCCGTTGTTCAATAGCATAGGGGCGCATATCGAAAATCTGCCCAACTTTCTCAGCGATTTCGCCATCGTGCAAATCTACTTTCGACGTACCGTAAGTATTTACGTACAGCCCGCAAGGTTTAGCCACGCCAATGGCGTAAGAAACCTGCACCAGCACCTGATCACAAAGACCGGCAGCTACCAGATTTTTGGCGATGTGCCGCGTAGCATAAGCCGCCGAACGGTCCACTTTCGAGGGATCTTTACCGGAGAAAGCGCCACCACCGTGAGCACCTTTGCCGCCGTACGTATCAACGATGATCTTACGACCTGTCAGACCCGTATCGCCGTGTGGACCACCGATCACGAATTTGCCGGTTGGGTTGATGTAATACGTAATATCGTCGGTAAACAGCTTGTGCAATTCGGCTTTTTGAGCCGCTTTCACACGGGGAATCACAATGCCAATGATATCTTCCTTAATTTTCGCTAGCATCGTTTCATCGTCAGCGAAATCGTCGTGCTGCGTCGAAACTACGATGGTATCGATACGTATCGGCTGGTCGTCGTCAGAATATTCAATCGTCACCTGCGACTTCGCATCCGGACGCAGATAGGGCATCAACTGGTTTTCGTTGTTGCGAATGTGCGACATTTCGCGCAGAATGGCGTGGGCCAGATCAAGCGGCAACGGCATGTAGTTATCCGTTTCGTTAGTTGCGTAACCAAACATCATGCCTTGGTCACCTGCTCCTTGTGCGTTGGCTTTCGTTTCGAAATCCTGGCTCGCTACTTCCCGATCCACCCCCTGATTAATGTCAGCCGACTGATCGTGCAGGGCCGAGAAAATTCCGCACGAATTGGCCTCGAACATGTACTCGCTTTTGGTGTAACCGATTTTACGGATAACCTCACGCGTAATTTTCTGAACGTCCAGATACGTTTCGGTTTTAATTTCGCCAGCCAGCACAACCTGACCGGTCGTTACCAGCGTTTCGCAGGCAACTTTACTCGATGGGTCATACGCCAGAAAGTTATCAATCAGGGCGTCAGAGATTTGGTCGGCTACTTTATCAGGATGTCCCTCAGAGACTGATTCAGAAGTGAAAAGATACGGCATTACGTTATCTATATGACTTGGTTTGCAACTACAAAGCTACGAGTTTCTAAACAGGCGGCAAACAAATAAGGAGCGGTGCAAAAATCTAGCCAGCAATTTTTCGGCGGAGAACCGCAAAAAATGCAATTAAAAATGGACAGAACGGCATGGTTGCAAATAGGCGAAGCTCGTCCAGAAAGTGAGTGTCTTCGTCCAGAAATGTAAAAACGCGCTGGGGGTTCTGCGTATACACTCTGGTAAATATATCATCGGCTGGATGCCGGTTATTTTCTAATACGTTCAGAAATATACTATCATATAGTTTAAACCGCTGGCGAAACCACGATTCCGGGCGCGTTGGCTTCCCCGTTTCCACCAGATTCTTAACGATAGCACTCAGGTAGCGCTGTGTACGCTGAAACGTATACCCCGTTGACGCCTTTGTAAAGCCGCCCGACGTACCAATTCGAACGATGTGTTCGGAAGGGTATTCCTGTGTTAATTCATCCGACATAGGGATGACACCATATTCAGTCTCAGCAATTTGATACGTACCGGTATCCAGAAAACGGTCGATGTATTGCCGTAGCTGATCGTCGTAATCGCTATCGGTAAGTAGTTTTTCGTTGAATAAAGTAAATTCAACAAGCGCGGTTTTTTCATCGAACGGTAATACGTAAACGAACCGGCAATCGCCATGCTGCTCAACCCGAAAATCCATAATCTGCGGTTTTTCGGGATTAAAACAGGGCTTTTCAGAAGTAATGACCCAACCTTTGAAATGCTGTAGCAGGTTATGATTTTCGGGCTGATTTAATTTCAACGCAAACGTACTGTCGAAGATATAATCAGCGATGTAAGGTTCGTCATCAGCAATCAGAAAGCCACCCTGGGGAGTTTCTTTAACTCGATTAATGGTTGCTTGCTTGAATTCTACGGTCGGATGTTTGGCAAGTTCATTTTGTACAAACTCATAAAAATCAATACCACGTAGCATTTTATACGTATAATCGCCCATGTCGACGGGACCGGTATACGTAGTACCATGGAAACAGACTGTTTTCCATTTACGAAATAAAATAGACTCGAACGGACCGGGATTTCGCTCCCAGAAACACCAAGTTCTGTCGTTACGATCTTTTTGCTCCCGATCAATAATTAGAATACTTCGATCGCGAAGAGGAGACTGCGTCAGGTAATAAGCCAGACTAAGACCGGCCATTCCTCCCCCCGCAATGATGAAGTCGTATTTTTTCATGAAGCAAAGAAAAAGTCCGAACCGAAGTCCGGACTCTATTCTTTAAATAATAAATATGCTTAATTGTTTTAACAATGAATAATGAAAAATGGATAATTAATGATAAAATTCGTTTGTATCATTAAATGTTATCCTAATTTTTCTATCCATAATCAGACGTTTACATGCTTTTCAGCATGGTAGCTAGAACGTACTAATGGGCCTGATTCTACATATTTCAAACCGCGTTTCAGACCTTCTTCCCGGTACATGGCAAACGTATCAGGGTGAATCCACTCAATAACTTCGTGGTGCATTTTGGTCGGTTGCAGATACTGCCCAAGCGTTAATACGTCCAGGCCATTGGTCGCCAGATCGTCCATTGCTTTAAACACTTCGTCATGCGTTTCGCCCAAGCCAAGCATAATACCTGATTTGGTACGTTGCCCATATTCTTTCGTCCGGCGGATCTGTTCCAGACTACGTTCGTAACGAGCCTGCGGACGTACCCGACGATAAAGCCGCT
Source organism: Spirosoma flavus (assembly GCF_054778555.1). Classification (NCBI taxonomy): domain Bacteria; kingdom Pseudomonadati; phylum Bacteroidota; class Cytophagia; order Cytophagales; family Cytophagaceae; genus Spirosoma; species Spirosoma flavus. The sequence continues at coordinate 127,347 of NZ_BAAGZL010000003.1, forward strand.
CGACAGTTTCCATGTTGTGTGACACAACCTCCTGACCAGCCGAAATCATTCGTTCGAGGGCTTCCCAATTGCCTTTGGTATCGGGAATCAGCGTTTCGATGGTTGTAGTGGGCGACGCTTCTTTGATAAGGCGCACAGTCTGATACCAGATTTCGGCGCCACGATCTTTTAGTTCGTCGCGGTTCACCGACGTAATAACGGCGTGTTTCACTTTCATCAGCACAATGGCTTCAGCAACACGGCGTGGCTCGTCGGTATCGTATTCGTTCGGGCGACCTGTCGCTACTGCACAAAACGTACAGCTCCGAGTGCAGATATTGCCCAGAATCATGAACGTAGCCGTTCCTGCGCCCCAGCATTCGCCCATATTGGGGCAGTTGCCACTCTCGCAGATTGTATGCAGTTTATGCTCGTCAACCAGTTTACGCACTTTTGCATATTCTGGACCAATGGGCAATTTGACCCGTAGCCAGTCGGGGCGTTTTCTACTACGTTGTTGTTCGGAGGGAATTACCGGTAATTCAATCATATCTCCTCATTACTTTCTCTCAGAATTCGTTTTTCGGCCGTAAAGTTCACGAAAGGGCAGAGGGTATAGGGATTGTGGAAAAGGCGAAAGAGAAAGGGGTAAAGGCGAGGGTTTTACGCCATACCTTTACCCCTCTGCCCTTTGTTACGTTATTTTTTGCTCCCAAAAAACAGGGTAATGTATGCAGATGTAAAAAAACTCCGATTGCCTTGTTCACGATCGCCACTCGGATTTGTACTGGGAATGATCACAATGGTGTTGGGAAAGGCTTCGGCCAGAAAGCCGATTTCGACACCGGTTGTATTAGCCCGGAAAGCGCTCAGTTCGAAGCTAAGAGCCGCTTTTACGTTAAGTCCTACCGTTAGTTTCGATTGACCAAGGCCCTCCAGAAAACCGCCTGAACCAATAACGGTTTCGCCAGTGGGTGAGGCATTAACCTGCGAAGCAGGGGCAGTACGGCTATTATTTCCTAAGACAACTTCTAGATAATACGGTTTTATAATACCCAGCGATGGTCCAGCCGCCAGAATGCCACTCACAGCAATACCTTCGTCGGATTTGCGCTGAAATAACTTTACTTCGCGACCATACTGCGGACGTAGCACAAACAGGTAATTTTCTTTCCCATCAATATAACGGGAACCAATCGAATTGACGGATGACTGAAGTTCTTTAGGATGCTTTACGTTAACCAGTTCTATGCTTAAATACCGATATTGAGGCAATCCAAACAACGTACCGGATAATAGCTTCGACTGACGAAACGACACGCCCCCTATAACACCAGCATTCGTATTGGTTGTGATGCCAAATGTGGTTTCGGTCGGATATATTTCGTCCTCAGTATCTGTATTTTGTGCCTGAGCAACCGGAACAAATAGCCCCAGACAACCTAACGTAAGCGCAAGTAATCCGTAAAGTGTTCGCATTTTCGTAAAATCCTGAATTAAAGCTACAAATTTTTAGGCTGCTTCACAAAATCATCTACAAGTATTAGCGTAACAACACCAATTATTTTATGTTTAGGGTCAATTGGTAAGTTAGTCAGCGGGCCAACCTACTGTAGTCGACTCATTATTTATATCAAATGGCAACGATTCACATTGATTATCAAGGCAATTTACGTACCGATTGCGAGCACCTGCAATCAGGAACCCACATAAATACCGACGCACCGACCGATAATCAGGGGCGGGGTGAAGCATTTTCACCGACTGACTTAGTAGCCAACGCTCTGGGTTCCTGCATTATTACTACTATGGCCATTTTTGCCCGACGCGATGGTATCGACCTTACTGGCAGCGCACTCGACGTAACAAAGGTTATGAGTAACGAACCGCCCCGACGTATTGCCCGTATTGAAGTCAACCTAGTACTACGTGCTAATCGCAATGGAGAGCCTTTCCTACCCGACGATGAAACTAAGGCTCGGCTCGAAAAAATTGCGCACACCTGCCCCGTAGCTATCAGCCTTCATCCCGACCTAGAGCAAGCCGTCAGTATTCGATGGGAAGCTGGTGTAAGTGTTTAACGTAGCGCAAATAGAAACTTGCGCTACGTTAAACACTTATTTTTTTAACTTCTTCTGTTTGTGCTTCTGACGCCAGTATTTGATGTCGGCGGTAAGGTTCTCCAAGAAAAAAGACGGGCCTACTGAGAGATAAAGTCCTGTATAATTGATCTGACTTTCTGGTATATCTTTTTTGAGAATAAAACGATAACCCACCAACATGTTTAAGCCGAACCAATGAAATGGACGTAGCCATTTCAGCATTGGAAATTGATAAGCAGCTGAAACACCTACGCCTAACGGCAGGAAAACCCCTCGCGCCAGTTCATGCCGTTCGGCACCATCGTCGTTACGTTCGTAGCGCGAATGCCCGTATCCAAATTCAAGCGGTAGACTAACTTCAAATGGGCCTTTCCGTAGCAGATATCGTTCATAATAAACCGTTGCCATCCGCAATCGACGCGTGATTGATTCAGATGAATTAGGCAACAAACCTGGTTGATCAAGGTGCTGATTAACAAAATAAAAACCAACGCCAGCCTTGAAACTGGCAGACCTGCCACTGGTTAAATTAGCTCTTCGCTGACGAGGAGGAAATAAAAAACCTGCCCGTATCCCGTATACGCTCACGGGAACCCTCCGGTTGTCTTCGGTACGGGTATCATTAAAAAAGAAAAAACGCTGGTCTGTCGAAGCCGTGAAGGTTAATGATTTTGGCTGCGTAGTTGATACGGTATCAGGTTGATTTTCAAGAGTTGATGCGTTCGTTAGTCGGGTTGTTTCCTTGACCGACACTTTGGCCTGACCAGAAGCAACTTCATTGACCAGCAGGTATAATATAAGAAATAAGCTCAGGCTAAATAATAAACGCATAGCTTTCAGAACGTTGATACCGTTATAACGATGGATAGACATAATGGTTCTGAGCTCACAGGCTCCTGGGCGTTAGTATGTGCTGCCCGCCAGATCAAAAACTATCGGTTTTTTTCATAGTAGGTACGTTTTTTAAACTATTCTCGACTCCAGACTTTACGTTATATAGCCTGCATGGTTTATTTTATTCGTTCTTTAGTTAAACGGTCAGCTTTAAGGACGTTCTCAAATAAGTACAATTTCTATACTCATTTTTTCAGGTAGTCAGCTTATCAGTAGAATCACGCTAGGGCTTTGAATATTGGTCATTTCCTCTCTCCTACTGATCTATAGCGTGTTACCGGGAACGTTCCCGGTAACGCTTGCATAAAAAAAATCAGATTTTTTATTTATAATATCTATTTTTATTCTAAACATTATAAGAACATTTACTCAAAAAATAAGTCAAATAAGAGAACGAGTAACAAAGAATAATCCATAAAGTAAAGACCATAATACAATCACAATTCAGTCTATATGTTCGCTGTTCCATAAGTAGAAACCCTTAGTTCAGACGCTTTGGCCTACACGAAACAATACAATGCCGTGAACAAGCCATACGCTGACTACACCATCGAGGAGCTTACACTCGACGACCTGTTCGTTCGTTGGGTGCAGCACCCTGACGACGATGAGGTAGCAGCCTACTGGCAGGCCTGGCTTATTCAGAATCCCGATTGTGCGGATAAGGTTGAAACAGCCCGTAAGCTTATCCTTGTCAGCAGTCAGATGCCAGACATGCCACTGTCGACGGAGGAGATTTCATCAGTTTGGGGACGTATCCGTGTATCGCTGCAAACGATGGAAGATGTCCGGCCTCTCTTACCCGACGTACGGACTGTAGTAGGCTGGTGGTATTTCATACGTACAGTTGCTGCCGCAATGGGGGTTGTTTTATTGATTGGCTGGGCACTCTGGATGCAGTACGGCCCAAATCAGGGACTTTCAACAATTAGTACACTGGATAATCAAACCCGGGAACTCAAACTCCCTGATAACTCAATAATGACGCTTTACCCAAACAGTTCGGTGCGGTATGTACGCCAATGGAACGACGAAACACCACGAGCAGTCTGGTTGAATGGTGAAGCTGATTTTTTTGTGAAACACCGAAACGATACGTCATCGGCCCGTCTGTTTCGGGTGCATACCGGCGACCTGACCATCGAAGCGCTGGGCACATCGTTTCGAGTGCGCCAACAGCCACGTAGTACTTCAGTGGCGTTAACTTCCGGAAGCGTTAATCTGCTGGTCAAGCATCATAATCCGGTAAGACTCCAACCCGGCGAATGGATTGAAATCCCAACCAGCCCGATAAAACCGTTACCGTAACCTGCTTTTAATCAATTTCTATTAATTCTTACTCCAACCTATAATGTGTACAACTACTACTCATTTGCTACGTAAAACGTGGCTTCCTATGCTTGGCCTGACCGCACTCGCGCTCATTGGTCAACCGGCATTCAGTGCCGTGCCAAGCAGTCCGCCGACAGGCACTAACCCGGCTCAGGAACGAGCCGTTTCCGGAAAAGTTGTCTCATCAGACGACAACAATCCACTACCTGGTGTTACCGTGACCGTAAAAGGTACGTCGCGCGGAACCACAACCGACGCCAATGGAGCGTACCGAATCAACGTAGTAAACGATCAATCTGTACTGGTTTTTTCATCGGTCGGATTTGTAACGCAAGAAGTAGTTGTTGGTAACCGGTCTACGCTTAACCTTACAATTGAGACCGACAACCGCTCCTTAAACGAAGTCGTGGTAGTTGGTTACGGTACCCAAAAGAAAAGCCAGACCACCGGCGCTATTTCGTCGATTACGCCTAAGCAGATCACCGAACAACCTATTACCAACATTGGTCAGGCCATGCAGGGTCGGGTTGCCGGTGTCGACGTATCGCAGTCGGGTAGCCGTCCCGGTTCTGTACCGACGATCCGGATTCGGGGACGTCGTTCGTTCAATGCCGGTAACGATCCCTTATATGTAGTGGACGGCATTCCGCTGGCACGGGAATATGAGGACATCAATCCAAATGATGTGGCCTCCATGGAAATTCTGAAGGATGCCACGGCAACAGCTATTTACGGTGCGCGGGGTGCCAACGGGGTTGTGTTGGTTACCACCAAACGAGGAAATGCAAACGGCAAAACAACCGTTACCTACGATAACTACGTGGGGTTTTCTGACGTACTAGATAAAGTTCACCTGTTTAGTGGTCCTGAATTTGCCGAATTTGTTCGAGAAGCTTACCGCACCACGGGTAACTATAAAGATGCAAACGGTAATCCTGTGCCAACAGGCGTTGCTGATGCTTATGCCGATTCGAAAGTAGCGGTACTAGGTGGTGACCCGAACGTAGCAGCTGGCTTAGCCGCTAACCGGAATACCGACTGGCAATCGCTGCTTCTTAAGCAGGGCTTTCAACAGAACCATACCATTGGTGTTCAGGGTGGCAGCGAAAAAACCCAATTCTACATCTCGGCGGGTTTTTTCCAGGATAAAGGAATCATGCCGGGGCTGGATTTCTCCCGTTATTCACTACGTGCCAATATTGATCATCAGATCAATAAAGTACTCAGAGTAGGTCTTTCTTCCTACATGATGTACTACGTGCGCAATGGCGAGAACCTTAATCCTTACAACTTCACCCTTCAGCAAAACCCGCTGGGTCGGCCTTACGACGATAACGGCAACCTGATCTTCTCGCCTACGAATGATGCGTTGCTTACCAATCCGCTCGCGGAAGTTATACCAGGTGCACAAATAGAAGAACGGAAAAAATACCGGATTTTCAACAGTGTATACGCTGAAGTAAACATTCTCGACGGCCTAAAATATCGGGTTAATTTCGGTCCTGATTTTACGATTAACCGGTATGGCCGCTTTATCGGCGCTCAGACAAATGCTCGGAAATATGGTGATCCACAAGCCTCTAACGGCACCACCTTCAATTTCGACTACACCCTCGAGAACGTTGTGACGTATAATAAAAAGTTTGGTGATCATAACCTTGGTTTAACCGTTCTGCAATCTATTCAGCGCGACAATAACGAAGGCAATCTCATCAACGTGCAGGGCGTTCCGGCCGAATCACAGTCGTTCTACAATGTAGGAAATGCCAGTTCGGTGCTGGGTGTTTCCAGTGGTCTGGTTCAGTGGACGATCAACTCCTACATGGGTCGGGTTAACTACGATTATAAAGACAAATATTTAGTGACGGCCACAATTCGTCGGGATGGATCGAGCCGGTTCGGCGAAAACACCAAGTACGGTAACTTTCCGGGTATTGCACTGGGCTGGAACATCAGCAATGAAGATTTCCTGAAAGGCTCTTCATGGGTTGATCTGCTGAAACTTCGGGTTAGCCGGGGATCAGTTGGTAACCAGGGGGTTGCTCCTTATCAAACCCAAGGGCTGCTGGGACGTACCGTATACGCATTTGGCACTACGCCCGCTTACGGGTACCGTCCAGAAACGATTGGTAACCCTGATCTGCGCTGGGAAACGTCTACAACCACCAACTTCGGTGTCGACTTTAGTCTATGGCGGGGCCGGGTAGCGGGCTCTATTGAATTGTATAACACCCGGACGACTGACCTGCTGCTATCTGACCTGCTTCCAACGTCAATTGGTTTTAATGCTGTAACTAAAAATATCGGCGAAACCAACAACAAAGGAATTGAAGCAAGCATCTCGACTGTGAACGTAAACACGAAGAGCGGCTTTAAGTGGACTTCCGACATTGTGTTTACCAAAAACACCGAAGCTATCATATCGCTTTTCAATGGCGCGGTTGACGATGTAGGTAACAAACGTTTCATTGGCAAACCGCTGACTGCGTTCTATGATTATAAGAAAGCGGGTATCTGGCAAACAAACGAAGCCGATGCAGCCAAATCTTACCAAAGTGCAGTTGGTCAGATTAAAGTGCAGGATACCAATAACGACGGTAAAATTACGGCCGATGACCGTGTATACCTCGGTTCCGATATTCCAACCTGGAGTGGCGGGATTACCAACCGGTTCAGCTACAAAGGATTTGACCTGAACTTCTTCATTTATGCCCGGATTGGCCAGACGATCCTCAGTGGTTTTCACCGTGATAACAACCAGTTGGCAGGCCGTTACGAGCAGATTAAAGTGGATTACTGGACGCCCAATAACCCAACGAATGAATTCCCGCGGCCTAACTCAAGCCAGGAGTTCCCCGTCTACAACGGTGCTATTCTCTACTTTGATGGTTCGTTCGTGAAAGTGCGGAATATCAACTTTGGGTATACGTTCCCGGCAAGCATTACGTCGAAGCTCCGCATGCAGTCGCTACGTCTGTTTGCCAGCATCCAGCAGCCGTTTATCTTTTCGACGTACCGGTCGAAGTATAATGGTGTTGACCCTGAAACAAGCGCAAGTGATGGCGTAGTTAGCAATGGTGTTGTGCCAGCTACCCGTGTGACCACATTTGGTTTGAACGTTAAATTTTAATCACTGAATAATGGGTGATACGTGGTCAATACGTTGGTACGCCGACATTAACCATTTCGCATGATCCATTAACCGTAATAGATCTTAAAACTATGAACTCATTTTTTTCGCCAAAACCATTCCGAATCCTGGCGCTTACGGCTCTAATGCTGAGCGGTCAGGCCTGTAAGGACATACTGGATGAAAAAGTAATCTCGCTTATCGGCAACGATTACATCAATACGCCTAAGGGCTTTGAAGATGCCAGTAAAGCGGCTTATTCATCGCTGCGAAATTTTTATGCGTCGGAACGTGGCCTGACTATGTCGGAATACGGTACGGATATCTACCAGGCTGGTGCCGACGGAAGCTACAAAGGGTTTCACTTTTACGATACCCAGATGAACAGCTTCGTCGATATTATCCAGCAAGTTTGGGAGGAATTGTACAAAGGAATAAACACGACGAATGCGGTTATTGAGCGGGCTCCGGCGGCTGCCGTATCGGATGCTATCCGGAAACAACGGGTCGCTGAGATGAAATTTCTGCGGGCTCATTACTACTTTATTCTGGTGCAACAGTTTGGCCCCCTCGACCTGCGGTTAAAAGAAACGCTGGGACCAACGAAAGCCACTAGCCGAGCCTCCGAAGCCGATGTTTACAAGCAGATTACGTCTGATCTGGAATCCTCACTTGCTGATCTGCCAGCGGTTAGAGCAGCAGCACAGGGCGCCAGCGATTACGGACGCGCTACAAAATCGGCTGCAGAACACTTATTGGCCAAGGTTTATCTGACCAAAGCTACGTCGTCGGCTAAAGCCGCTGATGATTATACAAAAGCGGCCACCTATGCGCAGAACGTAATTGCTAATTACAGTCTGAAATTATTGCCTGACTTTGCCAGCGTATTTGCTCAAGGTGCTGGTGAGATTAACGACGAGGTAGTTTTCTCGGTGCAGTATACATCTGATCCGCTGACCAACATCAACACCGCAAATACGAATAACGGGGACGGCAACAAGCTGCACCTGTATTTCGGGATGCAGTACGATGTGCAGCCTGGTATGAAACGCGACATTGCAAACGACCGTCCGTTCAAACGGCTACGCCCAACGACCTATTTGCTTGAAACCGTTTTCAAAGATCGCGTGAACGACTCGCGTTACAAGAAAACCTTCAAGGATACGTGGCTGAGCAACAACCCAGGCACGGGTTTGAATACGTCTTTTGATAATAGTAAAGCTAAAATCACACTGAAATCGGGCGATACAGCCATTTATATTCCAGGTGTTGAGTGGACAATGGCACAGCGGGCTGCTAAGCCTTACCAGGTTCTGGTGCCAAGTGCTTATTCTGCCGCTTTGTTCCCAACCTTGCAGAAGTTCCTCGATCCGAACCGTCCTGACCTTACCTACGAGCAGGGTAGCCGCGATTTCATCGCCTTCCGTTTGGCCGAAACGTATCTGATTCTGGCCGAAGCGCAACTGAAGCAGGGTAAAACGACCGAAGCGACTACCGCGCTTAACGTAGTACGTCGTCGGGCCGCTTATGCTGGCAAGGAAGCTGCTATGGAACTGAAAGCTTCTGACGTAACGATGGAAACAATCTACGAAGAGCGCGCCCGCGAACTGGCTGGTGAGCAAACCCGTTGGATGGACCTTAAGCGCTGGGGAATTTTGGTGGAACGGGTTAAAAAATACAACCCGGATGGTGCTGCTAACGTAAAAGAGACGCACAACCTTCGGCCGATTCCGCAAACTCAGATCGACCGAACGGAGAATGCAGGATTTACGCAGAATGCAGGATTTTAATAACCAAAACAGCAAAAGAGCGAATACCTATTCGCTCTTTTGCTGTTTTGGTATGAGTAGAACACCCGCTCAACAGGCTTGTTTTACCTGATTGTTAACCAAAAAATTCGTCTCACTATTGGTAATCGCATCGTTGCCGGTTACTTATTATCCTTCTAGGTCATGCAGGAGATTGTAAACCGACGACAGTTTCTCACAACAACCGGCCTCTCAGCTCTATCGCTGGTAGCGATTTCAAAACGACTGTTTGCTGGTACAGGTGTTCCAGCCGGTTTAAAAATTGGTTACTCGGCCATTACCTGGGGGAACACAGATGCCCAAACAGTTCAGGCCATTACCGACTTATCGGCATTGGGCTACCGGGGCATTCAGCTACGTAGCAATACGTTCGGCCCTTACAAAGCCAAACCCTCCGAATTAAAAGCGATGCTTGACCAGCATAAGCTTACTCTAGCTATGTTTTCGAGCGGTAACGTAGAGATTGACCCAGCTAAAAAACAGAGTACCATTGATACCCACGTAGCACACGCCAGTTTTGTGAAAGCATTGGGTGGATCAGCTTTTCAGATGACAAACAGTCTCCGTCAAAAAGACCGGCTGCCAACCACCGATGAGCTAAAGCAATTAGCAGCCGTGATGAATGAAGTTGGTAAGCAGACAGCTGATATGGGTGTTCAGGCAACGTATCACAACCATATGAATCAGCTGGGCGAAACACCCGAAGAAGTGGACGTAATTGTGCAGGCACTGAACCCAAAATACTGCAAACTCCTACTCGACATTGCCCACTACAAGCAAGGTGGTGGCGAGCCTGAGAAAGCCGTAAAGCAATACAAAGACATTATTCATACCCTGCATTTAAAAGATACCATGTCGCCCCGGCCCGACAAGCCAGAAGATCCTAAAGCGTATAAATTTGTAGAGTTGGGTCGAGGGAATGTCAACGTACCGGCGGTGATGAAAGCACTGGAAGACATCAAATTCAGCGGCTGGGGGGTTGTTGAGCTGGACGGCGTTCCGGACAAAGACAAGACTCCTGCTCAATGCGCTGAAATTAATAAAGAGTACATCACAAAAACATTACATTTAAAATTGTAAAGCAGTGAATGGCCGGTCTGCCGGAGTGATCATTCACTATTTTACTCATTATCATGAAACAACTAATTATTTCTGGATTAGTACTGCTAAGCCTGGTAGCCGCCGAAGGCCCCCAAGCTCCGAACACGTTGACCGCACAAGAAAAGAAAGATGGCTGGAAACTGCTTTTCGATGGCAAAACTACCAATGGCTGGCGAGGGGCTTATGCCGACAAATTTCCGGAGAAAGGCTGGACAGTTACAGATGGTTCGCTGACTATTCAGCAATCAGATGGAAGTGAATCTGAAAATTTTGGCGACATCGTTACCGATGGAGAGTACAGCAATTTCGACCTGATGTTTGATTTCAAACTAACCGAAGGGGCCAACAGTGGCCTTAAATACTTTGTAGCCGAGCAAAGCCCTAAGCCAAAGGGCTCAGCGTTTGGCCTGGAGTATCAGGTACTTGATGACGATAAACACCCCGATGCCAAAATGGGACGTAACGGCAATCGTACTGTTGGTTCACTATATGATTTAATACCGGCCAGCAACAAAAAAGCAAATCCTATTGGCGAATGGAACACAGGTCGGGTAGTATCGAAAGGCCAACATGTTGAACATTGGCTCAATGGCAAAAAAGTAGTCGAATATGAACGAGGAAGCGAAAAATTCCGTGAACTGGTAGCCATGAGTAAATATAAAGCACCTAGCTACAACTCTGCCGGACGGTTTGGCGAAGCGCCTAAGGGACATATTCTGCTTCAGGACCACGGCAACCGGGTGTATTTCCGGAATATGAAAATCAAAACACTTTAAAGTAAACTGATTATCAGGCGTTGAACTTTACAGAAAAACGCCTTTCTCTTTATAACTGTCATCTGTTTCCTAACACATTCTATTATGGAAAACCGTCGCGAATTCATAAAAAAATCAGCACTAGCTGGGCTCGGCATGAGTTTCTCTGCCAGCAGCTACGCACGTATTCTCGGCTCCAACGAACGCGTTCGGGTCGGTATCATCGGTTTCTCAGACCGTTTCCGGCAGTCGCTGGCCCCCGCCTTTTCCGAGCATGCTAAAGCTCAGAACTTCGCCTTTGTGGGCGTATCCGACATCTGGAATCGCCGTCGTGATGAGGCTGATGCGTTCCTGAAAGGTAAGGGTTTAAACGATAGTTCGTTCTTCAAGGCACGTAACAACGACGAACTTCTCGACCGGAAAGACGTTGATGCCGTTATTATCAGCACGGCCGATTTTCAGCACGCGCTCCATTGTGCAGCCGCCGTTGAATCGGGACGCGACGTTTACTGTGAAAAACCCTTCGCCGAAGCGTTGGACGATGCCCGTAAAGCACTAAAAGCAGTAGAGAGTTCGAAACGTATCGTTCAGGTTGGTTCACAACGGCGTTCGGCGCCTAACTATCACGCGGCCAACAACTTCATCAGATCGGGTAAATTTGGCGACATTACGATGGTAGAGATGACCTGGAACGTAAACCAGCCAGGCCGTTGGCGACGGGCTAAACTCGTATCTGAGATCAAGAAAGAAGATACCGACTGGAATCGCTTCCTGTTAAACCGCCCTAAAGTAGAATGGGACCCACGCAAGTATCTTGAATTCCGCTTGTTTTACCCCTACTCGTCAGGTATTCCAGGGCAATGGATGTCGCACCAGATTGATACCGTACACTGGTTTAGTGGTTTAGATCATCCACGTTCGGTAGTAGCCAATGGCGGAATCTATTCCTGGAAAGATGGACGTACCAACGCCGATACGTTCACTGCCGTATTTGATTACGGTCCGGATAATGACAAATCCAAAGGTTTTCAGGTACTGTATTCATCACGAATGAACAATGAAGCAGGTGGAGTGAAAGAATATTACTATTCGAACGGAGGGATGATAAACCTCGATACGAATAAAATTTCACCCGAAGGCGGTTTAGAAGAAAAATACGCCAAAGACATGGGCATGAAAGCGAACATGCTGCCCACAATGTCGCTGGGTGAAGCGGCAAAAATGGAAACCTCGGCCAATACCGGTGGCGATCCTATGACCTCGCTACACATGCTAAACTGGATGGAGTGCGTTCGTAGCCGTAAGGAGCCAAACGCCCCAGCCCGCGTTGGTTTCAACCACTCCGTCGCCAATATCATGGCGACAATGGCGCTCCACACCGGCAAACGTGTGACATGGGATGCGACTAAACAGGACGTAATAGTAAGCTAATTTTTCATGTATGGAGTAGGATGTAGGATGTATCTTGTTGGCAATATATCATACATCCTACTTCATACATTTTTTATAAGCGCTGCGCCAATCTGACAACTCAGGCATTTTTTTACAGCGCAGAATTCATTATGTAGTTCAATAGCCGCCTGCGAATCAAAAGCTGTACGCACGCTCAGTCCAAGCGCGTTCCAGCTTTGGGTCAGGTGGTTTTTTTCTGCCTGTAATTGTTCCAGCAGAGTAATAGCCCGATCAATATAAGCAGGTTCACCCCGATGCTGTGCATAAGCAGCCAATAAGGGAGCAACTGCATTTATAATAATAACAGCGGCCGAATGCTCGCCCAACGTAGCAACTGTTTTCTCCGCCGATCTCCCAAATCGATAATGCGATTGCCAGTAGGTAGCCGGTTTTACTTGAAGTTCATCAAGCAACGTAGCAGCATCGCTGGTTTCGATAAAAAGAGAAAATAAACTGACGTGATACGTTAGTAATCGGGCTAATTGAGCGATACGTAGTGTTGGGAAATTCGCCGGACGTAAGCGTCCCCATTTCCAGCTATGCGCTTCCAGCTGCTGACTGCCCAACTCATATTTTGCTGCCAAAAACTGGTATTCACGACGTAGCATCACTACGTACTCATCAGTTTCATCTTCGTCTAGCATTCCTGCCGCCCCAAAAAGCATAGCCTCAACTTGCGGTAACACATCCCGGTGTTTACGTATTACCTTCAGCGGTATAGCTCGGCTTAACTGCGACATCGGTTCGGCATTTATGCGAAAACCCATGCTTAATGCTAATAACCGATACGTTGTTTCTTCCCAGTCACCATTCGTTTGCTCAACAATAGTCAGTACGTCGGCGGCCTTCCGTTCAAGGCGCTGCATCATCGCTTTATCGAGCATCGACGTAACACGAAGGGGCGACACCGACCGAAACAGGTTGGCACAGGGTATTGTCTCACGTGAATCGATAAAAATCTGATAACGAGATATTAATGATTCTTCAGTGCGAAGCTGCAACTCAAGCGTAGGCAGCACCGTGCCGTTCGTTCGTTTTACTGACTGTCCCTTCACAGCACTATCGTCCTGCCATACAACGTGTAGAATGACATTATCGTAGGCACGATCGTACTGGTGTCCGTGCGCCAGCCAGTCCGACGTGCGTGTATGCATTTCAACGTTACCTACCCACTCTACATTATTGATGAGCAAGCGTGCATGCGTAAAATCAGGACCAGCGTTATTGTTTCGGAAGCCAGGATGTAGTATCTGGATCGACTCGCCATCAGTCGTACGTAATTCGGTTTTTGCGAAGTACTGAAACTGCCAGATAAAATACAGTAAAGATTCGGGCACAGCGAAGGATTGGGAAACGTAATAAATTTGCCCTTCTGACGCTAAAGGAATCTTAAAGTATCACTACGCTACAAAAACTTTCAGCAGGTTGCTTGATAGACTAGACTTACAAGGTCACCCACAAATCTGTAATACGTTACTATTTCTGGTATTCAGCTAAATACTGAGCCATTTCACGTTGTAGTGATTCAGCTTCATACCGGGCCTTATCAGCAAAATAGGTTCCGTCAGAAGCGTACAGAATACTTCTTGACGCATTGACCAGTAACCCGCCATCCGGCGTCAGTCCCCGGCTCGATACGTCTTTCAGGTTACCGCCCTGGGCACCTACTCCGGGCACAAGCAAAAAGGTATCAGGAGCCAGTTCCCGGATTCGGCTTAACTCATCGGCCTGCGTTGCGCCAACCACAAACATTAGTTTTTCTGGACCTGCCCAGGTTTGCGCGGTTTCAATCACTTTCTCAAAAAGCTCCTGTTCGCCAACTGGTTGACGTTGAAAATCAGCACTGCCAACGTTGGAGGTTAAGGCAAGTAGAATGACCCATTTACCTTCATAAGCCAAGAAAGGCATCACCGAATCGTGCCCCATATATGGCGCAACTGTAACCGAATCAAACGACAAACCAGCTGCTTGTGGGTCGAAAAAAGTACGTGCGTACAAGTCCGACGTATTACCAATATCACCTCGTTTGGCGTCGGCTATTGTAAAGCAGGTATCTGGAATGTAGTCCAGCGTTTTTTGCAAACTTTCCCAGCCACGCGGTCCCTGAGCTTCATAAAACGCAATATTTGGTTTATAGGCTACCGCAAATTCGGCCGTAGCATCGATAATAGCTTTGTTAAACGTAAAAACCGGGTCAGGTTCAGTGAGCAGATGTTTGGGAATTTTGCGAGGGTCAGTATCGAGACCAACGCACAAATACGACTGTTTTTGAGCTATTTGCTCACTTAATTCTGAATACGTCATACCATCTTGTGGCACCATAAACTAAAATGATGCCGCTCAAAAGTACGACTTACGACGCCGGTTTCATAAATTTGTCCAGAAAACCAACAGGGAATATATAGCCGCTATTTATATGCAAGTGCGCCAGACAGCGATTGAGGGCCTGATTGAATTGATTCCGAGAGTATTTGAAGACGAGCGTGGCCATTTTTTTGAATCTTACAATAAGCCACTTTTTGCTTCGCTGGGTTTGCCGATGGATTTCGTGCAGGATAATCAGTCGTTTTCAACCAAAGGCGTTCTGCGAGGACTGCATATGCAGAACGAACCCTTTGCACAGGGTAAACTAGTCCGTGTTATTACCGGACAGGTACTTGATATTGCCGTCGATTTACGGCCTGACTCCCCTACATTCGGACAATATGAAACGTTCTTGCTCGATGCCAAACTAGCCAACATGGCTTACATTCCGGAAGGCTTTGCGCATGGTTTTGTAGCGCTGGAAGACAGCATTTTCAGCTATAAATGCACCAATGTGTATAACAAAGCTTCTGAATCGGGCATTATCTGGAACGATCCTGACCTGAACATCGACTGGGGTGTTAAAGATCCGATTGTATCTTCTAAAGATCAGGAACTGAAACTGTTACGGGAAGTTTTCCCGCAGGCTGTTGTATAAAATACGTCATCGCTGCTTATTCACAGTCATGTATTGTTTTCTATAACTGACTGTAAATAGGCATTGATGATTAAACTATTAATTATTTCCTTCCCACTTATTTCTCATACATTTCCTCAAGAATTTTTCGGGCTACTTTCCTGGCCGACAGTGGGTTTTGTCCCGTCACCATTCGGTCATCGACTTCGATATAAGGTAAGAACGGAATTAAATTTTTGCTGTAAAGCGCTTTTTTCTCACGTAAGGCATCTTCGAGCAGAAACGGCACTTCTGTATCCAGGCGAACCAGTTTTTCTTCCATATTGGAGAATCCAGTCAGTTGCCGCCCGGCGATGAGCAGAGCTCCGTCTGACAACGTAACGTTCAGCAGCCCACCTACTCCATGGCATACGGCCGAAATCATACCACCATTTTCGTAAACCTGCCGAACAATCGATTGCAGTGACTTATCATCTGGGAAATCCCACATGGAACCGTGACCACCTGCCAAGTAAAGAATCTGGTATTTTGAAGAATCGACGGCATCTAAACGTAGTGAATTATCCAGTTTCGCACGGAATGCAGGATTATTGTACCATTTTTCATTCGTTGTATCGCGCCTGTCGATGCTACGTTCGTCAATTGGAACGGGGCCGCCCATCGGACTGGCAATATCGTAAGGGAGATTTCTATCGGCTAATTCATCATAAAAATGAGTAACCTCACTCAACCATAGGCCCGTTTTCTGTGATTTACCCGGATAATCAGTGTGATTTGTGCAAACGATTAGCGCACGATAAATAGGGTCCATGATCAAATTTTGGATTCGAGGCTGGAGTTCGATGTAAAAATTTAAACGTCAAATCGCCCGATACGCTGTTCATAACTACAACAAATCGGCTTCACTGCTGACTCATTTACAATTATAGTAGATTCCTGTTATAATAGACTATTCATCAAACTTTGGTAACCTTCCGCCTTAAATAACAACACTTATTGATTAGTTGGCAAAGTAATTACTTGACCAATAATAATTTTTAAAATAGGCTATAAATCGCTTTTTTATGTGGCCCTTTTGAGTATATTTGTTAAAACCGTATTGTACTCGCCCTTATGCAAACAATCTCTTACGAATCACTACAGGCTGAACATGCCTGGATGATTGTCTCTGATCAGCTTCAGCAACGTAATAACGTATTAGCCAAGAGTATATCCCAGATGGAAAGAAAGCCCGGTGATCTTCCAATGGCAGGACGGCTGATTATGCTACGTTATCATCTCAAGATGAGTTTGCGTCAACTTACGCAGGAAGCCCGTCAGCAGACTCCAGCATCCAGCAACCGTTTGGCCAGCCAGTGGATGCATATTCATCAGTTATTTTTTCTGCTACGTCAAATTGATACAGAACTAAATCGGGCCACTACTGAGAATGATTCACTACGTAACTGGATGGCATCGCTTCAGGGTCGCGTTTATCGGTCAGCGTTACTCCATCTGAATTAATATATAACAACGAGTGGTGCCATAAACAGAGATTACTTGTTGATCATTCATAAAAAAGGGAAACGATACGTATCGTTTCCCTTTTTTGTGTGGCAACTTAATTATCGCTTTCGGTTTGCCATAATGTATTTAGTTTTTCTCACTACGATAGGTATACAACCTGGTTGGCAAACAAGTGGGGGATTAGGATCAGGTGGAACCACGACGGGTGTATCATTGGGACCATTGGCACTTTGAGCGATCCATTCCAATTCAACCCAGTCGTCAGCCCCTTTTGCTGTTGATACAGAACGTAGCTCCAGTTGACCAATGTTATAGTTCAGCCAGTTCGGATTTTGGCTCAAGTCAACCACGTAGGTTCGCATCTGACCGTCGTTGGTTACTGGAAATTCTATATATCGACTAGGATCACGGTCTAGTACTTTATCCTCTACCCGACGCCAGCTTAATCTAAAGCTGCTACTTTGTGTTTTGAAAGCTCCCCGAATATACATTTTTGGCGTATCACGACCTTTCCAGAAAAAATAGGGGGATTTAATATGGTCATTTTCAGGATCTTCAAGGAGGATATGCAATTTGTTGTTAATGGGCCAACCGCTGTCTCTAGCCGTATAATAATACCAGCCATTACGTGTTGAACTGAACTTATAATTTGGGCCGGCGTCCGGGCGTGTTTGTGTATAAACGTACTGTCGAATCTCGTTATAATGCCCTAGCACAAACTCATAATCCCATTCGTGCGTAATGTTATGATCGAGCAGAACGAAATTGGTAGCCGCTACGTATGACGACGACGTACTGAACTCAGAGTTATTGCCCTGATCGCCAAAATAGCCCCATTTCCATTCATAGTTGTTCGGTACGTAGAGACCGACACCGTATCCATTATCATTCACCGAAGCCATCCAGGGTTCTGTCGGACTAGCCTCACCGTAAACATAATTATTGGGAAATGTTGGTTTTAAAGCATCAAGCGGAGCATTTGTAAATGGCGAATTGCCTTTGTAATACCAAGTTGTCTTATAATCGGAATTCAGGTACATACAAGGCATTTCCTGCTGACGAGCTGCGTATTGGGTTTTGTCAGAACGTGATAAAACAACCTTGGCGTGAACCTTCACTACGTTACCTTCCAGCCGAATCCAATGCTCGATGGTACCTTCTCCAGGCTCGTTGTTGTAGGCAAATTGTTTTGGTATCGTTTTAACAT
The DNA here is from genome assembly GCF_054778555.1 of Spirosoma flavus. Classification (NCBI taxonomy): domain Bacteria; kingdom Pseudomonadati; phylum Bacteroidota; class Cytophagia; order Cytophagales; family Cytophagaceae; genus Spirosoma; species Spirosoma flavus. The sequence goes on from NZ_BAAGZL010000003.1 coordinate 145,554, forward strand.
AAATCAGGTTCGACTGCTTCTGGATTGAAACCACCTGCGACGGGTTTCCGTAAACATCACCAGCCTGAATCGGGTTCCAGCCTAAGCCTACCCAACCTGGATCTCCATTTCTAGAATAATCTTTGGGTCCACCGTAAATGGCGATCTGTATCTGGCGGCCGAGGTCTGGGTTATTGACCATATTAGTCGTATGTACCTTTCCTCCTTTGCTGTCAAGAAAAGCCATATACGTAATAGAGCCACCATAGGCCGTGCTAACCCCAACCTTAATCTGACCATTTTCAATGGTATATTCATCGGTGGGCGCGCCCTGACGGGCAGCGGGTGAGTTCGTACGGGGGTTAGTAGAGAACCTAGGCTGAGCAACCATTATTTCCTGCACCATCACCAGGGCAATCAGAATGGCACCAAACCGAGAAAATCGTTTAGAATATGGGAAATAAGGCATAAGCACCAGTGCGTTTAGATGCACTAGTGAAGCCGTCTCACAAATAACATGCCAAAAAAATGAAGACTTATTGTTACTGTTTTTCAATTTAATTCTATTATCAATTATGGGAATTGCGATACCTGGAAACAGATTTATTGGCTAAAGCACATCTTTACTAGTAACAGACCCACTAACTATCCTCTTTTGACGTTTATTTTCGTTTTTGGTCAACTTAGAAAAGGAGCGTAAGACCCGTCAGTTGTTTTTATGCACTACGCACGAAGTAGCTAATATACTGCTTACCAGCCATAAAAAATAGACGAGCCTACGCAAATGGTTGAAAAACCTGCGTAGGCTCGTCTAAATTGCAACTTAATAATCAATCAATTACTTAATCAACGTAGTAAGCTCTGTATCTGATACATTGCCCGACTGAATCAGAACTCGGTAATGGAACGTAACGTCCTTACCAGGCTGAAGTGTAAAATTCATAGGCTTTTCCTTGTTGTTACTAAATACAGATGGGGCCAGCGGGTTAGCGGCAAACAATCCGTAACCACGCGCATGCCAGTACGTTGGATAGCCAACATTCTTCGGATCATCGGACAGAACCAGTGTTAAGGCTTCTCCGTTAATAGTACCCGTCAGTTTAACCCACGGAGCCCGCGTACCCCAAACAGCATCGCCTTCAACGCCTTCACTACTTTTGTAATGACCTGTTACGCCCGCATTATCGAGCACGGGAACTTTAGTAGCTACCCCTTGCGCGTCGGTAAATACTTCTGGCTTAGTTGAGGGCTGTTCAAGCTGACGCGCAAGACGAAGGGCAATAAAACCTTCCTTGTTATCTGCAAAGACCACCTCTTTGTCAAGCGCTTTCAGCGTAGTAGTCCGGTCGATGATGCGATTATTAGTACCTGCCCGAAACTCAAAAGTGGTCGTTTCCTGCAACATTGCCTTGCCGTCTTTATCGAGCCAATCGGCGGTAACGACTAACTGCCCCATATCTTTTCCGCTTTTCATGGATTTGATACCAGTATGAACAATCGTACCGAAAGGCCCTTTATGATCTTTTCCAACGTCGTTCGAATTGTTCCAGAAGTCGTGGCCGTTCACATCGCCGTAATTGAACCACATACCAACATGGTGCGGATGGTCAATACGTTCGCCCGGACGTGGATCAAGCGGCCAACCCCGTGTGATTAAGTTACCTCCAGCCGATTGGATTGGGTATAAAACCGGCTTTTTCAAAACCGTAGGTCCCGGATAGATGTAAGCCGTGAAAGGTTTTCCATCAACTGTAACCGTTACGCGCTTTTGGGCTTCGTTCGGTGCAATCTGGATACGGTTCTGGGCCTGACTCAGCATAGCAGAAGCCACAAGCAGACAGGCAATAAATAGTTGACGCATCAGCGTATTGTTTAAGTGACGTATGTTTTTCGTTTTCAGGCGGCATCATAAAAATAACCCCAGCCTAAAAAAGCCGGGGTCAATAAAATGCTACTGAAACAAGTGCGCACAAAAACAAAATGACACCAATTTACTACGTTCAGTATCGACTTTTAGTGTTTTCGATGCTACGTTCATTGAGAGACATACGAATGACATTACACCAAGTAATGGCACTCATTGACCAGATTAGTTTCCCATCAAAATTTTATTGGTAACCTCTTGATCAATTGTGATGTAGCCGGGATAATTAATCGCTTTACTACCCAAAGATAACGTCGGTTTGATCTTGATCGTCAGTTTTGAGGGCTGCGAATTAGACGAACCCGATAGATTCTGAACCAGTTGCGTAAAAGCGTCGCGGGTTTTAGCATCGGTGATCAATTGATAAGCGTTCGTGTTAAGCTTAATCGGAACGCGGGTTTTACCACCGCCGGGCTGCACTTCGATACGTTGGTTCAAAAAGCCATTAAATAGCTCTTGACCCGCTAATAAAACTCTGTATTCCAATTGATTAATACCTGCTAATTTGTTGGTATTATTGGTAATATCGAGATTGATACGGGCATCGAGTGGAACGTTACGTGTCAACAAACCCGTTGCTAGCCGAGGAAATCGAGCCACATTGAGGTCTTCAAGCTTCCGAAACTCACGAATGTCAATACCGGCCAGATAGACACTATCGGCAGAAACAATGTTATATCGGCAATCACCCAGTGCTTTCGCCTGCGAAATTTGCTTATTCACACCACAACGGCTGAAAAGCAGCGGCAGGGCGAGCAGGACTAAAACAAGTGTTTTTTTCATATCAGCGTTCAATTCATTTCGTTATAAACATTCGACAGCGGGCAAAGTGTTTGGTTTAATTCGATTTTATAAACACCAGCTGCGCCCGATCGGCTTTGGCAACTTTCTTCCGAAAATCAACCCATTCTGAATAGGCTGTTGCCGGAAAACGCCCTCCTTTCATCTGTATATGACGAACATACGTAACACGATCACCATTTACGGCCAGTTCTGATTTATAGCGACCAAATTTCGAGTCGATTGAAACAGGTTCTATTCTGTATTCCGGTATGTACCCTTTTGGAAGCTGATATACAACCGTATCGCTGTCTTCATATGCGTAGCTTGCATCCAGATTGACCATTGCTCGGCGCGGTTGCGTCAGTGGTTCGGCGGGCGACAAAGCCGATAGCAGATTTAAAGGTAAAAAAAGACGAGTTCCGCTGACGGTGGCCCATCGACGAGCAGTTAACTCTAGCTTTTCTGTAACGGCAGGTAATGTTCCAGGCTGTTCGGTGTAGGCAAAGCTATTCAGTTCAAAAGCAGGAATGTGGATACGTTTGAGCAACCAGCTACGTTGGTCATCACGATTCAGACGTTGTATTACGCTGGCATAATCATCCTGCTGAAGGCCTGTGTAACAGGTTAGTACGTTTGCCGCTGCATCACCCTGCTCGGTCAAGTTTACGTTGATACGTCGCTGCTGTCGATTATCGGTCGGTCGATACGTTGGTGTTTGGATCAGGCGGCCGCCATCGGGCAAAATCAGTAATACGTGCCGGTTGCCGGTAAAGTCACTCATGTATCCAGCCGGACCATGGCCGCTGGTACATTCCAGAAACAACGTATCACGTCCATCAGGAACGCACAAAATCACGTGATTAAACTGGAAACTAGGAAAATCGACCAGCAAATCGGGCTCATCATCGCCAGCACGTACCAATGCCGGAAATGACTTAACGCCAGCCGCTTTCAACAGGGCCAGCGTATAATTGGTCAGCGCTTTACAATCGCCGTATTTGTGCGTCGCAACTTTTTCGGCTTCAATGGTTTGCCAGCCACCAATCCCCAATTGTATACTAACGTAGCGGGTGTGGTCCTGCAAAAATTTATACAGGCTCCGAACTTTACCGGCAGTTGTCGTTTCCTGTTTGGTCAGTTCCTGAACGCGCTGTTTCAAGGCGTCGGGAATGATATCCCGGCCGTCGTTGAGCGTATGATAAAACCGGCTTACGTCGCTCCAGCTCGCTATTTTTCCTTTATGATTTTGTACGTCAAACTCGGTTGGAGCCGTATACACCACCGGTAGTATTTCTCTGGCAGGGGGCGACAGTGGCTCAAATTCAATGGCAGGTTGATTCGTTAATTTCCAGGTATACGTTTTCCCGCCCCCTGGCGAATCTGCGACAACTCCTGGCACAGGCAGATTCATTTCCTTAAAACGTAGTGCGAGCCCGGCTGGCATCTGTACTGTATACGTCGATTTTTCGACGGCTACGTACTGTTGTCGTTGCGGCATCCAGGTTGGATAAAACATCAGATTACGTTCAGTTGACTCAATCAGGAATTCGACCGTATAGGGATAGGTCGGCTGTTTGGGAAACGAAGCCGATTTGACTCGCTGGTCGTCAAACAGATTGTAGTCTGCAAACGTACTATAATCTTCTATATCAGACTTTTTCAGGCGTTTTATCAGCTTGCCTTCCGCGTCATAAAGAGCGCCTTCAAATGAGTTTATCTTCGAAAATTTGTCATAATAAATCATTTTTTTCGCCTGATCATCTGCTTCTTTGTCAAGCACCGTAACAACAGTATGCGTGCGCTCGGTTGCTTCTCCCGGCGATTTAACCGTGAAGACTGTCTCATGACGACGTATTACGCTATGGGCGTTTTCTTTCAGCGATGCCTCAATAGCCGACGCTTTATATTCGTTCTGCGCCCACGCAACCTGCGCCGTGAGCAGCATTATCCAGAAAGTATATTTCATGATTATTTCTTCTCAACTAGCTCCCCACGTTTCAGCACAATTTGTTCGGCATGTTTAGCAACCACCTGCGTGAATAATTCACGTAGCGCGCCGTATTCCTCGGCATAATATAAGGGGCGACGTAGCAGGATCCGGCTGATTATCTGTAGTTTATCGCCGTTCATGGCCGTCTGATACATAAACCGACCACCGTTTTCTGGCAAAACCATAGAAACAGGTTTGGGCATTTCTTCGATTTTATATCCCTTGGGCAGCGTATACGTAGCAACAAACGTCTGTTCTTTCTGAAAACCAAAATCTACCGGATAAACTCGATTCGCTTCTTTAAACGGATTCGTTCCGTAGCCTTCCGTCAGCATGGGCCGTAAATAAAGTCGGTCCCCGGCACGGCCACAGGCTTCTGGAATCGTGATACTAAAATCGGCATTAAAAGCACTGGTCGTAGGATCGGCACCCGAAAATTCAGCTTTCTCGACTTGCCAGGCGGGCCGCGTTTTTCGGATGCCATCTAAATACTTCGTTTTTCCTTCCGAAGAAAATTCTGTACGGGCTTTCAGCGCACTATATCCGCCGTGCGAACGCTTGAACGTACCCGTAATTTCGCCATCGTCAGCAATTACGAATTCACCCGTATACGATTCAATATCCCGCTCCTGAGGGGCTAGCGAAATAAAGCGAGATTTACTCGAGTGAATCAACCGGCCTTTCCCATTCAGACAATGAACGGGCAGCATTCCGGGCGGTAGCAATACGTCGGTAGCATCGAGCAACATATCTTTTCCACCCACCGCTACCTGCGCCACTACGTAGTTAAACCGCCTGAGCAACGGATACTCTTCACTGATACGTCCGTGCGAACGCGTACTAAGAATAACCGGATTTGCTTCCATATCCATCTCCCGCAGGAGGGCAATCAGCATCAGATTAATGCCGGCGGCATCACCTTTTTTATTCTCAAATACTTTTCGAATACCCAGGTCCGAACTAAGTGAGGCTTCTTTGGTCCATTTAATATTCTGACGGACAAAGTCATAAGCAGCCGTAATACGTGCCAGCGTATCTGAGTGCTTGTTCAGTATAGTCTTAGCGGTTTCGTGCAGAAAACCTGTACGCTTAATCTGTCCACCAAAATCTGCTTCATCAAGTAGCGTTCGGTCCAGCGTTTCCCAACTTACCGAGAAATCATGTGCTACGGCGTTAGGCAACTGATACTTAGCGAGTTCAAAGTCAATCTTGGCTACGTAATCGTCGGAAGTTGTTACAAAGGCTTCATTACGAAAAGCGGGAGCATCTTTCATTGCAAACCGATAGGCAGTTGCCCCAGCTCCATTGTGGCCCGGAAGCAGGTCAACGTTGGTCGGTTTGTTTTCATTGATAATCAGCGGCAAATACCCCCCCATCATAATTTTGTAATAAAAATAATCAGGAATGGTGATGCGGTATTCGCTCCAGTTGACGGGCACATCCTGTTGAAAACGCCAGGTTCGTGGATTAACACCAACGCTTAGGGGTGTCTGGATAACATAACTATATTCGATAATGGAACCTTCGCGAACATTGGGGAGCGTAAATTTCTCCAGCCAGATCTGCTCTGACGCTTTTTCGGTAAAATGGCCTGCTTTATCGAGCTTATCAACTTGAACCTGCCCACCAACCAGGTTATACGTATTACCGACAAAATCACTCACAAACTCATGCTGCCCGGCTTTACCTCGTCGGGTGTACAGCTGAAGTGTGGCTCGGTTATAGCCCGATTTTTTATGGATTTGCGTTCGCACGTGGCATCTGTAATGCATCCAAAGCTGGTTGCTATTTTCCAAAAAAGATACTTCTCCGAGCTCATAAAGGACAGTCGCTTCGGCGGTAGAATCAGTCTTGGGGCCAGTAAATTGATCGGGAGAGATTCTGCCTAATTTTACATCAGGTGATTTAACAGTGGTTTTTTGCGCAACGGCTAGCGTAAGGCCGGCAAACAACCAGCAAACAAGCAGCCCCTTTAATCGGAAGCCAAGAGAAGTAGAGAACATGAACGGTGGATATTTCTTAACTATGAACGTATCGGCAATATATGTTTTCGGTGAAATATCTACAAATTATGTCTACTACTCTTCCATTTTTATAGAATCAACTTATTCTTTAGCTGGTCGAAGTAAGACGGAAATAGCCGGTTTTAGTCACGACCTGAATTAACTATATTTGTCTGAACGATACCAGCACTTATGAACAAGCTCACCGCCGACGACCTGATTTATGGGTACATCAACGGCATATTTCCAATGGCCGACGCCGACGGTACGCTCTACTGGTATGCGCCCGACCCACGAGCAATTATTCCGATCAATACGTATAAACCGGCCAAATCGCTACGTCCTGTTTTGAACCGGAATCAGTTCGAGATACGTATCAATACGGCTTTTACGGACGTAATGCGGGCTTGTTCGCTCCCCAGAGATGCCTACGACAGTGTCTGGATTTCGGAAGAAATCATCGACGCTTACTCAGAATTGTATGAAATGGGACTGGCGCACAGCGTAGAAACGTATATGGATAATCGGTTGGTTGGGGGATTATACGGCGTGGCGCTGGGATCGGCTTTTTTTGGTGAATCCATGTTTTATCGGGAGCCCAATGCTTCAAAAGTGGCCTTTCATTATTTAATCGAAATTCTTCGTAAACAGAAGTTTACGTTGCTCGATACTCAGTTCATAAACGATAACGTTCGGCGCTACGGTGCCATTGAAATTCCGAAAGCCGACTACCTCCGGCAACTTCGAACGGCGCTTAAACATAAAGCTAAATTCGTTACGTCATCGGCCGATACGTTGCTCAGCGACCAATTATAGGGTTGTAAAGTTATAGGGTTATAAAGTTGTAAAGTTGGCTGGCGCGAAAGCAATTCATGCGCCAGCCAACTTTACAACTTTATAACCCTATAACTTTACAACCGTACAACTTTATAACCCTACAACCCAAATCCCTATCTTTGCGGGCATGTCAAAACCTGTACTTGTCCTCAAATTCGGCACGGCTTCTATTACAAAATCTACCGGCGAACCCAACGAACCTGTTATGGTCGACATAGCCCGACAGGTGGCGGCACTGCATCCGCATTACCGGATTGTGCTGGTATCGTCAGGGGCTGTGGGGGCCGGCAAATCGCTGATTCGGGACTTCAGGGGTGACATTATCCAGCGTAAAGCGGCTGCGGCTGTTGGTAACCTGCTGCTACTCAACCAGTACTCGCGTTTTTTTGCTATTTACGGCATCTCCATTGCCCAAAGTCTGTGCGAACGCCATCACTTCGCCAACCGCGACCAATTTTTGCAACTCAAACAAACCTATGAGGAACTGTGGGCCAACGGGTTAATTCCAATTGCGAACGAGAACGACGTAGTAAGCAGTCGAGAATTAAAGTTTTCGGACAACGATGAACTGGCTACATTAATAGCCGTGGGTTTTGGGGCTAAAGTCTTGATGCTCTGTACCTCGGTGGGCGGTTTACTGGATGCTGAAGGACATATTATCCGGCATGTTACTACGTTCGATGAGCAGGTTTTTGGCGTAGTACGTACCGACAAATCCTCACTGGGTCTGGGGGGAATGGCCTCTAAACTAACCTTTGCCAAACTCGCCACGCGCATGGGTATCCGGGTCGTTATTTTTGGTGTGAACGAACCCGACAGCATTGGTCGGGCGTTACGTGGTGAAACCGGAACGGATTTTACCCCACAAACCAATACGTTGTCGGCCCGTAATCGCTGGTTAGGCAGTGGTAGTCTGGCCGTTGGTCAGGTGGTGGTTGATGCGGGAGCGGTGAAGGCGTTACAAAAACGACGTAGCTTGCTGGCGGTTGGTGTTCGAGCAATTCCGGGCGAATTTGCGGCTGGTGAAATGCTCGAAATTAGGGACGAACATCAAATAACGGTGGCCGTTGCCAGAGCGCGTATTTCATCGGAAAGCCTGGCCCAGCAACTCAGTCAGCAGAACGTGGAAGTCGCCAATGCGAATGATATTGTACTTTTGTAGTTATGACACCCATCACTCCCCTTCTTCAATCGGCTCAACAGGCATCTGCAGCTGTTCGCCGACTTAGCCCAGCTCAGAAAACCGACCTGCTCAATCGGCTCGCCGACGTATTGGAAGCTCACTCCGCCGACGTACTAACCGAAAACCAGAAAGACCTTGATCGGATGCCCACTTCCGATCCAAAGTACGACCGGTTAAAACTCACCGAAACACGGGTTAATGACTTGGCTAAAAGCCTTCGGGACGTAGCCGTATTACCCGACCCAGCCGGTGAACTGCTATTAGAACGTAGCATTGAACAGGGCTTGCAACTCAAAAAAATTGCTGTGCCGTTGGGTGTGGTTGGAGTTATTTACGAGGCTCGTCCGAACGTAACGGTCGACGTAGCGTCACTGTGTTTACGGTCCGGCAATGCGTGTGTGTTAAAAGGCGGCAAAGAAGCAGATTTCTCGAACCGTTATCTTATCAGCTTGATTCAGAACGTATTGACTGAATTCGGTGTACCCAAAGCCGCCGTTACGTTGCTCCCACCCGACCGGGCCGTTGTCAATGAATTATTAACGGCTACTCGCTACGTCGACATTATTATTCCACGCGGTTCTGAATCACTAATTCAGTATGTTCGCAAAAACTCGCTGGTGCCGACCATCGAAACGGGTGCAGGGGTCTGCCACGCTTACGTAGAGCAAACTGCCGATCTCGACAAAGCGGCTGCTATCGTTATTAACGGACGCGTTTCACGCCCTTCAGTCTGTAATTCACTAGATTGCGTTCTCGTCGACGAAGCCATCGCTGACCGTTTTTTGCCGATGCTGACTGATGGTTTCGCCAAATGGAACGTAGAGGTTTTTGCTGATGATACGTCTTACGCCATTTTTGAAAAGTCGGCTTACCCAAAACTGCAACATGCTCAATCTGAAGATTTCGGCCGTGAATTTCTGGATTACAAGATTGCAGTGAAAGTAGTGGCTGGTCTGGAAGAAGCGCTATCGCATATTCAAACGTATTCATCACGCCATTCAGAAGCTATCGTATCCCAAAATCAGGAATTGATCGACCAGTTTTTGCGAGAAGTGGATGCTGCAGCTGTGTACGCCAATGCCTCTACTCGCTTCACTGACGGCGGTGTATTTGGCCTCGGTGCCGAAATTGGCATATCGACGCAAAAACTTCACGCCCGCGGCCCGTTTGCGCTGGAAAAACTCGTAACCGAGAAATGGATTGTGGTTGGCGATGGCCAGGTGCGGTGGTAATTTCCACTAAACTTGTTTGATGGTAAAATTTTAATGAGTTTCTAACGAATGTAGTTAACCGTATTTACAACCATTTATAAGTACATTTGGTCTTGTATTAGTACTAAACTCAATTCGTTATGAAACGCTTCCCTTTTTATCTCGGGTGCTTGTTCCTCATCTATTTAGCAAGCTGTAGCCAAGAGAAAGCAACTCCCTGTGGAGCCCCCCAACGGATAACGGTTGATTCAGAATGCTATGCTGGTAATGGGCTAAAGTTTACTGCCACTGATTACGGCGATACCCCATTAAGTTTCGAATGGAGTTTCGTAGCACTGAAGGACACAACACGGGTTAATGGCTGGACACCTAAAGACGAAAAAATCAGAATGATTGCCGCAAACACGTTTGTGGTGCCCGACAGTCTGGTTACAAATTATCAACGTTTAATTGTTGAAGTAGGGGCTAATTGTCAGGGGCAGCTTAAACATTCTACATATTACGCTTTCGTCAAAAAGCGTTCAGCCGCTAATAACTGCGTTACGTGGACATCGCAGAATAGCTTATAGACTTATAATTAAATCTACTTTTTACAACTTTCTCAGACCTTCCTCCCAGCGCTGAAATGCGTTCCGGTATGCTTTGTGACGACTCATATTTGGTTTGAACGTATCGCCAAAAGCTACCTGTTCAGCGGCATCGTCCAGGCTTTTTAGAGTACCTTCCGCTTTCATTGTCAGCAGAATAGCACCCATTGAGCCACTTTCGTTGCTGGCATTCAGACGTACCGGAACGCCTGCCATATCGGCGAGCATCTGCACCCAAAATTTCGATTGGGCAAATCCGCCGTTTGCATGAATTACCTGAGCAGAGCCAGTGTGTGCAATCAACAGCTCGTTGATATTGAGCAAGTTAAACAATACACCTTCTAAAGAAGCTCGGACAAAATGCGCCCGCGTGTGCTGCCAGTCTACGTTCAAATAGGCACCACGTACTGAAGCGTCCCATAACGGTGCCCGTTCCCCCTGAAGATACGGCAGAAAAACCAACCCGTCGGAGCCAGGCGAAATCGTAGCAGCTTCATCGAAAACTGCCCGAGTTTCCTGCTGGGTTAGTTTCTCAGTTACCCATTCCAATACATTGCCACCGTTATTGGTTGGACCGCCAACCACGTAGTAACCTTCGTCCAGGTAGTAACAAAATAGCCGTCCTTTGGCATCACGAAGCGGTTTTCGAACGGTCTGGCGTATTGCCCCACTCGTGCCAATGGTCAACGTAGCGGTTCCTCGTTTGATGGCACCCGCTCCTAAATTAGCCAGGCATCCGTCTGAAGCGCCAATTAACAACGCTACGTCAGCAGTAAGCCCGGTCTTTTCGGTTTCGGATTTAGGCTGGTAAGCCCGCTGATGAGTTGTTGGAACGGGGGTTGATAACTGGTCAGGTCGGACACCGGCGTAGTCCATTGCCCGTTGACTCCATTTTCGTTTCTGTTCATAAAACAGACCTGTTGCCGTAGCCATCGAGAAATCAATCTCAAATTCACCCGTCAGTTTTCGCCATAAATACTCTTTGATAGACCCGAACCGAGGGGTTCGATGCAGGGCGCGAGGGTCGTGCTGACGAAGCCAGGCCAGTTTGCACAACGGAATCATTGGGTGAATGGGCGTACCTGTCTCTTTATGAATCGCTTTCCCTAACTTAGCCTGTGTGGTGCGTAATTCATCCGCCTGCGCTTCAGCCCGGTTATCAGACCAGAGAATGGCGTTTCCGAGAGCCTTCCCATCGTCATTCATTGGCAGCAGGCTATGCATGGCCGTGCAAAACGCTACATGTGTGGCCGTATGCCCATCTTTTTTCAATTCCCGATTTACTTCAGCCATTACCTGTTCAAATGCTGACCAGATTTCGTTAGGATCTTGTTCAGCGTAACCCGGTTCAGGATTAAGCGTTGTTACCGGAACCGACGCATGCGCCAGAATTTTGCTCAAATCCGGCAGCATGGCGAGGGCTTTTACGTTGGTCGTTCCGATGTCAACGCCGATGTAACAGTTCATAGTCTGATAAACGAATAAGTTATAAGGTTATAGAGCCAGAGGGTGATAAAGTTGATTGAGGTATTCAAAAAATCGTAACTTCATAACACTACAACCATACAACTTTACAACTTATAAAACAACGTAGCATTACCTCCGAACACTTTCGCTCGAACTTCATCGCCCCAGGGCGCTACGTAGTCTTCAACTATATTCTTCATCTGTGTGTAGTTAGCCGCCACTAAACAAACGGGCCAATCAGATCCAAACATCAATCGATCAGGGCCGAACTGCTCGAACGCTACGTCCAGATAGGGAAAAAAGTCTTTTTTGCTCCAGTTTTGCCAGTCGGCTTCGGTAACCATACCCGAGAGTTTGCAGGAAACATGCTTGTGCTTGGCAATCTCGGTCATAAAATTCGACCAGCGATTGATTTCCTGCTTCTTAATGTACGGTTTTGCCAGATGATCAATTACGAAATTGCCTTCGGGAACAGCTTTTACGAGTTGCAACGCGGCCTTAAGCTGAGACGGGTAGATCAGAATATCGTAGGTCAGGCCAAAATCGGCTAATTTTCGAATACCGTCAATAACCGACGGACGCGCCAGAAAATCGTCAGGTTCAGCTTGTGCTACGTGTCGATAACCCTTTATTTCTGGAAATTGCGAAAACGCGTCAAGCCGTTCAGTCAATTGCGCAGACTGCAAATCGACCCAACCGACTACACCTTTCACAAAGTCGTAATTCTGGGCCATCTTAGTCAGAAACATCGTTTCCTCTTCCGACTGCGACGCCTGCACAGCCACGCAGCCATCAATACCGTTCTCTACCAGTACAGGCTCAAGATCGGCCGGCAGAAAATCGCGCTGGATAACAGCCATATCGTCGGTTATCCAGCTATCGCGAATGGGGTCAAAATGCCAGAAGTGTTGGTGCGCGTCAATGGTCATCAGAACCGGGATTTAAAGATTGTCTGAACCAGGATTTTAACAGAAAAGATTTTCAGGATTAAAAGGCAGAAAACAAAATCCTGAAAATCTTTTCTGTTAAAATCCTGGTTCAGATAGTTAGACGAACGACACCGCTGTTTGTTTCTGCTCACCTAACCCTTCGATGCCTAATTCTACTACGTCGCCCGGTTTAAGGTAACGTTGCGGTTTCAGACCCATACCCACACCAGCTGGCGTACCGGTTGAAATAACGTCGCCGGGTAGCAAAGTCATGAACTGGCTGATGTAGCTCACAAGCGTCGGTACGTCGAAAATCATATCGTCGGTGTTCGAATTCTGCAATTCTTCACCGTTGATTTTGAGCCACAAATTCAGCGCATTCGGATTAGGAACTTCATCTTTCGTAACCAGATAAGGCCCCAGTGGTGCGAACGTATCAGCGCTTTTTCCTTTCACCCATTGACCACCACGTTCTAATTGCCAGGCCCGTTCACTGTAATCGTTGTGCAGCGCATAGCCCGCAATGTAATCCATCGCATTATCCAACTCAACGTAGCTGGCCCGTTTGCCGATGATGATCGCCAGTTCTACTTCCCAGTCGGTTTTCTCAGAACGCTTTGGAATTACTACGTTATCGTTTGGCCCAACGAGCGCGGTTGTTGATTTGAAAAACAAAATTGGCTCGGTAGGTGGTGTAGCACCGGTTTCGGCTGCGTGCTTAGCGTAATTCAGACCAACACACACAATTTTGGATGGTCGTTTGATGCAGGAACCAATACGTTGGTCGGCTACTACGCCGGGGCAGGTATGGGCGTGTGCAGTAAGCCAATGTGCCAGTCGTTCAGGGCCGTTGCTGGCAAAGAATGATTCGTCATAATCTTCGCCAAAGTGCGTTACGTCGATGCGTTGGCCGGAAGGTAATTCAACACCGGGATGTTCATGGTCGGGCGAGCCGAAGCGGAAGAGTTTCATGCAGAATGGTATACGTTGACCTGGAAAAGCTTGTGAGGCTGCAAGTTTAACCATTATTCAGCAAGTATCAGGTCAAAATCGGCTGATCTACCAGTCTGTGATCTATACTGAGTAGCTTATACAGGTTTTATCGAGGCATTCAAATATTATTCGTTTGCAGAAATTATAAATAATAAGTTAACAAAATATATATTTGATTAATTTAAATGACAATTGCGAGCGCATCTTATTACTAGATTCAAGCCAAAACAAAATCCATAAACTTATGAAAACAAAGGTTATACTTACTCTTATCTTTCTGTTATATAGCCGTTTTCTACTGGCACAAACCTCCCCCTTAGCAGCAAACGGTCGACTGAAAGTTACTGGAAATCAATTGACAAATGAATCCGGTAAAGCCATTCAGCTCCGGGGGATGAGTTCGCACGGGCTGCAATGGTTCGATCAGTGTTACACGCAGGCGTCTGTGCAGGCGTTGGCAACAAATTGGGGCGCCGATGTTTTCCGAGCCGCCATGTATGTAGATGAGGGCGGTTATTTGAACAATCAGAGCGGACTTCGCGCCAAAATCAATCAGATTGTCGACTGGACGGCGCAGGCGGGCGTGTACTGCATCATCGACTGGCACGTATTAAATCCCGGCAACCCGAACGATCGCCTTTCCTACGCACTCGATTTTTTTAAAACAATGGCCCAGACGCATGCGGGGAAGAAGCACGTCATTTACGAAATCTGCAACGAGCCAAACGGAGTAGACTGGAATACGATTAAGTCGTATGCTGATCAGGTGATTCCAGCCATTCGGCAGTATGACCCTGAAGCTATTATTCTGGTCGGAACGCCCCAATGGTGCCAACGTCCGCAGGACGTACTGGCGAACCCACTGAGCGGAGCCAACGCTTACAATATCATGTACACCTTTCACTACTATGCAGCGTCGCACTTTTTCCAGAGCGACATTCGGTCGGTGACGAACGTATTGCCCTTGTTTTGTAGCGAATGGGGCACTTGTACCTATACAGGTGGTGGTAGTCTGGATTTCAACAATAGCCAGGCTTGGATTGACCTAATGGCGGGCAACAATCCTGGAAGTCAGAAAATTAGTTGGAGCAACTGGACATTTTCCGATGCGGGCGAATCGTCGGCGGGTTTGAACGGTGGAGCTTGTAGTGGCCAACAGTGGAACAATACCAGTACGTCGGGAACCTGGGTGAAAGATCACATTCTCAATCCAGCCGATGATTTTGGCCCACCAACGCCCTCTGTCTCAATTATCAGTCCGGCTACTAATAGCACCATTGCTATTGGCGCAAATCTGATTATCAATGCCAGCGTCACTAATGCTACAGCAACGGGCGTCGAGTTTTACAACGGCGCTACGTTACTGGGAACAGATGCTACGTCGCCTTACTCCTGGACGATCACGAACATTCAGCAAGGTAGTTACTCTCTTACAGCTAAAGCGCTCGTTAGCAGCGGGAATCTAACGTCCTCGGCAGTGCAGGTAACGGCGGCTCCGGTACCTAACCAGCCTCCAACGGTTAACCTGACTTCGCCCGCCAATAACGTAGCATTTTCAGCGCCAGCTACTATTTCGATAACTGCCACTGCCAGCGACGCCGATGGAAACGTAGCAAAAGTTGAATTCTACAACGGCATAACCAAATTAGGTGAAGACGCTACGTCGCCTTATGAATTTAGCTGGACGGGAGTGCCCGTCGGTACGTATACGATCACGGCTAAAGCGACTGACAATCAAAACGCAACGACGACGTCATCGCCGGTAACTGTACAGGTTTATAGTCAGGGAAGCCCCGACCCTACTGCGGATTTGATTGGTCCTGATTGTGTGTTTAAGAACGCGACGCAGCTATTCGAAGTCAATGCCAGCAAGCTTCCAAATGCAACGAGTTTCTCATGGTGGTGTACCGGCTCGACCAGCAGCATTACGCCTGCTCAACCGGGAAAGGCAACCATCAATTTTGGTCCAAGCTTCACGGGTGGGCAAGTATGTGTGGGTATCAATTATTCGGCGGCTCCGTGGTATTCGCAGTTTTGTAAGAACGTAGCGGTTTGTCCCGGCACTCCTCCGACAAACCCAACAAATCAATCACCGCTGGTGAGTTTAACGTCACCCGCCCTGAATGCTGCGTTCACGGCTCCTGTTAACGTTACGTTAGCCGCTTCGGCCACTGACTCTGATGGCAACATAGCGAAGGTTGAGTTCTACAATGGTTCGACCAAGTTGGGTGAAACTAGTAGTTCTCCTTATCAATTTGTGTGGAACAATGTGAGCGCTGGCAACTACGTATTGACTGCCAAAGCAACAGATAATGCCGGAGCAAGCGCTACGTCGAGTGCTATCACTATTCAGGTGAACAACCCGGCTCCTGTAAATCAGGCCCCAACGGTAACGCTCACATCACCAGCTCAAAACGCTACGTTCACCGCACCTGCTACTGTTACGTTGGCCGCAAACGCCAGTGACTCAGACGGTACTATCGCTAAAGTTGAATTCTACAATGGTTCGACCAAACTGGGTGAAGATGCTACGTCGCCTTATACATTTAGCTGGAACAACGTAGCAATTGGAACGTATACACTAACGGCCAAAGCTTTCGACAATTCGGGAGCAAGTGCTACGTCGGCAGGAGTTACTATTACGGTGATTGCTGGTACTCCGCCCAACAATCCCGGCGATGACTTGATCGGGCCTAACTGTGTAGGGGTCAACGCGGTACAGATTTATGAAGTGAATCCAGCAAAATTGGCCAACGCGACGAATTTCTCGTGGTGGTGCACTGGTTCGACCAGCAGCATAACGCCTACGCAACCCGGCAAAGCAACCTACAGCTTTGGGCCTTGGTTTACCGGCGGACAAGTTTGTGTGGGAATCAATTATTCAGCCGCTCCGTGGTATTCGCAATATTGCAAGAACGTAACGGTTTGCGGGGCACGAACCGGACTGAGTGAAGTGTCCGACAATCTTGTCTTCCCCAACCCAGCTACAGACGCATTTTCATTCGTAGCCGATCGGGATATCCAGTCGATGAACGTAGTGGACGAGCTAGGACGTAATCGTCTGAAATTAAGTGCTGCAAAAGCAGGTCAGACGATTCGATTTGGGGAGCAGCTTCCGGCCGGTTCGTATCTATTCCATATCCAGTACGAGACTAAAGAACGGCGGGCTATTCGGCTTTTGAAAGCAGGTAAGTAAAATTCATTAGCTACCTTTTTTGTCATTGTGACGAATCCGCCCGCTTGGCTTCGTCACAATGACAAAAAAGCATAACCGGATTACGAATTCAACCGTGTGAAACCACCATCGATTGGGTAATCGCAGCCGGTAACGAACCCTGCTTCGTCGGAACAAAGGTAAAGTGCCAGAGCGGCAATCTCTTCAGGTTTCGCCATACGACCAATAGGCTGTGTTTTTGAGAGCTTGGCGAACATTTCGGCTTCCTGACCGGGGTAATTCTTCGCTATAAATCCATCGACAAAAGGCGTATGCACTCGCCCCGGCGAAATGCAGTTGCAGCGAATATTATCAGCCAGATAGTCTTTCGCTACAGACAACGTCATGCTGAGAACGGCTCCCTTACTCATCGAATAGGCAAACCGGTCAGCGATGCCTAATGTAGCAGCCACCGACGCCATGTTCAGCACAACGCCACCGCCGTTGGTTTTGAAGTGCGGAATGGTCGCGTGCAGACAGTTATAGACGCCTTTGATATTGATGCGGAAAATCCGGTCGAAATCTGCTTCCGACGTAGTATCGGCCCGGCCGATATGCGCCACACCGGCATTATTGACCAGAATATGAATCGGTCCCTGTGCGGCAATCTGCCCGATGACGTCGGCAACCTGTTCCTGATTTGATACGTCAACAGCATGTGCTTCAGCCAGACCGCCAGCTGACTTAATATCAGCCGCTACCTGCTGCGCCTGTTCTGCGTTGATTTCAAGGATATGCACACTTGCGCCTGCCTGCGCGAACGTCTGCGAAATCGCTAATCCAATACCACTGGCTCCCCCAGTAATGAGGGCGGTTTTGTTCTTGAGAGAAAACATAAAGAGTGAAAGAATGAAAGAGCGAAAGAGTGATGGGCCGAGTAGGCGCACTTTCACTCTTTCGCTCTTTCGCTATTTTAAAGAGATACCCCGCGTTTCCAGGGGATGAAATCGTCTTGGCCTAAACGTTCGGCTTGCGTAATGACTTCGCCAGAAGCCAGCCGGACGATGTATTCCAGCAGTTCGTCGGCGTTTTGGCTGATGCTTTGCTCACCATCGACAACCGGGCCACTGTCAAAATCGATAACGTCGGGCATCCGGTTTTTTAGGATGGTATTGGTCGACACTTTCACTACCGGAGAAACAGGGTTGCCAGTCGGCGTACCAAGTCCGGTTGTAAACAGAATGACGGTTGCTCCTGAACCAGCCATGCCGGTAGTGGCTTCTACATCATTGCCGGGTGTACAGAGCAAATTCAGGCCGGGCGTAACGATGGGTTCGGCGTAGTCCAGTACGTCAGCTACGGGTGCTGTACCCCCTTTTTTCGCAGCCCCCGCCGATTTAATAGCGTCGGTAATCAGGCCATCTTTAATATTACCGGGCGACGGATTCATGTCGAAACCGGAACCAACAGCTTCAGCCTGCGCTGAATAGTCGCCCATCAACGTAATGAATTTCTGAGCCTTAGCATTGTCAGGAGTCCGATTAATGAGTTCTTGCTCAACGCCATTCAGTTCAGGAAATTCGGCCAGAACGGTTTTGCCGCCCAGCGCAACCAGATTATCAGATAAATGTCCGAGAACCGGATTAGCCGAAATTCCCGAAAAACCATCCGAACCACCACATTTCAGCCCTACCGTCAGCGCACTAAGCGGAGCTGGCTGCCGTTCAATTTTGTTGATTTCGACCAGACCGAGGAATGTTTCTTTGATGGCCTGCGACATCAGCGCATATTCCGTACCTGCCTGTTGTTCAAACAGCAGCAGCGGTTTATCAAACTTCGGATTCTGCCGTTTGATTTCCTCCGAAATCATATCGACCTGCAAATGCTGACATCCCAGACTCAGGACAGTAGCCCCACCCACGTTTGGATTGTTGATGAAACCGGCCAGCAGCGAACATAAATAACCTGAATCCTGCCGCGTACCGCCACAACCCATCTCGTGCGTCAGGAACTTGATACCATCTACATTTTTGAAAGGCCGGTTTGGCGCGTTAGTGTTATGCTGGAGTGTCTGATTTTGGGAGGCATCCACAAAAGGCTGCATCTTTTTCACGACGTCCATTTCGCCTGCTTTATACAGACTTAGCATTTCGTGAACCTGATCGCGGTAGATTTCGGGTTGGGCGTAACCAAGCTCACGCTCAAATGCGTCTTTAAGAATCAGTACGTTACGATTCTCGCAAAAAACCAGCGGGACAATTACCCAGTAATTGCGCGTTCCTACACTGCCGTCGGCCCGATGATACCCCATAAACGTGCGATCTTGCCAGGCCGCTACGTCGGGAGCTTGCCAGGCGAAAGGTTGCTTTTTTTCGAGACCATAGCGATCGGCATCGTGTTTGAGATTGAACGTAGTGATCGGTTCGCCCCGACGTATCGGCTGCGTGGCCTTCCCAACGAGCACACCGTACATCGTAATCGGCTCACCCGGCTGGCGATCTTCGGTCACAAATTTATGCTTGGCTCCCACCGCATAGGGAAGCTCATACGTTTCATTCTCAAATTCAATTCGTTCACCCGCCGACAGGTTACGTAACGCCACAATGACGTTATCGGCAGGATGAACTTTCAGGACACGGGCATTCATTCGACAACTTTTTTATAGTAAAGAGACGTATTGACCCGAAATATACCACTCAACCAAAAACTTTCGCCAACGTTCTTGCGAATGTGACCGCCATTACCAAGTTTTAAGGCTAAGAAACGGTTTGAGTTGTTGAGTTATAAGGTAGGGTTACAGCGTTCAGTTGCAAATAGCAACTTTATAACCTTACGACTATAAAACTTTTCAACCCAAACTCGCTTCACAATCCTAAACCCTGTTTATGGCAAAACATGTACAGACCGACTTTCCGGCCGGCCGCCTGATGTCCATTGACGCCTATCGAGGCTTTGTGATGACGTTGATGGCGGCCGAAATCCTTCGGTTTCATAAATTACATGAAGCCTTTCCAGACAGTTCGTTCTGGGCGTTTCTTACGCATCATCAGAGTCACGTAGCGTGGGCGGGCTGTTCGCTCCACGATTTAATACAGCCTTCTTTTTCGTTTCTGGTTGGCGTGGCCCTCCCCTATTCCATCGCTAGCCGGGCCGCACAGACACATTCGTTCGGGAATCAATTTGGTCACGCGCTACGTCGGTCGCTCATCCTGATTTTGCTGGGCATTTTCCTGCGATCAACCCACGCCGAACAGACCAATTTTACATTTGAGGATACGCTGACGCAGATTGGCTTAGGCTATCCATTTCTGTTTCTGCTGGGCCATACGTCTCCCCGCACTACGTGGGTCGCGTTCGGAGGTATTTTGTTTGCGTATTGGCTGGCGTTCATTTTATATCCGGCACCCAGTTCCTCTTTCGATTACAACGCGGTTAACGTACCACCCGATTGGTCAGAACATTATACAGGTTTGATGGCGCATTTCAATAAAAACAGCAACCTGGCCTGGGCATTTGATACGTGGTTTCTAAATCTGTTTCCACGCGCCAAATTTTTTCTCTTTAATGGCGGAGGATATGCTACGTTGAGTTTCATTCCGACACTGGGAACCATGTTGCTGGGCTTGCAGGCTGGGCGCTGGCTACGCAAAGGAATGTCTGCCCGTGACTTGATTAAACGCCTGTTAATAGCCGGCGTAATTTGTCTTGCCAGCGGAGTTTTACTACACGTAGCGGGCATTTGTCCGGTGGTAAAACGTATCTGGACGCCAGCCTGGGTACTGTTTAGTGGCGGTTGGTGTTTCTGGTTGCTGGCGTTATTTTATGGAATTATCGACGTAGCGAAATACCAGAAATGGGCATTTCCATTAGTGGTGGTCGGTATGAATTCCATCACTATTTACTGTTTGGTACACCTGATCGACAACTTTATTGTTACGTCATTTTATACGCATCTGGGCCACGGTATTTTTCAGATCTTGGGTGCCCCGTTCGAGCCGCTATTGATCGGTCTGGCCGCGCTGGGCATTTTTTACCTGATTCTTCTCTGGATGTACCGCCGAAAACTCTTTATCCGAATCTGACTGTATGCTTACCGCCAACTTACTCAATCTTTTCGACCATACTATTTTTTACGGTACAATGACCATCGAGAATGGTCGAATTACCCGTATCACGCCACTCGGTCCCGAACGTCCAGACGTTCCTTACGTGCTTCCGGGCTTTGTGGATGCACATGTACATATTGAAAGTTCGCTGCTTACCCCCCCGCAGTTTGCTCGGCTGGCCGTTTTGCACGGAACGGTAGCGACCGTATCGGACCCACACGAAATAGGGAACGTACTGGGTGTAAAGGGCGTAAAATACATGATCGACGAAGCGAAGCGCGTTCCGTTCAAATTCATGTTTGGCGCGCCATCGTGCGTGCCGGCTACTAGGTTCGAAACGGCAGGGGCTACAATAAGCGTAAAAGATGTTCGACAACTGCTTGGCTTAAAGGAGATTGGATATTTGGCCGAGATGATGAATTTTCCGGGCGTTCTGCAGGAAGATTCCGACGTAATGGCCAAAATTGCCCTCGCGAAAGCCTTCAACAAACCCGTCGACGGACACGCTCCCGGCCTGATGGGCGACGATGCCCAGAAATACATCGACGCGGGTATTACCACCGATCATGAATGTTTTACGTATGAAGAAGGGCTCGATAAGGCGCAGCGGGGCATGAATATCCTGATTCGGGAAGGTAGTGCAGCCCGTAATTTCGATGCCTTGATTCCGCTGATCGATGAGTTTCCGTCGCAAATTATGTTCTGCTCCGACGACAAGCACCCTGATACGTTAGCCACCGGACATATTAATCAGTTGGTGATGCGGGCGCTGGGCAAAGGACACTCTCTGTGGAATGTGCTGCGGGCGGCCTGCCTCAATCCGGTGCTTCATTACCGACTACCCGTTGGTTTGCTACGTGAAGGCGACCCTGCTGATTACATTGTCGTGAAAAATTTAAAGGACTTCCGTGTGCAGCAAACCTACATCGATGGCGAGCTTGTTGCCGAAAATGGCCAAACGCATATTCCAGATTTACGTAGCGAACACATCAATCACTTCAATTGTAAGCCAAAAACACCCGCCGATTTTGCCGTTCCCGCTGCCGAAGCAAATGGAGAAGTACTAATGATACGTGTCATTGAAGCCTTAGACGGTCAGTTAATCACAAACGAACTTCAACTCGAAGCATCTGTAGAAAATAACCAAATCGTACCGGACCCGACACGCGACATATTGAAACTGGTGGTCGTCAACCGATACCAGGATGCCCCCCCGGCAGTGGCGTTTATTAAAAATTTCGGTTTGAAACACGGCGCCATCGCTTCATCAGTTGGGCATGATTCTCACAATATTACCGCTGTCGGCTGCGATGATGAGAGCATCTGCCAGGCTGTAAATCTGATTATTGAGGCCAAAGGAGGCCTGTCGGCGGTTGCGGGCAAGGCTGCTGATGAACAAGCCACCGACGTAATGAGCCGCCGGGAGTTTTTGCACATCACCACCGCACCCGAAACGCAGTTATTGTCGCTACCAGTTGCCGGACTGATGACCGACAATGACGGTTTCGACGTAGCCGGCGAATATGCATCGCTCGATGCATTTGCCAAACAGGAGTTAGGCAGTACGTTATCAGCCCCTTACATGACGCTCTCTTTTATGGCGTTATTGGTCATTCCAAACCTAAAGCTGAGTGACCAGGGGTTATTCGACGGAAAAACGTTTACTTTCTCTCCTCTTCAAATAGTGAAATAACAGTTAAAAAAATTTTTATTTAACTACTTTTTTTAATTCTATTTTTTATCGGTAAGTTTACACACTTCAAGGCTATTCCTAACCTTTACTTTTCCTATCTAGCATGGCTCGCTCTCGTACCCAAACCGGCCCCGACGATGAAACCCTTTGGAATCTTTTTCGCGGTGGTGATGAAAATGCGTTTGCCCGACTCTATCAAAATTATGTTCAAACCCTCTATCATTACTGCGCCCACTTTGCCACCGATCGGGCTCTAATCAAAGATTGCATTCACGACCTGTTTGTCGAACTTTGGAAACACCGTACTACAATTGGTCCTACCACGTCGGTGCGGTTTTACCTGATGGCTTCCATCAAACGGAAATTGGTTCGGCACCTGACCGCCGAACAAAAACTTATTAGTCAGGATGATATGAGTAATGGTCGTCGCGTTGGCGATATGCTTCCCGGAGCCGATCCATCGCACGAAAACCTGATGATTGCTTTTGAAGAAGATACGTTTATAAACGACTGTCTGCATCAGGCACTTGAAAAATTGCCCCGTCGTCAGCGTGAAGCGGTTCATCTTCGCTATTTCCAGAACATGAGCAACGAAGAGATTTCCGCCCTCATGCAAATCAATATTCAATCGGTTTATAACCTGATTTTCGGTGCCATGAGCAACCTCAAGCGTTATGTTACGCTCGAAAATGTGTCGCTCTGACGCTGTCTATTCCTAAACCTGACCAGACCCGGTAGCCTTAACTTAGCTACCGGGTTTTTTGTTTGTAACGCGGACATCTTGTCCGCATGGTTATATCGATACAGCCATGCGGACAAGATGTCCGCGTTACGTAACTTCGCCAAATGAACACAGACTCAACGCCCCTACCCGAGCGGGTTCGTCCCCGCACCCTTAACGATGTTATTGGACAACAAAAACTTATTGGCCCAAATGGTGCGCTACGTCGTGCTGTAAACGCAGGGAGGTTGCCATCCATGATTCTGTGGGGACCGCCCGGCGTCGGTAAAACGACGCTTGCCTTACTCTTGGCGGAAGCCGTCAATCGACCGTTTATTGCTCTGAGCGCGATTAATTCAGGCGTAAAAGAAATTCGGGACGTATTAAGCCGCCCCAGCGGAATGTTTCCGCCCGTTGTATTTATTGACGAGATTCACCGATTCAACAAAAGTCAGCAGGACGCTCTTCTGGGAGCCGTCGAGAAGGGGCAGATTACGTTGATTGGGGCCACCACCGAAAACCCATCATTCGAGGTAAACAGCGCCTTGCTCTCACGCAGCCAGGTATACATTCTGGAAGCTCTCGACCGCACCGAATTGATTCAGGTTGTTGACAGGGCGATTGCGCAGGACAGATTTCTTCAATCGAAAAATATAACGGTTGATTCGTATGATTCGCTGCTACATCTGTCAGGTGGAGATGGACGAAAACTACTCAATTTGCTGGAATTAGTGGCCTCGGCACACGTATCCGCCGATCCATTGGTTATTACCGACGAAATGGTCACTACGGTGGCGCAGCAGAACATTGCCCGGTATGACAAGTCCGGTGAGCAACATTACGATATCATTTCGGCATTCATCAAATCGCTACGTGGTTCTGATCCGAACGCAGCCCTCTACTGGATGGCCCGGATGATTATTGCTGGCGAAGATCCGGTTTTCATCGCCCGACGCATGTTGATTCTGGCTTCGGAAGACATCGGGAATGCTAACCCCACTGCCATGATTATGGCATCCGAAGCCGTACAGGCTATCAAAGCTATCGGTATGCCCGAAGGACGTATCATTTTGAGCCAGGTAGCGGTCTATCTCGCTACATCGCCCAAAAGTAACGCCAGCTACGTTGCCATTAATGAGGCTCTGGCGCTGGCCGAGCAAACGGCTCATCTGCCGGTTCCGCTGCACCTACGTAACGCGCCTACCAAGTTGATGAAGCAAATTGGTTACGGCAAAGATTACCAATACGCTCATTCCCACGAAGGCAATTTTGTCCAGCAAAACTTCCTACCCGATACGTTGAAAGGACACAAACTCTACGATCCCGGCCACAACGCCCGCGAAGCCGAAATCCGCCGAAGCCTGCAAAAGTGGTGGGGAGAGTGGTACGAGTATTAAAGAATGTATGATGTATAAAGTATGGTGTATTTTGTAATATCAGCTTTCTGCATCATGTATCTTACTTCATACATTACATTTCATACTTGAATAAAAGCGTCTCCTTTTTTTCAGGACCGAAGGCAAACGATCCTTCCAGGATCATGCCCAGCTTTTTTAACAATTTGATTGATTGATTATTGCTTGGGTTGGTAATGCCGTAAACGCGGGGCAACTGGAGCGCACTTTTGGCATATTCGATGACGGCCGATGCAGCTTCGTAACCGTATCCATTTGCCATGTAGTCAGGCATTAAGGCAAAGCCAACATCTGGGTAATCCAGCGTTTCCCGCTTGAAAAGCCCAGACATGCCAATTAATTGATTATCTGCTTTATGATGAATCAAGTAAGGCCCATACCCAAGCTCCTCGTAATTTTTTAGTGCACTATTTTGGATGTACGCCTGGGCGTCGTTGAGCGTGCGAATACCTCGATCACCAATGAATTGCAACCAACCGGGCGTATTGAGTAGCTCAATAATAAATGAAGCGTCTTCAAGTGCAAGTTTTCGGATAATTAATCGGTCAGTGGAGATCATAGCCTTGCCACAAACAGGCTCCGGCTGTTTAATAAACGTATTTATTGCAAACAGCCGGAGCCTGTTTGTGCGCTCTAAAATGCTACGGATTTCAATCGGAGACCCGTGTCTTCTGGGAAGCCAAATACCAGATTCAAATTCTGCACGGCCTGCCCCGACGCGCCTTTGGTCAAATTATCAATAACACTGGTAATCAGCAATTGACCATCATGCAATTCGAGATGTAACAGGCATTTATTGGTGTTCACAACCTGTTTTATGTCGATGGACGTATCACTTACGTGAGTGAACGGATGGCCGTCGTAATAACTTTTGTAGAGTTGTTTCGCTTCGTCCAGCGTTCCTGAAAAAGGCGTGTATACGTTTGCCATGATGCCCCGCGTAAAATCGCCCCGGTACGGCACAAAATTGATAGCAGACTTAAATTCAGGTTCAAGTTGCGTTAAACTCTGGCGGATTTCGGCTAAGTGCTGGTGCGTAAACGCTTTATAAATCGATACGTTATTATTCCGCCACGTAAAACCTGTTGTTGGCACCAACGCCTGACCAGCGCCCGTACTTCCCGTAATGGCACTAATTTGTACGTCGCTGGTCAATTTTCCAGCTTTCGCTAATGGCAAGAGCGCCAGTTGAATACTGGTCGCAAAGCAGCCCGGATTGGCGATACGTGTCGCTTCCTGAATACGTTCGCGCTGGAGTTCCGGAAGGCCATACACAAAATCATCGTGTTCGTCGCGAAAGTCAGCACTGAGATCAATTACCATGACATCGTCTGATACGTCGTGGTTAGCCATGAACGTAGCAGATGCCCCGTGACCAGAACAAAGAAAAATAGCGTCCAGCCCTTCCTGAGCTACTAATTCGGCGGTTTCGCCACCTGAAAAAGTTAAATCAGTATCGCCAAGCAAATCAGTATGCGTCGACCAAACGGGCTTTCCCGCCTGACTGTTACTATGCGTAAAAGCGATATTGACAAACGGGTGATTCAGGAGAATACGTAGCAGTTCGCCACCTGTATACCCCGCCCCACCGATAATTCCTACGTTGATTTTATCCATACTTTTCTGAAGTTGTAGAGTTGCAGAGTTATAAAGTTGTAAAGTTTTCATCCGTGCGCAATCAACTTTATAACCCTACAACTCTATAACTTTATAACTTCTCATTTAACCATCCAGACCACGAAACCATTCCATAGCCCGGTCAATCTGTGGTTTCTCAAAAGTCGTTACGTATTCGCTTACGAAGCCAGATCGATCTAGCACCAATTCTCTACTCAGAGCATGATTGTGCAGTACGAGTGTCGGTTGGCTAGCAATCGGGAAAAACTGAATACCCATGCCGTTTTTTTGAAAGGAACAGGTCGGGCAGCCTAAACAGCACAGGTGCATCGGCAACGAATCGAGCGTAAAAGCCGCCTGCGATTGTTCGCTTAAACTGGCAATTTCCTGAAGCGTTAACTTGCCAACGGCTGGCGCTAATCGGTCAGCGGCACCAGGATTATCAGTCAAAACACGCTCATAAACTTGGGTTGTGAAAGCCGTTTGTCCACCAAATACGAGCGGATTATTGCCTTCTGCCAGAAGTTGACTGGCCAGTTCACGCCAGAAGTCAACCGACAGCATCCGCACAGGATTACCCGATTCAGGAAAAATAAGAATAGGTTTTCCGCTCGGAAACGGGCGATCCAACTTTCGCCACAAAGCATCCGGTGTCAATGTTGGGTGCACAAAATAGGGTTGAATCGAACGCAGATCGGCATTGATACCCATCGGCCTGAGCAACTCAAGAATCAGGTCGAAATTATGAACCTCGCCGTCGGGCATAAAAAACTCATGATCAAGCAGTCCGCCAAATCCACGCGTGCCGAAACCAATTTTTTGTTTGACTTTCAGATACGGCAACACAAAGTGCATCGGCGAATCCGAAAACCGGACATCTACCGAGTAATCATATACCGTGTCACGTAGCGTTTGAATGGCCGCTCGACTGGTACGAAAAAACTCACGCCACTTCTGAAATCGGGTCAATGGCCGACGATTCGTAGTGACGTGATTCAGGTGTACCACCCGCCGGATGTACGGGTTATTTTTCCAGATCGGATCACACCAGGAGCCCGCCAATACGTCGATTTGCGCCATTGGGAACTGCTGCCGAATTAGCGGAAAC
The DNA here is from genome assembly GCF_054778555.1 of Spirosoma flavus. NCBI lineage: Bacteria > Pseudomonadati > Bacteroidota > Cytophagia > Cytophagales > Cytophagaceae > Spirosoma > Spirosoma flavus. Next base: position 173,254 of record NZ_BAAGZL010000003.1, read on the forward strand.
GCATATGACAAAATCAACGCATCGCCCAAATGTCCCGATGTCATCAGCAGAATTTCCGGTGCTACGTTGTTAACAGCACTGTATTGCCGACGGCTGTAGCCTCCCCGCGCATACTGATCGACTGCTACGTCCAGTAAGCGCAGGGGGTAAGCAACACTCCGTGGAGCGCAGTATTTTCGCGATTTACCAATCACTGATTGTTAATTTTCTCGTAAATCATGACCTGATTCGACGCCACTTTTGAGAAGCCGCGTACATCGTCGCCTGTCCAGGCGTTGTTCATTTCTCCATACGAGCCAAATTTCGACGACATCAGATCGTGTTCCGATTCAATACCAAGCACCTGGAACCGATGTGGAGCCAGCAATACGTGCACTTTACCCGTTACGTGTGCCTGCGTATCAGCCAGGAATGTTTCGATATTACGCATCACCGGGTCCATAAATTGCCCTTCGTGAAGCATGGTGCCGTACCAGTTCGCTAATTGCTCTTTCCAGTACAATTGCCACTTGCCCAGTACGTGTTTTTCGAGCGCGTGGTGACCTTTAATCAGAATCAGCGGTGCCGGTGCTTCAAAACCTACGCGCCCTTTAATACCAATAATGGTGTCGCCCACGTGAATATCGCGACCAATGCCAAACGGCCCTGCTAACTCAGTGATTTTCCGAATGGCATCTACTGGATTGGCAAACTTCTCGTCACCGATTCCTTTGATTTCACCGTGTTGAAACGTCAACGTAATGGTTTCAGGCTCAGTTTTCGTGATTTGCGTTGGCCAGGCCGATTCGGGAAGAAACTGGTCGGAAGTCAGCGTTTCTTTTCCGCCCACCGACGTCCCCCAGAGGCCTTTGTTGATCGAATAAGCCGCTTTGTGCCACTCCTGATCAACGCCTTTCGCTTTCAGGTATTCAATTTCTGCCTCACGTGACAGACGCAAGTCGCGGATGGGTGTAATGATTTCGGCGTCGGGCGCAATGATCCGAAACGCCATGTCGAAACGAACCTGGTCGTTACCAGCGCCCGTACTGCCGTGAGCTATAGCCGACGCGCCAATTTCGCGGGCGTACTCAGCAGCGGCAATAGCCTGGAAGATACGTTCGGCACTGACGCTCAGCGGATACGTATTGTTTTTCAGTACGTTACCAAATACCAGAAACTTCAGACATTGTTGGTAGTAATCATCCGTTTTGGCAATCGTCTTGTGCGATTTAACGCCCAGCGAATACGCCCGTTCTTCAATGGCTTTGAGTTCGTCATCGGAGAAACCGCCCGTATCGACCAGCACCGAGTACACTTCCATGCCCCGGTCTTCAGACAAATATTTAACGCAGAAGGAGGTATCCAGACCCCCACTAAAGGCAAGAACAACTTTTTGAGACATCGGATAAGAGACGCCAAACAACGTAGTGTCTGGCAATCAGTCTAGTTTTGGAGGGGCAAATATCGGTCATCTTCACGAAAAACCCGACGTTACGTAACATCGTTTCGTTTTTTCAAGGAAACAGGTGGATTTATGACATTGGGGTTAGCTATCCATCTCAAGAACGTATTATCTGGCAGATAGAAACTCGCTCAAGTAGCTGAACATTTGCAGAGCTATCGAGTAATACTATTTAAGTTATCTGCTACGTCAATACGTTGAATGTCAGTGGCAATTGACTAAAAACCAAATTGACATCTAAATAGGTATAAACATGACTTCAGAATCTTCACAACAAAAGCAACCACATTATAATACAGTCAATCCGTTTGTACTTGTAAAAGGCGGAGCGGTAAAATTTATTGAATTTGTGGAAAGCGTTTTTTCAGCTAAAGAAAATAAATCAATACGTACACCGGATAAAGATGGCTCGCTTATACACGCAGAAATTCAAATTGGAGACGCTATGATTTTACTGGCAGACTCGAAAGAAGACTGGCCATTTACGCCCGCTTTTTTACAAGTTTATGTAGATAATGCGCAGGAAACATTAGATAGGGCCGAGCAAGCTGGTGGCACAATTGTTACAAAAGTCAGTCCATTTTATAATGGTCTTAATTTAGCCAGATTTAAAGACCCGTTTGGAAATATTTGGTGGTTGTATGAGAGAATTAAGGAGAGTGAACAAGCTAAAAATGAAGCCAATACGGACTGGCATAATTCAAAACCCAGCGACATATACAGCACATTAATGGAGGCTATGAAAAGCCTAAAAACGCACTAATTTCTGCTTATTCTATTTTCTCATTTCTTAATTCAATACGTTCGGAAGCCGGATCAAAGCGCCATTGTTCGCTGTAAATCGATTCATATAAAATTTTTCACCCGAATATCACCGCACCTGACGGCTTGGCTTCATCCTGCCAATGTACTATGGTCAAACTCTCGTTTTTATCCTATTCAACACATTTTATAAGTTAAGCCAGCAAATCGATCTTCCCTTGATTAGACATCCTCTGCCCATTTCAATATGGCCGGAAATAAATCTGAGACAGTTTGCCCTGGTTTTCTGCTGTCGTAAAGTCGTTGCAGTTCGTTCAGAAAGGATTCAAAACGATAAAATCCGCGTTGTTCCCCATTAAGTCTGACGCGACGTTGACGAACTAACTGGTATACGTCAGGTGGGTATTGGTCTTTAATGTAAAGCACGTGCACAGCATGGGTCATGTACTCGTTAAATACCTCATAAGCCCCTCCGTAATGATCGGTATCCCCTTTTTTTGTCCACTTATCACGATTACTAAACACTTCATTAATAGCCTGTAAATGCTTGTCGCTGACAGGGTTAACAAAATTGTGGTCAATTTCTGTAAAGACTACACCCGAATAAATGCCTTCAATTTGTGGCTCGGTATACTGGCTCCGATTGAATCCTTTGGCATCACATATAAACATCAGGCTTTCCCGATAGCCCTGATCGGTAAACTTCTGAGCGGAATGAGAGCCATTGATAAGTGGCGAAAATACGACCCGCATACCATCATAGCGTATACCCGGAAACTGAGCCTCTAACCAGAATTGCATGCGTTTAACCGGCAACAATCGTGTCACATCAGCAATGTCGTCTTTGTAAAACGTTTGATTATTACTGTAGAACCTGCGAAACCCTGACTTCCGAACGAAGTCGGCCCACTGGTCAGGATATTGAGCCATATCGTTAAGCCTTGGCCAGATTGCCTTGTATACTCCCCGATTAACTGGGAAATTGTCTTTACTCAATTCCATGGCGTAGGCATTTTCACGAACACCATAATAAAAATTGCCGCCATCGCTTTTCAAGCGCTCATTTAACCGCAGAATAAGCGGGTGCTTGACGAATGCTGCGAAGTACTGCTTCACTCGTGAAAAGTAATTTCCCTCTTTTTGAATCATGTTCGCATCGGCCTGACCTGCTTCAGTCAATGCCATCGCCACATTAGCGAGTTCGTATGCTTCAGGAATTTCGTACGTAACCGTTCCTCGAAATCGACGTTGATAAGACTCTGGAAAATGAGCCGACAAATCGCCAAAAAAGTTAACCTGAATGTATTTCGTCGTAATACCGTCAGTTAGCGCAATACGCTGAGCCACTAATTTACCATCGTTATGCCCAACTGTGATACGTTGGTTACCGGTCGCAAATACCCATGAACATAGCTTACCCTCATACTTTTGAGGAGAATTGTAATTGTCCACAGAATCCATCTTCGAGAAGCGAATCACCTCTGTGGAATTGGTAGCGTTAAACTCCCACCGGACCGTATCGCCCTGAACGCGAAGCGTATGTGTAGTTGGTACCTGACCAGAAGCAACGTAGGAAAGAATAGTGAGTAGAGCGAGTAAACTAATTTTCATGAACTTTTGGGGCAATTTGCTTTCTACTATTTCCAGTTACTGTGTGTCAACGTTTTAGACGACTTTACTTAATCAGTAGGCTGGTTAATCAAACTTACCATTAATTCACCTTCTCATTTCTCAATTCAATTCGTTCAGTAGCAGGATCAAAGCGCCATTGTTCGCCGTAAATTGATTCATATAAAACGTTCACTCGAATATCTCCTGCTCCAATGGCTTCATCCATCCAGCGTGCTACGTATTTATGGTCGATATTACAAAGCACAACAGTTTGCCCAGGAGCAATTACACGCTTAGGCCAGAGATCGCTTTTTGTCACGGTATAATCTTCTACGTCTTCGGGTTTAATTTCTTTCGCTGCTAACTTGTCCTCGACAATAACCCTGGCAATATCGCGCAGATTTTTATACTCCTTCTTTTTATAGGTAATTAACGTTCGTTGGATAATGGCTGGTCCTACACCATTGTTGATGAACACATATTCTAAATGAAAAGAATTATTACTATCGTCTTCATTCAGATAACTATCCATTATCGGCATGACCGACGCATATTGCTGCGTCCGTTGCAAATATGCCTGGTAGAACGTAATACCAATGGCGCAAAAGCTGGACACAACCGCCAGAATACTCAGATACGTATCGAGCGAAACAACAACTTTACGTTTAGCAGCAGGCATATTGATAGACTTATAACAATACGAGTAAACTTCCCGGCAATATACGTATCTCAGCTTTCCCAGAGGGTAAAATCAACGGTTCACCATCCGCGTGGATCAACAACGGACCATCTACCTCAACTGTCGATTTGGTGATGGAATGCCCGCGCCAATACGTTGATCTATTCAGAGATTTGTTGAACAGTTGCCAGGTAAGCATACCCGCAGCCTGAGTCGGAAAGGGCCTGACTTCGCATTGCTCGAGTTTCCCATCAGAAATATTGGCGGTAGGAGCCATCCAGGCATTGTTACCAAACTGCCCTGCATTGGCGAATGTCATCGAAAACAGTTCTTTTTCCTGCCCTGCTACGTTAAATCGTTGGGGCTTGTAACCCCAGAACGAACGAAAGGCGGTACGTATATACGTAGGCAAACCCCGTACTGGCTCCTTCGCAAACTCATGGGCTACGTAAGCTTCAAAGCCCATTCCGGCCGTACAGAAAAATGGATATTCGTTGATTTCGCCACTGTCAATAATGACGGGCCGACCTTTCAGTGCCCGTTCGATTGCCTGCATTGGTTTAAGCGGAATACCTAAATGCCGGGCCAGTCCATTGCCCGATCCAATAGGAACAATACCCAACGACGTAGCAGACTTTCGTAAGCCAGTTGCAGTTTCGTTGATCGTACCATCGCCACCGATGGCAATAACTCGATTAACGCCCTGCGCTACCGCCTGACTCGCAATTTCGGTAGCGTGTCCGGGATGCGTTGTTTGTACTACGTCGGGGTTAAAGCCGAACGCATCGGCCTGTCGCAGAAAAGCATCGCGTAGTAACGCTTTCTGCTCGGCCGACGTAGTACCGGAATTGGGGTTGATAATGGCCAGAACAGATGAACGATTCGCCACGTGCTGAGATAAATTTCCCTTGAATCAGGAGAAGAAAATGAACAGAAAGATGATGAAGACGACGATAAAGACGTAGTACCAGCCATCCGAAAAAATATACGGCTTGTACTCATTGTAAAATTTCTGAATCTTATTCATAAATCGTCTGTCAGCAATTTGGCTGTAAAGATAAGACGTATCGAAGTAACATCTGTTTTCAGAAATCCTGAGATGGGTCAACCCCGGCACGGTTTAATACGTACCTTCGCCTAATTAAAATCCCAAATCCATGAACCGTCTTCTTCTCCTTGCTTTGCTGGGCCTGTTTATTCAACCTGCTTTTGGTCAACAGGCTTCCACTACCGACCCAGCCAACCACGACCGACGAGCTATTCTTGCCATTCTGAAACGGCAAACTCAGGATTGGAACGCTGGTAAAGTCGATAAATTTATGGTTGGCTACTGGCCTTCCGATTCGCTCACGTTTATTGGCAAAGCGGGCGTTACGTATGGCTATCAGGCCACGTTGGCCAATTACAAAAAGCGGTATCCTGACCGGGCCTCCATGGGCACCCTCAAATTTGATATTCTGCAACTGGATTTTCATGCACCTAACGTAGCGTATGTCATCGGACGATTCCACCTCACTCGCCCAAAGGTTGGCGACGCTGAGGGGCATTTCACGCTCCTCTGGCGCAAAATCAAAAACCGCTGGGTTATCGTGAGTGACCATTCTAGTTAAAGAGCGAAAGAATGAAAGAGCGAATGGCGAATCTTCTGGACGATTTTTCGCTCATTCGCTCTTTCATTCTTTCGCTCTTTAAATCTTTTACTCTTTCACGCTTTCGCTCTTTCGCTCTTTAAGCTCCGTTGGCTCCTTGGCAGATATACGTTCGCGGAGTTCGGTAGCGGGTTTCTCGAAATATTTGTAGAGCAGCGTGGATAAAAGAAGCACAAGCCCCCAGAATAGACCCACTTTCAGCCAGCCAGTTGCCAGAGACGTAGTAGGAATACGTTCGATGATGTGCTGCATAATAGGCGTTAGGTTGAGCAGATACATCGAATAGGAAATCAGGCTGATATGCGTAATAGCCCGGCTAATCCCAAATCGTGCCCAGCCGCCTTTTGCAGTACGCCAGCCATCCATATAGGGTACCAGCAGCGCCATGCTCAAGCCAATGAACGGGAAATAGAAAGTGCGTTTATAAAATGTGTAAGCGTCGCCAATACCGATCTGATAGTAAAACGAAATAATGAAAATTGAGGCTGAGAAAGCGGCCAGTACTGTCAGCAATAACCCAATTATCAACAAACGACCACGTAGCACCGGATTGGTCCAGGTTGCGGGAAAGTAGTGTTTAGCATAAGCCGCCAGAACGCCGTAGGAAATCGCATCAAGGCGCGTCGTTACAATACCCCGAAACCCTAATTCGCCTTCTGAAATAGGCACCTGAAGCGCCAAAACAAGCCGGTATAAATTAGTGCCGACTATAACGAATAGAATGGTGAAGAAAACGATACGTTGCCGGGGAATCCGATTGACCAGCAGTCGGTGCATTACCCAGAGTAGCAGCGGCAACGTAAGGTACGACCACTCCTCAATAGCTAAACTCCACGTTTCTTCGAAAAAATTGGGAATATACGTAGCGAAATTCTGTACGAAAAGATAATATTTTAGCAATGTACCCTGACTGGGAAGCATGGGTTGAAGACCGCTACGCCAGGCACGTAGCAGAGCCACTACGATTATCCCCGTCAACACCAGATAGTAATTGGGCAAGGTGCGAAACCACCGGCGCGTCCAGAAATTGAGCAGCAGTTGCCCATCGAAAAAGCCTTTTTTCTCGTACGAACGTATCAGAATACCCCCGATTAAGAAGCCACTCAGCACGAAAAACAATTCGACGCCGTCGGGGAGCAGATGATGGATGAACAACCCACTATAATATTCTTTCAGGGCAATGGTCGCATGGGAATCCACTACCATCAGGATAGCGGCTGCCCGCATCACATCTAATCCAAATACGCGCTTCGTAGCCGCCGTATCAAGCGAAAGCAGTTCTTTAACCATAATTGGCTACGAAGATACGTGATGAGTGATGAACGATGCGTGATGAGTTTAATCGAAATCAACGGAAAGTAATTTTATTTGCAGCACATTCATCGCTCATCATATATCGTTTATCACTCGTTTATGGAATTTGGACTTAATGCCGTTCATCGGTACACGTTTCGGTTTTCGCAGGCCGACGTAGCTGCTTTTGCGCAGGTCACTGGCGACAATAATCCGTTGCATCTCGATCCCGACTTTGCAGCTCAGACCCCCTTTAAGCGACCAATCATTCACGGTATGCTGGGAGCCAGCGTATTCACGAAAGTACTAGGCACGGAATTTCCAGGCTATGGTTCGGTATACTTGGGTCAGACGCTGGAGTTCCTGCGGCCCATGTTTGTCGATACTGATTACGAAGCTACGTTCACGGTGCAGTCTATTGACGAAGCCAGGCATACCGCACAAATTCTGGGCGAAGTTCGGGATGTGCAAACCGGCAAAGTGACAACTCGTGGCGTTGCTACGTTGATGCACCGGGAAAAGATATAGCAGTATAAACAAGGCATGTCTTTTCGATACAACATCCCAAAAAGAAAACTCCCCCGCCGAGGTCTTGCCTAGCGAGGGAGTTTTTGTTTTTCAGCCTGATTGTTACTTAAGCTGGTTTGGTGTTCTTGGTATTTTGCACCTCTGAACGAATTTCCTGTGCCAGAGTTTTCAAGTCCTGCATTCCTTTCCGAACGCGGGTACCGGCAGCTTGGTTATTTTTTTCGTAGAATTTCTCGAAATCACCTTCCAGCGACATAACCAAATTTTTTACTTCATCGAATCGTGCCATAGCGATACGTATGGGTTTAAGTTTGTGAAAAATGCCCAAATTCCGCTAAAAACGCGGTTTTCGGCTGAAATTTAGTCATTCTCTCATACAGCGCAATAGCCAAGCCAAAAAAATAGTCGAAAAATGCAACTTTTCTGTAAAAAGTCTATTCAGCGGATGCTTCGGCAGACACTTCCAGCGTTTTTGGGGCTGAAAAGGCCATATTTTGCTTGTAGTAACCTTTTGACAGTCTATCGCCTACTAAAGAGAAAGCATTGAGCGTATATTCCACATCCTCAAGCGTATGCGCAGCCGTTGGAATGATACGTAGCATAATGGTCCCTTTTGGCACAACAGGGTACACTACAATGGAACAGAACACACCCATATTTTCCCGTAAGTCCTTAGTCAACGTAGCAACTTCAGCTACACCACCATCCAGATTATGCAGGAATACTGGTGTTACCGGCGACTGCGTATCGCCAATATCAAAGCCACGTTCCCGCAAACCACTCTGCAATGCACGCACATTTTCCCACAGCTTATCGCGGAAAGTCGACGAGTTGCGAATCATTTCGAGCCGTTTCAGACCGCCCACTACGTAGGGCATTGGTAGGGCTTTCGCGTACGTCTGCGACCGCATATTATACTTTAGGTACATAATAATGTCGTGGTCGGCGGCAATGAAGGCACCAATCGCAGCCATTGACTTAGCGAAGGTCGAGAAATACAAATCGATTCCGTTCTGGCAGCCAAGCATTTCGCCTACACCAGCGCCCGTATCGCCCATCGTACCAAAGCCGTGCGCATCATCAACCAGCAACCGGAATTCGTACTTTTCTTTCAGCGCAACAATCTTGTCGAGGCTACCTACTTTACCCGACATCCCGAATACGCCTTCGGTAATCACCAAAATACTACCACCTTTTTCGGCGGCAAGTTTGGTGGCTCGTTGCAGATTCTTTTCGAGACTAGGAATATCGTTATGGTTGAATTTGTAATATTCACCCATCTTGGCTTTATGAAGCCGGATACCATCGATAAGGCAGGCGTGGCACTCTGCATCGTACACAATTACATCGCGATGGTCAACCACCGCTTCAATGGCCGACATAACGCCCTGATAGCCGTAGTTTAGCAGAAATGCATCTTCTTTACCTACAAACTCGGCCAGTTCTTTCTCAAACTGCTCATGCAGGTCGCTATTTCCCGACATCATACGGGCACCCATCGGATAGGCTAAACCCCACTGTTCAGCAGCTTCCGCATCTGCTTTCCGGATTTCAGGGTGATTCGCCAGACCCAGGTAATTATTCAGACTCCAGTTCAGCACTTCTTTCCCCCGGAAACGCATACGCGGACCTAGTTCGCCTTCTAGTTTTGGGAACGCGAAATAATGGTGTCCGTTAAAATCACGCGCTGGCGAACCGATAGGTCCTAAGTTGTTACGTAGTTTCTCAAATAAATCCACTTTATACTGGTGTTTATCAGGCAAAAGCCTTGTTTGTTTATAAGGTAAGTGCAAAAATACGGTTATCTTTTGGTAGCGCAAAGGCTACCTCTAAAATTCAATTCGATAATCATTTTGTATTATTGACTGTCAATTGTCATACTATTGGTAATAGACAGCCATTTATTGTTATTAATACAATGAATACGATTTGGTAGTAAGGGCTATCCAACATCAATAATTGACTAAATCTGACTTTGAATAGCCAGCTGATGACTATAAAGAAACTCCTAATTGCCAATCGGGGCGAAATTGCCTTGCGTATCATGCGTACCGCCCGTGAGATGGGCATACGTACCGTTGCTATTTATTCCGAAGCCGACCGCCACGCGCTCCACGTTCGCTACGCCGACGAAGCCGTTTGTGTAGGGCCAGCTCCTTCGTCGGAATCCTACCTAAAAGCCGACGTTATCATCGATATATGCCGAAAACTTAACGTCGATGCCATTCATCCCGGCTACGGGTTTCTGTCTGAAAATGCCAATTTCGCCCAACAGGTACGTGATGCCGGACTGGTTTTCGTCGGCCCCTCGCCCGAAAGTATTGAAGTTATGGGCAGCAAACTGGCGGCTAAAGCTGCGGTTGCCAACTACAACATTCCGATGGTGCCCGGTACGCCTTCTGCTATCACCGATCGGGCCGAAGCCAAAGCGATTTCTGCCCAAATTGGATATCCGATTTTAATAAAAGCCAGCGCCGGTGGCGGTGGTAAAGGCATGCGTATTGTGGAGCAGGAAGCCGATTTCGATGAACAAATGGATCGTGCTGTTAGCGAAGCACTGTCGGCGTTTGGCGATGGGTCGGTATTCATTGAGAAGTACGTAACGTCGCCCCGGCACGTAGAAATTCAGGTTTTGGGCGACCAGCACGGTAACATTATTCACCTGTTTGAGAGAGAATGTTCCATTCAGCGTCGGCATCAGAAAGTCGTGGAAGAAGCACCTTCGGCCATTCTTACGCCCGAAATTCGCGAGGCAATGGGGCGGGCTGCCGTCGACGTAGCACGGGCCTGTGGCTACTACGGCGCCGGAACGGTAGAGTTTATTGTGAACGATAAACTCGATTTTTATTTCCTGGAAATGAACACCCGGCTTCAGGTAGAACACCCCGTTACAGAGCAGATTACGGGCGTCGATCTGGTGAAGCAGATGATTTACATCGCCGAAGGGAAACCGCTTACCATCAAGCAGGAAGATTTACAGATAAAAGGGCACGCGGTTGAAATCCGCGTCTATGCCGAAGATCCGGCCAACAATTTTCTGCCCGACGTCGGTACGCTCGATACGTATGTACGGCCGCAGGGAAACGGTGTCCGGGTCGATGATGGATTCGAACAGGGCATGGCCATCCCGATCTATTACGACCCCATGATTGCCAAGCTCATTACGTATGGCGACAGTCGTGAGGAGGCCATTCAGAAAATGATACGTGCCATAGATGAATACCAGATTTCGGGTGTCCAGACTACGCTGGCGTTTTGCCGCTACGTCATGGAGCACGAAGCCTTTCGCTCCGGTCAGTTCGATACGGGTTTTGTCGCTACGTATTTCACGCCCGATAAACTCATCCCGGAAGTCGATGCTGAAGAAACTGAATTAGCAGCTGTGCTGGCAGCTTATCTGCTGGAAACAACTAAACCAAAGTCATTGGGAACAGCTACCAGAACCACTACGTCGAGCAAGTGGAAGGCGAACCGGCTGGGGTAATGTGCTTTTTATGGCGGTGGACATTCAAGCAGAGTGTCCACCGCCATAAAATTCAGGAAGCTTCCCCTGCTGGTTCATCAATAACTTTTCTACCACCCAACATTCGACGTAGTGCGGCAAAACCGCCCGCTACAGCCATGATAAGTACTTTCCAGAATTTAAGAATCAGAGCAAAAAAACCGGCTTTAGCTAATAATTTCCCGGCGACCAGTCCCCCAATACCAACGGCGGCCACCTCGTCCATTTTTGGATCAAAATCGGTATATTTATTCCCCGACTCAAACGTAACGCTGCCAATCACACCTGGAATCTGCTGCTTTACTAAGGGGAGTTCATCCATGCTGGCAATCGCATTGAGGCTCATAACGCCTTTACGGCCCAAAATTCGCACATCATAATTCAACGTATTAACCGTAGCACTGTCGCCAAATTTGATTTCTTTGGCCCAGTGAAGTACTTTATTTGTCTTATCGTAATAAGGCGCTGATGCCCATCCGACTAACGCAATCGACTCGTAACCATTTTTCACGCGTTCTTTACTGGCCTCTTCGGTTCCTTCTTTCATATCCCCTAGGAGGTCATTGTAATTGATGTCATCCGCATCTTCATCTTTGACGTACCCCATTTCATCATACGTAACGTTAAACGCCCAGGATTTATCAGCCAACGGCCCTCCGGCAACTGGAAATAACATGCCTTGGGTAGAAGCAGCAATGTCGGCCGGGTTTCCCCAAATGTCCACCAGAACACGTTTACTTTGCTCAGCATCCAGGTATTTAAATCCTTTTGGCACGGTCAACTTTGCTTTGCCATCGTTAAGTTGGATAGTTCCTGTCTGATACGAAAATGTGTGATTGATAGAGTCTATTATCGCCTGTTCTGCGCTCTTTTGAGCAAATGATAATGATGCGGTTGCAACCCATAGGGCGCATAGTACAAGTACAAGTTTTTTCATTTGGTGTATTAAGTAAGTGCTCTTAAATATAACTATGTTTTTAAGCCAGATAAAAGTATTGGCAATTTGTAAACGCCATTCTACTTAAAGGTATATAATTTAATAAATTAGCCCTTTTGATGCCCGCAACTTCATAGCATCGATGGGTCAGCAGTGAGAAAATAGCTGGTTAAAACCCAGCATTTATATATTCAGTTGTACTTTGCTTCAGCTTCAGAAAATTACCATTCACTACGTATGCACGCAGGAAGAAAATACAGTCTATTTGAGTTTATCGTCTGGACACGGCGAGATATTTATTGGCTCATTGGATTGGCCACCATACCTACTGTTCTTTATCAGGTTCTCGGCTGGAAGTGGCTTGCCATACCGTGGGTGCCGATTGCTATGATCGGTACGGCTGCGGCTTTTATTGTGGGTTTTAAAAATAACGCTACGTATAGCCGCCTATGGGAGGCCCGTCAGATTTACGGTGGCATTGTGAACCTCAGCCGAACCTGGGGAATTATGGTCAAAGATTTTGTCCGAAACAACCCTGCTAACGTATCGACTCCCGGTCAAGATCTTCATTCGATCCATCAACAACTCATACTGCGTCATGTTGCCTGGCTCACGGCGCTACGTTTCCAATTGCGGGAAGAACGTACCTGGGAAAATACCCACCAGATCTATAATGAAGAATATCAGCGATTTTATAAAATTCCGGAAAAGGAAAGCAATCTGGCAGAAGAGCTAAAGCCGCTGCTTTGGGTTCAGGATTCGGAATACGTTCTGAGCAAGAAAAACCGCGCCGTTCATCTGATCAGTCTGCAATCGAAGCAGCTAGGCGAATTAGTTGACCAAGGGCTATTAACCGACTTACGGCACATAGAAATGGCTCAACTACTGAAAGATTTATATGACCAGCAGGGCAAGTGCGAACGTATCAAGAACTTTCCCTACCCCCGCCAGTTTGCCAGCATCAACCTGTTTTTTATTCGGCTTTTTGTGCTGCTTGTTCCGTTTGGCCTGCTGCAGGAATTCGCAAAATTGGGAGGGCATTTCGTCTGGCTCACCATTCCGTTCAGCGTACTGGTGTCGTGGGTTTTCAACTCGATGGAACGTGTGGGCGAAAGCACTGAAAACCCATTTGAAGGTGGCCCGAACGACGTACCAATTACAGGTATGAGTCGCGGTATTGAAATCGACCTGCGCGAAATGCTTGATGAAAAGGAGATTCCGACTGCTCTTCAACCGGTCAATAATATTTTGATGTAGTATTTTTTATCATTCTGAGCCGGGCGCCCGGCTCAGAATGATAAAAAAGTTAAAGCGGCTTACAAAAAGCTCCGAATCTTTTCGGCAGTAGCTGCTAACTCCTCCTGAGTCGGCTTCAGTTTATGGCTGAAATTCATATCGGACATGGAATTAAGCGGAATTAAATGGACGTGTGCGTGAGGCACTTCCAAACCGACTACAGCCACACCGATACGTTTGCAGGGAATCGCTTTCTCAATGGCAGGTGCAATTTTTTTAGCAAATGCCATTAGGCCGGTATATAGCTCATCGTCAAGATCAAACAAATAGTCGATTTCCTGTTTTGGGATAACGAGCGTATGTCCAGTTGCGGTCGGCATAACATCCAGAAAAGCCAGATAATCGTCGGTTTCTGCAATTTTATGCGCCGGAATTTCTCCAGCCACAATACGTGAGAAAATAGAAGGCATAAATTATGAATAGTGTAAAATGGATGATGAATCATGCACGAATTGAGCCCAAAGCTCATTGTTCATTCGGCATGATTCATTAACCATTCATTAGCCTATCGTGAAATTTCGACTACTTCAAATTCTAATACACCGGCGGGCACTTTGATTTCGGCAGTATCGCCAACTTTTTTACCCAGAAGCCCTTTACCGATGGGTGAACTGACTGAAATACGGCCCGTTTTCAGGTCGGCTTCTTCTTCCGAAACAAGGGTATAATTCATTTCGGCGCCATTTTTCTTGTTCTTGATTTTCACTTTCGACAGCACCGAAATCTGTGACGTATCAATGGTCGATTCATCCAGAATCCGGGCATTGGCAACCACTTCTTCGAGTTTCGATATTTTTAGTTCGTGTAAACCCTGAGCATCTTTGGCTGCGTCATATTCGGCATTTTCGCTGAGGTCACCTTTATCGCGGGCTTCCGCAATCTGACGGGCAATTTCGGCCCGGCCCTTTGTTTTCAGGTCATTTAATTCGGCTTTTAGCCGCGTTAGACCTTCTTCGGTATAATATGAAATTTTTCCCATAACTACATTAACTTACTCTGTGATTCTCAATATTTGGGATGGCTCTTAAAAACAAAAAAACGGTACACCGACCGTTCTGCAACCAAATTGGTTTTCTTTGCAGTCGCGTCAGTATCGCCGTCGAATACTCGAAGCGAGGGGTTTAGGAATATAATCAATGTCTCGTCGCATAGGCAAGGCCATTGTGGGCCAGTCTTTTTCGGACGGGATACGTAAACCTTTTCGCATCCGTTCGACAAAAATAGAAAGACTTCCCGGCTATTTCAATACGTAAGTAGTCTACGCGCTAAAATCTAATTTATTGCTTCATGCCGCAGCCGCTTCGCATTATCTTCATGGGTACCCCCGATTTTGCCGTACCCAGTCTACAACGTTTGTTAGGTGCCGGTTGCCACGTAGTAGCCGTCGTTACGGCCCCCGACCGCCCATCCGGCCGTGGTTTGCAGTTGACGAAATCAGCCGTTAAAAAAGCTGCTGAAGCCGCCAACTTACCGGTACTCCAGCCAGAAAAACTGCGCGAGCCAGCTTTCCTGGAACAACTAGCTAGTTATCGAGCTGACATTCAAGTGGTTGTTGCCTTTAGAATGTTACCCGAAGTCGTTTGGTCAATGCCTACGATCGGTACGTTCAACCTGCACGCGTCGCTGTTGCCAAACTACCGAGGTGCGGCTCCCATCAACTGGGCGATCATCAACGGCGAGACCGAAACGGGCGTCACTACGTTCTTCATCGAAAAAGAAATTGACACCGGCCAACTGATTTTTCAGGATTCTGAACCCATTTATCCCGACGACACGGCGGGTTTGTTGCACGACCGACTCATGGAACGTGGGGCCAATCTGGTTTTGAAAACAGTCCAGGCTATCGAATCAGGCGAGTATCCACGCAATACTCAAACTAACGCTGATAACTTACGTCCGGCTCCTAAATTGAGCCGCGAAACCACCGAAATCAACTGGAATCAACCGTCAATTGCCATCCGAAATTTTATACGAGGCTTGTCGCCTTACCCGAGCGCCTGGACACTCATCAACGACAAAGTTTTCAAAATTTTCGGTGCTACGTTGGCCAACGAGTCGCCCTTTGCCGCCGAACCGGGCGAGGCTTATAGCGACAATAAAACCAAAATTCTGATACGTGCCGTCGATGGCTGGCTCCAGATCGACTCCCTACAGGCGGAAGGCAAACGACGCATGACTGCAGAGGAGTTTTTGCGAGGGAATAAGTTATGAACCAGGATTTAGCAGATTTAAGGATTTATAGGATTTTGTTTTCATTAGATTGATGCGCTTCTTCGAAGCGAAAAACAAAATCCTATAAATCCTTAAATCTGCTAAATCCCGGTTCAGAAATGAAAAAACTCTTCATTTGCATATTACTTAGCACCATCACACATTTTACTACGTTCGCTCAGGATACTCAAACGTATGCCGAGAAGTTAGGCTTTCCCAAAGGCAAAAAAGTAGTCATTTTCCATGTCGACGACGCTGGTATGAGCTACGAGTCGAACATGGGAACCATTAATGCGTTCGATAAAGGTATCGCCAGTTCGGCTAGCGTGATGATGCCCTGCGGCTGGGTTCCTCATTTCTTTGATTACCTCAAGAAAAAACCAAATCTGGATGTTGGCGTTCATTTGACACTAACGTCGGAATGGAAAAATTACCGCTGGCACCCGCTGGTCGAGAAAGAAAAAGCACCCGGTTTGTACGACGAACAGGGCAATTTCTGGCCCGCCGTGGCACAGGTAGTGGAACACGCATCGGCCGATGAAGTAGAAGCAGAAGTTCGTGCACAACTGGCTCAGTACCGGGCGTTTGGTCTTCAGCCAACCCATATGGATTCGCACATGGGTACGTTATTCGAACCGAAATTTTTACCGCGCTACGTTAAGGTGGCGATTGAGGAAAAAGTCCCGATTCTGTTTCCGGGTGGGCACGCTACGTTGATTACCAAAACTAACAAAGTAGCCGCCAATATGCAGCCAATCATCCAACAGGTCGGGAAGCAGCTTTGGGATGCTGGTTTGCCGGTTCTGGACGATCTCGACGGGAGTATTACCAGCAATAACCTACCCGCCGGAGCCAGCGACGATGCATTACAAAAATTCAAAACCGGGAAGTTCATCGAACTGTTAAACTCAGCAAAACCCGGTTTAACGTACATCATTATGCACTGCACCGCCCCAACGCCCACTTTTGACTTGATTAGCAGTACAGGCCAAAGCCGCAAAGGCGATATGCTCGGCATGATGGACCCGGCGCTAAAAGCATATATAGATAAAGAAGGCATCATCGTCACTACCTGGCGGGAGTTGATGGAAAGACGTAAAAAATTGTGAAAGAGCGAATGAGTGAAAGAGCGATTCTGCCGAATGGTACTAGCGTCGGATGGTTTTCGCTCCGGCGGCCCGGTTTCACTCATTCGCTCTTTCGCTCATTATAAATCATGAAAATTAGTCTCATTTCGGCAGTGGCTGAGAACGGCGTCATCGGACGTAACAACGAATTACCCTGGCATCTGCCCGACGATTTTGCGTTTTTCAAGCGAAAAACCAGCCATCACCCCATAATAATGGGCCGTAAATCATTGGAATCGCTGGGTAAGCCTTTAAAAAACCGGACGAATATCGTTTTAACACGTAATCAGGACTTTAAGACTGAAAACGTAACGGTGGTGCATACGCTTGAGGAAGCGGTTAACGTAGCGAAACAAATTAACAACAGCGAAATTTTCGTGATTGGCGGAGCTGAGATTTATAAAATGGCGCTTCCCATCGCTACTACGTTGTATTTAACTGAAATTCATCAGGCTTACGAGGGAGATGCGTATTTCCCCAAATTTGACAAAAGCGTGTGGCAGGAAATGGAACGTATCACCCACCCCGCAGACGAACGACACGCCGTTTCCTTCGATTTCGTTACGTATGAACGTCGGTAGTGAGTAAGGTTTAGGCAGTTTTTGGCTTTGTTGCCCAACAGCTACCTTTCTTGTATGCAGATTAACCACTCGATTCAACCCACCGACCTCACCTCTAAGCTTGCCCGTTTCTGGGAACTCTCCGGTCAGAAAATAGACCTTATTGATCAGGAATACGACGTAACAAAAGGGTCACCGGTGTTTACGGTGGCCGGAAAATACAGTACGCGCGGCTGGACAGAATGGACGCAGGGTTTTCAGTTTGGGTCGGCCATTTTGCAGTTCGACGCTACTAACGATACGCGTTTTCTGGAGATGGGTCGTGAGCAGACACTACGTGTCATGGCTCCACACGTGAGCCATATCGGCGTGCATGACCACGGCTTCAACAACGTCAGTACGTATGGAAATCTGCTACGTCTCATGCGCGAAGGCCGGATTCCGACGAATGATTGGGAAGCCAATTTTTACGAACTGGCGCTAAAAATCTCCGGTGCCGTACAGGCCAGCCGCTGGACAACCATTAAAAGCGGTGGCTTCATCAGCTCGTTCAACGGTCCCCATTCGCTGTTTGTCGACACGATACGTTCTTGCAGAGCGCTGGTACTGAGTCATGCGTTAGGCCATGTTTTTCAGGGCGAAGGCGATGTAAAAATCAGTCTGCTTGAACGTGCGTTGCAGCACATCAAAGCCACCGCCGATTACTCTGTATTTTACGGGGAAGGCCGCGATTCATACGATATGTGGGGACGTACCGCCCACGAAAGCGTTTTTAACGTGAAGGATGGCAATTTTCGGTGTCCGAATTCGCAGCAGGGATATTCGGGTTTCACTACGTGGACGCGCGGTTTAGCCTGGGCCATGTGCGGTTTCACCGAACAACTCGAATGGCTCGCTACGTGTTCCGACGCCGAATTAGAGCCATTCGGCGGACGTAGTACTATTGAATCTTACATGCTCAAAGCGGCCACTGCAACGTGTGATTTCTTCATCGAAAATACCCCAACCGACGGCATTCCGTACTGGGATGCGGGAGCGCCAAATCTGTACAAATTAGGCGATTACCTTAACCGCCCAGCTGATCCCTATAACGAGTTTGAGCCGGTAGACAGTACAGCTGCGGCCATTGGTGTGCAGGGCTTGCTACGTTTGGGCAACTATTTAACGGAGAAAGGCGATGCTACGTCGGGCCAGCGCTACGTTCAGGCAGGGCTGACAGCACTTGATACGTTGCTGAAAGAGCCTTATCTCAGTACATCGCCGACGCATCAGGGTTTGCTTCTGCATTCGATTTACCATCAACCGAATGGCTGGGACTACGTACCGCCGGGCAGCAAAATCGCCAATGGCGAATCGAGCATGTGGGGTGATTATCACATTCGCGAAGTCGCGCTGTATGTGCAACGTATCATCCGTAACGAACCCTACTATACCTTTTTCAACCGGATTGCCGGACCATGTCTGCCAATAAAATGAGCGAGAAATATAAACCCCAGTTTCCGCGGATGGCGCAGATGAAAACGGCGACCGATCTGCGAAATTACCTGACAACGCATCAAATCGACCTACCATTTGATGATACGTTGTTGCCTCCAGATGAAAGTCCATTCAACAAACCAATTCAGTTAAAATCGGGCAAAACGGTTGGAAACAGCCTCTGCATTTTACCGATGGAAGGTTGGGATGGAACTACCGACGGTAGGCCGACGGATTTTACCCGGAATCGGTGGAAGAAATTTGCCATTAGTGGAGCTAAACTGCTGTTCGGTTGCGAAGCTGTAGCCGTTTGTCACTCAGGCAAAGCCAACCCGAATCAGTTGGTACTCAATGAGGAT
This sequence comes from Spirosoma flavus, assembly GCF_054778555.1. Taxonomy (NCBI): domain Bacteria; kingdom Pseudomonadati; phylum Bacteroidota; class Cytophagia; order Cytophagales; family Cytophagaceae; genus Spirosoma; species Spirosoma flavus. Next base: position 192,685 of record NZ_BAAGZL010000003.1, read on the forward strand.
ACGTTTGATGATTTTGTCGCATTGCGGCAATTAATTCTGGACGAACATACACAGGCGTTCGGCAATACGGACGGGTTGGTGATTGGCCTACAACTCACTCACTCCGGACGATTCTGCAAACCGAATAGCCACAAAAAATTTGAGTCGAAAATTCTGTATAGCCACCCGATTCTGAACGGCAAATTCGGCATGCCGGCCGATTACCCAACACTTACGGACGACGACATCGACCAAATTATTCAACACTACGTCGATGCAGCTGTGCTGGCGCAGAAGGCTGGTTTTGATTTTGTGGATGTAAAGCATTGCCACGGGTATTTGGGGCACGAGTTTTTGAGTGCGGTCAGTCGGGAGGGAAAATATGGTGGTTCCTTTGAAAACCGTACACGCTACCTACGTAACATCGTGGCGGGCATCCGAGAGGCCGCTCCAGGGCTAGAAATGGGTATCCGGCTGAGTGCGGTCGATATGCTTCCGTTCAAAAAAGGACCAACCAGCACGGGCGTTCCCGAAGAAGCGGATCAGTATCGTTTTGCATTCGGCGGTCAACCGAACGGGCTGAGTTTTGATCTCACAGAAACGAAAGCATTTTTAGCGTTGGCCGAATCGCTTGGTATTCAGATCATTTGCATTACAGCAGGCAGTCCATATTACAACCCTCACCTGACACGCCCAGCGCTGTTCCCGCCATCTGACGGTTACCTTCCACCCGAAGACCCGCTTATCGGCGTAAAACGTCATCTCGATATAACAAACGAACTGAAGCAGACATTTCCCGAACTGGTTATTATCGGGTCCGGCTATTCGTATTTGCAGGAGTGGCTGCCTAACGTAGCACAGTACGCACTACGTAACTCCATGGCCGACAGCATCGGTTTTGGTCGGATGGTACTCTCCTATCCAACCATGCCCGCCGACATGACAATTGGTAAAACACTGGTTCGAAACCTCATCTGTCGTACATTTTCTGACTGCACAACCGCGCCACGTAACGGTTTGATTTCGGGCTGCTACCCGCTGGACCCACTGTATAAAAAGAGCCCGGAAGCTGAGCAGCTCAAAGCTTATAAAGATAGCTAATGAAACACGTAGCATTGATAACCGGCGGGAGTCGGGGGATTGGGTACAGCATTGCTGAGCATCTGGCAAAAGCCGGTTTCGATCTTGCCATCAACGGCGTTCGGCCTGAAGAAGCCGTAACGGAAGCATTGGAAGGCTTGCGGACGTTAGGTGCCGAAGTCATTTACTGTCCCGGAGACATTGCTTCACCGGAAGATCGGCTTACCATGCTAGAAAAAACAAAGGCCCATTTTGGGCGGCTAAACGTACTGGTGAACAATGCTGGCGTAGCGCCCAAAGAACGGCGCGATATTCTGGAAGCCACCGAAGAAAGTTTTCACTACGTTCTCTCGACCAATCTGCAAGGCGCTTATTTTCTGACACAATCAGCTGCCAACTGGATGATTGAGCAGCAACGTAACGACGCTACGTTCGCAGGATGCATTATCAACGTATCGTCGGTTTCGGCTACGGTTGCGTCGGTTAATCGAGGTGAATACTGCGTAGCGAAAGCAGGGCTAAGTATGGCAACACAACTTTTTGCAGCCCGGCTTGGCGAGTTTAACATTCCAGTGTATGAAGTTCGGCCAGGTATTATCCAGACCGATATGACGGCGGGCGTTACGTCTAAATATGATACGTTGATTGCCAATGGACTTACCGTACAAAAACGCTGGGGACAACCCGACGATGTTGGACGAGTCGTAACATCTCTGGCGCGGGGCGACTTCCCCTACTCTACTGGCCAGGTGATTATGGTTGATGGAGGCATGACCATACCACGTTTATAAGATTTTGATAATCAGTTGAGCATCCCCGATTAGTTTTACCCGTTCCAAACCTTTATTGGAGTGAAGGCCCCGACAGGCTCCGGCTGTCGGAGTTGCCGGATAGTTTATAGTTAGTCGCTGACGCAACTCCGACAGGCTCAGCCTGTCGGGGCCTTCACTCCTTAACCATTATTCATTGAACTAACATGAATAGCCAGACCGAGTCTCGTAGAGCGTTTATTAAATCCGCAGCCGTAGGTTCGCTGGCTGTGATGAGCATTCCCACCATTATTCCAGCCCGCGCTTTTGGGGCCAATGATCGCGTTCGGGTGGCCGTAATTGGCGTAAACGGTCGCGGGAAAGACCATATTCAGGGTTTTTCGCGATTGAAAGACGTAGAAGTGGTAACCCTTTGCGATGTTGACAGCAACGTATTGCAGCAGCGGGCAGCTGAGTTTGAAAAGAAGTACAACCGCAAAGTTCAGACAATGGCTGATCTGCGACAGGTGTATGAGGACAAAAACATCGACGCCGTCAGCATTGCGACGCCAAACCACTGGCACGCACTGGCGGCTATCTGGGCGTGTCAGGCGGGAAAAGATGTGTACGTCGAAAAACCGGGCGCGCACAACCTTTACGAAGGCCGGAAACTGGTCGAAGCGGCCCATAGATACAATCGGATTGTTCAGCACGGGGTTCAGCTACGTAGCTCGGTCGCCATTCAGGAAGCCATCAAGCACCTGCGCGACGGTCTGATTGGAAAGGTTTATATGGCGCGTGGTCTGGTGTATAAATGGCGTCCCGACATTGGCGATCAGGGTAAATCGCCCGTTCCATCCGAACTCAACTGGAATATGTGGCAAGGACCCGCCCAGGAAAAGGAGTTCAGCAAAAACTACGTTCATTACAACTGGCACTGGTTCTGGGACTATGGCAATGGTGACATTGGCAACCAGGGCATTCACGAAACCGACCTTTGTATGTGGGGCTTAGACGTAGGTTTGCCCGAAGAAATCACATCGGCGGGAGGCAAATTTTTGTGGAAAGACTGTAAGGAAACGCCCGAAACGCTCACGTCTGTTTATAAATACCCAAAAGAGGGCAAAGTCATTCAGTTTGAGGTTCGCCCGTGGATGACCAACAAGGAAGATGGAGTCGAAATCGGTAACCTGTTCTACGGCGACAAAGGCTATATGGTTATCAATGGCTACTCGGATTACAAAACCTTCCTGGGTAAAGAACGGACACCCGGTCCGGCGCGCAACGAAGGGGGCGATCACTACGCCAATTTCATCGACTGCGTACGGTCGCGCGATAAATCGAAGCAGAATGGTCCCGTCGAAACGGCGCACCTAGCCTCAGGCATTGCGCATCTGGGCAACATTGCATATCGACTAGGACGTACGCTTCATTTTGATCCCAAAAACGAAGTATTTGTTGGTGATAAGGAAGCCAATCAGATGCTCACCCGGAAATACCGTGCGCCGTTTTTGGTGCCTGAAAAAGTGTAATTGTTTGAGTTGTAAAGTTATAGAGTTGTAGAGTTATAAAGTTGGCTGACGCAGGAGTCATCCCCATAAGGCAGCTAACTCTATAACCTTACAACTCTATAACTTTATAACCTCTTCTCTTGCCCGAAATTCCTACAACCTGATGAAACCAATTACCACTCCCGAACCGACAGACAAGTCTGTTATCGGCCATCTTTTACAACTTCCTGTGCTGGTGGCCGCCCTCGGTTATCTGGTCGACATGTACGATTTATTTTTATTCAGCGTGGTACGTGTCCCGAGCCTGAAAGCCCTTGGCATCGACGGAGACCGACTCTTGAGCGAGGGAATCCTTCTGCTGAACAGTCAGATGGCGGGTATGCTGGTTGGCGGTATTTTCTGGGGTATTCTGGGCGACCGACGCGGACGACTTTCCGTACTGTTCGGCTCGATTCTACTGTATTCACTGGCCAATATAGCCAACGGTTTTGTTACGTCGCTGAATCAGTACGTCATTCTTCGATTCATTGCGGGCGTTGGGCTGGCGGGCGAGCTGGGCGCAGGTATTACGTTGGTTACCGAAACGTTACCGAAAGAAATTCGTGGCTATGGTACTACGTTGGTTGCTACGATGGGTGTCATTGGGGCAATTCTGGCGTACTTTATGGCCGACCTTTTCGACTGGCGCATTTCGTATTTTATTGGTGGAGGAATGGGTCTTCTGCTGCTGATACTACGTATCAACGTAATGGAATCGGGACTTTACGTGAAAACCAAACAAAGGGCCATCGCTCGCGGAAGTCTGGGTATGCTTTTTACCAATGGCAATCGGCTGAAACGCTACGTTCAATGCATCCTCGTTGGGCTGCCCATCTGGTTTGTGGTGGGTATTCTGATTACATTTTCACCGGAGTTAGGTAAAGCGTTGGGGCTGAGCGCTCCTGTAGTAGCTGGTAAGGCGGTGATGCTCAGTTTTTCGGGACAGGTGCTGGGTGATATCGTCAGCGGTTTCATGAGTCAGTCGATGCAGAGCCGCAAGCGGGTCATTCGCTTGTTTATGCTGCTTTCGCTCGTGTTCATGCTGGTCTATCTGCTAGCCCCCTTGAGCGATCTTACCGTTTTTTATGCTGTTTGCGTCTGCTTAGGATTCGCCAATGGCTACTGGACATTGTTCGTTACGATAGCCGCCGAGCTATTTGGTACTAATCTCCGTGCCACGGTAGCAACCACTGTACCCAATTTTGTCCGTGGTGCTACCATTCCATTAAGTTCGCTTTTCGTCCTCCTGAAGCCATCACTGGGCACAATTTACAGTGCGCTGGCGGTCGGTTTGCTGACGATGGTACTGGCGATAATAGCTCTCTCTTCTCTCGACGAAACGTTCAAAAAAGATCTTGATTATCTAGAAGAATGATACGGATGTCAACCCGAAGTCAGGAATCACCAACTTCGGGTTGACATCGCGTCACTTATTCTCAATGGTCTGTTCCAATTGTTGAATCTGAGCCAGTTCCAAAGCTTTCTGGCCGGTGAGTTCAGCCAGTAATTCTTTCACATTTACGGTAGCAAAACTGCTTGCGTAATCGGCCATGGCGTAGGGAATAATGAGTTCGCCGTTGTTGATGAGGCCCCCGCAACTATACACCACGTTCGGTACGTAGCCTTCGCGTTCGTTTTCGTCTGGACTTAATAATGGCTCAACCGTGCGGCCAATCACTTTGCTGGGATCTTCCAGATCAAGCAAGAAAGCGCCAATCGCATATTTCCGCATGGGGCCTACGCCATGACTAAGCACCAGCCAGCCCGCTTCTGTTTCAATCGGCGATCCGCAGTTGCCAAGTTGCACGTATTCCCAGTGATACGTTGGTTTCAAGAGCATTTCCTTCGTTTGCCAGAAGTATAGGTCGTCGGAATACATCAGGTAGATATTCTCGCCGTCCTGCCGCGAAATCATGGCGTATTTGCCATTAATTTTACGTGGAAACAAAGCCATCCCTTTGTTCGAAACCTCAGCCCCGTTAAGGGTACTGACGCTGAAATTGGAGAAATCTTTGGTTTCGAGCAGTTGCGGGAACGTAACACGACCATTATAGGCCGTATACGTAGCATAATACGTTACGTCTCCATCATCATCTGTAAATGCCACAAAACGAGCATCTTCGATACCGTTTGTTTCGTTGGGCGAAGTCGGGAAAATACACCGCTCGTCCAGACTCTGGTCTTCCTCGAAGTGAATTTCGTAGTTCGATTTGGCCAGTGCTAGCAGACCACCCGCAATAGTCTCATATTCAGCGTTGTATCGGTACTGCGCCAACACCCGTTTAACCTGTGCATCCAGTTCAGTGAGACTAAATTCGTCACCCAGGCCCGCCATCATTTTTTCCTGAATGCTGTTCTCCAGCCGAAGCTCATAAAGTTTCCGTTCGAAAAGAGAACGCTTGAATCGGTGGTTGGGAACAATTTCCGGAGACGTAACGTACCGCGACGGCTTTCGGACAATGATTTTCCCCGATTCATCGATGTAGCCCGTTCGGAACGAGATAGACGATACGTGCCCTTCGCCCGTTGCCCGGAGGCTCAGAATAAATCGCTTGTAACCTGGCGGCAGGTTCGTCTGGTCGGGGTGCCAGATCATGGATGGGTTAAACAAAGCTGCCGACTCCAACGAATATTCCATCGTGAAATACGCACCCAGCAACAATTTGCGGTCTTCAGTGAGCGGTTCGTCGGTGAGCAGATGAGCTTTTATCTGTTCGAAGCGCTGAAGCAGAAACCGCTCATGTTTATAATGCCGCCCTCCAAACTCCCGAACGACTTCATCCAACTTACTATCAACTTCTTCATCAGTCATACTACCCACACGGGCAATAATTTTCAGGGTTCGGGTCGTACTACCCAGCTCAAACGGACGAAACAGAACTCGGGTAGGGTCCGGTTGAAGCACAATACCAGTTCGCGTGGCTTTTATACTCATTTGGCAAAAATCAGGTGTTTCTGAACACAAAATAGAACGACAAAGACGCCGAAATCAAGATAGCCGCTAACAAATAACGACATTTTGTTCCGACGTCCTGGCCCCAGTAGTGGTCACTACGTTTATAAAATTACGCGTTCACCAACGTAGACGACGTAGCAGCTACTGGCTTTAACGTAGTACGTTGTTTCTGAACGTAATAAAGTTCAGCCAGCGCCAGCAGATACGACAACGTCGATTCAGCGCCCTGATTCTGATTCACCCGGTCGATGTGCAGCCCATCGCGGCAACCACCTGTTTGCTGATCATAAAGTGGCAATCCCAGATCGTTGAGGCCAGTGAACCAGGTAAAGATTCGGATGGCGGTACGGTGCCATTCTTCATCTCCTGTTACGTCGAAAGCCGCCAGGCAAGCCGATAACGTGCTCTGTGCTTCAAGAGGTTGCTGATCGAAATAAGCGCGAGGTTTGCCTTTCGTATAGAAGCCATTGGAACCTATCGGCTGAAAATGGCCTTGCTTCGCTGTCTGAAGGTCGATCAGCCAACGTAGCGAATTCAGTCCAATCGCAACGAGCCGTTCCTCACCCGAACGAATCATCACGTGGGCTAGCAACGCGTTATCGTACGAAAGCGTATTCTCGAACCAGGGCCATTCGTCGGTAGCCGTTTCAGTGTAACGGAACACTAATCTATCGAGTAATCGTCGCTGAATCGTTTTGGCCAGCCGATCGTCGTTAAACCGTTGCTGATAATTGTAAATACCCAGCAGCGCAAAAGCCCACGACCGGGGCGAAGTCATCTCGCTAATGCTAGGCAATACCTTCTCAAACAGATTCATTGCCCAGCTTACCGAATTCAGATCGGAAGCCCGGCCAATGCAGCAACCTAGCGCCCATATGGCCCGACCTGTACTGTCGTCCGAGCCAAACTCCTCCAGCCAGCGCCGGTCGTAGCTCATAAAGTTCCGGAACCGGCGATGATCATCGGCATACGCATGATTCAGGAATGCGCAGTACGTATCGACAACCTGCGCCAGACGAGTATCTGTAATGCCAATGCTTTGCAGGTTAAGCGCCAAAATCAGAGCCCGTGCGTTATCATCGGTACAGTAACCTTCGTCGTAAAAGGGCAGGTGATGACGCGCATGCTGCACAATACCGGTTGAGTCCGTCAACCGGAATAAATGATCAAGCCGAAGGGCGGGAAGTTTAAAAACGGAGCTGCTGTGCGCTCCCATTGTGTAAGGTGCCTGATTGCCAACAATGCTCATGCGCTCCTGGCGGGCTCTCCCAAATGAGCGGTTGTATGCTTTGATGACCTGTTCCCAAATCATCTCGCGGCCCATCAGATAGCCTTTTTTCCGCATAGCATGACGAGTAGGCTCGTCGGTCAACAAACGGGATATTTCAGTGGCAATAGCTTCTGGATCGCCAAAGGGCACCAATACACCCCGACCATCGGCCAATAACTCTTCGGCATGCCAGTAAGGCGTCGAAACAACCGCTTTCCCGCAACCAAACGCATACGATAACGTACCAGACGTAATTTGCGCCGGATTGAGGTAAGGCGTTATATAAATGTCGGCCGAACCAAGATATTCCAGTAAATCATCCAGTTCCACAAATTGATTATAGAACCGGATATTATCGCGAACGCCTAGATCAGCGGCTAGTTTTTTCAAACTGTCGCGATACACTTCGCCTTCGTGCTTGATGAGATGCGGGTGCGTAGCTCCCAACACCATATACACTACGTTCGGATGCTGCTCAACGATACGTGGAAGCGCTTTGATTACGTTTTCAATGCCTTTGTTGGGCGATAACAGACCAAACGTAAGAAGCGTCTGTTTGCCTTCCATGCCGAATTTATCCTTGTAAAAATGCGGATCGACGAAGGGCATATCGGGAATACCGTGGGCGATCAGATCGATTTTTTCTTCAGGAATTTCGTAAATATTGATCAAAAAATCACGCCCTTTCTCCGACATACAAACCACCCGCGACGATAAATCAGCAATGGTTTTCAGAACTACCAATTGATCTTTGTCGGGGTTTTTAAGAATGGTATGGAACGTAGTAACAATGGGCATGGTCAGGTTCCGGAGCAGCGTCAGGATGTAACTCCCGGCAGGTCCACCGAAAATACCATATTCATGCTGCAGGCATACTACGTCTACAGATTTCGCATTCAGGAACTCAGCGGCTTTTTGATACGCGTCCTGATCGTGCTGGTAAAAATCGTAGCGTACTTCGCTGGGGTAATTGTATCCTTCAGGTGTATCGTTAACCGAAACAACAAGCGCCTTCGCATCCGGAATAAATGAGTCGTAGGATTTATAAAGATCAGATGTAAACGTAGCAATTCCGCACTGGCGAGGGAGGTAATCACCAATAAACGCTACGTTCTTTGGGTTGTACTCAAATGACGCATCCGACCCTGGGTGCCCGGTATGTAGATTGGTGGCCGTTTCGGTACGGAGGCTATATGGGTTCATATTTAGAGATGGATTAACTGTATTTATCTTAATTAGTATAATCAACAGAAATAGGATTTTGTTTAGGCTAACGGCTCAGTTTATCGCTAAAAAGTAAGGAATTGGTCATTATCCACCTATTATCCAATTTTTCCTTTTTTTGAGAATACGCCCTTAGGAAAATATAAGCCGGCTACTTGATTTCAGAGTACCAGAATGGTTTACGATTAGCCTTAATTTTCTTAAACACGACCGTTTTTGCGTACCTTGCGGCCTTACTTTGCGTTAGTAAAGCATGATTTGGCAGCGTATTTCGTCGTTTATTTTTCAGAATCGGATTACGTTGGTAGTCATCGTACTCCTCGGTACAGCATTCATGGGCTACCAGGCCAGCCAAGTCAGACTCTCCTACGAAATCGCGAAAATCCTTCCCCCTTCCGACCCCGACTTTCAGCGCTACGAAACGTTCAAAACCCAGTTTGGTCAGGACGGCAACGTAATGGTACTGGGCATTGAAACCGACAGTATGTACCAGCTCCGTTTTTTTAACGACTGGTATGCGCTGAGCCAGAAAATCAAACGCATTGAAGGCATAAAAGACGTAGTGTCGAATGCCAATCTGTATAGCATTCTCCGTGACGATTCGGCGCATACGTTTCGGATTCGTCCGCTGGTAGCGCGACCGCTCACGACGCAGGCAGGAGTCGACAGTTTGCGAGAACGTATCAGTCGATTACCGTTTTATCGGGGATTGGTTACGGATAGCACCGGACGCACTCACCTGATGGCCATTTCGTTCGAGTCGAAGCTGATTAACAGCAAAAATCGAATTGGAGTTGTGCGCAAAGTGGAAGCCGTGGCCGATTCGTTTGGTCGACAACATAAGTTGCTGGACAATACCGTGCATATGTCGGGGATGCCCTATATCCGTACTGAGTTTTCAGCGAAAGTCAGTAAAGAAATGACGCTCTTTATGGGGTTGGCGTTTCTGGTTACGGCACTCATTCTCCTTTATTTTTTCCGCTCACCAACAGTGGTTCTCACAGCTTTAGCAGTAGTTGGTATCGGCGTAGTTTGGGCCACGGGCTATATCAAGCTGTTTGGGTATGACATTACGTTGCTGACGGGCCTGATTCCGCCCCTAATCATTGTTATTGGCGTACCGAACGCTATTTTCCTCTTGAATCGGTATCACGAAGAACTCAATCGCCAACGTAGCAAAACCGACGCCCTACGTATCGCCACCGAAAAAGTGGGCGAAACGACGTTCTTCGCCAACGTAACGACCAGCATCGGGTTCTTTGTTTTCTACTTCACTGGCAGCCCGCTTTTGCTCGAATTTGGGCTGGTAGCAGCCTGTGGTATCATGACTACCTACGTAGTGTCGCTGGTGCTGATTCCCATCATATTCAGCTACTTACCAGAGCCTTCTGTAAAGCAACGCGGCCACCTCGAACGTCGGCAGATCAGTGGTTTTCTGAATTGGGTAAATCAATTGGTGCACCATCGACGCACGGCTATCTATACGTTCATCGCCATTGTTACGTTGACTGCGATTGTGGGTGCACTACGTATCAATCCGATTGGCTTCGTTGTTGATGATCTTCCCAAAAACGACCCGATTTATACTGATCTGAAATTCATTGAAAGCCGGTTCAAGGGTGTCATGCCGTTTGAAGTGAGTATTGATACCAAACGATCAGGCCGGGTATTGACTCCGCAGACACTCACGAAAATCAAACTACTGGAGCGCGAATTCAGCAAATACGGCGAGTTTACCCGGCCACTCTCGCTGGTGGAAGCGATTAAGTTTTTCTATCAGTCCTATCGCGGTGGCGACCCAAAATATTTTGCCTTACCGGGTGCTCTCGAACTGAGTCAGTTAGCCAGCTACGTTCCTCAACTGAAAGGCTCCGAAAATCGCTTCAAAGCGTATCTAGACAGTACCCGACGGTACACACGCATCAGTTTTCAAATGCCCGATGTCGGCACGGTACGTACCAAGCAGCTCCTGAGCGAACTCCAGCCCAAAGCTGATTCTATTTTTAATATCGACCGCAGCACCGGCAAACGTGTTTCGCCCGACGAGCAATATGATGTGAGTATCACGGGCAACAGCGTAGTGTTCACACGGGGGAACGATTACCTGCTGAAAAACCTGGCCGAAAGCACTGTATGGGCCGTTGTGCTGGTATCGATTATTCTGGTCATTCTGCTACGTGACGTCCGTCTGAGCCTGATCGCCATTCTGCCAAGCGTGGTGCCACTCATCGTAACAGCGGGTATTATGGGGTTCTGCGGCATCCATTTGAAACCATCGACTATTCTGATTTTCAGTATTGCGTTCGGCATTTCGTCGGATGGCACCATTTATTTCATCACGAAATACCGCGACGAGCTTCGTAATCAGAAACTTAGTCTGGACCGCGCCGTTTCCGAAACCATCCGTTACACGGGTATCAGTATGTTCTATACAGCCATCATTCTGTTTGCGGGCTTTGCCATTTTTACGGCTTCTACGTTCCAGGGAACAGTGGCGCTGGGGATTCTGGTATCCATTACGTTGCTGATGGGCATGGCGTCGAACTTGATTCTGCTGCCGGCCTTCCTGCTCACAGTGGATAAAAAACGGCAAAAAGCCCAAAAGTTGCCCACGGCAATGTGAGAATGCTACGTTCTTTTGCTTTTCTTGAGAACTACTGCTGCAACGTAGTACTATTCAAGCAATGAAAAAACTCGCCGTATTCGCCCTTCTAATTTGTCTACTCAGTTCATTCAGTCACAAAAAGTTGAATTGGGTTGCCATTGGCGATTCCATTACGTACCTGAACGATCACCGGAACGAAACTGGCGACCGGATTACCAAAGGCTACATGACCCGTGTGACGGAAAAATTGCCGTATATACATTATACGAACCAGGGACATAATGGCTGGACTGCCGTCAAAATCGCGCAGGAAATTGAAAAATTAGGGATCACCAAAGCCGACGTTTATTCGATTTTTCTGGGCACTAATGACTGGTGGTCAGGACGCCCGCTAGGGCGTTTTGAGGACTACAAACAAAACACAGGAAATGGTACGGTCTATGGCGCGTTCCGCACAATTGTGAACAAACTTCGCAGCTTGAACCCAGAGGCACCTATCGTATTTATTACACCTATGCAGCGAGTTGATTTTGTCTATATAGCCAATTTCAAAAACAACGCTTACGGCTCTTACAAAGCTAAAAATGGCCAGTTGCTCGAAGCATTCGCCAACGCCATCGACTCCATTGGGCAGTATGAAAAATTACCTGTGGTTGATCTCTACCACATGAAAAGTTTGGCCCATAAGAAACTGGTCAAATTCAAGCGTTTGAAAGACCCAAAAACAGGTATTTACGCTAATTATCGCTACCCGAAATTCATTGATATTCCGTTCTCTCCAGAAACGGATGAATACCCCTACCCCATCGAAGCCATCGACCGAACGTATGATGGGTTACACCCCTCCGACAAAGGTTACGAACTGATTACCAAGCAACTAGTGAAGATAATGAAGAAGTACTAACGGCTTGTGCCGCTACGTAGCAGAACTGTATTTTACTGTTCTTCCAGCAACGTATCAAACGATACGTACTGTCCGCCAAAACGGTGTTGAATACGTTGCCGTAGCGCGTCGGCGTGTTGTTCCAGATACGTATTATAATGGTCCAACGTATTAAAATCTAACTGAACAGAGTACGTTACTCCACCATTATCCAGTTCGGTCAATAAGCGAAAAATCCGATGACTCAGAGGGAGTTCGGTAGCAAGGGCGGCAGGTACGTAGAATCGTTTCATCCATCGCAGCCAATCGTCGGCTACTTCGGTTGCTACGCTGTAGGTCGTATTATAAACAATCATATACCTTTTAACCCCGAATCAGTGGTGGAAGTTGACCATTTGGTTGTTTATTTGCCTAACCATTTCGTCTATTAACCAATCGACCTATGTATTCTGGATTAGTACATGCCCACTCAGGGCTTCGCTGGATCGCCTTTGTTCTGTTACTGGCTGCTACCGTAACCGCTATCAGCCGGTGGCAAAGTCAGAGCGGTTATACCGAAGGCAATCGTAAATTATATCTCTTTACGCTGATTTCAGTACATACGCAGCTTCTGTTGGGACTAGTGCTCCTCTTTATTAGCCCGAAAGTCAATTTCAGCATGCTGAGTGAAAAATTATACCGGTTCTATAGTGTTGAACATACAACAGGTATGTTGCTGGCCATCATTTTGATTACTATTGGATACTCGCGCTCTAAACGAGCTAGTCAACCAATCGTCAAACATCGGTTGATCGGTATTTTTTATGGAATTGGTCTTCTGCTAATTCTGGCATCTATACCCTGGCCATTCCGCATTCCGGAGGCTGGCTGGTTTTAAACCAGTTATCCAGGCGTAATTCTAACTAAAGGCTATTCTGCTATTGCGATAATTGGCAGAGTAGCCTTTTTTAGTAACATTTTATTGCCAATTAATAAAAACAAGAAATAATCGTAATGGATTGGCATAATTTTTTCTAAGAAAATTTGGTATAAGACCCATAGATATATATTACTGATAATCAATAAATTATTTTTTCATTTTTGGCTATTTGTTAAAAAAGTGTAGAAAATTTTCCTCATAAAAATTGGCTCGCCTATCTAAATTGCCTACTTTTATAACACTTAGCCTGCATTTAACCGTAACTCTATGACGAAAAAGATGCTCCTGGCAGTATTTTGTACTGTCTCGTTTGGCATTGTTAAAGCACAATCCGTACCCACCGCTTTAAATAGTGTACCCACCGTAACTGAAGCCAACGTACCTACCGTAACTGAAACTCCTTTTTATGAACAACTTCCGCTCGTAAAGGATGTAATTAGCTTCGCCAAAGAACACTTATCCACTCGATATCGGTCTGGTGGTACTAGTACACGCGGATTTGATTGTTCAGGTTTTACCCGCTTCTGTTTCAATCACTTTGGTTTATTACTGCCTCATTCCAGCGCAGCGCAAGGCAATGTCGGTGAAGCCATCAACCAAGAGCAGGCTCAACCCGGCGACTTGATCCTTTTCAAAGGACATAGTGCTAAAGGCAGCCACATTGGTCATGTTGGGCTAATCACGGAAGTGATTGGCGACCAGATAAAATTCATTCACTCGGCCTGGAACGGCGGTGTCCGCTACGATTATCTTCACGCCAGTTATTACCAACGGCGCTTTATGGGCATCCGGCGTGTTGCTCATATGTTAGCAGAAAAATAGTGCGATTACGATCAACGCACTCACGTATGGCCTACTTTTTGAGAGTCGTTCCGGCTCCCTGCTCCAGGGCGGTTGTCAGTTCATCGGCGTGGCAAATAATCACTTTTGACACCCCGTTTTCTAGTGCCTTAAAGGCATTATCCAGTTTAGGAATCATACCTTTATTGATAGCTCCAGCAGCTTTGTAATCGGCATAGAGCGAAGGTGTCAATTCATTGATAACACTGTTATCATCGGCAGGATCTTTCAGCACGCCTTTTTTCTCGAAGCAATACACCAGCGTTACGTCGTTATGTTTCGTCATGTCGACAGCAACTGCGGAAGCCATTGTGTCGGCATTGGTATTTAGTAAATCGCCAGATTTGTTATAGGTGATCGGCGCGAAAACGGGCGTTAAATCCTGACGTAAAAAAAACTGAATCTGGCCCGAATCCACTTCTTCAATATCACCTACCATCCCGTAATCAATATCTTTTACCAGGCGTTTTCTGGCCAGCACAGTGCTGCCGTCGGCGCCTGTCAAACCAATGGCGTTCGTATCCAGCGCCTGAAGTTTAGCGACAATCTGCTTATTAACCAAGCCGCCATACACCATTGTCACTACGTCGAGCATGGGTTGGTCGGTGATACGTCGCCCATCGACCATAGTAGTCTGGATACCTAACTTATCAGCTACTTGCGTCGCAATTTTGCCACCACCGTGAATAAGAATTTTTGCTCCACGTAAGCTAGCGAAAGCAGTCAGGAAACGTTTTAAAGCCGTGGCATCGTCGATTACGTTACCACCTATTTTAACAACGGTAAGGGTATTGGGCATTTTATTAAATGTATGATGCAAGTGATATGATGTAGGAGGTATAATATATGCAACAGGCTACTTTCCTGTCTGGTCGTTATCTTACCTCCTACATCAAATATTACTCAGGATTTCTTTTAATACTGCCTGCGCCGACCATTCCCGGTTGGCTGCCTGCTCAATCACAAGCGAGTAGGGGCTATCCAGCACTTCATCCGATACTTTCAAATTTCGACGCACAGGTAAGCAGTGCATAAACCGCCCGTTATTGGTCAGTTTCAGATCGTTCATGGTTACCGCCCACGATGAATCTTGTGTAAGTACCTGCCCATAGTGCGTATAAGAAGACCAGTTTTTACCGTAGATAAAATCGGCCCCGGCGAAGGCTTCGTCCTGATTATGTGTTACGTGTGCATTGCCCACAAATTCAGGAGCTAGTTCATATCCTTCCGGGTGCGTTACTACAAACTCAACCTCACCCGCTGCCGCCCGAACGTTCATCCATTCACAAAATGAGTTGGCAACAGCCTGGGGCAACGGTTTGAAATGGGGAAGCCAGGTCAGCACAACCTTAGGCCGTTTCACAATTTTGGCTTCTTCTATCGTAATACAGTCGGCCAGCGATTGCAGGGGGTGGCGCGTTGCCGATTCGAGATTGACAATCGGAACACCTGCATATTTGGCAAACTGATGCATAACCTGCTCACGATAGTCTTTGTCGCGATCCTGCAATTCGGCAAACGCCCGAATACCAATCACATCACAGTAACGACCAATTACGGCGGCCGCTTCCCGAACGTGTTCCGCTTTATCAGCATTCATCAGCACACCTTCTTCCATTTCCAGGCCCCAGCTATCCTGCCCGACATTCATGGTAATGACATTCATACCAAGGTTCTGAGCAGCTTTTTGCGTACTGAGCCGAGTACGGAGACTAGAATTAAAGAAAATCAGGCCGATGGTTTTGTTTTTACCAAGATGCTGATCGGCAAACGGATTAGCTTTGGCATCTAGACCAGATTGAATGAGGGCATCAATATTGGTTACGTCGGCAAGAGAAATAAAATTGGTCATTGGTGTATATAAACAACGTATCGCGCAGGAAATAAACTAAACAGCCACAGTCTTAAGACACGCTTCCATCGCTTCCAGAAACTGATCGGCTTCATCAACGCCAACGGCCAGCGAAGGCAACAGACGAATAATTGTTTTTCCGGCTACTCCCGTAAACTGCTTATGATCGAACAAAAGGTTCTTCCGCAACGTATCAACCGGGAAATCGTATTCGATACCAATCATCAGTCCACGCCCACGCAACTCTTTGTAGCCGCCAATCTGGCGAATACCATCCATGAAGTAGTCACCCATCTTGGCGGCATTTTCCATCAAGCCTTCTTCTTTCATGATGTCCAGCACGGCAACGGCCGCCGTACAGGCCAGGTGATTTCCCCCGAACGTAGTGCCGAGCAATCCGTAGCTGGCTTTGAAATCCGGTGAAATCAGGATGCCGCCAATCGGGAAACCGTTACCCATGCCTTTGGCCATAGAAATAATATCAGCTTTGATTCCGCTAAACTGATGCGAGAAAAACTTTCCTGAACGGCCATAACCGCATTGCACACCATCCAGAATCAGCACCGCACCTGTTTCATCGCAGCGACGACGTAGCGTTTGTAGGAACGTATCCGTAGCGACCTGAATCCCACCAACGCCTTGAATGCCTTCGATAATAACGGCGCACGTATCCGACGTAATACCAGCTAAAGCGGCCTCTACGTCGTTGTAAGGCAAGAACGTAACGTGCTGATTATAATTGACCGGCGCCACGATAGCTGGATTATCAGTTACAGCTACGGCTCCGGCGGTACGTCCATGAAAGCTCTTTCTGAACGCAACTACCTTCGTCCGACCGTTGTGGAAAGATGCCAGTTTCAGCGCATTTTCATTCGCTTCGGCACCTGAGTTACACAGAAACAGTGCATAGTCAGGATGCTCCGAGAGAGCACCTAATTTGTCGGCCAATTCCTGCTGCTTCGGTATCCTGACTGAGTTCGAATAAAACGAGATCTTGTTTAACTGGTCGGTAAGCGCCTGTACGTAGCGCGGGTGCGTATGCCCAACCGAGATAACCGCATGCCCACCATAAAGGTCGAGGTAGCGGGTGCCATCGACATCCCAAAGGTAGCTGCCCTGTGCGCGCACGGGCTCAATGTCGTAAAGCGGATAAACGTTAAATAACTCAGCCATTTGCGTAAACCATAAACCGGCGCTGTTGCCTACCGGTGTTGTTCATAAAATAAGGCTGCAAGTTTACGGATAATCTGTTGAAAATGGGGTTAAAACGCAAAAAGGAAGCTATCAAGCTCCCCCTTTTTTACATCGTAGGCTAAAATTAAAGCTTATCCAGAAACGAACGTAGCGTCTGAAGTGATTCTTCTGGTCGTTCAATCATGCTCAGATGCCCTGCATTCTCAATAGCAGCAACTTGAATTTGGGGTGATAAATCAGCCAGTTGTGCCGTTTTTTCGTACGGAATTAATTGATCGTCTTTACCTAACAGCAGAAGCACAGGATACGTAGCATTACGTAGTACGTGCGTCCGGTCGGGGCGGCCCGCAATGGCTTTCATACCCGCCACAAGTGCATCGGCCGGTAAGTTGAGAAAACGGTCAATCAATGCCTGCGTTTTATCGGACGGATACGTAGCAGCGACCATTTTTGGCAGCTGCTGCTGAATAAATGGCGCTGTTCCTTCGGTTTTCAAGCTCTCTATGGTCTGCCGACGGGCTTCCAGTTTCTTTTCATCATCGGCAGTAGCTGTGGAATGATAAAGAACCAGCCCCGCTACCATCTCGGGATGTTGCTCAGCAAAAGCCAGCGCAATGTACCCTCCCATCGAATGACCCACCAGAATCACCTTCTGCGCCTGCGTTGCCTGCAATCGAGCAAAAAGATCTTCGGCATATGCTTCGATGGAGACGTGGCTGGTGAGTCGGGAGAAATCGGGTTTCAGAACGAGGGCATTAGAAGCCAAATCGGCGTAGATGCCATCCCAGATGGAGGCATCTACGCCGTGACCATGAATCAGACAAATAGCCTCTAATTGATTCATTATCAATAACTTATATTCCGTTGATTAGGAATTAATAACACCGATCAGAACGAGTACCAGACCAACTACGAATCCGATCAGACCAATGAGTGACAGAACACTACCTCCTCCTAACAGCCACAGCACTAAGCCAATCAGACCGATGATCAGACCTAGCCGTACATTGCTGTTCATGACCTTCGTTTCGGATGGAGCAACGTGCTTTTTGATTTTTTTATCAATTTTTTTCAGGAACGTCCGCTCCACCAGCGACAGCTTTTTGGTCGACGTAGCAGAATTAGTCGCTACAATTGCTTTGCTGCTAGCCTCGGTCAGCACCTCATTCAAACGCGCCATACGCTTGGTGAGTTTTTTATTAGAAGCCAGTTTGTTATCGTTACGTACGTAGGCTTCTACCTGATTTACCGCTTCCTTCACCTGAGCCACCTGCGTTGCTGATTCAGCAGGTTGTGCAGAAACACTTTCGACGGCGGGTTGCAAGGCTTCTGTTTCACTCGGCGTAGCTACGGCAACCGTTGCTGCAGGAGTAGATTTGAAGTTTTCCCGTGCACTGGGTTGAAAATAAGCTACAGGACGGCTGCATGAAGCCATGAATGTAAGACCTGCTAAAGCAGCAAGGAGATGCTTAGTAAGCGTTCTCATAAAGTACGTTTTAATGTGAATGATTGATTTTCTCTCACAACAACTGCAAGGTTGCAAGTTTGTTGGGTTGAGATTAAAAAAAATTTAAAAACGGTCTCAAATTATAAAGAAAAATCCCCACCAGTCCAGTATCGAGCAAAATAATTAGGCACCGTATTCCAAACCATGGTTTACAAATCGAGTGTGAACTGATGAGGATATACGTTTCTAACCAGGTATCGGTAAATAGAAACTGATGGGGATTTAAATGTTATAACAAACCAACCAGCAGTAAGACCGCACCAACTATCAACGCAATTAAACCAAGAGTTGCGCCGGTTCCGGTGGTGAGCAGCAGCAGTAACAAGCCGATCAGCACAAGCACGGCGCCTGTAGCCAAGGTACCAGAGCTAATCATGGTTTTTTCAGGATTAGCTGGTGCCAGTTGTTTGCTGATTTTCTTGTTCATCTTCTTGAGCATCATGCGCTCCATCAGATTCATTTTTTTGGTCGAACCACTTTCTACCGATGCTACGCTGGCTTTAGCCGAAGTTGACGCCACCAATGCCCGAATACGATTCAGTCGTTTTTGTACTGTTTTGTCAGCTGCCAATTTGCTGTCGTTACGTACCAGTGCATCAACTTTATCAAGTTGAGCATTGGCTTGAGCCACTTGCTCAGCAGGAGTAGCGACAGGAGCAGCAACAGCTGGTGCAGTCACTTCAATAGGCCTTACGACTTCAGATTTTGCGGGAGCTTGGGTGTAATGTTCGCGGGCAGAGGGCTGAAAATAAGCGACTGGTCGGCTGCAGGCAGCAAATACAGCAATCATGAACAGGCTGGCCAGTAATTGACTGGAGTTCTTTTTCATAACAAATTTGGTTTTAAGTGTAACGAATAAAGTTTCAATGGGTAAAACCGCCGAAGCCTTTATTTGTTAACGCCGACACAAAAAAATAAACGACACAAAAAATCCCGCCGGTTCTGCTACGTGCAACCGGCGGGATTTTTTTAGATGTTATAGGGTTGTTACTGAGACAAGGTATGCCTTATCGCTACTCCTTACGCTACTGATCGTAGTTGATACGTAGTGGATTTTCCGAATTTTTCCTGGGCATATTCCAGGCTCACGGTAAGTTCGGTAACGCCGGTCTGGGACGGCATTTCGAACATGGCATCGGTGATAATCGATTCGCAGATAGACCTCAGCCCGCGAGCGCCTAACCCATAGAGAAGCGCCTGATCGACAATGTAATTCAACGCACTATCGTCCCAGTGCAGCGTAATACCTTCCATGCGAAACAGTTTGTCGTACTGCTTCGTGATGGCATTTTTCGGCTCCGTCAGAATCTGCATCAATGCCTTCCGATCGAGGGGTTCGAGGTGGGTGAGTACAGGCAAACGGCCGATCAACTCGGGAATCAAACCAAACGATTTCAGATCAAGTGCCGAAATATACCGCATCAAATGCCCCCGCTCGAACGTATCGTTTAATCGGCGGTCGCCCGAGAAGCCAATGGGCCGGGTATTTACGCGCTTTGTAATGTGTCGTTCGATACCATCGAAAGCGCCCCCGCATATAAACAATATGTTTTCAGTATTCAGCGCAATGAGTCGCTGGTCGGGATGTTTGCGCCCGCCCTGCGGTGGTACGTTCACAACTGATCCTTCAAGCAGTTTCAACAACGCCTGCTGCACACCTTCGCCACTTACATCGCGCGTGATGCTTGGGTTATCCGATTTGCGGGCGATTTTATCAATTTCGTCAATGTAGACAATTCCGCGTTCGGCCGCTTCTACGTTGTAATCAGCCGCTTGCAGCAAGCGTGTCAGAATCGTTTCTACGTCTTCACCTACGTAGCCGGCTTCGGTAATCACCGTAGCATCAGCAATACAGAACGGCACTTCGAGAATTTTTGCAATCGAACGCGCCAGATACGTTTTGCCGGTTCCCGTTTCGCCCACCATGATGATGTTCGATTTCTCAATCGTTACGTCGTCATTGGTTTTGGGCTGCATCAACCGTTTATAGTGATTGTAAACAGCTACGGTAATGGCTTTCTTGGCATCATCCTGACCAATAACGTATTGGTCGAGGTGGCGCTTCATCTCAATGGGTTTGATGAGGTTGATGTGGATTTCAGAAGGTTCGCTTTTTCGGGGGCGCATTTCTTCGAGTACAACCTGATGCCCCTGCTCAATGCAGTAGTTGCAGATGTGCGCGTCGATACCCGACAACAGCACCATCACTTCATTTTTGCGTCGTCCACAGAACGAGCAACTTATTTGTGGCATGAACGTTTGCAGTGTAAATAAGTATATTTAACGGATAACCAGTACGTTACGGCGATGGCAGGCAATCAATTTTACGAGTCGGCAAAAAAAGCCCGATATGTCTGAGCAAACTGGAATAAACAAAGTTATCAATCTGGCGGCAAACAGCCAAGTCTACTAGCTGTTTCACTACGTTTAGTAATAAATATAGGTCATTTTGGCCGTAGGCGTTTCGTAGCTAATGGGCCAGCCTTTTTCGGAATAATTGAAATCGTAATACGTACTGACTTCCGAAAGCACTGAACCCGTATCGGGTGAAAGGCTCTGTGATGTCCATTTTGTTACGTTGTTTTTACTGGCACAGGACTGCACATTCAGTCCGCCAAACGGCCCTAATAAACCACGTAACGGATTCGGATTGGTGTCATACACGTATAGGCTGCGCGACCGGCTTTTCACATCTCCCGATTTGCTACGTACTACTTGTTCGCACTGTGCTACGTTCTCACGCTCATACCGAAAGGTAGTTTCGATGGTCGAACCGTCGGCTTTTTGCTGCACCTGTTTCACAATCTGCCCCTGCGCGTTCGACTCAATTATCATTTCCGGATTGTTGTTATAAGCTGCCGGATCAACCAGAAATGTTTTTATCGACATAACACCCCCCTGATGCGCAAATTCCTGCCACTGAGTTATCAGTTTCTTCGTGACACTGTGACTATTGGCATCAAGAGTGAACCAGCCGTCTTCTGTTTTTAAGAGACGATTTTGGGAATCATACGTAACAAGCGTGGTCGGGCTTTCGTCTTTACTTTCGCCACTACGTTGGCTGTAAGTCTGCACCGTTTCCTGACGTCCCTGAGCATCGTACGTATAATCGACAAACGAGGCAACCCGGTTAATAATCTGAAGTTGTTTCAGCCGTACAGACGTAGCAGGATCAGGGGTAGTTGGTGTCGGCGTAACAGGACCGTCAACCTCGGCTGGCTTTGAGCAACCCGCCCAAAAAAAGGGCATCATCAGGCCAATAAGCCAGCAAAATGGGGCGGTACGTTTCATCGTTATGGGTAGTTAGCGCGTTTTCACGCTGGGATTATATAACCACACCATCAGGAAAGAGTTATATACCCTCCGCTATATACACAAAAAAAGGCAGGAATTACAATTCGTAACGCCTGCCTTTTTTATACGTATCGCTCTGGTTATGAGCAGATTTTGCTTACGCTTTTTCGCGACGTAGTACTTCGTCGATCAAACCGTACTCTTTCGCTTCATCGGCCCGCATCCATTTGTCACGATCCGAATCTTTTTCGATTTGTTCAACCGATTTACCAGAATGATCAGCCAGAATCTGGTACAACTCTTCACGAAGTTTTACAATCTCGCGAGCGGTGATTTCGATGTCAACCGACTGACCCTGTGCGCCACCCGATGGCTGGTGAATCATGATACGTGCGTGGGGCAGAGCCGACCGTTTTCCGGCAGCACCACCAGCCAGCAACACAGCACCCATCGAAGCCGCCAAGCTCGTGCAAACCGTCGCTACGTCCGGGCGAACGTATTGCATGGTATCGTAAATACCCAGACCAGCGTAAACCGAGCCGCCGGGGCTGTTCAGGTACATCAGAATATCTTTCTTCGGATCAGCCGATTCGAGGAAAAGCAATTGCGCCACAATAATGTTGGCGATATTGTCATCGACAGGTAAGCCCATGAAGATGATGCGGTCGGCCATAAGGCGCGAGAACACGTCAACTTCACGGAAATTCATCGGCCGTTCTTCAATGACCGACCGAGTCATGTTTTCAACTTGTAGGTTGTTTACCGTATGGTTCATGTAGCCATCCACCGTCAGTCCGTTAAGACCCATGTGGTGTACGGCGAATTTGCGGAATTCTTTTTCGTAATTCATAATTAGGTTTCTATCCGTTAATTTGAAAACCAGAAATAGCTGGTGTAAGTTCGAGAATCGTTTCGTTACAAATTTGCGTTATGAAACCGAAAAACCCTGTCGGTTTTGGTTTAGATTTTATCGTTGTTACTTGATATGAAAAATTCCATCGGCGAAAAAATACGTTTACAGCGGCTCCAGCGCGGTTTATCGCAGGAAAACATGGCCGATTTACTTAACCTGTCGACTACGGCTTACGGCGACATTGAGCGTGGTAAAACCGACCTGACGCTCTCCCGCCTGACTCAGATTGCGCAGGCTCTCGACGTATCGCCCTTAACCTTACTGACCGACGAGGCCATTCCCGCACAAGTTATTGAAGAAAAACCGAACGTAGTGGTTCACCACGAATTGGAAACGCTACGTCTACTGGTTGAAAAACAGCAAATTGAACTGGACAAGCTTCGTCTGGAAGCCGACTACTGGAAACGCAAATACGACGAGCGAGTGGCGTTTGATTTGCTACGTTCGATGGGTATGGAAGAAAAACGGGAACGTATCGGGTTCTAAATCAGCATGCAGATAGAGTTAGCAACTATTCAGGGTACAACCATCGCTGAAGTCAAGTCAGATGACGTACTTATCCAGTCTACGGATGACGCGCTGGACATACTGGCAAACTGTGCCTATCAGGGAGCCGATAAAATAATTCTCCATCAGCGCAATCTTGCCCCTGACTTTTTCGACTTAAAGACCCGGCTTGCGGGCGATATTCTTCAAAAGTTTTCAACGTATCGCGTTCGGCTGGCTATCGTTGGCGACTTCTCGTCGTACACAAGCAAAAGTCTGCGCGATTTCATTTTTGAAAGCAACAAAGGCACTCAGGTGAATTTTGTACCTACCGTCGAAGAAGCAAAGCGGTAAATAAATCTGTAGTCCCATCAGTCAAGAAAACGCAATCATTGAATTACAAAAAAGGGCATGTCGTTTGGCTCTTTTGCTTTATTATTGAATCTTGAACGGCGTAGTACGTGAATGAAACGCCGTTTACTTAAATCCGCAATTAGCTCCTAGTTTTCATGAACGAACACAGTAAAGAATTTCTGTATAAGTACCTCAATAATGCCTCCCCCACCGGTTTTGAATCGTCGGGACAGCAGATTTGGCTGGATTACATTAAACCCTACACCGACGAATATATTGTCGATACGTATGGCACGGCTGTTGGCGTAATTGGTTCTGGTAAAGATTACAAAGTAGTCATCGAAGCTCACTCCGATGAGATTTCGTGGTTCGTCAATTACATTTCCGATGATGGCTATATTTTCGTCCGGCGTAACGGCGGTTCCGATGCCCTCATTGCGCCCTCAATGCGTGTAAATCTGCACACCAAAAAAGGCACAGTGGAAGGTGTTTTTGGCTGGCCAGCCATTCACGTTCGCGACTTGGCTAAAGACACCGCTCCGAAAGTAACCGACCTGTTCATCGACGTGGGCGCTGCAACTAAAGAGGAAGTGCTGAACATGGGAATTCACGTCGGTACAGTCTGCACGTTTGTGGATGGCCTGACGGAAATGAACAATCGCTACTACGTTGGTCGGGCGCTGGACAACCGCATGGGCGGATTCATGATTGCCGAAGTGGCTCGTTTGTTGAAAGAAAACAACGTAACGCTGCCGTTCACGCTCTACGTAGTGAATGCAGTTCAGGAAGAAATCGGCCTGCGCGGTGCCGAAATGATCGCCCGTCGCCTAAAACCCGACCTCGCTATCTGTACCGACGTAACGCACGATACGCAATCGCCGAAGTACGACAAAAAAGAACAGGGCGATCTGAAATGTGGCGATGGTCCTGTTTTATGCTACGGTCCGGCGGTGCAGAACAACGTACTGGATTTTATGATTGCTGTGGCCGAAATGAAAGAAATCGCTTTCCAACGGCAAGCCGTGAGCCGCTCGACCGGCACCGATACCGATGCCTTTGCCTACGCCACGGAAGGCATTGCCTCAGCCCTGATTTCGCTGCCCCTCAAGTACATGCACACGACCGTAGAAACGGTTCACATGGACGACGTACAGAACGTCATTAAACTCATGTACGAAACCCTGCTGGCGTTGAAAGGCAACGAAGATTTCCGATATATCAAATGAAATGAAAAAGAAGCCGGATAAATTTCCGGCTTCTTTTGTTACCTTGTAGACTATCAATTGTCTTATCAATATGAAAGAACTAATCTTTTTAGTTGAAGAAGACCCAGAGGGCGGTTATACAGCGCAGGCTGTTGGCGAAAATATTTTTACGCAGGGAGAATCAATGGCTGAATTAAAAACAATGATTCGGGATGCCATTGATTGCCACTATGATAACCCATCTCAGTGGCCACAACTTGTACGGCTGCATTTCGTAAAAGACGAAGTGTTCGCGCTATGAGAATACCGCGCAATCTGACTGGTCTTGAATTAATAAAGTTGTTAAAGGCATTGGGTTACGAAGTCACTCGTCAAACAGGGAGCCATATCAGGATTGAAACCATGCAAAATGGTCAGCACTGTGAAACCATCCCTCGACATGACCCAATCAAAATTGGCACCCTGAATAACATCCTCAAAAATATCTCAGCGCATTTTAATTTGACCAAAGAAGAATTAGCCAAGAAGCTATTCGAATAGATTTTAGTCAGTGATTTCATTGATTACCCATTCCGGCGGAAACCGCCACCTTGACCACGATTACCGCCACGTTCACGCTGCTGGAACGGATCACGCGGGGCCGTAACGCCCGCCCCGAACTTGCGCAGGTTATACACGAAGCTGATCATGAAATACCGGTTCAGCACGCGGCTCTGCACTTCTTCAGTATAGGTATCCGTTACGTTCCGAACGATGCTGCGGTTCTGATTTAGCAAGTCGAACGCCTGAAACCGGATTTCACCCTGATTCTGTTTAAATAACTGCCGCGACAACGTAGCATTCCAGAGCGTAAACTTCTGATTATAAGAGCCCGCACTACCGCTATAGTTATTGTAATACACATCGGTCGAGAAGGTAAACTTAAGCGGCAGTTGGTAGTATAAATCCAACGTAACAGTCTGATTCAGGAACGTAGTATTCTGCTGTGGTTGCAGTGAATACTTCGCCGATTGCAGGTTGACATTACCACCCAGGTTCAAATCCAGTTTTTCCGAGAAATTCGAGCTGATCCGTACGCCCTGACCAACCAGCCAGTTTTTGGCTTCGTTGGGCTGATTATTCACAAAGCTCTGCCCGCGATTGTGCGTTACGTTGGTTGTTAAATTGATGTTCGTTTTCTGCGAACCAATTGTAACAGGCTGCCCGAATACCAGAGACCCATTCAGCGTATAATAGCCATTTGTGTTAACCGGCTGCGTCGTCTGCGCACCTGACGATGTGAAATTGGTCGCGTTTACGATTTTGTTATCAGTCCGGCTCAGGTTCACGGATGCAAACATATTACGGTACGTAGCGGAATTAAACCGGTTGAAATTCAATGATATAGTATGACTGTATTCAGGTTGCAGATTCGGATTTCCCAGTTGTATATTCAGCGGATTGGTGTTGTTCGGAACGGGCTGCAACTGATTCACTGAAGGTGCATTGATACGTGTCCGGTAATTGAGACGTAGTGTGCGCTGTTTCCCGAAATTGTAGGTAAATAACGCATTCGGGAGAATATTCGTAAACGACCGGTTCAGATGCGTTTCGCGACTCAGGTTATCCGAATTCAGACTGGCCTGCTGCGCATCAACGCCCAGTGCATAGGTGTATTTCAGCCGTTTCGTCTGCCAGGTCAGCCCGCCCCGATTCGTTACGTAGTCGTTGATAAAATTGTTGCTCAACTGTCCGTTCAGCAAATCGTACTGGTTCGTGAGTGCGTTGAAATCATTCACCGCCCGGTTCGATGTATTGTGGTTGTTCGACAGGTTGTAGTGAAATTCCAGCGTCTGGCGCAGCGAAAGCGGTTCTGTGTAACTCACATTCACCGAGTTCGTCATCGAGCGGGTTATCTGATTGTTACGTTGGTTAATCGCCTGAGTCGTGATTCCGGTCAACGTATCTTTTGTAATTACGCCCGATGTCAGCGTAGTCGATGAACCATTATACCGATTCAATGACCGGTTGATGCCTTCGTTGTCCTGGTTGTTGAAGGCGATGTTCCAGTTTACCGAAAACGTCCGGCCTTTTTTCCGGAATTTACGGAATAACAACAGCGAATTGTTCCCGTTAAAACCATCGCCATCCGATACGTAATTCGTCTGGCTTGAGTTGGCCAGCACCCCCTCTCGGGTCAACGTAGTAGCCGAACTCTGGTTATTATAATTGGAGTTGAGCCATGATAAATTTGGAATTACCCGAATGGTTGTCAACGTATCAAGTCGGTAATCGAACCGGAGGTTAAACCGATGATTCGTATTGGTATTGTCGGAACCGTTGACCTGGTCACGAATAAAACCCGCATCGGCCCGCGTTGGCCCTGTCGTACCCGTTGGCACTACGTTCTCACGGTGGCTTTTCTGGTCGGTCAATGTATTGGTATTGCTGACGTTATAGCTGCTCACTACGTCGATTTTCTTGCCCCAGCCGTCGCGGTAGTTGATGCCTCCCGCCCACGACTGCGTAATGGCATTACTACCCACCTGACCGCCCCCGCCAAAACTACCGCCACCAGCGCCACCCCGAACCATGTTGCTACCGCCACCACCGCCCATACCCTGACCAGCACCGCCAAAATTGCTGCCGAGACCTAAATCCTGCGCGGTAAAGCCCTGCTGATTAATGTTGTTAGCCATCCCCAGCATCGAAATCTGGCGGCCATTATTGAACTGATTGAAGCTCACCCGACCCGAATAACGGGCATTATCGCCGGGCTTGGGTCCCACAGCGAGCGACTGCTGCCCAAAGGAGCCTTTCTTCTTGTCTTTTTTAGTGGTGATGTTGATTGTTTTCTCGCGGTCGCCATCATCTACGCCCGAAAAGGCCGACTGTTCAGATGCCTGGTCGAAAAGCTGTACTTTGTCAATGATATCGGCGGGAAGATTCCGGGTCGCCATTTTGGGATCATTCCCGAAGAATGGTTTTCCATCGACCATCACCTTTGTTACCGTTTGCCCCTGCGCTTTAATAGCACCGTCGCGGTCGACTTCAACACCGGGGAGTTTTTTGAGCAATTCCTCGACCTGCGCATTCGGGCGGGTTTTGAACGAACCCGCGTTAAATTCCAGCGTGTCACCTTTCACGGCTACGGGCGCGCGTTCGCCCTGCACCGACACTTCGTTCAGCGTCTGCGATTCGCCTACGAGTTCAAGCGTTCCGGCGTCGGCAGTCAAATCGGTTTTTGTGATTGACACGCGTTTCGCCCGACTCCGATACCCCAGATACGAAACCAGCACGCGGTATTGACCTTCAGCCACTTTCGGAAATTCGAATTTGCCGTCGCCGTCCGTAATCCCAAACGACACCAGCGACGAGTCGCGTGCCGACAGTAACGACACCGACGCTTCAAGCAACGGCTTCCGGCTCACCGAATCGACCACTGCCCCCCGAATAACGCCCGATGACTGAGCAAAGGCGGTATTCATGAATAATGCAAAATGGATGATGACAAATGTGCCAATCAGAAATCGCTTCGATATAAATAGGGAAGTGTTCATTTTACATTCGTTATTCATTGATTGACCGGCGCCGACAGACTCTGGCTGTTGGAGACGCGATAGCGGCTAATTGTAACTACAACCGACAGCCAGAGCCTGTCGGTGCCTAATTAATTTCTCGGGAACGGGTTGTTCTGCATCATTCGCTGACGAAAATCGGCCATTGCTTTTCGACGTATCTGATTCATTTCATCTTCTGAGATGGCTTTTGCATCCTTAGGCGGTTGAACAGAGGCTTCAATTACGGCCTCCATCGATACGTTCGTTGCTTTAAACGACTGACTATCAGATTCAATCTGCAATACAACCCCTTTTTCCGGCGTCAGGGCCGCCACTGGCGAATAGGTAAAAGGCAGGTCGGTTGTGTACCAGATTGTATAGTTTTCAGCGGGTGCCTGAGGTGCCTGAGCTTGCGCATTGGCGCTGGCATCAGCAGTACCACTGCCTCCATTTGCCCCGTTCCGTTCACGGTTCATCCGGCGTTGTGGAGTATAAGCGACCGTAGCTTTGTGGCAAACGTAACCGGCAATTTTTTTGGTCTTGTCCGACAATTGCCATCCTTCGGATTTAGCTAGCGGATGCTCTGTCCGATATACCTGTTTTACCGAATCTTTGGTTATGGTCACAACGTCGATTCGCTGCCGATTCGCTAAATCAAGATACGACTGTTGCTCAAGTGGCGGGGTCATCCGCATCTCGCGTGGCCGATTACCCTGTCCACCCGATCCTCCCTGACCACCATCCATTTGACGACGAAACATCATATTTCCACCCGGACGGTCGGTTTCTTCTTTAGCCATCGTGCCGGAGAAGACCAATTTCTGCGTGAATGATATTACGTCAGGCATACCTTCGGGCGCATCAGGGGCACCCGGCCTATCCGACCGAACTTCCTGGCCATTGATAACCATGCGCATCTGCGACCGGTCGATCTGGCGCATACCTTCATACGTAATTTTGCCGGATACGCTGGTCTGCGCCAGCGCTGATACGCTAAAAAGCCCGGCTGATAAACAGGCAAAAATGAATTGTTTCATAGCGAAATGAGAGATTCTTAGTGTAAACGTTGCACATTTTTTTTAACTGAGGACGAAAATCTTGTTAAAAGCAGCTAAATCGGTTCCGAGTCGGTTATTTTGCCCGCTAAATGCTACGCTATGCAGCCCAAACGCATTATTTCTCTGGTTCCATCCATCACAGAACTCCTCTTCGAATTAGGTCTGGACGACGAGATCGTTGGCCTCACAAAATTTTGCATTTACCCGACTGATAAAGTTACGCATAAGGCCATCGTAGGTGGCACTAAGACATTAAAATTCAACGAAATACAGGCGCTACGTCCCGATTTGATTATAGCCAACAAAGAAGAAAATACCCGCGAACAGATTGAAGAACTACAACGTCACTACGTTGTTCACCTGACTGACGTAACAACGCTTGGAGATGCGGTTGCAATGATCCGTGAAGTCGGTACGTCGGTTGGAAAAAATGAGGAAGCCGAAGCTATCGCGAAGCAACTTGAAAAAACGCTACGTCCCACACCCATTTCCCTTCGCCAACGCGTTGCTTATTTCATCTGGCGAAATCCGTACATGGTGGCCGCCAGTGATACGTTCATTGACGCCATGCTGAACGTAGCGGGCTTCGAAAATGCGTTTGTCCATCAAACCCGCTATCCAGAAGTGACAGTTGAAGACATTCAAACTGCCCAGCCCGACCTTATTTTTCTATCCTCCGAACCCTATCCCTTTGCCGAAAAACACGTAGCAGAATTTCAGGCAATGTGCCCATCGGCGCGGGTGATGTTGGTAGATGGTGAGTTGTTTTCGTGGTACGGAAGTCGATTGTTGCGGTCGTCGGACTATTTTAGGAACTTGCGTAACGAAATCGACAATCTACGCGTATGATTACCGATATCTCGCAACTCGACCCTAACGGCACCTACACTTACGCCGACTACCTGAAATGGCAGTTCGACGAAAGTGTCGAATTGATTAAAGGGAAAATATACCGGATATCGCCGGCACCCCGGCGTGCACATCAGTCAGCAGTCAGCCATTTACTAATTGACATTGGTAGTTTTTTCGGCGACAAAAGATGTGAAATTTATACTGCCCCGTTCGATGTGCGGTTGCCTGTACGTAACGAACGTAAACCTGATCAACTACATACCGTCGTTCAACCTGATCTTTGTGTGATTTGCGATACGTCCAAACTAGATGACGCAGGGTGTTTAGGTGCTCCAGATTGGATTATTGAAATTACGTCGCCCCGAACGACAAAAAACGATTTTAATGAGAAATTCAATCTTTATGAAGAGTCGGGCGTGCGGGAATACTGGATTGTACAGCCTAAAGAAAAGACGGTGAACGTCTATGTACTTGAGGATGGTAAGTACGCGCTGGTCGATGTTTATGAATCGGGTGAAATTCCGAGTCGTATTTTTCCCGACCTGATTGTTTCGCACGAACGCATTTTCCGTTAGATGCCAGCTACTACTGATACGCTTTCTATTGGCTCGATCAACCTGATTTTGTATGCGGCCAAACGATGCGGAGCTGACGCCGATAAGCTGGCTCGCACGATTGGCATTACGTCAGAGCAACTTCGCGATCCAGACGGACGCGTGTCAATTTCAAAAGTTCAATCGCTCTGGCATGAAATTGTGAACGCGACTGGTGATGCTGACATAGCGCTGAAACTCGGCGAATTGGTAAATCCGTTAACTCTTGGCGTGCTGGCCTACGTAATGATGCACGCGCCTACGTTAGGAAAAGCGTTGGAAAAGCTCTGTAAGTATCAGGATATTGCCTGCGAAGGAGTTCGCACAACGGGGCAGTTCACTACGTCGGCGACCGGCGAAAAGCAATACGTTCTATCGCTTCAGATCACTAGTGATTCGATTATTTATCCTCAGCACACGCTTAACTCTGAGCTATCAATTTATCTTTCGGCAATGCGTGCGTTGACCGGCCAGGACGTAGTACCGCGTGAAGTCCATTTTGTCCATCCATGTCCAATTGACACGCGTGTGTATGAGCGGGTATTTGCCCCTGCCCGTTTGATTTTCGACGCCAACGTAACGGCTATGGTGCTCGATGCTACGTTACTCGATCTGCCTATTCTGAATGCCAGTGCTACGTTGTTGGACCTTTTCGAAAAACACGCAGCCGCTAGTCTGGACCGACTTAAAACGCCCACATTGAGCAAACGGGTCAAAACAGAAATCGTTGCCATGATGAAAGGCGAAGAGCCCACATTAGCCGCCATTGCCGACCGTTTGGCGATGGGAATGCGTACGCTTCAACTTCACTTGAAAGAAGCCGGTACTACGTATCAGCAGTTGCTCGATGAAACTCGCAAAGAACTTGCCGTCAGTCATTTACGTGAGCCTAACCTCAGTACTACCGATATTGCCTATCTGCTTGGTTTTGCGGAACCAAGTGTATTTTTCCGGTCGTTTAAAAAATGGACAGGACAAACACCGGGTGCTTACCGAATGGCCACGCTATAGACTTTCTAAACTCGTGTGTTTGAAACTGTCGAAGTATTTTAAGCCGTATCCCATTGTGCGATCCATAGTTGAATGGGCGAAAAGTATTACACCCGCCAGCATGAGATATTGATTCCCCGCTGCTAAGCCCAACAAACCGATAACAACGCCTAACCCTTTGTGGTGCACTACGTTATACAATACTGCGCCTACTGCCGGATTTATCAGATAACCAATCATGCTGATGTCGGGTAGTAGAATCAGTGCCGGAAACCACCACCATGCGAAATTCAGTTGAGAAAACAGGTAGATAGCCCCCAGAAATTGAATTAGTTCTTCCGATTTTAAAAGCGTTTTCATGATGTTTGCGAGTCAATTAGTACATCACAAAGGTCATGCGCAAAGATCAGGTGGTCGCTGACGAAACATGAAAACAGACTGACGGATTGCGAAAAAGTGAAGCACAATTACCCGTATTTTTCGCTACTCGCAACACTGGAAACAGAAAAAGCGTAATCATCATAGAACTCACTCTATGATTGATCTTTCCTGTTAACCAAGCGATTACGATGAAACACATTTTCTTTATCTTTCTTTTTCTGGGCTCATTCCTTTCCGCACAAGCGCAGGAGGTCGTCATCGATACGAGTGATGTTGCCCCTCCACCAGTGCGCGTTCACGGACGCCTGACTGCTGATCCAAATGATCGGGTCGACGATTTGCGATACGGCAAACTTCGTACTGCTGATGACAAACGAGCTGATTATCTACAATCACAACGATTAAAAGAAATACGTACGCTTTCGATAAACGTAGAAGGCGGACTTCGAAACGAAGTCAGTACGTTAAGCAGCTCATTGAATGGATTGATCATCAGCAACTTACCTATGAAAACTAACTGGAGCGTTTTACTAGGGTATAGTTTTCAAAACAACTGGGCGATTGAGGCCGGTTACGGTTACCTGCCTATTCGTCTGAATGTCACTGTCGCCAATGGTTCCAGACCACTCGCTTATAATTATCAAAATAGTAGTAATGGCGCTACGGTACGTATGAAACGACGTATTGGCTCTGGCAAACGTTCCTTAAATAATACCGGATTTTGGCTAACAGGAGGGGCCTGGCTGATTCCTAACGGCAGTGGCCAGATTGATCCATTGCGTTTAACAGGACGTAGCACTCCACGGCGGAATCAAGCTGCCGATACGCTCCAGCTCGACATTACTACGTCCATTGCCAATCGGTTCACAGGGATGGCGGAATTGGGCGCTGAGTATACCGTCCGGATTGCTTCTTCGGTAGAAATGGGCTTTTACGCGCGCAAGTATTGGGGAATTGGCAATGCCCTCCAATCAACAATTACGTACAAAGTAAACAATGTGACAGAGCAGCAGTCGTTGATTAAGTCTGATGGATCTGGCTGGGGTTTTGGCGTCGCGCTACGTTTCATCCTCGAACGCGAGCACGAATTCAAAGAACGTTAACCAACCAATTTCTTCACATCCAATACTTTTATTTTATTCTGATCGGCTTTTTTCAGCGTTTCGGGTGAGTAATTGGATAAGCGCACATTTTCCTGCATGTCAGCCCGTTTCTGGATGTGGTTTTCCAGATAATGGTCAAGATGTTTGCCTTCAAGCCCGTAGCTAAAAAACATCGATACGCGTTCCCCCTGCTGCTCACGGAAAAGAAAATCAGGAAGGCGGTTTTCCAGACCTATATGCAACGGTAAGCTAGTCAAAACTTTCAGTCGACGGGCGTTGCCGCTGTGTAAAGTACGCATATTCCAGACTACAATATCGCCCGCACGAGTATCGGCAAACACATCGGCACCATCGGCTGCGTTGTGGCTACCGGATTTAAACCGGATGCCACCACTATACGTATCGTGATCCTGCAAATAAATACCGAAACGAATCAGTGGATAATTTCCATCCCAATCAGCGCCTTGCCCAAACTGGTAACGGTCAATGTTATCCCGGTGGAAACCACGGGTTCCGGTGCCAATCTGATACGTACTATCGGAGAAATAAACGGGCGTATCGCCCAGAAGTTCGGTAGCAATACTGACAATACGTGGATCGTAAATCACCCAGCCCAATCCTTCTTTGCTTAGCAGATCACCTTTTACGGAAGCCGCCTGTTTCACCTGCTTCACCAGACCAAGCTTCTGCTGCTGATCACGATACGTATAGGCCGACTTACGCAGTTGGTCTACTTCATCTGGCGTAAATACGTTACGGACGATTAAATAGCCTTGTTGTTCAAATTGGTCCCGTCTTGTCATAGCCGTAAGGTTCTCTAAAGCAATTTAATTCACTGAATCGGTAAACTCAACTTTGGCCACTTGCGCCAGATCGTCCCAGAAACTTGGGTACGATTTATCAACTACACGAGGTTCGTCAATAATAATTTCCTCGCGCATGGCCACGGGAGCAAACGCCATCGCCATGCGGTGGTCGTCGTAGGTTTTGATAGTTGCCGGAACTGAATGTTCGCCCGTAAGCCGATGTACTTCATACCGATGATTTGGCTCAAGTTCAACGAGTTCAGCCCCAATTTTTTGTAATTCTGCCTGTAGTGCCGCTACTCGATCTGTTTCCTTAATTTTCAAACTTTCGATACCTGTTAAATGTAACGTAACACCTTTGACAGCTGCACAAACCGCAACCGTCTGCGCCAAATCCGGACAGTCCGTAAAATCCCACGCCAGCGAATCGCTATTAGTTCCTTTAGTCAGTTTAACCCCCGTTTCAGTAAACGTACTTTCGACCCCAAGGGAACGCATAATATCTACGATGGCGCTATCGCCCTGCAACGATTTTGGTTTGAGCCCCAACAGATTAACTACGGCCGTCTCATCTTTTGCCAGAGCCGCTACGCTGTACCAATAACTCGCGCCCGACCAGTCGGATTCAATGGCGTAAGGTTTTGGGATGTATGGTTTTGGCGCTACTGTAATGGTTTTTGCGTCCCAATCAGCCTGCACGTCTGCCCCGAAATAAATCATCTGCTCGATGGTCATCTCCATATATGGCCGCGAACCAATAGCGCCAGTTAGCGCCAGCGTTAAGCCATTGGGCAGCATGGGGGCAATCATTAACAGCGCCGAAATATATTGACTGCTCACATCCCCTCGAATGCTTAGTCGATTCGTGGTCGAAGGCGTAAACCCGTTCAGTTGTAGCGGTGGATAGCCCTCGTTTTTCAGGTACGTAATGTCGGCACCTAGCGAACGTAGCGCATCGACTAAAATACCGATGGGTCGCTCGCACATGCGCGGGGTGCCGGTCATGGTTTTCTGTTTGCCTGTAACGGCAAAATAGGCCGTTAGAAAACGCATGGTTGTGCCCGCGTCCAGTACGTCGGCGGTTGCAACGTCTGACTTCAGCAAACGTATCATCGTCTGCGTATCGCGGGCGGTTGATAGGTTGGTAAGGTCACACTGAAAACTCGTCAGGGCATCAATAATCAGGGCGCGGTTACTTTCACTTTTCGAGGAAGCCAGCGGAATAGTAGCCTGGACTAAACCAGGGTTCGTCAACGTAGCGAGAGGAGATAAACGGGCAGCGTTCAAAGGCAAAACAGATTGGTACTGAAACAAATTTGTTCGCAAAAAAACGAAAATTCGGGTAGATTCCGGCCATTATTCTCCTGTCTAATCATAGGCAACCCGTTTTATCCCATGACTCAGTTTATTAATGCCACCGTCTTTACCGGCGACGAATGGCTGACCAGCGCATCCGTCCGTGTCGACAACGGTCGTATTCAGGAAGTTAGCGTATCTCCAGATTCATCTGGCGAAGATACTATCGACCTCAACGGTGATTACCTTGTTCCGGGCCTGATCGATCTGCAATTGTACGGCGGCTCCGATTTGTTCCTGAACGATGTTCCTACGCCCGACACCGTCCGGCATATTTACAACTCACACGCCCGCAACGGCACCACTACGTTACTGCCCACGATACATTCTACGTCCCTCGAAATCATGCAGCAGTCGATGGCGGCTGTAGCAGTGGTACGTGACGAAAATCCATTTGGCGTGCCCGGCCTTCACGCCGAAGGACCGTATTTTAATCCGATTAAACGGGGGGCTCACAGCATGGCTTACGTTCGCACACCCGCTGAAGGTGAACTGGAAGCCTTATTCAGCACCAACGCCGACGTAATACGTATTCTGACACTGGCTCCTGAAATACTTACACCTGAGCAGTTGGCAACTCTTAAACAACTGAAAGCCAGTACTACGTTGCTATCGCTTGGGCACAGTAATGCTACGTATCAGCAGGCTACGTCGGCATTCAACGACGGTTTTCCGCTGGCTACGCACCTCTACAACGCCATGCGTGGTTTCGAAAGTCGCGAACCGGGCGTAGTGGGCTCGGTATTCGATCATCCGTCGGTACGTGCTAGCATCATCGCCGACAGTTATCATTGCAATCCAACTACGATACGGATTGCTTATCGGCTTATGGGCGAACGGCTTTTTCTGATTTCAGACGCTTTGTTTGCCAACCCACCCCGGCCTACGTTTGAGCTAGGACAGTTCGTGGTACATTTCGAGTCTGACCCTGCCGGTGGCCCCGGCCGCTACGTTAATGACGAAGGAAATTTGGCGGGCTCAGCCATTACGTTGATCGACTGCGTTCGCATTGCGGTGGAGCAGGCAGGAATTCCGCTAACGAACGCACTACGTATGGCGTCGGTAATTCCGGCCGAAATTATTAGCATGGGCGATCAATTAGGGAAAATTCAGACGGGATACGTAGCAAATCTGCTTCATGTAGATAAGTTGCTTAATACCAAAAATGTGTGGGCTTCAGGGGTACGAATCAGTTGAAATGAATTTGATTAGTAAATAACTACTGGGAATGACAGCTCTTCTCAGTAGTTATTTACTTACCAAAGCACCAGGAAAAGTATCTACAAAATAATATAAAGCCCCGAAAATTCGCCGGAAAATAGACTATATATATTTTTCTATTGCACTATTCAAACAATGCAATATTTTATATTGACTATTACTTGACAAACATAATTTTAATTGGCATATTTGATTAAGTACAACAAAATAGTATTCTCCTCTCATTAATTTGAGCGCTACGGAGAGTTTCGCTATTCAGGGCATTTGCAGTCACCATTTTCCAGTCAACAGGCTGGCTGATTACCCGTTTTCAGTTTATGTATTACGTTCATGAGCAGGCCCATAAATGCCTGATAGATAATCTATTACCTTTTTTAAAATTATTCAACCTAATTCATCAGCATCATGAGACGATACAACGCTACAGGTACGTTTTCAGGTCGCCGAAGCTACACGCCCGGCATTATGCAGTATTCTTCCCCGACCTCTCCGGTCGTTAACCCATTTGGGACACGCAGCGAACAGCGTCAGCAACAAACGGGTATCCAATATCATTCGAAGAGAGAACAGCATCGCAGCTAGTACGCGTGCACGACGCAACTAACAAGCTTCCAACTTAACTCCATAATACAACCATGAAAAAAAGATTACGGACTCGTAATGCGGTATTCCTATGCCTTTACTTTTGCGTATGTATAGCTTTATCGCCACTGACCGCTCTGGCACAAGCCAAAAAAATCACCGGGAAAGTCGTAACGGCTGTTAACGCTGAAGTGATCCAGGGAGTTAACGTACTGGTAAAAGGGAACTCACGCAAAGGGGCCATTACCGATGACAAAGGCATGTTTTCGCTGGAAGCATCGCCAAGTGACGTACTGGTTTTCAGCTTCATAGGCTTCAAGTCAAAGGAAATCACTGTTGGCAACGAAAGCAATTTTTCCGTATCGCTCGATGAAGACGCCACTCAGCTAACCGAGCTAATAGTAACGGGAACACGTAATACCGGACGTACCATTCTGGAAACACCGGTGCCCGTTGATGTGATTTCCATCAAAGACATGATGGGCGAACTGCCACAGATGGACCTTGCCCAGATTCTGGCTTATGTAGCGCCCAGTTTTAACGCCGTTCGGTCGCAGGGCGGTGACCTTGATTCGCACGTTGACCCGGTTCAGTTGCGGAACATGGCTCCCAATCAGATTCTGGTGTTAATCAATGGGAAACGGCGGCACACGTCGGCGCTGCTGATTACGGGAACCGCCGTGGGAAGCCCTTCTACGTCGGTCGACATGATGACAATTCCGGCTTCGGCCATCGACCGGGTCGAAATTCTGCGGGATGGAGCAGCCGCTCAGTATGGCTCCGACGCGGTGGCGGGCGTGGTGAATATCATCCTGAAAAAAGGAACGAATAAACTAACCGGTAGCCTCACGGGCGGTGGTTACCTGAACTCAGGCGGTGGCGCGGGTGACCTAACCAACAACGGCAAACCCGACGGTTTCAACTACCAGTTCGACGCCAATTACGGGTTTAAAATCGCGGAGAAAGGCTACCTCAATATTTCGGGGCAAATCACGCAAAAACGGCCTACGCTACGTCCGTTTGTAAACGACTGGGGCTTTTTCGATAATACGTACCTGAACAATCAACGTACTGATAAATACGGTCGACCAATCATCACCAACCCCGAACTCATTAACGCGCAGGTCGCTGGTAACGCATCACAAATCGCGGCCCTGAAAACCGAAACGGGCCTGATGAGTGCGCGCGGATTGACCAAAGCCGACTTCGCCGTGTATGCCGGTATGCCAGCCATTACGCTCGGGAGCGCTTTTTACAACGCAGGTTACGAAATAAGCCCAAATACAATCCTCTATAGCTTTGGTGGGGCTTCGTACAAAAATCTACAGGGTTTTTCCTGCTATTTCCGCCGTCCGGCGCAAACTGACCGTTTCAATTACCTACTGTATCCGAACGGGTTCCGTCCGCAGATGACGTCCAATACGTCCGACATTTCGAATACAGTTGGCATCAAGAGTAAGATTGGCGAATTCAGCGTTGATTTCAGTAATACGTTCGGGCAAAATTCGATGCGAATCGGAATGGTCAACACCATGAACGCATCGCTGGGCTCGAACACGCCGGTAAATATGTATCTGGGAACGCACCAGTTCAGCCAGAACTCCACCAACCTCGATTTTTCGCGCTATTTCAAGGAAATCATGGGCGGGCTGAACATCGCGTTTGGGGCTGAAATGCGGATTGAAAATTACAAGATCATGAAGGGCCAGGACGAAAGTTTCGCTTATGGCGACGCTGGTATTCTGACCGTTACGCAGCCGGGCTTATTGGTTGGGCCCGATGGCAAACCGCTGGAAGATGGCAGCAGCCAACCCATTGTTGGAGCCGACGGCAAACCCCTTTCCGTTTTTGCTGGTCAGCAGGTTACCGTGAAAAACCTGTCGTCAAATTGCCAGTGCTTTGCCGGTTTCGGGCCGAAAAACGAACGTAACGAATACCGCACCACAATGGCCGCCTATCTGGATGCCGAACTTGAACTGACCCGTAAATTTCTGGTAGCGGCCGCCGTTCGGCTGGAAAACTATTCGGATTTCGGGGGCGTATCGATTGGCAAACTGGCGCTACGTTACGCCCTGACCGACAAGCTGACGATACGTGGTTCAATTGCCAGCGGGTTCCGGGCTCCTTCGTTACAGGAACTGAACTATACGCACACGGCAACCGCTTTCGTACCCGACGCGAACGGCATTCCACAACCGCTCGATGTAACCACCTATCCGAACAATAGTACGGCCGCCCGTGTACTGGGAATCAAAGGATTGAAACAGGAAAACTCCCGCACTTATGGCTTCGGTGTTACGTATCAACCCATGCGCAGTCTTGAAATCACCGTCGATGCGTACCAGATCGATGTGGACAATCGCATTTTCCGCACCAGCTATTTCAACGCTTCGGAAGTGGGTAATAATTACGACGAGGTGATCGGCGGTGGCGAAGCGCAGTTCTTTGTCAACGGGGCTAATGTTCGGTCGCAAGGTATTGAGTTTGTTGGCAACTACACCTACAACATGCCCCGGAACAGAAGCCTGAACTTCATGCTGGCGACCATCTTCAGCAAGAACACCATTCTTACCCGGAAAACGCTGGATCTGAACGTAGCAAACCTCACGTCTGAACAGATTGTCGGAAAATACCTCAGCCGCGACGTTATCGGGCAGTTCGAAACCGGAACGCCACGTACCAAACTTATCGGGTCGGCAACGTATCGTTTCGGGAAAACAGATATCATGCTACGGGGCACGTATTTTGGATCGGTAACCGAGCGGTCGGTTTCGTCGGATGATAAAGGAAATTACTACGACCAGACATTTTCTCCACAAACCGTCGTCGACCTGAGTATTGGTTATGCACTGAGTCGGAACGTGAAAGTGTCGATTGGTGGTAGTAATATCTTTGACAAATACCCCAATATTTTACGACCAGAGAATCAGGGTTTTTACCTGTATTCCAACAATCAGCAAGGCTCTAACGGTGCCTATTACTATGGTCGTCTGATGTTCAATTTCTAATCTATTCTCCCGATGAAAAATCGCTTCAATATACTAAAATTCATACCTACGCTAGTCGTGCTTTTTTGTCTGATTATCGTTTCGACAAGCTGCGAACAACAGACGTACGAGCCTAACACGAGTGCCGCTCCGGGTGGTGGAACCGTATCTACTTACAAAGCGTATACGCTGGCTTCGGCCGATGGCAAGAACATCTATGGCCGCGTAGTTTTTTACAAATACAGCGCATCGGTAACGCTGGTTGAAGTGGGTTTATACAATACGGCCGATGGTACGTCGTATACCTCATCCATCTATCAGGGTAAACTGAACGCGGGTTCAGCAACCCCCTTGAAACCTCTCGATTCCATCAACGGTAAGACAGGTGAGTTTGCCAGCAACAAGTTCTTCACCATCAGCGAAACCGGTTTTTACGACAAGCTAGGCACCTACGACGCCAACGTAAAAATCATGGCGGGTGCTACGTTGGTAGCCAGCGGCAACATCGGCGCCAACGCCACGCCGGTAGCACAAAGTTAAAGAGCGAAAGAGTGAATGAGTGAAAGAGCGAAAGTGCGAAGGTCAATCCGGAAATTCGCTCTTTCACTCATTCACTCTTTCGCTCTTTATATATCGTCAACTCATCCTCTCCTACCATTTCACGACTTACCAGTTTTCCTCGAACACGGGGAGCCGCTATACCCTCTCCCAACATACCCCGACTGCGAAATACGTGCATTTCGTCCCAAAGCCCAGCCTCCATAAACGATTGCAACAACGTAGTACCTCCTTCCACTAGTATCGATTGAATGTTACGTTGTCGAAGAATCTCTAATGCGTATATGAGTGATTCCGTAAACTCATAGCTCACATTGTGTAACGTATCAGTTCGCCCAGTTACGCTTGCATGAAAAACGATCGTCGGTTGGGAGCCATCGAACAAATGTAGATCGGTTGGGAGTGATAGGCTTCTGTCAAAAACAATACGTATCGGGTTTTTGCCTGACCCAGAATGGATTGGCCATAAACGTACGTTCAAACGAGGGTTATCGTTACGGGCCGTGTTGGTTCCAACCATGATTGCATCTTCTTCACTCCGCCATCGGTGCACCAGTCGATGCGACAAGTCGCCACTGATTTTTACGGGCTGGCCATTTTTTCCCGCTATAAACCCATCTGATGTTTCAGCCCATTTCAGGATAATATAAGGGCGTTTTTTCTCCATGAACGTAAAGAAACGAGCGTTTAAATCACGCCCGACTTCTGCCAAAATCCCGGTTTTGACGTCTATACCTGCCGCACGAAGTTTAGCAAATCCATTTCCGGCTACCAATGGATTGGGGTCGTCGTTGCAGCAAACCACCCGTCCGATACGTTTCTCGATCAGCAAATCAGCGCAGGGTGGTTGTTTGCCATAATGCGAACACGGTTCGAGCGTTACGTAAGCAGTACTTTCGGGAAGCAAGTGCACATCGTCTGGATGCACAGCCGCAATGGCGTTACGTTCGGCATGAGCCTCGCCATAGCGCTGATGCCAGCCTTCGCCGATGATACGTGGCTCTTTGCCAGCAACTTCGTGAACAATAACGCAGCCGACCATCGGATTCGGGCTAACATGGCCCCGGCCCAGTGTTGCTAACTCGAGTGCGCGAAGCATAAATGGATTCATAGGCAGGCAAAAGTTCTGGTATTTCAGGTTCCGTGTTGGCAGACACGCTATAAACCCGAAACTTGGAGCAAAACAAACGTAAACTTCCCTATTTTTGGCAAAATTACTCGACAGAACCTGATGGCCACCGCCAAACCTTTATACGACAGACTGAGTAAAAACATTACGGCGTTTCCACCCGAGGAAGCGCGCGAAATGGCGTTTATGCTCCTCGATCATTATTTCGGCTTACGCAAGACCGACGTATTGACGGATAAGCCGCTTCCGCCCAACCGCACCGAACCCGACTGGTTCAAGATTCTGGAACGACTGAATCGACAGGAGCCTATTCAGCACGTTATCGGTACCACAATTTTCTGCGGACTGGAGTTCGAAGTGTCGCCCGACGTATTGATTCCCCGCCCCGAAACCGAGGATTTGGTACGTCTCATCATGCACGATTTCGCCGACCGCACGGACGATGTACCCATTCTGGACATTGGCACCGGTAGCGGCTGCATTGCCATTACGTTGGCACGCTTTCTGCCCCAGTCGGTCGTAACGGGCTGGGATGTATCAGACGAAGCGCTAGAACTGGCACGACGTAACGCCGAAAATCTGAAGGCTGACGTTACGTTCGAAATTCAGGACATTTTGAACGTACCAGCTGATTTTGTGCATCGTTACGATTGTGTGGTGAGCAATCCGCCCTACGTAACGCGCTCGGAAGCGGCCGATATGGACCGTAACGTACTGGATTACGAACCTGGTATAGCTTTGTTCGTCGACGACAACGACCCGCTGGTGTTTTACAAAGCTGTGGCCGATTTTTGCACGCGCCACCTGACCAAAAGTGGAGCCTGCTATGTTGAGATCAACGAACGTTTCGGTGAAGCCACCCGTCAGGTTTTCGCCGACCGAGGCTTCACGAACATCCACGTATATAAAGACATTCACGGGAAAGACCGGAGCATCCGGGCGACGTTTTGAGTGGAGTTATAGGGTTGTTGGATTATAAAGTTATAGAGTTGGCTGACGCAAGAGTGGTTTACCCGTCTTACAACTTTACAACGCTATAACCTTACAACTCTACAACATAAAATGCCCACCGTAAACCGATTGGAGGATCTCAAGTCATGGCAGAAAGCGCGTTTTCTATCTAGTAATATTCACCAAGCCACCCGCGACAAATCCTTTCTGGACGATTTGGACTTGAAACGTCAGATTCGCCGTTCGGGAGGCTCGGTAATGGATAATATAGCTGAAGGATTCGGACGGGGTAATCGAGGAGAGTTCGTTCAATTTCTTGGAATAGCAAGAGGCTCATTGACAGAAGTAAAATCGCAGTTGTCGTTCTCTGGACAATCACTACGTTACCAAAGAAAAATTTGATGAGTTATACGATCAATGCGACGTAGTAAGCCGAATGATCGACAGCTTGCTTCTTTACTTGAATAAAACTGACAACAAAGGAAGGCGCTATTCTCAGGGCTCGAATAATGAGTTGTAAAGTTGTAGGGTTATAAAGTTGTACAGTTGCGATTTCCTACCGGAACGCACGCAATGGTATAACTTTACAACTCTACAACCTTATAACTTTACAACTTAAATAAGAATGCAATCGACCACTTCATTCACCTATCATACGAAAATTCGCGACGTATTCAGCGAGATGAGCCAGGTTGTGGTTGGGCAGGAACGTCTGCTGAACCGGCTGCTCATTGGTTTATTTACGGGTGGACATATCTTGCTCGAAGGCGTTCCCGGCTTAGCTAAAACGTTGACGATTAATACGTTGGCTAAGGTTCTGGAGCTTGATTTTCAGCGCATCCAGTTTACGCCCGATCTGCTGCCCGCTGATCTGATTGGTACGATGATTTTTAATCAGAAAACCGCTGAATTTGAGGTAAAACAAGGACCTATTTTTGCGAATCTGATTCTGGCCGATGAAGTGAACCGTTCGCCAGCCAAAGTGCAGTCGGCGCTACTAGAAGCCATGCAGGAAAAGCAGGTGACCATTGGCGAAGAAACGTTCATACTCGACCGCCCGTTTCTGGTGCTGGCAACCCAGAACCCGGTTGAACAGGAAGGTACGTATCCGCTGCCCGAAGCGCAGGTCGACCGGTTTATGATGAAGGTTTTCGTTGATTACCTGAACAAAGACGAAGAATTGGAGGTGATGCGCCGAATGTCGAATATGAATTTCGATTACGAAGTTCGTCCCGTAATTGGCAAAGAAGAACTGGTAGCCATTCGGAACGAAATTAATGGCATCACCATTTCCGAAACCCTCGAACGCTACATCATCGAACTCGTTTTTGCTACTCGCCGGCCGCTGGAATACAACCTCCGCGACGAAGCCCGGTACATCCAGTTTGGCGTGTCGCCCCGCGCGACGATCTACCTGAATCTGGCCGCCAAAGCCCTCGCCTATTTCGACCGGCGCGACTACGTACTGCCGGAAGACATAAAAGAGGTAGC
Organism: Spirosoma flavus; assembly: GCF_054778555.1. NCBI lineage: Bacteria > Pseudomonadati > Bacteroidota > Cytophagia > Cytophagales > Cytophagaceae > Spirosoma > Spirosoma flavus. The sequence continues at coordinate 237,142 of NZ_BAAGZL010000003.1, forward strand.
GCCTGACGTATTCAATCACCGGATTATGCTCAACTACGAGGCCGAAGCCGATGGCGTCACTACGTTGCAGGTGATCGATTCTATCCTGCGAAAAGTGGCCATTGGGCGGTAACGTAAAAAAGGGCGAAAGAGTGAATGAGTGAAAGAGCGAAAGATTGAACGCGTCAGCTACTTTCGCTCATTCACTCTTTCGCTCTTTAAAAATGCTCTTTAATCGTGAAACCAACCGGATTATTTCTGCTGATAGCCCTTTTAATTGTTGGCCTGCTTTGGGGTTACGGTACGTTCGTAGCCAGCCCTCGCCCACCCCACAAACGCCCTGCTGGTGCTACATCGCCGGGGGATCGACGCGTCGAAAAAAGCGATGATGAATGGCAGAAAACGCTGACACGGTCGCAGTACAACATCACTCGCGAGAGCGGCACCGAATGGCCCAACAGCAGCGAACTCACGCACGAACACCGCTCGGGAACGTATTACTGCGTCTGCTGCCGCAATCCGCTTTTTTCGTCGAAGACTAAATTTGAATCGGGAACGGGCTGGCCTAGTTTTTATGCGCCCTACGTACCAAATGCCATTTACACCGAACCCGACGGCCATCGAACCGAAGTACGCTGCTCCGTTTGCGATGCCCATTTAGGCCACGTATTTAACGACGGGCCGGAGCCAACTGGCTTACGGTATTGTGTGAATGGCGTGGCGCTTAGTTTCCAGTAAACCGTGTTCGTTACGTTGTTGGGAACTCCATCCGGGTATTAGGCCAATTGAAGCTGGCCGCTTTTCTCCTTCAGCAATTCGAATACGTCCTTCCGCAGAAACGAGCGTTTCATGGTATCGGTGGAGTGAACGAGTACGTAGCCAGCCTTCCTAAGTCTGTCGCAGGTTTTTTTGATACGCAGGTGGAAAAGTTTGTCGCTCGGATTATGAATTTCATCAAATTCAACCAGAATCAACTTGATATCCAGCTTATCTTCCAGGATGCTGTCGATAACTTTATATTCAGCTCCTTCAATCTCGATTTTCACCAAATCGACCGAAGTATGTCCTAGTTGTTGCATCAGTGCGCTCAATCGATCAACGGGTGCTTCGATATATCTACCCGATTCCTTAAACATGTAGACTGAATGCGATGGATATCCTTCCCGGATGGGTTCGTAGAATTTCAGCGTATCTTTTTTATTCCAGACCCCTATTTCTACGAACGTAACGGTATTTAATTGGTCGGCTGTGATACGATACGTAAATGGGTCTTTGCTGTGAATGGTCAGCCCACAGTTCATTCGGGTGTATTCCCTTAGCTGATTAAAATGATTGATGCCCTCCGGCATTGGGTCGAAAATGAACACTTTCGCGTCATAGAGCACTTTTAACTCAGTGTCAAACGAGATGTCATCGCCCGCGCCGATGCAGTAACAAATTGACTGGCTAGACAGGAAATCCTGGGGCACGTAATAACCATGATACGTTGACCCAATGTGTTCGGTCGGCAAATATTGTACACCCTGTTGCGGATGAATGCCTAATAACTTCTTCGCGAACTCAGTTTTGTTTCCCAAAATATACTATCTGACTATTGAGCGATTGACTTTTTCGAACCCGATACAGTATCGAGGATGCATATGAATCTTTTGACGATTTCATATACTAAAAGTCAGCTCTCAGACCGATATTTTTTAATTTTATTTTAATTTTTAAAACTGGAAGTAAATAAACTGGTTCGATGAGAAAACTCCGAACAGATAGGTAACGAAGGTAATCAGCACAAATAACGTAGCAAAACGGACCGTGCTACGTGTTGGAATAGTCAGGAAGTTTGCTTCTTTGACCAGCAGGAAAATAATTAGAAACAGGCTGAACCACATCTCCGTACTGTTCATCGGCGTATCAATTCGGTCGCTGAAAGATAACGTACCGATACGTTTCAGAATCAGGAAGGCGTCGCCCACGCTACGTGCCCGGAAGAACACCCAGGTAAGCATGATAAGCGTGAACGTAATGAGCGTATTTACAACTACCCGAACCGGCGATTTCCGGCTTTCTTTATCATGAACGGGCGAGGTAGCCATGACGGGCGACGTTCGGGAGAAACCAGCTTTGGCCAGGAGTTTATCACGTAGCACGGCCAAAACCTGATACAACCCGTTTAGTCCGCCCCAAATCACATACGTCCAGTTTGGTCCGTGCCAGAGCCCGCTTGCCAGAAACACAATGAGCATATTAATGTACTGACGCACTTCCCCTTTGCGATTACCGCCGAGGGGGATATAGAGATAATCGCGGAACCAGGTCGAGAGCGAAATGTGCCAGCGTCGCCAGAATTCCGAGATTGACTGGGAAAGATAAGGCGTACGGAAATTCTCCATCAGGTCGAAGCCCATCACCCGCGCGGCCCCAATGGCTACGTCGGAATAGCCCGAAAAATCGCAGTAAATCTGGAATGTATAAAAGAACGTAGCAGCCAGTAGCGTCAGGCCATTATGCTGGTCTGGATGACCATAAGCATGGTCGACGAGCATGGCGAGCCGGTCGGCGATGACCAGCTTCTTAAATAGCCCGAACGCCATCTGCATCAGTCCCGCTTTTACGTTTTCGGCATCGTAAGCGAAGGTCTTGTGAAACTGCCACAAAACGTTTTGCGGTCGCTCGATAGGCCCGGCCACCAGCTGCGGGTAGAACATAACGTAGAGCGCGTAAATACCAAAATGCCGCTCAGCTTTCTGATTGCCCCGGTACACTTCAATTGTATAACTCATGGCCTGAAACGTGTGAAACGAGAGGCCAATGGGCAAAATACTCATGTTGTCTTTATACGACGAAATACCGCTTTGTCCGAACACATGCAGCACTTTCACGAAAATGCGATTGACCAGCGCCGTTACGTTTTCGGCCATCTGCGGCATATTAATCGCGTCGAAAAAAGTGGCTACGTTCTCGGTGAAAAAGCCAAGGTATTTGAAGAACGCCAGTATACCCAGATTTGAAATCAGCGACAAAATCAACAGCCAACGTCGCGATTTACCACTAGATTTTTCAATCCAAATGCCCGCTACGTAGTCGATAATGATGGTCAGAAAAAGAATCAGAATATAGGCGGGCTGAAACACCATGTAGAAGTAGCAACTAGCCACCAACAGCAGTATCCATCGCCCCTGCCACTTCAGGCTGAAGTAGCTAAGCGTTACGACAATAAAAAACAGTAAAAACTGTAACGAATTAAAGAGCATTATTCTATAGTCGTCAGTCGCTAGTCAGTAGTCGTCAGTCAATTAGCGAAAAGTACTATTGACGAATGACTATCGACTTCTTTTAAAAATTCTGCGTCGGCCAGGCACCCGTTGCGGGCACGTCGACGTATTGTTTTGTCATTTGAATATCACTGTGGTCGGGATACGTATTGAACAGGCCAAGCTGGTATTTCCCGCCTTCCATCAGATAAATCGGTAGCGGTACCGAAAAACCCGGTGGCACTCGAAATGGATTTCTGCCCTGAATTTGCTTTTTCTCGGCAAACATTAGATACGTATGCTTATCCGATTTCAGAACCAGATACGTTCCTTTATTCAATCCAATCGTATAATCCGGCTGATCATTTTCGACTACGATAAAATCCGGCTGTTTTTCAACTCGAAATGATACGTTATTCGCCGTCGCTGGAATCGCCTGACTTAGTTTTGCTTCATCAGCCGTAATGGCTGGGTTCGGTATATCGTACCACTCCCGTTCGTGCATCGTATTCAGTTGTTCCGAAATGAAACGAGCCAGATTGGTATGCCGGCTCCCACCTAAACCGATATTATTATGTATCTGGTTGTACGTCAGGCCCTGCAGGTGTTTTTTTCGTTCGATAACTTTTGGCACGTACGTGAAATACGTTACTATGTTCAGTCCCAGAAACAGCAGCCAGACCATCGGCCAGAATCGCTCCCGATTTTTCTCCGACAACTGACTGAACAGCAGTACACTCGCCGTAGCCCAAAGCACCATTGCGTTCGTTCGATAGGACGTGTGCAGCACGATGCTGTAATAAATCCGCAGACGGAACACCGCTACCAGCGCAATGCAGGCCAACATAAACAGCAGACAACCAAATAGATAAACCTGAAAAAAGGACGTATTCTTTCGTGTAATAGCCGACAACAGCATCTGAATGAACCAATATACTAGCCCAATCATCAGAATTAAACCAGCAATAAAGGGCAGATAAACCCGATTTTCGAAAGCGAGTCCCGGAAACAGATCGAAAACGCTACCCGCAAAAATCAAGAAACCAGCGATGGTTTTCAGCGGGTGCTGCACGATATACGCAAATCCTTCTGCATTACCCTGCTGCACCGGATATCCCAGAAAATACAGATAGATACTCAGTGCGCCGACCATCATCCAAATACCCATACCAACCCAACGACGTTGTAACAGCAACATACCGGCGCCCGCAGGCCAAAGCAGCATCCCATTTCCCATGCTGAACGTAGCAAACGTACCCAAGGCCAATGCTCCGGCCAGATACATCGGCTGGTCAGTTGCCAGTACGAAGAACGTAATGAAAACAAGCATGATGAGCGACAGGTACTGCAAGGTGTTCATCGCCATGAATGTCAGCAGGTAATTCTGAGCCATAAACAGCAACAACGGTGCCACCATTACACCGATCAAAGCTCTACTCCCCAACCGACGGCCCGATATGGTTGAACCCGGCTGCACTTCGGCCCGACGTAGTGCGCGGTAGAGCAAATAAAAAATGACGACAAGTGAGGCATTTCCCCATAGCATCAGTCCTCCGAAATTGAGGCCACCCGTCAAAAAATACTGTCCCAGCACTACCAGCCGACCGTATACGACCCGATGTTCATTGTTGGGACGTAGCAACGCACTCATGGAATCGGTAAACGTAGTGGCCCCCAGAAACCGATCCAGAAAATAGGGAATACTTTCAAACTCGTCCAAAAACGGGATATTATAACGTAGCGCGAAAAAGTATACCCAGAAAACGGAAATGGGTAACACAATTAGCGCTATCGTAAACGGCCGAGCGGCCAGTAGTCGATATAGTTTGGTCATAAATAGCAGTTACGGTTCAAAATATCTCGTTTTAGTTAACCGCCCGACGGCCCAGCTGAAGTTTTCTTATACGTTTGATTAATTCGGTAGAGTTCATACCACATTCGAAACACATACGTCGAGCTGAGCCGCGAATCACTTTGTTCAATCCATTGTCGAAGTGGTTGTTCAACTACACGCTCAAGTAACACGGCTCGCCCATTTTGTTGAATATATCGGGCCAATAACTCTACATCAAACAGCCACGGGCTTATGAACTCCTTGGTAAACAACGCATTCACTACGTTGCTTCGAAGCAGCTTTGCTCCACATTGAGTATCATAAACGGGCAAATCCAGAATATTGCTGATGAACGTAGCAACTACCCGACCAACATAGTGCCGGAACAGAGTACGCTGAATATCAGCCCCTAAATGCTTAATGCGAGAACCTAGCACAAGGTCAATCTGAGCATTTCTGTCGAGCACTTCGACTAAATCAGCAATAGCGGTTAGTGGAGTTGCGAGGTCAGCATCAAAGTACCCCAAATAATCGAATGATTGACTTGCACAATGAAGCATCCCGGCACGTACTGCTCCCGCTTTGCCCTGATTTTCAGGAAGAATAAGTGCCTCGATACGTTCGGGTTGGCGAGCTTGTAGCTGCGTTAATACATCGCTGGTCTTATCGGCACTCCCATCGTCGACAAAGCAGAAATGCACGTTTGGCGCTTCCTGAAGATAGGCTACAAACACATCAGACGCCAATCGTGCAGCTTCATTATAGCAGGGAACAATAATACAGACAGACGACATACGAGTTTAGCGATGAGCAGTTGCGGTGAGCGTAGAATCGAGCAGGATTACTTTGTGATGGTAATAGCCTGAGTGACAGCGATTCCACCAGTGCTTTTGTTCGGTTTTGATATCTTCGATAAACAGGCTGGGCGGATAAACGCTGATCGGCGCCAGACGTAACGTATCAGCCGGAACGATCAATTGCTGGTGCCGTTCGGTCATTTCCCGGTCGAACGTAGCGGCATTACCACTGAGACAGTCTTTATATAATTGCTTGATCGACAAGCTAAACCAGATACTAGCCACAATCCAGACACCCGCCAAAGACAGCACTGCCACTGAACCAACCTGCGCGGTAGACATTTTCCCGCGACGTTCGAACCAGCCAACCCAAACGGTCAGAACGTAGAACCAGCCGAGTGTAAAGAAAATAAATAGTACGTTCATTGTCCGGGCGAAGGGCGGAATACCAATTCCGTAATAAGACGGAAATATCGTTGCGGCCAGAATCCCAATATAAACCAGTGTTACCAGACCGGCTGGCAACATAAATAACTCACGTACAGCGCTTCCCGAACGTACCAGTCGTCGGGCGATTGGCAGAAACAGTATTGAAAGAGGAAGAATAGGAGTTTTAACGAACCAGGTCACCAGCCAACGGCCCAGCCAGCCAAATGATGACACCATCGACGTAACAAGTTCGCCACTATGTGGATTGCCGCCCATCCGAATGGCATTACCCGGCGCTCGAAACAATATCCAGGCCGACACGAAAGCTACGACAACCAACCACGCCAGAAATGGATCGAACGTACGTAGAAACAGAAGTCGGTATCCGGCAATGGACAGCAGCAGTAGCAATAATAAAATCAGGTTGGTTTCGCCGGAACCGATGCTGGCAAATACCAGAAAACCCGCCCACACCGCCGTAAGCGGCTTTATTGGCCCTTTTGGCAACCGGTACCACCGACTGATAACTGTCAGCAGGAGGAGCGTCAGAATGGTTGGTACAGTATACGTAGCAATGGCAGCCATCCAGAAGAAAGCCTCAACCGTGCTTTGCATCGCCAGGATAAAGAGAAAAAACAACGTAGCAGTAGCAATCAGACGCGTTTTAAGTGTTTCGGTACGTAGCAGTTCGTTCACTAAACCGTACAACGCCAGTAACAAAGCCGTCACTATCAGAACCGGAATGAACCGATAGCCGTCGTACCAACCCCACACTAACGGACTGCCGTGTACGAGCATATTGGAGAAATAACGGCCCGTCCAGCCATCATAATAGTATTTTTGAGCCTGCCAGAAGCCATACCGCAACGTAGTATCAGCAAAGCAATAATCGTCGGCGGGCGACGGATGATTATGAAAAGAAAGCAGCACTAAAGGCACGTAGGCCAGTAAAAACAACAGAACAACGGTTACGGTCGCCAGCCGGTTTAGAAGCGGGTGTTTCATGCAATGATGGTATTGTTCGAGGTTCAAAGAGTGAAAGCGCGAAAGAATGAAAGAGCGAATGGCTGACGAAAGCTATTTTTCGCTCTTGCACTCACTCATTCTTTCACTCGTTGAATCTTGAACATTATTTCAAATCTATCTCCAAGTCGCCCCCAGTGGGCGTGGTGGTTTTAGTGGTTTGTCGATTCAGAAACGGATACGCTAACACGGCCGCCAGAATAACCAGCGTACCAAGGTAAAAGCCCGGCGTCATGCGTTCGGTATCGCCAAAAATCAAAACGGCAAGGATAATGCCATACACTGGCTCCAAATTTACGGTTAATATGGCCAGATAGGGTGAAAACTTTCTCAACAGGCGAACTCCTACCGAATAAGCGTATACCGTACACACTAGCGACAGCACCAAAAGCCAGAGCCATTGCAGCAACGTAACAGGCACGTATTGAACAATGCCGGCTGCCGATACGTCGATTTGCTGCCCCAGAATCCATAGTACAAAAGCGCCAGTTAATGCGCCCGCCATCTCATAAAACGAGATAACCAATGCATCGTAGCGGTGTGTAAATCGACTATTGATGATAGTGAACAAAGACGACATCATAGCCGACAAGACAGCCACCGACAGTCCGACCACTTTATCAAATTCGAAGCGAAAAATCACATAAAGACCCAGCAGCACCACAACACCCAGTACCACTTCAATCAGGCGAATCCGGCGACGTAGTATTATGGGTTCCAGCACACTAGCCCAGAGCGAGCTAGTCGCCATTCCTGCCAGGCAGACCGATACGTTCGACAACCGGGCCGCCAGAAAAAACAGTACCCAGTGCACGCCAATCAGTGCGCCCGTCGCCACCAAACGCCAGCGATCGTTAGGCGCTACGTCAAAACTCTGACGACGTATCAGCAGCACAGCAGCTAGCCCCAGCACCGCCAGCAACGTCCGAAATAATACAACCGCCGACGAATCGAGCGGTTCCAGTAGTTTCCCCAGAATAGCCGTAAACCCCCAAATCAGAACGATAAAGTGGAGTTGAAAGTAGTCTGTAAAGGAAGGCGAGCTTTTCATTAAAGAGCGAAAGTACGGATGAAAGAGTGAAAGAAGGCGAAAAACACTCCGCTCCGGCGGCCCGGTTTCGCTGATTCACTCTTTCGCTCTTTCATCGTGGTATTGTATTGTACAGTAATACGCCGATGCCTGCAAAAATAGCGTTTGGCAGCCAAACCGCCACAATCGGATTGAGGTTGCCAGATTCGGCAATACCTTTCGCTAACATGAAGAAAAGCAGGTACGTAAACGCCAGAAAGAACCCCAGCGCCACCTGCCAGCCTACTCCTCTACGGCTTTTTCGAGCCGACATGATGACGCCAATGACGGTCAGAATAATAATGGCAAACGGACGCGTATCACGACTGTATTTCTCAAGCAGATACGTTTCCAGACCGTCGGAACCGCGACTTTGCAGCAGGGCGATGTGTTTATTCAGTTCGGGGCGGGTCAGGGTTTCGAACAGGTTGAAATCTGAATCAAAGTCATCGGGTTTCAAATTCAACGTAGTGTCGACGCGGGTGCCGGGGGTCAGTTTTTCCTGTAATCCGTTGATATCACGGATTTTATAATCGTAAACTGCCCATTTCTTCTTTTTGGCGTCCCATTCGATACGGTCGGCTGATAATTTTTGCTTTAGCTGGTTTCCTTCCACTTTCTCCAGCGTGAATCGGTAACCCGTATTGCTCTGATTATTATAGCTTTCCAGATACGCATACGTATTAGGGGCGATTTTCAGGTGCACGTTACGTCCGGAGTAGGTATAGGCATCGTTGATGTACTTGATCTCGAACGCAATACGGGTTTTGTTGGCCTTTGGGATAATGTAATTGACCATGAAATACGTCAATACGGCCAGCACAGTCGCCCCCACTACGTAGGGAAACAACAACCGAATGAAACTTACTCCGCTACTCAGAATGGCAATGATTTCAGTACGTGCCGCCAGCCGCGAGGTCAGAAACACGGTAGCAATAAACACCATCAACGGACTGATGTAGTTGGCCCAGTACGGAATAAAATTGAGGTAATAATTGAAGAAAATCTCGGAGCCCGGTGCATTGTTTTTGTGAAAATTATCAACCTTTTCGGTGTAATCAATCATCACCACCACCAGCACGATTACCAGCACTACGAAGATGTAGGTCTGAAGAAAACGCTTAAGTATATACCAATCTAAAAGCTTCATAAATCGTTAGTTGTCAGCGACAGGCCTCGACAGGCTCCGGCTGTCGGAGTCGCTAATGCGACTAACTGGTATCTACAACCGACAGCCGGAGCCTGTCGGAGCCTATTGACTCTCATCAACCAATACATTTCTAGACACTTCATGGCTGACAAAAACTGTACGACCGCTTTCGAGTTGAACCAGTAATGACTTATCGAAAGCGTTCGATTCAACCACGGTTACGACGCAACTCAGGGTCAGATTCAAATGGTCTAAATGTTGCAGAAACTCGGTTGAATGTTCCAGCACTCCCATCAGTTGAACACGATTACCAGGATTAATTTCCGAAAGTTTCTGATAACCCGTCTGAGGCATCTGCCCGGCCGAAGTCGGAATAGGATCGCCGTGGGGGTCAAACTGTGGACAGCCTAAATACGTATCTAAACGAGTCACCAACTCCTCCGATCGAATATGTTCCAATTCTTCCGCAATGTCATGAACGGCATCCCAGCCAAATCCCAGTTTTTCGACCAGAAAAACTTCCCAGAGCCGATGCCGCCGAATGATTTGCAACGCCACACGTTCGCCTTCTTCCGTGAGCCGAACGCCCTGATATTTTTTATAATGAATCAACTGTTTGTCAGCAAGTTTACGCAACATATCTGATACCGAAGCCGCTTTCGTAGCTGTCATCTCAGCCAGGGCGTTGGTGCTTACTACAGCTGACTGTCGACTAGCCAGATAGTAAATCGTCTTTAGATAATTTTCCTCGGTGAACGAATGCATAAAGCTGTACTACTTGGTAAAACAGCAAAAGAAGCGAAAACAGTTTAGCTACAAAGTTAGTTTTAATGTTAAACTTTCTAAAAATTTAGACTAGTCTAAATTTTTATTTAAATATTCCTTACATTTGTATCGTTAGTAATTCGTAACGTGGGCGGAAGCCCGCCGTATAAAGCTAACGACTATGGGCTTCCGCCCACGTTACAGATAATTCGATGGAAGTATTAAATACAATTCTAAAAGCTGGACAAGCAGAGAAGGCGGAGAAATCGCTGCCCGATGTACATGGCTCTGTGCATGTGCCTGCCAACAGTGGTTTTTTCAGAACATTATTGGCCTATTTCGGTCCCGGTCTGATGGTAGCAGTCGGCTACATGGACCCCGGAAACTGGGCTACTGATATTGCCGGTGGAGCACGTTTTGGCTATCGTTTGCTGTCGGTAATCCTGATTTCGAATCTATTTGCCATGTTGCTTCAGCATCTGGCCCTCAAATTGGGCATTGCGACGGGTCGCGATCTGGCGCAGGCTTGCCGCGATCAGTACAGTCGTCCGGTCAGCATTGGACTCTGGGTACTGGCCGAAATTGCCATTATCGCTACCGATCTGGCCGAAGTAATTGGATCGGCCATTGCCTTAAATTTACTCTTTGGATTACCGCTGACAGTTGGAATTCTGATTACTGCGCTGGACGTACTGTTGTTGCTTTACCTTCAGAATAAAGGATTTCAACTCATTGAACGCATTGTAGCCAGCCTGATTTTCCTGATTCTAGGTTGCTTTACATACGAATTAATCGTTTCGCAACCGGCTTTATCGAGCATTGTTGGTGGACTGGTACCCCGACCTGAAATCGTTACAAATCCGGGAATGCTGTACATTGCGATTGGTATTCTGGGTGCCACGGTGATGCCGCACAACCTATATCTGCATTCGAGCATCGTACAAACCCGCGATTTCAGCCGCGACGATGTTGGCCGGAAAACCGCCATTAAATTCGCTACCATTGATTCTACCGTTTCGCTGTTTCTGGCGTTCTTTATTAACGCTGCCATTCTGATTTTATCAGCGGCTACATTCCATTATTCGGGCAATCAGCACGTAGCAGACATCACGGATGCATATCGTCTACTCGATCCAATTCTTGGTGTAAAACTGGCGGGCGGCTTATTTGCAGTGGCCTTGCTAGCGTCGGGACAGAACTCTACGCTGACGGGTACGATGGCTGGTCAGATTGTCATGGAAGGCTTTCTTCATCTGCGTATACAACCCTGGCTACGTCGGCTTGTTACGCGGTTGCTCGCCATTATTCCGGCGCTGGTGGTAGCTATCCTATATGGCGAGCAGGGCACTAGTGAGTTGCTTGTGCTGAGTCAGGTAATTCTATCGCTGCAACTAAGTTTTGCGGTTGTACCGCTGGTTCAATTTACAAGTGATAAAGTAAAAATGGGCCGTTTCGTGAATCCTGGCTGGGTAAAAGTGACGTCGTGGATAGTGGCCGTTATCATCATTGGCCTCAACGGTTATCTGCTGTGGGATACAATTTCCTGATACTACGTTGCTTTTGTAGGCTGAACGGCCATGTTCGAACGAGGGTAAATTTTCACTTCCGGATGTGGCTGTTCAGCTTACAAAAAACCGGACTAACTTGTATGTTAGCCCGGTTTTAAGAGAAAGTCGAACGGTGTGTATAACTCTTAATTACCCTTTACCAAACGTATCGTTTTCTGCTGATAGCCAGCTTCCAGTCGATACAAGTACGTACCTACGGGCAAATCTTCTCCCGAAACTTCTACCTCATATTTTCCTGCTTCTTTCCACGTAGCAGTTGACGGCTGGCTCAGCACACGCCCCTGCGCATCCGTCAGCGTCAGTACAACCTGCGTCGCCTGGGGTAGTACGTATTCAATTCGGGTATTTCGTCCGAACGGATTTGGATAGGCCCGCAAACTCAATTGTGAACCGGGTTCATCAGCTTGGGCTGGTACCTGACGAATACTGGCCGAAAACACCGAACCTGCCTGCGCCACAAAACCCGGCTGCAACGTAACGGCACTACCCGCCGTGTAATTGGCACTGGCGCGGACCGCAACCTCATTACGTGCCGACAGATACGTAGCAGCATGCTGAGTTTGTTGCTGACCGACTGATACGTTCATAGTAAGCATGAGCGAGGTTTGCGCATAGGACGTACCAACTGCCAGCCCGACCAGCATTAGAATAAGCTGAATTTTTCTCATGATTTCCGGACTAACGTTTTAATGCTTTGGAACGTTGCTACAACTGATACGTAGCATTGGCCAGCCGATTCAGTTTGCGTTTCATAAGTTGATTTTCCCGTTGCATCTCGGTGCTGTGCTGATGCATTTGCTGGTTGTCTTTTTTCAGACTGATGACGTAGAGCGTCAATTCTTCTATTTTTTCCAGCAGTTTGGCGTTCATTTGTCCAAGATCGATGCCCTTCTCAACCACCTCGCCCGCGCTGGGAATACCCGGCAGATGTTTGTGTTCTTTAACGAACTGCTCCACCTCCGATAAACCACGTAGCCGATAGCCGTCTTCGAAAACTTTATCGCTCCACTCGTCGGTGTTTTTAATGGCAACTTTCACTTTTTCAGTCAATACACCTTCCTCGACGTAGAGCTTGTAGCCCGCTGGTGTTTTCGTTACGTTCGAGCCAATAATAACGGCCCCGCCTTGTGAATTTTGCAAATGCTGGCCGTTACGTTGCCAGAATGATTCCGCTGTGCCTTCCCGCGCTGAACTATTCACGCTGGCCATCACTACGTCCCCATTTTCATTGACACTCAGAAATTTATTCTGATTCAGCAACGTAGCAGGTGAACCGTTAGTGAGATTGGTGAGTCGAAGACCCGACTGGTTGGCCGTCCCTTTGGTGATTTCCAACGTATTGTTAGGAGCTGAGTTGCCAATGCCCACGCTCGAACCCGGTGCACCCAGAATGACTGAATTACTTTTGGTTACAACGGCATTGACGCCGATAGCGGTCGAATTATCGACATTGTCTCCACCGGTACGTGCCTGAAAGCCAATAAAGGTATTCTGATTACCTGCTGGATTACCCGCGAAGTTGGCGGCCCGGCCGATGTACGTATTATTTTGCCCCGTGTTGTTACTATAACCCGAACCATCGCCGATAAACGTATTACCCAGCCCCGACGTATTGTAAGAACCCGATCCATTACCAATGAACAAGTTATAACTGCCAGTATTGCTTGACCCAGCCTCGTAGCCCATAAAAAGATTGCTATTGCCGGTTGTGCCGAGCCAACCGGCTCGAACGCCGATGAATACATTGTTGCTGCCAGTTGCGTTACTTAGTCCTGCCGAAAAGCCCATATACACATTATTAGTGCCTATTGTATTAGCTCCACCAGCACTTGCTCCATTAAATGTATTTTGGTGACCAATCGTATTATTCCCCCCCGCAGCAGCACCCATAAACACATTATTGTCACCTGTGGTGTTGGCTAATCCAGCATTATACCCTGTAAATACATTCGATCTACCAGACGTATTGTTAAGTCCTGCCTGTACGCCCAAAAACACATTGTAATTACCTATAGTGTTGGCTTGTCCTGCGGCAGCGCCAAAAAATGAATTAAAAGTACCTGTTGTATTTGTATAGCCTGCGCTGGCTCCCATAAACGTATTGGAACTAGCCGTTGTATTATTATACCCCGCGTTGCCACCTACAAACGTATTGCCACTACCTGTCGTATTGGATCGACCAGCTAAAGAGCCTGTGAATACGTTACCATTGCCAGTAGCATTACCGTATCCCGCCTGACTACCCACGAATACGTTATTAAGGCCCAAGCTATTGGTATATCCCGCCTGCTGTCCTATAAATGCGTTCCCAGTACCTGCGTTATTGTTGAAACCCGCCTGATAGCCCGAAAATAAATTACCACTGCCTGTGGTGGTGTTAAGCCCCGCCTGATAACCGAAAAATGCGTTATTGGCACCCGACGTAGTATTGGCCCCCGCCGATGGACCTACCAGTGTGTTGTTGGTGCCGGGGCTAGCCGAGTTTGCCGAGTTGGCGACATAGTTAGTTTGGGCCAGTAGCGAATGACCGGCCAGTAGCGGAATCAGATAAAGAAGTTTTTTCATGAGCGTACTGTTAATGTGAGATTTAAGCGTTTGTGTGAAACTGAATCAGGGATTGATTCCTGCTTTGGTAATGTATCTGTATAGTCCCCAAAAGGTAAGTAAGCAGCACATTATTTTTTTGTGAAAAATCATTAATCATCGACGATAGCCGTTCTGAAGGCAAGTTGATTTATTGAGCGGCAGAAGAGATGCGGTAAATAAGACAAAGAGAAGAATGAAGAAGGGACGTAGCAAAACGTTACGTCCCTTACTGAACTACGACTACAAACCCATTCGATTACTTCTTATCTAATAGCTGTTTGACCAGCGCTTTTAAGGCGTCAATTTCTTTCTGGTGCTGGCTGACTTCGTTTTTCAAAGCCTGATTTTCCTTCTGCTGCTGAATACTATATAGCGTTAGTTCTTCGATCTTCTCGAGCAGCTTGGCATCCATTTTCGCTACGTCGACGCCCTTCTCAACAACTTCCTGTGCAGAAGGTACGCCCGGTAGGTGCGCGTGCTGTTGGATGTATTGCTCAACCTCATTCAACGGCCTTAGCGAATAATTCGGGTTGAATACGTAGTCACTCCAGTCAGCGGTGTTCTTAATGGCGACCTTGACTCTCTCGGTAAGAATGCCCTTGCTCACGAACAGGTTGTAATCCGATGGCGTCTTGCTGACACCCTCCCCAATAATAACTGCGTCGTTCTGAGTGCTTTGCAGAAACGAGCCTTTGCGCTGCCAGAGTGATTCACTAATTCCTTCGCGAGCTGAGCCGTTTATACTAGCCATCACTACGTCGCCCTGTTCGTTGACGGATAGAAACTTTGTTTGATTCGGCATGGCGGCTGGGGTAGAGTTGGTCATGTTGGTCAGCCGCAATCCCGATTGATTGGTTACCCCTGAAGTAAGCTCCAGCGTGTTGTTGGGGGCAGAATTGCCAATGCCTATCCGGGTACCCGGTGCCCCCAGAATAAGCGAATTGCTGGCCGTCACGACGGCGTTGACACCAATAGCGGTCGAGTTGTTAACATTGGCTCCACCCGTACCGGTCTGGAAGCCAATAAAGGTGTTTTGGGTGCCTGCTGCATTACCTGAAAAGTTAGCCGCCCGCCCGATGTAGGTGTTATTCTGGCCCGTGGCATTTCCATATCCAGAGCCATCGCCAATGAACGTATTACCCAGCCCCGACGTATTATTCTGGCCCGAGCCGTTGCCCATGAACAGGTTGTAGGAGCCGTTATTTTGCTGGCCGGCGTAAGAACCCATAAACAGGTTGCTGCTTCCGGTGGTGTTGCCCGCCCCTGCCTGCTGACCGATGAATACGTTGTAGCCGCCCGTTGTATTTTTATATCCCGCCTGATAGCCTAGGAACGTATTAAGTGTGCCAGTCGTGCTGGAGAAGCCTGCTTTGGAGCCAATGAACAGATTGTTTGATACAGTATTATTAAATCCGGCTGAATCACCGATCATGACGCTATTTTTGCCCGTGGTGTTCTTATAACCTGCTCTTGTTCCCATTAGGACATTACTGTAGCCCGTGGTGTTACTGAATCCTGTTTCAGAGCCAACAAACACATTGAGTTTACCTTCAGTATTAAAGAGCCCCGCATTTGTACCTGTAAATACATTATTATTACCCGATGTAGTATACAGTCCTGCCGAATGACCCAAGAATACATTAGAAATGCCAGTCGTGTTATTCCCACCTGCATAAGCGCCAAAAAAAGCATTATAATTACCCGTTATATTAGATAAACCCGCCTTCGCCCCCACAAATGTGTTGTCACCACCTGTCTTATTATTAAAGCCGGCATCAACTCCCATAAACGTATTGAAAACACCGGACGTATTTTGACGACCCGCACTGATCCCAACAAACGTATTAGCACCACCAGTCGTATTAGCATTGCCCGCACCGCTTCCCAAAAAAGCATTGGCATTGCCCGTCGTATTTTGTGTACCCGCCCTGTTTCCCACGAAGGTATTATCACTGCCCGTTGTATTTGCATAGCCTGTCCAGGCACCCAGAAAAACATTGGCGTTGCCCGTCGTTTGAAAACCAGTTCCCACTCCAAAAAAGGCATTATCGCTACCCGACGTAGTATTAGCCCCTGCAGATGGGCCTACCAGCGTATTATTGGTGCCAGGACCAGGCGAATTTGCCGTGTTAGCGACGTAGTTGTTCTGAGCCAGCAGCGAGTGGACAGTCAATAGTGGAATCAGGTAAAAAAGTTTTTTCATAAACGTATCGTTTTGTGTATCTGTATAAAAATGAATCAGGGCACCAACATTAGTTTTGCCTATGTATCTGCGAAGTCCTGAAAAGGTAAGTGAGTGCTACGTTATTTTTTTCTAAAAATTTTGACTTACCTTTTGCCAACATCTCCGATTCATCTCTGACGTTATCTATCGGGTTGTCCGAACACGGCTGCGATGAGCCCGTGGGTTTTATCCTCGCCAATTCCGTTACGTATGGCCACTCGATCTTTACCCATATACTCAACTGAACAGGAATTTTACGATGCGCTGAGCCGACGTAACGAACGGGCTTACCAGTTTCTGTATGCAGAGGTATGGCCTTCGTTTCGGCACTGGGTAAATACAAACAATGGTAATGACATGGACGCGGAAGACGCTTTTCAGAAAGGAATGCTCAATTTTCTGCTCAATGTCGAAACGGGAAAGTATCAGCTCCAAGCGAGTACACGTATCACGACCGTTGTTTTTGAGTATTGCAAACGGGTATGGCTCACGGAATTAGGCTCAGCCCGGATGCGCACACGTAGCACGATGACCGATACGTTCGACAGCCCGGACCTGACCGACGTAGTGAATGACCTGGAGCGAATGGACGTAGTGAATGCCGTTCGCCAGTCGCTGCATCAGCTAAAGGACGAATGCCGGAAACTCATCGAGTGGTTTTACGTAGATGAACTTTCGCTACGTGAAATCGCTGAGCGGCTAGGCATGAAAGAAACATCGGTGAAGTCGAAACGATACGACTGCGCCGAAAAATTGAAAGCATTTTACCAGAAAACCGCCAAGCAGCAAGGATTATGAAGCTGTCGGAAGAACAATACGAAATCATTGAAGCGTATCTGACGGACGAGCTGTCGGCCACCGACCGGGCATCGTTCGAAGATGATATGCAAGACAATACCGAGCTACGCGAGGAAGTGGATCGGCAACGTAGCATCCGGCTGGGGTTTCGGGCGTTAGGCATTGAACGGGCTTTGGAACAGGCAAAAGCGCACTACGATGCTACGTCATCGGCTCCAGAAACAAGTCAGTCCGTAGAACCCGTTGTTCGGCCATTAACAACCTGGCGATACTGGGCGGTAGCGGCTTCGGTGCTGCTTCTCCTTGGATTTGGTTATTACGCGTTTCAACAGACATCAGCCCGACAAGCCGAACTAGCCTATGCCGAAACGTTCGCCCCCGATTCAGGCGACCAATTGATGAAAGATTTTCCATCAGGCAGCATTTCGGCTGCTACACGTAGTGGATTTCTGGATGCGCTGAGCAGTTACAAAGCCGGGAAGTACGACGACGTAATTTCCAAGCTAGCTACGTTACCCGCCGACAAACAGACAACGTATTACAAGAATTATTTCCTGGGTTTGAGTTACTTAGCTAATAATCAGCCGGGTGGAGCCATTCCTTTACTCATTAGTGCACAGGCAACGCCATCTTTTCAACTCCGGCAAAAGGCTGAGTGGTTTCTGGCTCTAGCCTACGTGAAAAACAAAGAAAAAGAAAAAGCACTGCCCACCCTGAAACGTATCAGCAGCGAAAAAGACAATCCTTTTCACGAGTTGGCACAACGGGTGCTGCGAAAAATAGACTAATTGAAGGGCCCGACAGCCGGAGCCTGTCGGCTGTAGCTATCCTGATAGTCGCTAGCGCGACAGTCGGAGACTCTTACTGATTACGTAGCGTTTGCACTTCGGCAGGGGTCAAGGCGCGTTTGTAGATACGTATATCGTCCATCGCGCCTTTGAAATACCAGCTTACTATTTTCGGAGCGGCACCAAATCGCAATTCACCGCCGGGACATTTATCGATTCGATCGGAAGGCAAATCATTTTTCGAGGATAATAACGCCCCATCAAGGTACATACGGGCCACGTTTCCGCTATACGTGAATACCAGATGGTGCCATACATCCATCTCAATGCTGGTGGTCACCGGAAAACTTTCCCAACCTTTTCCGGGCACACAATTGCTGTTCTGTTTAATATCGGTCAGGATGGTAAGGCCGGGGCCAACGTCGTTTTCCCGCTTCAGTAGTGAACTATATACTTCATTATTACTGTCTTCGAAATTCGATTTATTGTAAATCTGCATTCGGTTTGCACCCGTGAGCGGTGCCGGTTTAATCCAGATACTAACCGAGAGCGCGTCCGGATTTAAACTACTGTTGGTGTTTTCGGGCATGTAAAAATAATCGTCCACACCGTCGAGCTGGATGGCCGAACTGGGTCTTCCTGTATGGTCTGCAACAAATACGGGATTACCCACCAATTTTACATGATTACCGAAACCACTGACATCCTGAAGCGATTGGTCGGTGAAAGCGACAGAAGCCACTAAATCCTGCGCAACGGGATCGACAGCCGTTGTAAACGTACCAACATTTCCGTAGACGAAATCTTTATTGTTGGGTTGTTTTGTAAACAGTCTGTAATAGTATTTGGTATTTGGGATCAGGTCTTTTAAGGTAATGAGATTAATACCGATTTGTGGCTTTTCAACCTTAAAATTAGGGGCATTTCCGTGTACGGGATTGGGTTGGTCTAATGAATAAACGATTCCGTAAGATTCGGCAACCGGGCTCCCCAGCGAATTTACCCGAAAATTTACGACTGCCGTCGAAATACCCGTCGCTATCGGGCCATCGATTAAAACCACCGGGTTAAAGCCAGTCCGAAACGTCTGTACCTGACTAAAACCGGGACCTTTATACGCGTTATACGCATATGCCCTGACGTAGTATTGGGTGTTTTCCTGTAAATTGGTCATTGCCAAAGGTATTGACGTATCGGCTGTCACAGGACCAGCTAATTCCAGATTCGAATCACCAACATTCGGCGTCAGGTTGTTAGTCGAATAGTAGACGCCATACCGCGTAATAGGCGCGTTACCCGTCGACGTAACTTTTATTACGGGAATAGCTGACGTATTGAAGAAATTGGTAACTGGTTCCAGCGCTACGGTAGGCAAAACAGCGCTTGTCACTACGATGTCCTGCTGAAGCACTTTTATATCACCACAAGTGTTCGTCAGGGTCGCTTTGATAGTGTACGTATTGGATGGCGGGTTCGTTTCCGGGTAGGTATAAGTAGTCGACAAACCAGTTGTAACCGTAGTGCTCGTACTTTTATCGCCAAAACTCCACTCTACCTTATCGATTGTGCCGCTATTTTCAGCAATTGAAAACTCTGCTCTCAACAAATCCATTTTTACATTGAGTATACCCGATGGGGGTTTGCAATCACGCTGCGACTTACGCATCGGAAGCTCCCAGGTTTCGCAACTCCACAGGATGCCCGCCAGCATAGCCATACAGCCAAAATAGATAAGAAATTTTTTCATGTTGATGGTGTGCATAAAATCAAAACGAGTACCCCAGGGCCAGCCCGGCAGACTCGGAAGAGGGTTTCCAGTACATTGCCCTGTTTTTCGATTTGGGCTTATGAATGAGTAAATACGCTTCGGCAATCACAGCCACAGCCGCTACGCCAACGCATGCTTTGAATAAACCGTTATTTTTTCGGGCAGCTTCGGCCTCCTTATAAGCATCGTCGTACTGACTAAACGTAATGCGATCGGCAATCTCACCGCTATTTAATGGGTCAGCAGATTGACTGATCCGGTTCAACGTAGCAAGCTTCGCGTTATAGTCGCTCTTTAGCACGATGGCGTAAACCCCTGCCCCAACGGCAACAGCACCCGCCAGTATTTTCAGGCCAATACGTTTGGGCACGGGATTCAGAATGTCGTCAACAGTTCGAATCTGAATCAGGAGGGTCTCCCGCTTGGTGGCCGTGGCGTATTTGAGAGCTTCCCTGTAATTATTCTTAGCCGCTATGTACTGCTGCTGATTGAACAACTGATTGCCTTGACGCTCGTAGTAATCAGATAACTGACCCCTTGTAAGGGCATCGTCGGGGTTCAGATTTATCAGCTGAATCAATAGCTGATTAGCCTCTTTACTTTTTCCCGCCCGTAAAGCGTCATCAGCCTGCCTACGTAGCGAAATTCCGGTTGCGCACTCATCGCGCTGGCTTTTGGCGTAAGCATCGTTCTCAAAACCAGGCACTTCGAGGCAGTTTTGGTATTGCCGACGCGCTTCGGTGTATTTTCCTTCTTTAAAGAGATCATCCGCCCGTTTTTTATAACGCTCGTATTCATCATCAACGACCCGAGCTCCGGTAGCAACCTGACTCATAACACGGGTTGAGGGCATGGCTGCCAATAAAATCAGGAGAAAAAAAATGTATCGGTGTAGTGGTTTTGTCATATTCACGAATTATTCAGCTGAACACTGTTTAATTTTCCGGCGGACCTCGTCGGTGTCTTTCAGCACCTGAGCCACTTCAAACCAGGCTTTTGCCCCATCCGGCGCATCGCGTTCGAGATAGCCCCTTCCTTTTTCCAGGCAATACGTATAAGCCGCATCCGTTTTTGCCGTATTCAGCGAATGTTCTTTAGCCAGCGACTGTGCTTTGCCGAAAGTCGATTTTGCTTTTGCCTTATCGTTCGTCTTGGTAATCAGCTTAAAACCATCTTCCATTAAGCGGTCATATTTTTCCTGTTGCTCCTGACGGGCAGCGGCCATTTTTTCTTCGGCGGTAGGTTCCGGCGATTTCGGTGGTTCTGACGCTGCTACCTGTTCAGTGGTTTGTGGCGGTGGTGATACGGAAACGGATGTAGACAAAGATGACGTAACACCTTCCTCCGGTTTTTTCTGAAGTTCATTTACAGCAGCGTTACGTAGCCAGGCAAAATCCTGACGACTCGGATCGATCTTTAGCGCTATATCTGCAAACGCAATAACCTGCCTGTAATTTCGCCGATGAAAGGCTTGCTGTGCATGTTTCAGATACGCATCGGCTTGAGCTTTAATGCTCCCTCCTTTCGGTACGTCGATGGGTGGTAATGCCGGATTTTCTGCGTTGACAGAAGGGCCAACGGGTTTACTGTTGAATGGCTCTTCGGCCTTTAAATCAGATGGTTGAACGGAAGCTTTCTGATCGGCCGGAATCAACGTATCATCTTTGCCTGAGTCTTTTGTAACGTACCAACCCAGTGTGCTCAGCAGAATAACCCCCGACAAAGCCACTTGCCAGATCGCCACGCGCTTTGGTGGTCTGGCGGGCGCCGAAGTTGCCATCCGCCGTAAGCGCCTGGGGGCCGCATCCATATCTGTCACCGTTACGATTTCCTTTTCAGAGACCGTCACTACGTTCGTTCTTTTCTCTGTCGTTACAAGAACTGGCGCGGGTTCAAAAATATCGGTTGATTCCTCTGGCTGATATGTATCGGTCAATTCCGACTCCTCAATCACCGGTTTCGGGCGAAGCTCTTCAAGGCACGTAACCAAGCCACGAGCGGCTTCGGCATCGGCTGGACTCACCTGCAGAATTTGCTCGTAGCGTTTTTTGGCCTGCTC
The DNA here is from genome assembly GCF_054778555.1 of Spirosoma flavus. Lineage (NCBI taxonomy): Bacteria > Pseudomonadati > Bacteroidota > Cytophagia > Cytophagales > Cytophagaceae > Spirosoma > Spirosoma flavus. Next base: position 259,224 of record NZ_BAAGZL010000003.1, read on the forward strand.
AAATTCCCATTGCTGAACAAACTGGCGAGCGTCTTGCAGCCAATCCGTAAGCCGCTGTTGAGCCAATGCTTTTCGGCAGATATCTGCACCGTTCTGAGCCTCGGCCAGGTATTCGCGTTTGGCGAGAATATTCTCAAAAATCGCCAGTGCCGGTTCGTATTGCTGACTAGCCAGTAACGTATTTGCTTCCGCCAGTAGTTGAGGAATCTGGTCGAGCAAATCCAGCAATTCGTTTTCTTTCCGAACGCGTTGGTGAATGTCACGGATCAGGCATCGGCGAATAATGGTCCTGTATGGCTCCGCAACCTTATCCAGCCGAGCGGGCAGTTTAACGGTTACAATTTTCTTTTCAATCTCGCGTCGAACCGATTGTTCACTGCTGTTTTTCAGGTCAGCCCGAAACGGCTTCTCGCCCGTCAGCATTTCGTAAAGAATGACGCCGAACGCCCATAAATCAAGATTAAAGCTAACCCGACTACCTTCGATCTGTTCGGGCGCTTTGTAGGAAGGCGTACCGCGACCGTCGCTCAGGTCAAAATCGGAACTGTCGAGTTCATCGTCGGTTACCAGTTTACTCAGTCCAAAGTCAGCGATTTTTGGCACAAAGCGTCCGGCATTATCCCGAGAGATCAGGATGTTGGCCGGTTTAAAATCCCGGTGAACGATTCGGTGATTGTGCAAATGTTGAAGCCCCAGCAGAATACCCCGCGTAATGTCATAAATCTGATCGGGCGTGAGTTTCTGGTGTTGCAGCAGATTCGCCAGGTTGCCATCCGGATAATATTTCATGATGGCAAAATCACTCACACTCGTATCGGTTTCGAGTCGATAACAGGCGTCGTAACGAACGATATTGGCTTGTCTGGGCACCTTTTGCGCCAATTCTACTTCGGCCTTCAGCGAACGGGCGTCGTTGCCTTTGAACTCACTGATTTTAATGGCCACCCATTCCGTTTCGAGCTGATCTTCAACCTTTATCACACGACCATACGAGCCGCTTCCCAACAACGCCCCAGGTTCATTGGGTCGGATGGGGTACCTCTGCCTGAAATCATGAAAAGAGGTAAACGATTGACTCATAGATCTATCAATAGTAAAAAGCAAGTTAAAGATAAGCCAAAGGTAAGTTATCTGAAAATCGACCGTAAAAAACCGGAGTCTGATGCCCTCTTGTAAGCTGCTTTACTCTTGGCGCTACGTATTGATGCAGCTCACGTATCGTCACAATCTGGTTTTTGTCCTGATCAGCACTCCCTCTCAGCCCCTTCAGCATAAAATACGTAAAGGCTCCGCCAGCCAGTTGACGGGATTCTACCGCTCCCTGCGTAGACCGGCTGGCCAGTATCATCGCTACGTTCTTCTCATTGCCTACGTTTTGCGCAAATGTTTTCAGGGTGCTGGTCTGCGTGGTTTGCGGTTGGGTCATGCTGCCCGACAGACAAGCGTCGGCAATGCATAATTTTGTGCTCGCTTTTGACGCGTGAAAGGCTGCTTTAATATCGGCGTGCGTCAACAATTTACTCGTATCGCCGGGGCGGCTGTCGTAGGGCACAAAACTACCGGGCATCCCATGGCCAGAAAAGTAAAAAATGACCCGGTCGCCCGGTTCAGCCTGGTGGAAAAGCGTTAGCGCCTGTTGTATCGACGCTTGCGTAGCGTTGTGATTGGTGAGGAACCGTATCTGCGAAGCCGGCACGTTGCCTCCTTCTTTACCCTTCAAAAAAGTAACGACTTGCCGGGCATCCTGATCCGCAAACCGCAGATCGCCGTTTGCGTACGATAGCGCCTGATAGTCAGACACGCCAACTACAACGGCAAAGGTGCGCCCCTGCGAAACCGTTTCCTGACAACTCATCAGAAAAAGTAGGGCCATATATAAAAGCATACGTATCATTTACATTCGTCCCACAGGTTCCGCTACGTGTTGAATACCAATTAAATAGGCTGAATAATTGTCTTTTGTCTGCCCTTCACACAAACCCTGAATGGCCTGCATTTTTGTCAGATCTGGTACGTCCTCTGCCAACAGACTGGTCAGCAAGTAATCATCCAGACGTTCGAGAACGCCATCGGTACACATAAAAAAATAATCGCCCGCCTGTATGTCAGTCAACAGCACTACGTCGGGCATCGAACGACTGGATTGTTCGTCAGCATCGGCTAAACTAGCTGCTACGGAACGACTTAAGCGGTTTCGCCAGGGGTGTGTTGGAATTTGTTCGGGCGTGATAATGCCAGCCTCCACCATTTCGTTTACCTGCCGATGATCCTGCGTGCGAAAAATAATTTTCCCACTACGTAGCTGATACACCCGCGAATCGCCTATGCTGGCAACCGTTGCCCCCCGATCATGCAATTGCAGGCAAGCCATTGTCGACCCTATCCGACCCACCAAAGGCTGCTGTTTTAAGTACGTATAATATAAACTATAAGCCTGATTAATAGCCGTTTGCATGTGCACACTGTCGAGTATAGGAAAACCCATGCCCGATACATACTGCGCTACGGCGTCACTGAGCAATTGGCTGGCGACTTCTCCTTTATCAAGCCCGCCCATGCCATCGCAGACGATGAACAAGCTTGTCTGCTCATTGGCTGCACCGGGAGCGGGGTATAACGCGTCCTGATTACTTTGCCGTTGGCCAACATGTGAAAATGCAAGCGGTAAAGCGGTTTGAATAAGCATCGACTATTGTGTCTGATCAGGGTTAAAAACTGTCATGACTTTCTGGCTATTGAGTTCCGCAGGGCTAATCGCTACGTGAGTCAACCGGAATTTATCAACCCCGCCCAGCGTAATAACACCCCCGTCCGGTACGTCGATTAATTCGGCTTTTTCCAACGTAGCGCCATTCAGTTGTGTGCCATTCTTACTGTGGTGCATAACCTGCGTATTTGTGTCTACGGCTCCATCCTGGAGTTGGTAACGTAGCAACCCTGTCCATTTATCGAACGTAACAGTTAACGTACAATGCCGTCGACTGATAAAACAGCGACCGTTATGGACGATACGTTCTACCTGGACAGTACAGGAGCTGGCGGTACCGATTACGTTAGACCCAAACTGGAGTGAATAGGTTCGATTTGAATCGCCCTGATACGTTAGCTGGCCGAGCGACGGTAACTCATTTAGAAACGCTTCATTGTAATAGCCGCTCGTTTCCAGCATGTTAATTGCACCACAACCCGTATGCGAACATATAATGGAGCCCCGTTCAGCGTCGGCCCCCCGAACCATAATTCGTCGACCACACTGCTGGCAGGTAATCAGCGTCGTTTTAAAACCACCCATACGTTTAAGGATGTATGGTGTATAATATATGATACATGACAGCTCTTTTACTTACTACATTATACACCATATTTCATACATTAATCTAACCTATTCGTCCATCTCTCGAACGTCCCCGTTATTCACATACGTAGCGTCATCGGCTTCGTAGGAATTGGCCGGGTGATGGGTATCATTATAGTCCGAATCTTCAACTGCCTTACTCCCTGCGCCTGATGCCGCATGAGACATGGTCACATCTTCATCAAGAATTTCGTTAACAATTTCCCTGGACATACTTTCTTCAAGCCCCTGACTGAACTGTTCATTAGAAAGAATACAGGAGTGTTGCAGATGTATTTCGGCGGTCAACTCTCCACTCATCGAATTGTACTGACGAATGGTGTCCAGCCCATCGTCGCCACGGGCATCAACGATTTTATAAGTGTAGCCGTCAACGTCGTCCATTACTAATGTGTCAATAACGCCATCATGATTAAAGTCAAGACCCATGACGCGATGACCATTAAAAACCCCTTCGATAATAGTAGGTTTTTGGTGCCCATTGGAATCATCATGAAGATGCGTCGATGCTACGTATGGACGTATCGGTAGCGCTTCGGCAGTAACCATTTCAGTAAAATCCTGCCGTTGCTTAAGCGACAAATCCTGCCATTCTTCTTTGTAAAACGTATTATACCAACGCCCCTGCCAGCCAAATACCCCCCCTACTCCAACCTCCTCGCGGGCAGCTTTAAACGCTTCTCCGAACGTCATAGTATCCGTTACTTTCCCTGCTACGTCAAGATCATTGGGTAACATTGTTTTAGATCCTAACTCAGGAAAAGCCCGAACGGTAACATTTGTGGCTGAGTTGGCTTTGTCGACAGATGTCGTATCGTCTCCGAATCCGGTCGCTGTTTCAACCGCGGTTGAGCTAACTGGTTCCTGCGGGCCTTTTCGTGTCCGTTCGGTGATTTTCTGACTGACGGCCCACGACGCTCCACCCAGTAGCAACGTAGCAGCCGCGATACCCAGCGCTTTTTTACGGTCAGTCTCCGCATCGGAAGGGGCCGGTGGTCTTCTCGGTATCATAGGAATAGCGTCGGTTGGTAAATCGGTTTGACTGGAGAGTTGTCTCATAGTTACAAAAGGATACGTATTGAACGATGTGTGTATATCGGGCGAATTGAAAAAAGGTAAGTGAGGGAGTCAAAAAAATTACTTTACCCAGATGGCCTGACACCGGCGGCAGGTTTTCTGCTGAGCGAGCAGTTCCCATTCCCGCGCGCCAAACGGATCGCGGCAATCTGGATTGGGGCAGCGATACTTTTCACGATACTCTTTATCAAGTACTTCCAGCTTCTCTTCGGTCGACAACAACGTAGAACACAGGGTTGGCACTAACATACTCAAGCCCGCACTCGACAAAATATGCAACAGGGGAGCGGCTGCCCCGCCACTGGCCAGCACGGCGCTCATGCCCACCACCGACGACAGAATCACGCTCCCGGTACGTATCATTTTATCACGATTCCGGCAGTCCCGACGTAGTTGCGGATACTGTTCGTAGACCTGTTTGAGATTGGCAAACTGGCGCGTAAAATCAAGAGGATTGGCCGACTGAAACGTAGCAGGCTCAACAGGTTGCTCGAACGTAGCAGGCATAACAGCCTTTTGCTTACGTAGCAGCAGCAATTGGTCCACAGTGTATTGGGCATCAGCCAGACGTAGTACGTCGGTGTTATTAATGAGCTTCCGTGTAATTCGGTAGCCATTCACAAACGTGCCGTTCTTACTGGCCAAATCTTCCAGCAGGAACGTAGTAGGCGCACATTGGATCAGTCGGGCGTGTTGCGTACTTATTTTCGGATTGGCAATAGCAATGTCATTCGCCGTTCCTCTGCCAATTGTATAACTGGTAAGCTGGGAGAAATCGTCAATCCATTTTTCGAACTGACTGTCGTTAAAAGAAACGGGCGGAGCTGGCATACAGGAATGAGGTAGCTCAATAGCCTGGCAATATAATCAATTCCTGAAACGTCACCTCACTACGATAACGTAATCTATTTGTAGGCGACCTGAACCGTATAAATTATACAATATCTCCGTATAATACTGTAAACTGTATGTCTTTCTAACGCTATTTTAACTTTCAGATCAAACGAGAATAATGAATCTAAACATCGTCTATCTTTGCCCCGTTTTGTTCTGCTCGTAACGAAAGGCGCAAGCCTGTTCTATGGAAGATAAGAAGCATTTAGATACCGTAACAGCCGCTGGTCTGCTGGTGGCAATGGGTATCATCTACGGTGATATTGGCACGTCACCTTTATATGTACTACGTTCCATAGTAGGCACGTCCGAGCCGATTCAGGCCAATATCGTTCGGGGCGCACTCTCCTGCATTTTCTGGACTGTTACGTTACAAACGACGATCAAGTACGTTATCCTGATTCTGCGAGCTGACAACCGGGGAGAAGGTGGCATTTTTGCCCTGTATGCGCTGGTACGTCGACATGCCCGTTGGCTTACCATTCCCGCCATTATTGGTGGGAGTTCGTTGCTGGCCGACAGTATTATCACCCCGCCAATTTCGGTTTCATCAGCAGTAGAAGGGTTGCTGATTCTTTATCCGGACATCCCGACTGTTCCTATTGTTATTGGTATTCTGTCGATACTGTTCCTGATTCAGACGTTAGGTACCAGCGTAGTGGGTACTGCTTTCGGCCCAATCATGCTGGTCTGGTTTACCATGCTGGGTACGCTCGGCTTGCTTCATATCGTCAAAGACGTTACTATTCTGGCGGCTCTGAATCCAATGTATGCCTATGACTTCCTGACCGGCCAGGCGGGGGCTTTCTGGCTGTTGGGTGCCGTTTTCCTGTCCACAACCGGTGCCGAAGCGCTTTATTCAGACATGGGGCACTGTGGCCGGGCTAATATTCGGGTTAGTTGGGTTTACGTAAAAACCTGTCTGATGCTGAATTATTTTGGGCAGGGGGCATTTATAGAAAGCCTGGCTGGGCAGCCTTTGGGCGAACGAAACCCATTCTATATGCTCATGCCCGAATGGTTTCTGATTATAGGTATTTGCGTGGCAACGGCAGCAACGGTAATCGCCAGTCAGGCCATGCTGACTGGAGCTTACACGCTCATCAGCGAAGCCATCCGGCTCAACTTCTGGCCGAAAGTACGTCTTCGGTACCCGTCCAATCAGAAAGGGCAGCTTTACGTTCCGAGTATCAACTGGCTGCTTTTTGCGGGTTGTATCGGGGTAGTGCTTTATTTTCAGGAATCCTCGCGCATGGAAGCCGCTTATGGGCTGGCCATTACGTTAACTATGATGATGAGTACGGTGCTGTTCAGCTATTACATGTACTCGCACAAATACAACGCCTGGCTGGTTGTGCTTTTTCTGGTTTTCTATCTGGCGGTAGAAAGCTGCTTCCTGGTAGCTAACCTGGCGAAATTTACACACGGCGGCTGGGTATCCATCCTGATTGCCGGAGTGATGGCTACGGTCATGATCATCTGGCTCCGCGCCTTCCAGATTAAGCTTCGATTGACCGAATACGTCCGCATTGACCATTACATACAGGCTATCAAAGAACTTAGCCGCGACATTAGTATTCCGAAATACGCCACGCACATTGTCTTTATGAGCAACGCGGCCCGGCAGTCGGAAATCGAGTCCAAAATCATTTATTCCATCTTTCAGAAACGGCCCAAACGCGCCGATATCTATTGGTTTGTCCACGTCGACACCACCGACGACCCGTACACGATGGAATACAAAGTGAACACTATTGCGCCCGACGATGCTTATAAAGTCACGTTTAAGCTGGGTTTCCGGGTCGAACAACGTATCAATCTGTTCTTCCGGAAAGTGATTGAGGACATGGTAAAAAACAAGGAGGTGGACATTACGAGCCGATATGAGTCGCTCAGCCGACAGAACGTAATAGGTGATTTCCGTTTTGTCGTTTTAGAGAAATTTCTCTCGTTCGAAAACGAACTTCCGACCACGGAGCGATTGATTATGAATTTGTATTTCAACATCAAAAGTTTCACTACGCCCGAAGACCGCTGGTTCGGCCTGGACAGCAGCTCGGTGAAAATCGAGAAAGTACCCCTGGTTATCCGCCCGGTCGAAAACGTTCAACTCAAACGTATCACATCATAAATGAGCGAAAGAGTGAATGAGTGAAAGAGCGATTAGTTGCAAAACCACTCATTCGCTCTTTCACTCATTCACTCTTTCGCTCATTTATTTATGAAACTTCTCATTACCGGCGGGGCCGGATTTGTTGGCTCGTCGCTGGCTATTTCGCTGAAACAACAATATCCAGATTACCAGATCTTTGCACTTGATAACCTGAAACGTAGAGGTTCCGAACTAAGTCTATCGCGGCTTAAAGCGGCTGGTATTGAATTTCTACACGGTGATATACGTAACAAAGAAGATTTCGATACGTTGCCCCCGGTCGATACGGTGATTGAAGCGTCAGCCGAACCATCGGTGCTGGCGGGGTTAGATGGCACGCCCGATTATCTGATTAATACGAATCTTTTCGGCACGGTCAATTGTCTGAATTACGCACTGAAACACCGGGCTAATTTCATTTTTCTGTCGACAAGTCGCGTTTATCCTATCAAAACCATCGAAACGCTTACTTTCGAGGAAGCTGACACGCGGTTTGTACTTAGTGATAATCAGCCCGTTCCAGGTGTTTCGTCCAAAGGAATTGCCGAGAATTTCCCACTCGATGGCGCCCGGTCATTGTATGGCACGACCAAACTGGCTTCGGAACTGCTCATTCAGGAGTACAATGAGTTTTATGGCCTGAAAACCGTAATTAACCGTTGTGGCGTAATTACGGGACCGTGGCAAATGGGCAAAGTCGATCAGGGCGTAATGGTGCTTTGGATTGCCAAGCACTATTTTGAGCAGCAGCTTGCATACATTGGCTACGGCGGCACGGGTAAACAAACCCGCGACATGCTCCACATCGCTGATCTTTACCGACTGATTGACTGGCAATTACACAACCTTGATAAAGTAAATGGCCAGATTCTGAACGCGGGGGGCGGAATTGAAAGCAGCGCTTCCTTACAAGAGCTAACCAACATTTGCCAGGAAATAACCGGAAAAACGATTCCGATCAAACAGGTTACCGAAAACCGGGCGGCCGACATTCGGCTATACATCACCGACAACACCAACGTAACAAAATTGACGGGTTGGAAACCACAATTAGGCATCCGCGAAATCGTAACCGACATTCACGCCTGGCTCGATGAGAATCGGGCTGCCCTGGAACCTATTCTGAAATAACACTTTTAGAACAATGACCTGCTCCTGGCTGGTATCATAGATGGACAGTTGACTGAATCAGCTGTCCATTTGATTCCCAAATACATATCGCTGAATTTCTGGAGAATGCTACGCTCGGCATCTGCCCTTTGCCCAGATTCACGGGTTTGTTGTCATTAACCTTTAACCAGACCTCACCAGCTTCATCCCAGGCCAAAGCCGTGTCTGCTCTACGGGTGGTTAGGGTCACGTTACGGCCTGTAGCCACGGCCTGTTCCTGTTCACCTGGTCGACACATGTATACTGTATTTTCCCGACGCCATACGCTAAGTGGTGTCCCCGTTTTTGAGAGCGAAACGGCCCCTCCGTCCATTGGACAGGCGTTCAACTTCCAGGTTCCTAAACCCAGCTTTTGCGGGGATGTAAAAGAGGTTCCACCATCGGCTGAATGAGCCAGGTAGAGGTCACGAGCGCCATTGAGCCAGTTACGAAATTGGATGTAGACATCGTTTTCTTTGGCAGTAATTGACACTTTGCAGCATTCACAAATAGTCCCACTCGGCGAGCGATAAACCACCCGATTCGCTGACCAGGTACGTCCGCCATCCTGGGAAACAGCCATAACGAGTTTGTTTCGGTTGTCTTCGCGCAGGTCAAGCCAGGTAGCGTAGAAAGTACCCGCTTTTGCGCCTGCCACCGCCTGAAATCCTTCTTTGGCAATGGCCGGTACGTCGTTGATTCGCACGGCGGGCGACCATTTTCCGCTTTTTCTGTTGAGCGAGTAAGCAAATATGTCGCCTTCTTTATTGACCGCCGTAATAACTACGTAATTAGCTGTCACCGCTATTTGCGGGCCTCGTTTCGACCCTGCCACCAGTTGTTTTAACGTAGCAATCGCTAAGGGTTGACTAAACGATGTAGATGGCTTAGTACCGACCACGTAATACAGGGTTGAGTCCTGGCCATACACTAAATGAACTTCTCCGTTGTCGTCAGAAACCACGACTGGAAGGTGCCCCGCAGCAACAACCGTCTCATTATCTTCATTTAGCCTTACTATAGCAGCAGTACAAAGTAGTACTACAGAAAGAACAAGATAGCGCATAGCAGTTGTTGACTATTGTCTTAAAAGTAGGTCCGGTTCGGTTTTTAATGTGAATTAGCCAATAACCATCAGGTGGCATTGCTGAAACGTCATTTATTCTTTTGTACTTTCGATACGTGAAATCGCAATTTGTCATGATGAAAAAGTCTCCGGTAGCACTACTTATTTTTCTTGTATTGCCCAACATACTCTTCGCTCAGAAACTAAAACCAGGTTTCGACAAAGCTGAGTACATTGAAATGCTTAAAGTATCGGCCCGCTTTGGCGATTCAGCTTACGTCAGCGCGTTTCCGACTCCGCAGTTTTTCAAACCGGTTTATCGTTCGGCTATCGTTGGACTTGACAATCGCTGGGATTTATGGACGAATAATCAGGGTGTAGCCGTAATTAGCCTTCGCGGAACTACGGCTAACAGCGTTAGCTGGCTGGCAAATTTTTATGCTGCAATGGTGCCCGCCAAAGGAGAATTGCAGTTAAGTGATACCGAGCGTTTTCAATATGAACTGGCTTCTAATCCGCAGGCCGCTGTACATGTAGGCTGGCTGATCAGTACGGCTTTTCTGACAAAAGACATACTTCCTAAACTGGATTCTACCTACAAGGCAGGCACAAAAGATATAATTATTCTGGGGCACAGTCAGGGTGGGGCTATCGCTTATCTGCTGACGGCGCATCTGAAAAATCTGCAATCTCACTCTCGAATACCTCCCGACATTCGGTTCAAAACGTATTGCAGCGCAGGCCCCAAGCCCGGAAATCTGTATTTCGCTTATGCCTACGAAGCCATGACCCAAAATGGCTGGGCTTACAACGTAGTAAATGCTGCCGATTGGGTTCCTGAAGTACCGCTCACGGTTCAGACGGTAAACGATTTCAATCCTACAAACCCATTTGCGGGAGCACCTGCACTTATCAAAAAACAAAAGCTGCTGACACGTATCGCTTTAAGACACGTTTACAACAGTTTGAGCAAACCGGCCCTTAAAGCCCAGAAAAATTATCAGAAATATCTTGGTAAGGTGGCGTCAAATACGGTTAAAAAAAACCTGAATGGCTACGTAGCACCGGCGTATTACAACAGCAACCACTACGTCCGGACGGGGACAACGATTGTTTTACAGACCGACAGTACGTATTTCACTAAATATCCTAACAGCAAGGATAAAATTTTTACCCACCATTTTCACACACCCTATTTATACTTGGCGGAGAAACTGCCGGATTAATGCGACTGCTACGTTTACTGATTAGTCGAAGCTTTTACCGGGCGGTTTGTGGTTTCAGCGCTGGCCATCCACTTACGAATAATGTTGGTTAAAGGACGGAATTCAATTAAGAAACCATCGTGACCGTAAAGCGAATCAATTTCTTCGTAAGCCGCGTCAGGAATATGGCGAGCCAGAAACTGCTGTTCGGAGGGCGGGAAAAGCAGGTCAGACCGGATACCTACAACCAGTGCCCGGGCTTTAATTTGCGATAACGCGTTCAGAATACTCCCCCGATTTCGCCCGACATTGTGCGAATCCATCACTTTCGAAAGCGTCCAGTACGTAAACGCATTGAAACGGTCGGCTAGTTTATCACCCTGATAGCGTTGGTAACCAGCCGCTTTGTAATCATCCAGCTGTTCGTTATTATCGAGAGCCTGAGTGAAGCCATACGTATCATAGTTGCGGTACGAAATCATAGCCATCGCTCGAGCGGCTTTCATACCGTTACGTCCGGCGTCGTTACGTCGTTCAGCCCAAGTCGGATCGGCTTCTATGGCCATCCGCTGCGCTTCGTTGAAGGCAATACACCAGGGCGAAGCCACAGCACTAACGGCGATCAATATCAGGTTCTGGATGAGCGAAGGCTGCAGAATGGCCCACTCCATGGCCTGTTCGCCACCTACGGAACCACCAATACAAGTCTGAATTTTTTCGATACCCAACTCCTGACGTAGCAGATCCATCGCGTTTACCATGTCGCGGATGGTAATGGTGGGAAAATCGTGGAAGTAGGTTTGCCCGTTTGCCGGGTTTACCGATAACGGTCCCGTCGATCCGTAGCAGGAACCCAGTACGTTCACGCAGACAATAAAATCTCTGGCCGGGTCAAAATATTTGCCCGCGCCTACCATACCGCCCCACCAGTCGCCCGCGTCGGCATTACCTGTCAAGGCATGACATACCCATACTACGTTCGATTGGTCAGGCGTTTGCGACAACGTACCACGCGTAGTGTAGGCCAGCCGAAACCCCGGCAGACTCCCGCCCGATTCAAGCGGAAACGAATATTTGTAATCGAAGTATTGAACGTCCAACGAAAAAACGATTTTCTGTCTCAGGTACCTGACTTCTAGCCAGATACCTGAAACAAATAGTATATAGTTACCGCTTATGCAATCTGGGCAAATGCCTGCGCCAGATCGGCTTTAATATCTTCAATGTATTCGATACCAGCTGATATACGTAGCACACCCGCTTCTACCCCGGCACTGGCCTGCTCCTGCTCGCTTAACTGCTGGTGCGTAGTAGCTGCCGGGTGAATAATTAGGGTTTTGGAATCGCCTACGTTAGCCAGATGGCTTATCAGTTTCAGGCTGTTGACGAACGTATCAGCATCACCTTTCACTTTAAACGAAAAGACGCCACCAAAACCCCGTTTCAGGTATTTTTTAGCCAGTTCGTGGTACGGGCTGCTGTCCAGTCCCGGATAATTCACGAACTCAACCTGCTCGTGCTGTTCAAGCCATTGGGCCAGTGCCAGCGCATTCTGCACGGTGCGTTCTACGCGCAGCGACAGGGTTTCGAGCCCTTGCAGCAACAGGAACGAGTTGAACGGACTAATAGCCGGGCCATAGTCACGCAAGCCCTCTACCCGCGCCCGAATGATAAACTGGATATTTCCAAAAGGACCACCTACACCAAACACACTACTGAAAACCATGCCGTGATACCCTTCCGATGGCTCGCTAAACTGCGGAAACTTGCCGTTGCCCCAGTTATAGTTTCCGCTATCGACAATAACACCCCCAATGCTGGTACCATGTCCACCAATCCATTTCGTTGCCGACTCGACCACCACAGCCGCACCATGTTCGATGGGGCGGAACAGATAACCACCTGCACCAAACGTATTATCCACAATCAGCGGGATATCATGTTCCTTCGCCAGGGCAGCAATCGCATCGAAATCAGGAATGTTAAAACCTGGGTTACCAATGGTTTCGAGATAAATGGCTTTGGTTTTCTCATCAATCAGTTTGGCGAACGCTTCAGGCTTATCACCATCGGCAAACCGAACGTCGATACCCAGCCGCTTGAACGAAACCTTGAACTGATTATACGTACCGCCGTAGAGAAACGAGGTCGACACAAAGTTGTCGCCTACCGACAAAATATTATTTAGGGCAATAAACTGAGCCGCCTGCCCGGAAGCCACCGCCAGAGCCGCTACGCCACCTTCGAGGGCGGCAATGCGCTTCTCGAACACATCGGACGTCGGGTTCATGATGCGGGTGTAAATATTGCCAAATGCCCGCAGTGCAAACAGATCAGCTCCGTGCGCCGAGTCGTTGAAAACGTAAGACGTTGTTTGATAAATGGGAACGGCTCGGGAGTTTGTCGCCGTGTCGGGTTCCTGGCCAGCATGAAGCTGGAGTGTATCAAAATGAAGTTCGGACATGGTTATTGTAGTTGAATAGTTATAGGGTTATAAAATTGGAGAGCTGTAAAGCATTGCTAATATTGAATTGGCTACCAGGTTTTGAACTTTACAACGGTATAACCACACAACTCTACAGCTCAGTAGGCACACGCAAAACCCTCCCGGTTCTGGCGGCAAAATCAGGCGTAATTAGCTAGCCCTCAGGGGCATACAGCATCGGATATGGAGCATGTAAATTGCGATTTATAGTTCCTAAAATGGTTTTAGGCAGGAGTTAGCACCTTGCCGTGTGGTAGGTTGCCAGCGGTTCGCAGAGCCTGATCTCTCCCCGCTTCTTTATAAATCAATTCGCGTTGAAAAACGCGTAAGAATTGACTTGATGGCGCAAGTATACGAGCCAAACGGTGGGATTCCAAACGTCGGATGCTTTTTCTATCCGCTTACGAATTTTTTCAGAATTAAAACGAAACAGCTACTTACCGAGTTGAAGGATTGTTTATTTTTGTCATAAGACGCCCCCGTAATGAACCAGACTTACCGATATAACCGCGAAAATGCCACCCGCGTGGCAGGGACCACCACCTTGAAGGATGCCATCGGTCAGCTGCTCAAAGCCTATCAGCTCCAGGCACGCTTCAACGAAACTTACCTCGAAGCCTTCTGGGGGCGCATGATGGGCCCCGCCATTGCCTCACGTACCAATCGGCTCTACGTTCGGGATCGCAAACTCCACATCGACATTTCGTCGGCTCCGCTACGTAACGAACTGGTCAACGCCAAGCAGAAATTGATTCAGTTGATCAATAAAGACATGGGAAGCGAGGTCATCGACGACGTAGTATTTATCTAATCAACTCACCTTCAGGAACATGCTCTTCTGGCATTCCAGTCCAGATACTCCAGTGTAGCCGTAACCAGACGAACAGAAGGGGCAGCACCATTAATGCGTACTGATTGACGTAGTGATCGCGGATGTAGGCCGGAAAAATATCGGTCGGAGAAAAGCTGGAAATCAGCAGCGCAAAAGCGAGTAATAAATTATCCAGCTTCGTTTTGGCCGACACTACGTACCAGATTGCTACGCCGGTAAAACTGATGATAAACGTAGGCGATTCGAAACCAGTACTGGCTAGATTCAGAAACAATAGGGTGGATGCCAGAATGCTCAATTGAAAACGAACATTTTGGAACAGATTGGTTTTCAGGTAAGCTGTCGCAAAGACCAGTAGTCCGGGAATAATAAAGTAGAGGTTGGATAACGTACCGTCGTGGAATAACCGTCGGAACATTCCCATAACACAGACATCCGTCCGGGTATTTTCCAGACTCACATTCAACTGATTTTTGTAGGACAACGATTCGTACCAGTCATGGTAACATTGTACAGTATAATCGAACCCAACAAACAGCATCGGTAACGTAACGAACACAACCGTCGATACTATTCCTCCAACAACGTAGCGAATTTTGTTCTGCGCAAACGGGAAAAAAGCCAGCCCAACGATTCCATACAATTTGATAAGTGTACCCAGTGCTACGTTCGCGGCAGCCGAAACTTCCTGACGTTTATGCAATTGCGTATACGACAACATTATCATTCCCGCGCAAATGTGATGGAACTGCGTATTCAGCAGGCAGGTGTACGATGAATTAAGCACCAGCCAACTCACCACAGCCCGTTGCCGGTTGGTCAGAGGTAGTTCATAAATGGCGTATAGAAGAAACAGCGAGTTAAAAACATTCCATAACGTAACGCTCAGCAACGTAGGCAACCAATAAAATGGCGCAATTAGCAGAGCGAAAATGGGGCCGTAATGGTAAGAATCGAACGTTTCAGATGGGTATTCCAGAAACAGGTTCTGGTGCGCTATCAGGTGCTTGAAACTATTGATAAACAGGAGAAAATTATTGATGAACGAGCCGGGCTCACCCAGATAATACTGCTTTACACCTGTCAGGATTCCTAATAAGGTCCAGATGATGACGATGTTACGTTTACTAAAGAAGAAAGGATGCTGGAAAAACTGCTTCATCGCGTTGAGCCGCTACCCTCTGTTACCGAAAGGTTAGCACCTACAAAACTACAGCCTGCGCCCTGGAAATGAATTAATACGTAATTAATTTGCTGCTACGTTGCTCCGAATGCTACGTAACAACCTGATGACGTATCATTTAGCATTCATTACTGGTTTCGCCTTCTCCCACATTACTTCGCGATTGGAAAGAAACCAGGTTTTGCCTTTATCGTTGTTGCCCTGGAAGAACAGATAGGTTTTGCCCGTCGGCGTTTTGAAGATATGCGGATGCCCCGACTCACTGCTGTTCCAGCTTCCCGGCTGGCCATTTTTCAGAAATGGCTCAGTTTGGATGCGCTCCCAATGTAGACCGTCGCTGCTACGTGCCACCCCAATCTGCTGGGGCCAGTTGTTGTAAGCACCGGCATAAAACATAACCAGCTCGTTGCCGCGCTGAATAATGGAAGGCGCTTCGATACACTCTCCTTCCCAAGGATATTCTGGCTTCAACAAGGGACCATTTGTGGCCGTTTGTTTCCAATCTTCGCGATTAAAACTGGTTGTAGCCGGAGCCACTGCCACGCCCAACTGTTGAATTTTATACGTCGGATCGCGGGTAGCGAAATACAGGAAATATTGGTTTTTGAAATAGAAAACTTCGGCGTCAATGGCTCGTCCGCACGACCACTCACTAATTGCCGGATGAAATATTGGATTAGTCGGATTTCGGTTAAAATGAATACCATCTGTGGAAACGGCATGGCAGATAGCGTCGTTTTTACCATTTCCGTATGTCTGGTAAAATAGATGCACTTTCCCATCCCGAATCAATGCCCCCGGCGCACAAAAGCCTTTTCGCTCATACGTAGCAACGGGTGGTATTTCGGTCACTTTCTGCCAATTCGTTAAATCGCGGCTTTCCGCAATGCCTATCCCCCACCGGTCCGCTCCAGTCGAATCTTTACCCGTCGGCACTGAATAATAAAGCAAATATCGCCCACCGAACCAGACTACGTGTGGGTCTTTGGCGTATCCCCCTTTACGATACGTAGTGTCGGCGAAATACATAGCCGGACGTTGTTGCGCCATCACGAACGTAGTGAAACCAGCGTGAAGCAGGCCAAGCGCTAAAAAAAACCGGAATTTGTTGACGCGCATAAAGTAGGGTAAAAGTAGGCAGCTATGTCAGGATAAGATCACAAACATACTATGATATTATCCCTCGCTCAAAACTCTATCAGCAGACTCTTACGTTCTTTTTGCAACGTAATAGGCGACTTAATGAAGTGAGCATTTAACCCTACCCGCTTGGCAAGTGCCAGCCATTGCAATTCTGGTAGCACTAAAAAACCGTTTGCTTTGCGAATCTCATGGTAGGCTGAAAATCGCAGTTCGACCAGCAATTTCATCATGGAGAAAAGCTCACCTTGGCGTATTGACCGTGTCACAATACCCATTATATCGCCGGCAATACTGCTCCCGACCATAACGTCACAAATGAGCGCTTTGGCACCGGGAGCCGCCAGTTGCTTAATGTTACGTAGTAACTGCTCCACCTCGTCGGCGTTGCGATAATATTGTACTACGCTCATCACAATAATGATGTCGAATTTCTGACCAGCGACCGGGCTAAAATTCAGATAGTCATCGGGAGACAAATCATGAAAGAAGACATTTGGGTGCTGGGCGTGTTTGGCGCGTCCCATCTCGTTGTAACGCTGCGAGATATCCAGGCCATGAATTTCGCCCACCTGATCATGCCAGGCGTCTTCCAGGTTTCCCGGCCCTGAACCAATATCCAGCACTTTCTTGGCTTTCGATACCGTAACGTATTTCTCGACTTTCGCCAGGAAGTAAGCGTAATTGGTCGACATGGCATTGTCGAACTTATTTTCTTGCTGCCAAAAATCCAGCCAGGTCGCGGCCATAGAAGTCATTACGTTTAGGAAGATTAGGTTAAGAAAAAGAGAGTTATGAATAGGCCGGTATGTCTACCTCACGGCGCGGCTGAGTTTCCGAGGTCGATACGTGCATCAGGTAAATAACTCGGAACCAGATCAGTACGCAGGGAAGCGCTTTTAATACGTATGGTTTCACAAATTGCTCGCGCAGAAACGCCGGGAAAATATCGCTTGGCGAGAAGACCGTGAGTATCAGGCAACTAATTAACAGAACCCGGTCGAGCGCCGTCTGCGGACAATAAATCCACCAAAGTACCACCCCCGTAACCGCCGTGATATACGTAGGCGACTCGGCCACTGGATTAAAGATTACCTGAAAAATGAGTATCGAAGCAACCATCTGCAACCGAAACGAGCGTTCGGTAAACTTTTTTACGTTCGCATACACAGTACAAAAAAGCAGTACGCCTAGCCCAATAATAACAGGCGTGGCAATATCTGGGGAGATGAACGTATGTACCAGCCGATGAATAGACGTATTGGCCCACTTATCGACGTCGGATTTGATAAGTAACTGATTGACCCACAGTTCATATTGCCAGAGCAATTTGGCTGGCGAGGTAAAAAGCAGCGGCAACAATCCCTGAATAATTCCCCACCCAATCGCAGAAGCCAGGAATCGAATTTTTCCGGGGTATAGCAGGAACAGAGCCCCCGCTACCAGACTGTAAATCTTGATATTGAAGCCCAGAATGATAAAAAAGGCTGCCCAGAATGGTTGTCGCTTTTCAAAACAGAGGAACGCAAACAGCGGAATAGCGCCTATCAGCGGATTGGTCTGACTGTTTACCAGCGAAGTAAATAGTTCATGTAAACTAAACCAGTAGGCAAATACTTTCTGCTGATGCGTCAGTGGCATCCGGTAAATAGCATATACCCAGACACCAGCAAACAGGAAATGCCAGAGAAATAAACCAACGGAAAATGGTAACGCAAAAACCGGCGAAAACAAAGCCGCAAACGTGGGTGCGTAGTGATAATGATCAGAATATTGGCCCGGATAAAGGCTGTACATACTTACACCTTCGAGCAGGTGCTGGAGCGAGTAGAAGAAAATTTTATAATTGTTAGAGCCTGATTTAAAGACCATTCGGCAACTGGCGAATAGCGTCAGTGCTCCGTATATTCCAAAGATGAACCGATAGTCGCGAAAAATCGGCTTTCGAAAAAAGGATAGCATCGGAAACAATGCGGTTATAGAGTTGTAAGGTTATAGAGTTGTAGGGTTATAGAGTTGGCCGTCGCGTTCACAAACCTCACAACTCTATAACCCTACAACTTTATAACCGAATCAAGCTGGCGGGCAAACTCACCCATTGTGCCGAACTCGCCCAGCGGCTTCAGATAACGTAGTAGTTGCTCAACCCGGTCGAGCAGTACGTCGCGTGAATACCGACGAACGTAGGTCGGAATTTTTTCGTAGCTGGATAAATCTGTAAACTCCCAGGGGTGAACGTACAGATTCAGAAAACCGTCGGACTCGAGCGTCTGCCGACAGAGCCATTTATAATACCCAAATGGGAAATTTTTCAGGCTAAGCCAAAATAGCGGCAAACGTAGCGTTGGTGTTACTGAAGCTGGAATCTGCCAGACACCCGCTTCCTGAAACGGGTGCCGGGGTTCTCCCCAGTGATTATATCGGCCCGGAAGCCAGGTGGGATGAAGCGATGAATTATACTGATAACCAGCAGATTGAACATCGTTAGGGTCGACAAAACCCATACGAGCCCGCCGAAATCCTGTTATGGGTTTCCCCAAAAGCTTTTCCAGCGCAAGGCGAGATTTGAGTAAATCGGCGGGCTCGAACGTAGTATGGTAGTAGCCGTGTGATGCAATTTCATGTTTCTGAGCCAGTTGACGTATCAACTCCTGTTCATGAAGTGCATAGTTGGCCGTAGTAAACAACGTAGTACGGGCACCTACTATCTCAAAACGCTCGGCCAGCGGTTTCAAACCACGGGTCGATACGTCAATCTGCTCACCTAAGGGAATGTCGTGCCCGAACTCAACGGCGGTATCGAACTCTTCTACGTCAACGGTAAATAAAATATATCGTCTTCTTCCTGGTTCGGAACTTGCCATTTTGTTTCAGATTCCTCGATCTCACTTGTATCGCTGATGATGTAGGCCGGGCGGCTCTTCACTTCAACGAATGTTTTTCCTAAATAAACACCGATAATGCCGATCATGATAAACTGCACGCCACCAATCAGCACCGACAGCACGACCAGCGTGGTCCAGCCCGATACGGTTGCATTGGTGAAGAAATATTCATACGTAGCTTCGGCACCGAACAGGAGGGCAAACAGCGACATGCCGAAACCCAGCAATACTGACAAATACAACGGCTTGGTTGAGAACGATGTAATGCCCATAGCCGCCAGCTTCAGCATCTTGCGGAATGAGTATTTCGAGCGGCCAGCGTAGCGGGCGGCTGGCTCATATAAAATGCGGCACTGCCGGAAGCCAACCCATGAAATTGCCCCGCGCAGGAATAAATCATTCTCTTTAAACTGTTTCAACGTATCAACTACCTTCCGGTCGAGCAACCGGAAATCGGCCGCACCGTCTTCAATTTCCAGGCCCGATACGTTACGGAGCAGTTTGTAAAAATAAGCCGACGTAGTGCGTTTGAACCACGACAATTTTTTGTCGACCTGCCGTACGGTGTAAACTACCTCATAGCCCTGACGCCACTTCTCGATTAGGGCCGGAATCAGTTCGGGAGGGTGCTGAAGATCGGCATCAAGGCAAATAACGGCTTCGCCACGAGCGTTGTCATAACCGGCACGTAGCGCCATCTGATGGCCAAAATTGCGCGAAAAAGAAAGAAATCGAACGACGGGGTATGCTTTGCTGAGTTGACGAAGTACGTGGCGAGTCTGGTCGGAACTGCCGTCGTCAATGATCAGAATTTCATACGACTTGTATTGCTGCATAACGGCCATTAACCGATGCACCAGTACAGGTAGATTTTCTTCTTCATTAAAAGCGGGTACAATCAAACTAATCATACCAGATTCCAATCTCATAGGTTTGTTTAAAAAGAAAGTTACGGCAGGCTTTTTCAAAGCGTCCGCTAATTTAAGTAATTTTACTCAAAAAATTTAGAGTATCTTCATAAAATAATTATTAGCTATATCGGACAGGGGTACTAACAAAAAAGTAAAAAGCCTCATTATTAGCTGATTCCGGGGCTGTCTTCAACGGGTCTCACCAACGATAAACGGGCCGCTTCTAAATCCAGCTCCTGTTCTATGTTTCTGAAAATCTCGCCATCCAGCAAGCTTCCTTTCCGCAGGCCAACGAGTACGTCACGCTCCACCGTAATCAGTTCTAACTGAAGCTGAACAGCCTGCTGATATAATTCGGTGGGGCGTTCGTGTCGGTTCTGAGCACGTAACGTTCCATTTAACTCGTTGATACGTAGCTCGTAGGCATTTTTAACGTAATTTAATACGTCGTCATGGACCGAGCCAGCCGAATGATTGGCCTCCAGGTACGTAATGGCTTCCAGCGCCATGCTTCGACGTAGCCGAAGCTCTTCCCGCTTCTCATCAATGGCTTCTTTTACGTTTAGTCCCTCGATCAACAGGGGCAGCGTTAGCCCTTGAATGACGAGTGTACAGAAAATGACAATAAACGTAATGAACAAAATCAGGTCGCGACCGGGAAATGGCGTGCCATCGCGTAGTACGTTCGGTAAAGCCAGCGCTCCCGCCAGCGAAACGACTCCCCGCATTCCGGCCCAGCCGATTATGGCAATTTGCTGCCAGGTGGGTCGTTCTTCGCGGGTGCGGATACCTTTATTCATCCAGCGCGGTACGTAGGCGCTCGGAAAAACCCACACCAATCGACATACAATGGCGACCAGACTAATGAGTAATGCGTAATTGACGGCTTCGGGAAGTGTATAACCGTTTAAATCGGCTACAATACTTGGCAGTTGCAGCCCGATCAGAATGAAAACCAACCCATTCAGCAGGAAAATCACAATTTCCCAGACAGCGTTAGTTTGTAATCGGCTCTGGTGCGTGAAAAGCTGATCGGTACGTACCGACAGAAAAAGGCCCGTCGTCACCACCGACAGCACGCCCGAAATATGAAGATTTTCGGCAATCAGATACGAGCTGTAGGGCGTCAGTAACGTAATGGCCGTACTGCTGATTCGGTCCTTACCCAGAATTTTATGCACCCGAATCATAATCCAGCCGATAGCCAATCCTAATGCTACGCTGGCCACGGCAATTCCGACAAACCGAAGGCTGGCTTCCCACAACACAAACTGTTCTGTGAGTACAGCGGTCAGTCCGTAACGGTAGATAATCAGGCTGGTTGCGTCGTTGACAAGGCTCTCTCCTTCCAGTACGGTGGTAATCCGTTTGGGTACGGTCAGGCCCCGCATCACCGACGAAGCCGCCACGGCATCGGGGGGCGAAATAATTGCTCCGAGCAAATAGCCCTGCGCCAGCGAAAAACCAGGAATAAACGCGTGCGCTACAAAAGCAACCACCGTAGACGTAAACAAAACCAGCCCAACTGCCAGCAGTGTCACCGGGCGGCTATATAGTTTCAGTTCGACATTATCGATTTGCCAGGCAGCCGCATACAGTAGTGGGGGCAGGAAAATGAGAAAAACCGCGTCATGCGACAGAATGACGGGCGGCAAACCCGGTATCCACCCAATCAGTAGTCCTACAATGACCAGCAGAATCGGATACGAGATTTGTAGCCAGCGGGCCACAACGGTCATCAGCGTGGTCAGGATAAGTAAACCCGTTACAATTTCAATGGGGTGCATAACGTAATGAGGAGGGTGGCGAAGTAACGTAACAGGACTAGGCATTTTTGCCATACCTTTGTTAGAAGCCCGTTACGGTTTGTTACGTAACAAATCTATTCACTATGAATTCATCTACAAACCAACTTTCTGATCGCGCTCCTAAAACCAGCGAACTGGTTGAACAGGAAGGGCGACGTAGCGACCTGGGATTTGGCACAAAAATTACTGATTCTCAGTCGCGACTGGTCAATCAGGACGGCAGTTTTAATATTCAGCGAATTAATGCTTCGCTCTGGGATAAGTTGAATATCTATAATCGACTTATTACGATGAGCTGGCTGAATTTCTGGAGCTGGTTAGTATTTTCGTATCTGACAGTCAATACGTTATTTGCCGGGATTTACATGCTGGCCGGGGCCGATACGTTGATTGGTGTCAGCGAAGAGAACCTGAATGGCCCCTTCTGGAAATGCTTCTTTTTCAGCTCGCAAACCCTTACAACGGTAGGTTACGGCCATATTTCGCCCAATACGTTCCTCACCAGTTCCATAGCTGCTTTCGAATCGATGCTGGGTTTACTGGCTTTCGCGCTGGCCACTGGCCTTCTTTACGGACGTTTTTCAAGACCATTGGCCCACGTCCGATTCTCAAAACAGTCGGTGCTCGCACCTTATCTGGATGTCAATGCCTGGATGTTCCGCATCATCAACACTCGTTCCAATCAACTAATCAATCTGGAAATTACGGTAACAATGTCGCGGCTGGAAACGAAGGCCGACGGTACGCGCTATCGGAAATACTACGGTCTGAATCTGGAACGTAACAAAGTCGCTTTTTTCCCGACCAACTGGACGCTCGTTCATCCTGTTACGGAGCAAAGTCCGCTGTATGGCTGTACGTTGCAGGATCTTGAGCAATCAGACACTGAATTTTTAGTGTCGCTTCAAGCCCTGGAAGATACGTTTGTGCAAAGTGTGCATACGCGTTTTTCGTATCGCTATAACGAAGTACGCTGGGGCCATAAATTCATACCGATGTTCGATGGTAGTCAAAAAGGCGGCAACGTAACGATTGACCTCGATACGCTCGATCATACTGAAGAAGTGCCGCTGAACCAATGAATAGCTAAATAACCGGATTTGGGCATTCCGACAAAGGAGTAATCTTAATGTTCACCCTTCGTCGGGATAACAAAACTAAAACATAAATTCGCTTGATTCTCCCTCCTTATCTACGTCCTGGCGATACGGTTGGCGTTGTGTCGCCCGCCAGTTGGTTTCCGTATGACGAATTAGCCGATGGACTTCGCATTATGCGCGACGATTGGCAACTCAACGTAATAGAAGGCGAAAGCTTACACGCTGTTGACGGTCCGTTTGCCGGTTCCGACGATCTGCGCCGAACCGATTTGCAACGACTTTTCGACGATCCAACCGTTCGGGCAATTTTTGCGACTCGCGGGGGCTATGGCTGCTACCGAATTGCTGATGGCCTTGACGTAACGGCCCT
The DNA here is from genome assembly GCF_054778555.1 of Spirosoma flavus. NCBI lineage: Bacteria > Pseudomonadati > Bacteroidota > Cytophagia > Cytophagales > Cytophagaceae > Spirosoma > Spirosoma flavus. Next base: position 282,836 of record NZ_BAAGZL010000003.1, read on the forward strand.
AAAAGAAAACCCGAAATGGATGGTCGGTTTCAGCGATATTACGGTGTTACTCAGCTTATTCAATCAGGCCGGGATTGTTAGTTTACATGGGCTAATGCCCCGCAATTTTGGTGCACCTGACCGCGCAGAATCGCTGGAATCGCTACGTCGGTGGCTATTTGGCGAACCACCCAGTCACTACGCAGTCACTAGTCATCCCCTAAACCGACTTGGCAACGTAACGGGACCACTCATCGGCGGCAACCTGACCATGCTCATCAATTCGCTCGGAACGCTAACTGATTTCGATTACGCCGGTAAAATTCTGTTTATCGAAGATATCGACGAAACGCTTTTCTCGCTCGATCGCATGATGATGCAACTGCGCCGGTCGGGTCGGCTGGCAGCACTAGCCGGGTTAGTGGTTGGGCAGTTTACCGATATGCGGACCAATACGTCGCTTCAATTTGGTAAGGATTCCTATGAGATCATTGCCGACGCCGTAGCTGCTTACTCCTTCCCCACACTCTACGATTTCCCGGCTGGACACGTACCGTACAATCTGGCCTTACCCATCGGAAAAGACGTAGAATTGGTGGTGAAAAGCGGAAATGGACGTATCAATTTTACATAGGATTGATGGGCCAAGCTCCAGCCTGGCCGTGTACTAAGCCAGCTTTTTTAGTCATCGGCCAAGCTCTAGCTTGGCCCATACAATTATTTCACTCATGCCCTTCACCGAATCTGTTGTCTGGATTACAGGAGCTTCATCGGGACTTGGCGAAGCCATTGCTATCAAACTGGCGCAGTACAAGCCAAAGTTGGTTCTATCCGCCCGTCGCGAGGATGAATTACAACGCGTGGCTGATAAAACTGGCCTACCCGAAAGCAACGTATTGATTCTGCCGATGGATGTAACAGACGTAGCGAGCCTACCAGCGCACGTAGAAACGGTACGTCGGCAGTTTGGACGTATTGACTATATCTTTCTGAATGCAGGCATTACGCAACGTAGCAGCGTAGTTGACACGGATCTTTCAGTTTATCAGCGAATTATGGACGTAAATTTCTTTGGTGTGATCGCGCTCACCAAAGCTGTTTTGCCCCTAATGCTTGAACAACGTAGTGGCCATTTTGTGGTTACGAGCAGCGTAGCAGGCAAATTGGCAACTAAACTTCGATCGGGGTATTGCGCCAGTAAACACGCACTGCACGGCTTTTTCGACTCATTACGTGCCGAAACTTCCAGCGCTGGCCTGAACGTAACGATTGTCTGTCCCGGCTATATCCGAACGGCGATTTCGTTTAACGCGCTCAGTGGCGATGGCCGTCAACACGGAAAAATGGATGACAATCAGGATCAGGGCATGTCGCCTGATACGTTCGCCAAACGACTCTTGAAAGCGGTGGAGCAGAAGAAAGAGGAAGTTTATATTGGCGGCAAGGAAATCTACGGCATCTACCTCAAACGTTTTCTGCCGGGTCTGCTTTCCTGGATGCTAAAGAGACGAACAGATGCATAAAAACAAAATGGGGTGATACGTGTCAAGAGAACGTATCACCCCATTTTAACGTAATGACTTATAATTATTTCCCGCTGGCAGTCAGCTCTTTCACCGCAGTGCCTTTGCTGGCGAACTCCATATAATCGGTCGTTAAACGGCAAAGCGTTTTCATACCCAACACAAAACAGCTTTCATCAATCTGGAAATCGGGCGTGTGGTGCGAAGGTACGTCCTCAACTTTTTTACCTTTCGACATCCCGCCCAGGAAATAGAAAAAGCCCGGCACTTTCTGCTGATAGAAAGAGAAATCTTCAGCGCCGGTTTGCACCGTGGTCAGTTTCACGTTGTTTTTACCCGCCACCGCTTCAAGCGAAGGAGCCATCTGATCGGTCAGCTTGGGATCGTTATACGTAACGGGGTACATGATATTGATGTTCACATCGGCCTTAGCACCAGCACTTTCCGCGATGTTCGTGGCAATCTCGTTGATACGTTTGTGAACCAGTTTCTGGTCGTGCGGGCTGAACGTCCGTATCGTACCGATCATGTTCGCTTCTTCAGGAATGATGTTCTGCCGAATGCCGCTGTGCAACGCACCAACCGTTACCACGGCCGGATTTTCCGTCAACGGCAGGTTCCGGCTAACGATGGTCTGCAAACCCATCACCACTTGAGCCGACGTAACAATCGGGTCAACGCTCGACCAGGGAGCCGCGCCGTGCGCCTGGCGACCTTTGATTTTAATGGCGTATGAATCGACAGCCGCCATCGTCGCACCGGGGCGATATTTGATCGTACCAACTTCGGTTTGGGAGTTGATGTGCAAGCCAAAAATGGCGTCGACTTTCGGATTTTCCAGAACGCCTTCTTTCACCATCAGGAAAGCGCCCCCTTCTTCACCTTCCGGCGCACCTTCTTCGGCAGGTTGGAAAATGAATTTAACGGTACCGCGTAGGTCGCTTTTCACATTGGTCAATACCTCAGCCACGCCCATCAGCATGGCTACGTGCGTATCGTGTCCGCAAGCGTGCATGACACCCGTTTGCTGGTTATTATATTCGGTTTTTACTTCGGATTTAAACGGCAGATCGACGCGCTCAGTTACGGGTAGACCATCCATATCGGCACGTAGCGCCACTACGGGACCGGGTTTTCCACCTTTCAGCAAACCGACAACGCCCGTTTTACCAACTCCCGTTTTCACCTCCATTCCCAGTTCCTTTAGGTGAGCCGCAATTTTACCCGCTGTTTGAAACTCCCGGTTGCCCAGTTCGGGGTGCTGGTGGAAATCACGACGCCAGGTTACTACTTTCTTTTCCAGCCCTTCGGCCAGTTTGTCCATTTTGGCATTGAGCGTGGCTGCCTGTCCTGAAGCATTTTGTACGGCCAATCCTCCTATGGCCAGACCAGCTAAAGCCGAAAAGTATTTCTTCATGAAATTATACAAGTATATACGTTTTTATTTTTTGCTCTAAGTTACAACGGTGAACGTAGAAAATATGGCTATTCATGAATTATTTATACTAACGTTTTCCTCAACACTAGCTTTACCTATCATTAATTTTCCTGACACATTAAAATGCTCGTTTAAACTTTCTAAGTACTTTATAAGCTACTCTTGCTATTATCCTGTTCGAAATTATGTATACGCGAAAAAGAGCGCCAAAGTATTCGTATAAAACCACGAATACTTTGGCGCTCTCTGAAGACAAATTTAAGTCTTGAAAAGTCTATTTCTTTAGCTTCTTAAAATCATCCAGTGTACCGGTAATTTTTGCCATAAACTTACTCTGCTGAATCATCGGATTCTTCTCTTTATCAACCATTTTACACTGAAAATCAACCTCGTAAGGTGTATCCTTTTTATCAAATAGCATTTTAGGGAGCACACTCAGCGTTTTGCCGGGCCGGGCCGTTACCGGGAAAATAACGGGTGTGGTGGCCTGCGCTTTAATCAAAATCGGGTCGGACTGTTTCCCATCGGCAATCTCTTTACCGTCAATAATAACAGTGTACTGAGCGTCGGTGATGTTAAACGGAAACTTATTTTTATTCGTCACTAGCACCTTCGTTGCTACGTCGGTACGTTTCAGGCCAAGTTTACCAAAGTCAATGTCTTCAATTTTAATCTTTGGAATATAAAAAGTTGGCATCCGTCGTTCGATGGTAACTGCAAATGTCTTCTCGCCCACTATTGGAACGTCGAGCGCAAACGACGACCGAACTTTATACGTAGTGCTATCGATACCTTTCTGTTCGAGCGTTTTTAATACGTTGGTAGCTGTTTTAGCCATTACCGTAACGGGTAACATCAGCAACGTACTGTCGCCAGCCTCAACCGAAACCGCCTTACGATACGTATCTTTCACGATTGGCGTATCGGCAATGTACACGGTATAATCCATCTGATTGGCTTTGAAACCCACAGGTAACGGATTGTCAATCAGCATATACATATTCATGCGGATAGATTCCTCACTGATGTCGGTAATCGCCATTCGGGTTAGTTCCAGACGAGGCTTGAGCGTATTATCGTAGGGACCGCCTTCAGCCGCAGCCTCATTTTTCAGCCGACTATACCATACATAGCCGCCAATTCCGATAAGTAGTAAGACTACCAGTGCGATTATCCATCCTTTTTTCATAACGTATCACCCGTTTAAGCGTAGGTATATCAACATTTTATACTGCATTCTGTTTTTCCAGAACTTGAATCACACGGCAATGGCCAATCCGGCCTAAATTAAACTTTTCGGTCAGCCGATAGTCTTACAGATATAGTGTATTCTGCCGTTTGCCATGCGTACTCTTCTGTTTGGCCTGCTTCTTTTAACCGCTGCCTGCCGCCGACCATCGACCCAGTTTGCAGCTATGCTTACGCCCGCCCCAATCCCCGCCGATTATAGTAAATACATAAAAGCGGGCGACGAATTAGTGGCTTACGGAAATGACCCGTCCTGGACGTTAACCGTCAACCCGTCGAAGGGAATGCTACGTTTCAAAGCACCAGGAAAAGACAGTATTGAGACAAACGTACCAGAGCGTCAGAACGACTCGGATGGCGTGCTACGTTACAATATTCCTGTGGATGCGGGGCACATGAACGTACTGTTCAGACCCGATAGCTGCGTTGATAAAAAAACCAACAACCGGCTCGATTATCGGGTTGAGGTTGATTTACGCGGCAAAAATTATGTGGGCTGTGGAGTTTCGCTACGTCAGGTTGCTACGTTGCAGGACATCTGGGTACTGACTGAATTTCAGGGAAAACCCGTCAGTGCAGGCGGTCCACGTAACGAACTGCCCCGTCTCGAAATTTCGCTGACCGAAGGCCGGGTAACAGGCACCACCGGTTGCAACCAACTCAGCGGCCCTGTCATTGCCGATACGCATCTGATTTCATTTGGGCCGCTAGCGACTACCAAAATGGCTTGTATGGGTCCGGTTGGGGAGCTTGAAAAGGCATTCCTAAATGCGCTGGCCACCCCGTTAACGTATCAGATTGGCCAGGGAAAACTCATGCTGCTACGTGATGGCAAGGTACAGATGGTTTTCAAAAAAGTAGATTAGTGTCATTTTAACCTTTATTTAAAGCGGACGGTTACAAGATGGCGTTCGCTTTTTTGTTATTTTTGTTTCTTACAAAAAGTCAATTGTATCGCCGAATAACTTAACCTTTTTTTCGCGTCGATACGTCCAACCAATCTGTATAACTTACTAATCTTTATGAAAAACCTACGGCTCCCCTCGCGCGTGTTGATGCTGACGGGCGCACTGGCAATGGCTACAGCTGGTACTTCGGAAACAGCGCTGGCCCAGACAATGGCCAAACGTACGACAGCGGCTTCGTCGTCGGCGGCTGCTCCTCTTGCCCTGAACCGGGTGTTGGTTTTCTCGAAAACCAAAGGGTTCCGGCATTCGTCGATTCCGGCGGGGAAAATGGCCCTTATGAAACTCGGTAAAGAAAACGGTTTCGCCGTTGACACAACCGAGGACGCGAGCAAGTTCACCGAAGCCAACCTCAAGCAATACGGCGCGGTGATCTGGCTCAGCACCACTGGCAACGTATTAGATGATGCGCAACAGGCTGCTTTTGAGCGATATATTCAGGCGGGCGGTGGCTACGTCGGTATTCACGCGGCTGCTGATACTGAATACGATTGGCCGTGGTATAACAAACTGGTGGGCGCGTATTTCCTGAGTCACCCCAAGCAGCAGAATGCCGAAATCGAAATTGTCGACAAGAGCCATCCTTCGACCAAAATGCTTCCTGATCGCTGGAAGCGTTGGGACGAGTGGTACAACTACAAAAGCATTCAGACTGACCTGAAAGTGCTGGGTAAGCTGGATGAAAAAACGTACGAAGGTGGCAAAAATGGTGATAATCACCCGTTTATCTGGCATCATGAAGTGGATGGCGGCAAAGCGTTTTACACGGGTGGCGGCCATACCGACGAGTCGTACACCGATGCTATGTTCTTACAGCACATTCTGGGTGGTATCAAATCGGTGATGGCGACCAGCCTGAAATTCGGTCAGGCGACAACCAAGCCGTATCCCGAAGAAAACCGCTTTGAGCAGAACGTTCTGATTGCGGGTATGGACGAGCCAACTGAACTGGCCGTGCTCGACAACGGTAAAGTACTGTATGCTCAGCGAAAAGGCGAGCTTCGGGTATATGACCCGAAAAAAAAAACAGTAAAAACGGTCGCTAACTTCCCGGTTTTCACCAAGTTCGAGTATGGCCTGATGGGACTGAACATCGACCCGAACTTCAAGCAAAACAAGTGGATTTACGCTTACTATTCGCCGGTAACGGGTAAAACCGTAGCTGATACGGCACAACACCTGTCGCGCTTTGTGTATGACGACGTAAAAGACACCGTTCTGCTGAGTACCGAAAAAGTGTTGCTGACCATTCCGGTGAAACGGGATGGCTGCTGCCACACGGGCGGTTCAATCGCGTGGGATAAAAAAGGTAATCTCTACCTTTCGACCGGTGATGACACGAACCCGTTCAATTCCAACGGTTACGCTCCCATCGACGAGCGCCCCGGACGTAGCGGCTGGGACGCTCGTTTGACGTCCAGCAATACCAATGACCTGCGCGGAAAAATTATTCGGATTCACCCCGAAGCCGACGGTACGTATTCAATTCCCGAAGGAAATCTCTTTCCGAAAGGCAATCCCAAAGCGCGTCCTGAAATCTACGTAATGGGCAACCGGAATCCATACCGTATTTCGATCGACCAACGTACCGGTTTTCTATACTGGGGCGAAGTGGGTCCAGATGCTGGCGAAAACAGCGAAAAATACGGCCCACGTGGTCACGATGAGATTAACCAGGCTCGGCAGGCGGGCTACTATGGCTGGCCGTTATTTGTAGCTGACAATCGGCCTTATCACACGCGTACCTTTGCCGACAGCACCACAGGGGCTCTCTTCGACCCGATGAAGCCTATCAACGATTCGCCGAACAACACAGGTTTGCGTGAATTGCCTCCTGCCCAGAAAGCTTACATTTATTACCCCTATGCTGATTCGCCGGAGTTTGGCGAAATCGTGGGCAAAGGCGGACGTAACGCTATGGGCGGCCCGGTTTATTACTACGACGATTATGCAGAATCCTCTGTTAAATTCCCACGCCATTACGACGGCAAATTCTTCGCTTACGACTGGATTCGCGACTGGATTCACCCGGTTACGATGAAAGAAAACGGCGATTTCGTGAAAATGGAAACCTTTATGCCGAGCACGAAATTCTCGCACGTGATCGACATGCAGTTCGCCAATGACGGTTCGCTTTATACACTCGAATATGGTCAGAAGTGGTTCGGTGCCAACGCCGATGCTCGCCTGTCGCGTATTACGTATAACGCCGGGAACCGCAAACCAGTGGCCGTTGCCAGCGCCAACAAAATGGTAGGAGCTGCCCCGCTGACGGTGAAATTCGACGGAAAAGAATCGGTTGATTACGACGGTGACGCCCTGAAATATGAATGGTCGTTCGGGAAAGCCATGCCAAAACAAACCACGGCTTCGCCGACCGTTACGTTCAGCAAACCCGGCGTATATCCTGCTACGTTGAAAGTGACTGATGCCGCCGGGAACGTAGCAACAAAAACGATGGACATCAAAGTCGGTAACGACGAGCCTAAAGTGGAAGTAAGCGTCGCTGGTAACAAGACATTTTATTTCCCGAACAAGCCCGTCAAATATTCGGTGAAGGTGATGGACAAAGAAGACGGTACGTTGCAGAAAGGCATCAGCCCCGACGACGTAACGATGACCATCGACTACCTCGAAGGTTTCGACAAAACGATGCTGGCGCAGGGGCACCAGGCCAATACGGGTTCCTCGACCGGCAAACGCCTGATTGACCTAAGCGACTGTAAAGCCTGCCACACCATCGATCAGAAATCGATTGGGCCAGCTTACATGGACGTAGCGAAAAAGTACAAAGGCACTGGTTCTGAGAGCAAACTGATCCGTAAAATCATTACGGGCGGTGGCGGTGTCTGGGGTGAGCAGGCCATGAGCGCCCACCCGCAATTGAAAGAAAGCGAAGTAGCCGATATGGTCAATTATATTCTGTCGCTGGCCGACAATAAAGCTGCCAATCGGAAGCCAATAGCCGGTGATTACGTACCGGAGCAACAGAAAAAAGACGGTTCTTACATTCTGACCGCAACGTATACCGATAAAGGCAATGGCGTCATTGGACCGCTAACGGGTTCTACGTCACTGGCACTACGTTCGCCCTCGATAAAAGCAGTTTCGGCCGACATGAAACAGGACATTTTCCAGTACGATATTCCTAAAGTAGGTCCAGCAACAATTGGTACGAAATCAGGGAGTTATATTGCATTCAAAGATATCGACATGACTGGTATCGAGCAGATTTCACCAACCGTATTTGCCTCAACTTCGCAAACGGCTGGCGGCAAGCTAGAAGCACGTATCAACTCGCCAACCGGCCCGCTAATTGGCGAAGCAGAAGTAAAACAGGGTACTATGGGGGCTGTGAATATTCCGATTCGGCAACCGGTTCAGGGTATGCAAAAACTCTATCTTGTTTTTGTCAATCCCAATGCTGGCCAAAAAGCTTTGTTCGCTGTCGATAAGATTCAGTTCACGAATCAAGGAATGTAAACTATTGACGTACTACGTAGTAAATAAAATTGCCCCGGCCAGCATTGGTCGGGGCAATTTTATTTATAGATGATTTCGGCTCAACAATTAGATGACCGTTTACGCAGAAAACCAATAAAGCAATTTTACTTTTCTGCTTATTTGCTACCTTATCAGGCATTTTAGCTACCGAAGCTAAGATATTTAAAACACGTAGCAGTTATGAAAAGCACTTGTATTCTTTTCGTTCTTCTGAGCTTTTGCCTTGCGCATAAAAGCCAATCGCAGAACCCCGTCAATGGCACGGGTAGTATTACGTCGGGCGGGCGGACGCGCACATTCTCCTACCATCTGCCCGCTACGTCTCCGGTGGCTAACCTACCGCTTGTAATTGCATTTCATGGCGATGGCGGAACAGGCGCTGGGTTGCAGGGATACGCGGGTCTGGATAACGTAGCAAATACGCAGAACTTCATCGTCGTCTATCCCAATGCCGTGACAGTTGGCGGAGGTATTCAGTTCAATAAATACGCCGATACGTCGCCGGGATTCGGTTCGGCGGGTGACGCAAATGGGCCTAATCCGGCTGACCCTAATGCCCCAGACGACGTATTATTTACATCTGATTTAATCGATTATTTCGCGCAGACGTACCAGATCAACCGCAGCCGCGTGTATGCCACCGGGCATTCGGGAGGAGGGTTTATGTGCTATTTTCTGAGCATGGCGCTGGCCAATAAAATTGCCGCCATTGCGCCAGTAGCGGCCAGTTTGTGGGGTAACAATACGTACCAAAGCAATTATTTCACGGCAGGCAACTACACACCCATCCCAGTGATGCACATTCACAGTGCAGGCGATCCCACCGTTACGCCCCCTATCCAGCCTTATCCAAAAACGCCTGCTTATGTATGGCCTCTTTCGACTTACGCTGGCTTAGGTTGCAACAATTGGAGTTCATATACAACAACAGCCCTTAATCCGAATACAGATTCGTTAACCTTTTGTGGATCAGGCAAAAAAGCGGTGCTTATCATGACGAAAGATGCGACGCACAACTGGCCTTCGACGTTCAACGCAGCGCAGAGCATCTGGAATTTCTTTAAAACGCAGCAGTTACCAGCAGCCCCCGTCGCATCCGGATTCGGTAATCACCTGAAAATTGACCAGTTTGGCTATTTGCCATTAGCGAAAAAAATTGCGGTAATCAGTAGTCCGCAAACGGGTTATAATGCGAGTGATACGTTTACGCCATCCACTACGTATCAACTCCGAAATGCGACCAATGATGCCGTCGTTTTGCAAGGCGCACCGGTTGCCTGGAACGGCGGAGCTACGCACGCGCAATCGGGCGATAAAGTGTGGTGGTTCGATTTCTCGTCGGTGCAGACGCCCGGTACGTACTACGTGTATGACGTAGGAAAAGACAAAAAATCGTACCCGTTCGAGATCAGTAATACAGTTTATAAGGACGTACTCAAACAGGCAAGCCGGGTTTTCTTCTACCAACGTAGCGGTTTTGCCAAGCAATCGCCCTACGCCGAAAGCCCCTGGACGGATGGTGCAGCGTTTCTTGGGGCGCAACAGGATACCGACTGTCGATTAGTAACTAATACGTCAGCTGCTACGTCGAAAGACCTCCGGGGTGGCTGGTTCGATGCGGGCGACTATAACAAATATGTGCCTTTTACGTACGGGCCGCTAGTCGACATGCTGCTGGCTTACCAGGAAAACCCAACGGCCTGGACTGACGATTTTAACATTCCTGAGTCAGGAAACGGCGTTCCTGATTTGCTGGACGAGGTGAAATGGGAACTCGACTGGCTGCTTCGGATGCAACAGGCCAATGGCTCGTTGCTGCACAAGGTATCGGTAACGGACTTCAGTGCTACGTCGCCACCAAGTGCTGATACGAATTTTCGCCGATATGGAGCGGCCAGCACCGACGCCACAGCTACTGGGGCCGCCGTATTTGCGCTGGCTGCGATTCAGTTCAAATCGCTGAGTAATCCTGCTATGCAGTCTTTCGGTAATACGTTGCAAACGGCAGCCATCAACGCGTATAACTGGGCAAACAGTAATCCATCGGTATTATTTAACAACACAGGGTTTCAGAGTGTAGCGGCAACGGGTTCTGAAAGTGACCGGCTTTCGCGACGCGTAGCTGCGGCCGCATTTTTATACGTATTGACGGGAAACGCTACGTACCGAACGTTTTTCGACGCTAATTATAATCAAGTACACCTGATTCAGTGGGGCTTTGCCTATCCCTTCGAAGCAACGTATCAGGATGCGCTGCTGTATTATACCAAGGCTCCAGGGGCTACTGCGTCAGTCAAAAACAATATTCTGTCGACCTATACGAGCAGTTTGAAAACTGGCAATTCCGACAATCTCCCCTCCTATCTGAATCAATCGGATGCGTATCGGGCGTTCCTGAAAAACGATAATTATACCTGGGGCAGTAATGAAACTAAAGCGCATCAGGGCAATATGTTTTTTGCCATGAATGTTTATGCGCAGGACACTACCAACAAAACGAATTACCGCGATGCAGCGATGGGGTTTGTTCATTATCTCCACGGCGTAAATCCTACGTCTTATGCCTACATAACGAACATGGAAGAGCATGGCGGAGAGTTTACGGCGCCAACCATGTATCATTCCTGGTTCGCCGACGGTACAGTTTTTGATACGAATCCGCCACCGGGTTACCTGATGGGCGGTGCCAATCCAACCTACACCAATGACGCGGGAATTGTGATCTCCCCTCCTCAGAATCAACCCATTCAGAAGTCTTATAAAGCCTGGAACACGAGTTACCCCGAAAATTCGTGGCAACTCAACGAACCAGCTATCTACTCGCAGGGTGCTTACATTCGGTTGCTGTCGCAAGCCATGAAATACATCAACGAAATGGCTTGTGGTACTGACGTAATGACCAGCGCAAAATCGGGCAACTGGAACGACCCAACCACCTGGGCCTGCGGACGCGTACCCATTAGCAGCGAGAATGTACTGATTCAACCGGGTCACAACGTAACGATTGATGCCGTGACCGTCCAGGCCAAAAACATGGAACTGAAGGGAAAAGTGATCTATACTAATGGGGGCAAATTACAACTGGCCAATTAACTCCCGTTAAATTTAAAATAGCCCGTTTATGTCTGATGCATTTTCAACGGCCATTCAAATAAATGCAAGTACTGCAGAAATATGGACTGCGCTAACGAACCCTGAACGAATGGTGCAATGGATGGGCGAGCCGGAAATGAACATCGACGTAGTAACCAGTTGGGATATCAATACACCCATTATCATTCGCGGGTTTCATCACGAAAACTTTGAAAATAAGGGTATTGTACTTCAATTTGATAAAGAGAATATGCTACGTTACACTCAACTAAGTTCAGTTTCCCGACTTCCGGATTCGCCCGAAAATTATTCACTTTTAAAGTTCAGTCTAACGCCGATTGGCAAACAAACCTTGCTGATACTCCACATCGAAGGTTTCCCAACGGAGGTCATACGTAAACATCTGGAATTTTACTGGAAGTCGACTATGCATCTTCTGAAAGCACACATAGAAGCGCTTAACCTGGCAGACACGGCATAGAACTGCACCAACGTAGCAAGCTTATTCAATAATGCCGGTTTCTTCCCAACGTTTGAGCCAATCTTTCTTGATACCGTGTATCTGCGAGAAGAATTCGTAAATAATCAGCATATCTCGCTGGTAATCACCTGTTACGTATAGCGGTTCGCTGAAAATAACCTGTTTGCGCGGCCAGTCGAAGCCAGTCAGGATTAATGGTACGTTGGCCTTAAGGGCGATGTAATAAAAACCCGTTTTGAGTTTGGTTACGTTGCTACGCGTGCCTTCGGGTGCGATGCAAATATGAAGATACTCGTTCTGGTTAAAGATGCTCACAATGGCATCGACCAGATTGTGCGACTTGTCGCGATAGACAGGCTTTCCGCCGGTAGCCCGGAAAAACCAGCCAGCGTACCAGTTGAACAACGAACTTTTGGCGAGGTATTGAATCCAGACTCTTGTAGCCGCCCGGGTACCTAGCCCTACTAAAAAATCCCAGTTAGTGGTATGAGGAGCAACTACCCAAATCGCTTTGGGCACCTGAGGAACGGGATTGACCAATCGCCACCCGGCAATGTGAAATAACCAGCGGAGAATGGCGCTGAGCATATGCGTTCGGTCGTTGTGATACGTATCAGGAAGGTTGTTCTCCCTGATACGTACCCACTAAATTAGTACTTCCGATCGTTACGTTCCAGCCAACGGCCCGTAATGAACGAAGCGACCAGCAGAACAACGTAGAAGAGAATGGTTAACGGAGTCGATAAATCCATGTCAGTATTCAGTTGAATTCAGGGGCAAAAATAAGGAGAAAAGTCGATAGTCATCAGTCGTTAGTCGATAGTTTGTCAGTTTATTATGGTCTGTTAACTATTGACTGACAACTAGCGCCTATAAACCTACAACACTCCTTTTGTACTCGGCAAGTTGTCCAGTTCTTTTACGTTACGTTGAACGGCCATTTTTATGGATTTGGCAAATGCTTTAAAAATGGCTTCAATTTTATGATGCTCGTTGTCGCCTTCAACCTTGATATTCAGGTTACAGAGCGCCGTATCAGAAAACGATTTGAAGAAATGGAAGAACATCTCGGTTGGCATATCCCCGATTTTCTCACGCTTGAATTCAGCCTCCCACACTAGCCACGGGCGTCCCGAAAAATCAATACCGACCTGTGCCAAAGCTTCGTCCATAGGTAGCAAAAAACCGTATCGACTGATGCCGCGTTTATCGCCGAGGGCCCGTCGATACGCTTCGCCAAGGGCCAGCGCCGTATCTTCAATTGTGTGATGCTCATCAATATGCAAATCGCCGTTGACCCGAATCGACAGATCAGCTCCCGAATGTTTAGCAAGCTGGTCGAGCATGTGGTCGAAGAAACCGAGTCCCGTGTGCATATCAGCCTTTCCTTGACCGTCGAGGTTTAAATCGACCCGAATCTGGGTTTCTCTGGTGTTACGTTCTACCGTAGCTGTTCGGGCGGGCAGGCGCAGAAATTCGTAAATCTTGTTCCAGTCGTCGGTGGTAAACGCGATGGCGCTACGTAGCTCTTCGGTCATACCGCCGATATCGGCCGTTTGCACCGTTGCCAGGCCGTTTGGGGGTAGGAAAAGTATTGCTTTTGCGCCGAGATTGATGGCTAGTTGTACGTCAGTCAGGCGGTCACCGATAACGTAGCTGTTTGGCAGATCGTAGTTTCCGTTAAAATATTCCGTCAACATACCAATACCCGGTTTGCGAGTCGGGGCATTGTCACGCGGGAAATGCCGGTCAATGTGTACCGCTTCGAAATGAATATTCTCGCCTGCAAAGGTAGACATCATCTTATTGTGGGCGGGCCAGAATGTATCTTCTGGAAACGAATCGGTTCCCAAGCCATCCTGATTTGTTACCATCGCCAGGGCGAAATCGGTTTCTTCAGCGATTTTACGTAACGCCGAAATAACATTGGGAATGTAATCGAGTTTGGCTAACGAATCGACCTGCTGGTCGGGCTGAGGTTCAACGATAAGAGTGCCGTCGCGATCAATGAATAGGATTTTTTGCATAATAGGCAGTAATGAGCCGACAAAGATAGTATTCCCGTGTGTTTCCCGCGAAAATGTACTATGTTTGCAGCCTAGCTATTCATACCGTTCTCTTATCTGTTTGCCTTATACCTTCCTTAGTAATTATTGTAGTAACTTTTATACGTAGCACCGAAAACTTGTACGCTGAATTTTTAAAAGTCACCAGCCTCTATCAACCTAATCCGTACTAAAAGAAATCGTAAACACATTCTCATACACTTTTATATTTTAAGTAAAAATGCCAGCAGAATCCAGACTAACCCGAATTGGGGTATTCTATGACGGTAATTATTTTCTACACGTAAGTAACTACTACAACTATTCTCACGAACGGCGCAGCCGCATTAGCATTTCCGGTTTACACGCTTTTATCCGGCGTCAGGTAGCTGAAGAAGAAGGTGTTAACGAGCGATTGTGCCAGATTGTAGATGCCCATTATTTCCGGGGACGACTCAACGCCCATGAAGCGAATCAACGTGGTAATCAATTATTTTACGACCGGCTTTTCGACGATATTCTGATGTCGGAGGGCGTAGTGACGCACTATTTGCCGGTTAAAACGTATCAGGGATATAGGCAGGAAAAAGGCATCGACGTCTGGCTGGCGCTGGAAGCCTTCGAACTGGCTCAATACAAAAAATTCGACGTAGTGGTGCTTATTACGTCCGATGGCGACTACGTACCGCTGATTCGTAAGCTCAATACGTTAGGGTCTCGCATCATGGTGCTGAGCTGGGATTTCGAATTCCTGAACGAGCAGGGTGAAAAACAGGTAACGCGCACCTCACAGGATTTGCTTGAAGAAGTCTCGTATCCAGTTGGTATGCACGGTATTATCGATGATCGCAGCCGACGTAACGATGTGATTATTCAAAATTTGTTTGTTAAACCCCAGCCAACCCGCACTTTCTCGGCCACCAATGGTAGTAGTTACGGAACTGGAAATGGCGGCAATTATATGAATGGGTATGGCGATAATTATGGCGATTATCCGGCCGATGAGCCCAATTATAACGTTGCCGATGTTGAAGGTGCAGAAGGGCGTAAAACCAGTACGATACGTAGCTTAAAAACGGGTTATGGATTTGTGAATTTTCCGCCAAACAACTTGTTTTTTCATTATACGAGCCTCATCGACACGGACTTTAACGATTTACAGGTCGATGATACGGTTGAGTTTTCCATCGGTCAGAACGCCGAAGGCAAGGATATTGCCGTTGATGTACGACTGCTTCACGGCGCATGATACGTAGCGTTCGCGTTGCTGTCAATAATCCGCTGAGCTGGCGCTGGCAGGCACTCGACTGGGCCATAGCGTATCAACCGCAGGCCACCGGTTTTGTGGCACTGCTCAACAATAATGGTCTTTCTTACCCAAACAACCCGTTTCCCAATCGATTATTTATCGGTGCGAAACGGGTTGTTTCGTTTACCGGACCGGATTCGCTAACTGAGCTGTACCAAGCTCACCTCAAACGCCCCTCCTATCTGGTCGGCTATCTGGGTTACGACTTAAAAAATCAGTTGGAACCGCTCAGCAGCCGCAACCCTAACCGAACGGGTTTCCCGGAAATCTATTTTGTTGAGCCAGAATGGGTTATTGATCTTGAAGAACGTAGCATCCTCATCCAGGGCGATGGCGACCCGACCGAACTGCTGCATCACATTGCCAACCACGTAGCATCGACGTTGCCGCCCTCTGCTCCTTGCTACGTCCAATGCCGCGTAACGCCCGAAGAATATCAGGCTACCGTCCGAAAAATTCAGCAACATATTCGCGCAGGCGATGTGTATGAGCTGAATTACTGTATCGAATTTTTTGCCCAACCTGAACGTAACGAAACCAGTTCGTTCAATCCATTGGCAACGTATCGGGCGCTCAATGAACGTTCGCCAATGCCTTTTTCAAACTTTCTAAAAATTGGCAATCAATATGTTATGGGTGCCTCGCCCGAACGATTCCTGAAAAAAGAAGGCCAAACCATTCTCTCTCAACCCATCAAAGGCACCATCCGGCGTGGGCAAACGCCCGAAGATGACCTACTGCTTCGTAGCCAACTTCTCCATTCCGAAAAAGAACGGGCTGAAAATCTGATGATTGTCGATCTGGTACGTAACGATCTGGCCCGTTCTGCCCAAACAGGCTCGGTACGAGTTGATGAACTGTTTGGAATTTACGGTTTCCGGCAGGTGTACCAAATGATTTCGACGGTTTCGGCTATGTTACGTCCCGAAATCTCCTGGACAGATGCGCTACGTTACGCGTTTCCGATGGGTAGCATGACTGGTGCTCCTAAAATTCGGGCCATGCAACTGATTGATGAACTCGAAGTTAGCCGAAGAGGTGTTTACTCAGGAACCATTGGTTACGTTACGCCCGCTGGCGATTTCGATTTTAGCGTCGTTATCCGAACGCTGCTCTATAATGCTCAGAATCAGTACTTATCTTTCTCCGTCGGCAGCGCCATTACGTATGACTCCGACCCCGCACAAGAATGGGACGAATGCCTGCTGAAAGCCAAAGCGATTCGGGAAGTATTGGAATTATAGGCCCCGACAGGCTCTGGCTCTTGGAGTCGCAGAGCGACTAAACTAGCAGCTACAACCGACAGGCGGAGTCTGTCGAAGCCTTTAGTTAAAAATTATCTTCTCCATATTATGGAATTTCCATTATTTTCTTCTCTTATAATATGAGTCATGCAACATTTGTTTGCAAAAATGACTCATTGTGAAGGCAGTAGACCGCTTACGAAATTAACTACTATAAATTTAGTTAAAAATCGTTAACGAGATATATAGTTTGTGAGCCATTCACATAGCTTTGCACAATCGCTCTTTTTCTTAAACGCTTCCCATGAAAAACCTTTTCCTGCTGACCTTGCTGTGTCTGCTGTCGGCCATGCTCTATGCCCAAAATCCGGGCAGTCCCACCCGTTTTACGCTTCAGGGTCGCGCTGTCGATTCGTCGGCGGCACCACTCCCGTCCTCGACGGTCATGCTTTTGAGCCCGAAAGATTCGTCAATGGTCAATTTCACCCGTGCCACCGACAAAGGCGCTTTCTCTTTTAAGAACCTCCGACCAGGAACCTATCTGTTGAAAATCTCTTTCGTCGGCTATATTCCGTTTAACCAGACGATTAAAACAGAAAGTAACCCTGTTATCGATCTGGGAGATTTGAAAATGAAGCCAATCACGAAGGAGCTGTTCGAGGTAGTCGTGAAAACGGCGCGCGCACCACTGACCATCAAAGGCGATACGATTGAGTACAATGCTGCGTCGTTTAAAGTACCGCCGGGTTCAACGGTTGAAGACTTACTACGCAAGCTGCCAGGCGTGCAGGTTGATCAGGACGGGAATATCCGGGCGCAGGGCCAGGAAGTGAAAAAGGTTACGGTTGATGGTAAGAGTTTTTTTGGCAATGACCCAAAGCTGGCTACTAAAAATTTACAGGCCGATGCCATTACAAAAGTTCAGGTTTACAATGATAAAACAGAACAGGCTAAACTTACGGGTGTTGAAGATGGCAAGAAAGAGAAAACCGTTAACCTGGAGTTAAAAGAAGAATTCAAAAAAGGTGGTTTTGGGAAAATAACCGCTGGTGTCGGCCCAGCTTCTAATGACATTGCTCCACGGGCTGAAGTGAAGGGAAATTACAACAAATTCAATTCGAAACAACAGTTCTCGCTGGTCGGCTTAGGCAATAACACCAATCAGCAGGGCATTTCCTGGAATGATTATCAGGACTTTAGAGGGAGTAACTCATTCAACTGGAATGATAATGCCGATTTTGGGTTCAGTAGCGGGAACCGCTTTATTTCGTTTGGAGATGATGAAGAAACGCTGGGAATTCCGGTAAATGGCGGTAGTGGCCGAGGCTTTTCGAACAACGCAGCGGGTGGTGCCAACTACAACTACGATACCAAGAAAACCAAACTCAGTACCAGCTACTACTATAACCAGACCCGGCTCGAACTTAACTCGCTACGTAACCGGAAAAACTTCTTAGAATCAGGCTCGTTCCGCACGGAAGAAAATAGTAATCAGATCAATTTTAACGGCAATCACCGCGTCAGCATTCGGTTTGAAAAGCAGCTTGATTCGCTCAATACGCTGGTTTTCCTGAACAACAGCCGGCTTGGCATGGGAAACTCTAATGTTGGCACTCGCCAGGATCTTTTTCGCATTGCCTCGTTAACAGAAACCCTTTCTACACGTAATACGACCAACAACCTTAGCAACGCAAATCAGTTCGGCTCGGCCAATTCGCTTATTTACCGCCTGAAATTCAAGAAAAAAGGGCGCTCATTTGCCGCCAGCGCTACGTATCAGATTAACACCAACGACGGCGATTTGGCACTTCGGGCACGTAACGAGTTCTTTCAGGCTACGAACATCAACGATCAGTTACGTATCATTCGTCAGGACCAGAATACCAACAGCCTACGTAACGAATACCGGGCTAGTTTACTCTACATCGAGCCCTTTGCGAAGAAATTCTTCTGGGAAAGCTTCTACAATTTCAGCCTGCGTTACGATGAAGTTGATCGGAACGTACTGAACGTGGGCGAAGTCGGTGGTGGTACCCGTAACGATTCGCTGAGCCGCTATTACAAAAACAATTACACCTTCAACCGGCTGGGTAGCAGTGTCCGCTATTCGTATAAAGGATTAAATATATCGGCGGGGGCAGCGGGTCAGCAGTTTACGCTCGATGGTCAATACGCGCCCGACCAGACCTCGCGCACGTTCAATACGATCAACCGGACGTTTACTACGTTGATTCCGAACGTATCGCTCAATTACGACATGAAAAATAACCGCTACCTCTACGGTGGTTATGACGTCAACGTGCGGATTCCGTCTTCCCGCGACTTGCAGCCGCTTATCAACAATACTAACCCGCTGTTTATCAACGAAGGGAATCCGACTTTGCTGCCACAACTCGGACACAACGTAAACGGTGGTTTCAGTTATTTCAACCCCGCTAGTTTCACAAACCTGTTCGTAAATCTCTACGGTACGTACTACGTCAACCAGATTGTATACAGCCAGTTTGTTGATCCTCAGACGTTAATCACCACCACAAGACCTGAAAATTTACAGGGTGGCAAAAACCTCGGTTCATACATGAGCTTTGGATTTCCGCTGAAGAAAACGAAAGCGACCCTGAACCTGAATACGCAGCTGAATTTTGGGAATAACCCAACCAATATTAACGGCATTCGGAACGAGACCAATAACGAGAACTACACATTCGGCGCCCGTCTCGAACTGACTCCCACTGATTGGCTTACCTTTTACGGAAACGCCAACGTTGGTCGGACGAACACGCGTTATTCGATCAACTCAGGTCAGAATCAATCCATTGTGAACAATACCTACAATGGAGATTTAACGCTCAAATTACCGGGCGGTATTTACGCTAATACGACGCTGAATTACCGCATTTATAAAAATGATCGCTTCGGGTTCGACCAGCGCATTCCAATCTGGAACGCTTCCGTATATCGGATTGTGGGTAAAGCGAAAAAAGCCGAAATTCGACTATCAGGCGTCGATATGCTGAATCGCAATTTGAACGTATCGCAGTACGCCGGACAGAACTACGTGCAGGAAGAGCGAGTTCAGACGCTGGCCCGGTATTTTATGCTTAGTTTCACGTACAATATGCGCGGGGTGCAGGCCAAAATGCGCCGGGATGGAGGATATTAATTGTATCAGGGTGGCTGATGTGTGCGCAATGTTCATGCGTCAGTCAACCTAAAATCTGAAACAAAAACACATGAAACCTTACCTGATTGGATTATTTCTTTTGCTGAGCGCAACTTCGTGGGCTCAAAATACCGAGGGCGTCATTACGTACGAACGCAAAACGTATTGGACTAAACTGATTACCCGATTGACCTTTCTGAGCCAGGAGCAAAAGGACCGGGCCGCTCAGACATGGAAGAACGATGATGAGTCTAAAGAGAAGATGACGTTAACGTTTACAGAGAATGAGAGCATCTATACCTACGCTGGTCAGGGCGAAACCGAAGATGGTCGGTATTCCTGGCGCAATTCGGAACTGGTTCTCTATCGAAATTTTGCAAAAGACCAGAAAATGGACCTTATAGAAATGTTGGGAAAGACGTATGTTGTTGAGGATTCGCTACGTACCCCAACCTGGAAAATCGGCAATCAGATTAAAGACGTTGCTGGTTACGTCTGCATGAAGGCCGAAACTGAAGATCCGATCAAAAAGCAAAAAATTACGGCCTGGTTTGCCCAGGACATTCCCGTTTCAGCCGGACCGGAGCGGTATAATGGCTTACCCGGTGTAATTCTGGAACTTAGCCTCAACGACGACGTAGTGATCGAAGCGACCAAGGTAACGCTCAAAAAAGTAACGCCCGAGGAGCTTAAACTCCCCAAAATGAAGGGCAAGAAAATCAATGATGCGGCCTACGATACGCTGATTAAACAGCACATTGCCGAAAGCATGACCGCCCACCGTAATCCTTACTGGGCGCTACGTTATTGAGTAAAAAGGCTCCGACAGCCTCTGGCTGTCGGAGTTACCGGATGGTAGGTGGTTAGTCGCTGACGCGACTCCGACAGCCAGAGGCTGTCGGGGCCTTCTTACTCATTCCCGATACGTATCGGCGTCAGATGAGCCGATTCTTCCTCAGTAAATAAGCGGGAACGTATCAGGAAACGCACGCCGAGCGGAATTTCGAGCGAAAAACTGGCTCCGCGTCCGGGCGTTACGTCAATGGTCAAATGTGTGTGCTTCCAGTACTCAAACTGGTCACTCGACATCCAGAAATCACAGTTGTCAATCTGCCCCAGCCACACATCCGACGAGCCAATGATGAAGTCGCCTTGGGCGTAACACATGGGCGACGAACCATCGCAGCAGCCGCCACTCTGGTGAAACATAAGCGGCCCGTGTTCGGTACGTAGTTTCTCGACAACTTCCTTTGCCGCGGGTGTTACGTCGATTCGGGAAATGGTTTCAGTAGTCATAATCAGCGGGTTAATGAGTAAAACAAATAAGGGAGGAAGGTAACTTTTGACGATTACCTCCTCCCTTCACCTTCGCTGTCTAGTTATTAAAAGAAACCTAATTTGTTCTTGCTGTACGAAATCAGCAGGTTTTTGCTCTGCCGATAGTGGTTCAGCATCATGTGGTGATTCTCACGGCCAAATCCTGATTTTTTATAGCCTCCAAACGGTGCATGCGCCGGGTAGTTGTGGTAGCAGTTCACCCAAACGCGACCCGCCTGAATCTGACGTGGAACCTGGTACAACTCATGCGCATCGCGAGTCCAGACACCAGCGCCAAGTCCGTATAACGTATCGTTCGCCATCGAAATCGCTTCATTCTGATCTTTGAACGTAGCAACCGACACGACTGGCCCGAAGATTTCCTCCTGAAAAATTCGCATTTTGTTGTTGCCTTTAAAAATGGTTGGCTGGATGTAATAGCCCGAATCAAGTCCATCACCAACCAGTCCAGCCGGGCCGCCACCCGTCAGTACTTCAGCTCCTTCCTGTTTGCCGATGTCGATGTACGACAGGATTTTCTCGTACTGGTCGTTGCTGGCCTGCGCACCCATCATGGTATCAGGATCGAGCGGATGGCCCATTTTAATGGCCTTGGTACGTTCGATAACGCGCTCAATGAACCGATCATAAGCCCGTTCGTGAATCAGCAAACGCGATGGGCAGGTACAGATTTCGCCCTGATTTAAGGCAAACATCACGGCCCCTTCTACGCATTTATCAAAAAATTCGTCGTCGGCATCTGCAATCGACTCCAAGAAAATATTGGGCGATTTGCCGCCCAGTTCCATCGTCACGGGAATCAGATTTTCCGACGCATACTGCATAATAAGTCGGCCGGTGGTGGTTTCGCCCGTAAAAGCCACTTTCGCAATTCGCTTCGACTGCGCCAGGGGTTTACCGGCTTCAGGACCAAATCCATTGACAATATTTACGACGCCCGGCGGAATCAAACCTTCCAGAATTTCCATCAACACCAGAATTGACGTTGGCGTTTGTTCGGCGGGTTTCATCACGACGCAGCAGCCTGCTGCCAGTGCCGGAGCCAGTTTCCAGGTCGCCATCAGCAGGGGAAAATTCCAGGGAATAATCTGTCCGACAACACCGATAGGCTCTTTGATAATCATAGAAACCGTGTCGTTATCCAATTCGGCAATCGAGCCTTCTTCGGCCCGGATGACGCCCGCGAAGTACCGGAAGTGATCAACGACCAGCGGTAAATCAGCAGCCATCGTTTCGCGAACGGCTTTCCCATTTTCAACCGTTTCGACCCGCGCCAGAAATTCTAAATTCTGTTCGATGCGGTCGGCAATACGGATGAGCATATTGCTACGTTCGGTAGCCGACGTACGCGACCAGCTGGTAAATGCCTTGTGAGCCGCATCGATGGCCAGTTCAATATCGGCAGCATTCGAACGGGGTACACGCGCAATCAAACTATCATCAACCGGCGACGTATTGTTGAAATATTCGCCATTAACCGGTGCAACCCACTTACCACCAATGTAATTTTCATACTGCGTTTTAAACTCTGGGCGAGGCAGAATTTTGCTAGGAGCTTCTAGGACTTCCATATCTAATACCGAAAAAGTTTAAATTGGATTTGTCACAAAGTTTGCCGGAATTAGTCAATGGGAAGTTGAGCGATCGTATCATTCAACTGAACGATTCTATCAAAATTGGTTAAGTCAGACAGCTACTCGTCGCATAGCGACCAAAGGTTTATAGTCACAAAATCTTTCACAGTGAACTTCGTCGCGTAGCGACCTAACATTTAAACGATCTGTTAGGTCGCTACGCGACGAAGTTAGACGGGGGCATTTCGATTGCTACAAACATTAGGTCGCTATGCGACGAGTGGTTGTCTGGCTTAACCAGTTTCTTAAAATGGAACTTTCAGCATTCGACATTTACGATTTTTTAACCTGAGTTAGGCACGTAACAAACCAAACGATTCGTTGTCAAAGAGGTTATAAATAGTATTATATCAATTTTTAATTGCCGATTAATACGTACATTTAGCTAGCCAAATGCTTATTTACCAGGCAATTCCTCCCCATTTTTTCATATGAAAAGCGGACAGACTCCTTCCTTTGATGTTTCTCGCCATTTGCAGTCGCGACAGCTGGAGCAGGAGGTAGAAAACCGGACAGCCTATACCATCGACACGGCTGAACTGAATATTTATGAAACGCAACACGTAGCGGAGAAGGTTGAACTTACGTTCAATAGCCCGGTGCTGGCCAGCATGATACGTGGTAAAAAAGTGATGCATTTACCCAATACGCCTTCGTTCGATTTTCTGCCTGGTGAGTCGGTCATTGTGCCGGGCGATGAAACCATGTGTATTGATTTTCCGGAAGCGCAATTGCAGAATCCGACACAATGTCTGGCGCTGGCGATTGCTCCCGATAAAGTTCGTCAGGTTACCGATTTGCTTAATGACCAGACGCCATTGATAGATACTCCTCAGGGATGGCAGTTTGGTCAGCAAAACTTCTTTCTGACGAACGACGAACCTATTCATCAGCTCATTGCCCGCCTGATTTACATCTTCACGGAGAACAATAAGGCCAAGGATGTATTCGCCAATCTGGTGCTGCAGGAACTGGTTGTCAGGCTCATGCAGACTCAGGCACGGGCGCTGCTGCTTAGCCCCGCTACGTCGCTGGTGAGTGTCAATCGGCTGGCACACGTAGCGCAGTATATCAATAAATTCCTGCACCGGAATTTGCAGATTAAGGAACTGGCCGATCAGGCGTGCATGAGTGAACCCAATTTTTACCGGACGTTTAAGCAGACGTTCGGCTTAACGCCAGTCGATTACATTAATCAGCAACGTATCGCTCAGGCGTCAAAACTGCTACGTACTACCAACCGCTGTCTGGACGACATCAGCACGGAATGCGGTTTTAACAACCTGACGTACTTTATGAAACTCTTCCGCCGGGAAATGGGTCAATCGCCCGCTCAGTATCGAAAACAACTCATTACGTCGTAACGTAGTGAACGTGACGAGCTTCTGGATGGCCTAGAACCTTACAATGGCTTTTTCATGTGTGCTGTAGAATAGTTTTGTATTTTTGGGAGACCAATATACAATTCTGCCTACTTATGCCCCATTGCCGGTCTTTTTTCTTCGGCTTCTGCTACTTGCTGCTGTCGTTCACTTCATTCGCGCAAACTAAATCACCCTCGTTTTTACAACTCAATGAGCGTCAGGCGTGTTGGGTCGATTCGGTATTTACCAACATGAGTCCCGAAGACCGGATTGCCCAATTAATCATGGTCGCCGGATACTCCAACCGCAAACCTAATTACGAAGATTCGTTGATACGTCTGGTACAGACTTATAAACTGGGTGGCGTGGTCATGTTTCAGGGCGGGCCGGTACGTCAGGCGCTGCTTACCAATCGATTACAGGCCATTGCGCGCGTTCCCTTGCTCATTGCGATGGATGCCGAATGGGGAATAGCTATGCGGCTAGACAGCACGGTACGTTATCCCTACCAGATGACGTTAGGGGCCATTCAGGGGAACGACAGTTTGATTTACCGAATGGGCGCGAATCTGGCACGTCAGGCACGTCGGTTGGGAATGCATATCAATTTCGCGCCATCAGTTGACGTCAATAATAATCCGAATAATCCAGTTATCAACTTCCGTTCGTTCGGCGAAAACAAGTATGACGTAGCGCGAAAAGCCCTCGCCTACATGCGGGGGATGCAAGACAACCGACTGTTAACCAGTATCAAACACTTCCCCGGCCACGGCGACACAGGCACCGACTCGCACTACGACTTGCCGCTGATTGCCAAAAGCCGTGCCCAACTCGATTCGCTGGAGCTGTATCCGTTTAAGCAGTTAATTGATGCGGGGGCTTCGGGCGTGATGGTCGCTCACCTGAGTATTCCTTCGCTGGACACAACACGTAATCGCCCATCTACGCTATCGCCCGCCATCGTTACCAATCTGCTTAAGAATGAGTTAGGTTTTCAAGGGCTGGTATTTTCTGACGCCATGAATATGAAGGGCGTAACCAAATATTTCCCATCGGGGCAGGCCGATGAGCTGGGTATGGAAGCGGGCATGGACGTACTGGAATTCACGGAGGACGTACCGGCTGCACTGGCTCAGATCAAAGGGGCCGTGGTTTCTGGACGTATCACGCAGGCTTCGCTAGATGCCCGTTGCCTGAAAGTGCTACGTGCCAAAGCCTGGGCGGGTCTCGACCAGTACAAACCCATCGTGATGGAAAATCTGGTTAATGACCTCAACTCCGTGCAGGACGATTTGTTGAATCGGAAACTGACCGAATCCAGCCTGACTGTTCTGAAAAACGATAAAAATATCCTGCCTTTGCAGCGGCTCGATACGTTACGTATTGCCTCGGTAGCCATCGAAAGCGATAAGATCACCGCCTTTCAGCAAATGGCCGGGAATTATACCCAAGTCGACCATTTCAACGTAACGTCAAAAACGCCCGATTCAACGTTGGGGGCGCTACGTGATTCGCTCAAAAATTACAACCTGATTCTGGTCGATGTTCATTTGAATAACATTCGTCCGGCGGCCAAATACGGGATGCAAACCAAAACGGCGGCTCTGGTTAGCGAAATGGTTTCAACCGGCAAAGCTGTGGTGACGGTATTCGGGAACGTCTACGTGCTCGATAAGCTGACATTCCCGATGGATACGGCCAAAACCAGTCGTAACATTGAGGATGCACGAGCCATCGTAATGCCCTATCAATTAACCAATTACACCGAAGAACTATCAGCGCAGTTGATTTTCGGAGCGATTGGCGCATCGGGTAAATTACCGGTTACCGTCAACCAGCGATTCCGGGCGGGCGATGGTTTGCCCGTTTCGTCGCTTGGCCGTCTTAAATACACTATCCCCGAAGAAGTGGGTATCGACAGCCGTTACCTGACTCAGCAGGTCGATTCGCTGGTAAACGTCGGCCTTACCGAACATGCGTTTCCGGGTTGCGTAGTACAAATGGCCAAAGATGGTAAAGTCATTTTCCGCAAGGCTTACGGAAACCATACCTACGATGCTTCACTCGGAGCTGAACCCCAGCCCACGCAACTCGACGATTTATTTGACATGGCGTCGGTTACCAAAGTTAGTACATCGACGCCGTCGCTGATGAAACTGGTCGATGAAGGCAAATTCAACCTGAACGGAAAAATGGCTGACTACCTGCCCGATTTCAAAAAATCGAACAAAGCCGATCTGGTCTGGCGAGACGTATTGACGCACCAGGCCCGCCTGAAAGCCTGGATACCGTTCTGGATGGATACCAAAAATCCGGACGGCACTTTTAAATCCAAGACGTTTCAAAAAGAACGTAGCGGACGATACCCGATTGAAATAACCGACAGTTTGTACGAGTTTCGGCGGTATCCGAAAACCATTTTCGAGCAGATCAGAGACTCTCCGCTGAATGCCAAAAAAGAGTACGTTTATTCCGATCTGTCGTTCATTTTGTATCCGCAGATTGTGAAACGTATCACGGGTACTGATTTTGAAGAATACGTCAAAAGCAGCTTTTATCGTCCGCTGGGCGCTACAACGCTCACGTTCCAGCCACGTCGGTTTTATTCGCTAAATCGCATTGTTCCAACGGAATATGACTCGTTATTCCGTAAAACGCTCATCTGGGGGCGCGTACATGACGAAGGTGCGGCCATGCTCAATGGTTTGTCAGGCCATGCCGGCCTGTTTGGCACAGCCAACGATTTGATGAAATTGTATGAGATGTATCGACAACAGGGTAGTTATGGCGGCCAGCGATTTATTTCCCAGAAAACCATCGCTGAATTTACCCGTTATCAGTTCCCTGAATTGGGCAACCGACGGGGGCTGGGATTCGACAAACCGTCATTTACGTATTCAGGAAATGGTCCCCGGTCAGCAACGAAAGCCAGTTATGGGCACTCTGGTTTCACGGGTACGTTCGTCTGGGTTGAACCAGACCCGGCCTATAATTTAACCTACGTATTTCTATCGAACCGGGTTTATCCGACACGTAACAACAACAAAGTCATTACGTTAAATACCCGAACCAATATCGTAGAAGCGCTTTATCAGGCAACGAAACGCGGAATTCAATGAGAGATCATCTGATTCAACTACTGAATTACGAACTCTGGGCCAACCAGCGTGTGATCAGCGCACTCGAAACCATCACGAATCCGCCCGCCCGAGCCATTGCGGTTATGGGGCATATTCTGTCGGCGCAACACGTCTGGCTCGGACGTATCATGAACGATCCGGCGTTTGTAGCTATCTGGGAAGATACGCCGGTCAGTTGGATGAGCGAAATTGCCGAACGGCAGCACCGGCAATTGGTGAGTTACGTAACGACTCTTTCCGAAACGGACTTACTGAGATTGATTTCCTACAGTACGTCTAAAGGTGAGCCTTACGAAAGCACCGTGTTTGACATTTTGACCCATACAAGTCATCACGCGGCTTATCACCGCGGGCAGGTCGTGCAGCTGATACGTCCTTTAATCGCAGACGCGCCCGTAACTGATTATATTTTCTGGATTCGGGAAGTGTGAATTTATCGGCGTTTTCTATATCAGCTAGTTAAGACGTAGCGCCAAAAGCAGACGTAACGCACAGTTTTTCAGCTATATGCGTATTCACATATTTGGCGCTTCAGGTTCAGGGGTTACGACACTTGGCAAGGCTTTGTCAGCTGAGTTGGCTATTCCCTATTTTGATGCTGATGACTACTACTGGTTACCTAGCTCCCCTCCTTTTGAAATCAAGCGTGATCCATTAGAACGTAACAGCAGTTTGCTGAAAGACTTGAATGAGCAAACTAGTTGGGTTTTGGGCGGCTCGTTAGATAGCTGGGGAGAATTTTGGCCGTCGCTTTTCGATCTGGTCGTTTTTTTATGGCTCCCCACCGATATCCGAGTTGAACGTCTTTGGCAACGAGAAATCGAGCGATACGGATGGCACCAGCAGGATAGTATTCAGCAACAACGCTCCCGAGAATTTATCGACTGGGCAGCCGCTTATGATTCGGGTTTGCTGAAAGGTCGTAGCCTTCCCCGCCACGAAGCCTGGATAAGACAACTCCTCTGCCCTATTCTCCGACTCGAAGGCGACTTAACTGTAGAAGAGCGCATGAAAGCCGTGAAGGCTGAACTTGAGCGCATGACTATTCGCTCAGAGGTCAAATTTAGAATGCCAGACTAAATGTACTTCCCTGTCCCGGCGTCGATTCGGCAGTGAGCTGGCCGTTATGCAGTTGCATAATTTGCCGTGATAGACTCAGACCGATGCCAGAGCCTGTTTTTTTTGTGGTATAAAACGGAATGAAAATTTGCTCCAATGCTTCGGGTTCAATTCCGGGACCGTTATCTTTCACGTGAATTATAACGCGGGGGCCAGCCGCTTCGGCAAGAAGGTCAATAACGGGTGTCTGGCCTTTATCAAGACTCTCTACTGCGTTCTTAATCAGGTTGATAAGAACCATCTCAATCTGTCCGGCATCGGCCCGAATGGCTAGGTTGGGCGATGAAACCGTACAGGTAATGGTCGGTTTGCGGGCATTGGTTTCGGCCAGCTGAACAACGTTACGTAACAGCGGTTCAAGAGCTACATCTGCAAAAATCGGCTGCGGAATGGTCGTAAAATTTCGATACGCATCCACAAACTGCATCACCCCCGTTCCGCGCTGTTCGATGGTCGACAGCGCATCACGCAAATCATTCACAGATTCATTCACATACTTTGGGACTGGATGCTGTGCTTCGTCTGACGTAAAAGGTACCAAATCCGTTTCCACAATATCACGCATGGTGCCCGCCAACGACACAATCGGGGTGATCGAATTCATGATCTCATGACGTAGTACTTTCGTCAGGTTTTGCCAGGCATCAAGTTCCCGCTGCTGAAGTTCGCTACGTATATTCTGCATCGACACAACCGTTACTAGTCTTCCCCGTAGTCGAACAGCTGTGCAACGTATCGACAACTCACCATCAGCCCCTGTCTGGTACGATACCGGCGTGGGCGACGCAGCAGCAGCTTTGAGTAACGTAGCAAGTTCGGCGTGGGTACTTTTTAAATCGGCAAGGGTTCGGAGCCGGTAGATGCCTAACAGACGTAGCGCCGTTTGATTGACCAATTCCACCTGACCGGCCGCGTCGAACGTGAGTAGACCAACATTTACGTGCTGAATAATCGTATTGACGTAGTGCAGATTCGCTTCTTTTTCGGCCCGCGCCTGCCGAAAGGCATCAAGCACCTCGTTAAACTGGTCGTTGAGTTCGTAGAACGTAGGACCCAGATTACTATCGGCCCGGAAAGCTACGGCAAAGTCAGAATAACGTACCGATTCGAGAAAGCGGGTCAGCTTTCGGTTCAGGCTCGTTACGTATTGATACAGATTAGCCGTTAGAACGATTTCCAGGATAAACAGCGGAAACATCACGAGTCCGTTCGTTTCCCGAACATATCCATACGTAATGGCGCCGGCCAATACGATGACACCCGCAATGCGCCAGCCTATGCCGATAGCGAAACGGTTCATATCTCTAAGCCGCTATCCAACTAAATGGGTACTCAAGCGCCGGGATTTTAGTACGTTCGGCCACGCGACGCAGACGTACCGGTAATGCCATCAGGTAATCGCGGGCGCGCTGACCGGCATCGTTCAGGCCCGTTATCGACGCTATTTTCCAGTCAGTTAACAACGAATCAGCGATGTCGATGTAATCCTGGGTTGTATAAACGCCCAAACGCTGAGCAGCATCCGAGAAATGGCTAAAGGTTTCGCCTAGTTTCACGCCGGTTTCGCGCAGGAAGTGAGCTGGCATCACAATTTTCTTACGCATCATGTCCTCGAACGCCAGCATCATTTCCGACGGATCTACCTCGAAAATCTGATCGACAAACGATTTGTAGGCTTTGGCATGGCGCATTTCATCTGAAGCAATAACGCCACAGATTTTCGACAACTGCGTACAACCTGCCTGTTTGGCCAACGTAGCAGTACGTCGGTGAGAAAGGTTTGTAGCCAGTTCCTGGAAGGATGTATAAACGAAATTCCGGTAGGGATCACGTCCTGTGCCGATATCAAATCCATCGGCAATCAGGTATTGGGTCGACACTTCCATCGCCCGCATATTCACCCGGCCCGACAGATAAAGAAATTTATTGAGCAGATCGCCGTGGCGGTTTTCTTCGGCGGTCCAGCTACGTATCCAGCGCGTCCAGCTATGCGGATTATTCTGGTCGATACCTTCCATGTCCATCAGCCACGATTCGTAGGTAGGCAGCGCTTCTTCCGTAATGGTATCGCCAACAAGCACGGCAATATAATCGTATGACAGTTCGCGAGTGCTTTCCCGAAGCAGCTTCACCTCATCCAGAAACGACTCTTTGGTAGTATCAGGCAGCATGTCAGACGGTTGCCAGTACGTCTCAATCGGTTTGAGAAATTCATCAATGGAGTTATCGACTTTTTCACCGACGAACTGCATAACCTCAATACGTGCACCTGTTAAGCTCATACTTTAAACAACGTAGAAAATGAATAATTAATCCAAATAAGGGACAAAGTTCCGTTAAAATCGCTGATGATTTATCTCGGAAACCATTTTTATCTGTAACAAGATGAAACGGGTTGTTAATTTTGGCTAGAAATAGCTTGCTGATTCTGAAATGAAAAAAGTGCTGGATTATTTATTGAGTTGCGTTTATCTACTCTACTTTGGATTAGTGCTGGTTATTTTCCACGTATTACAGGTAATTGCGTTCAATGTATTTGGAAAACAGGCGCACAAAAAAACGGTCGACTGGATGAACGCGGCCATCTCCTACGGCTGGTATCTGACCGGAAGCAGCATTCATTTCCATATTCCGCCTAACCTGCCTACCGACCGCCCTATCATTTTCGTGGCCAATCACCAGAGTATGTTCGACATCTCGCCCATTATCTGGTTCTTACGACGGCACGGCCCCATCTTCGTCTCCAAAATCGAACTGGCGAAGGGCCTTCCCGGCGTATCCTACAATTTACGGAAAAGCGGAGCCGCCCTCATCGACCGAAAAGATCCGAAACAGGCCATTATGGAAATCGCCCGTTTGGGAAAACTCATTAAAGACACGAATCGATCGGCGGTTATTTTTCCGGAAGGTACCCGCTCGCGCGACCCGGAAGGGCGTATGAAACCTTTTGTGGTGGGTGGCGTCGCTACGTTGCTGAAGCGGGCTCCGAATGCCCTTGTGGTCCCAATAGCCATTCGAGGAACTGGCCGTTTCAACCCAACTGGCCTTTTCCCGCTAACGTCGTTTACACGCATGTCGTGGACTACGTTGCCCGGCATTGAACCCACCGGTTTAACGCCTGATGAAGTAGTTAAACAGGCGCAGGAATCTATTGCAAAGGAGTTGGGGCATAATTAATTCAACCGGACAGATTTTAGAAATTGCAGACCGTGTGGTCGCAGGATTGACAATCGAAATACGTCAGAGTTCTGTCTAAATATTAGCTCAGATCAGTCTATTACGACAGAAAATGAATCAGGACTTGCGCAGGTTGAGTACATCCAGCAACAAATACTGACCCTTTTACTGATCGGCTATAACAAGTAGATGATTTGTAGACTAATTACATTCCGAACTTCTCCAAGCGACGATATAATGCCTGGCGTGACAGACCCAGCTCACGTGCTACGTCGGTAATACTGCCTCTGTATTTTTGCATCGCCTGTTTTATCAACTGTCTCTCCATATCTTCCAGTTGAAGCGTATCATTAACAGGAGATGCTACTGCCGCTCCGTTTTTGAATACGAAATTTGTTGGCTCGAGCATCGTTCCTGTGGTCAGTTCAGGGCGAGCCAGAATAACCGCCCGTTCAACAGCGTGTTGCAACTCCCGAACGTTGCCCGGCCATTGATACTGCTTCATTTCGACAAGTAATGCTGGACTCAGGCCAGATACGGACCGGTTATACTGTTTCGCGTATTTTTTCAGGAAAAATTCAGCCAGTTGCCCAATATCGCCCGGACGCTCACGCAGCGGAGGCAGGTGTAGTTCGATGGTATTGATACGGTACAGTAAGTCCTGCCGAAAAGCCCGCTCTGCTACCCGTTCATTTAAATCGGCGTTGGTGGCGCAGATGAGTCGGACATCAATTGGACGGGCTTTGTTCGAGCCGACGCGCGTTACCTGCCGCTGCTGAAGCACCGTCAGCAGACGAGCCTGCTGCGATGGCGTGAGGTTACCGATCTCATCCAGGAAAATCGTGCCGCCGTTGGCTTCCTCAAAACGTCCGGCGCGGTCGTCGCGGGCATCGGTAAAGGCACCCTTAACGTGGCCAAACAGTTCACTTTCAAACAAACTTTCGGTCAGTGCGCCTACGTCGACGCTCACAAATGGCTTGTCACGTCGGTCCGAATGTTCGTGAATAGCGCGGGCAATCAGATCTTTACCCGTACCGTTTTCGCCCAGAATCAATACGTTGGCGTCGGTAGGGGCTACCTGCTCAACTGTATCGAGAACGGGGCGCATGGCCGAGCCGATGATATTGGTCTGCTTCGACGCTTTTTTATCACCAGAATCCTTGCCATTCTTTTTTCCATTAATCAGTACGGCCTCCTCACCGGCTTCTTTTTTGGCTTCAACAGCCTTCCGAATGGTTTCCAGAAATTTATCGTTCTGCCAGGGTTTCAATACGAAATCGACTGCCCCTGCTTTGATGGCCCGAACGGCCATTTCTACGTCGCCGTAGGCCGTGAACAAAATTACTTTTGAGTCGGGAGCGATGTCCAGAATACGGTCGAGCCAGGCGAAACCCTCGCGTCCGCTGCTCACATCACGCTGAAAATTCATATCCAGCACAATGGCATCATACTGATTATTATTGAGCAGAAACGGCAATTTCTCTGGGTTCTTTTCAATATCCACTGCACCTACGTGGCGTTTTAGCAGCAGGCGGGCCGCCAGTAGTACATCGGGGTCGTCGTCGACGAGTAGAAGTTTAGCGTCTTGCATATATCCAAAGATGACAGACTAGGCGAATAGGTTGCACGAGCATCTGATTCCACAACGAATTACGGTTTTCTTCCGTATTTTGGCCGTTAAATATGTGTTAAGTGGTAGTTTATTAGAAGTAGATGGTCAATTATATAGTTAGACGTACGACCATCGACATGTCACGGATGGTTGTTAATAATTGTCCTAATTTAGCAACAAACGCCGGAAATGTCTAGTCAATTTGACGGTTTTGATAGCCGCCTGTTTTATGGGCTTGTGATGGCTGGTGTGCTCCTGAATGCAACTGGCCTATTTCCGCCAATCATGGAGCTCGATGGTGCGCTGTATGCCTGCATCGCCAAGGCCATGGCTCAGTCCGGTGATTTTGTGAATCTATACGCCGTTGGTGCTGACTGGCTCGATAAACCCCATTTTCCATTCTGGGTAGCAGCGAGCAGTTATAAACTTTTCGGTATCAATACGTTTGGTTATAAATTTCCGGCGCTACTGTTTTTCCTCGGGAGTGTTATTTATACGTATCATTTTGCCCGATTAACGTATTCGAAAGGAGTAGCCCAAGTTGCTACGTTGGTGCTGCTGACTGCTTTTCATGGCGTGTTGTCCAATAGCGATGTCCGGGCTGAACCTTACCTGATGCCACTTATTATTGGGCCAGTCTACCATTTTTACCGCGTATTTCTAGGCGGGCGGTTTTATCACCTGCTCATCGGTTCGTTGCTAACCGGCTGCGCCTTGATGACCAAAGGTGTTTTTGTGCTGATTCCAATCGGCGCCGGTTTGATTGTTCACTGGCTGCTGACGGGCCACTGGCGAGAGTTCCTAAACTGGCGCTGGTACGTTGCGGTAGCGTTGTCATTTGTTTTTACGTTACCAGAAATTTACTGCTTATATCAACAGTTTGACCTTCATCCAGAGAAGGTTATTTTCGGCAGAACGAACGTATCAGGTATTCAATTTTTCTTCTGGGACAGCCAGTTCGGACGCTTTTTCAATACGGGTCCCATCAAAGGTTCGGGCGATAAATTTTTCTTTGTCCACACGCTGCTTTGGGCGTTTTTGCCCTGGTCGATACCCTTATACATAGAAGTTGGTAAACAACTGATCGCCCTCGCTAAACGCCAACGTAACGCCCCCGAATACGTATCGCTGGGTAGTGGCCTTGCTACGTTCGCCTTGTTCTCACTCTCGGGATTTCAGCTGCCTCATTATCTGAATATCGTCTTCCCGTTTTACGCCATCCTGACCGCGCATTTTCTAACGAATCTCACGCCATCGGTACTACGTCGCTGGACGATTGGCCAGACGATTATTGGCGTCCTGATCATCGCGTTAACTATTGGTTTACTGGTGCTGGTACGACCAAATCAACTGGTGGGCACTGTCTGTTGGATTGCCGTCATGACGTTTGCTACGTTCACCCTGTTCCGACGGAATAATCTGGCGTCGTTGATGGGTCGAATGGTGAGTAGCATGCTGATTCTGGCTGGTTCGCTGAACCTGATTTTGTATCCTACTTTTCTGAATTACCAGGCCGGTATGACAACCGCCCGATACGTCAACGAGCAAGCCACGCTGTCTAAAAAACCCACGCTTCTGTACATGCCGGGAACCGGCGTTGGGGGTGGCAGTTTCTGGTCGTACGAATTTTATGCTGATGCGCCCACGCACTACGTTCGTTCGGATTCGTCGCTACGTTCTCAGCTTTTGAAAGGGTCTCAACATGTGTTTACAACAACTGAACAGGCTGATTCACTGATGAGCCGGGGCTTCACGGTGCGGCATCTTGCTACGTTCCCCTATTACCACGTTAGTCGGTTGACGTACGCTTTTCTGAATCCAGAGACTCGCCCTCAAACGTTGCAGTCGTATGTACTGGTGGAACTAAAGAACGAAAGAGCGAAAGAGTAAAAGAGTGGGTCGCCAAGGCAGTACAAGAGCGAATAGGTTAACAGAAACGGCTCGGCTAAAACCGGACAAATCTCGTCCGAAAGCGGACAACCACCCTACTCTATTATATATTAAATTACTGATAATCAATTATATTCAGCAGTTGGCATGACATTGGCACAAAGCTTATTAGCTAGAGAGTTCTGAGCGATTATTCAAGTGTCACTTTTCATTCGCTCTTTCACTCATTCACTCTTTCGCTCTTTAAAAAAATGGATCGCGTCTTACCTAAACGATTTTGGACAACACAGCGTATCGCAATTATTGGTGGTGGTGCGCTCATCATCGGCTTACTTGCCTACACACTTTTATTTGCCGACCGTCGGTCGAAGTTAAATGTTGAAAAAGATAAAATAACCGTATCCGACGTAACTACCGGACCTTTTGAAGATTTCATTGCCGTAACGGGCGTCGTTCAACCCCTGAAAACCATTCGTCTCGACGCCATTGAAGGCGGATACGTAACGCAGAAACTTGTTGAAGGTGGTAACATGGTGAAGAAGGGCGAAGTGCTGCTCAAACTTGAAAACCAAAGTCTGAAACTCAGCTTCCTGCAATCGGAAACGGAAGCGAACCGACTCGTTAACGACTTACAGAATACCCGTCAACGCATTCAGATTGAACGCTTTACGCTACGTAAAACGCTGGCTGACGTAGATGCTCAAATTTCACAGGCGAAAGACACTTACGAACGGCAGGAGAAGCTCTTTAAAGATAAAGTTGTTTCGGAAGAAGATTACCTGAAAGCCAAGCGTGCATACGAACGGCTCGTGAGCCAACGTAACATCGAGATCGAAACGCAGAAGTATCAGGAAGAAAATGCCAAGTTCCAGATCAAACAATTGGAAGGTACGTTGCAACGTACGCAGAAAAATGTCGCTCTTTGGCAGCAGACACTCGACAATCTGGTGGTAAAAGCGCCTGTTTCGGGTCAATTGTCGAGCATCGACGTAGAAGTGGGTTCGAACATCAACCGGGGTCAGAATATTGGTCAGATTGATGATATGAACGGTTTTAAAATGCGCGTTGGTATCGATGAGCATTACATCAGCCGGGTTTTTTCGGGCCTGAAAGGTTCCTTCGAGTTTAATGGGAAAATGAACGGGCTGGAGATCAGTCGGGTGTATCCAGAAGTACGTAACGGCCGGTTTGAAGTTGATATGATCTTCCCACAAAAAGCACCGGAAGGTATCAAACGGGGTCAGTCGTCGCCGATTCAGTTGGAATTGGGCAAAGCGGCTAAAGCTACCCTTCTTCCCGTTGGTGGTTTCTTCTCCGACACAGGTGGCAACTGGGTATACGTAGTGGATAAATCGGGCAAGCGG
The DNA here is from genome assembly GCF_054778555.1 of Spirosoma flavus. Classification (NCBI taxonomy): domain Bacteria; kingdom Pseudomonadati; phylum Bacteroidota; class Cytophagia; order Cytophagales; family Cytophagaceae; genus Spirosoma; species Spirosoma flavus. The sequence continues at coordinate 319,466 of NZ_BAAGZL010000003.1, forward strand.
GCCGTAAAACGACCCATTACGTTAGGCCGCAAAAACCCCGAATTTTACGAAGTGCTGTCGGGCTTAGAACCTGGCGAACAAGTAATTACGAGTTCTTACGAAAATTTTGGTGATAACGAAGTACTTGAATTCTAAAATCAGAATCTAGATTTTATCAGGATTGAAAGGATTAAACAAGATGGGCTGATGCTTAACATCCTGAAAATCTTTCCAATCCTGTTGAAATCCTGGTCAGACAAACCCCTACACAATGATCCAAACAGTTGACCTTCAGAAACTCTTCGCAACCGAAGAAGTAGAAACCACCGCCCTCAATGGCATCAATATGGATGTGAAAGACGGCGAGTTCGTAGCCATCATGGGGCCCTCAGGCTGTGGAAAATCCACGCTGCTTAATATTCTGGGTTTGCTCGATAACCCCAGCGAAGGGCAGTATAATTTCTACGGTACGGAAGTGGCCAAAATGACTGAACGACAACGGGCTCAGCTTCGGAAAGGTTCTATTGGCTTTGTATTCCAGAGCTTTAACCTGATTGATGAGCTGACCGTCTATGAAAACGTAGAACTTCCGCTGCTGTACCTGAAAACGCCTGCCGACGAACGGAAAAAGCGTGTTGAAGAGACGCTGGAACGCATGAGTATTATGCACCGACGTAATCACTTCCCGCAGCAACTATCAGGCGGTCAGCAGCAACGTACCGCTATCGCTCGCGCCGTAGTTGCTAAACCCAAGCTGATCCTTGCCGATGAACCGACGGGTAACCTCGACTCGAAAAACGGGGAGGAAGTAATGAAGCTGCTTGGTGAACTGAACGATGAAGGTACGACCATCATCATGGTAACGCACTCTCCGTATGACGCCGGTTTCGCCCACCGCATCATCAACCTGTTCGATGGTAAAGTGGTGACCGAAAATTTCCACGTATAGTCTGAACCGCACGGGCGGCCCCGCGGGATTCAACGGATTTAAGGATTTTCTGGATTTTGTTCTCGATGAAAGCGCTTGAAAGAAGCGTTCGAACAAAATCCAGAAAATCCTTAAATCCGTTGAATCCCGGTTCTTATTGCTCCTAATCCTTATGTTTCGCAACTACGTCAAAATTGCCTTCCGGAGTTTGCTCAAGCACAAGCTTTACTCCTCAATCAACATCTTAGGACTGGCACTGGGGCTAGCCTGTAGCTTGCTCATTGGATTATGGGTACGCGATGAACTGAGTTACGACCGTTTTCTGCCTAATGTCGAACGCATCTGTTTCGTCCGGGTCAATTTTCTAAATCCAAATACGGGTGAGATTGGCACAAACAACGTAACGCCGGGGCCGCTGCAGGAAGCAATAACCCAAAGCATTCCTGAAGTAGCAGCCGCGGTTAAGTTAAATTTCAGTTCTGATTATCTACTAAAAGTTGGCGAGAAGAAAGCTAAAGAAAAAGGGTTCTACGCAACTAAGGATTTTTTTGGGGTATTCGACTTGCCCGCCGTTTATGGAAATCCTGGTACTGCCCTTGCCCAGACAAACCAGATCGTAATTACCCGAAAAGTTGCCGAAAAATTCTTTCCGAATGGCCTGGCCATTGGCAAAACACTTCAGCTCAATAATGATAAATACTACGTTGTTGGGGCCGTAATTGAAAACCTCCCCCCTACGTCAAGCCTGCAGTTCGACTGGTTAGTCAATTGGAAAGAACAGGAGCAGGATTGGATGAAGACCTGGGGTAATAGCTCTTTCTCTACTTTCGTTCGGTTACAGCCCAAAACAACGCTGGCGCAGGCTGAAAAAGCGATGGCCAGTATCTACCCGCGCTTTGCCGGTAAAAACTTCGAAGCAGGCCGTCCCACCCTACAACCCCTTACCAACCTTCATTTATATAGTGAGTATAAAGACGGAAAATCAATTGGAGGGCGTATCGAGTACGTTCGAATTTTTTCGGTAGTGGCTTTATTCATCCTGCTGATTGCCTGTATCAATTTCATGAATCTGGCCACGGCCCGTTCGGCTACCCGTGCCAAAGAAGTGGGCGTCCGAAAAGTAGTTGGCGCGCTACGTTCCTCGCTCATCCGGCAATTTTTGAGCGAATCGCTATTAACAAGCCTACTGTCAACCGTACTGGCACTGCTGTTAGTCTGGTACACACTGCCTGCGTTCAACACGGTTTTTGGGAAACAGCTGGCGCTTGATTTCGCTGATCCAGCCCTTTGGTTGCTCCTGCTGGGCCTGGTGATTGTTACTGGATTCCTGGCTGGCAGTTACCCCGCTCTTTTCCTGTCGTCGCTAAAGCCAATTAAAATTCTTAAAGGTCGATTGCAATTTGGAGCCGGGCCGGCTTTTTTCCGAAAAACGTTAGTCGTGTTTCAGTTCACACTCTCAATTTTTCTGATTATCGGTATGCTGGCGGTGGGCAAACAGATGAATTACCTGCGTACTAAAAATCTTGGCCTCAACCGCGAAAACGTGCTTTACTGGGTCATTGAGGGATTTACCGATACGAAAAAATTCGATGCGTTTTTACAGGAAGTCACTCGTCAGCCTTCTATTGCATCTGCCACAACCACCATGGCGTTGCCACTTAACATACAAGGATCTTCGGGCGATTTGGACTGGCCGGGCAGAAATACAAAATTGGATAATAATGTAGCCTGTATGTTCGTGGGGCATGATTTTATACGTACCATGAACATTACGTTAGTGGGCGGACGCGATTTTCGGGCCAACAGCCGAGCCGACTCATCGAGTTACATTATCAACGAAGCGGCTGCCAAAATGATGGCTCAGTCTACGCCGGACATGAAAAATCCGATCGGTAAGGAAATTAAGTTCTGGATGGGAAAAGGGCCTGTGGTTGGCCTGATGAAAGATTTCCATCTGCAATCGCTCCACCAAGCTATTAAACCCTTGGTTCTCTGCTATAATTATCAGAATACGAGCTATTTACTTGTAAAAACCAGAGCCGGACAAACGCAGCAGGCACTCGCCGATTTGGAGCGGATTTCGAAGCAATTTAATCCAAACTACCCTTTTGATTTTCATTTCCTAGACGAAGAATATGAGAGCCTGTATCGCAGTGAACAACAGGTTCATACGCTCGTCAATTATTTTGGAATTATCGCCATTCTGATCTCGTGTCTGGGATTGTTTGCCCTGGCAGCGTTTACCGCTGAGCAACGTACCAAAGAAATTGGCGTTCGTAAAGTCTTGGGAGCCAGCATTACGAATATCGTAGGAATGCTTTCGACTGATTTTCTAAAACTGGTATTCATCGCCTTACTGCTATCGTTTCCAGTGGCCTGGTGGGCGCTCGATAAATGGCTCGGCACGTTCGCCTACCAAACTGAACTAACATGGTGGATTTTCGGTCTGGCCGGAGTCCTGTCGATTGCCATTGCTACGTTGACGGTTAGTTATCAGAGCATTAAAGCCGCCGTCATCAACCCAACGCAAGCGCTACGTTCGGAATAATACATGTTGAGACTAGGCATACCTTGTCTCATGCGCGTCAGCAATTTTTACGTCTGCAAACCATCCGGTTAGGAGACAAGATATGTCTTGTCTCTGCATAAAACTATAAACAACAATGCTAGCAAACTACCTCAAAATAGCTTTTCGTACACTCTGGAAGCATAAATCCTCTACGTTTATCAACCTTGTAGGGCTGTCGGTGGCGTTCGGAAGTGCTACGTTACTGTTTCTGTCCGCTACGTTCGAATTGTCCTTCGACCGTTTTCACGTTGATCACGACCGCATCTACAGAGCTTATTTTCGCATCAACGACCCCAAAGGAACGGAGCTCCGTTCCTCAATGCCTTACCCATTTGTACCCGCGCTGAAGCAGGAGTTTCCCGAACTGGAAGGAGCGACGCGCTATCAGGAAGGGCACGGCGCGATTCAGTACGGCGACAAACAGATACAAAAGCAAATCGACGGGGTCGATGCCGACATGTTAACGATTTTTTCGTTTCCGATGCGGCAGGGTAATGCTCAAACAGCGCTTAATAGTCTGAGCAGTATCGTGCTGAGCGAGAACGTAGCGAAAGACATATTCGGGACGGCCAATCCAATGGGTAAGTCACTACGCGTCAATGGCTTCGGCGGCTGGAAAGATTTTATCGTAACGGGAATAATTGCTGACTTTCCTGATAATTCCAGTATTCAGTACGATGCCTTTGTTCGTATCGAAAATATTCCTGAATACCCGATCAACAAAGACCGCTGGGACAATACCCAGCACACGGTTTATGTGAAAGTGAAGCCTGGCATGTCACAGGCTTCGTTTGAAAAACGTCTGCAACCGTTTACCGGGAAATACTTTCAGAGTACTATTTCTGAACTAAAAAAAACAGGCGCCAAACCTGACGAACGGGGCGAAATTTTCAGCACGCGACTGCAACCACTGCTCGATGTGCATTTTGAGACGGGTATGATTCAGGGCTTAGGCACGAACCGCATGTATGTGTACACGCTGATGCTCATTGGCCTATTTATTCTGGCTATTGCGGCCATCAACTTTGTGAACTTGACGCTGGCCCGGTCGTTTACGCGGGCCCGGGAGGTTGGTGTTCGAAAGTCGCTGGGAGCCCAACGGGGTCAGTTGTTTACACAGCTCTGGGGCGAAACACTACTCATGTGCGGTTCGGGTTTGCTTATCGGCGCGGTGCTGATAGTGGCGCTACGTGAGAAATTCAACGCCGTTTTTAACGCCAAACTGACAACAGATTATTTATTACAACCCATGACCCTGGTTATCGTGTTGTCGGCGTTTTTGCTGGTTACGCTGGTCGCTGGGGGTTATCCGGCTCTGGTCATGACTCGTTTTCAGACGGTTCAGGTACTGAAAGGAACAATCAAAGCTGGCCGACCAGGAATGCTACGTAATACCCTGATTATTACGCAATTTTCGATTACCTGCTTGCTACTAATCAGTACGTTTGTCGTGCTACGTCAGATTAAATTCCTGCGCGAAAAACCCCTGGGCTTCAAAACGGAGCAAGTCATCAGCATTCCGGTGGGTAGCGAAGTGGAAGGCAAATATGCCCTGACCCAGCTACGTAATCGCTTGGCCAATAATCCCAACGTAGTATCCATCACCGGAACAGGCGTTAACCTTGGCCGCGGGTTAGATGGTTCCTCCAGCCGGAATATGGTGGGCTTTCTCCACAATGGTCGGGACGTAACCAGCGACTGGCTACGTGTGGATTATGATTACCTGAAAACGTTGGACATCAAACTCTTAGCTGGCCGCGACTTTAGCCGTCAGTATCCAACGGATTCAACAGTCTCGGTGGTTGTCAGCAGTAGTTTCGCGAAAGAACTAGGTGAAAAACAACCGCTTGGTGCCTTCTTCCAGACCGACTCCGCCGGAACCCGCTACCAGATCATCGGCCTTATCCCTGACATTCATCTGTATGCGTTACGGAATGAAATCAAGCCGATTGCAATGCATATGCATCAGGATGCTAACGTCAGCTATCTGTTTGTTCGGGTGATGCCCCAGAGTTTGTTGGCTATGATGGAAACGCTCAAACAGGAATGGCGGCAAATTGCGCCCAAGTCAGAATTTCAGGGGAGTTTCATGAACGAAAACACGGATCGCTGGTACCGTAAAGAAGAAAAACTGTCACAGATGTTCAGTGTGGCTGCTGGCATTGCCATTGTGTTATCATGCATGGGCCTGTTTGCCATCGCGCTGATGACGATTCAGCAACGTACCAAAGAGATTGGTGTCCGCAAAGTATTGGGTGCCAGCGTAATGAGCATTGTAGTTTTACTATCAAAAGACTTCCTCAAACTGGTTGTGGTCGCGCTGGTGATTGCTTCACCCATTGCCTGGTATAGCATGAATCAGTGGTTAAGCGATTTCCCATATAAAACCGAAGTATCGTGGTGGGTCTTCGCCCTGACGGGTTTACTGGCTGTCAGCGTTGCCCTACTAACGGTGAGTTTCCAGAGTATCCGGGCGGCATTGATGAATCCAGTGAAAAGTTTACGTAGCGAATAAGGGTAGAGACCGGTCTGCCGATGCGGGGGCATGCCCTGTCTCACTAGCGGCAGCAATAAATTACCTAGTTTATAAACCATTCAACAAATACTATTCGAACATGAGACAGGACATGCCCCGCATCGGCAGACCGGTCTCAACACAGACACAACTATGCTCCAAAATTATTTCAAAATCGCCTGGCGGAATTTGATTCGCAACAAAGCTTTTTCGGCTATTAACATTCTGGGACTGGCTATCGGCGTTGCTGCCTGCGTACTCATTTTGCAGTACGTATCGTTTGAGTTAAGCTACGACGACTTTCATACGAAAGGCAACCGGATCTACCGCGTTCAACAGGATCGGTACGACAAAGGGAAACTCAGCACACAATGGGCGGGTGGCGCTCAGGCCGCGGGAAATTCGTTTAAAGCAGCTTTCGGCGAAGTTGAGGACTATGTAAAAGTCTTGAAACGCAGAACATTGATTGCCGATTATGGCGACAAAAGCCTGAAAGTGGAGCGCGTATTTGTCGCCAGCGAATCGTTCTTCAAGATATTTTCCTATCCATTGCTGGCCGGGAATGCCGCCACAGTACTCTCCGAACCGAATACCGTCGTTTTGTCCGAATCGGTTGCCAAACGATTGTTCGGCACTGAGAATCCGATGGGCAAAACCATAAAATTCAATCAGCAGCAGGCCGTGAAGGTAGCGGGCGTTTACAAGGATATGCCCGCTAACACGCACCTCCACGCTGATCTGCTGATTCCACATCTTACTTTTATCCAGGAGGTTGGCAAAGACAATAACCCCGATAATGCCTGGATGTGGGATGGTGCCATGTCGTACCTGCTGCTACGTCCCGACACCGATCCTAAAGCCCTCGAAGCGAAGTTTGTGCCCTATATTCAGAAAACCATCGGCGCAGAACTGAAAAAATACGACGCTGATGCCATCTACAAACTCCAGCCGCTACGTGACATTCACTTGTACTCGCATTTGATGGAAGAAGCGGAGCCAAACGGCGATGGCAAAACGGTTTATCTACTGCTGGGTATTGCCTTTTTTATTGTGGTCATTGCCTGGGTCAACTACATCAATTTAGCCACGGCGCGGGCCATCAATCGGGCCAAAGAAGTGGGCGTTCGAAAGGCGGTGGGTTCGTTACGAGGTCAACTTATCCGCCAGTTCATGACCGAATCAGTATTGCTAAACGGTATTTCGGTCATATTGGCGCTGCTGTTGGTAGCCGTCTCGATTCCCGCTTTTAATCAATTATCGGGTCAGCAACTGTCTTTCTCGTTGCTGGGCAGTGCTACGTTCTGGCTGCCTTTGGTTGGGCTATTTGTGATAGGTGCGTTTTTGTCGGGCTTGTATCCGGCGTTTGTACTATCTGGTTTTCAGCCAGTATCGGTCCTAAAAGGGAAAGTCAGTTCTACGTCGCAGGGTATTTTGCTACGTAAGTCACTGGTTGTATTTCAGTTTGCGGCTTCGTTATTTCTGCTGGTTGGTACGTTGGCGGTGTTCCATCAGATTCAGTTTATGCGGGCACAAAGCCTGGGACTCAATATTGACCAGACGCTGGTTATTAATCCGCCCATTATCCGAACCGACTCCACGTTTATGAAGCAGATGGTCGCTTTTAAAGACGAACTGCTACGTCGGCCCGCCATTCAGAATATCACGGCCTCGTCGGTTGTGCCGGGGCAGGCTTCGGACTGGAACGCGGGCACTATCCGCTTGAAAGGAGCCGACCCGAGCAAGGGAACGCAGTACCGGGTTATTGCGGTTGATTACGATTTCCTGAAAACATTCGATCTGAAACTGATTGCCGGTCGTGATTTTTCCAAAGAATACGGCCTGGAAAAGAAAGCCGTAATTTTTAACAAGAAGGCGATCAAACAGTTAGGTTTCGATAACCCTGAAGAGGCTATCGGCAAAGAACTTGATTTCTGGGGCGATTATTTCACCATCGTAGGCGTAACCGACGATTTCCATCAACAATCGCTACGTGATGCTTATGAGCCGCTCATATTACGTCTCATTCCCGATGTAAGAGGCTATTTTTCAGTTAAGTTGGCCGCTACTGACCTCAGCAGTACGTTGGCAACTGTTCGCACGGAATGGAATCGTTTCTTCCCCGGCAATCCTTTTGAGTATTCATTTTTAGACGAGCGTTTCAACGAGCAATACCGCGCCGACCAACGGTTTGGGCAGGTGTTTGGCTTGTTTACGGCATTGGCCATTCTGGTAGCTTGCCTGGGCCTGTTCGGACTAGCGTCGTTCACGACGGCACAACGTACCAAAGAAATCGGCATCCGGAAAGTGCTGGGCGCGTCGGTCGGCGAAATTGTACAGATGCTTTACCGCGAGTTTGCCATTCTGATTCTGGTAGCTTTTGTTGTTGCCACTCCCCTGGCCTGGTACGCTGTTAGTCAGTGGTTAGAAACCTACGCCTTCCGCACAACGATTCAATGGTGGTTGTTTGCCCTACCCTTTACGCTGGTTCTGCTTATCGCCTTACTAACCGTAAGTTTCCAGAGCATTAAAGCCGCGTTGACGAATCCAGTGAAATCATTACGTAGCGAATAATCTGATCGGACCGCCGACGCGGCCGGGATGCTCAGACAATCCCTAATTTCCTATGCTCACAAACTACCTCAAAATCGCCTGGCGCGGCCTTCTGAAAAACCGCCTGTTTACGTTTCTGAACCTGATTGGGTTAGCAACCGGACTAGCGGTTGCTTTGCTATTGATGCTGTACGTAAAAGATGAACTTCAGTTCGATACGTACCACGCCAATGCCGAACGTATCTATCGGGTTGGTGTGACTGCTACGTTCGACGGGAAAAGTATGAAGTGGGCGAACGCACCAAATGCAGTAGGCCCAGCGCTCAAATCTGATGTGCCCAACGTAGCGCAGCAGGTACGTTTACTTCGACACAATTTTGGGCAAACCGCTTTTGTCAACTCCCGCGATCGGAAGTTTGCGGAAAAGAATGTTTACTGGGCCGATAGCAGTCTGTTCGACGTATTCGATATTACGCTGCTCAAAGGAAATCCGAAAACAGCGCTCAATGGCCCGAAAAAAGTAGTGCTGAGCCAGACCACAGCGAACCGGTATTTCGGTTCAGAAAACCCGGTCGGTCAGGTTCTCTACGTTGATAACAGGGATACACTCGAAGTGACAGGTGTGTACGTAAATTTTCCGGGTACGTCGACACTCGATGCCGATCTGATTGGTTCGTTCAGCACCGTTCGCTGGGCCAAAAACCTAAGTTGGAGCAACGCCAGTTTTGAAACCTACGTACTGCTTAGCCCTCCGGCCAAAGCTGCTTCAGTTGAGAAACAAATGGCTGATGTTCTCAACAAGAACGTACCAAAGAAAGAGCAGTGGTTTTCGCTTTGGTTACAACCATTGAAAGATATTCACCTGCATTCGGCCGATATCACCAACGCCAGCACCAGCCGCATTGGTGATTTCCGACAGGTAAAAATTCTGCTCGTTCTGGCAATAGTTATTCTGCTGATTGCCTGCATCAACTACATGAATCTGGCGACAGCCAAGGCGCAGATTCGTTTCCGGGAAGTGGGCGTTATCAAAACGGTTGGTGCATCGATGCGGCATCTGGTCAGTCGGTTTTATCTGGAAACCGGGCTGATGGTGAGCCTTGCCGTTCTATTAGCCATTAGTATTGTAATCGCAAGTCTCCCGCTCTTTAATCAACTAACGGGCAAGCAACTGCCTTTTTCGGCGCTACTACTGCCCGAAGTAATGGTTGGCTTACTGGCCATTGGTCTGCTGATTACGCTCATTGCAGGCTCGTATCCAGCGTTTTACCTTTCGTCGTTCTCGCCCAAATACCTGCTGAGTACTACGTTCCGCAACCAGTCAGGCGCCGGTTTGTTCCGACGGTCGCTGGTAGTGATTCAGTTTTCGGCTTCAGTGATATTGATCGTCTGTACAGCCATTTTCTATCAGCAATTGCAATTCATTCAGGCCCAGAAACTGGGTTACGAGCCAACGCAGGTACTGGCCGTGATGACCGCAGCTGCTAAGGATAAAACCCAGATTGACGCCCTCATGAACGATTACAGAAGTCTCAGTAACGTAGAAGAGGTTTGTCGGGCGCAAGCTTTTCCGGGCGATGGAGGCAGTGGGCGAACACTTTCCAAAACCGACAATTCTACCGGTGGTATGGCGATCAAGACAAACCACGTTGGGAAAGAATTTGTCGACGTATTGGGATTGCGTCTGCTGGCGGGCAAAACGCTCCCGGCCAGCAAAGATGAGAAAGACACAACCGTGCAGGTCGTTCTGAATAAAACGGCTGTTGCGTATTTGGGCTATACACCCCAAAAAGCCATCGGCCAGAAAGCGCACAACCTGTTTGGCTGGGACCGCGCCGAGATCATTGGTGTTGTCGACGATTTTCACTTCGAATCGCTTCACACGCCTATTGGCGCCTACGCTTTCCACAACGCCGATACGGAAGGGCGCCCTTATTTACTCGTCAAAACCAGAACGGCACATCTACCCGAAACTATGCGCCAGCTGGAACGTATCTTCCAAAAAGACATGCCCGATTCGGCGTTTGAGTTTACGTTTCTGGATGATTTCCTGAATACACTTTATCGGTCCGAGCAACGTACTGCCCAGGTCGTCCTGGTCTTTTCGGCGTTGGCCATTCTAATTGCCTGTTTGGGTCTGTTTGGGCTGGCGGCATTCACGGCCGAGCAACGTACCAAAGAGATCGGCGTGCGGAAAGTTCTTGGGGCGTCAGTTGGCAGTATCGTTACGTTGCTTTCGAAAGATTTTCTGAAACTGGTCGTCGTTGCCATACTGATTGCCAGCCCCATTGCCTGGTGGGCTATGAACCAATGGCTAGCCGATTTTGCCTATAAAATTACCATTCAATGGTGGATCTTTCTGGTAGCCGGCCTGGTGGCAGTTATTGTTGCCTTGCTGACCGTAAGCTTCCAAAGTGTCAAAGCCGCGTTGACAAATCCGGTAAAAAGTTTAAGCAGTGAATAGTCTGAACCGCACCGGCAGCCCGGCGGGATGTTCAGGATTATAAAAATTTATACGATTTCTTATGCTACGAGCAGTAGCGCAAAAAACAAAATCCTGTAAATCTTTCTCATAAATCCTGGTTCAGAAACCCTTACCCTATGCGTTACGTGCTATTTGTTTTCTTGTTAGCCAATTCAATAGCTGTTCATGCGCAGCTCACTACGCCCCCTATTGGCGGAAATAAAAAAGCTTCGGTTTCTGAGCAAATTGGCCTGACGACGGTAACCATTCACTACGACCGGCCCGGTGTGAAGGGGCGTGAAGGAAAAATCTGGGGGACGCCCATTGCGCATTATGGTTTTCAGGATTTGGGGTATGGTCCGGGGCAGCCAGCTCCTTGGCGGGCGGGCGCAAATGAAACGACAAACATTACGTTCTCTAACGACGTACGTGTTGAAGGAAAGCCGTTAGCGGCTGGTACGTATGGCCTTTTTATGAACCTGGGCGACCAGGAAACTACAGTTATTTTCTCCAAGATCGTCGTTTCCTGGGGTAGCTTTTATTACGATCCGGCGATGGATGTGCTATGTGTCACAGTGAAAAATCAACCGCTCGACAAATCGGTTGAACTGCTAACTTATTCTTTTGTCAATCAGACCGATAGTTCGGCGAACGTAGCGTTAAGTTGGGAAAAACGTATGATTCCATTTCGTGTGAGCGTCGATTTAGTAGGCCAGCAAATGGCGTCGTTCCGTCGTGAGTTATTGTCGAAGCCGGGTTTTACGTGGCCATCATTGGTTCAGGCTGCTACGTATTGTCTGGAAACCAGTCATGATCTCAAACAGGGACTCATCTGGGCCGATCAGGCCATCAACGCCCGCTACGTTGGTCAGAAAAATTTCCAGACACTCAGCACCAAAGCGGCTTTGCTAACTGCCCTTAATAAATCTGACGAAGCCAAAGTGCTCATGGCCGAAGCCATGCCGTTGGGAAACATGAACGAATTGCACCAGTACGGCCGCAATTTGCTGGCCCAAAAGCAAAATCAGGAAGCCTACGTAGTGTTTAAAGCCAACTATGACAAAAATCCAAATCAGTTTACGACGAACCTGGGCATGGGTCGGGGGCTCATAGCTATAGGAAAACCAAAAGATGCCCTGCCTTATTTGCAGGCTGCTCTACCACAGGCACCCAATCCACTGAATAAGAGCAATGTAGAAGCGATGATAAAATCTATTTCAGAAGGCAAGCCGATTATTAATTAACTATTTGTAGGGACAGACATGCCCTGTCTCTATGTTAATCCTCAATCTTATGCTAATCAACTATCTCAAAATCGCCTGGCGGACGCTTCGGAAACAGAAAGGATTCACCTTTATCAATATTTTCGGCTTAGCGACCGGCCTGTCCTGCTGCATGCTCATCATGCTCTACGTACTGGATGAGCTCAGCTTTGATCGCTACAACGAGAAAGCCGACCGAATTTATCGGGTGCAGTCCGACATTAAGTTTGGGGGTAACGATATGCATTTCGCGGTTTCGCCTGATCCGATCGGCCCGACGTTGAAGAAAGATTATCCTCAAGTCGAGCAGTTTACACGCCTTCACCAGCAGGGAACATGGTCGGTAAAGCGAACGGGCGAATCGACTAATCTTCGCGAAGACAACATTACGTTTGCCGATTCAACCCTGTTTGACGTCTTTACGTTACCGCTCCTATCCGGCGACCCTAAGCGGGCGTTGGCCGAACCCAATTCGGTAGTTATTAGTGAATCGGCGGCTAAACGACACTTTGGCAATCAGAATCCAATGGGTAAAACGCTGGTATTCAATAATAATCAGACATACAAGGTTACAGGGCTGATGCGCGACATACCTAAGAATGCGCACTTTCAGAGCAATTTCTTCCTGAGTATGCTGAACGACGATTATACCTGGGGACAGTGGCTCAGCAATAATCACCACACGTATATTTTGTTCAAACCTGGTACGGATGTTCAGGCATTTGCCAAAAATTTAAATACCGTCATTGACAAGTACGTTGGCCCGCAGGCGCTGCAATTCATTGGCTCAAGCATGGATCAGTTTCGCAAGGCAGGAAATAGTATTGCTTATTGGCTCATTCCGCTGACAGATATACACTTATATTCCAAACAACAGGTAGAACTGGCTCCGAACGGCGATATTCAGTACGTCTATATTTTCTCGGCGGTGGCACTGTTTATTCTACTGATTGCCTGTATTAACTTCATGAATCTGGCGACGGCTCGCTCGGCGAATCGGGCGAAAGAAGTGGGCGTTCGGAAAGTAATGGGTTCGGAACGGCAGCAACTGATCGGGCAATTTATGACAGAATCTGTATTGACCACCGTACTGGCCATGTTTCTGGCGGTGTTCATTGTTGGAATTGCCTTGCCTGCCTTCAATACGATTGCTGCTAAAGATCTAATGCTTAGCCAATTAGTATCACCCTACTATATACCCATTTTGATTTCATTACCAATTGTCGTGGGTTTGCTGGCCGGCAGTTACCCTGCCCTCTTTCTGTCGTCGTTCCAGCCAATTAAAGTACTCAAAGGCCGAATTAACGTAAGTTTTCGTAGTGTCGGGCTTCGTAGCGGATTGGTCGTGTTTCAGTTTGCGATGTCGGTAATCCTTATCGTCGGAACCATCATCGTTTACCGGCAGATTACGTACATTCAAAGCAAAAATCTGGGTTTCAACCGCGATCAGATGCTCAATATTTATGGGGTATATACTATTGGTAATCAGGCCGAAACTTTCCGCCAGGAAGTTTTGCGACTACCAGGTGTCGTAAGCGGTAGTATTTCGGGGTATTTACCAACGCCGTCGAACCGTAGTGATAATGCGTTCTTTTCTGAAGGGCAGTCAGATATGAACAAAGGCGTTAATATGCAGAGCTGGGCGGTCGATCATAACTACGTTAAAACCATGGGAATGAAGGTTGTTAAAGGCCGCGATTTCTCGAAGGAATTCGGCTCAGACTCAGCGGGTATTATTCTGAATGAAGCAGCCGTGAAGGTATTTGGTTTCAAGGACCCGATTGGCAAGCGCATCTGGCGTTTCAACGATGCCCAGATGAAAGTCCGTAAAACCTTCACTGTGGTTGGTGTTGTTAAAAACTTCCATTACGAATCACTACGTCGCGACATAGGTGCTTTATCAATGGTTCTTGAACCCAATTCCGGAGCTGCTACGTTCCGGCTGAGTAGCAGCGATTTACCTGCATTGATCAAACAAATTGAAGCGAAATGGCGGCAGATTGCACCGGGGCAGGCCTTTAGTTATCAATTCATGGACGACAGTTTCGACGAAATGTACCGGGCCGAACAACGAATCGGCAGCATTGCGCTGACCTTCGCCGTATTGGCAATTCTGATTGCCTGCCTTGGTTTGTTTGGCTTAGCCGCGTTTATGGCCGAACAACGTACCAAAGAAATAGGCATCCGCAAAGTGCTGGGCGCATCGGTTCCCAATCTGATTGGATTGCTTTCGAAAGATTTTCTGAAATTGGTGCTGATTGCCATTGTTATTGCCTCGCCTATAGCCTGGTACATGATGAATAAATGGCTCGCTGATTTTGCCTATAAAATTGACATCGAGTGGTGGATGTTCGCTCTGGCGGGTATAGTAGCAATCGGCATCGCCCTGCTAACCGTTAGTTTCCAGAGCATCAAAGCCGCCCTGATGAACCCCATAAAATCACTACGTAGCGAATAGTCTGCCCCCCCTACCCCTATGCTCACAAACTACGTCAAAATCGCCTGGCGAACAATACGTCAGCAACGGCTGTATAGTCTGCTCAATATCACCGGCCTTGCGCTAGGAATGGCAACTTGCGCGTTGCTGATTCAGTACGTTCGATTTGAACAGAGTTACGATCAGATTGCGGTTGATCGTGACGTAGCGGGCGACAAACCCATTTATCGGGTAGAAAGTCTGTTTTATGGAGCGGGGCACAAAACCGAGCATTGGGCGACGAGCACAAATGGCTATGCAACAGCCATGAAAGCGAATTTTCCGGAGGTGGAAAGCTTTACCCGAATTTTCTGGCGCAACTCAGAACGGGTGGTACGTTACGAAAATCAGAAGTTTCGCGAACCGCACGTTTGCCTGGTCGATTCCAATTTCTTTACGTTTTTCGATTATCCCGTCCGGGCAGGCGATCGCAAAACGTTTCTGAACCAACCAAATACAGTTGTTTTATCAGAATCGTCAGCGAAAAAATATTTTGGTTCGCAGAACCCGTTAGGGAAAACGCTCGAAATCAGTACACTGGCAAAAACGCAGACGTATCAGGTAACGGGTGTTTTTGCTGATCTGCCCGTCAACTCGACCATGCAGTTCGACATGCTGATTTCGGGAAAAACCGCTACGTCCAAATTCTGGAATTTCTGGTATCAGCACGCGAGTTATACGTTCGTCCAGCTCAAACCGCATACCGATCCCAGCCGCGTAGAAACCAAATTTCCGGCCCTTGCCGAGCAGTACAAAACCGAGCAGGCGATGAAAGATGTTACGTGGGGAATCAAACTCATCCCGCTACATGACCTGCATCTCAACCCGGCCACACCCAACGAAATTGAAGTAAAAGGCAACCGAACGGTGGTGCGGTTTCTGTCGATCATCGCGCTGGTTATCCTGCTGATTAGCTGGGTTAATTACAGCAATCTTACTACGGCTCGGATACTTTACCGGGCGAAAGAAGCAGGCGTTCGGCGTATGATTGGCTCATCGAGCCGGATGTTATTGATGCAATTTGTAATTGAATCATTCCTGTTGCATACACTTGCTTTAGTGGTAGCCGTACCGCTACTTCTGCTGGCTACACAAGTACTTCCCGATTCGCTGCATCTGCAGTCGGCGCAGATTGTCTGGACCGATCCGGTTATGCTGCTCGGAATGATCGCATTATGGGTCGTCGGTATTTTGGTAACGGGTCTGTACCCCGCTTTTTCGCTGCTTCGTATTTCGCCCGTTTCGGTGCTGAAAGGACGATTCCTGTTTTCGGGATCGGAACGAACGGTACGTCAGGGTTTGGTGGTGGTTCAGTTTGCAATTTCCGTTATTCTGATTGTCAGTACGTTGGTGGTCTACCGGCAAACGGCTTACATGATGAATCAGCGGCCGGGCGTTTTGACCGATCAGACTGTTGTCATTAAAGCGCCTGTCAATATGCCTGATCACGCCGAGCGGGTCGAGCTTTTCAAAAAGCAGGTTAAGTCGCTGGCAAACGTATCGAACGTAACGGGTTCGGGAGCGATTCCCGGTAAGGAAGTCAGGCAGTTTCTGGCAAATCGTCGGTTTGAAGCCCGGGATGCCGATAACCGGCTTTTCGAAATGCTAACCGTCGATTTTGATTTCATGCCGACCTACGGTCTTCAACTGCTGGCTGGACGTGGTTTTGATAAAAATCGTCCATCCGATTCTACAGCCCTGGTTCTTAACGAGTCGGCGGTGAAGCAGTTTGGCTTTACGTCGCCCGAGCAGGCGATTGGGCAGAAAATCGCGTTGGAAACCACCCCCGACCGAGCGAATGAAATTATCGGTGTCATAAAAGATTACCACCAACGCTCACTCCATCAGTCGTTTACGCCGATCATTCTGTTTATGGACCCAAAGTTCGGCTGGATTCCGACAGAGTATTATTCCATTAAATTTCGTACGGATGACCCGCAAAAACTGCTGGATCAGGTAGCCACTCGCTGGGAAAACATTTTCCCGGAATCGTCGCTGGATTATTTCTTTCTGGATGAATTTTACGGCAAACAATACCAGTCCGATAAGCAGTATGGCTTGTTGTTCACCATTTTCGCTATCCTCGCCATTTTCATCGCCTGTCTGGGTCTGTTCGGTTTAGCAACGTTCAGTGCACAGCAACGTACTAAAGAAATTGGTGTACGTAAAGTATTGGGAGCCAGTGTTGCCGGTATCGTTACGTTGCTTTCCAGAGATTTCCTGAAACTAGTGCTGATTGCCATCGTCGTTGCCTCACCATTGGCCTGGTATGCCATGAATAACTGGCTCGCTGACTTCGCTTATAAAATTGACATTGAGTGGTGGGTATTCGCTCTGGCGGGACTTCTGGCGGTTGGTATTGCCTTGGTAACGATTAGTTTTCAGAGCATCCGTGCTGCGCTGATGAATCCAGTGAAGTCGCTACGTAGCGAATAGTCTGCTCAATATCCCGGTCCTCGCTGAGCAGCGTAAAATCGAATAGGCGATGAAAGACGTTAAGAAGAGATTATAAAACAGAACTGAAACGGAAAGCCAGTGTCAATTCCAGTATTTTTGGTTTTTAGGAGAGCCAACTTTTGATTCATGTTCTAATCAAAATACTGACTCTCAATAACTTGCCTTAAATCATAAAGGAATTCATGAGCTCTACGTTTACCAAGCCCTTCTATGCATCTTTAGTAGCACTTGCTATGCTTGCCTCGTGCAGTCGCCCTGTCGCTTATTTTCAGCGTGGCCCTGTTACGTCCTCTGCTACAGCCAGCGTGCAACCCAACACGCTGATTACGCAGCACGTTATCGAACCGGCTCAGACAGAGGCAACCGCGAACATAACCGCATACCACTCAGAAGCTAATGTTCAGAAGGACAGCAAACTCGCGACCAGTACAGCTCTGAACAAGCGTATGATCCGGATTGGGAAAATGCTGGCCGCGTCAGCTGCAACATCAGGTTCTTCCATAACCGTAGCCCCGCACAAAATGAATGGTTTGGAGCGGCTGATACTCAAGAAGCTGAACCGGCAGCTCGGCAAACAACTGGCCCCTAGTCATCCCCAAAAAGCGATGGTTGCTAAAGGAAAGCTGGCTGGCAGTATTGTGTTGTTGATTGCAGGCTTACTTATGCTCATTCTAGGCACGGGTACGCTTGCATTTATTGGACTGATTGTGAGTCTGGTAGGCGCCGTAGGAACTATCGTTAGCTTGTTTGGAACAGACTCTTAACCTAGTGAACTTTATCTAATAACTCTGACCTTTACAGAGCCTAATTTTACGACCGAATCGATCCATAAACATTCCGTATTTTACTGGAATACGGCCCTGGAAATTCTGAAAAAATTGCTGGTAAAATCCCGCACGTCATGGAAGTATAAGCCAATTTGTTGGTCGAAAAACTAAAGAAGATAAGCGGCAAACAAGCGATCATTCATTTCGATTACCTCCCGCAGGAAGACCACGCCACCATAACCCACCAAGCCGTTTTTAATGCATTCCGAGAGTTATATCCCGAAAAAAAGGAAACTAAAGAATGAAATATTCATTGATTAATCAATTCGCTGTCAGCCACTTTGGCTGAGATTCCAGCACAGAATGATAAACTGAGCAATCTTCTGTATGAGCGCCGGGCAAGTAGCCGATGCTCATTAAAAACTCGTTGACGATTTCACCGCCTGTAAAGCGAAACGTCTTTTTGAACAGTTTTACCCATTCTGCTTTTGTTTTCGGGTGATGAATGTCAAGCCATGCGGCAAATGAACCATACTCCCGCTGTAATCGCTGGAGAACCTTTGCATTTTCAATGGCTGCATTGATCTTCAGACGGTTGCGAATAATTCCCGAATCAGCCATCAATCGTTCGCGGTCGGCGTCGGTATAGGCAGCCACCTTAGTCAGATCAAAATTGTCGTATGCTTTTCGGAACGTAACTTCCTTTTTCAGAATGGTTTCCCAGCTAAGGCCAGCCTGATTGATTTCCAGCACCAGTCTGCAAAACAACTCATTATCATCGTGGATAGGAAATCCGTAGAGGTGATCGTGGTACGCTTTGTGCAGAGCTTTACGCTCTTCAGACATCGTTTCGATGGCGCGGCAGTAGGACATAAATTGAGTTCGTTTTCAGGTTAAAATTAAGGCATATTTTTAACCTAAGTTATCCGCAGAGATAAAGCGAAGCATTTAATGAGCTTTATGAATAACTGAATAAGCTTCTCCCAAACCGCTTACTGATGATCCTCCAGAGCCGGTGCTGATGTCGGTTTAAGAGCTTCGATCAGTCGATCAATATTCTTGGCAAGCGTTGTTTTAACAGCGGGCGATTTTGTGAGAGTTAAAGCTGTTTCAAAGGACTGTATAGCTTTTGCATTATCGACATCTGTGTAGAGATAGCCTAACAACGAATAATAGTACTGATTATCCGTCAGTTTCAGTTTTTCAGCTTCCCGAATGGCTTCCTCTTTTCCATTGGCTTTGGCCAGTGCAAACGTTCGGTTCAAGGCGGCCAGTGGCGAGTATTCCAGAATGAGCAAGTGATTATATAACTGTAAGATACTTTCCCACTTTTGGGGTGAATCTTCCTTGTGCGTGTGCCAATAGGCTATTCCGGCTTCCAGATGATACTTCGATAGTTGATTTCCCGTAGAAGCTTGATTTAAATAGTACGTTCCCTGCTCGATTAATTCCTGATTCCAGCGGGTTTCGTCCTGATCCTGGTATAGAATAATTTCACCCTGCTCATCGGTTCGGGCGTCAAAACGGGACGCGTGAAAACTCATCAGGGCAAACAGCGCGTTCACAGAAGGCTTATTGGTGATTTCGTTTTCGATCAGCAAGTACGCCAATCGCATGGCTTCAGCACATAAATCTTTACGTAGTGGAAAGTTCTGAGACGTAGAGAAATAGCCCTCAGAAAACAGTAGATACAACGTAGTAAGCACCGTTTCCAGGCGATCATTAACTTCCAATAGAGTGGGCTGTTCAATTTTAATACGTGCTTCTTTCAGCGCTGATTTCGCGCGATTTATCCGTTTATAGATTACCTCTTTATTCGTCAAAAAGGCGTCGGCGATTTCCTGAATGCCGAAGCCACAAAGCAGATTCAGCGCCAGAGCGATTTGCGACTCACCCGAAATAGACGGATTACAAACGGTAAAAATCATCGCCAATTGGCTGTCAGCAATGTTTTTCGAGGACAGGTCAATCTCGATTTCTTCGCCTTTGGACGTATTGCTTTTGATTTCGACCGACAGTTTCTGCTCAAAAAGCGCATTCCGTTTCAGGTAATTTTTCGTCTTATTCTTGGCAACTGTGTATAACCATCCGGTCGTATTATCGGGTATTCCATGTAAACTCCACAGTTCAGTAGCCGCCAGAAACGTATCACTGGCAATGTCTTCGGCAATCTCAATATGCTCAATACCAAACAGATAACAGAGTACCGAAACCAGTTTTCGATACTCCGTTCTGAATAAATTAGGTATTAGTTCATGGCTCTCCATAAAATCGAAAAACGGCCTTTGCATGTAAACAAAGGCCGTTTCATTGAGTGACTGTTAGGGGTTTGGTATAGCCATGCGTACTTCAACAACCGCTCCCCACTTTATAACCGGACAGCCTTTGGCAATTTCGACGGCTTCGTCATAATCAGCGGCCCGAATCAGCAACATGCCCCCCACTGACTCCTTAATTTCGGCGTATGGTCCATTAGTCACTGTGTTATTTTGTTTCACAACCCGACCGTTCAAATCCCAACGTTTGGGCGGATTAACCAGCTTATTTTGAGCCGCAATGCCGCCAACCCAATCCTGAAATGGCTTGATGGAAGCCTGCATTTGTTCGGGCGAAGGGCTAGCATCTTTGCTAATCAGATCTCGGTGAATAATTATCAAAAATTCGTTCATGATACGTTTTGTTGGCTGGAATTTAGTGATAAATCAATTTCATTGGCTTAGGGAATCTTAGTGATATTGCCCCACCTGATACGTACCGGGCGTGTTCTGAAAAACGTGGTTCAGGCGATTCCAGGTGTTAATTGTCGTAATTGCCAGCGTCAGATCGATTAATTCCTCGCCCGAAAATTGGGCTTTCGCCTGTGCGTAAGTTTCATCGGGTACGTGGCTGGCTGTGACAGCTTCCGCCAGTGCGAAGGCCGCTCGTTCCCGATCAGTATAATACGGTGATTCGCGCCAGGCACTCAGGCCGTACAGCCGCTGTTCGGTTTCGCCCTTCGCACGAGCATCTTTGTAGTGCATGTCCAGACAAAAGGCACACCGATTGATCTGCGAAACTCGAAAATTAATTAGATCCAGTAGTCCTGCTTCAACCGGCGATTTCTTGAGATAGCCACCAATGCCAAAAAGTACTTTCAGTGCATTTTGTCCTTTTTCCTGAAGATTCAGTCGTTGTTCCATTTAATTGATTTTTTGATTTTTCAACCCATTGACAATCGAACAGTACCGAATTGGACAAACTATCAAAAACATTTTTTTTTATAGAGGGCCTGGAGGCAAAGGCAGGGAGTAGACGTAGCATAATTTCTTATGCCCTTCCCCCATGCCCTTTACGCCTTAACATCTTTTAACGTATTAAAAATCAACTCATAGGGGAAACGTAAATACCTTCACGGCGACAAACGAACGTATCGCTAAACGACCACCCTATGCTTCGAAACTACGTTAAAATCGCCATTCGAAATCTGTTACGTCGAAAATTTTACGCCCTCGTTACGTTGTTCGGGCTTACGGTTGGCATTACGTTTCTACTGCTCATTGGCAACTACATTCAGGGCGAACTGGCCGTCAATAAAACGCTACGCCACGCCAACCGGCAGTATCTGGTTCAAAGCCGGTGGAAGGAGGAAACGATGGGGATGGACATCACTACGTTAGGACTTATTGGCCCCACGCTCAAGCAGTTGTATCCAAATCTGGTGGCTAATTATTACCGGTTTTATGGCGTTACGGCTATTGTTTCAATTGGCGAAAAACATTTTCGGGAAGGGATTGAAATAGGGGATTCTACAGTATTGTCGATGTTTGGATTTCCATTGCTGTACGGCGACCCTAAAACGGCGATGCTGGCCCCCAACTCTGCCGTCATTACGTCGGAATTGGCGCAGAAATTTTTCGGAAGAACCGACGTACTGCGTCAGCAATTAGCGGTGCAGACGCCCCTCGGCGGTAAGCAATTGTTTACGGTAACTGGCGTATTGGCTAATCTACCCAAAAATAGCGTAACGGATCTGTTGCCCAATCGCGATCATATTTTCATTCCGATGCGCGATGTCGGCTATTTTGCACCGCTTACCAGTGTTAATTCATGGCAAAATCAGTACATTCCCAACTACCTTGAACTCCAGCCGGGTGTCACTGCCGATCAACTCACCAAGCCGCTTGAGCAACTGCTTGCTACGTATGCACCTCCCAGTTTTAAGGAAAATTTACATCTCGACCTAAGTCCGTTGACAACGTACTATTTGAAAGCACAGAATGGGTTGGTCGAAAAAATGGTGTTGACGCTAACACTCATCGGCCTGTTCATTCTGCTCATGGCAGTCGTGAATTTTGTCAACATTACCATTGGTATGTCGGCAACACGGCTGCGCGAAATTGGTGTCAGAAAGGTGCTGGGTGGACTCAAAAAGCAACTTATTGGCCAGTTTCTGGCCGAAAGTCTGTTGCTATCGGCGGTTGCTACGTTGCTGGCATTGGGATTCCACGAACTGTTTCGACCACTTTTCGCCAACGTACTGGAACGTCCGATTCCGTCACTCATTACGTGGTCGCCGGTTGCTTATTTCGGGTTGCTGGGATTGATTTTAGGCATCGGCTTACTGGCGGGCGGCTATCCGGCATTTGTGCTGTCAAGATTGCCTTCGGTTGAGTCGTTGAGAGGCAAACTAACGGCATCGGTGCAAAAGGGAACTGGCTTCCGTCGGGCACTGATTGTGTTTCAGTTTACGGTTGCGGTTCTCGTATTTATTGGGGCTATGGTCATTAGCCGGCAGGTTTCTTATTTCTTCAACAAAGATTTAGGTTACCAAAAAAGTCAGATCATGACGGTTGCTTCGGTCCCGCGCGATTGGTCGCCGGCGGGGGTGCTACGTATGGAAGGATTTAGAAATCAACTAACACGCATTCCTGGTGTAAGCGACGTCAGTTTTTCGTTCGTCATTCCGGATGGGAAAGCCAGTGGCACTGGCCGCCTGTTCCAGCAAGGCCGCGACAGCACCGATGCCGCCGTAGCGACAGTAATGACCACCGATGAGCACTTCGCCCAAACGTACGGACTGCAACTTCGGGAGGGACATTTCTTTCACGCTGATGGTGGTGGATATGATTCGACTCAAGTAGTTCTGAATGAATCGGCGGCTAAGGCATTAGGCTGGAACGATCCTGCCAAAGCAATCGGGCAACTCGTTCGTCTTCAGGGTAGTGGGCAAGCCAACCGGGTCGGCGGTGTACTAAAAGATTTTCATTTTGGTTCACTGCACGAATCCATCAATCCGCTCATTTTCTTTCATGTCCGGACGAATCCTATTTATCGCTACGTTACGTTTAAGCTGGCACCTTCACGTAATCTTCCCGAAACGGTAACGGCTATCGGCAAAGAATGGGCGCGGATTTTTCCGGATGCACCGTTCGAGTATTCGTTCATGGATGATACGCTCCAGAAATTGTATCAAACTGAAATTCAGCTTCAAAAGGCGGCAAGGCTGGCTACGGTTTTAGCCCTGGTAATTGTATTACTGGGCGTGCTGGGCTTAGTCTCACTGAACGTAACGCGCCGTACTAAAGAGATTGGCATTCGTAAAACACTGGGAGCTTCGACGGCCGGCATTGTCAACCTGTTCCTGAAAGAATTCGTGATAATTCTGCTCATTGCCAACGTCATTGCCGGCCCGCTGGCGTATTACCTGTTGCAAAACTGGCTGAGCCATTTCGCCTATCGAACAACGCTTTCGTGGGTGCCGTTTGCAGCAGTTGCGTTGGTTCTGGCTTTACTGACGGGCTTCGTTGTGAGTACACAGGCCATACGTGCCGCGCTGGCGAATCCAATTAAAAGCCTGAACCGGGATTAATTCTGAACCGCACGGGCGGCCCCGCGGGATTTTAAAGATTGAAAGGATTGATACGATTTTGTTGACGTAGCGAGAAGTAGTGCAAACGGTAAAATCTTGATAATCTTTTTAATCCTTTAAATCCCTGAATCTGCTCAATCCCGCGGGGCCGTCCGTGCGGTTCAGAAACAATCTACCAAACACCATGCTACGTTCGTACCTCAAATCAGCCTTCCGAAACCTCCGTTCGCAGCGGATTTACACACTTCTTAACCTCACAGGGCTGACCGTCGGAATGGCCGGAGGGCTGCTCATTTTTCTGTTTATCCGTTACCACCTCAGCACTGATCGACATCACACCAAATTCGACCATATTTTCCGGGTTGTTCTGGATTTACATCTCGATGATGGGACGGTGGAGAATGATCCTGGAGCGCCACTGCCGATGGCAAAAGCATTACGTAACGACTACCCACAAGTTGAACAGGCTGCTTATCTGAAAATGAACCGTGAGCTAACTGTTGAAACCGGTACATCAATGCGGCCACACGTAGCGTCTTCCAGGACAAATCAGGTAGTGCGGTTTCTGGAACACAAAAGCACTGCTTTGGCAGAGCCTGAGTTATTTGACATTTTTGATTACGAATGGCTTCGGGGTAATTCCAAAACAGCCCTTCGCGAGCCAGCCTGCGTTGTGCTCACCGAATCGTGGGCAAAGAAGTATTTTGGCAACATCGACCCGATGGGTCAGACGCTTCAACTAAACCATGTCGTTCGGGCAAAAGTGACGGGTGTGCTGGCCGATCCTCCTAAAACGACCGATACTGATATCAATCTTTTCATTTCCATCGCTACCCTGTCCCAACTTGATCCTTCGTACGAACAGAATGACTGGAGCAATATCAACAGCACTGATCGACTGTTCGTTACGCTCAAAAATCCGCAGTCAGTTGCCAGTATGGAATCGGCTATGCCTGACCTTAGAAAGAAACATTTTGGCGAGATGGCCAAATACTATCAGTTTCATTTTCAACCGTTAGCCGATGTTCATTTCGACGTAAAACGGGTTGCTGGTGGTGCCATTCGACCTTCCTTGCTTTGGTCACTGGGGTTGGTTGGGCTCTTTTTGGTGCTGACGGCCTGTATCAATTTCGTCAATCTGGCGACGGCCCAGGCGATACGTCGGAGTAAGGAAGTGGGTATCCGTAAAACGCTGGGCAGCAGTCGTGGACAGTTGGTTCGGCAGTTTTTGCTCGAAACATCCCTCATTGTTCTTACCGCATCCAGTCTTTCCTTTCTGCTGGCCATCGTTACGTTACCGCTGCTCAATACGTGGTTGTCTACCTTTCTCCTGCTACGTCTGGACGTAGTGACGCTTTCCTTTATTGCCTTGCTCAACGTAGTAGTGATTGTGCTGGCGGGCGTTTATCCGGCAGTTGTCTTGTCCGGTTTTAGTCCGTGGGCGGCTTTGACGGGGAAACTTTCGATGAGTCGCCGGGATAGTTTTTCGCTACGTCATTCGCTGATTGTGGTGCAGTTTGTGGTTTGTCAGGCACTGATTGTCGGCGCGTTAGTTGTAGCGTCGCAGGTACGTTATCTGCGCGAAGCTGATTTGGGGTTTAACAAAGACAATGTCATTGTGGTGAATCTGCCGACGTCGCAGAAGAGCCAACGCGACGCGCTCAAAAACGAACTGATGCAGTATCCCGACATTAAATCGGTGAGTGCAAGTCAACGACCGCCCTCGAATCAGTCTCTGTACAGTGGTTCGGTAAAAGTAGAAGGCCATGGCGACTGGGAAAAATACTCGCTTCGGGAACGTATCGGTGATGTAGATTATGTGCAAACCTATGGTTTACAAATCATTGCCGGACGTAACATTGTTCCCAGCGATACCATTCGGGAGTACCTGATCAACGAAACATTTTTGAAAAAACTAAACCTCCATGACCCAAAACAGGCCATCGGGCTGAAAATTCAGTACTATTTATCACCGGTTCTATTACCAATTGTTGGCGTCGTGAAAGATTTTCACCAACGTTCGCTACACGAAGAAATTGGACCCTGTTTCATCGCAAGTTATTCACCGTCGTTTAAACAGGCGGGCATACGGATATCGGGGAAAAACCCAGCCCAAACGCTTCAATACATCCGGCAAGTCTGGCAGAAACTCTACCCAAACGACGTATTTAACTATACGTACCTGGACGATCAACTGGCGCAATTCTACGAAAATGAAAATCTGCTATTCCGGCTGGTTAATACGTTTACGGGGATCGCCATTCTGATTTGCTGTCTTGGTCTGTATGGACTTGTATCGTTTATTGTTGCTCAACGCACCAAAGAAATCGGCATTCGGAAGGTACTCGGCGCTTCCGTTGCCAGCATCGTTACGTTACTTTCGAAAGATTTCCTAAAGCTGGTACTGATTGCCATCCTTCTCGCCAGTCCCCTCGCCTGGTATTTCATGAATCAATGGCTTCAGGATTTTGCGTATCGCATCAGTATACCCTGGTGGGTGTTTGCCATAGCAAGCCTACTGGCAATTAGTATCGCGTTGTTTACGGTTAGTTATCAAAGTGTTAAAGCGGCATTGGCGAACCCTGTGAGAAGCCTGAACCGGGATTAATTGTTTGAACCAGGATTTAACGGATTTAGGGATTTTCTGGATTTTGTCTTCTGATCGGACCGCCGACGCAGCCAGGATTTTAACAGGATTAAAAAGATTTACATGATTATTTATGTGGAAGAGAATAGATCAGAAAACAAAATCCAGTAAATCCTTTAATCAGCTCAATCCCGGTTCAGATGCTCGTTTCCGTGCCTGATATTCTCATCGAAGGAACCAGTCTTATTATTCCCAACTACCCCTTCAAGCCGTCCATCGCCTGTCGGCAAGATCGGTTTATTGCATCGGATCTAATCAACATCGACGTATCGGCGGCCCCACCAGCCCTACGAGTGAATAATGAGCTGGTTTTTATTTCAGCAAAACATAAAGATGACCTGGTTCTGTTTGCCCAGGAAAATCAGATTCCTGTTGTTAAACGGGATGATATCTGGGACGCTTTGCTGGAGCCTTTCCTCGATACTGAATATACTGACGAAACACATCAGCGCATTGTAGCTCGGCTCGCTACGTATGGATTGACAGAAGAAACCATTACGTCGATTCGGGCCGAAGTGGGGAAGCAAATGTATGCCTATAATTTTGGTACGATGCTCTGGGAATGGGTGCACCTGGGGGCGTTCGACGTATTGTGCGCCATGCGGGCAACGTACCATGCAGATCTGTTCGCCGACTTTTACCGAAGCGTTATGGACATTGCTTTATTGCCTGATAAATAACTCATTCACAGCGTTGCCCATCCAAACGGAAATATTTGACCATTACCGGCATTACTGCCGTTGAATCGACATAGCCCTTCAGCGCGAACAGGCCAATATATTTGGGGTTCATGTTGAATGTATACGTAGTGACTTCCTTAAATGAGAAATTATCGACAGGACTGACAGAATATAAAACCCTGAATTTTTGCCCCTGCTTCTCGATTCTGAATGCTACGTTTTTCAGATTAGTCACGGCGATACGTTGGTCGTTGGTGTTACCAATCCGAAACAAAGGCTGATGGATGAATTCTTCCAGATTTCGGTCACCTTTTCCATAGGATGCTGTCGCCTGAATCAGAATTTCGGCAGGCTGTTTCAGACCACCGAAAAAGTTGTTGTAAGAGAGCGACAGCCGAATGCTTTTCCCGGTGAACAGAGTGTCTTCCAACAACAGAAGTCCCGCCTGCTGCCAATTACCGGCCGGAACAAAATCAGTAAAATGCACCTCCGTTCGGAAGCAATTGGATTGAACGGAACGTAGCAGTAAATTCTGCACACGGGCAGTCTCGCCCGTTTTTGGCCAATTGTCGCCCTGAAGCGTGAATAAAGTCAGCAGGCCGGCGTTCTGTCCCCGCTTTTCCCAGTATACCGCATTTTTATCGTTCAGAAACCAGCCGTTACGTGCCAAGGAGGCATCGTCGATAGCTCGAAAATTTTCCTGAATTTGCTCCCGATTATCCTGATGCAAAAACAGATAGCCAAATACAGCTCCAATGACGACCAAAGCTGCTACGTACCAGAATGTCTCATTTTTTGTGGTCCGGAACGTAGTACGCTCAGACTTTGGGGCAGCAAGATGCTGGTCGCGATAGCGAAACCAATACGAAAAATGTTCGCCGGTCTTTTTTCGGTCAGCTTCCGACGTAGCAGGGGCGTCGAATACGTAACGCGCTAACGTATCGAGCGTAGCAATTGACGGATTTTCCTGCTTACCAAGCGTTGGATTGAGAACGTACGTAGCATAATTTTTAACGCTTCGCCAGCCGATAACGAGGCCGGTTTTTTCTTCAATTTCGTTGCTCAGATGTTTACTTTCCGGCTCCGACAATGGGCTGTTCAGCGGGTGGCCGAAACATTTCATCACCACCGCATTCAACAGTTCGGAAAACACTCGCCGATCAAACTCGTCCATAGAAAAAAGGGTTACCCACTGCTTAACGCCAATTAGACGCCGGAATTGACATTTCCGTAACGTTTCCGCTCAAATTCCGTCCGATTTGTGCTCACCGACGAAGCTTTACCGAAAAATTCGTCGGTCATGAAAACCATTTTTTTGTTCTTTCTCTGCCTTTCTTTCGTAACTATTCAAGCTCAGCAACTTCAGTTTCATTACGATTTCAGGCATTCGATTGACCCTGGTCTGAACCGCAGAAATTTCGCGTCGCTGTCGTATGAGTATTTCAAAAGCAACGATTCGACGGGATCATTTCTGCTTAAAATGCAAACCGACTTCTCGGGCGAAAATAACAATGTTGGGCAGCTTTTTTTACAGGTATCGAAGAATATACGATTCTGGAAACCAAAGGTATATCTGGCCTTAACCTATACGGGTGGGCTGGGCGTTGCGCCACCTTCTTATGGCTATTACCTGACCAATACGTTTGGTGCTGGCGTGGCGTATCCGTTTCAATGGCGGGGAGCCTGGTTCAGCACCAGTCTGGTTTATCGTTACAATGCTTTTCCGAAACCCAGCTACGATCCACAGCTTACGTTCTACTTCGGGAGGGGATTTTTCAATTACCGAATTATGATTGCGGGTAGTCTGGTCGCGTGGAGCGAAAACCGAAATCAGGGAAATGAATTCACGAAAGACCTGAACGGAAAGAAAATAGCCTTTTTCGGCGATCCGCAATGTTGGGTAAAAGTAGCGAAAACGGTTTCTATTGGAACGCGGGTTAACCTGTTTTTCCATACATTAACCAATGCGAATGAGGTGCAGGTTTATCCTACGCTGGCGCTAAAAAATCAGTTTTAAACGTAGAGACCGGTCCGCCGTTGTGGAGGTTTGCCTTGTCTCATGGCCGGATGGTTTGCTGTCCGTAACCGTCCGAATTGCGTCCGTTTGCGGACAATGCGCCCTTAAACTTGACATAAAACTCTTTGATAATCAGTACTTTAATTTTCTGGTACGGCATTTGGGCAACTAGATGTGAACCTGCTTCAAGTTGTTATGCTACGAAATTATCTGCTCATCGCCTTTCGCAATTTGCGGAAACACAAAGCGTTCAGTTTCATCAACATTGTGGGTGTAGCCGTTGGGCTGGCGTGTTTCCTGCTCATTGCGCTCTACGTTAAAGACGAACTCAGTTACGACCGCTATAACGCCAATGCCGATCGCATTTATCGCGTTACCCGTACCTTCCTTTCATCGGAAGGTACCCCTTCGCTGAAGCTAGCGCAGGCGGCTCCACCGTTTGGGCCCTTGATTAAGCAGGATTTTCCGGAAGCCGAACAGGTTGTGCGCACCATCGACAACGGCGCCCTGATTAAATATGGGGAACATTCCTTCAACGAAGACGACGTGTTCTTTGCAGAAGCTAATCTGTTTAAAGTATTTGATTTTAAGATCACTAGCGGTAATCCGGATCAGGCGCTGGTCAATCCGTTTTCAATCATGTTTTCCCGGCCAATGGCTGAGAAATATTTTGGCAAAGAAAATCCGATTGGCAAAACGGTTCGGATCGGCAACCAGTTCGACATGATCGTAACGGGTGTGTATGAACCCCTGCCTACCCAGTCACATTTTCATCCTAACTTTCTGATTTCCTTCAGTACGTTCAACGATAACCGCGTTTATGGGGCCGAACAGCTACGTACCAATTGGGGCAACAACGCCTTTAATACGTATATGCTCCTCAAGCCCGGCGTTGACCCAAAACGCATTGAAGCAGCTTTCCCGGCCTTTCAGAACAAACA
This sequence comes from Spirosoma flavus, assembly GCF_054778555.1. NCBI lineage: Bacteria > Pseudomonadati > Bacteroidota > Cytophagia > Cytophagales > Cytophagaceae > Spirosoma > Spirosoma flavus. The sequence goes on from NZ_BAAGZL010000003.1 coordinate 349,566, forward strand.
TATTCCATCTGGAGAAGGCGCAAAGCCGTCGACCTGGTCGGTGCTGAACCTGCAAAACGTAGCGGATATTCATCTTTACTCCCATACTGATTCAGAGGTAGAGCCCACCGGCGACATCAGTTATATTTATCTCTTTTCGGCCATCGGCTTGTTCATTTTGCTGATTGCCTGCATCAATTACATGAATCTGGCGACGGCCCGTTCGGCGGGGCGCGCCAAAGAGGTGGGGATGCGCAAAGTTGTAGGGGCTTTGCGCACCCAGCTCATCAGCCAGTTTCTGAGCGAGTCGTTTGTGCTGGTCATTTTTGCCCTGATAATAGCTATATTTCTTGTGGTGCTCGGACTGCCTACGCTAAACGATTTTACGAAAAAGCAACTGGCACTCAATCAATTGCTTGATCCAGTTTTTCTTACCATCCTGCTTAGTATTACGTTACTGACGGGGTTGGTAGCAGGCAGTTATCCGGCTTTCTTCCTGACGTCGTTCCGGCCGCTGGGCGTATTGAAAGGCCAGATTGCCTCAACCATGCGCAGCGGTAAACTGCGGCAGGTATTGGTAATTACGCAGTTCTCCATCGCTATTGCACTTATTATCAGCACCGCCATTGTGTATAATCAGATGAAGTACATTCAGGACTATCGACTGGGCTACGCCAAAGACCAGGTACTGATTATCCACGATGCGAGCGATTCTACGACCAATTACGAAACACTTAAAGAGCAGTTTATCCAGACAGGTTCGGTACGTGGCGTAGGCCGTTCGTCGCGCATACCGTCGGGACGGTTGCTCGATTCGCAGGATGCGAAGGCAATGAAAGGTGATACGATGACTCCGGTTAAAATCAATCTGCGCGGGTTACGTGTCGATTACGATTTCATTCCGACGTATCAAATCAAAATGGCAGCCGGACGTAATTTTTCCCGCAACTATTCGACCGATACGTCAATGGTTGTGCTGAACGAAACGGCAGCACGTCAGTTAGGCTGGACACCCGAACAGGCCATTGGCAAGCCATTCCAGTACGGTTCGGCAAAAGGACAGATTATTGGCGTGACAAAGGATTTTCATTTCGAGTCCCTGCACCAGCAAATGGCGGCACTGGCTATGGTCATGAGCACTGACAATTTCAACTGGTTGTCGATTCCCCTAAAAGGCGACGTACCGACGGCCGTGAAAAACGTAGAATCAGTCTGGAAACGCTTTTTCCCCGGTCGCCCTTTCAACTATCAGTTTCTGGATGAACGTTTCGGTCGACTCTATGCCCGCGAGCAGACGCAGCAAACGCTGTTCAGCGTTTTTGCCGGTATTGCCATTCTAATTTCGTGCATGGGGCTGTTTGGCCTGTCGATGTTCATGGCCGAGCAACGTACCAAAGAGATCGGTATCCGCAAAGTGCTGGGCGCGTCGGAAATTAGTCTGGTGGCGCTTTTCTCTAAGGATTTCATGAAACTGGTCCTGGTGTCGCTGGTCATCGCGTCGCCCGTTGCCTGGTGGGCCATGCATAACTGGCTGAATGATTTCGCCTACCGCACCGACATTCATTGGTGGGTATTCGTGCTGGCGGGCGGCCTAACGATCCTGATTGCCCTACTAACCGTAAGTTTTCAAAGCGTAAAAACCGCGCTGACGAATCCAATAAAGAGTTTACGTAGCGAGTAGAGACAAGGCATGCCTCCGCAACGGCGGACCGGTCTCTACGTAAATCTTCTGTAATATGCTTCTCAACTATCTCAAAATCGCTGTTCGAAATTTGCTACGTAGCAAATCGTTTTCAGCTATCAATATTTTCGGTTTGTCGGTCGGAATGACCTGCTGCATGCTATTGCTGCTGTATATACGTAGCGAATTATCGTTCGATAAACATCACCAGTATGCCGATCGGCTGTATCTGTTAGGTCAGGAAACCATCATCGGAAGAGGTAATAAAGGCGCAGGCAGCGAAAAGAATGCTACAGCATCGGCTCCCTATGCATTTTCGTTAAAGTCAGAGTTTCCGGAAATCGAACAAGTTTCCCGCTTATGGATGAACCTGATCGACGATAAAGCACTGCTTCAGGTTCGGGAAGGCGGGAAAGCGGTCAAATCATTTTATGAAACCAAAGGTTACCAGGTCGATTCAACCTTTTTTGACTTGCTTTCGTATCAGTTCACGGAAGGAAATCCACGTAGCGCTTTAGCTGACCGCAACTCGGTAGTATTGTCGGAAGAAATTGCCCATAAACTGTTTGGTACTACGTCGGCGCTCAACAAACTGATACGTATCAGCGGCACAACGGGCAACGGTGAAGAATTTAAAGTAACGGGCGTATATCGGGATGAAAGCGCCCGGTCGCATATCGATGCCAAGTTCTTTTTACCGATGTCGGCAGGCTGGGTCGGCGGTTTTTTGCGCGAGGGTAAAGTGGATTTCTGCTGCAATAATATGTTTGTTACGTACCTGAAGTTACGTTCCGGTGCAGATCCGGGCAAGTTGCAGCAGAAGTTTCCGGCCTTTATGAAGAAGTATGCCAGCAACGACCTGAAAGCGGTGGGTTTCGACAAAAAACTGTTCCTCGTTCCGGTACCTGAACTGCATCTTTTCGATGAAATAAATACCATTGTTACGCCCACCAATACCACTACCTACCTTTATATTCTTGCGTCGATTGCGCTGTTTACGTTGCTCATTGCCTGTATTAATTTCATGAATTTGTCGACGGCCCGCTCGGCAAAACGGGCAGCTGAAGTTGGCGTTCGGAAAGTGATGGGGGCCGAACGAGGTTCGCTCATCGGGCAGTTTCTGGGCGAATCCATGGTACTGTCGTTACTGGCACTGGTGATCGCCGTCGTGTTGGTAGCGGTAACTTTAACCGTTTTCAACCAACTGACTGCCAAATCATTACAGATTTCAGAATTATTCGAACCACGTATTGTACTGACGTTTTTAGGATTAGCGCTACTGACGGGTATACTGGCCGGTAGTTACCCCGCTTTTTATCTGTCGTTGTTCAATCCGGCGCAGGTGCTGAAAGGCAAATTCAGTAATACGTTATCGGCAGTCGCGCTACGTCGCGGGCTGGTGGTGTTTCAGTTCGTAATTTCGGTTGGCCTCGTACTGGCTACGTTCGTTATACAGGAGCAAATGAGTTTCCTACGTAATAAGTCGCTGGGTTTCACGCAGGATCAACAGATTGCTATTTCGCTCAGCAGCCGGGAAGCGCACGAGGTTTATACAGCGTATCGCAACGAAATACTGCAAAACAATCAGGTAGCTGGTGCGGCCGGAACTCAGTATTATCCGGGAATAAATAATGCGACTGACTTTCTTTTGTACAAACCTGAAGAAACGGCCTTGAACGGCCGCAGCGTCAAAACGAATCAGGTCGATTACGACTACCTGCAAACAATGGGTTTTAAACTGGCAACAGGCCGTTTGTTTTCCCGCCAGTTTCCGGGCGATACCAACAACCGGCTCGTTGTGAATGAAGCGACGCTACGTAAATTCCAGATTCCACTGAATAAAGCGGTTGGCCAAAAGCTGAATTTCGATTGGCAGGGTAAAACGCACCATTTCGAAATTGTGGGCGTTCTCAAGGATTTTCATTACGAAAACCTCCATCAGACGATCGAGCCATTTACATTCCTGCTGAATAGCCGGCCTGACTATAATTACATTATTGTGCACGTAAATACGGCCAATATGACGAACGTGCTGGGTTTTCTGGAGCAGAAATGGAAAGCGTTACGTCCCGATGAGCCGTTTCAGTACACATTTCTGAACGAAGATTTTCAGAAAAATTACGAAGCCGAAGCCCGAACGTCACGTATCGTGAGCTACTTCACAGCTATCTCAATTTTGATTTCGTGCCTGGGCCTGTTTGGTCTGGCGGCTTTTGCGGCTCAGCAACGTACCAAAGAGATCGGTGTTCGGAAAGTATTAGGCGCTTCAACGACAAACATAGTGCTTTTGCTTTCCAAAGATTTTCTGACGCTGGTTGTTATCGCCATCCTGATTGCCTCTCCGGTGTCGTGGTACGCGATGGACAAATGGTTGCAGAATTTCGCGTATAAAATTGATATTCCGTGGTGGATATTCGTGGTGGCCGGAGCGTTGGCGTTGGGCATTGCGTTCATCACAGTCAGTTTTCAAAGTATCAAAGCTGCGCTGATGAATCCAGTGAAATCACTACGTAGTGAATAATCTGATCGAACCGCCGACGCGGCCGGGATTGAGCAGATTGATGGATTTTGTTAGTTGATAATGCGCTTCGAAGAAGCGAAAACAAAATCCAGAAAATCCATCAATCTGCTCAATCCCGGTTCCAACACCCTATATAAATGCTTACTAACTATATCAAAATCGCCTGGCGGAATCTGGTCCGCAAACGTGCCTTTACGTTGCTTAATACGTTGGGACTGAGCGTGGGCGTAGCGGCTGCGCTGTTGTTGTTTCTGGTGGTACGTTATGAGCTGAGTTTCGATACGTTCCATACGCATTACAAACGGATTTATCGGGTAGCCCGCCACGATATTTATCCAAACGGAAGCGAGAGTTTTACTCCGGGCAGTGCACTCCCGGTAGCTGCGGCACTCAAAACCGATATTCCTCAGTTTGAAAAGGTTGTGCCCGTTTTCGGTACACTTGACCCGCAGGTTACGGTATTAGGCAGCGATTCGAAAGCGACCAATTCGAACTCAAAATTTATTGAGCGAGGAGAAGGCATTCTGGTTGAACCAGACTTTTTTAACCTCTTCGATTTCCGTTGGATTCTTGGTCAGCCAGACGTACTGAGCCGTCCGAACGTAGCAGTATTATCGAAAACATTTGCTGAGAAATATTTCAAGGATCACCAACAGGCTATCGGGAAATACATACGTATCAACAACCAGACAACCATGCAGGTGGTCGGCGTACTGGAAGACGCGCCGAAAACAACTGATTTTCCGGTAAATCTGGTGATTTCCTATGCCTCGAAACGCGCCCGACCTGACCTGTTTGGTTTTGGGGATTTCAACAACTGGGGCAGCACAAGCAGCAATGACCAGATTTTTGTGCTGATGCCAGAAAAATTTTCGGTAGCTACAGCCAACTCCCTGCTCGATAAATTTGCGCTGAAACATTATGAGGACCGGAAGGCTAATGATCGAAAAACGCATTTTCTGAGTCCACTGGCCGATATGCACTTCGACGAACGTCTAGCCAATTTTACCAGCAAAACGATCCCCAAAGAACGTATTCAGAATATTGCGGTGGTGGGCATTCTGATTTTATTGATGGCCTGCATCAATTTTATCAATATTTATTCGGCGCTGGCAACCCGACGAGCCAAAGAAGTGGGTGTGCGGAAAGTGCTGGGCAGCCATAAATGGCAACTGGTGTTTCAATTCCTGATCGAGACGTTTCTGGTGGTGCTGGCATCGGTTAGTCTGGGCGTTATGCTGGCGTACTGGGCACTCCCGCTGATTGAAAAAGTCTTCGACATACCAGCCGACTCATCGCTCTATTTTACCCCTGAAACGAGCCTTTATCTGATCGGATTACTGTTGGTGCTCACGCTGCTTTCGGGCCTGTATCCATCGTTGATTCTGTCGTCGTTTTCGCCACTGGAGGTATTTCGCAAGAGTTTGTCGAAAGGCTGGATGCGGGGCGTGTCACTACGTCAGGGGCTGATCGTTTTTCAATTTGCAACAGCGCTCGTGTTGATTATCAGTACTGTTATCAACCTGCGGCAGATGGATTATCTGAACCGACTCAACCTCGGCTTCGAAAAAGAAGGCGTCTTTACGCTCAATATGGATACCGAGTACCGTTCGCGATATAATACGTTCCGTAACGAACTGCTAGGTTTGCCGGAAGTAAAAGCCGTGTCCTTTTCGTCTGATCACCCGTCTTCTGAAAATAACTGGCGAAGTAGTTTCGCGTTCACAAATCTGTCGAAAGAAGAAGATTTTGAAATTTCGATGAAGTACGCAGATGGGGATTATTTCACTACGTATGGCATCAAGTTTCTGGCCGGCGGTCCCTATGCCGTCAATGATACAATCAACAAGCTGGTAGTGAATGAAACCCTGCTCAAGAAGCTGGGCATCAAAAATCCCGAATCCGTAATTGGCAAGAAACTTCGCGTCGGCGGCTCGGAACCCAAGCCAATTATTGGCGTCGTAAAAGATTTCCATACAGAATCGGCCCGGCAAGCGATCAATCCATTACTGATTACGATTTCCGATAGATTTTACTGGGATGGAGGCATCAAAATCCAGTCGCGAAATTTGCCGCAAACCGTTGATAAAATTAAGTCGGTCTTTGAAAAAACGTTCCCGGAGGTGGCTTTCAATGGGAAATTCTACGACGAAAGCATCAACAACTATTATAAAGCCGAACGGCAAATGGGACTGCTTTATCGGGTTTTTGCCGGGCTAACTATTTTTATTGCCTGCCTGGGCCTGTTTGGACTAGCCGCTTTTACGGCCGAAGCACGTACCAAAGAGATTGGCGTTCGGAAAGTACTGGGGGCGTCGGTGATCAGTATTATTTCGCTGCTTTCCAAAGATTTCCTGAAACTGGTTTTCGTGGCGATTGTCATTGCTTCGCCGATTGCCTGGTATCTAATGCGGTCGTGGCTGCAGGATTTTCAGTATAGAATTGGAATTGAGTGGTGGGTTTTTGCGCTGGCCGGTCTATTGGCAATCGCGATTGCGCTGCTAACCGTGAGCTTTCAGAGTATCAAAGCCGCACTGGTGAATCCGGTGAAATCACTACGTAGTGAATGATTTATAGAGACCGGTCTTGACAGTTAGCCCTCGAAGATTTCGCTTAGGTTGAGTTGGAGGCCCGTCACAGGATCAGCAACTATTCCGGATGAGAAATTGAGTTGTTGACGGTCAGGGAGCAGGATTGAAACAGTTTGTACGGTTGGCACAACTAACCACACCGACTTTACACCCGCCGGAAAGTGCTTTTTATAGATGCGGTCAGTCAGGCTATTTAAACTTTGCTCGGGAGAGAGAATTTCAATGGTTGTTAATGGTACGTCCTGGACTATGATTTCATCAGCCAGCCAATCTACCTTGCGTTTCGGCATAATGGAAAGATCAGGGCGAGTTTTACCAGATGCAAAATCGAAATCAAGTTCAGTAAGGATACTATATTGAGTACGGTAGGCCAGCATCAATAAAAAGGCCAACCGACTCTGTACTTCAGAATGGTTATAGCTCGACATTTTTTCGTCTTCGAGGTCGATGGGTTGTTCGATAACGGTCTCCATAGTGTAAGGACGTTTTTACAAGACGAGCTTTTTAATAAAGGTAACGAAAACCAAGCAAGATGCTTACAAACTACCTAAAAATCGCCTGGCGGAATCTGCTACGTAACAAGGCATTTTCGGCCATCAACATCGTTGGGCTGGCCTTCGGGCTCGCTACGTGTCTGCTCATCAGCTTGTTCCTGCTCGACGAACTGAGTTACGACCGGTATAATGATAAGGCCAACCGCATTGTACGCGTTGTGTTTCACGCTGTTATGAACGGTGGGGAAATTAATGAAGCGAACGTAATGCCGCCCGTTGCGCCAACCCTGAAAGCTGATTATCCGGAAGTCGAAGCAGCTACCCGAATACATACCGTTGGCTCGCCCAGCATTATGGTTGGCGAAAAAACGTTCCGGGATGATCGCCTGGCTTACGTCGATTCAAATTTCTTTCAGGTTTTCTCACTGCCCCTGATTCATGGCGATGCCAAAACGGCTTTGCTGCAACCCAATACAGCTGTTATTACGCAGGATATGGCCCAAAAATGTTTCGGCAATGAAAACCCAATTGGCAAAGTTGTAACGATAAAAAGCTGGAACGCGCTCTTCAAGGTGACCGGTGTGATTGACCGTATGCCAGTCAATTCCCATTTTCATTTCGATATGTTGATGTCGATGGCGGGCGTTTCGGATGCGAAATCACCCTCGTGGATGACGTCGGGTTTCTTTACGTATCTGGTGCTGGCCAAAGGATACAATCCAAAACAACTGGAAGCCAAACTGCCGCAGATGGTCAACAAATACATGGGGCCACAGCTTCAGCAGGCGTTTGGTATGACTATGACCCAATTTCGCCAGAAAGGAAATGAGATTGGTTTCAGAATTCAACCCCTGACCGATATTCACCTGCACTCGAATCTGACGGGCGAGATAGAAGCCAACGGCGATGTTCAGTACGTGTACATTTTCGGAGCCATTGCCGTGTTCATGCTGCTGATTGCCTGCATCAATTTCATGAACCTCAGCACGGCTGGCGCTTCGAAACGGGCCAAGGAAGTGGGTATTCGCAAAGTGATGGGTTCGGTACGGCAAAGTCTGACGAATCAGTTTCTGATTGAGTCGTTATTGCTCACTATGATTGCGCTGGTGCTGGCAATTGGCCTTGTGTATATGGCGTTGCCGCTCTTCAATGAACTGGCGGGCAAAGCACTGGCCTTGAATTTTGGTGGTAATAACTGGCTGTTACCTGGTCTGCTGATGCTGGGCATAATCGTAGGGATTCTGGCCGGTAGTTATCCTGCTTTTTTCCTGTCGTCGTTCAAACCAATCGCCGTACTCAAAGGCACCAAATTTACCGGCGACCGGAAAAGCATTGGGCTACGTAGCGGTTTGGTAGTGGTTCAGTTTTTCATTTCGATCATTCTTATGGTCGGCACCACCGTTGTCTATCAACAGTTGAATTACATCCAGCACAAGAAATTAGGCTATTCCAAAGAGCAGGTTTTAGTACTGCCCGATACGTGGCAACTGGCTAAAAATGAAGCGGTTTTCCGCAACCAGATTATGCAGGACCCTCGCGTGGTAAACGTCAGTATGTCAGGCTATCTGCCAGCGGGGCCGAGCTATAATAACAACTACATGATGTTTCCGGAAAGTAATCCGACGCAGTATGTGAAAGGGGTTCGGTACAATGTTGATTACGACTACATTCCGACGCTGGGTATGCAGATGGCAGCGGGCCGAAATTTTTCCAAAGAATATGGCACCGATTCATCGGGCGTGATTATCAACGAAACAGCCGCCCAAACGCTTGGCTGGAAGAACAATGCCCTTGGAAAAACTATCGGCCACGCCGAAAATGAGGGCGCGAAGAAACTATACAAGGTGATTGGCGTTGTGAAAGATTTTCATTTTCGGTCGTTGCACGAGTCGATTTCTCCGTTGGTGATGACGCTCGGCGAGAACTCTGGAGCAGTGATTATCAAGGCAAAAACGACGGATGTAGCTGGCCTGCTGGCTTCGCTGGAGAAAGAATGGAAAAAACTCACTACCGATGCGCCTTTTACGTATTCGTTCCTCGACAAGCGGTTTAACGATACGTATCTGGCCGAACAGAAAACCGGACGTATTCTGGGACTATTCGCGGGGCTGACCATTTTTGTGGCCTGCCTGGGGTTGTTTGGCCTCGCTACGTTCACTGCCGAACAACGTACCAAAGAAATCGGGGTTCGGAAGGTACTTGGCGCGTCGGTGGGCAGTATCGTTACGTTGTTGTCCAAAGATTTCCTCCGGCTGGTGGCCATCGCGATTGTACTGGCGAGCCCGGTGGCGTGGTACGTTATGAGTCGGTGGTTGCAGGATTTCGCGTATAAAATCGATATCCAATGGTGGATGTTCGTACTGGCAGCGGTATTGGCCGTAAGCATTGCCCTGATAACGGTAAGCTTCCAGAGCATCAAGGCCGCGTTGATGAATCCGGTGAAGTCGTTACGTTCTGAATAATATGAACCGGGATTTAGCTGATGTAGGGATTCTCAGGATTTTGTTTTCGCTTCTTCGAAGCGCATTAATCAGATGAAAACAAAATTCTGAGAATCCCTACATCAGCTAAATCCTGGTTCCAACCCTTTACCACTATGCTTCTTAACTACTTCAAAATTACCTGGCGAAACCTGCTACGTAATCGCGCGATCAGTACGATCAACATTGTTGGTCTGAGTACTGGTCTGGCCGCCGTCATGTTTATTCTGCTCTTTGTGCAGGATGAGGTATCGTATGATCGCTTCCATTCGCAACGTGATCAGTTGTATCGGGTCGTATTGAACACCATTACGCCGGAAGGTAATGAAGTTTTTACAAGCGCAACGGGCATTCCGCAGGGGCCAGCCTTTTCAGCTGAGTTACCAGAAGTAGTTGAATTCTGCCGGGTGCAAGGTTACGAGATGCTTGTCCGCCAGAAAGAAGACGTAGCGTATAAACAGGTAATGTATGTAGATCCTACTTTTTTACGCCTATTTAGTTTCGATTTACTAGCAGGTAATCCAAATACTCTCCTGAACGATCCAGGTAACGTTGTGATCACCGATGAGATGGCCAGCAACTACTTTGGTACGACAGACGTATTAAATCAACTTCTGACCATCGACGCGGGAGGAAGTTTCGAAACGTATCGCATAACCGGTGTCGTAAAAACACCGCCCATCAATTCAAGCATTCGATTCGACATACTACGTCCGTTTGTAGCAACGCTTCCACCTGACCACAAAGACTGGCACGAACAGGATTGGTCGGATGGATTTCTAAACACATTTGTACTACTGCGCTCCGACGCCAACCCTGCTACGTCGGAACGGAAACTGGCAACGGTGTTTGAAAAATATGCCAGTCAAATGCTCGCGCAACTGCGTAAAGAGCATAGCTCATTCACCCTGGCGTATCATCTCCAGCCTTTCACGGCTATGCATCTCGATGCCCGTTACGACATGGGCAATGGGTTGCAACGAGGCTCATCGTCGGTGTACTCATACATACTGAGTGGCATCGCCGGGCTGATTTTGTTGCTCGCCAGTATCAATTTCATTAACCTGACGCTGGCCCGGTCGCTACGTCGAACCAAAGAAATCGGTGTTCGTAAAGTTACGGGAAGTACCCGTTGGCAACTCATCGGGCAGTTTGTGAGTGAAACGTTTCTTCTCACATTGCTGGCCTTAATTCCAGCAATCGGATTGGTGTACCTCCTGCTTCCGCAATTTTCAACTCTCACCAATAAAGTCTTAGAAATAACCTATCTCACCAATCCGCAAACTCTTGGTTTATTCGCTGGTCTGGTCATATTGGTTACCTTACTGGCTGGCTTTTACCCGGCTCGGGTATTATCTCGTTTTAATCCTACGCAGATTCTGTATAGTCGCCTTCGGTTGGCCGGGAGTAATAAAGTAGGAAAAGGGCTGCTTGTTTTTCAGTTTTCGATTGCAATCATACTCATGATTGGAGCCGTTGTGCTGCATGAACAATTCGAGTACATTCAAACAGCAAATGTAGGGTACGAACGCGCCGATCGTGTACGAGTTTATGTTCCCTGGGGCCGCGAAAAACAGGGGGAACTAGTGAAGCAGGCACTTCGGCAACAGATTGGCATTGAGTCGGTTGCCCGAAAATCGGGTGGTCATCGGGCGGGTACGTATTACGTCGATAATAAATCGGTCAAATCTGGAAATGAGTGGATCGACGACCAATATCTGAACCTGGTAAATATTCCCATTCTGGAAGGCAGAGGATTAAGTGCAGCTAATCCTACAGATAGTGTATCTAATATTCTGGTCAATGAGACGTTTGCCAGGCAATTTCTGGCCCCGAACCGATCGGCTATTGGACAGATTATTCAACGGCAAACGGACGATAATACTCGTTCTAATCTGACTATAGTTGGTGTTGTACGCGACTATCAATATCGCTCGCTACGTGACAAACCGGAGCCTGTTTTGTTTCAGCTCGGCAAGCCCGAACAAATGAATCAGTTATACGTCAAATTAACGCCCAGGCAGGCGCAAACAGGCCTACAAACGATTGAGCGTACATTCAAACGATTGATTCCCTACCAACCGTTCTCCTATCATTTTATGGAAGACGACCGTTTAGAGGATTACGCCGACGATGCCCGTTGGAAACAGCTCATTACGTATGCTACGTTGCTGGCCATTCTAATTGCCGGATTAGGTTTATTCGGGCTGGTTTCCCTGACGATTGAACAGCGAACAAAGGAAATCGGAATCCGTAAAGTGCTGGGTGCCAGCTCTCTGGGAATTACCCAGAATCTATCCGTCAATTTTTTAAAGCTGATTGCATTTGCCTTCGTGATTGGTGCGCCCATCGGTTGGTACGCTGCCCGTTTCTGGCTCGATACGTTTGTGTATCGAATAGAGCTGACCGGGTGGGTTTTCGTATTCGTGGGCCTTACGGTATTAAGCGTTGCCCTGTTAACGGTAAGCTTCCAAAGCATCAAAGCCGCATTAATGAATCCAGTGAAGTCGCTACGTTCCGAATAACACACGCTACGTAGAAACAAGGTACGCCTTGTCTCTACAACCGGATAGTTGATCGACCGAATTGGAAAAAAGATTCCTGAAAACGCAGCCTGACGTAATGGGTCTATAAATAGGCATTGCACCTAGTCTGAGTTATAACCTGGTTTTGTAAATGTCGAATTGTGCTTGTTACCGTAAGTTTTTAATCGACCAAAGCAGCGTTACGTAATTCGGTTACGTCTTTGAGGGCAGAATAAATATAACTATCGACATGAAAAAACTCCTCCTTAGTGCCTTCCTGCTGACCAGTACGTTCGCCATTGCTCAACAGCACATTAGTCGCAATATCAATGACGACGGCAAAACCTTATCGATTCGGGTTAACGGCACCGTCGACGGTAAGGACGTTGATTATGACCGCACATTTGACGTATCCAATCTGACAAAGGAAGAGCGGACAGCGTTACGGGAACGTGTACTGGATTCATTGAACGTATCGATGCCTATAGCCCCTCCCGCGCCCAGAGCACCGCGTGCTCCCAGGGAGTTGCGATCTCGTGAGTCGATTTCCATCAACAGTAGCGACGGCTCGACAATATCAGTCAATAACGGTGATAATCAAACAGTAGCCGTTACGGCCGGTGGCGACAAACCCTTCTCAAAAGTAGTACGGTATAATTCCGATTCTGGAAAATTGTACCTGCGTTACCGCTTCAATAAAGATGGCGACGAAGTTTCATACGAGCGCACGATTGATGCTCAGAATAAATCACAGGATGAACGACAAAAAATGATTGAGGACATTGAAAAATCCATCGGCATTCCGACGAAGTAGTTAGCATGGGGCAGAGGGGTTCTGGCAAAAGGAAAACCAGCGCCATCCCACCCTCTGCCCATGCCCATTGCCCTAAGCTCTTTTAACACAAATACGACCATGAACGCAAAAACACTCGAACAAGTCTATCACCAGATGTGTACCCGCCGGGACGCTATCAGTCAGCATTTTCTGGCTAATCATACGCTCAAAACAAGTGACCCTACGAGTTATGACCGATACCGAAAAGAACTTCGTGACATAAACAAGCGGCTTCGGATTATACGCCAGTGCATCCCGTCGAACCCTATTTTAGCCATGGAAAAAGCCGCATTTACCGAAGCAAGTACGTCGTTCCTCCGACAGATTACTACGTTCTGAGTAGCACGGGCGGAGGACCAAATAACCAACCCTCTGCCCAATACCCTAGCCCCCATGCCCGATGCTACGTAAACATCTTAAAATCGCCGGGCGGAATTTCATCCATAACAAAACGTTTTCGGCCATCAACGTACTAGGGCTTGCCCTTGGCCTGACTTCCAGTGTGCACGAAATCGCCGACGGACGTATCGTCTACTATCATTACGTTCCGAATAAACACACTCCGTAGAGACAAGGCATGCCTTGTCTCTTCAAGATTAAACCCCTACCTATATGCTGCTTAACTATCTGAAAATTGCCTGGCGAAATTTGCGAAAAGACAAATTCTACAGTTTGATCAACATTCTCGGCCTGACTATTGGCGTTACGTGTGGCTTGCTTCTGTTGCTCTACGTAACGGATGAACTGAGCTTCGACCGCTATCAAAAAAACGCATCGCAGATTTATCGGATTGTCTCGCATATTACTGAACCGGATAAAGTGAACCGCTGGAGCAGTACGCAGCCTGCCCTGGCGCCGACGTTGAAGAAAGATTACCCGTTCGTTAAAAATTACGTTCGGCTTTTTCCGTATGGCCGGGTGATGTTTCGGCAGGGTGAGAAGCGGTTTTACGAAGAGGATATCTATGCCGCCGATTCTACCGTGTTCGATATTTTCAGTTATAAATTCATCGAAGGCGACCCTAAAACGGCACTGGCTCAACCCGGTAGCATAGTACTGACCCAGAAATCGGCGCAGAAATTCTTTGGTTCAAAGAGCGCGATTGGGCAGTCGTTGCAGACCAACGATACTACGTTCTATAAAGTGACGGCGGTACTGGAAGACGTCCCGAAGAACTCGCACTTAACCTTTAACGGGCTGATGTCCATCGGCCAGAACGAACGTAGCCAGGCCAATAACTTTGGCGGTTTTTATCTCTACTCCTATCTGGTATTGCCCGAAAACTTCGACACGAAGATTCTCGAAAGTAAATTTCCGGAAGTGTACGACAAATACATCGGTCCCATTTTCAAGCGGATGGGTATTAAGGTAACTTATGAATTACAGCCGTTGACCCGAATCCACCTTTACTCAAGTATGGAAGGGGAATCGAACGGCAATATTGGTTATGTGTACACTTTTAGTGCCGTGGCCTTTTTTATGTTGCTGATTGCCAGCATCAACTACATGAATCTGGCGACCGCCCGCTCGGCTAAACGGGCCAAAGAAGTTGGTCTTCGGAAAGTAATGGGTTCGTTACGTGGTCGTTTGATGGCGCAATTCCTGACCGAATCGGTGTTGTTGACCGTCATTGCCCTAATCGCCAGTTTAGTGCTGGTAGTTGCCTTGTTGCCTTTTTTCAATAGTGTTTCGGGAAAAGAAATTGAGTTCCGGGAGTTGCTACGTCCTCAGTTTCTGCTGATTGCGCTGGCTATAATTGTCTTTACAGGCTTCATCAGTGGCAGTTATCCAGCCTTCTATTTATCGGCATTCGAACCGGCGACTGTACTCAAAGGAGCTTTCAACGCCAAAGGGGGGAGTTTCTTCCGGAAAGCGCTGGTGGTTGCGCAGTTCACCATCTCGCTGACCATGCTTATCTGCACCTGGATTGTATATAAACAACTGAATTTCATGCGTAATCACGACCTGGGTTACGATCAGGATCAGGTGTTAACGATCAACTATCAGGACAGTCAGCCCCGCGCTACGTACAACGCTTTCAGAAATGAGCTATTGACAAATCCGAACATTCGAGAGGTAGCTTCGGCCTCGTCACCCACCAGCAACATCGGCGGTCGGGTCATTTTCACGGTTGAGTCGAATACGGGCTTGAAAGAGATGGGATTTAAGCCCATGCGCGTGGATTACAACTACCTGAAAACGATGGGCATGAAGCTCATAAGCGGTCGTGACTTCTCCGAAAAAATACCAGCCGATACGCTTAACTCGGTCATTATCAATCAGGCGGTTGTAACACGGATGGGCTGGAAACAACCGCTCGGCAAAAAAATCATGCTGGGTAGCTTACCGCAAAAAGGAGAGCAGGGACCACCAACGGCTCAGGTTATCGGTGTTGTGAAGGATTTCCACCAGCAATCGCTTTATAGCCCCATTGAGCCGCTGATTATGCTGTGCGGTCGGGCTTTGCCGGTTACGCACATTAAAATTCATCCACAAAACGTCGAAAAAACGGTCGCGTTTATCGGTCAGAAATGGAAAGAAGCCTACCCCGACCGGCTGTATGAGTTTCGTTTCCTGGATCAGGATTTTGAGTCGGCGTATAAAGCTGATGAGCTGCGCGGAAAGATTTTCACCGCCTTTTCGGCTATGACCATTCTCATTGCCTGTCTGGGTTTGTTCGGACTCGCTACGTTCACGACGGAACAACGTATCAAAGAAATCGGCGTTCGCAAAGTGCTGGGCGCATCGGTTGGCAGCGTAGTCATGCTGCTTTCCAAAGACTTCACGAAACTGGTCTTGTTTTCATTTCCCATTGCTATTCCCATTGCTTGGTATTCGATGTACAAATGGCTGCAAAACTTCCCCTACAAAACTGATATTGGCGTCTGGATATTTATAGCTGCCTGCCTGCTCACCCTGTTCATTTGCTGGGCAACAGTGGTTTACCAAAGTGTAAAAGCCGCGTTGGTGAATCCAGTGAAATCACTACGTTCGGAATAGTCAGAACCGGGATTTAACGGATTGATGGATTTTCTGGATTTTGTTTTTTGATAAAGCGCTTCACAGAAGCGAAAACAAAATCCAGAAAATCCATCAATCCGTTAAATCCCGGTTCTGAATTGTCCGCAAATGGTCGGCTGCTACGTCCGTTTGCGGACAATTACGTTTATAAAAGCCTTAAAATTTCTTAATAATCAGCGATTTACGGGTTTGGTATGGCATTTGGGTATCTATAAAACAAAAGCGTTACGTACTTTCGCCGACGCTCCTTTCTTAACCTCAACTCGTTACCCGTCATGCTCAGCAATCACATAAAAATCACGGTTCGGACATTCTGGAAAAACAAGTTATTCAGTGGGCTTAACGTAGTAGGATTGGGAATTGGCATGGCGGCTGTCTGGCTGATGGTGCTCTACGTTCTCGATGAATTAAGTTACGATCGGTTTCATACCAACGCCGACCGTATCGTGCGGGTCGTGCAGTACGCGCAGTGGCAGGGCGGCAATCTGAAACTCGCGCCAACGTCGGCACCGTTTGCGCAGGCGCTGAAAAACGATTATCCGGAAGTTGAAAAAGCAGTACGTATTCATCCCGAAGGCGGTGGCGTCATTACGTATCGGGACAAGAAAATTGAGGTAAACGACATTTCCTTTACCGACCCGTCGGTTTTTGACGTTTTTACGTTCCCTTTTCTTTATGGCGATCCGACCACGGCGCTAACCAAACCGCAATGCATTGTTTTAACCAAAAGTATTGCAGATAACCTTTTCGGTGACGCTCGCAAAGCCGTTGGTCAGGTAATAGAATTCAGCAATCACTATCCAAACACCGTAACAGGCGTCATCGAGGACGTACCAACGAATTCGCATTTGCAATTTCGGGCGCTACGTTCCCTACCGGAGAATTACACCAACGGTTGGCAGGCTTCAGATCTTTATACGTATTTGCTCCTGACGGAAGGCAGTAACCCTAAAGCGCTGGAAGCCAAAATACCCGGTTTTTTCCAGAAGTACTTAAGAAAGGAAATGGGTGATATTGATTATCGTATGGAGTTTCAGCCCATTACGTCCATCCACCTTAGCTCCCACCTCGATTACGAGACCAGCGCCAATAGCAATGCACGTACCGTCTACATTTTTGCGGTGGTAGCCCTTCTAATCCTGATCATTGCCTGCATCAACTACGTGAATCTGTACACCGCCCGGGCACTCAAACGTACCCGCGAAGTGGGCGTCCGGAAAGCCATTGGTTCACATCGGAGCCAGCTTATTGGGCAATTTCTGACTGAATCGATGCTGATGACGTTACTGGCTGGCTTTGTTAGTGCTATACTGGCCAAAGTGGCTTTGCCCTATTTCAATCAGATAGCCGACAAGTCGCTGTCGATGGGTAGCTTAGCTACTACGTTACTGACGGTATTGGTTTTCTCAGTGGTGATTGGCCTGCTGAGCGGGCTTTATCCAGCCCTGCGATTATCCAGCTTTCGGCCCGTATCCGCTTTGCAGGGACAGCTTGGCAGTCAGGCTGGTAGCATTGTTTTTAAGCAGGGTCTAGTGATCTTTCAGTTTGTCGCGACGATTGCCCTGATTGCCTGTTCGGGCATCGTGTACCGGCAGATGCGGTACGTAATGAACAAGGATTTAGGGTTTAACAAAGAGCAGGTTCTTACATTTCACATTGATAACCAGGATGTTCGGCAGCGGGTCGACGCACTTAAGGAAGCCCTCCAACGCAATCCGGTTATTCAGGGAGCATCAGGCGCCAGCAACCCGATTGGCAATAATAATATCGGCGGCAATGGCATGTTCTTCGAGCAAAACGGAGCGATTCCGGCCAACCCGCAGTTCGTGCAGAAATTCTCGGTCGATTCAGACTTTCTCAACACCATGCAGATTAAGCTGTTAAGCGGTCGCAATTTCTCAGAATCATTCAAAAGCGATCAGCAAAACTCGGTGTTGGTGAATGAAACGCTCGTGAAAGAACTCGGCTGGAAAGAGCCGGTTGGCAAACGTGTACGCTACTTTATCGATAACGAAAAACATACCGCCGAAGCCCGTGTTGTCGGGGTTGTCAAGGATTTTCATATCTATTCTCTTCAGCATAAAATTGAGCCGCTGGTGCTGCAAATGCCCCTTCCTGCTGACAAAGACAACGTTTATGTCCGAATTCAGCCCGAAAAAGCGACCGAAGCAATGGCCTATATTCAGTCGGTTTACCGCACCTTCGACCCAGCCAGCACGCTCGATTTTCATTTCCTGGACGAGAATTTTTCGAAGCAGTACAAAGCCGAACAGAAGCAGGGCGAAGTTCTGTTGACATTCACAATTCTAGCCATATTGATTGCCTGTTTGGGTCTGTTTGGCCTGGCCGCTTTTGCCGCCGAACAACGTACCAAAGAGATTGGCGTTCGCAAAGTGTTGGGCGCGTCAGTCATGAGCATCGTTACAATGCTTTCCAAAGATTTCCTGAAACTGGTATGTATCGCCCTGATCATTGCCACGCCCATCGCCTGGTACGCTATGAATCAATGGTTGCAAGATTTCGCCTATCGGGTCAATCTGGATTGGTGGGTCTTTGCGCTGGCGGGTTTGCTGGCGGTCATTATTGCGCTGGCCACCGTCAGTTTTCAAAGCATGAAAGCGGCATTGGCCAATCCAGTGAAATCACTACGTAGCGAATAATCACGTAGAGACAAGGCATGCCTTGTCTCATTCGCGTCAGCCAAAACCATCCGGCCATGAGACAGGGCATGCCCTGTCTCTACATAAATCCTATGCTACTCAACTACCTCAAAATCGCGATTCGAAACCTTTGGCGGAATAAGCTCTATACGGGCCTGAATATCGGCGGACTAGCAATTGGGCTAGCGGCTTGCCTGGTCATGGTTCTGTACGTCAATCATGAGTTTACGTACGACGCTTTTCATCCGAAAGCCGACCGGATTGCCCGAATAACTTCGCACATGAAAACGCTGGAATCGCCCTTGTCGATTGCGTCAGCGCCCATGTTGCTGGCCGAAGTACTAAAACGGGATTATCCGGAAGTAGAAACCGCTGTTCGTTTTCGGATTACCGTAGCAACTGTCAAAACGCCCACCAAGCTAATTAGTGAGCCAGATGTGTACTACGCTGATAATGACATTTTTTCGGTATTTTCTTTCCAATTTCTTTCGGGCAGTCCAACCAAGGCACTAGTTAATCCGAACAGTGCGGTCGTTACAGAACGGTTTGCCAATTCCTATTTTGGGCGAACCGATATTCTGGGCAAAACCATCGAAATCAACAAAGAAACGTATCAGATTACGGGCGTCATTGCCAATCCACTCAGCAATTCAGATTTACCCATTAGAGCTCTCCTTTCCCAAAAACCGTCGCCGAGCAAAGCATGGTTAGCTGAAGATTTTCCGGCTTATACCTTCGTGCTCTTCAGGAATCAGCCCAACCTGGCCGATTTCGCGAAAAAGATGGACTTGCTGGCTGCGAAATATGTCAATCCTGAACTCAAGAAAATGGGCGCAGACGGTTATTCTATGCAGTTCCCGACAGAGTTATTGCGGGACGTTCATTACAGCCAGGATAAAATAGGAGACACGCCCAAAGGGAATAAGCAGTATGGCTATTTATTTGCTTTTCTGGCCGCTTTTGTACTGGCAATCGCCCTGCTCAACTACATCAATCTGCTGACGGCCAAAGCCACCGAGCGCGCAAAAGAAGTAGGCATCCGCAAAGCCAACGGAGCAAAACGCACACAATTAGTTCGCCAGTTTCTATTCGAGTCGTTTCTGTTGAGTGGCCTGGCGCTGCTTTTTGCCGTTACGTTGACACAGCTCGCCATTCCGTTTTTCAATGATCTGCTCACGATTCAACTACAGATTTCCTGGCAGGAATCACTAGCATTAGCAGCTTGCTCGTGGCTGATTGTTACGTTGTTGGGTGGTTTGTACCCGGCGTTTGTTTTGTCAGGTTATCAACCTGTAGCCGTGCTGAAAGGCACGTTGAGCGGCTATGGTCATGCCCCCTGGTTTCGAAAATCGATTATCGTTTTTCAGTTCGTGCTGGCCGTTACCATGATTGCGGGCGTACTGGTGATTCATCGACAGATGGATTACATGCAGACATACGACATCGGTTTCACGCGCGATCAGATACTTAGCATGTATTTGCCTGAAGATTCTACAGTGCGGGCCGGGGCAACCGCATTAGCCAATAGCCTGAAACAACGTAGCGAAATCGAAGCCGTTACGTTGGGATCGGGTTTGGCGAACGGGCCGATGGTGATGGCTTCGACAACTATTCTTTCGCACGGCAAAAAACGCGAGGTAATGAGCAATTACATGTTCATCGACGATACGTTCCTGCCGTTACTGAACATCCATTTGAAAGCCGGACGGAATCTGTCATCACAAACAAAATCCGACCTGAAAGGAGGTTTTTTGGTGAATGAAGCCTTCATGAAGCTCGCGGGCTGGAAAAACGGCGTTGGGCAGACTATTGATGGATTTGGGCATAAAGGCGAAGTAGTGGGTGTGGTTAAAAACTTTAATTATCAATCTTTACATAATCCAGTAGAGCCAGTAGTACTGATTTACAATACGTTCCCAATCAACAATGTGATGCTACGTATTAAACCGGCGAATCTCGACGTAGTGAAATCAATTTGGCAGCAACACTATCCCGCTTATCCATTTGAGTACAGTTTTCTGGATGATTCGTTTGCGGAACAGTATCGGAAAGACCGCCTGATGATTTCGGTATTCAACGGTTTTGCCGGACTAACGGTACTGGTTTCCTGTCTGGGATTGTTTGGGTTAGTAGCCTTCACCACGCAACGCCGGACGAAAGAAATCGGCGTTCGGAAAGTCCTGGGGGCATCGGTAAGCAGTATCATTGTCCTGCTTTCGCGCGATTTCCTCAAGCTGGTTCTGCTTTCTATTCTGATTGCCAGTCCATTAATTTATTGGGCCGCTGATCGCTGGCTTCAGGACTTTGCCTATCGTGCCGATCTGGAATGGTGGATGTTCGCGCTGGCGGGATTGCTGGCTGTTGTTATTGCGTTTGTTACGTTAAGTTTCCAGAGCGTAAAAGCCGCGCTGGCCAATCCTGTGAAGTCGCTACGTTCGGAATAACCCACGTTTAGATAAGGCATGCCTCCGCAACGGCGGACCGGCCTCAACCTGAAAACCCTCAAACCTCCTCTCCTATGCTTCGATTTGCTATTCGTAATCTGCTCAAAACCAAAGTTTTCGGTTTATTGAACGTAACGGGCCTGGCGGTGGGTATGGCCGCTGCGGTTTTTATTTTGCTGTGGGTACAGAACGAGTCGAGCTTCGATACGTATCACGCGAAAGCAGAACGTACCAAATTGATTATCACACACAATAAGGTTAATAAGGAAGAAACCTGGCACTGGACTACAACTCCCCTTTTACTCGCTAAGAACCTGCATCAAGTACCTGAAATTGAGAAGGTAGCACTGCTTACAAAGCCCTTTTGGCCAGACCTGACCGTGAAGATCGGCGATCAGCTAACCCGAATCGAAAAAGCCGCCTGTGTCGATGAAAACTGGTTTTCGGTATTCGATTATGCCGTTGTTGATGGTAGCTTAACGGATTTCAATCGCAATATCCGAAGTATAGCCCTGACCGAGTCAAAAGCAACTCAGCTATTTGGTTCGGGAAGAGCCGTTGGACAGCTGATACGTATCGACACGCTGGACTACGTAGTGCGGGCGGTGATGAAAGACAATCCGGTAAATTCCAGTTTTCAGTTCGATTGCCTGGTGCCTCTTGCTGCCCATCTGGCGAAACCGGATGCCTATAAAAATGATTACACCTGGAATAATTACAACTACGAAACCTACGTAGTCCTTCGCCCGGATGCCGATGTTAAAAAGGCCGAACAAAAGATCACAACGATTATTCGTCAGGACAAAAAAGACGAAAAAACGGGCAAACCTGATACGAGTATATCGCTTGAACTGGAAGCGCTTGCCGATATGCACTTCGACACAATTGACCGTTACGGCAGCAACGTAGAACAAGGTGATCGGCGAACGGTGTATATTTTCTTAGGACTTGCGCTGGCGATTCTCTTGATGGCCTGCATCAACTATGTAAATCTGACAACGGCCCGCGCCAGCATTCGAGCGAAAGAAGTGGGCGTTAAAAAAATCATTGGTGCAGGCATTACGCAGTTATTCGGGCAATTTATGCTTGAATCTGTACTGATGTGTCTGGCGGCACTCGGCATAGCGCTTCTTTTGGTTTATGGATTTCTGCCGGTTTTCAACAACCTGACTAATAAAACGTTTTCGCTTCGTTTCGCAACGCCCTCCCTTTGGCTGGTGCTGGGTGGAACAACCCTGCTTACGATCGTACTCACCGGCGTGTATCCAGCTTTGCTGTTATCGTCTTTTCAGCCCATTCGCGCGATACGTGGTCTCAACATTTTGGGTTCGAGCAATAGCGTTTTCCGGAAGAGTCTGGTGGTGGTTCAGTTTTCGATTTCCATCGTTTTCCTGATTGCTACGTTGGTGGTTTATAAGCAGATACGATTCATCCGTACCACCAAACTTGGTTATGACCGCGATCACATCGTGGCGCTCACCATTCCGTGGAATACCAAACCGAAGGTTGATGCGGGGGTTTTTAAAAGCAGACTTTTGCAGCAGTCGAGTATTGCTGATGCAACCCTTGCCAGTCAGAATATTGTCGAAATCAACAGTTCGCACAGCGGCAGTCTCGACTGGGATGGGCGACCGGCAGATTTCCAACCGACCGTCGGTCAGCTTTCGGTAGAACCAACGTATCAAAAAGTTTTCAAGCTAAACATGGCGCAGGGCCGCTGGTTCGAATCAAATAATAAAGCTGATGAGCAGAACGTAGTCCTCAACGAAACCGCCGTTCGAAAGTTCAACCTACGCAAACCCCTGATTGGCCAACGCTTTCATTTTCAGGATATGAAAGGCATTTTGATCGGCGTTGTGAAAGATTTCCATTTCAAAAGCCTTCACGAGCCAATCACCCCACTGGTTCTCTTCAACAATCCGGGCTGGCGAAGTGGAGTTTATGTAAAAATTGTTCCCGGCAAAGAAGCTGAAGCGTTAAAAGCGATTCAGAGTATCTGGAGCGATATGATTCCAAACCGACCGCTGGACTATAAATTTCTGGACGAGACATTCGACCGCCTATACAAAACCGAAGCCCGAACTGCTACGTTGTTCAACGCCTTTGCCGTTATCGCGGTGCTGATTTCGTGTCTGGGGCTGTTTGGCCTTGCTACGTTCACCGCCGAAATGCGTATTAAGGAAATCGGTATCCGAAAAGTGCTTGGCGCATCGGTCATGAGCCTGACAACGCTCTTATCGAAAGATTTCCTGAAACTGGTGCTCATCGCCATGCTGGTAGCCGTTCCCGTTGGCTATTACTGTATGAATCTCTGGCTACAAGGATTTGCCTACAAAATTGACATGCCCTGGTGGTTGTTTGCGCTGGCGGGTTTGTTGGCATTCAGCGTCGCTTTGCTAACTATTAGTTTCCAGAGTATCAAAGCTGCCTTGACGAACCCAGTAAAATCGCTACGTTCGGAGTAAACCAGGAGTTATAAAGTTGTAGGGTTATAGGGTTGTAAAGTTCATGAGCGCGTCAGCCAACTTTACAACCCTATAACCCTATAACCCTACAACTTTATAACTTCCTACTTACTGAATTTTCGCCAGCCAGAGCGATGCGTTGATGTGCAGGGCCGGGTGCGAGGTGTATCCCGATGGCGCATCCCCCGACCAGCCGTTGAACAGGTTGTCGTTAGTGTCGCCCGTACCATCGTCGGCGGGAGAGCTGTCGCCGATGAAGACGATACGTCCGCTACCGTAGGTTGATAATAAGGCCATAACGCCCGTGTTGCTGCCGACTGAACTGCTCATGCGCCAGAACAGGCCCTGAACATTGGCATTATTAGCCGGATACAACGTAGCAGTTGAGCCATCGTAAAAGGCTAGTTTAGAAGCAGTTCCAGCTATACCCCCCAGCACTTTCTGCGCATTTGTATTGCTACCAGTATACACCTTAGTGGTTGGCTTTTCGCTGATATCAACGTAGTCGACGACGAAGCCAAACGGATTACTGTTATTGACGCCGTTGTTCGTCATCAAATCATTCCAGACGCGGGGCGAGTCGTAGCCATCGCCGTCACGATCCGAAGGCGTATAACCGTTTGGATCGGTACCCGTTAGCGAGGGCGCGGTATGATCAGCAATCATCATCAGCCCACCGCCATTCGACACAAAATTCATGATGGCCGTTTTCTCCGCAGCCGTAAATAATCGGTTCGGCTCGACCACGACAAAAACGGCATAATTGCTCAAATCCTGTGGATTCGATGCGTTACCATACGTAATGGCGCCACCGTTCGGCAGCGATTCAACCAGATTGCCCCGCTTCACCAGATCAACAGCCCATGCCGAAATAGCGCCCTTCCAATACGTCTCGGACGTACTGGCCGTAATGCCTGTGTAGGAAGGCGTTGGGGTACGTTGTGCCTTCGTTTCTACGGTTGTACCACCTGTATAAATGGGAACGCTTTCGGTACCGTCGGCGTCAATTTGCCAGTCGGCGCTACCGGCGTTTTCGCGTTTGGAAGCGTCGAACAGGAATGATTTTCCGGTTGGTGGATTAGTGCCGCCATTGTCGTTGATAACGATGTCATCGATGTTGAGACGGTCAGTGCCACCCGTCAGCTTCCGGATTTCAATCCGAACATTGCCCGTTACGTTCAGCGTAAAGGTCTGCGTTTGAAGCGTAGACCCCGACGTTACGTTCGACCCCGATTGCGTCCAGCTACTGCCACCATTTGGCGAATACCACAATCCCCACTGACTTACGCCGTCGGTACCATACGTAGCGTGCTTCACCGTGACCGTGCTTGCCCCCGACGTTACGTCGAACAGCATCGTAATTTTACCCGTATTCCGAATCCGCGCCGACCACAAACCAGCTTTTTTATCGCCACTCAGGTTGCCGATCAGGGCATCGTATAAATTCCAGGATTTTGTCTGAAGTGTTACGTTATCGCCACTTGATGAACCAGTTGGTGATACGTCATAAGCCGTTTTTGGGCTGGTTGACCCAACTTCAAACCCTTCCGACAGCGATATAGCCAGAGCCTTTGCCGAACCACGGCTGGAGAAATCGTTGACGGCGGGCGTCAGACTATCAACCGAGTTACAACCGACCACCAAACTTGCTACCAGACAGGCAACATAAATACCATTCGATTTATTGAGTTTGAACATAGAATTAGGATAGTTTATGAAAATAGTACAGACAAAGGTATTGCTCTCTAAAAAGAGTATTCGACTAATTATATTATGGTTACATTAAACAATTGTGTATCGAATTTGGCATTTTGACTAAAACGTCACTCCCAATTTGTTACCACTCCACAACAATAGCCAACAATATAGAGGTATTTTTCACTAAGTAGCGTTTTTCGTACTAGTTATGAGTATACGGTAAACAGGCAGATTAACTTATAGTGTCAACAGAAGCTGTATACTTTCTCCTGTCCACTGGCGTACAAAATTTGTCCGAATCTGTCCGAAAGCGGACATTTTATTCCGTCATATATATGAAACTGTCTGATGTACAATTCATTATACTATTGGCACGATGATAGCAGAGAGTAATTCTACTTACTTAACTTAGTCGCTTTTCCTCTGCCGGTTCATGAAAACGCTATTTACCGCACTATTGATTATTGTTAGCATTGGCGCAATTGCCCAACGGTCGTCTAGCAAACACGTAACGACCGACGGTCAGCAGTTACGTATTCGTGTTGATATTGAGGACGCTGGACGCTCAGTCCACTTCAATGCGTCGTTCAATGTATCGGATATGGAAGCCAGCGCTGTAAAAGCGTTGGAATATCGCATCATTGATTCGCTGGAGCAAGCTACGGCTACCCAGACCATGGTAGCTTCTGTCGATCCACAACCTCATGGATTGAAAAAGAAGAGCACCTGCACCGATAAAACGGCACAAACCAGCTCTTCCTACGACTTTTCGACAGAAGCCAATGCATCGACAACCTTATCTCCAGGCGACGTAGCACCGGCGTCGGTGCGCGTACAGGAAGACAAAGAAAACGGTCGGCTCTGGATGCAGTATACGTTCGAGAAAGACGGCGAGGAGTTAATCATTGAGCGCACGGCCAACGTAATAGGTAAGAGCGAGCGCGAAAAGCAAGCCATCATCAAAGAAACTGAACGCAATTTGGGCATTAAACTGGGCAATCAATAGCCCCTAAAGAGTATAGATTAAGTTAGTTGATTTACACGTTAATTTCTACCAGACAGAAGCTGCTCACTTGGGGCAGCTTTTGTTTTTCAGGGCAGGGTATCTACAGTGACACCCCTACAGAAATTTTTTTTCACTTTTTCTGTAACCTTGTTCAACTTCCCAAGTTTCCAGTCCAAAATCCACTAAACCAGTACTTTCTCGCTTGAACGCTCTGACAGACAACGCACTTATGCTGCAGGTAAAAGCCGGCCGTATTGATACGATGGGCTTACTATTCGAGCGTTACAATCGGCCGCTGTTCGGTTTCCTGTTTCACATGACGGGGCAGCGCGAAGCCAGCGAAGACATGGTGCAGACGGTTTTTTATCGCATGCTGAAATACCGCCATACGTTTACGGGCGACGGTGAATTCAGAAGCTGGATGTATCACCTGGCACGTAACGTAATGGTCGATCACAGCAAGCAAAACAAGCGTTCGGCCCAGCAATATGATTTGGCCGACGTAGCCGAGAAAATTGGCGGAGGTCCTGCGGCCGACGAACAGTTTCAGAAAAATCAGGAACTGGAAACGCTTCACAAGGCAATGGCCAGGCTAAGTGAAGACAATCGTGAAGTGCTGGTATTGAGCCGGTTTCAGGAGTTGAAGTACGAAGAAATTGCGCGAGTGCTCAATACGACCGAAGGCGCCATAAAAGTACGGGTGCACCGCGCAATGAATGAGTTGAAAAAAATTTACCTGACTATTGAAAATGGAAAACCTGCCTATAAACTGTAACCAGACACAGGAGCAATTGACCGAATGGCTCAGCAACCAGCTTCCTGCTGCCGAGCGAGCCATTATGGACGAGCACATCGCCCGGTGCCCGGCCTGTCAGGTAGAAGCCAATTCGATGCGGCAGCTTTGGCAAATGATGGGGCAATTGCCTACCCCCGAGCCAAGTCCGATGGCGCGCGTTCGGTTCCAGACGATGCTTGATACGTATAAAGAAACGATTGCGGATAAACCGGAGAGCGTTTTCGACAATCTGCTCACAAAAGTCCGGGAGTTCTTTACGCCGAAATTGGCTGTCCGGCTGGCTTACAGCGTAGCGCTGGTGGGCGTTGGTATTCTTGCAGGTTACTGGTTCAATCACGCTACCGGTCCGAACGTAGCGTACAAGCAACAGATCGATACGTTGTCGTCGCAGGTTCAGGAAATGCGGCAGATGATGATGCTTTCGCTACTGGAAAATCCGGCGGCTTCGGAGCGACTTCGGGCGGTGAGTTACACGGAAGAAATTAATCAGGTCGATGATAAAGTCGTCGATGCCCTGCTGACAACATTAAACAACGATGCAAATGTAAACGTCCGGCTGGTGACGCTGGAAGCGCTAGCCAAACTAGCTGATAATCCGACGGTTCGGGAAGGGCTGGTTCAGTCGATTACTCGCCAAGATTCGCCCCTGGTACAATCGGCGCTGGCTGATGTGATGGTGAAATTGCAGGAAAAACGGTCCATCAAACCACTCCGGCAACTGCTCCACGACGACAACACAAACCACCTGGTCAAGGGTAAAATTGAACAGACCATCCGGGAGTTATCCTGACGTATCAGATAAAAGCGAAAAGACAAAAGAAGAACGAAAACGCAGTCCACCATTCACGCTGAATTTCAATTTATTACTTCTTTATTTTTTTGTCCTATCGCTTTCTTCCCCAAACAAACCTTTTAAATCCAAATACACTATGCGACTGTTACTAATCTCCGCACTGGCGGGGGTGGCCCTTTCTTGTGCCCAATCGCCAGCCAATGCTCAGGAAGCCAAAGAGCAAATCCGTAAAGAATTTACGGTTTCGAAAGGCGCCAACAACGTATTCGCCCTTTACAACATCAATGGTTTTGTTAAAGTCGAAGGCTATTCAGGCGACAAGATTATCGTTGAAGTTGACAAAGCGATCACGGCTAAAAACAACGGCGATCTGGAAATTGGCAAAAAGGAATTTCAACTTGGTTTCGACCAGAAAGGTGATAGCGTGACCGTTTACATCGCTCAGCCTTTCGATTCGCGCCCCCGTCGGCAACGAGACCGCTGGAATAACGACCGCGACATTGAGTACGAATTTAACCTCGATTTTACGGTGAAAGTGCCGAATCACATGAACCTGGTGGTATCAACCGTCAATCATGGCGAAGTTACTGTGAAGGATGTTAGCGGTAATGTGAAAGCACGGAATGTGAACGGCGCCATTACACTGACAAACATGAAAGGCACAACTGACGCCAATACGGTTAACGGTGCGGTCGATATCACTTACCTCGCCAACCCTCCCGAAAACTCCTATTACCACACCATTAATGGAGACATTCGGGTAACGTACCCCGCTAATCTGTCGGCTGATCTGCAATTCAAAAGTATGCACGGAAGCTTTTACACCGATTTCCCGAACGCAGAAGCTCTCTCCATGCAGCCGACAAAAACCGAACAGAAAACGGGCAGCGGTACAACCTATCGACTCAACAAAAACACCGCCGTTCGTATCGGTGGTGGCGGCAAGACCTTCAAATTTGAAACACTAAACGGCAGCATTTACATTAAAAAACAATCCTGATGAAAACGATTAAATTGACGATTGGAATTCTGATTATGAGCCTGTTTACTGCTGGTTCGCTGTTCGCTCAGAACGATGTGAAAGAGCAACTGGTCGTTCCTCTTAGTGATCCGGGCAAACCCGGTACGTTACGGGCGGGGCTGATCAATGGCTCCATCCACGTAACAGGCCACACAGGCAAAGATGTTATCGTCGACATTACGTCCAGCAACAGTTCAAAACGGGGGCGACGCGATGACGATGATCACCCCAGCGACCGGGCATCGGCAGGTATGAAACGTATCGCACCTGGCAATCCGTTCGATGTGAGCGCCCGCGAGAAAAGCAACACGATTACTGTTGAGGCAAACTCTATAAATCAAACGATTGACCTCAACATAAAAGTACCACAGAATTTTTCGCTACGTATCAGCACGGTCAATCATGGCCAGATTACGGTCGATAACGTATCAGGTGAACTGGAAGTCAACAACGTAAACGGCTCAATTGAGCTGACCAACGTATCAGGTTCAGCGGTTGCCAATACGGTCAATGGCGGAGTGATTGCTACGTTCAAAAGTGTAAACAACGATGCTCCAATGGCCTTCTCGACCCTCAACGGCAATGTTGACGTTACGTTCCCGGCCTCGTCCAAAATGAATCTGAAACTCAAATCGGACCGGGGCGACATGTTTACTGATTTCGATCTGGACGTGGACAAAACGGCCTCGAAAGTTAACAAGAGCAATCAAAATGGTATGTACCGGGTTGCAATCGACGAATGGGTACAGGGTAAAGTGAACGGAGGGGGCCGCGAGATCATGATGAAAAACATGAACGGCAATATTTACGTCCGGAAAGCGAAGTAAACCAAGTGATGAGTGGGTCAAGCCACTCATCACTCATCTCTCATCACCATCATGAATGCCTGGTTTACACTCGCCCTGCTGCTCGTCACTACGTTGGCAGAGCCCGTTCAGCCGAAGCATTTGCCTAAGCTGACAGCTCGACCGCCAAAAGTGTTTTCCGATAATTCGTTGAAAAACCGAGTCGATTCCCTTGTCGATCAGGCAATTCAGCAATTCATGGGAACGCCACAGGCGGTTGGCCTTTCGCTCGGGATTGTCCAGAATGGGCAAACGCAGGTGTACAATTACGGCTCGGTGGAGAAAGGACGGGCGCAACTGCCAACCGGCCAAACGCTATACGCCATTGCGTCAATCACCAAGACGTTTACGGGTGCGTTGCTGGCGCAGGCGGTGGTAGAAAAACGCCTGAATCTCGACGACGATATTCGAAAATACCTTGATGGCGATTACCTGAATCTAGCATACAAAGGGCACCCAATTCGATTATTTCACCTGCTGAATCACCGGTCAGGATTGCCGTTCCTGCTGCCCAGCCACCCGAACGTATCAACAAACACCAATACGTCGGCTTCGGCAATTTCCATGCAGCAGGAACGTATCAATAGTCCACGTAACGATTTTTACGCCGATCTGCATCAGGTCAAACTCGATACCATTCCGGGCCATCGTTTTCGGTATTCCAACACAGGCGCTCAGTTGCTGGGTTTTATTCTGGAGAAGGTTTACGGCCTCCCGTTCGAAGAACTTGTTCGACAGAAAATTGCCGAGCCGCTAGCTATGAGCGATACTAAAATTTCGCTATCAATATCAGAACAAAGCCGTCAGGCAAAGGGCTATGATTCCTGTGGCAACATAACCGCTTCGGATACCGATGATCTTCAGGCGGCCGGTGCACTGAAATCGACCGTTGACGACATGTTGAAATACATTTCCTGGAACGTAGCAGAACAGAGTAAAACGGTTCGGTTGACCCACCAGCCGACGTGGAGCGATGGGGCTACGTATTCGGCGGGCTTAAACTGGCAAATGATTCAAACCGATCATAAGCGGGTCATTTGGCAGGACGGTAACATTCCGGGGTTTAGCAGCTTATGCGTTAATTACCCCGAACTTAATTTAGGCATTATTGTGCTCACGAACGAATGCGACCGCACTACGTCCCAACGCATTACGTCGATGACTAATCAAATCGCCAAATCCCTCGACGAACGCGCCGTCCTGTTGCCCAGATAGATGCGGAACAGAAAGCGTGACCACGTGGATAGCAGGAAATAGTGAATCCACGTGCCAGGCTCCCTGCTTTCCACCCCACCTTCACGCCTTCTATTTTCGCTTGTCCGCAAGTGAACGTGATACGTCCGGTTTCGGACGTATCACGTTCACCTTTTCTTTATAAAATATTCATATTCAGAATCTTACAAGCAATGGTATAATATTTGAGCGTAGTCAAAACACAGTATGAAGCAGAGGCTGAAAAAGCGCATACAACTGCTTTATGCACTCTGGCTCATGCTACGCAATTTCCTCCAAACCGCCTTTCGAAATCTGTGGAAACACAAGCTGTTTTCCTTTATCAACGTGTTCGGACTGGCTTCGGGCATGCTGGTTTGTTTGCTGGCGATGATCGACATTAAAGGCGCTTTTGAGTACGATTCTTTCCACCCACACCCTGACCGAACGTACCGGATTCTGACGGACGTAACGACCAAAACCAACGACGAATATGGATTTGCTACGTCGCCACTACCCCTCGCCGAAACGCTGAAACAACAGTACCCGTTCTTTGAAGACATAACGCGAATTATCCGAAATAACGGTGATTTTACTGCCAACCGGAAGCAATTGCCGATGGTCTACAGCAGCGTCGATGCGGGTTTCTTCCGCATTTTCGGATTCAGAATGGCGAAAGGTCAGGCGGCAATCACCCCTAAAACAGCAGTTCTTACAAAAAAAACAGCTGAGCTTTTTTTCGGCTCAGCTAATCCCGTCGGCCAACGTATCGATCATCCGCAGTTGGGTGGTTTAACGATCTCTGGCGTACTGGCCGATCCTCCGGCCAAAACCCACCTCAATTTTGACATACTGGTTTCGATGCCTACGCTTTCCGGCTCCGATTGGGAACGTACCCGAACCAGTTGGAAACTGTATAACCAAGGCTACACCTACGTAGTACTGAAGCCCAATACGTCGGCTGGCCGACTGGATGAGGTACTACCATCGCTGGCAAAACGAGTAACCAAAGGCATACGATTCGCCAACGAGAAGGGTTATTCGTTTCGCAGTCAGTCGCTGGCGAAACTTACCCCCGCCCGTGAGGAACTGATGTTTGGCACGAACGAACCGACCGTTGGCAAACTGGCTACCGAAATGGGCGTTGGTTTACTGACCCTGTTGCTGGCGGCTTTCAATTACATTAATCTCACCCTGGCCCGGTCGTTGAGTCGCGCCCGCGAAGTGGGTATCCGCAAAGTGTCGGGTGCGCTACGTTGGCAACTGATGGGTCAATTTATGGCCGAATCGGTTTTTCTGTCATTGTTTAGTTTGGCGCTGGCGTATGGCATGCTTCAGTTGGTGAAGCCCATGCCGTTCGTGCAGCAATGGCTGATTGGCGGTGTGGAGTGGGAAAATGATGCCCGCGTATGGCTGGTTTTCATTACGTTCAGTATTGTCACCGGCTTGCTGGCTGGTGTATTGCCCGCTCGGGTCCTGTCGGGATTTGAGCCCGCGAAGGTGTTACGTAGTCAGACGGGATTGCGCGTTTTTCGGGGCATTACGTTACGTAAGTCGCTGATTGTTGCGCAGTTTTCGATCTCCTTGCTGGCAATGATTGCTCTGCTGGGAATGGCTCGGCAGCAGCATTACATGGGAACGGCCGATTACGGCTTTGAGCGCGAAAATGTACTGACGATCCCCCTGAATGGTTTGCCCGCTAATCGGTTAACTGCTAAGTTAAATCAGTTGGCCGGTGTAGAGCGGATATCAGCAACGGCAGCGCTGTTTGGCGATCGCGGTGTTTACGAACAAGTTGCCCATCGTCAAAAATCGGGCGGAGATTCCTCTGTCGTCGATGTTTTTGCGACAGATGACAAACTGCTCTCAACAGTTGGTCTTACCCTGCTGGCGGGTCAGAATATGCCGGTTTCGGTCGCGGACTCGGCATCCAGGCTGGTACTTATTAATGAAGAAGCCGTCCGGGCATTCAAGCTCGGCGAACCTGGTGCCGCGGTAGGGCAAACGCTCTGGCTGAATGATAGTACTGATGTACAGATAGTTGGTGTTGTGAAAGATTTCAAGTTCTCTACGCTGGCTCGAAAAATACACCCTCTGATACTCCACTACCAACCTGATCACTTTCGGTATCTCAACGTAAAAGTGGTTGATGGCAACCCTGAAGCTGTCAAAGCCAATATTGCTCAGATCTGGAAAAAGCTAAACCCCTACGAACCGTTCGCCGGCGTCTGGTACGATGATTTTCTGAGCAACCGGCATAGTAACACCGACGATATTTCGTTTATGGGTTTGCTCATTGGTTTCGCCCTGTCGATTGCCTGCCTTGGCTTGCTGGGTATGGTTACTTACACCACACAGCTACGTACCAAAGAGGTAGGCGTCCGGAAAGTGATGGGAGCCCGGGTTGATCAGGTTGTGTGGCTGTTATCCTGGGATTTCCTCAAACTATTGCTGATTGCGGGAGCTATCGCCATGCCTTTGGGATATCTGGCGACGAGTTTCTTTTTGATGACATTCGCGTACCATGTCTCTGTCGGCTTTGGTACACTGGGGGCCTGCTTTGGTACCATGCTAGTGCTGGGCGGTCTCACCATCGGCTGGCGAACGTACCGAACGGCTTTAACCAACCCAACGGAAAGTTTGCGGGCGGAAGGATAGAGAC
This sequence comes from Spirosoma flavus, assembly GCF_054778555.1. Lineage (NCBI taxonomy): Bacteria > Pseudomonadati > Bacteroidota > Cytophagia > Cytophagales > Cytophagaceae > Spirosoma > Spirosoma flavus. The sequence continues at coordinate 383,295 of NZ_BAAGZL010000003.1, forward strand.
CGGTCTCTACAAAATAACCTTATAACTCTACAACTTTTAAAACCTATGTCTTACATCGCCATTCCCATTTCTTCGATGCCTGGAAAGCAGGAAATCGAAATCGACGTAACCATTAACGGGCAAAAACAAGCCCTCCATTACCGCGTGGAGTTGTTCTATTGGAGTGACTGCATCGTGCCTACCTTCGACCGGGTCGAATGCATCCGACAGATGCTAGCCGGTTACGATCAGGACTGGACACTCTATTACATTGGTTCGCCCACCGATGATTTTGTGCCCATTACGTTCGTGAAGAAAGAAGATTTAGCGAAACAGCGTCGACTGCTGATGTCGCATTAATCTACTGACCAACAAACAAAAAACAGGCTACCGTTTCGAAACGGTAGCCTGTTTTTTTATGGCTTCATGTAAGCTACAAAGAAGAGAAACCTTCGAAACAAAATAAAAGTATCATTAATAATATTATATTCTTTATATTAAAGAAAATTATATATTTGCTCATTATATATTCTCAATTCAGCCGAAGCCATGCTACAGAATTACCTTAAAATTGCGCTACGTAATCTCTGGCGGTATCGCCGGGTCAACCTCATCAGTATCATCGGTTTATCGATTGGACTAGCGTGTGGAATAGTCATTTTTCTGCTGGTTAGCTACATGTTCAGTTTCGACCAGTATCATAGCAAAGCGAAACGTACGTATTGGGTTGTGACCGACATCCGGCACGAAAACGTAACACCAACCGATGCTACCCCCCGACCATTAGGCGAAGTGCTACGTCGGAATTATCCGTTTGTGGAGAGCGCCGTCCGGCTGGAGAATGTGTTCAGGCGCGTAGTGGGCGTACCCGATGGGAAAGGTGGGATGAGCAAAAAGTTTGAAGAATCGCGCACGCTCTGCTTCACAGAACCTCAATTTTTTGAGGTTTTCGACGTAGCCTGGCTTGAGGGAAATCCAAAAACAGCCTTATCGGCTCCGAATACGGTAGTCCTTTCCGAACGATACGCTGAGAAATATTTCGGTACGTCGCAGGCTGTTGGGCGGGTACTACGTTTCGATAATCAGGTTGATTTGACCGTTACAGGCATTATTAAAAACCCGCCTTCCAACACCAAACTTCGTTACGAATGTCTCGTTTCCTATAGCACAATCCCCACGTTGTCAGGCGGTAACGGCCAACAGGATATGGAATCCTGGGAAAACGTAACCACTGTGTGTTTCGTTACGTTGCGCGAAGGTACGCCCCTTGCCCAGCTTACCAACGTATTGCCCGCCATCCGCCAGAAATACCTGCGTACCGAAGAAGCCAAAGCACTCGATTTCCACGTCTTGCCCCTCCGCGATTTGAGCCATAACCCACAATACGGGGGCGAATCACCCTACATGATTCTTTATGTGCTCGTTGCGGTGGGGTTGTTTCTAGTGGGCGGTGCCTGCATCAACTTCATCAACGTAGCAACCGCCCACGCGTTGAAACGGGCGAAGGAAGTTGGTGTTCGGAAAGCCGTCGGTAGTACGCGCTGGCAACTGGTCGGCCAGTTCATGACCGAAACAGCTTTGCTCACACTATCGGCTACGTTACTGGCGATGTTGCTGGCGCAACTGGCTCTACCAGCGCTGAACAACGCTCTCCATATGCTCAATGCCGACCTCTCCATCCTCGATCTCTTTCTTCCCCGGTCGCTGATTTGGTTTGTGGGACTGGTTCTGGGAGTCATCTTACTGGCGGGATTGTATCCGTCGCTGGTACTGGCGCGTTTCAAACCGGTGGTGGCGCTGCATGGGCGAATGACTTCGCAACAGGTTGGTGGTTTACGGGTGCGCCGAAGTCTGGTGGTTACGCAGTTCTTTATCACACAGTTGTTCTGCATCGGCGTTATCGTGATGATGACGCAGGTTGGGTACATGAAGGTGGCTAATCTGGGGTTCCGGAAAAAATCCATTCTCACGATTCCCGTTCCTACTGACAATCCCATTAAACAGCAGACGCTACGTGCCCGGTTAGGGCAAATTCCAGGTGTTGAGGCTGTTACGTTGGGTGTAGAGCCGCCGGCCGCACCCCATCGCCCGCCGTTACCATTTACGTTCGACACGCACACGCAACCCGAGAAATTCCAGACTCGGGTGAAGGTGGGCGACAAGAATTACCTATCGGTGTTTGACCTAAAACTGCTGGCCGGACGGAATTTCCGCAACAACGATACTACCAATAACGAGGTGCTGGTGAACGAAACGATGGTGAAACAACTGGGTGTGTCATCGATGAATAGCGTCTTAGGCAAACGAATCAATATCTGGGGTGCCGACCGAACTGTTGTGGGTGTGATCAACGATTTTTACATGGGCGAACTACGTATCGGGCTTCAGCCCCTGGTGCTGCTTAACTATTACAAAGAGAACGACATGGCCGCGCTACGTATCGACCCTGCCAACGTAACAGCTACGCTTGCCGCCATTGACCGTACCTGGAATGAACTGTTTCCTGAGTACGTTTTCAAAGCTTCTTTTGTGGATGAGCAGTTGGACAACTTCTACGTTACCGAACGGATTTTGCTGGCCCTGGCACAAGTTTTCTCGCTCGTCGCTATCCTGATTGGTTGCCTGGGTTTATACGGCCTGGTGCTGTTCATGGCCGAAACCCGGCAGAAGGAAATTGGCGTTCGGAAAGTGCTGGGAGCTAGTATCCAGCAACTAATCTGGCTTTTCGGACGTGAGTTTACGTGGCTTCTGCTTATTGGCTTTGTGCTGGCTGCGCCCGTTGGCTGGTTTCTAATGAATGGCTGGCTGCAAAGTTACGCCTACCGCATCGACCTCGGCTGGTGGGTATTTGTCTTAACACTGGCATTGGTTACAGGCATTACGTTGCTAACCGTGGGGCGCGTATCAGTCCGGGCTGCGCTGGCCAACCCTGCCAAAAGTATTCGAACCGAATAATCCGACCGACAACGTAGCGAATGATTGACGAAAATTCGTTCGCTACGCTGATACTTCTTAACAACTGATTCCCAAAGAAATACAACGCCTACTTAGTAATCCCAAACGACTACTAATGAACTGGTTGACTACTTTATCAATTGCCTTGCTCTGGCTATTGACGGGCCAGTTATTGGCGCAGTCCGGGCTACGGGGTGACTATTATGCGGGCATTGACTTCGAGCAAAAAGTTATGTCCCGAGTTGACCCGCAAATCAGCTTTGACTGGGCGAATACCAGCCCCGATCCAAGGATTCCCCGTTCCGAATATTCCGTTCGATGGACAGGTAGATTACTGGCGCCTGTTAGTGGTGAATACCGTTTTTATGCCCACGTCAACGATGGCATACGCGTCTGGATCGGTAATCAAAAAGTACTCGAATCCTGGCGGTTAAACAGCTATAAGAATTACACCGGAAGCATTACGCTGGAAGCTGGACAGTATTATGATTTGCGGGTAGATTATTTCAACGACATCGAGTGGGGTGCTATCCGTCTTTACTGGCAAAGACCCGACACCCGACTGACCTTTCTGGACAGATTTAAAACACCAGATGAATTGATTCCAGCAACGTATTTCTCTCAAAAAAAGCCTGTTCCTCCCCTCGCTCCAAAGCCTGCGCCACCAAAACCGACTGTTACGGCTTCGATACCGCCGAAAACGATTCCTCCAAAAAAGCTGGCTCTTACTCTAAAAAAGCCAGTTGTTAAACCAATTCCGGTTAAGCAAATCACTTCCCGAGATACGTTACCTCCCACGCCTGCAACCGTCTCAAAACCACCCGCTGAAACTCCGACGCCCTTGCAACCCGGCCAGCTAGTTGTGTTACGTCATGTGCAGTTTGAACAGAGCAGCTATGTATTGTTACCCGAATCAGCTGATGAGTTAAATAAACTTGTTCGGGTGATGACCACCAATCCGACCTGGCATATTCACGTAATGGGCCATACCGATAACGTCGGTGATCCCCGGCTGAACGTAGCACTGTCGGAAAATCGGGCACGCGTAGTGGCTAATTACCTGACTCGACATGGCATCAACGGGGAACGTATCACCACCGAAGGATTTGGCGGCAAACAACCCATTTCAGACAATTCGACAGAAGGGGAACGTAGCAAAAACCGGCGCGTCGAGATTACAATTAAGTAAAATGGTTCGTAAATCCGTCGTTCGATTCTCCAGGTTAATTACTTGGTTTGGCACCGGCTCATCGGGAAGCATTAATCTTTCCAGCAAAAACCTCTCGAACAGAATAAGTTAAAGTTTCTTAACGCCCGACTACCAGCAAACAATCAGCCTTTACCAAGTGTCATCTTTATCACAAAAAACGACCGATGAGACGATCCGTTACATTCTGGGTGATAGCATTCGGGCTCATTTTCGGACAGGCGTTCGCGCAGTCGGGGCTGCGGGGTGATTACTATGCGGACATGAAATTTGAACGAAAAGTGTTTTCGCGCATCGATCCGCAAATCAGTTTCGACTGGACATTTGGTAGCCCCGGTAAGGGTATTCCGCACTCCTATTATTCCGTTCGCTGGTCGGGAAAACTACTGGCGTCGGCCACGGGCCGTTATCAGTTTTATACCCGTGTCGACGATGGTATCCGGGTTTGGGTCGGCAACGAAAAAGTACTGGACTCCTGGCAGTTGAACGACGGCAATAGTTACACGGGAAGCATTACACTGGAAGCTGGCCGTTACTATGATTTACGCGTGGATTATTTCAATGACATGATGGGGGGCGAAATTCAGCTTTACTGGCAACGCCCTGACACTAAACGCATTATCATAGACAAGTTCACGACACCCGGAGAGCTCATCACCGCAAAGTATTATAGCCAAAAGGCGCCCACCCCTCCCCCATCAACCAAACCCGCAACGGTCACTCCAACGACCAAGGCTGTTATACCACCAAAAGTAATTCCACCGAAAAAACTGGCGATCAGGACAAAAACACCAGATATTAAACCGTCTCAAACGAAAAAAATAAGTACCCGCGATTCGCTGACAACCAAACCGGCCATTACCCCAAAACCAGTTACTGAAGCGTCGTTAGTACTAAAACCCGGTCAGACAATTGTGCTACGGCATGTGCAGTTTGAGCAAAGCAGTTACGTTTTGCTGCCCGAATCGACCGATGAGCTGAACAAAGTGGTTCAGGCAATGAGCGCGAATCCTGCCTGGCATATTCACGTAGCAGGCCATACTGATAATGTGGGTGATCCTCGTCTGAACGTAGCACTATCAGAAAATCGGGCGCGCGTAGTGGCTAATTACTTCTACCGACGTGGTATCGATCAGGAACGTATCACGACCGAAGGTTTGGGCGGGAAGCAGCCTATTACTGGTAATTTGACGGAGGGCGAACGTAGTAAAAACCGGCGCGTCGAAATTACAATACGCTGAACGTAGAACTCTAGCTAAATCTAGCCTAAAAACAACGTAGCATACGTCCTTGACGTATGCTACGTTGTTTTTACCTCAAAGTTCCCCAATTCGCTACAACGCCAACCGCAATTTTGATGTTGACAACGGCATTCGTAATCGAGAGTTGATTTTGGGTATTACCTTTTTGGCTGATCCTGCTGTCGACAACGTAACGGTGTGATTCTGGTTGATAATCACCTGATCCGTTGCTAAAGGCAATCGCATTAAATCCCAGGTTGAAGGGTCTTCCCAGTTACCGTTACGTACGCTGGTGATCACATCTGGATTAGTCAGCGGGTCGTCATTCAGAATGACCGCCGTTACCGACGAAGCCGCACTGATACTGTAGTTTCCGCCTTCGAGCAGATTAATAATCACCGTTTCATCGGGTTCATAGATGGCGTCGTTAACGGACGTAATGAGCAACGTAGCAGACGTACTACCGGTCGGAATCATGATTGAGCCAAGTGCTCCGTTGATGCTCGCTGAGACCGGTTGATTGCCTGACGCCGTAACGGTATAGTCAGTGCCGAACGTAGCAGTACCACCCATGCTGAAATTTACCAGTACGTTATTCGTCGTCTGCTGTGGTAACCTGAAGACAACTCTCATCGGTGTAGTCGCACTTTCCGAAATCGGGCTGTTGCTAATGGTTACCGACAGCGCCGTATTCCCCGTTGCGACAGCGGCACTACCCACCGCAAACTTCCAGCTATCGGCCGTCGAGCGAACGTTGCCGTATTGGTCGGCTACGCCCGTTAACGTAACGCTCATCAACTCACCCATGTAAGGCGACAAACTGGCTAATGGCAACAGCACAACCTGATTGTTCGAGCATCCTACCGATACAGGAATCACCTGTCCATTCGATACTCGTTTGACCGTAGCGCTACTGCTCGTGAGTCGTCCGCAGGCCAGCGGTTCGTTATACGTAATACCAATGACACTACCCGGTGCATACGTATCATTCGCCGGCAACGTATTACTAAAACGCTCGGGCGGTGTCCGATCAATAACGCCGTCAACCCGGGTCGAATACGTAATATTGGTACCGCCGTTGCCCGTTGGACATTCGATTTTGAGACGTAACGAATAACCACCGTCGGCTATGCTACTGGTGTTCATCGTTGCCTGCGTACCGTTTACGCTGTTGGCCAATTGATTCGCATTCAGACTAAACGCGTCGAGCCAGTTGCCGCCCCCGGTTTCGCGGTATTGCAGCGTAATCTTGCTAAGATTCGCCTGCGTGTAGCCCGCAATCTGAACCGGAATGCGGTCATTATCAGCGCGCGCTGAAATCCAGCCGGTTTCGGGCGTAACCAGACTAGCCGAACTACACGGACTCTGGAAGAAAGCCGACAGTAGAATTGGGTTGGCAATGTCGCGGCCGTCGGCACCCAGGTCGGAGTCGCAGCCGTCTGTGATCCTGAATTGTAGCCCTTCAAACGCAAAGACGTTAGAGCTGCCATTATCAGGACGCTGCACGGTTACGATTAACGTCGTTTGCGTCAGCCGGTTCACCGGAACCGACACAGGACCTGGGCTACCGTTGATCAGGACTCTTGCCCCTCCCGGATTACTACTCGGCTCAAACCGCACAATGTAATTTCGGCTAGGGTCGGTAATTATCTGGCTAATGTTGCCCACCACAATGGAGAACTGTGCCGTTCCCGTAGCCGCAACATTGCTAACCGTTGTAACTGGAGCGTTGAACTGAGCTAAATCGCGCGTTATGGTACCGGGTTCAGCCGGGCAGCTGGTTTCGCCACCGAGCACCGAGAAAACAGGCGTGCCGTAGGCCGGGTCGGTTTTAATATCGACCGTAATGTTGTCGCGCGGATCGTCATCTTTCAGGAAATACCCCGTGCTAACTTCTTCGGTTTCAGTCTGTGTATTGCTACCGCCCGACTCCATTTTGAAATTAACGGAAGTCCCAAGCTCGCCCCCTGAACCACCGATTTCAAGACCTGCGCTCGCAGCAACACCCGCATCGATATACATTGCAAATTCGATCGTCGTGGATTTCGAAGCCGAGCGCGTCAGGGTCTTACTGATTTCAACGCCACTACCGAACGTTCTGTTTTCGACAAACTCAGCCTGTTTTTTATTGTCTTCATTCCGTTTGAGCACCTGCTCCCACACATTGATCTGCCGAAGGGCTTCCTGAGCCGACAGGCTGGTTGGGTTGGTCGTAGCAATCAGTCGCTGTTTCGGAATAACCAGATTCCGAATGTCGTCATCCGTATAGTAAAACTGCGTTTTAATGCCATTCGGCGCCATAACGATTTGCTTGGTCGACACCACACTGCACGAAGCCGGATTGACTGAAATAACCGTGGCCGTTGTGTAGAAGAAATTGAGGGCACCACCAATAAATACGTCGGCCGCATCGCCAATATAATCGGGGGAGCCAGACGTTGATACGTCGTCCTGAATTGTCGATTTCAGAATTGTTTCTCCTCCCGAGTTTCTACTAACCGACGTTTCTACGTTGCCGCCCAACTTTCCCCACACTTCATTTTCAATTTCGACTCCTATTCCCGTCGAAAACTTCGTACCCAGTTTGGCTTCCAGCCAGGCGTTGGTGGTGTTATTCGTGGCACTGTAAAACTTCACGGCCCGCTCCTGCGAGGTGCTCTTACTCCACTTACTGTAGCTATTGTCTCCCGGGGGATCATGCAATACTAACAGCGGTATTTCGGGAGAGGAGGTAGTATACGTAGCGGTATCAGATTTTAAACCCGTCACCACAACCGGAACAGGCCCGATAGTAGCCAATCGCCCATAGGCATCTGTATACTGCGCATTAATTGACCGGGTGTATGGGCTGATAATGTTGGGCACGCCCGGCGTAATGGTCAGGCTCACTACTGACTTCACCAAACTAAATTTCGCTTCTTCGTCTTCGCCGGTACGTATGTCTGTCTTTACCAGCACGGTCTGGCTGGTGGCCGACGTATTGCTGGCCGACGTACTGGTAGCCGTGCTGGCAACGGGAGCACTTGGCACCAAACATCCCTTGCTAACCGGCCCCTGATAAGCAACTACGGATAGCGAATAAGGCCGCGCTTGTTCCAGTACCGCTGGTGTTTGCAGGTTACAAGCCGCTGGTAGACCTACCAATGCCAGGGTTGGTGGGCGCTGAAAAACGAGGTTGAGTTTTGTAACGGCGGTCGTGCTGGTCAGATCGCGAATGAGCGAATCCCCTGGAAGTGTGTTGATAAATGGTGCTACGTCCGTTCCTATTACAGAAGTTGTGCTTGCCGTAAAACTGACTACCCTGACTTTGTACTTGCGGGCAGGCAGCGCCACCCGAAAATAGCCGTCGCTGGTCGTATTTATTTGTTTTCGGAAGCACGAGGTGCGTGTTGTACCGTCGGCGGCATTTGGCAAAATATCCGCAAATTCTAAAACAGCCGAGCCAATCGCATCGTCGCAACCCGCCGAGATTCGCCCTTCGATGGTTCGGGAAGTGGGCGACGTAAAGGTTAAGTTGTACACATCACTCGTTACGTTAATCAGCTGCGTAGGCGGTGTAAACGTCAGGTTTTTGTAGGATGCCGACACGGTGTAAGATGTCGGATTCTGCACGACCAGCGCATACCGCCCATACTGATCATTCTGAAAGCCGCTCTGGCTCTGGTTCAAATAGCCAACACCACGCACTTCCATTTGAACGGAATCGAGCGGACAACTGACAAAACCGGTTCCTGGTGTTTGCCCAGTGGTGCCCGTAATACAATCCGGACAGGTTTGGCTGACAGAACCACTGATCGAGAACGTAGTATAGTCTGTAAAGTTTACGTCACTCACCTGCGAGTTGAATTGGTTGAGCGTCCGATTCTGCGGGTCTGAAAACGTATGCCCGGTAAAACTGGCCGTAATGGTAAACAGCGATGCGGTTACCGAAGCCGGAGTTGTGGTATTCGTCATCCCCCAGTATACCGGAATTCGATACGTTCCCTGCGCCCCGTCGCTGCCATCGCTCGTTACGGCGGTGTAGGTCATGGTTCCCGGACTACCGGCCAATCCCGTCGTGTTACGTACCGCCGTAATTGTAACGCCCCCAACCGGCGTAATACCGTCGCGACTAACTACCTTTCCTGAAATAAGCCCAACCGTGTTCACAACTTTCACGGTCACTACGTTCGAAGCCGCCGTCAGGCTACAAACGTTCGAGGTGATACGTCTGAATTTAAACTCTTTGGACGTGTTTTCGCCGGCATTCAGCGCGGGTAACGTAGTGCTTTGCGCATTTGTGTTGGAAAGCGTTACCCAACTGACGCCATTATCATCACTTTGCTGCCAGTACGTAGTAAAAGGCGATGCTTCAGCCGATCCGCCTGTTACGCTGGTAAACGAAAGCACTACTTCCTGTGGTGCGGGTACTAAGGGCGGCCCACTAATACTGCCGGGCGAAATAACCGTACTGGAAGGAACAAACGTCAGTACGTTGCTATAGACGGGTGTGTTATTGCAATCGATTGAAAGCCGCCGGAATTCTCTGGTTTGCCCATTCACTATTTGTTCTATAGTGGGTAGTGTAGTACCATTTTGCCCACTGATGGTCTGCCAGGAGCCGCCATTCGTTCTACTTTCCCAGGCATAGCCCTTTGGAGCAAAACCATCGTCGCCACTGCGAAGGGTTGTTAATCTGGCTCCAGCACAAATTGTTGTCGAGCCGGTTCGGTTCAAATAAGTGATCGTTCCGCCTGCGGCAGTAGTGAGTGCACTCTGATATTCTACAGCGCCCAGATCCACCGCATTGCCGACCAGCCGGGGGTTCCCTGCTAAATCAATCGTGCCAATCAGCGCCGGAGTCGCCAGAGCCGGATAGCTTCCATTTAGGACAGGCGTACAAGGGAGCGTGGCCAGCGTAGTCGTATTACTAAATGGGTTGGTAGCGGTCGCGTTGTTGCCGGTACCGGTGAAGGTCGTAACCGTATTGTCGAATAAAGATGACGTGGCCGACACCGATGAAAATCCGGTGTCATAAACGCGAATGGTATTACTGCCTCCGTTGTCGAAAACAATCGAATTTTCCAGAAGAACGCGTGAGCGAGTTCCTACATAGAAAACGCTACCTTCCGGAAAGCTGCCCGCAGCCACGTTTTTCGTGAAACTACAATTGGTAAATGTCGGCCGGGCCAGCGAAGACTGGTTGTTATTATAGGTAGTGAACGCCCCACCATTATTGGCTGAATTCCCCGTAAAACCGCAGCTTATAAACTTGGGTGACCCATCGAGATTGTATACGGCTCCCGCTTCCGTATTATTCTTGGGTCCATTCAACTCGTTGGTAGACAGGTTGTCTCTGAAAAAGCACCTTCTAAAGGTATTGATGCTGTTCTGGTCGTTACGATTATTCAGAAAAACCGCGGCTCCCTGTCCTTCCTGAAAGTTTTTGTTGTTTTTAAATACGCAGTCTTCAAAGGTTCCTTTGTTGGTGCCAGCGTTTGTCATGTATTGCTGGTCATATTCGTTTCGGCCCATAAAAACAGCTCCACCAGCGTACTTGGTCGAGTTCGCATCAAACGTACAGTTGTAACATTCCAGCGTAGTCGATCCATTGGTGGTGGCGAATGACAAAATAGCCCCGGCCGTTGTTCGGCTGTAGTTATTGGTGAAGTAGCAGTTCAGCAATTTGATGAATGCCGTCAGGTTGGCCGCTGGCGTATTGACCAAGCCGCCACCCCACATGTTTGCACCGTCGCCATCGGCATACCCACCACTGATGGTAAAGCCATCCAACGTAGTACCGTTAGCTAGTGCGCCCGTGTTACGTATCACATGATAGCTGTTATCGAGTCGGCTCGCCGGGTCTTTTAGTTCGCCCGACAACGTAGTAGACGACGGACTGGAGAGTTGGCGCTGGCCTAGCGCGGTTTCGGTTCCGGCAAAACCACCATAGATTAATACCCCGCTTTTCAACGTAAAGCTGATTGTCCGATCGGTATTGCCAGCGGGTCCCGGTTTGAAACTTCCGGCGGCTACCCAGACCTGATCGCCGGCGTTACTGGCGTTGATGGCCTGCTGGAGATCGCTCGTGGCATTGGCCCAGGATGACCCGTTCCCTGAACCAGACGAACTCGTTTTCACGTAGCGGATCGTTTGGGCCACTACGGGTTGGAAAGCCAGCATAAACAGGAGCAGTGCAAACGGTCCTGTTCTACGAGGAAACTGGCGTTTTAGGCGATGGAAGTAAAAAGTAATCATAAGCATTTTGAGGAAGGTGAACAACCGGTGCAGGTTGCATTCTCTCGTCAAATCTGCTCATTTGGGCACTTTTTTGCTGTAGAATGTAGGTCAGCGTCCCTCTATGGTAGGTAAATAACCTGGTTTGGTAGGTGAACTTATTGAAACTATATTCACCGAAAAGTAAACCGACGAATAAACGTTTCCCGATACGAGCGCCCCAGCGGAATCTGCATGGCTCCAATGTTCACTTCCTGCTCGTTGAAGGCGTCGACATGGCCGATATTTACAGCATACGAACGGTGAATTCTGACAAACCATCCATAATCAATACGTTCTAGCACTTGCCCCAGCGACAGACGTAGCGCGTATTTTTTCTGCGACGTAACGAAGGTCGTATAGATATCTTCGGCAGATAGATACAGTACGTCGGCCAGGTTGATACGTACAAACTGCTGATTACTTTTAATAAAAATCTGATTTTCAATACGTAGAATCGTATCCCGATTCAAGTCGCGGTCGCCGTCAGGCGCTACGTCGGAGACAGGCTTACTGGCTGGCGTTGCACTAATCCGGGCAAAATTACTAATGGCCAACTCGATGGCGATACGTAGCTGGGCAATGTTAGCGGGTTTGACCAGATACGCTGCGGGAGCCGTTTGCTTGGCGCGACGTAACGTATCAGCATCCGAAAAAGCGGTGAGGTAAATTAAGGGAACCACCCGAATCGCCAGCAGTTGCCGACTGGTTTCTATGCCATCTATTTCGCCTTTCAGATGCACGTCGCACAAGACTAAATCAACGGGTTGCTGCCCGAAAATCTCCAATGCCCGCGCTCCGGTTGGAGCCGTACCGACTACTACGTACCCTTCGCTCTGTAGCTTGGCTTTCAGGTCGAGGGCCAGAATGGCTTCATCTTCAACAATCAAAATACGTAGCTGCTCGCTTCCCATCAGGGTTTACAGATTAATTCAATCGCGGAATTGTCAGTCGGAAATAAGCTCCAGGGCGGTTCAATACCGAAAGATTTCCCTCAAGCTGCTCGGTGAGAGCCCAAACCAGTTGCCGACCAAACGAAGTCGATTCAACATCGGGATTCTGCCAAATGTTTAAATCTACCCCCGGTCCATTGTCCTGAACTTCGAGCGTAAGTTCTTTTTTACCGTGAAGAGCCACTAGTAAAACTGGTTTTTCGCCCTGCGCCGACCGTTGCGCATAAGCGTATTTGAACGAATTAGTTAGTAGTTCATTCAGAATTAACCCCAATGGGATCGCCACATCAACGTCCAGATTTGCGGCACTTACCTGAACGGTCAAATCAAATCCATCCGGTTCATATCCATAAGCAACCCGCAGGCCGTCAGCCAATTCGGTGATGTATGCCGCCATATCGATCGCCGTTGTTTTGTCGGTTCGGTACAATCGCTGGTGAATCAGCGCCATAGCCTCCACGCGTCGCTGGCTCTCCTGCATGGCTTCAATCGCACCCGAATCCGTCAGGCGATACGTTTGCAGGCTGAGCAATCCCGACACAATGGCCAGATTATTTTTGACCCGGTGGTGCAATTCACGTATCAACGTCCGCAACTGGTCGGATTGCTCGGCCAATTGTTCGTTACTGGTCACGATAATCTGGTTTTGATCGACCAGCTTTCCGTTCGTTTTTCGAATGGTTCGATACTGAGCAACACTAACGCCCAACAGCAGCAAAACCAGCCCTAGCCCGCCACCCAGATAGGCCATTTGATTCATTCTACGGGTATTCTGCTGGTCTAATTCAACAATCTGTTTCGATTTTTTAGCCGTTTCGTAACGGGTTTGTACCTCCGTTACTGCGCGGGTTTTCTCCACTTCGGCCTGAGCCGTAATCTGGGCAACCCGCCGTTTACGATCGGCTTCAATCTGCGCAATTTCGCGGGCGTTGTGGGCTTCTATTTGCGACACTTCCCGCGTTTTTTCGAGTTCGAGCCGAGCCTGAATAGCGGCCAGTTCCTGCGCTTTTTTTTGTTCGTATTGCCCCTGCAACTTAGTGATTGCCTGCGCTTTCTGGATCGTCAATAACGAGTCTTCGCCCAATTTCTCTTTAAGAAAATACTCGTAAGCCTGTTGATATTGACCCGTAGCAGCCAGTGCCTGACGCAATACCCGAAGTACCGATGGGCTTAACGTAGCATCATTCGTTTGCGGCAACGTAGCGAGAGCCTGATGCGCATAATCCAGCGCAATTTTTGGCTGATTAATGTCCAGATAAGCGGTTGATAAGTTCCGGTAATTATGCACCATACTGGACGGCCGGCGGAGCTTCTGGTTGATAGCCAGCGATCGTTTTAGATAGGGAATAGCCTGTTCGGGTTTCCGTCGTTTCAGATAAAGGTTGCCGATATTATTTAGAACAGTCCGTAAAAAATCTTCACCATCAGGAATTTTTTCAGCCCGCTCCTGAGCCAAAAGGTAGTAATGATGAGCCGTTTCCATTTCATTCAGATCCTCGTAGTTTATACCCAGATTGATATAATTCTGCACCAGCCGATACAGTACAGGCGAGGCCTTATTAATAGGAACACCGAGTAGTAAATAATGAATGGCTTTCCGGTTTAAATCGGTCAGATGATGTATTTCTCCCATCTGTTTATACAAATAACCCAGGCTTATGTAAACCATACCTACATCGGAAGGCATGGTACTCTGTTCATACAACGTAAGGGCTTTTTGTAAATGGGTTACTGCGGTTTCATAGTTACCCCGTATACGGTCCAGTAGGCCGGTCATCATTTCATAGTAGCCCAAACCTGCTTTGAAACGTGCCCGTTGGCAAATAGGCAGCATCTTTTCCAGATACAACGTAGTGGAATCGAGCTGGTTACGTTTATAAAAATATAAAACAACATCGTAGTAGACGTAGATGCGGGACGTATCAGGCATGGGGACGTAAAGCCGATGGCGCATGCTATCAATCACCGCATTTTGCGCCTTTGTCGTCTGGGTACTGACCAGCAAAAAGCCCAGTAAGAGAATTCGGGTAAAAACGTGGTTCATAGAGGATTAAGAATCACGATACGTAATAAGACAATTACTAATTAACGACTAGGGCCTGTTTATTGAGCCTGGATAAACTTGTGTCAAGCGAAGGAATTCGTCAGAAGGACAAACGTTCCTGTTTTCTTTATTCTCGAAAGGTTATTTAGGCTCATAGCTTAATTCAAACCAAAAAATAGTCAATTGAAGAAGATCAGCCTACTATATCTGGCAAATAATCACAGTGAATGAATTTCTTCAAGAGTGAGTATCAATGCTACGGCTATAGGTATTTCTAGACATAAAATTAATTATTATACCCTCAAAATGAACATACGTAATTATATAAACCACCGAATTCTACTAAAATAGTTTTGGTCGAGATGGCAGATTTTGAAACCGTTCATGCAACCTTCGTCAAGCGAGCGGCATCTTTCAGCCGTATATTAAACAACATCGTATGAAACGAAATCAATTCTTTCTGACTTTGCTTGGCGTAGCAACCTTCTCGCTAACCACCCTGGCCAACAATGGCAACGACGACCGCGATACTCCTTACCAAACCAAAACCTTCTCGGGCAACATCAACGCAGTGCGTGCCGAAACATCGGGCGGCAGCCTGACCATTGAAGGCGGCACCGACATGAACGCCAAAGTTGAAATGTATGTGCGGGCCAACAACTGGAACAACAAACTCGATAAAGAAGAAATCGAAGAACGCCTGAAGGATTACGACATTACCATCGCTCAGGAAGGCAGCACCATTGTGGCCATTGCCAAACGCCGAGGCAACGACAACAATTGGAAAAAATCGCTCAGCATTGGCTTTAAATTCTACACCCCTCGCAACGTAACAACCGACCTGCGTACGTCGGGAGGCAGCATTCATCTGGCGTCGCTGACGGGAAATCAGAAATTCCGCACCAGCGGTGGCAGCCTGCACATGAACGACATTAAAGGCGACGTAAACGGGCAAACCTCCGGCGGCAGCATTCACCTCGACCGTTGCATAGCCGGTCCGTCGGGCCAGCTAGATCTGCAAACATCGGGCGGGTCGATTGAAGCAAAATCGTCTTCGGGAGCGATGCGCCTGCACACGTCGGGTGGCAGCATCCGCCTGAACGATCTGAAAGGCAACGTCGATGCGCAAACCAGTGGCGGCAGCGTACACGGCGAAAGCATCGAAGGCGACGTAAAAGCCGGTACGTCAGGCGGGTCAATTCGACTGGCCGACGTAGCAGGCAGCATCGACGCCAGCACCAGCGCCGGTGGCGTCGACGTATCGTTGTCGAAACTTGGTCAATACGTTCGATTGAGCACCAGTGCAGGCAGCATCCACGTACGAATGCCACTCGATAAAGGCCTGACCCTCAACCTGAGCGGTAACAACATCAAAATCCCGCTGAACAACTTCAGTGGCGACACCGATAAAAACCGCATCAAAGGGACGCTCAACGGCGGTGGTATTCCCGTTACGTTATCGGCCAGCAGCGGCAGCGTTTACGTGAACCAGTAAGAACTGAAAAATGTAGAGTGAATAGTAGAGCATGCTGAGGCTGTGCATGTTTTACTATTCACTTTTGTTTTTCGTCACCTATGAATGCTTCTTTTTTCGACCGAAAACTTATCCTGAACGTAGCGCTCACCCTTCTTGGATGTGCGCTATTATTATATTGTATCAAGATTGCCATAGCCGCTCACCTTCCTTTCCTAGTTGCTACGTTGACGGCCACGGCAGTGGGTGTGCTGGAGCCACGTAGAGGCTGGTTTCTGGCAATTATACAGGCGGCTACCATCTGGATTGTCTACACCTTTTTTCTGGAGCATCCGACCAATAATGTAGATAGTGAGGTAGAAATTTTCAGTCTGTACGGCTCCATGATTCTGACTTTTGTGGGCAGTTTTATCGGCGGTCGTTTGAAACGGATTCTGGATCGGAGTCAGCCGCGTTGATTGATACGTTCATTTCCGAATCAGAAGGCGCGTTTGGGTAGGCTGACTGATTTTATAATGATCATAATGCCGCAGAAGTGCCTGTTCCTCTGGCGTTAGCGACGTATTTAGCTGATACCAAATCCTACCGGCAACTCGCAGTTCATCCAGTATATCAACTAGATTCCTGTAGGTTGATTCTTTCGTAGGTGTAACCATGACAACGGCGCCATAATCGTGATTCGACATAATACCGGCCAATTTCTTTTTGAGTCCATTCGCAGAAAAGCCAGTTTCTACAAGTTCGGCCTCGGTGCCGTCGGCACTATAAGTCAGAAAACCGATACGGTTATTTTTCAATAGCAAAATATTGGCATCAGGCACCAGGCCCGCTCCCCAATAGCAAAACCGTTCCGGCAGATAGGCCCGCATTACATTCGGTTTTGCCGCTAGTTTCGTCCAGAAGAAAAAGATAATCAGCAACAGCGCGATTGATACAAATGGTGTAAAATCGATACGTAGCGGTACGTAGGTTCGGCGTCTTCTCATAACAAACATGTGTTTTAGCCAGTTGATGGTGATAATACCATTTTTCCATACATCAACAGGATCAACCACGTTCAGCGCTGCCTTTCAGTAAGGTGAATCCTTGTGAATCAGGCAACTGATTGGTTTCCGGCTATATTTGCCAGACCTATGCGTCTGAAAGACAAATTACCCCTTAGCTACCTTCTGTTTACCCTCCGTGGACGTATCAACCGGTCGACGTACTGGCTCGTTTCGGTATTTATCTGGAGTACGTTTTACGTACTGCACACGCTTCTTTATGATGGTCTCGGCGAAGGCGCTACGTATGTTCTCTATCCGCTTCTGCTTGGTTCTTTAACGGCCACAGCCACCAAACGGCTGCACGATACCAACCGCTCAGGGTATTGGTTATTAGCCGTTTTAATTCCGGTACTTGGCGCTCTTTGGTTAATTTATCGACTCGGGTTTCGGCGGGGCGACAAAGTAAAAAATCAATTCGGTACCGTTCCGAATGAAGCCGCTGACTATCTAAAAAACGACAACGGACTGCCGGTTCCGGGCGGCACTACGTCGGAACGTATCATCAACGACGTAACGAAACTGAATCCGGTAGTCGTAGCCGACGCATTTCGCCCGGCGTCAATTGCAGAATTACAGGAACGTATTCGAACGACTACCGGGCCGATTTCAGTCGGTGGCGGGCGCTTCAGCATGGGTGGGCAAACGGCCAGCCCGAACAGTCTCCACATCGACATGCGCGGATTGAATCAGGTGCTGAATTTTTCGAAAGAAGCCAAAACGATTCTGGTGCAAACCGGTATTCGCTGGTGCGACATCCAACGCTACGTTGACCAGCACGATCTGAGTGTCAAAATCATGCAGACATACGCCAATTTTACCGTTGGCGGGTCGCTGAGTGTAAATGTTCACGGGCGTTACATGGGACACGGGCCACTGATTTTGTCGGTGCGTTCGATCGAATTGGTGCTGGCCGATGGGTCGTTGGTAAAAGCCAGCCGAACGGAAAATTCGGAGATTTTTTTCGGAGCAATTGGCGGTTACAATGGGCTGGGCGTCATCGTAACGGCCGAGCTGGATCTGGAAGATAACGTTGCCGTAGAACGCCAATTTCACAAACTGACCTATTCGAAGTATCGTCAATATTTCTTGAATTCTATACGGGATAATACCGAAGCCGTTTTTCACAACGGCGACATGTATCCGCCCGCGTTCATGAACATGCGGGCCGTTACGTGGGTGAAAACAGATAAAAAACCAACCGTAAAAACCCGCCTGATGCCGCTACGCGAATCCTATCCGCTGGAGCGATATTTCATGTGGGCATTTACCGAAACCATGTTCGGCCGATGGCGTCGCGAGTATATTGTTGATCCGCTTCTGTATATGTCCAAGCCTATCCACTGGCGCAACTACGAGGCTGGTTACGACGTAGCGGAACTGGAACCCCGTTCGCGGTCATCGCGCACCTACGTTTTGCAGGAGTACTTTATTCCGGTACGTCATTTCGAGGAATTTGCCGCGAAAATGAGCGAGATTTTTAATCGCTATCGGGTCAATGTGATTAACGTATCGGTACGTCACGCCTTGCCTGATGCGGGCTCGTATCTCGCCTGGGCACGCGAAGAAGTCTTTGCGTTTGTGGTGTACTACAAGCAGCGCACAAACAACGTCGCCAAAAACGCGGTTGCTATATGGACCCGCGAACTGATTGACGCAGTTGTCTCGGTAGGAGGAGCGTATTACCTTCCCTATCAGGCACATGCTACGTCGGAGCAGTTTCATCGGGCTTATCCAAACGCGGGCAAACTGTTTGCATTGAAGAAAAAACTGGACCCGGATTTCCGGTTTCGAAATGTATTTTGGGATACGTATTATACAGGTGAGTTATAAAGTTGTAGAGTTGATTGGCGTGCCTTCAAATCCTACAACTTTACAACCCTACAACTTTATGACCCTATAACTTTAAAACCACATGGCAACTTCAGAATTTCACGCCGTTTTTGACAACACCAAACCCCGTGATGCGTTTTACCGCTTCCTTCAGGTCGTGTTTCATTTATACCCTGAAGACAAGTTCCATCATTTGATTGGCGAGGTCACCAAAACCGAAACCACAGATGAACGGATCTATAAAAAAATCCAGGATAAACTCTCCAGCATCAAGCCGTTTCTGTCGGAACTGACCTATGCGCTACCGGCGCTGAAGGTTCAGAAAAAGGAAATGACCAAGCAAATGCTGGAATTACTGCCCGCCGGTGCGCAGGTCAATGGCTACGTCGAAATTGGTTCAACAGGCCGATATATCAGCGATTTGCGTAAAAGCCTGCCTGTGAGTGGGCCTATTTACCTGATTAACAATGAAGCGCCCAGTTTCAGCCCTGCTGATATTATGGAACGGGGGCAATTAGCTAAACTGGGTACGTTCATCGAATCGCAGGATTTTGACCCGATCACCCCCAGCGAAATTCCTGACGCGAGCGTCGACCTGGTTACGTGTCTGATTGGCCTGCACCACACACGTCCCGAAAAACTTCCGGGATTTCTGGCGTCCATTCATCGGATTCTGCGGCCGGGCGGGTGGTTCATCCTCCGCGACCACGACGTTAAGACCCCTGATATGGCTACGTTCGTGTCGCTGGTACATACGGTTTTTAATCTGGGATTGAATATCACCTGGGAAGTCGACCAGAAGGATTACAAAGACTTCAAACCCATTGAGGAATGGAGTAAAATCATTGAAAAGGCTGGATTTACCGACGCCGGAAAGCGGTTGCTTCAGGCCAACGACCCGTCGGATAATACGATGGCTTTGTTCACCAAAAAGTGATGATTGGCGATTCAAAAAACGCTACGTTGGGTTCGAGCTGCCGGGTTCTTTTGGTAATCCTTTTCACCTTTTTGGGTTGCGCCGAGAAAAAGAAATCCTCGCCATCGACCGCCACAAAACCGTCGGCCATTACGTCGGATACGAATGCGGTACGGCCCGTTGACAACGTAACAAAAACGCAGGTTTCTGGTAAAGGGAACGTAGCCGGAAGCGATACGTGGCAGTATAGTAACCGAGTTGATAAAGAAGGACGTACCGTTTATAAAGCGTCCATTACGTCGCCGAAATTACTGGAGTTTGAGTTTCCGTATTCGGGCGGTTCGGTTGCTACGTTGACGCTGCGCAAACGGGAAAGTGATACGCACGTGTACATTCAGGTATCAAAAGGGCAGTTTAACCGAAGTTTTCAGGGCGGAAATGCCCGCGTTCGTTTCGATAGTCGGCCACCTGTTAAGTATGCATTTTCGGCAGCTGAGAATGGAAGTGCCAATGTAATTTTTTTCGATTCTGAAAAGGAGTTTATCCGTCAATTGAAAGCATCCCGAAACATGACTGTCGACGTTGAATTTGCCGGGCAGGGTACGCGCCAGATTACGTTCCGAATCGCCAATTTAACCTGGAATTATTAACCTTCCGTAACTTATGCTCCGACTTCCGATTCTTGCAGTGATTATGGCTGTGCTGGCTATTTTCCTGTTTTTTCGCGGCAAGCGTAATAACTTGACTATTCCGGCAGGGAAAGGGTGCGTTGTTCCTAAAGACTGGCTGGTGAGTAACCAGCATCCGGTCACGCCCAAAGAACATATTCGCCCCGCCGACCAGACGTTTCTGACGTATCCAGAATGGTTTCTGGTACACAGTCCCGCCGAAATTGCCGATTACGCCCATTCTCACACCACCACTACGTTCCCATACATGAGTCACGTTCGGCAGATCTGGCAGAGCTACGGCATTATGTATGACCAGATTAAAGAAGCGTTTCCGTTCAACACGGGCTATCACGTCATGATTTGGGTGATTGGCGTAAGCACCTCCGTTGAGTACGCCCTGAAAGCACTTTACGAAACGGTCGTTGGCCGACTGACAGACCCACCTAATGGCGACGTAGTGACTGACGAAGACAAATTCAACGCGCAGTTTACGCAGGATTACGTCGATTTTATTCGGGAGCTGCCCTGGTATGAATTTGATTTCAAATCACGCATTCCCCGACTCTTTCGCGAAACCTCATTCTGGGGACCGCACTTCTTCCGAAAATGCGAACGGAAGTACATGTTACTGACGGAGTTACTGGTAAAAGCAGGCTATGGCTATCTGATTAAACTTGGCACGAAAGCCGCTTATGACGAAGCTCTCCTAACGACAGCCGTCATTGTCGATAAAGCCCCTGCTACGTTACCTGCTAAGTCCAAGACACTGCAAACCTATCCCGACGGCTCAGCGCTGTTGCTTCTCCCCCGCTACGAAGCGTTTAATCCGGCCGCATCGGCATTGGTCCAGCAAGGTGTTACGTTCCGAGAAATCGCGGGTAACAATTCCGCTCTTTTACTAACCATTCTTGGCCCGGAATCCTGGCAACCGAATCTGCTCGATTTTCAGGTCGTTTTTACGCAGCCCATCTTAACCAAACCCGGTACAAAACGCGTTGCCCTGGTCACCACTGTCGGCCGGCTGGATAAAACCATCCGCTACGTTCAGGACCAGCAGGTGAAGATTGAGCACATTTACGATTATTAACCCGTTTCGAAGAACCCCTGCCTAGCCTTTTAACTTATATCTACTTCTTTGATACGTATGCCCAAGACACTTCGGGCAAAAACTGGCGTGTAGCGAATGGCTAACTTTTGCCAGAAGAGTACATGAAATACATACATTTTAAGCGAACAAGCCGGGTTCCGTTACGTCACTCTTTGCGTTTCAGAGCCCGGCTTATTTACGCGTTGTATTCATACAAAGCATATTTATACTGCTCGGCAGCAGTTATAGCACCTCATAACAAACGCATTAGCTACGCTTGGAATACAGTAGATATTGATAACGCATATGATCCAAATTTCGATTTAACTACCTTTTAATAAGCACCTTACATTAGGATAAAGTTAATAAAGAGAATAAAACCTAAATTAATACGAAGCAAACATGAAACGGTTATTTTTCATCACAGTGCTGGCCCTATCTGCCAGCCTGACACAAGCACAGAATGTCGTAGTTAGTAGCGAAGCCAAACCCAACACAGACTTTAGTCGCTATAAAACATATAGTTGGGCATCGCAGATAGGGAGCAAAAAGGATGCTGGTCTTTATTTCCTCAACGACGCGACTCTAAAGAAACAAGTTCGGGAAGCAGTGGCTTTTGCAATGGACGGCCGGGGCTATAGAATCCTACCCCAAAATGGTGATCTCATGATCAACTTTCGGGTATTCGACAAACCAGCCACCATCAGAGGATACACGAACAGCGGAACCGATTATTTCCGACCCGGTGAGGTACAGACGCTTGGAGAAGAAAAGGATGTAAAAGTCGACGCAGGTACTATTCTGATCAATCTTGTCGATACCAAGACCGATCAGGTAATCTGGACAGGATGGGCGTCAGGTCTGACAACCGACAACGGTTTCGACCGTCAGCAAGGCAAAGTCAGGGAAGCTGTTAATCTGATTTTCAATCAGTTTTCCTACCGCGCCGATAACTATTAATTATTCTTGTTTCATGAAATCGCGTTGTTCTGTTGAACAACGCGATTTCATTTTATTCTCGTTTTAGAGTGATAGTTGGTGCATTTTACAATAAGTACCTTTTCATCGTTTCGGGAAATATACATTCACTGCCGGATGCATTGTATATAAACGGTACGTATCACCATCGGGAACGAGAATGCTACTGGAGCAATTATTGCCGACAATAGGATTTCCGGAGTATTTTTTCCAGTGAATTAAATCGTCTGACATCGCTACGTTGGTCGACCATTCGCGCCAATCTTTGAAGGCCGAAGCATGGTAATAGCAGTAGTAATGGCCTTTATACCGAATTATCTGATTCATCGCCACCGCGTGACTATCATACGTGTCAGGTCCTTTTTTTAGTACCGGTTCATCTTGCACATTCGTCCAGATTTTCAAATCTTTCGATGTCGCCAGCCAGACAGCTTCGTCTTTACGTTCGTAAAAGAGATACCACATATCTTTCTCTTTCCAGATAGCGGGCGTACCAAAAGGACCTTCACTGAGTGGTTTGCCATCAACGTAGTGAATATTGAGCGGCCCACGTTCCTGCCAGTGAATCCGGTCTGTTGAGGTCAGCAAATGGGCAATATCGCCCTTACCTTCGGCAAACATATAATACGTTCCATCGACTTTAATCACCGACATATCTTCAACCCAGGTTTCGGTATGGATCGGATTTCCGGCGTAGCGCGTCCAGTTCAACCCGTCCGGCGACGTAGCATAACCCAGTTGCATGGGTTCACCTTTGCCTTTTTTATAACCCGTGTACCACAAATGATACGTATCGCCCTCGTGTAAAATGTAGCCCCGTTCGCGAATGTTTTCATCCCAGGTAGACGTACCTGTTCCTTTGAAAACAGGGTTGTTTTTGTAAGGCGTAAAGTTGACAATCGCATCCGGAAATTCTGGGTCTTCAACAGCTTCCGGTACGTCTTTGGGTAACGTGTAACTCATCAGAAAACCCAGTAACAGGAGCCAGTACGTATGTTTCATCAATGTCCAGAAAATTAGATAGCGTTTGGAATAAGATTCCGCCAAGTTACTAATAGATGCCCGTTTGCTCTACAGCAGAATAGAAGCTGCTGTAGAGCGATTTTTTATGGTTTCCTGATTAGCCAGATTTCGGTTACCTGCGAGCCACGTTCACCTTCGCCACAGGTCCAGATGAACGTAACAGAACCATCGGCCGACACTGTTCTCGGTACGTCGAATTCGTAAATGGGTTGCTCGCCCGTTTGGATAAAATCGTGGATTGTTGAGCCATCGTCGGTGGTGAGCTTCATACGCGAACGGAAGCGCCCGGTGTAGGCAATCCGTATGCGGTACGTAGCGGTCGGGTCAAGTTCGGAATAAGCGATTTTTAAGGGTTGATCATACAATGTTTTGGCCTGTTTCATCCAGACGCGGGGCGTAATCTGTCCTTTAAAACCCGTCGCTTTTATCTCGTCTACCCATTCAACACCCACCAATCCCACACCAAATCCAGTTCTGGGCGAACGTAAACTGCCCGGATCTTTGTCCCACGGCTCTCCCGAAACGACGCGGTACCAACTCGCTGGATCACCAAAATGATCGTAGAACCCACCAGGGCCAGGGTCGGTACGATGAAGCATCTCCCGAATTTTCTGTAGCCGCGCTTGCTCATCCGTTATTTTTTCAATCTGCGCCAGTTGCGATTGCAACCAGGGAGAGTCGTTAAGCGGAATGTCAATATTATCCACAAAATTTCCACGTCCCGACATGGCTCCGTGCTTTTCAATGGTCAACTGAGCGCCGATGCTTTTAAATAGCGAATCAGCTAAGGCAAAGCAGGTTTGTCGATACGTTGGCAGAATGGGGATTTTCCAGGCTTTTTCCAAAATTGCATTGGCCTCCCGAATCGCGGTTAATGAGCCGCCAGAGCCAATACTTTCCAGCCGCTCACGGGCTTGTCGTTCCAGATCGGTTTCGTATTGAAGCCGGTGGCGGGTGTACGCATCGTAGTAGGCCCGAATCTGACCCATCTGAAAACGAGGGTTTTGTAATACGTTACGAGGGGCCGTTTTTTCCATCGCTCGCCACTGCATCATCGTTCGGTCGACGGCGTCATTCGTTAGCAGGCTTCCGCGCCAATTTCGCTCTAAAGCAAGAATTCCCTGCGCTATTGATTCGCTGTAATCAGCCCCAATAAACAACCGGGCGTAGTCACGTAGCGTCTCAATAACAGGTGTTTCGGGATTCCAGTCCTGGTCACTCCAGACGAATTTATTGACGTCATCATTCGTCCCTTCTGAATAACTGATGCTACCCGCCCCGTATTCATCAAGCGCGTTATGAATGGCTTTTTCGTCATGCGGACGCGGATTGATGCTCTCCCGCCCGAGCGTCATCGCCCAGGCCAAATCCCAATGCGGCACTGGATATTGTGAACTATAATTATGCGTAATGTCGGGATAATGCCGAATCGGGACGTTCGGGTTGATACGTTTCCGAAGTTCATCAACGGGCACCTTGACCCACGGCCCAAAAACGACTCCATCAAACCAATCGTATCCACGATTAACGTGTTTATAGAATGCTTCGAACCAAGCTTGTGTCGGACGAAAAACCTGCGGAGAAACCCAGATTTTGGCCTTAGGATGATATTTATGCAAAACCTGTGCTTCTTTTTCGAGCCACGAAAACAGTATGTCGGGTTCCAGTTCGCCCGGATCACCACCGGGCACGAAGACCGCATCGAGTTTTGGGACGGCGGCAAAAACCTCATTACGTTCGGCCAGTTCCTTCCGAATAGAATCCGGGTGCGAATAATTCTCACCCATATTCGGGTACCACATCCAGACATCTAATCCATACTCAGCGCAAATCCGAGATTGTTCGCCAATCATCTTGATGGCAGGCAATTTCATGTGCCGACTGGTAAAGTCGTCGTCGGTACGTGGCGGCATAATCTCGATACTATTCGCACCAAATAACGCCAGTTCACGAATGTATTGATCGAATTGCGCTACCGAAAAAGCATCGTACGCATTGGTTTTAGGACGATATCCCAGCTGATGACCACGTATCGGATAGCGTGGGCTGGTAGCTATCGACAACTTTTCTGCTACGTCGATTTTACCCGTTCGCATCTCCAGTTTACGAAGGAGTTTTCCAACGCCATACAGCAGTCCGCGCGCATCGTGCCCAACAAGTAGTACTACGTTGTTTTGAGAACTAGTTACCAGTCTAAAACCTTCGGCCTTCGTTTTAGGTAGCGTTTGAATTGCGGTTCGGAACGTAGCAGGCAACTGCGCTACGTTGCTTTCCAGCGCTAATGCAATCACAGGCTGATTATCGCTTGGAAATTTGGTAGCAACAGGTAATTGAATTCCAGTACGTTTCTGAACTTCCTGCTGGAGGATTTCAACCGTTCGGCCAATGGCTTTTTTATCCGTAATGGTATTGACGATACGTGCCTTCGACAGGTCGATTGGAGTTGCCAGGGATGTTGTAAATGTGCAATAGAAAAAGACAGAGACAAGAATTTGAAGTCGCATATGAATTATGTAGAGCCAAGGCATGCCTTGGCTCTACAGTTACAGTTTGATAAAAATCTTTCGCTGATACAGCACATAGGCCGGTATAAAATTGACGCCGATGAAAAATAGGGCATACAACAAACTCGCCAATTCGGGTTGTACGCCAATCGAGATTAAGCCGTTTACTACGTGCTCGTTGAGCGATTGGCTTCCGAATTTGAACCGATAAAAAAATAGCGCGAAAATGTCGGCCAGTACGTATACGGTTATGGCGTTAGCACCGAGAATGACGCCGGGTTTTGTGCCGTTCGTATAACCCAGCACATCGACCAGAAAATAGACCGCCCCGAGTAACATAGCGGCAAAACCCGACGTAATAAGCACAAACGAACTAGTCCAGAGATTTTCATTGACGGGAAAAGTGAGACCCCAGAAATAACCTGCAGCCGCCGTAAACAAGCCGGCAGTCATCAGGTACGACACTTTTTCGGTGGGCGTACTTTTCGTCAGCATAAAACGGCCAGCCAGCATTCCCGTAATCGTCGTTACAAATGATGGGAACGTACTGAGAATGCCTTCAGGGTCCCAGGTGCTCTGCCACATACGTCCGGGTAAGAATTTTCGGTCGAGCCAGGCGGCTAGATTCTGACCAGGCTCCAGTATTACGTAGCCAACATCGGGAGTAGGAATCAGCGTCATCGCCAGCCAGTAAGCCACCAACGTAATGACGCCAATCCAGAGTTGCTGTTTCCAGGTTGTAGTCAGAAACAGGATGCCGCAAACCAGAAACACAATGGCGATTCGGTGCAGCGTTCCCGTCCAGCGTACGTTCGAAAAATCGAAATCGGGCATCAGATTCAGGAACATCCCCACAGCAAAAATCTTCAATGAGCGAATGGCAATTTTCTGGTACAATCCACCCTTGGGGCTGCCATCCGTGAGCTTTTTCGTATACGCCAGTGCAATGGAAACGCCAACAATAAATAGAAACGTCGGCGCAATTAAATCGGTGAATGACAGACCATTCCATTTTGTATGACGTAACGTAAAGTACACATGGTCTTCGCTTCCCGGAAAATTCGCCACAATCATGGCCGCGATGGTAAAGCCACGTAGCGCATCGAGCGAAATGAGTCGGGCGGGTTGTGATATCATTAAAAAAAGTAAAAAAAGCGCGGTTCCGGCAGTAGTATCTTTAGTACTGATTTCCGTACTATTAAGGCTACTTAACCTGACTATTTATGCGTGCTGGTTTCTACGTTATACTGTCCTTGCTTTTTTTTCTTGGCGTAAACAGCTGTCAGCGTACGGCGCAGGAAGGAAACGAATCAGGAAAACAACTGGCTGTTTCGTGGGAATTGGTGAGCAATTTCACCTCGGTTAAAGATGGGTTTGAAGCGCGGTTTATATTGACCAATAATAGCGATCAAGAATTGACCGACGCTAACTGGGCGCTATTTTTCAACATGTCACCCCGGCCGATTCTTCCAGCCAAAAATCCTCAACCGGCTACTGTTCAACACATTAATGGCGATTGGTATAAGCTTGTTCCAAACAAAGGATTCAGCCTGAAACCGGGTTCATCAACCGAGATTCATTACGAAGGCACCGAAGCCGTTACCAAAGTGACCGATGCACCGCTGGGTCTCTACGTTGTGATGTACGACGCAAAAGGCAAGGAAGAGGGTATCACCGAGATCGCTGATTATACGATCAAGCCTTTCACGCGGAAAGAGCAGATGCTACGTGGTCCCGGCGATATGTACACGCTGGCAAGTCCCGAAAATACGTATCGAAACAACCTGAACGCTACGTTGCTGCCCGCCAGCCAGTTACAGAAAATTATACCGTCGCCTGTCAAACTCACTACGTTGCCGGGAACGCTGGCGTTCGATGCATCGCTGTCGATTTACGCTGACAAGGGGCTTGAAAATGAAGCAAAGTTGCTGAGTCAAAAGCTGAAAGCATTGACAGGTAAGGATTTCTCAGTTGCTTCTGGTACGTCAACAGCGAAAGGAATTTTTCTAAAAACCGGTCCTGTACAAGTCAATGGCCTTGCGAAAGAAGCGTATAATTTGACCATTGATGGAAATGGTGTTTCGATTACGGGTAGCGATGCCGCTGGGGTTTTCTACGGCATTCAGAGTTTGCTGGCGCTGATGCCGACCGCTACGTATCTGAATCCGTCGGCTGGTGTTACGTTGGCTTTCACACAAATTGAAGATGCGCCCCGGTTTGGTTTTCGGGGATTGCATCTGGACGTCAGCCGGAATTTCCAGACGAAAGAAACCATTCTGCGGCTACTGGACTTGCTGGCCTATTACAAAATCAATCATTTCCTGTTTTACACCACCGAAGATGAAGGCTGGCGGCTCGAAATCGATGGTTTGCCTGAGTTGACGCAAGTTGGTGCACAGCGCGAACATACGTCCGGCAAAGAAACGCCTGTACTGCATCCGGCCTATGGTTCGGGGCCGAAAGCGTACGCCGAAGGCAAGCATGGTAGCGGTTTTTATACCAAAGCTGATTTCATCGAAATCCTGAAATATGCGAAGGAACGGCACATCAAAGTGATACCCGAACTGAATTTACCGGGCCACGCGCGGGCGGCTATTAAGGCAATGGAAGCTCGTTATCAGCGGCTTATAAAAGAAGGCAAGGAGCAGGAAGCTAATGAGTATCGGCTCATCGACCCTAATGATAAATCAGTTTATTTGTCAGCGCAAGGTTATACCGATAACGTAGTGAGCGTCGGTCGCGAATCAACGTATCATTTCTACGAAAAAGTGGTCGAGGAAATCACTAAAATGTACAAAGAAGCGGGCTTACCAATGGACGTCATGCACGCGGGTGGCGACGAAGTTCCGGAAGGTTCCTGGACCAAATCGCCGGAAGCGGCTAAGATTCTGAAAGAAAATCCAACCATAAAAGACCCGAAAAATCTACAGACGTATTTCTTCCGAAAACTGCGCGAACGGCTTGCCAAACGCAATCTGGAAGTACACGCCTGGGAAGAAGCCATTCTGAACAAAACCGCCGACGGGAAATACGTACCGAATCCAGAATTTGTCGGTAAGAACGTGGTGCCCTACGTCTGGAATAACCTGTTCGACCTCGATTTGGGCAATCGGCTGGTGAATGCGGGGTATCCGGTGGTACTCTGCAACGTATCGAATTTTTACTTCGACATGGCTTATAACAACGATCCGCAGGAACCGGGACTTTACTGGGCTGGCTATGTCGATACGCGGAACAACTGGGCTTTTGCACCTTACGATATGTTCAAAACGACGTATCGAACGTCGATGGGTAAACCACTCACGTTTACCGGATTGGAACGAATGAAGCCTGGAGCGCGCAAAAATATTCGGGGAATTGAGTCGCAGCTTTGGAGTGAAACCGTAAAAGGCCGCGAAATGGCCGAGTACGATATTTTACCTAAACTGCTCGGTTTTGCGGAAAGTGCCTGGGCGCCAGAGCGTTCGTGGGAGACCATCGAGAACCGCGAAGCCCGCGAAAAAGCCATAAATACGGGCTGGAACGTATTTGCCAATACGTTAGCGCAAAAAGATCTGCCCCGGCTGGCACGTATCAATAGCGGATACAATTACCGACTACCTTTGCCCGGCGCTATCGTCGAAAACGGTTTGTTGAAGGCCAATGTCGAATTACCGGGTCTCGCTATTCGTTATACCACCGACGGTTCAGAACCGACAGCACAATCGACGGTATACACGAAACCCGTTAAGGTTTCTGGTACTATAAAACTGAGAAGTTTTGATGCTGCTGGCCGGTCAAGCCGCTCGGCGGTGTTAAATCTGTAAGAGCCTAAATCTTACAGACTATCAATTCATTACGCACAAAATAATTTTCCAACATGACTATTGGGGTTGATTTAGGTGGAACAAATGTTCGGGTGGGGCTGGTCAGAAATGGGGTTATTCTTCACCAGCGGAGCAAAGTGTTGGAACAGAAAGATTCGCTTCCGGCGACGTTAGCTCAATTAATCGATCTGATACGTCCGTTTATCGAGCCGTCTATCAACAGCATAGGCATCGGTGTTCCGTCGGTGGTCGATATTGAGCAGGGCGTTGTTTATAACGTAGCGAATATCCCGTCGTGGGAAGAAGTGGCATTACGTGATATTCTGGAAAAAGAGTTTGATATACCTGTTTTCGTCAATAACGATGTCAATTGCTTCATCCTTGGTGAGCACCAGTTTGGCATGGCGCAAGGGTATCGGTCAGCGGTTGGAATGGCGATTGGCACCGGGCTCGGCTCCGGAATAATCGTTGACAATCAATTATATACGGGAAGTAACTGCGGGGCTGGCGAGATCGGCTTGCTGCCCTATCTTGACAAAAACATCGAGTCGTATGCCGCTGGTGATTTCTTTGAAATCATACATGACACAACGGCCAGAGAAGCCAACCAGGCTGCTCTTCAGGGCGACGAACGAGCGCTGAATTTGTGGAAGGAGTTCGGCAAACATTTTGGCAATGCCGTTAAAGTTGTGCTGTATACCTACGACCCGGAGGTGATTATACTGGGCGGTTCTATTGCCAAAGCGTATCCACTTTTCCAATCGGCAATGCTTGAGAGCATGTCCGATTTTGCGTACCCGGTAACGTTACGTCGATTAAAGATTTTTCAGTCTGAAAATGAGAACATTGCGCTATTAGGTGCAGCGGCTCTCGTTCGGCAATTGGTCTGATTGAATCGTTGTCCATCGGTCAATACGTTGGCTCAAAACGATATGAAAATAACTTAGGTTGGAAACCTCATTAGTTATGAAGAAACTTTTCTTTTCAATTCTTTACGTCGTGCTTCCGTTACTGCTTAGAGCGCAGGAAGGCCCCAAATCGACGTTACAGCAACCTAAATTAGTGGTTGGTATTGTGGTCGATCAGATGCGATACGACTACCTCTACCGCTTTTACAATAAATACAGCAAAGGCGGTTTCAAGCGGATGTTGAACGAAGGTTTCAACTGCCGCAACAATCATTATCACTACGCACACACCGTAACGGCGGCTGGCCACGCAGCAGTGTATACCGGCTCATTACCAGCTATTAATGGCATGATTGGCAACGAATGGTATGATCCATTTGCCCACAAAGGCGTCTATTGCGTCGAAGACAGTACGGTTAAAACGGTTGGCAGCACGAACACCAGCGTGGGTAAAATGTCGCCCCGAAATTTGCTGGTCAGCACCGTTACCGATCAGCTACGTATTGCTACCCAATTTCGGTCTAAAACCATCGGAGTTGCGGTAAAAGATCGGGGTTCTATTTTGCCAGCGGGTCATGCGGCATCGGGCGCGTACTGGTACGATTCAAAAACCGGGAACTGGGTCACCAGTACGTATTACCGAGCCGATTTACCCCAATGGGTCTCTGAATTGAACGCGCGTAAGCTGCCCGCTGAATACGCTAAACAAGGCTGGAAAACGCTTTTGCCGATCAGTCAATACGTTGAAAGTACGCCCGATGACCAGCCGTACGAAGCCAAGTTATCAGGATCGACTAAACCCGTGTTTCCCTATGAATTAGTAAGCCAGGCGGGTGATGCATTTGGCGCCGTTCTGTCGTCGCCGGGTGGAAATACCATGACCAAAGACATGGCGATTGCGGCCATCAAAGGTGAAAACATGGGCAAAGGCGACGTAACAGATTTTCTGGCAGTTAGCTTCTCTACTCCCGACCGCATTGGCCACGCGTTTGGTCCAAATTCAGTTGAGGAAGAAGATATTTACCTACGTCTCGATCTGGATTTTGCTGACCTGTTTTCATTTCTGGATGGCTGGGTAGGCAAAAATAATTACACCGTGTTTCTAACTGCCGATCATGGCGTGATGGACGTACCGGGCTTTTGGAAACAGCATAATCTGCCTGCGGGCTTGCTGAATGGTAGAAAGACAAATGATGCCATCAAAAAAGCACTGACAGATGCGTTTGGAAATGAGAATCTTATAGAAGGATTCGAAAATGGGCAGTTGTATTTGAATCGGTCCGTACTGACGCAAAAGAAATTGACCGTCGATGCGGTTTACACCGTTGTTCGAGACGCACTACTTCCCATGCCGGGGATTGCGGACGTACTGAATTTAAAGAACATGAGTACGTCTAATCTGAATTCGCATTTGCTTGAGTTGTATAAGAATATGACCCATGCCAAACGTAGCGGTGATATCCAACTCATTCCCGAACCCGGCTGGATTGACAACAGCGGCACGGGCACCAACCACGGTTCGCCCTACCACTACGATACGCACGTACCGTTTGTGCTGTATGGCTGGGGTGTCAACAAAGGCGAAACGCTACGTTACACCACAATCGCGGACATTGCTCCCACCATCGCGAATTTGTTGCACATCCTGCCGCCGAGCGGAACCGTTGGAAACGCCGTTCATGAAGCACTGCGATAGCCTAATACCCTTTGCCCAAACCCTATGCGACAAAACACGCTGATTGTTATCCTGATCCTTCTAATTTTCTTTGTCATTTCCTTTCTGACTAACATTCTGGGACCAATTATTCCCGATTTAGTCGAAAGTTTTGATCTGAGTATCGGACTGGCAGGGTTTCTTCCGTTTGCGTTTTTTGTGGCTTATGGCGTTTCCATCCCGTCTGGGATGCTAGTTGAAAAATACCGCGAAAAACCAGTGCTGATTGGCGCATTTATTCTGGCATTTTTGGGGTCGCTGGTGTTCGCTTTGATTCCGAAATTTTCGGTGGCGCTGGCGTCTTTGTTTTCGATTGGCGTCGGGATGGCGATGTTGCAAGTGGCGATTAACCCACTGCTACGTGTCGCTGGGGGCGAAGAACATTTTGCGTTCAATTCGGTACTGGCGCAGTTGTTTTCAGGCGCGGCTTCTTTCTTTAGTCCACTGCTTTACAGCTATTTCGTTCAAAATATTCATACCAAAAATACATCGTTCTGGATTCAGTGGCTCAACAACGTAGTGCCCGTAAATGTTGAATGGGTGTCACTCTACTGGGTTTTCGCGCTTACTACGTTGCTCATGATTGTGGTGGTAGCCATAATTAACTTTCCTAAAGTTGACTTAAAGGACGATGAACGTATCGAAGCTGGTGGCGTATTTTCCGAACTACTACGTAACAAAACCGTACTACTTTTTTTTGCCGGAATTTTTGCGTACGTCGGCACCGAACAGGGTATTGCCAACTGGATTTCGAAATTTCTACAACTGTATCACGGCGTCGATCCGGCTACAGAAGGGGCTACGGCTGTTGCCTATTTCTGGGGTTTAATGACCGTTGGTTGCGTATTGGGACTTGTTCTGCTCAAACTTGCCGACAGCCGTAAAGTACTGATGATCTTTACTATAGGTGCCGTTTTTTTATTGTTACTTGGCTTATTTGGACCTAGAGAATGGGCACTGTTTGCCTTACCGGGAACTGGTTTTTTTGCGTCAGTTATGTGGTCGATTGTATTTTCGCTGGCGCTTAATTCCGTACCACATCATCATGGTACTTTTTCAGGTATCTTGTGTACCGGAATTGTCGGTGGTGCCATTGTTCCGCTTATCATCGGTGGGCTTGCCGAATGGGTTGGTCTACGTTGGGCAATGCTGGTCATGCTGATTACGCTCGGCTACATTTTCAGCATCGGTCTCTGGGCAAAACCATTAGTAACGAACGCAACGATTAGTTTAAAGAGCGAATCGGGACGCCGAACCGGAGCGAAAGAGTGAAAGAGCGAAAGCCATCCGGCGGCAAATCGTCCGGCAGGTACTTTCACTCATTCACTCATTCACTCATTCACTCTTTCACTCTTTCACTCTTTCGCTCCGGTTCGGCGTCCCGATTCGCTCTTTATCTATGCACAAAATCATTTTGCTCATCGACTTTGCGGAGGATTACAGCCGGAGCCTGTTGAAAGGGATTTCGAAATACGCCCGCGAACATGGCCCCTGGGTATTTTGCCAAATGCCTCTTTTTCATCGGGAAACACTGGGTGTCGATGGGATTTTGAACTGGGCACGCGATTGGGAAGCCGATGGAATTATTGGGCAATTATATAATGATAGCAGCGTCGAAAAGATCGTTGAGGCTGGCATTCCGGTCATTGCGCAGGATTTTAAAGAGCGATTTACCGAAATTCCGAACATAACGGGTGCTCATCGAGCTACGGGAGCGATGGCGGCCGATTATTTCCTCAGAAAAGGCTTTCGACATTTTGCGTTCTATGGATTCAAGCACATTGTCTGGTCGCGGGAGCGGGCTGAAGGATTTGACGAGCGAGTGTCACGCGCTGGTTGCCAGGTGCATTATTTCGAACATGAAGAATACAGCTCCAGCGATTTGTGGTATTACAAACCCAGTTCGCTAAGCAAATGGCTGTCATCGTTACCAAAACCTATTGCCATCCTGACCTGCGACGACCGTATGGGCCAGCACATAACCGAAACCTGTCGGCATTCGCGCATTCGCATCCCTGAAGAAGTAGCCGTTTTAGGCGTCGATAATGACGAAACGCTCTGCGAACTGTCGGACCCTCCCCTATCCAGCATTATGCAGGACGCAGAAAAAGGTGGTTACGATGCCGCTCATTTGCTGGACCGGTTGATTCGCAAGGAAATAACTGAATTCTACGACATTATAGTTGAGCCTACGCAAATCATCACCCGCCAATCGACCGACATCTACGCAACGCAGGATGAGTACATTGCGTCGTCACTGAAATATATCCACCAGAACATCGATAAAAACTTACAGGTCGATGAGGTAGTAAAGCAGGTTCCTTTATCCCGACGGTCGCTGGAGATGCGGTTTCAGCAGGTTGTGGGCTATCCGATTTACAAGTATATTCAGAACCTGCGGATTGAAAAATTCTCAAAGAAACTACTGGAAACTGATCAGGCTGTTTTTGAGATTGCGATGGATCTAGGGCTTAACGATACGAAAAACATTGCTCGCCAGTTTAAGCAAATAAAGGGTTGTACACCACTCGAATACCGTCATCGGTATTTGGCAGGGAAATAAATAATTGGCTAGATAATCGAAGGTGGAAGGTCTTTTCTGACCTGGTCAACAAAGGCAACAGATACATTCACAATGTCAGCAATCTGTTCGCTGGAAAAGGCTGTCATAGTCAGTAGACGTGTTACCAAGGATCGTTTTTCCTGTTCGGCTCCTTGTTCCAAACCCTTTTCAAGGCCTTCTTTAATACCTTCTTTTTTGGCTCTCTCGAGCAAAAATTCCTCGATGCCCATTGTCTTGTTGCTTTGTGTTAAGGTATCAATCTCTTTCTCAAACTTACTGTTCACTGTTGATTTTTCCAAGCGTACGTAGTACCGCAGGAAGTTCAATATACTCCTGATTTTATTCTTGGATATTTGGCTGTTTAACAAGCGCTTTGCAATGCTAAGTTTCAGGTTTAATAGCTCCTCCTCGGATAATTTACCTGATTTTAAAGCAGCTTGGACTACTAGTACAATTAACGCAAAAGGGTTGTCACTCGCCAATAAATCGTCCTCGTTCTGATCGCGAATTTTGTAAATATTGTAGCGGTAACTCAATTCGGTTCCCAGATAAGACCGCTCATATTGACTCGGATGGTACCCTTTGTAATTGTCCGTAAAAAGAGCAAACGCAATGATTGGCTGGCGGTATTTATCGAAAATCCGATAGTAATACTGAAACATCCGCTCTGCAAACTGAGGATCTTTATATCCCTGCACTTCAATGTGTATCAAAATCCATTGCTCAGTAGGTTTACCATCCTTTTGGGTAAAGACCTTTACCAGTTTATCAACGTAGCGGGGTTGGTACGTATCCTGTTCGGGAGGAAATAACTGTTCAAGCTCTTTATCAAGGTATTCGAACCCATTGTTAAAGTAAAATAGTTCATCGGCATCGGGGAAGAAGAATCGGAGAAAATCGTCAAATACATCTTCCAGAATGGCTTTCCATAACGTATCATCACGCTTCATTTCAGGTTTAGCTTTGCTCATATGACGAGAAAAAGCCAACTACGTAACGCCTAAAAAGTAAAGACTGCGGATCGTTAGGCTATTTATGATCAGCAGTAATCATAAGTAGCATAACAATCCGCAGTCTATTAATACTGATAGTCTAGACCCGCAGGAACGTCTTTTTCTTATACATAAAATACAGGAACGCCCATTTAACAGCAATGAGTGCCAGGGCCAATCCTACTTCAAGTACGGCCTCTGATGAAGACAGTTTCAGCAGTCCTTCAAAGAAAAAACGGGCTGCGTAACCAAAATCGATGAATTCGCCGGCCAAGTAAATCAGGATGGAATTCATACCGATAACGGTGAAAAAGAAAGTCCAGCCTTTTACATCTTTTATGTCGATAATCCAGTAAAAAATGGACAGTAGCATCAGGCTCAGTCCTCCCGTCACCAGCACAAACGAACTGGTCCACAGGTTCTTATTGATGGGAAATACGAAGTCCCAAAGACAGCCTAAGAGAACAAAGCCCGCACCAATGCCCAGCAATCGAACCGCTTTCTGATTTCCATTTCGCCCGGGTGCGCGCAGGAACGTACCGGCAAAAATGCCCAGCAACGCGTTGCAAATGGCGGGAATCGTAGAGAACAAACCTTCAGGATCATGAATCTTTTTATACAGACGACCGGGCACTAACAATGTATCGATATAGCTGGCCGGATTGCACTCCATCGTTAGTAGACCCGCTCCACAACCCGGCACGGGAACCAGCATCATAATCGCCCAATATCCCAGCAGCAAGCCCACGAACCAGATGTATTGAGTACGTGGTCGGCTGTACAGGTAAATCAGCTGCCCAAACATACCCGCCAACCCGATACGTCCGAGTACGCTTGGGAAACGCGTGTCCTGAAAGGCTTTAACGAATAGGCCATTGTTGTAAATTATACCAAGCAGAACCAGAATAAGTCCACGAGTAATAATCTTCCGGGCGATCTCTGATTTGTTTGCGTTTTTATCCAGTCTACTCCCAATCGAAAAAGGCGTTGATACACCCGCCATAAAGAGAAATAATGGAAAAATCAGGTCGTAGGCACGAAAACCATTCCAGTCGGGATGGGTGAACTGGTCGGCTATAACCAATGTCCAGGCCCAACCCGTTGTTTTCGCCAACACGTGAAAAATATCTTCCCCGCCCATGATCCAGAACATGTCGAAACCACGTAACGTATCGAGCGAGAGCAATCGTTTGACGGGGGCAGGTTGAGCAATGGTTGGCTCAGCTGACGACGTAGCGGTAGTAGTTGTTTGCATAGGGGTTTATGTATGATGCGTGATATATGATGTATAATTTTTTGGCTTTTAGATAATTAACATACATCCTGCATCATACTTCATATATTATTTCTTATTTGATGCCTTTGCGGGCTTTGTATTCCTGGAAACGATTTCGGTATTGCTCCATCTCCTCGGGCTTATACCGTTTCTGATACTCAGCGGGTAATTCCAATCGTTCGGGAGCCAATAACGGCGCTTGATCAACGAGTGTATTCTGGCCTTTACCGTTCTTAGTCAGTTCAAACGAATCATATTTTTCACCCGTTACGGTGTATGACTGGTACGATAGTTTATCACCGTCAATTGAAATGATTTGGTAAAGCTGCGTATTGGATGCCGCCCGATCCATCCAATTCTGCAACCCAATATCGTACATTTTCGGGCCACTCACCGATACTACGTAAATCGGCCCATCAGGATGTTTGCGGCTTTTTCCCAACGGCATGTTCAATCCACGACCGTAGGTGTGATCATGCCCTTGGAGCACTAAATCCACGTTGTATTTTTTGTAAATCGGCTCCATTTTAGCTCGCCATTCGTCGTTATCGCGACCCTGTTTCGTCGAGTAAATGGGGTGGTGGTGCGTGACTACCGTCCAGCGATTCGGGTTGTTGCTCAGTACCTGCGTAAGCCAGTTAGCTTGTGCATTCATTACTGCCGAATCGAGCAGGGCACCTTGTGAATTTAAGGAAATAAATCGGGTTCCTTGATAGTCAAACTGATACGTTGTTTCCTCCAGACCTTTCGGGCCGTTTTCGGGCAGAATAAACGAAGGCCGCCAATGACGCGATACGCGTGATTTTCCCTGTTCATCCTTAAAATATTCGTGGTTACCCGGCGTCGCCAGCGTGGGTACCATGCCATTGATCCAGCCACCCGCTTCGAACCATTCACCCCATTGCCAATCGGCATTCGACGTAGTGATTAAGTCGCCCGCGTGAATCATGAAATTTACAGTCGGCAAAGTCGAATAAGCGCCACGTATCGCCCGCGACCAAAGCGAACGAATGTCGTTCTGCGCATCACCAAAATACAGAAACGAAAATGGTGCTGCCCCGCTCTGCGCTGTCTTAAACTGAAACCATTCACTCCAGTACGTACCGTCGCCAACCCGATACGTGTACTTCGTAGCGGGCTTTAAATTTTTGAAATGAACGGAATGATAAA
The DNA here is from genome assembly GCF_054778555.1 of Spirosoma flavus. Lineage (NCBI taxonomy): Bacteria > Pseudomonadati > Bacteroidota > Cytophagia > Cytophagales > Cytophagaceae > Spirosoma > Spirosoma flavus. The sequence goes on from NZ_BAAGZL010000003.1 coordinate 421,887, forward strand.
GTTTTGTTTTTCCGTCGAGCATGATACGCTCCGTTGTGGCCGGAACTATAGTGGCTTTGCTGACAAAATCAGGAGAAGGGTCGGCTTCAGAAATAGCCCCCACGGCATTCGTTACGGTCGAATCCGTCCGCCAATTCACGGATTGTGACGTAGCCGGATTTTCCTGCCAGCCCAAAATCAGACGGTCTGGATAAACGGTTGGTACGTAGTCTTTGTGCGTCTGTGCCCGCAACTGCATAACCATCAACAGCGCGAGTAACGTAACGTAAAAGAATTTCATAAAGAGAAAGTTAAACTTATTTGGTTGTATTCGTAGAAAAGGTTCGATAGACGTTCAAAACATGGTCGGTCTGAATAACATCGACGCCAAAATGGGCTGCTTTGACGTAGTGATTCGACGTATCACCTTCATCTAATAAATCCACAAAAACACGGATGCCTTGCTGGTGAATTTGAGCAGTTAACGTAGCATTCAGTGTTGCACCGTTTACGTCAAATGCGTACGGATGTAGCTGATTAATTTTAGCCATCATTTCTTCGGCGTTACGTAGCGAAGGCATCAGTTTAGCCGTTGGCGCTACATCTTTTAACTGCCGTAAATACGTATCGGAGCCATAAAAAACAGCGTCATTCAATAATCCGTATTTTGTCAGAATTGCAACCATAGGTTCGGGTGCAACGGCTTTGCAATCGACGTAAAGGTTTGTTTTTGAGGAGTGATGGGCGTTCCAGTCTGCGATTAGTTGACAAACTTCGTCTAAATTAGGGATTTGTTCTGTTTTGAACGTAGCACTGGTCCCTTTTGCTGCCGATAATTTTTTGAGTTCCTCGAGTGTCTGCTCACTTACTGGCCCCGAACCGTTCGTCGTGCGGTTCAACGTAGCGTCGTGCAAAATAATTAGCTTGCCATCTTTGGTGGTCCGAACATCAATCTCAATATAATCGACTTTCATCGGCAACGCAGCCCGATACGTTGCCAGCGTATTTTCGGGCGCTACGTTCGAATTTCCCCGATGTGCCGAAACGCCCATTTTGGTGTTCCTAACAAACTGGTTTCGATAGTAATCAATTGAATCTGACACAGACTGACCGTATCCACGAATCGACAATGAACAATGTAAAATAAATAATGATAAACCTCTTATAATTAACATCTTAGTTTTAAAAAAATCTCATTGTTCATTATACATTACTTATGCTGTGCGTTTTTTAGGTTGGGTTTGGCGCGCCAATCAGCTTCGGGGCCAAAACGGGTGTGTATCATCGCATTTGCTTTCTCATTTGCGGGGTAATGGTAAATAAGTCGATTCGTTACTACGAACAATACGCCTGAAATCGCTATGGCGCCCACCGCCTGTACCCAGGCTTTTTGATAAAGTGGAGCGAATGATACGGGCTCCTTAATCGAAACTGTTTCACGTTCGTGCGGAACAATTAATATGAGCAGTGTCGATAGGATGGCATTGACTGTAATCACCCATTCCGTCAGCAATCGATTGGGGTGCCATGCGACGAGCGCGCGTTCAAAATTACCGATCACCATGAGCCAGAGTAATACCAGATAAATCAATTGCCCGCGCCCTAGCCAGGATGCTGGAATGATGGCTAATGGCTCCCGGAGATGCCGACGTATCAGCACAATTAACAGCACTAATACGAGTAACCAGGTTACGTTGAACCAGCCTGTTGGCGTTAATTGCAAATCGACACCAGGTAAGTTACCCAGATAAGGAATATCCCATAAAGCAGTCGTGGTTTCTGCGGATCCAGGTGCTTCAGGGCGTGTCCACACGTCAGGATTTAAGGCCTTGCTCCAGTCCTCTACATTCTTGATCAGATTAACATACGGAAGTGCCAGCCACACAAAAACAGTTGCTACGCCCAATGTCCATTTTCCGCTTGCCGGTGTTGTCTCGCGCGGTTCGTCATGAAACGGAATACGTATAGCCAGATACCCCAATGCGACAATAAGTGCGATGCCATTCACGAATCCATAAGTCTGCTCCAGAAAGCTGTGCCAGTTTTGATGCTGCCAATCGGCCCAGCTAGACGTAACGGTTTTGAATTCGATGCTATCGGGTGAAAGGCCATTTCCAAGTAATCGACGCGGATTGCCGGGTGCCATCATCAGTTGTTTTATCCACTGAACTCCCGAAAAACCAAGTCCGCCAATGGTGCCGCAGATAACTGAAGCCACCGCAACCGGCAGCAATTTGTTACGTCGAAACCAGAGAATAGCCCCGATGAAAACGCCTGTGATTCCAGCCCAGTCGTCGCTACGTGGCGGTGTCATTCGGAGGCCACCATAATTGGCAAATAAGTTGCTGCCCAATACAGGAATTGCCAGAAAAAAAAGCAACCAGCCAGCAGCCATGTAGACAATCAGCGAGGCTCCATCCCGAAATTTTCCAAACCGAACAAAATAGAACGTAACGCTTATTATTAAGCCAGTTACCCAGCCAATATGCTGTGGATAATCGCCAAACCACTGGGGCCAGTTATTCAAAAAATTGTGTGCATCGAAAGCCAACGTACCGGTTTCGGGATTTATGTAGGTGGGATCACCTAATGGGTACGTTAGTGAGGAAGCAAGTTTTGTATCAAGTCCTGCTACGTGTAAAATAACCTGAATACCCCAGCCAGTCAATGCCCCCGCTACTGCGAAAACAGGCAATAACCAGCCGTTTTTTTCAGCCCGTGTATATAAATCATAGAGTGCCATCGCGAGCAGCGCCCACAAAGCGGCCATGTAATCGGCGTCGAGCCAATAGAGTGGATTTTTGTGTCGCGACCACGTACTATCAAATGGAATTCCGGATTGAATCCACTCGGCAATAGAATCCTCAACTAAATCCTGAATGAACCAGGCCACAAACAGAACCAGAATCGGTTTAAACAACTGCACCAAACGTTCTCGCTCAGCTACAGCCGCCAACGACGTACCAGCACCCCCCAATGCCGCCCATAAAAAACCCAGGTAAAACAACCCTACGTAGCCATACCATTGCGACAATCCATGACCGCTCTGTGTATACGCAATTACCTGCATATAGGACATGGAACCGCCGAAACCCCAGCCAATTGCACCAAAAAATGCGAAGTACAATACCCGTTGCCGCCAGTCGCTACGCCCCGATACGAGCGCTACGACAATGGCGGACAGACATCCGGCAAAAGCCGCTCCGTATTCGTGGCCGAAATTACCCCGGATACCCCAGCCAATCGACAGCGCTAAACCGCTCAACAACAGGGCCGGTTTGCGCCAGATTGAAGTCTGCAAGGTTTTTACAGCGACCATAAGCCTTAGATAATCAGCGATGTATCAGATGCCGAATCATACGTATCGCCAATGGCGTCTTTGATAACCGTCAGATCGTGACGCAGGCGCTGGCTAAACAGAGCAATGTCGAAACTATGCACCACGATATTCGCACCTTCCCGTATCCATTTGATCTGCCGTTCGGGTTCGAGCGAAAAATGAATGCCAATCGCCAACCCTCTCTGGCGCGTCTGATGGATAATGCTACGTACTGCATCCTCAAAATCAGGGTGGTCATACTGTTCGGGCAATCCCAAACTCACCGATAAATCGTGTGGACCAATGAACACAGCATCGAGACCCGGAACGGATAACAGTTCATCCAGTTGATTCAGCGCAGGTACGCTTTCAATGTTGGCAATGCTGATGTGATCGGCGTTGTACGCTTTAATATAAGCGTCCATTTCCGGCGACAGCGTTTCTTTACCGCTCAGATATTTGGCTAATTTTTCACCTTTTAGCGGACGGTATTTCGTCGCTCCAACCAACGTCTGAATCTGCTCGACGGATTCGAGATATGGCGCTACGATGCCAATCGCTCCTCCGTCAATTGCCTGGCAAGCCAGATACGGATCAGGGCTCGGAATGCGGACGATGGGCGTAATTCCCAACGCCCGAAATTGCTGGCAAAGACGAGCCAGTTCGGTGCGATTTAGCGGAACGTGCTCTGTATCCAGAAAAACGAAGTCGAGGCCAATCTGCTTCACTGCTTTCGGCCACATTGGCCCGGTCGATGTCATGCATGTCCCGTAAACGTTCTGGCCGTTTTTGAGCTTTTGAAGCAGGCTTAAATTAGATGAATGGCTCATCAGAAAGGCAAGGGTTTAGGAAGTAGATTGACCCCAGTCATACTACGTTCGCACCTTTCATTCAGGCTACTGCCTCACTGAAATTTAATGCAAACTGAGTAGCCCGAAACGCTATGTAGCAAGTAGTATTATTCCAGAAGCGAATAGGCTTAAATACAGATTCTCTATTCCACTAAATCATTGTGAACCGATGATTTAGCCTTTCCAATCACTACCGCTACGTATCATTTTCGATGAAACCAATTGTTCAAATTTCGCTTGACTTAACCAACATTGATGAGGCTCTGAAAACTGCCGAACTAGCCATGCGGGCCGGTGTCGACTGGCTTGAAGCCGGAACACCACTCATTCTGGCCGAGGGACTTCATGGCGTTCGAAAGCTTCGCGAAGCATTTCCGGGCGTGCCTATCGTAGCCGATTTAAAGACGATGGATGGCGGCTATCTGGAGGCCGAAATGATGGCAAAAGCCGGTGCTACGCACGTCGTGGTGATGGCCCGAGCCCACGCCGAAACCATCAAATGCGTCGTGAAAGCGGGACAGGATTTTGGGGTGAAAGTAATGGGCGATAACATGATTTGTCCCGACATGATAGCCGGTGCAAAGTGGCTTGAAGATCTGGGTTGCGACTACGTTATTCATCACATTGGCTACGACGAACGTAGAGGTATTGCTGCGCAGGGTCATCGGATGCCTAGCCCGCTCGATCAACTTCGCGACGTAGTACAGGCAGTTCGCGTACCGGTTCAGGCCGTAGGCGGACTTAGCCTGGAACAGGCCATTCGTTGTCCCGAATATGGTGCTCCGCTGGTTGTGCTTGGTGCTCCGCTAACCATCGACGCCGACGCGTTTAAAACTGCCGACGGCAATCTGGAAGCATCGCTACGTCTGATCTGCGAAAAAATTCATGCGTATGGCGACGTAGCGGTTGGCCACTAAATTCTGACCATCTCCTAATCCCTTTCTTATCAAACTCTTTATGAAATCTGCTGCGGTTGTTAACTACGCTCCCGAAAAAGGCTCTGTTGAAATTCGGGAAATTGAGCGACCCAAAATCGGTGACGACGACGTATTACTGGAGGTAGCCAATGTGGGGGTTTGCGGCAGCGATCTCCACCAATGGACAGCCGATCATAGCTGGCCCGTAAACTACCCAGTTGTGTTGGGGCATGAGTTTGGCGGGCACATCATTGAGCTGGGCAGCCGCGTATCGGGCTGGCGCGAAGGCGACCGCGTAGTGAGCGAAACGGCGGCCGTCATCGACCCACAAAACCCAATGACACGCCGGGGTCTCTACAACCTCGACCCTACCCGCAAAGGCTTTGGTTATGGCGTGAATGGAGCCATGACGCGCTACGTCCGCGTACCGGCCCGCTGCCTGCACCACGTACCCGACCAACTGGCGTTTGAACAAGCCTGCCTCACCGAACCTTGTTGCGTAGCGTTTAACGCAGTTGTTGAAAATTCGCGGCTGAAACCCGGCGACCGGGTCATCGTGCTGGGTCCGGGAACCATTGGCATTTTATGTGCGGCTGTGGCCAAACTATGTGGTGCCGACGTAGCAGTTGTTGGCCTGGAAGCCGACCGTCAGAGACTGACAATTGCTGAAAAATATGGCTGTACGGCCATAGTTGGCGACGCTACCGAATGGGCCAAAAAAGTCGACGGATTGGGCGCTGATTGCGTGATTGATGCCGCCGGAACCAGCGTTACGCTAAAAATTGCCATGCAATTGGTACGTCCCAACGGGCATATTACTAAAGTGGGCTGGGGGCCTCAGCCGCTCAATTTCTCGCTCGATCCGCTGGTTCAGAAAAACGTTACGTTACAGGGTAGTTTCAGCCATAACTGGCCTATCTGGGAACGAGTTATTTCGTTGCTCGCCAGCGGTCAGCTCGACGTAAAACCCATCATCGGCGGAGTTTGGTCGATTACGGACTGGCACGAGGCTTTTGACAAAATGCACCGGGGCGACGTAGTGAAAAGCGTGCTTAAACCTGTTTAAACGATGCGCCTGAAGGATAAAGCGGTAATCGTGACCGGAAGTTGTACGGGCATCGGTAAAGCCATTGCCAAACGCTGTGTTGCCGAAGGTGCCAACGTAGTGATTCACGGCCTTGAACGTGATTTAGGCGAAAAACTCGTTGCCGATTTAGGCGCGGGCCGGGCGGTGTTACACATCGAAGAAATCACGAACGAACACGCTCCTCAGCATCTGGTCGATCTGGCGATTGCTACGTTCGGTAAACTGGACGCGATTGTCAACAACGCGGCACTGGTGGCTTCATCAACGATTCAGACAACGGATTTGGCGCTATTTCGTAAGGTGCTTGATGTGAATACGTTAGCGCCGTTTGCACTGCTAAAAGCAGCTTTACCCTACTTACAGGCACAACGGGGCTGCGCGCTCAACATTGGTTCGGTCAATGCTTGGTCTGGCGAACACGGTCTGATGGCGTACAGCGTATCGAAAGGCGCTTTAGTTACGATGACCCGCAACCTGGGCGATACGTTGCACCGGGAACTAGGCGTCCGCGTGAATCAGATCAACCCCGGCTGGGTACTGACCGAACGAGAACTCGAACGCAAGCGCGAGCAAGGTTTTGCCGACAATTGGTACACTACGCTATCGACTTCGTTATCGCCCGCTGGACGCATGCTTTTGCCCGACGAAATTGCAGCCGCAGCCATCTACTGGCTCGCCGATGAAAGCGGCCCAATCAGCGGACAAATCGTTGACTTAGAACAGTTTCCAGTAATCGGCAGATTTTTACCAAAACTCTAACAAAGAGTGAAAGAGCGAAAGAGCGGTTAAAACGCTTCGGTACGTCAATCGCTCTTTCGCTCATTCACTCTTTCGCTCTTTAAAACATGCCTCAACTAGCCGCCTTTCCGAAGGCATTTATGCAGCAGTTATGTAAGGACGGAACCATGCGCGTTTCGGAATGGATCGACCTCGCCAGCCAACTCGATATCGACGGACTGGAATGGTACGCTGGATTTCTGGAAATGGCCGACGAAGCCAACTGGCCCCTGTTTCGGCAGGAAGTCGAAGCCCGTGGCAAGGTGATTCCGATGATGTGCTGCTCACCCGATTTTACGCACCCCGACCCAAATTTTCGTGCCAACGAAATTGCGAAACAGAAACGCTGGATCGACATGACTTACGTTCTTGGCGGGTCCTATTGTCGCGTGCTGTCAGGGCAGCGCCGGCCGGAGCTTTCGATTGATGAAGGCGTTACGTTGGCCGCCGAATGCATCGAGGCCTGTTTGCCGTATGCGCAGGAACGTAACATTACGCTCATCCTCGAAAATCATTACAAAGACGACTTCTGGACGTACCCCGAATTTGCCCAGAAAATGGACGTATTCTGCCAGTTGGTCGACCGTATCGACCATCCCAACTTTGGCGTAAACTACGACCCCAGCAATACGTATCTGGCCGGTGAAGACCCACTCGATTTGCTTTATCGCGTGTCACACCGGGTAGTCACGATGCACGCCAGCGACCGCTATCTGCTCGAAGGTACCATCGACGATTTGCGCCGGGAAGAAGGTGGTGCGGCTGGGTATGCCAAACGGCTCAGTCATGGCGAAATCGGCAAAGGACTAAATGACTATGACGCCATTTTCGCCGAACTCAAACGTGTCGGATTCGATGGTTGGATCAGCATTGAAGACGGCGTCGATGGCATGGCTCAACTGGAACGTAGCGTCGCGTTTCTCCGCCAAAAAATGGCCGAATACTGGCCGTCGTAACGTAGCGTTTTTGTCCTGCTAACACAGGAAGCATCTTTATATATCATTACCCGCAGTATGGAAATGTTGAAATACTTCCTTCGTCGGCAGGACAAAAAAGTGGGAAGCTTTTACAAGATGTCCAGCGCAAGTTTAATATGGGCCAGATGATGCTGCACGTGCCAGGCCGACATCGCCAGTGCCTGCGCCTGCGAATAGTGCCGCTCACGAACCGGATGGTAATACGTAACGGCTAGTTGCGATTCATTTAGCGACTTAGCCAACCAGACGTAGCGCTTGGTGGCGCCTTCAAACATCACTAATGAATCTTCGATGGGTGCTTCGATTGAATCGGACGTAGCGGCCCAGCCGTTCATATTAATTAACGTAACGTTTTCGTAGTCAGGCTCGGTCAGTGCTTTTTTCATTCGTAGAAAATGCAGAATCTGAATATCTGCGACGTGGTGAACAAGTTGCTGAACGGTCCAGCTACCTTCCCGATACGTTTTCGCCAAATCATCTACCGAGAGATTTTCAACTAAATGACGATACGTAGCGGGGCTGTTTTCAATGATGGTAATGAGATTAGCCAGTTCGTCTGCCGAATATATATCCTGTGCAACAAACTGTCCGATGGGAAACTTACGATTATCCATTGCTTTACTAGTCATAAACATAACTTCCCGAAAGTTGAGAACTTTCGGGAAGTTATACGTAGCGTCTGCGGAAAATACTGGGTTTTTACTTACTCATTGGCGCACTGATTACGCCCAGATAGCGGCCCATCCAGTAGGGCAACAGCCAGATGTCACCCGCACTATGTTCCGACGTTCCGTTGCCACGCGCGCGATCCAGATTAAACGTATTGCCATTATGTCGTTGAATAGGCGTTTCGGCCGGTGGCAGGACTTCTTTGGTAGTTTGCCGACGAAAGTTTTCGGGGAGCAGCTCAATATCTTTGCGGTGGCTATTCTTGATTTCCCAATCAATCAGATCGAGCGGGTATTCCTGTAGATACCAGACAGCCTCATTCAGATCGAAGTTTTTGGTGCCGGTCAGAGCGGTGAAGATATTCCAGGCACCGTCTTTTTCAGGACGTTCAATTTCCCAATGGTCGAGAATGGCTTTTTTGAAATTAGCCTTAAGCGTATCATTAAATGCATACCGATATAAGCCCCAATAGCCCACAAAGTACATCTCGTCGTCAGAGTGATTCCAGCCGTCCGACATGTGTTTGCTGTGCTCATCAGCGTCCTCTGGAGCTTTGCCAATCACTTTCATGGGTCGCATCAGGTTTTCGTAATAACCGTGCTTTTGCAGTAACTCAAACGCCTTCTTTTTATACTTTTCCTTTTTCGTGAAATGATACGCCGTTTGCAGCATCGCCGTGATATTGGATGAATTCAGCTTGCGGTCGCCTACGTTAATCGGGAAAGAGTTCACGTATTCAGGATTCCACTTGCCCCACATGGTCGGCTTTCCATCGAAATCAATCAGATACAAATCGTGGCTGATGATGTGGCTCATCAACGTATCAATCAACGTAATGGCGCGGCTTTTCAGGTTCTTATCATCGACCAGCTCAGCCATCGCACCGAAGGCAAAAATGTGACCGATTACCTCGTCGCTGCTCGTGGTTGATTTCCAGTCCCAGTTGGGTTGGGGTGAATGTTGCCAGCGTTCGGTATCATGCAGTTTGGCGATATAGCCCGCCCGCTCGAACGACCGCGCCGGAAAACCGGGAACGGGCGTTACGGAATATAACCGCTCCATCGCATCCAACGACTCGCGGCAGTTTTGCAGCGCTTCTTTATCTTTCGTAACCGCATACCGGAAAATCTCACCCGCCAGATACATCGACGTCCACAGCCCATCGTTGTCCGAATCTTCCAGGTAACCCGTTGCTACGTCCCCTTTCTCCATATGCACCAACGTAGCATTGAACCCATTGCGAATGTGGCGCTTACGTACCTGGGTATCGTATAATTTCGCCTTATCGTGTAAAGTGAGCAGCTTGGTTTCGAGTTTGGTTAAACCGGCGGTAGTCAGCAGCAAAACGCTACGTTCGGGGCCGGCCATGATCTCTGTTACGTGGTTACCCGGCAACCAGCGTTCGCCATTGAAGTAATCGAATTTCCCATCGGGACGTAGCGAAAAAGCGCCTTCCTTCGAACCAAACCACAGTTTTCCGTTCACCTCGGCCACAGCAGTAATATCTGTCACGGGTAATTTCCGATGAACAGCGCCAATCTGTTTTTTTGTCAGCGGATCAATTTCCAGATAACCGTCTGACGTACCAATAATGATTTTCTGGCTTTTAGATGACAGATCGAACGTAGTGAAATTACTTCCCTCAAAAACCTTCGTCAGTTTAGGTTCCTTGCCCGAAAGCGTGTACAGCGATTTCTTTCCTAAAATCCAGAACAAATCTTTCGCGGATTGGTAGCGAATCTTAATAACTTCATCGTCAGGAAGATTGCCCTTCCACATTACGTCGGCCCCTTTTACCAGATGCAGCGCTTTTCCATCCGAAACCAGAAAGGCAAAATCGGCTCCGCCGGTGAACAATTTCGCTTGAGGAAGCTGGTGCGGAATGAATATTTTCCCGGCCCAGGCATTGCTCAATACCGCCTTGGTAGTGAGGTAGATAAGTTGCTGGTCGTAGACGTCAATAGCCGTCAGTTTCATATCCGAAATGGGGCGATACGTTTTATCGGCCATCAACGTACCGGGAACCTGAAACTGCCCTCCCGACGGCCGTAGCAAACCATCGCTTGACAGCATCTGGATAACGCCATTTCGATCACAGGCTAACCCAGTAAGGCTTGCATCAGGTTTGTTAACGTAGTATTTGATGCTGTAGTCCTGCGCAAACGGTTTGTCCTGATAAACGGACTGCGCCCAACCAGGAACCGTTGAGAGAAGAGATAAAACGTAGAGACAAACGGTTCGGTAAAACATGGGTAATCGCATAGAAGAGGTTGTTTTCAGCAGTTATTGAATCATTTTCAGGTAGCGGCCCATCCAGTAGGGCAGCAACCAGAACACAGGTTCACGCTCAATATCGGGCGTACCATTTACGGCAGCCCAGGGATTTTTGTCCCAACGTACCACCGTCCGGATGCTGGCGGGCGGCAGCTCACTCACCTGAAGCTCATCGAGAACAGGCGTTCGAACGATCTGAATATCTTCCCGTTTGGTATGATCGACTGTCCAGTTGACTAAATCGAGGGGCGTATCAATCAGAAAACCAACCGACTCGTCTAGCTCCACCTGTTTATTTCGGGAATAGCAGTAGAGGAAATTAATCAGTGGATTTTTGTCATTCCTACGTTGCCCCAGCCACTGGTCGATGTGATTTTCGTAAAAAGCCAGCAGTTTGGGATCTTTTTCGCAACGTAGCAAAATCGGATACACATAAGCCGCCAGCATGACGTCGAAGTAGATGAACCAGGCCGGATTCTGATTTTTGATGTTGGCCATATTGTCCAGATAACCCTCTTTATCAATCAGATGGCGATACTGCTGTTCGTATTTCGACTGTCCTGTTACGTGATACGCCAGTTTCAAGAACGCCAGCAACTCCATCGAATTCTGACTTCGGTCGGGTGCCCAATCGGAATCGCGGTTGAGCTTATCCGGCGACCAGACGCCCCAACGTGTGTGTGTACCGTCAATGTCGGTCAGGGTGAAATTGTAGGCAATCAGGTGATCAACGATACGGGCTACGTGCCGACGAACTATGTCTTTCTCGGCTTCGTCGGCAACGAGTTCGTAATAGAAATAATAGCCCATCATGTGGCCGCAGAGTTCGTCGCTACTCGTATCGCCTTTCCAGCGCCATTTGCCATCTTTCGATAGTCGCCAGCGAACTTCTACCGGTTTAAATCGAGGCTCTTTTACCAGTTCATCAGCCCGTTCTTTGAGAGTAAAGGTGCGGTTCGCATCGTCAACACGAGTCCAGTCGGCGGGAACAATCGTCCGGGCAAAAAAGCCATCGGTACCCGTTACGTCCTGAAGCAATTTCAGAAACTGAAACGCTTTTCTGGCTTTCTCTTTCGCATCCGGGCTTTTCGTCACTGCGTATCGAAAACTCTCCATTGCCAGATAATTCCCCGTGTATTCGCCGTCGTTATCGTCATCGTCGGGTGCCCACGAAGTCGTATCGCCCGGTATGTTCAGTTTACATTGTCCGGCAATCCACGGATCGCGGATGTGGCGTTTCATCAGTACGTTGTAGAAATAATCCTGCTTCTGCGCCAGCGTCATGCTACGTTTCCGGATGGCGCTAACGCCTTTAGCCGTTGCAATCCAGGCCGTTCCCTGCGCATCGAACGTAATGTCGTTCACGCGGTCATCCAGTAGCCATCGACGGGTAAATCGTAAAGTATGGCTTCCATCAGGCTGATAACGTACTACGCCCACGTCTGTGCCGACCCACATACTTCCGTCGGGCGCTCGCTCAGCGGAATTGACGTAAATAGATGGGATTCCTTTTTGGGGTGTAAACGTCTGGATTTTCTTGTCCTGATTTAGTAACGTAACGCCCCCCAGGCCAGCCGCCCAAAGGTTCTGACGCGTATCGATTGCCAAGCCTTTTACCGACGCACTCAGCAATTCATCATTTTTCTGAATCACCTGCGTTTGCCCGTTCGTTACGTGGTACAGCCCAACATCGGTAGCCACCAAAAGTCCGCCAGCATTATCCGAAATCGCACTACGTACCGAACGGGGTAGTTTATACGTCTGTTTCTGGTTTCCCTGATTGGTAATCAACCAAACGCCTTTAGGGCCTAATGCATAGACCCCTTCCTTTGCTGGACAAATGACAGCAATAGGCGATTCAGGCCCATCGATACGTTCGGACGCACCGTTTTTGTACCGGAATACGCCATTCCACGCAGCAAACCAAATAGTTGATTGTGCATCGACAGCCACCGAAAAAGCAGGACCGTTTTCAGGTTCATTCAATACGTTTATCCAGATCGGCTGACTGGCCGCTTTTCTGAACACACCCATCGACGTAGCAGTCCATACGTTTGACTGACTATCGACAGCAATGCTACGTATCTCAGCGGCCTGCCCGTTAACAATGATCGGGTAGGGTTCGTGATATTCCTGCTCGAACTGTTTATCCTGATACGTTACTACGTTGCCAATTGCTACGTCAGTGCCCGTATCGCCCCAGCGGCAGGCAACGCAAAGCAGCCAGACAGCCAGAAAAGCAACGTATTGACAATAGAATTGGCGCATATTTATCACTAAAAGCAACGCATGAAATACAATACAAAAGCAATTGTAATACGTACTAAGCCAGGCATCGGGCTATTTGAAGGGCAATAAATTTGATTCAGGAGGACCTACTACGTTAGTCAGCGTTCTTTTCTCAATGGTTTGTACGTGACATTTTAGGTGGGACTTATAAGGGCACCTTTTTTGCTTCACTATTTGATTTGTAGAAACATAGAGTGAAAAGCGATAAACGCCTTGCTGGCCATTATTATTTAGAAATCGTTTTGTAGTACATTTATACCAAAAGGTTGCGTTCACTTCCTATTCAACGAACCTCACTAATCCTAAACCTTTACCAGCCAGTTCTTCTGTCCACTTATGCAATTTATATGTCGGCTCCTCTTGGCGTTGGCTTTATTTTTCGAAGCTGGAACACTTTTAGCCCAGCCAGAACGCCTATCAACAATTAGTACACTTAAACAGCAGTTAGCTCAGGATATACTCGACAGCACACGGCTACGGCTCTGTTTGTCCATAGCCCAACAGTACTATGACCAAACGCAGTACGATAGCCTGTATCCGTATGTACAGCGTGGATTAAAACTCTTACCTAAATCCACTTCGCATTTATATGCCAGCGAACTGAATTTTCTCCTGTCCAGATATTACCGGGACAAAGGGCTGTATAGAAAAGGAATTCCCTTTAGTCAGCAGTCTGTTGATCATGCTTTGTTAAATCGAAATCCGAAACGTATTGCCGAATTACAATACTATCTAGCGGTGCTTTATTCTGATGCAGGAGATGTGTCGAAAGCAGTGGATCAAATTGGAGCTAATTTACGCTACCTACAACAACACGACGATGGGCCAACAAGAGCAGCGAACTACCTGTTGATGATAAATCTGTTTGAGAAGCTGAACAATACAGCTATGCAAAAGCTGTATTGGCAAAAATATGCAGCCTTAGACAAACGCTCCTGGCCAGTAGAAGATAAAATAATAGCCTACATAAATGTGGCAGAAACATTTACAAACGAAGGAAAACTTAAGGAAGCAGAAGTCAATTTTCGACTAGCCTTATATTTTGCCAGTCGAACACCCGTCTTAAGTTCTTATATATCCTACATACTGCAATCATTGGGTACCATCGCACGTGAACAAGGACATTATCAAAAGGCTATCGTATTGATTCAACGCGCGTTTGATAAAGCCAAGGCCATGAATATTTTAGGCGACATGTGTATTGCAAAACGAGAATTGGCGGCAACTTATCTGGTGTTACAGCGTTCTCAGGAAGCACTTCGCGAGGCACGCTATGCGCTATTGCTAGCTCGGCAAAATAAAGAAATGGATGGTCTTATAGCTTCAATCAATGGCTTAGGTACCATTTTAGAAGCTCAAGGTCAATACAAACAGGCTTTACAGTACTACCGGGAAGAGCAGAAATTGAAAGAGCAGAAATATGCTGAGGCCAATATTCAGAAAATAGCTCAGATGGAGGCTCAGTTCGATACCGAAACAAAGAGAAATACCATTAAGCTTCTTCAAAAGAACGACCAAATCAACCGGCTCAATGTGCTTCGGCAACAAGAAGAACTCGCTTTGGCCTGGCGTACCGAATTGGCAGCAGGACTCGTTATTGGTTTACTCGTTGTAGTGCTTGCCTTGATTATGTACGGCCTGCGAAAGTCCAGACGTAGTAACGCACTCCTGACCCAGCAGAAAATATTACTCCAGCAAACAGCCAGTCAATTAGCCGAAACCAATGCGGTTAAAGACAAGCTGTTCTCGCTCATTGGTCACGATTTACGCAGCCCGGTCGCCGGTCTAAAAAATGGCCTTCGCCAGATGCGTACATTTAACCAGAAGACCGATCAGTTTCCTACTTTGATGGACCGACTGGACAAGCAGGTCGATAACGTACTGACGCTGTTAACCAACCTATTGGATTGGTCGATGATCCAACTGAAAGGGTTTCAATCAATATTACAACCGGTACGTCTATCCGATGTGACCGAAGAGGTGATTAGTCAGGCCAGCGATCTCATCGAGCAAAAGCGACTCGGCTTTATCAATCAGGTCAACGTAGCGCATCTGGCCCTGGCCGATCCGCATCAGCTTCGGGCTGTGGTCCGTAACGTAGTGGCGAACGCGATCAAATTTACTCCGGCGGGTGGTTTCATTCGTCTGGTCAGTATTACCGGGCAGGACTGGGTTGAATTACAAATCCGAGATACTGGGGTAGGTATGTCGGCAGACCAGCTGACCTCTTTATATACAGCCCCGGAAATACGCACTGGTACACATGGTGAAAAAGGCACAGGGCTGGGGCTTCGTATCTGCCGGGAAATGCTGGAACGGCAAAACGGTAATTTACAGATCCAGAGCCAGGAGGGAACGGGGACCTTCGTCCGAATTAGACTGACCCTCGCCCAAGAAGCGATACATTCCAATACGCCGTCTGTTGCGCAATAACGCGGCATAACAATACTATTCCCAACTATAAATTCTGCTACGCTCTCTTTTTAAAACGTTCCTGCCTCCTTACGATTCTGGCAATCAAACCGTCTCGGACAAGTCTTTTTCATTGTCTCATACAATCTATCCCTGTCAAAATTCGGGCGCTGACAGGGCTATTACGCGTCAACCTGTTGAAGTCCAGCCATACTCTCAGATCCAGAACGTGCAGAAAAATATCTTCAATATTTATCCAGGCGCAGTGATTATATCGAAAACGTAACCGATTAAATGAATAGTCATTGAACAAATAGTCTGATTCAATTTTATAGTTGACACGCAGTTGTTCGGCCAACTGATGAATCGTTTCAACCCGCTGCACAGTTAGAAGTTTATACATAGCCCACGTCACGAACGTAACAGAAGAACCCACACCAGGGAGTGAGATGTTTTCTTCTTTAGCACTCATTGAGTTATATCCTGTTTTCGATCTGACATACCACAGGGCAATTTGCAGACTAATCATTCGATAAATGACTTTCTGATCTTCGGCTCTGCTCAATTCCCAGGAATAGCGTACTGGAGTGATCATGAATAAGTTCAACTCAAACGCACCTTCAGGAGGAAATAATACAATAGCAGCCGAATTTGACAGATTGAGACAAAACAGGCAATATCGGATTATCAAATACCACTGGTGCGAGGATAGTGAAAGTGCTGATGATACGTCGATTTGTATCCGAGTGACAGAACGACCAGGCTGGTTTGCCAGCTGACAAAACTCGGGTATGGCGGTAGCATATGTGCCCCCTGACACCCCATGACGAAAAAATATAGGCAAATTACTTTCAAAAAGCGACTTATGGCCTTTTATAGCCTTGCGAATGCTCTGACGGAGTATATGAGGTTTAATAACGTGACTATTCAGTACAAATAGATTATGCAGAGATTGAGGTTTGTTTATCCAATATTTATGCCAGTGATTTGAACTAAATAATTCATCATAAGAACTCATGCGATAAGGCACCTGCTGGATGGTGATAAAATCAGGATTGATTAACCTTAAAGCAATTATATTGCCTCTTTTAGATACATTTAAAGTAACTTAGCTTAAACGATAAGTTTATTACACAAATTATCAGTTTAATATGCTGAATAAAGAGTTATCTAATAAGTTTATTAATCACAACTATAAGTTTACAACAGAAATTCATCAATTTTAGGCTGAATCTTGTTCGTACCTCAACTTTTAGTCTGTTCTGTAAGATTGCACATCACCTATTGAAGATTTATAATTGCCATCCTTAAAAAATACATAAACATTGACTTTAAATACATCAAGTAGTTGAATTAATACATGAACTGCTAGTTTAATCGCAGTTATCGAACATAATTTCTGTATAACTTAAAAAAAATGGTTAAACTTTTGTAAAGAAATAAATGGAAAAAGTCCAGCCTTTTATCCAGCATTCAATTGTTTTTATTCATCAGATTTTGTTATAATTTGTCAGTATCTGTACTAATGCTAAATAAGTATATTGAACAGATGCTTGATTCAGTCATTACTTTAGACTATACTCAGCAATAATGATCAAGCTGGTATTCAGTGTTCATGATAATTTTTTTCACCAAGCTTTCAGTTTTATTAATGGGTAAGTTTGTACCTAAGCAATGAATACTTGCTATTTGAATATTTAACAGTCCATAAACACTTTTTTAGTAACAATAAGCCTCTATAATGATGAAAATTCAAAAATATATTATCGTCGATGATGTAGAATCCGATGTAGAAGACCTTAAATTACAATTGGCTAAACTCCCTTTTTTACAGTTAGTAGGTACATGCTCAACCCTTGAATCAACTGTTGAACTGCTAGCAGCTGAATCAGTCGATCTTATTTTACTTGATATAAAGCTGTCCTCCCAATCAGGATTATTCTTACTTAAATCCGGTATCGAACTGCCGCCTGTTATTATTACAAGTGCATACCCCGAATTTGCGTTGGAAAGCTACGAGATTGGAAAGGCAGCTGATTACTTACTAAAGCCTTTCTCTTTTGAACGACTTTTAGTCGCTATTTACCGTGCTTTAGGGCTACAAGCATCTTCAACAAGTTTCTCTAGTTTAGACTATATCTTCTTAAAGATGGGGCGCAAGGTACAAAGATTTGATTTTCAGACCATTGATTTCATCGAAGCTTACGGAATATATTCGAAAGTTTATTCTAATAATCATTCGTTTGTTGTTAACGAACGTTTAGCAACATTGACGAATTTATTACCCACTCATACGTTTTTACGAGTGCATAAATCCTTTATTATCAATATAGCTAAAATTACCAGCTATGACCGAAGTGCACTGTGGGTTCATAATTTTAAAATTCCTATTGGTGTATCGTTCCGGCCAAAGCTAGAAGGCATTTTAAGACTTTTCAGTAATAATGATCAGGATTCGTGAAGCAACTATTTAAACTACATTTATATTGACAAGAAGTTTACTTTTATATTATCAAGCGAAATAAATATTTGTGACACGCTGATTATTAAGCGTAGGCAGTAAAGCTCCAAATCCAAAACTAACAAGCAGCAGAAAATGAAACTGATTAATCGGCAGTTGTCCGCCCATTAGTATAATTGTTCTATTCCAAAATAGGCTAAAAACACCACTCGCAACAAGTCCGCAGCTAATCAATGAGCCATTCATCCATAAGGGCAGCCAGTCTTTAATCCAATAGAGAATGACCAACCTAACAAGATACCAAGTCCCCCATAACCAAGTAGTTAACAAGCAACTAGTGGTTACAACACCAGCCCAGTGCAAAAAAGCAACCTGTTGAAACGAACACCAGTTCGTCAATACATATCCAAGAAAGAAAAGAATTTGCGTTATACTGAAAACCAAACTAAGAGAAGAAATACTCCAGCTCAAAAACAGGCGATCTCTGTATGTCGGAATTATAGTTAAAAATTTGATAACCAATGAATATATATATTGGCAATACCAACTGTTATCGAAACGATTCATTTTAAATAATAACAATCATTCCCTAAACGATAATTGCTAACTCAATAGGCTAGACCTATCGTTTGGGAATCAGAAAATTTTGAATTAAACTCCGGTGACCTTGTGTAAAAAGTAATTGATAAATCGAAAATCTATAGACGAAAATGTATGCTTATAGTAACTTACTTTTTAAAAAATTTAGAAATAGCGCGGGGTTAGAACGCTGTTTTTACCAAATCCGAGTTCATACCGGATCATGATCTCATGCGAACTCGGAGCTACACTCTGAAAATTGTTCATCGTGCGGTCATAAGAATAACCAAACCGAAATTGGTCCGTTAACTGGACTTCCAACATTCCAACAATGGCATCAGTTGTTGAACTACTCCAGGTAGAAAACTGATTGCGCCGAACCGAAACGCCCAGAGCAATACGATCCGCAAACCAGAAGTTGATGTTACCGTCGAAACCAATTGGAGCACCCTCGGCATACTTTACTAACATCGAAGGTTTCATTTTGATAAGCGGACTCAAACCTATCACAAAACCAGCTGCCAAGTAAGCATGACGACGCTGGACTGATTGATAAACTCCCGTATTGTATTCGCTCAGCTTATTTTTAATCAGACGAGGTACCGAAAAGCTCAGATATGAGCGGTCGTTACTCAGGTAAATACCAGTACCGAAATTGGGCAGCACCTTTGAGAGATTGCTGGCAAAGGCTGGATCATTCAAACCTACGCCAGAAGGGGAAGTTCTTACTTCCGCCAGATTGGCCTGATAACTTGATGCACCTGCCTGCAACCCTAAGCCCAATGTTGACTTAGTACCAACTTTTATACGAAAGGCATATGAAGCAAAAGCTCCGGCTTCTTGAATAACTCCGGCTTTATCGCCATAGAACTGTAGACCAACCCCAATCCGTTCCTGATTCAAAGGCATGTCCATAGTGAACGTTGCTGTCTGAGGAGCACCCTGAACTCCTGTCCACTGATTGCGGTATAGGGCAGCCATACTTAGTACCTCCCGACTCCCCGCGTAAGCAGGGTTTATCGCAAGCATATTGAACATGTACTGGGAGAACATCTTATCCTGCTGAGCCCGCACCTGGCCACTGGTAACCCCTAGGATTACCAGCAGTACCCCTAACCACTGTCTCCTTAATAACTTGTATCCCATCGATATTATCGGTCAAAAAACATATCACTTTTCAATGTGTGATGGTCATTGACCTACGGAATGAACGGCCATCACTAAGGTGGATACTATAGAAATATGTACCATCAGGTACGGTCCCCTGCTCATTCTGCCCACCCCAGTCATTCTGATAGTTAGGATTGGCATAAACAATATGCCCATTCATATTAAATATTGTTACGTCTGCTTTAAGGGCTCCCAAGTGATGGATTACAAAAAAGTCGTTTATTCCATCTCCATTAGGCGAAAAGCCTTCTGGAATCATAAGATCATTTGCATTTGCAAACCCAAAACCTCCACAGATTTCCTTAACCGGATTAATAGTAAGGCTTTGAAAAATACCACCTGCTTTAACTACGTAACTGTCTATCGTTGACCCATTTTTTTTTGCAACTACTTCGCTTAACCCAGTCACTGGGAACGTAGTATCTGTATGCCAACGCAAACCAAAGCAGTTATTCTGAACGACCTGCGTGTTGATGATATCGAACTGAATACAGCTTACCGTTATCCAATCTGTACCAACCTGTTTAGCGCCGGTTCCGCTACCCCCATACACTGTATTCAGCGAAACCGTTCCGAGGGTTGGTCCTGCTGTGCTCCCGTTCAGGTTCTGCTGATTGTATCGGGAGTCACTGGCGGGTGCCTGATTCGAAAAGTTCTCCTGACTAATAATCTGAGGATTGCGAATGATCTGCGAATCGTAATCGAAGCGATAGTTCGCGTCGCCCATCAAGAAAGTGCTATCCGCTGAGTTCGCCTTCACCTGTACGCGAATGACAACTTTCCCCGTATTACAATCCAAGGATTTCACATTAAATTGAACTGCAAATCGACCTTTCTGAGCCAGACTAAGCCCTGGTAGCATCAAAAGCAGTAATACGTAAAGATTTTTCTTCATGTCCATGTCCCTTTCGTCGGTGTTAGCACAATAACCAGGTTTTGGTCATTTGCTGTATTAGGACACAAAATCCGTGACAGGGTACGTGTAACCCCCCTTTTTCAAACCGATAATGACATGAATTGGCAGTTCGATACCCTTAACTGCGAAAAGTAAGTAACTGATTGATGCTTTAACGAAAAACGACCATTTTTAGCCTATCTTACGCATACCAGTAACAAGCTATTTTGTTATCTATTCGGACTTTATTACTACAAACGTATAGTATTCGCTTACAAAATCTCATTTAAATTCCATCCGATGCTTGTAATCTCCTCTTTTCCCTGTTTACAACGGCAAAGATTTTGCTCTATCGGTGACAAATTTCGGGCCAGTATTTTAGGTGAAGTTATTGATGCGGTGGCTAGAGAAGTTGTATTTACCTACTGGTAGATTTTGCCGACGCATTACGACCAGGCGCGACCGGGTATATTTGTCCTGCTGACGAAGCAATGGCATCAATTTATCCTCCTACAAATCATTCTTAATCGACTCAAATACATCAATAAAACAAGAGGTATTCGCACTGCGCAAATTGAGGGTAATTTTACGCAAAGTGCGAAATTTAATTGCTCATAAGTCTTCTATATTTGTTCATCAAGCTCCCAAAATCCAAATTTAATTTGGCTATTTAGCCTATATTAAGTTAATATAAAGGATTTGTTACCTGTATTCGATAAATCCTTTCGCTTGTATTATCCAATTATTATTTGGGAAATCAACTTGAATTAATAATAAAATTTCCTCAAACCAGTCAATTTCAGGAAATATGAGCGGTTAGCAATTATGTCCGACTGTCGAATGGGCGTATAAGATAATACGTTCAGAACAGCTTTGCCGCTCGCGCTTAATCATATCCATCGTACTACGACTTTACAATTCCTTTACATGACTGTTAACTATACCCTCGAATCGATTCTTCATCAGGTTGTTCAAGGCGATCAGACTGCATTTGCCAAACTCTATCGGCACTACCGCACGCCTGCCCTTAAATTCTGTGTATCACTGTTAAAGGATACAGAAGACGCCGAAAACATGGTGCATGACGTATTTATAAAGATATGGGAACGTAGAGCGACCATCAATCCTAGCCTTAATTTCAATTCTTATCTTTTCACCTGCCTGCGTAATCTGGCGTTCGACCACCTGAAACAGCTGGAAAAAAGTCAGCTCCTCAAGCAACGCTATGTAGAGCGTATGCAGGTGATGCATAGCGAGCACCCCGACGAGGAGGAGGCTCGAATTCAATTACTTCAGGTTGCCATCAGTTCACTTTCCGAAAAGCGGAAGCTGATTCTACGTATGAATGTCGAAGACGGTAAATCCTATCAGGAAATCGCTGAGCTGCTACGTATTTCCAAGAATACCGTTAAAAATCAACTTGTTAAAGCGAAACAACTACTCCGCGAAAAAGTCGATTTCGCGCTTATTTAGTTTTTGTCAGGTTGACGAAAGAAGCATCTTAACGTATCTAAACCAGCGAGTGAGGATCCTTTAATAGGCTTACTACGCCAGCCTGACAAAACTCCATTGACTCTTCATTACCAATCTTCCTTCCTGCTTCACAAAAAATTAACCTATTCGCTGATAGTCCTTTAGCCCTATCTCACCGTATTATGGGAAAACTGTTAACGGATGAGAGATAATGTCGAATCATGGCAGCAGCTATCTAATCGAACAGCTACTTAACAATAAGCTGTCGAGGGCCGAACTTGACGAATTTTTAGCGGGCCTGCATAACGAATCCAGTTTGCAGACCTACTCAGATGCACTGGAAACTCATTTTAACGAACTGCTAAACCAATACAGTCCTCCTTCTGAAAAGAATAATGACGAATGTAAACTGAATGAGGACAAACCCGAGGACCTGTACTAACCTGATTAACAGCCCTGGCGATTCAGATTACTCATTATCCATTTTACCGCACGGGCATCCCGATTCCATCTCACATGTACGAATTTTTCGAACCACTTATCGCTGAACACGTATGACCTTAATTTCTCCTATTCAGTTGATTATAAGGCAACTATTTACCATCGCTTTGCTGGTGAGTATCTGCTTTATACCGGCGCTGGCTAAAGGTAAACCAGCCAAAACAATCACCGGAACCGTTACGTTGGCCACTAATAATCAGCCAATTGCCGGAGCCAACGTTCTGATAAAAGGGACGCAGTTAGGAACTGTCACCGACCAATCTGGAAAATATTCCATTACCGTTAATACAGATAAAGCGGTGCTGGTTTTTTCGTTTATCGGTCACAAAACGCAGGAAATACCGGTTGGCAATCAATCGGTTATCGACGTATCACTGGTCGAAAATAACGAGGTTTTGGGCGAAGTCGTTGTGACAGCCCTCGGTATCAAGCGGGAAGCCCGTTCGCTGGGTTACGCTGTTGGTGAAGTACAGGGCAAAGACCTGAGCCGGGTAGCGCAGGAGAACGTACTGAACTCGCTGGCGGGACGCGTACCGGGTGTTCAGATCAGCTCAACCGGGCCATCGGGTTCGTCGGTGAGTATGATTATCCGGGGTGCTAAATCGCTTAATACGGATAATCAGCCGTTGTTTGTGGTCGATGGTGTCCCCGTTGCGAACTCGCTCAACAACGTCAGCCAGATCGGTAGCGACAACCGTGTCGATTACGGGAATGCTATTTCCGACATCAACCCGGATGACGTAGAGAATATTTCGATTCTGAAAGGCCCCAGCGCAGCGGCTCTGTATGGCTCGCGGGCGGGTAACGGCGTCGTGCTGATTACGACCAAAAGCGGTTCCAGAGCGCAGAAAATGACGGTATCTGTTACGTCGAATACCGTTTTCGATCAGCCGTACAAATACCTCAAAATGACGAAAAACTTCGCGACGGGTATTCTTCCTTTTACACCCGACGCAAACCCGTATCCGGGCGGCATTCTGCAAATCGACGAAAGCTCGGCGGGTGGTATCGGCCCTGAGCTGGATAAAGGATATAGCGCTATTCAGTGGAACAGCCCAACCGATGCAAACGGAAATAAAGTACCTCTCCCACTGGTTTCGCACCCCAATAACATTAAAGATTTTTTCCGTACCGGGATTACAAGCACCAACGGTGTATCGATTTCGAACAACTCGGAGAAAGTAACGTATCGGTTGTCGTACTCGAACATGAGCAGCCGGGGGATTGTCCCCAATTCGGATCTGTTTAAAAATACGCTGGCTATCAATACGACAGTACGTGTCAGTAACAAACTGAGCCTGAGCACAAATCTGGATTTCAGCCGGAGCAATTCAAACAACCGTCCTGCGGGCGAGCGGGGTACGAACCCGATGCAATGGGCTTACGCGGTCGGTTCACACGTCGACATTAATGACCTGCGCGATTACTGGGTACCGGGACAGGAAGGTATTCAGCAGAAAACGACCAGCAAAGGCAATTACAACAACCCCTGGTTTCTGGCTTATGAAGTCAACAACAGCTTCGTGCGCGACCGGTTATTCGGAAACCTGAAAGCAGAATGGCAGCTCACCCCGGAAATTAAGTTGATGGGCCGTTACGCACTCGATACGTATAATGAACAGCGCGAAACCAAAATCGCTAAAAGCTACACCGGCGAACCGAACGGAGCTTACGGGCTGATTAACCTGAAGCGCTACGAACGTAACATGGACTTCCTCGCTACGTATACCAAGCGTTTCAACGCACTAAGCGTGGTTGTATCGGCGGGTGGAAATAACCGGTATTCGCAATCGACAGACATTAGTAATAGCAGCAAGAACGGCGCCGGGCTAATTATTCCGGGTTTGTATACAATTCAGAACATCGCCCCAAATAACCTTCAGTATAACAATTACCTGTACAAAAAGGCGATTTACAGCGCTTACGCAACAGCGAACCTAGGCTACAAGGACATGATTTACCTGGACCTGACCGCCCGCAACGACTGGTCCAGTACGTTACCGGTGAACAACCGTTCGTATTTCTACCCGTCGGCTTCGTTGAGCTTGTTGGTGAACGAAATGTTCCACATGCCGGCCGCCGTCGACATGTTTAAACTCCGGGCGGGTGTGGCGCAGGTTGGTAATGATGCCAATCCGTATAGCCTCTACCCTACCCTGGGCGATGCCGGTGCCTGGAACGGCGTAACGCGTTTGTCGAAGTCGGGTAGTATTCTGCTTCCCGAGCTGAAACCGGAAATCGCTACGTCCTACGAAGTGGGTATCGATTACAACATGTTCCGCAACCGGCTCCGGTTCTCGGGAACGTACTACGTATCGGAAAACCGCAACCAGATTCTGCCGTCGCAAATTGCCCCATCGTCCGGTTTTACGACCAAGAATATCAACGCTGGTCTGCTCGAAAGCCGGGGTGTTGAGCTTTCGCTCGGTGGTACACTCATCGACAAGGGCGGCCTGCGCTGGGACCTGACGACCAACTTCACGAAGAACGTAACACGAATTAAAGAACTGGCACCCGGCATTCCGTTCTACACGCTCTGGACCGATGCCAAAGGCGGTGCCTGGACCTACGTAGGTGACAAAGTGGGCGATATATACGACGCCGAAATCGTTACGGTGACTGATCCGAATTCAAAATACTACGGTTATCCGATCCTCGATAGAGATGGTTCATGGCAGTCACGTAACGCGAGCACGGTTAAGAACAAAATCGGCAACTTCAACCCGAATTTTATTCTGGGTGCACAAAGCTCGCTGTCATACAAGGGTTTCACGCTGAATTTCTCGCTTGACTGGCGGTCAGGTGGTGATTTCGTATCGCAAACGTATCGGTATTCCGAGTCTGATCTGCGTTCGCAGCGTTTCCTGGATAACCTGATTAATCCGGGTGGCCGTACGGGCGATGCGCTACGTAACTGGCTGGTTGAGAACGCCGATCAGTATATTAAGATTCAGGGCAACCACTTCCCGATTGTGGGGGGACCAACGGCTGCGTATGGCGGCTATCCATTTGAATTTGGCGGCAAAACGTACGCATACGGTGTGTTCAATCCGGGTGTGATTGCGCAATACGACGCACAGGGCAACATCACTGGCTACACCGAAAATCTGGGCGCATCGGGCACCAAAATCATACCTTACGGCGACAACTATCCGTGGGATTTCACCCGGGCCGCTACATTCGATGCGTCGTTTGTGAAGCTACGTGAAATTTCGCTGGGTTACGATCTACCCGCTCGTTTCGTGAAATCGATTGGTTTACAGAACGCTACATTCTCGGTTTACAGCCGCAACATCATTCTGTGGACAGCCGCTAAAATCAACATCGACCCCGAAATGGCCTTCCAGCCACAGGCAGGTCCGCAGGCGGGTACGCAGTTCAAACAAGGTATCGAGCGCTACAACGTAACGCCCTGGGTTATTCCGGTTGGTTTCAAACTTGGTCTCACGTTCTAAGCCTTTTCAAAGCATTCTGTCATGAAAAAGATAACTCTAACATATACGGCCTTACTCACGCTGTTTCTGGCTGGCCTGTTTGCCTGCAAAGATCTGACGCAGCTGAACGTGAATCCTAACGGTGTTCAACCCGAAACGGTGAACCCTAATCTGGTCTTGCCTACGGTGCTTTCTGAAACGGCCAAGCTATACACCAACCTTGGTTTTCAGGATATTGCCGGTGTAGTGCAGCATACGCAAAAAGACGCCTGGTTCAGCGGTCATAACGATTACGACTGGGGTGGTGACCAAAGCTGGACTGCCTACTACGATCTGCTACGTAACAACGATCTGGTTTACCAGCGAGCCGTAGCGCTGAACATGGAATTTCAACAGGGTGTAGCCCTGGTCATGAAGTCGATGTTGTTCGGATTAGTCACCGATTTGTGGGGCGACGCTCCATACACGAGCGCCCTGAAAGGCGAGTCGGGTGGTCTTGATGATATTGCCCCTAAATACGATAGTCAGGATGTGATTTATGCGGGTATTCTGTCCGATCTCGACAAAGCCAGTACGTTGCTTTCGAAGCCGAAATCTGCTTATACGAGTATTGTTGAATCCGCTGATCTCTACTACGCTGGCGATCCAACCAAATGGGTTAAACTGGCTAACTCTTTGAAACTTCGGTATCTGATGCGCATTTCGACCAAGCAGCCCGACGTAGCAAAAGCGGGTATTGAGAAGATCGTTGCGAGCCCTGCGCAGTACCCGATCATCGACGATGCATCGGCTGACGCGACGATGGCTTATGTTGGCAATAACTCGGGCGATTCCTGGCCTTCAAACTCGGTTTATGATATTAGCGGCAGTAACTACCGACGGGTCAAAATGTGCTCTACGTTGCTGAAAGCCATGCAACCCACCAGCGATCCTCGGTTGGCTATATGGGCGAAAAAAGTAGAAATTCCGCTGAAAGTAGATGCTACGCTACCCGCCGGAACCGACAAAATCACGAATGGCGTTCGTTATCTCTCGCCCGATAAAGTGGGTAATACGCCTATCGATCAGGACCCGAACTACGTTGGTTTACCCCCAAGTATTTCGCAATTGCCGTCGGGCTATAATTTCAACCCGACTCCCGGCCAAACTTCGGTGAATCCGCACGTATCGTACCTGAACGAAATTTATACGCAGGCAAAAGGTACTTTGCTAAAATCTCGTCTGGTGTCGGCGGCTGAAGTGAACTTCATTCTGGCCGAAGCGGCACAGAAAGGCTGGGCAGCAGGCGACGCGAAAACACGCTACGAAAACGCGATAAAAGCATCGCTAACTGCCTGGGGATTAACCAGTAGCTACAATGCGTTCATCGCGCAAAAGGGGGTAGCTTATGACGGTACACAGGCGCAAATTCTGACGCAGAAGTGGATTGCGAGCTGGACCAGTGCTACCGAAGCCTGGTTCGACTACCGCCGGACGGGTTTGCCTGCCCTGCAAGCTGGACCTACTGCCAAGCGCAAAGTATTGCCGGTCCGCTTCTACTACATGCGAGATGAATTGAACCTCAACAAAGCCAATTCAGGTACGGCCATTGAGAAACTCGAAATCACCGCCAATTCGCAGGCTGATGGTAAAAACAGCGCCTGGTCGAAACAGTGGCTCGTTCAGGGAACCGGCAAGCCCTGGTAGGATTGATCGCATAAACCACAGCATAAAACAGCTTCCCGAGAGCAACAGGCTTTCGGGAAGTTTTATAAAAGGGCTTCCATGAAACATGTTCTTGTCTTATTAGCCTTTTTGGGGATTTGCCTTTCGTCGCTCGCGCAGGAGTTTAAAGCGGGGGCGGCTGTTCGGTTGATCACGCCTGACCCACTCTTACCTGTTTCGGGGGGCATCGGTACGCCTAAAAAAGCGGTTGAGAAGAAAGGAGATTTGTACGTAAGAGCCTGCGTATTTGAGAAAGCGGGTACCCGAGTTGCTATCGTCAGCGTCGACAATCTAGGCTGGCCGTCGGTATTGGGCAATAAATCCCGAGCACTCATCAAAGATATTCCGCCCGAGAACGTACTGATTGGCTGCACGCACACACACAGCGGCCCCGATGCCTATGGCTTCCCGAACGAAAAAGGAGAATCCTTCGCCGACCTGCCCTACCTCGACAAATGTGTACACGCCATTGCCGACGCAGTAAATGAAGCCGTTACCAAACTAGCGCCCGCTACGTTGAAAACGGCTGTTGGCAACGCAAAAGGGCAAATCGCGTACAACTACTACGCGCCTGACTTGTATGACCCGCGTTGCGGTGTAATTCAGGCCATTGCTACGTCGGGAAGCAATGCAGGAAAGCCGATTGTTACGTTGGTCAATTACGCTATTCACCCTGAAATTATTGGATCGGGCCGGGGAATTCTGAGTCCTGATTTATGTGGCCCACTCTATGAACGTATTGAATCGAAAATTGGTGGAATAGCTCTGTTTGTCAACGGCGCACAGGGTGGAATGGTAACCGCTGACAACCGGCGCGAAGGCGGAAAAGAAGCCAATACGTGGGAAGAGTGCATCCGAATCGGTGAACTTCTCGCCGACGAAGCGCTACGTATTATAAGCCCCGCCGAAGCTCAATCGAATCCTTCACTTTACTGCACCGTTCGCAAGGTTACGTTCCCAATCGAATCGGACGTAATGAAATACATAGTTAAAAAGTCGCCCCTGAAATACGACGTAGCACCGGGTGACAACGTAGTGGCGCAGGTCAATCTGTTGAATATAGGAGCCGCTCAGGTGCTCACCATTCCGGGAGAAGCGCTGCCGAACGTGGGCTACTACGTTAAGCGACACATGAAAACCAACGTACCATTACTCTTTGGCCTGACGAATGATGCCTTTGGCTACATGCTCACCAAAGTTGATTTCAACAGTTTCAAGCGGTACGATTACATCAGCCGCACCAGCCTCGGCGAAAACACCGCCGAAATCTATATGACCGAAGCCCTGAAATTAATCGCCGATTCGCCCAAGGCCGATGGGTATAAATAGGCTCAACAAACAGAGCGTACTTTCGCTCATTCACTCTTTCGCTCTTTACTTTAAATGAAAAAGTACTTCCTCAAAACAGTGGCCCTTGCTGGCTTCCTCAGCGCCCTTTTCGCGTTCGATCTCCCTGATAAAAATGACGGAATCACCCCATCGACCGCGCTTGAAAGTTATCTTCACAATGATGACAAATCGTTCAAATGGGAAACAAAAGATACGTATACCTACGGCGATATTACTGCTCATGAAGTATTGCTAACCTCCCAAAAATGGCGCGAACACACCTGGAAACATCAACTGACGGTGCTTGTGCCGAAAGAAATCAAACACGAGGGTGCCTTGCTATTTATCACAGGCGGGTCGCTCAAGGATGGCGAACCCCGGTGGAATGGTCACGATGATAAATTCAACCGGGCGATTAGCACGCTGGCTAGTAAAAACAACGCTATTGTGGCCGTACTACGCCAAACGCCCAACCAGCCTCTTTACGACAATTTGACCGAAGACGCGCTGATTTCCTATACCTTGCACCAGTTCAAGAAAGACGGTGATTATAGCTGGCCGTTGCTTTTCCCGATGGTGAAAAGTGCGGTTCGCGCGATGGACGCGGTGCAGGAGCTAGCCAAAAAAACGCTTAACAAAGAGGTCAAAAACTTTGTCGTATCGGGCGCTTCCAAACGCGGCTGGACAACCTGGCTAACCGGCGCCAGCGACAAACGAGCTGTGGCCATTGCACCGATGGTTATCGACATTTTGAACATGCCGGTCAATCTGGATTATCAGATGAAAAGCTGGAATAAATACAGCGAGCAGATCGACGACTACGTAAAACTGGGCATTCCCCAAACCGTTCACAGTAAGGAAGGTGATGCCATCAACGAAATGATTGACCCGTATTCGTATCGCAAAAAGCTGACCATGCCCAAAATGCTGTTCATGGGTACGAATGACGAATATTGGACGGTCGATGCCGTGAAGCATTACATCGGCCAGATTCCGGGCGAGAATTACATTCACTACGTTCCCAACGTCGGTCATGATCTGGGCGACAAACGGCAGGCACTCGAAGCGTTGAATGCTTTCTTCGGCACTACGTTAACCAAACAGCCCTATCCGACTTGCCAATACACGGTTACGAGCACGAAAAAAGGTGTGGACCTCACCATTAAAGCAACATCGGATAAATTGGAGGACGTAACGGTCTGGGCCGCCAATTCGACGGATCGAATTTTCCAGGACGAGAAATGGGAAGGGAAAAACCTGGGTATCAGTAACAAAAACAAGATCTCTGTAAGCGAGGCTTTCCCTGCTTCAGGGTATCGGGCGTTTTATGTCGATTTGAAATATAAATCGCCCACAGGCGGCACCTACACCGAAAGCACCCGTATGTTCCTGACGGATAATGACGAGGTATTTTTGAAATAAATCTGAACCGAGATTTTAACAGGATTAAAAAGATTCACAGGATTGATTGCCAGTGGAGCAGAAAACAAAATCTTGTGAATCTTTTTAATCCTGTT
Source organism: Spirosoma flavus (assembly GCF_054778555.1). Taxonomy (NCBI): domain Bacteria; kingdom Pseudomonadati; phylum Bacteroidota; class Cytophagia; order Cytophagales; family Cytophagaceae; genus Spirosoma; species Spirosoma flavus. The sequence continues at coordinate 452,501 of NZ_BAAGZL010000003.1, forward strand.
AAAATCCCGGTTCAGATTTATTTCGCTTTTTCTTCGCCTTTTGCCTGAAGCGTTCCCCGTACTATTGGCTCGGGTTTAGATTGGGGCGTTGTGTAACGTAACACGGTAGCCGTTGGATACGACGCTTTCGGTAAACGTCTGATCACCAGCTGATAAGAACGACTGCCGACTACCAGATTCGAATAAGCCATGTTATCAGATTCCTGAAGCAGGCTCCAATTAGCAACAGGCTCTTTAGCTAGTAGCGATTTATCTTCCTCCGAAAAGCTGGCAAAAGACGTATCAGGAACAAAGTGTTTCCCCGAAACACTTTCCACAACAGCGACAATGGCAGGCGGGACTGCCGACTCGGGTTTTGTTTGAGCAGTTGCCGATAAACTCACCAGCAACAGCATAGCGAATAGTCCTTTCATAACGGTGCCACAATACTACGTGGTTCAAGTTGAGTAGTTGATACGTATTAAACCAACATTAAAGCCATTTGGTTAATACGCTGTTCTCTAACCGATACATAGTCAAGCACGTAGCACTTCGAAAAGACGTTTTACAAACTCTTCAGATAGGCTATGCTCTGAGGCACCTGCTGCTCAACAGCTTTGCTTTCATCTTCGATATAATAATATTCAATCGAGCTTTTGCTGGCGGCTTTCAAAACCGCAGGCCAGTCAATTTGCCCCGTTCCCAATACCACCGATTTTTCATTTGGCATTCCACCCGCATCGCTATGCGGTACGTCTTTCGCTACGTCTTTAAGGTGAATAAGCTTGAACCGGTTTGGGTACTTCGTCAGTAACTTTGCCGGGTCCTGGCCGGGCAGGTACGTCCATGTTACGTCCATTTCGTAGCCAACAAGGGCTGGGTCTGTCTTCGCCAACAGGAGGTCAAACAACGTACCGTCGCCGTGAGGCTGAAACTCAAAGCCGTGATTGTGGTAGCAGAACATGATTCCCTGTGCTTTCGCCTGTTTGCCAAAACGATTGAATACTTCAGCCGCTTTCTGAATTATATCGAGCGTGGCAGGGCCTTTGTGCGGGATCGAGCCAATACGTATGTACTTCACGCCCAACGCTTTCGCATTCTGCAGGATCGAATCGGGTTTCTGGTCAATAGCATCATAACTCACCCCATAACTGGTGCAGCGCATACCACGCTGATCGAGCAGAGTACGCAGTTCAGGAGCCGTTTTTCCGAACAGCGACGAAAATTCGACGTTAGTAATGCCCCAGGCTTTAATCTTGTCCAACGTGCCCGGTACGTCTTTTCCGAAACTGTCACGCATGGTATATGAAACAATGCCAGGCGTTTGCTTCACGAGTTTGCCAAAAGGTTGCGCCTGACTTAATGACGCCATGCCAACTAGTAGGCTAAGGAAAAAGGTAATACGTATCATACGATTTTTCAAAATGAGAATGCGGTAGCAAAAATATACGTAGTGTTAAAAGTCCTTTTATAAGGAGTCAGTAACCGCGTTTCTACTTTACACACTACGTCCCGGATGTCATTGACTTATCGAATGACATCCGGGACGTAGTGTTTTAACTTATCTATTATTATACCAAACCGTTAATGCTTGCCGTTGCTCGACCCATTCGTTGACCCGCCATTCAGGTGGATTTCAGGATTGTTCATGACTAGCTGGAGGTATTTTCCGGGACGGGATGGATCTTTAAAAAACCACGCTACGTTACCCTGCGCGTCGCGCCCGAGTTTAGCCCCGGCAACCGGAGGATGGTCCACACTACTAACCAAATTGGTCAGTTTAGGGGCTACTTTGGGCAATACGGGTTTTGACGAAGGTAAAAACTGTGCCTCAATTAGCGCCTGGATACTGTCTTTAAAAACTTCGGCAATTCGTTGAACATCAGCATCAGTATGGGCTTCAGTCATAAAACAGGGGAAGCCATCCCAGATGTGAATGCCTCGCTCCCGCATCAGGGTAAATACAAGTTCACCATACGGTACGTCCTGCGTGAATTTTATCTTCCAGAGTGAACCAAACTGGGCAACTAGTATCGGTAATTCATGCTGTTTCAGAAATGCATTTAACGTATCGGCCAGCCGTTTTGCTTTCGCGGTCAGACGTTCCTGTAACGCGGGACCCTGTTCGCGCATGTAACGTAACGAAGCGTGGGAAGCCGCCAACGCCAACGGATGCCGCGCAAACGTACCGGCGAAGAACGTAATGTCGGCCTGCGGAAACGACGTATCGCCGTATTGCCAGAAACCGCCATCCAAAGCGTCCATGAACCGTGATTTGCCCGCCATTACGCCAATGGGCATGCCGCCCCCAACCACTTTTCCGTAGGCAGCCAAATCAGCCTGTATACCCCATAATTTTTGCATGCCGCCCGGATGCATGCGGAAACCGGTGATCACTTCATCGAAAATAAGAGCCGTACCCGCATCGGACGTAATAGTTCGAAGTTCCCGAAGAAAATCAACCGGCTGAAATTCAGGCCGCCGGCTTTGCACAGGTTCAACCAGAACGGCGGCAATTTCTGAAGCCCGCGACCGAATAATGTCCAGACTTTCCGGTGTACCGTAGTCTAGAATCAATACGTTCTGAACGGCTTCGGGCATGATACCCAACGCGGCTGGCGTAGCGTTTCGGTCGTGGGTTCCGCGACTAACCACTTCGTCAAAAATGCCGTGATAAGATCCCGCAAACGTAACGATCAGCGAGCGGCCCGTTACGGTACGTGCCATACGGATCGTGCCCATAATGGCTTCGGAGCCCGTATTGCACAAGGCAGCTCGTTCGAAGCCGGTAAATTCACAGATCAGGCGCGCTACTTCGCCGGCCAGTTTGTGCTGCGGCCCGAGTTCATATCCCAGATCAATCTGTTGGTGCAGCACCTTAGTAAGCCACTCCGGCTGATGCCCAAACAGCGTTGACCCAAAGCCATTTAGCGCGTCGATGTATTCATTGCCGTCAATATCCCACAAGCGACTTCCCTTCGATTTATCGACAACCAACGGATAAACCAGCTCTTTGGTAAGCGGCTTGAAACCAGTAACCGCCCGTGGATCGGCCAGCCACTGGCGGTTTTCCTGCGTATTGGTTTTACTCGCTGATGTTTTGCGGACGTATCGTTGGATAAGCTGTTGTAAAAAAGCTTCCTGCGTTTTGTTCAGCGCCGACGATTGCCGCTCGATACGGGCCCCAGCCCCAAACGCCTGGATCGCGCCAGCCGGTTTAGCAGGCGTATTGACAGCTCCATTCATTACCGGATCTGGCATTGAACGCTTGGCTTCGGCAGCAATGGGTTGTGGAATCGGCGCAGGCACCGAACCGGCTTCCTGACCACGTAGTATGGCCATTTGCTGCGCCATGATCTGCAACTGCTGCTCAAACAAATTCATAATGGAATCTGTCGTACCCGAACCATCCATCACAGGAAGAGCGACTGGCGCAACCGTCTTCAATTGAGGTTGTACCGACGTAGTAACTACCGGAGTTGGTGCGGGCGTTGGAGTTGGCAAAACTACTGGTGCAGGAGCAGGCGTTTCTGGTTGATAGGCATCGGCGGGAAGTCCCTGATCCAGATAATCGACCAGCGTTTCCAACGTACCGAATTCATTGTTCAACTGCCGGAATGAGATCGGCAAGCCGAATTTCTTACGAAGCGTATACGAGAATTGGGTGAGTATCAACGAATCGAGCCCCAGCTCAAGGAAACTGGTTGTCGGCACTACGTTGCTCGCTTCGACGCCTGTTACGTCGTACAGCAACGTTTTTACAGCAGATTGTATATTGTTTTTTCTCATTATGGGCTGAGCTATCACATGTTGGGTAGGTATTTCACTGACTGTTGCCGGTGATAAATGCGCTGACGAAGAGGCAGTTTGTTTGGGCGGATCAACCCAGCAACGTTTTCGATCAAAAGCATACGTGGGCAACGTAACGATCTGCGGGGAATGGCTAGTCCGAAACGCCTGCCAGTCGGGATTCACACCTTTGATCCACAGCTGCCCCAGAGCTTTCATCACTGATTCATAATCGCTTTGACCGTTTTTAGCCCCGTCCAGGCTGGCCACTACGTTAATCTTACGCGGAGTAGCCTGTTGGCGGGCCAGCGTTGCCGTTACGTTACCCGGCCCCGTTTCGAGTAGAATTGAGTTTTTTAGCGTGAAGAGCGTTTCGAGTGCATCGGCGAAACGCACGGTTGCCCGCATATGCGTGGTCCAGTAACCCGGATTGGTCGCGTCGCTATCAGTCAGCCACGTACCGGTAACAGTCGAAACAATCGGTTTCTGCGGCCGATGTAACGTAACATTTCGTACCGTTTTTTCGAACTCATCCAGAATCGGATCGAGCATAGACGAGTGAAAGGCGTGGCTCGTTTCCAGCAGTCGATTCGGAATAGTCTGTTTTTCTAATTCGCCTGCAAACGTAGCAATGGCCTCATTTGGCCCGGCCACCACACAGAGCTGGCGACTGTTTACGGCGGCCAATGACAACATATCAGGCAGCATAGCCGTTATCTGATCAGCTCCAAGACGTACTGAAAGCATACCTCCCGATGGCAACTCACTGATGAGTTTACCGCGAGCCGCGATCAGTTTTAGCGCATCAGGCAGCGTAAAAACACCCGCCAGATGAGCCGCGACGAATTCGCCAATGCTGTGGCCGCAGAATATGGTCGGTTCTACCCCCCAGCTTTGCCAAAGCCGAGCCAGCGCGTAGTTCGTTGTAAACAGGGCTGGTTGCGTGTATCGCGTATTTTTCAGCCGATCAATAGCAGCCTGATCAGGCGTTTCCGGATATAATACGTCTCGGATATCTATGTCCAAGTGAGGCAATAATTCGTCAGCACATGTATCAATAGCTTGCCGATATACAGGCTCATTCTCGTACAATTCGTGCCCCATATTGACGTATTGCGCGCCCTGTCCCGGAAACAAAAAGACGATTTCGTTGGGTGCAGCAGCATCTGACGTAACGGTTTGCGGTGCGGCTGGTGCGGTCAACGTAGTGACTAGTTCATCCTGCGTTCGGGCGATAACGTAGCGTCGGTGTGCATGCGTCAATTGGCGATTTTGAAGCGTCGACGCTACGTCTGCTACGTTCAAATCCGGTTGCTGACGCAGATGATCAGCGAGATGTAAGGCATAGTCAGTCAGACTTTGTCCCGACTTCGCCGACCATGGAAAAAGCTGAAAAGGACGCTGTTTAACGGGGGTTTGTGGCTGCGTAACGGGCTCGGTTGGTACGTATTCTTCCACCACTACGTGTACATTGGTCCCCCCTACCCCGAACGAGCTTATCCCCGCCCGGCGCGGACCAGTGGCTGTCCATTCGCGGTGCGTGTCGTTCACGTAAAAAGGGCTGTCGGCAAACGGAATAACCGGATTAGGCGAATCAAAACCAAGCGAAGCCGGTAACTCTCTATGGCGCAGGGCAAGTGTCGTTTTAATCAGACCTGCCACTCCAGCCGCTGCGGTCAAATGACCGAGGTTACTTTTTATAGAACCTAGCGCGCAGAACTGACGCTGTGCTACGTCGCCGAACGCCATCGTTAAGCCCTCAATCTCAATTGGATCGCCTAGCGGTGTAGCTGTTCCGTGCGCTTCTACGTAGCTAATCGTTGCCGGGTCGATACGGGCGTCTTCTAGGGCTGTTCGGATGGCGATGGCCTGGCCTTCGGCGTTGGGTGCTGTAAAACTGCCTTTCCCGCCACCGTCATTGTTGACGCCCACGCCTTTAATGATCGCGTAAATTGTATCGCCATCCCGTTCGGCGGCTTCCCGCGATTTCAGCAGAACTACCCCTGCGCCATCGCTGAAAACAGTTCCGGTAGCCTCTTCATCGAACGGTCGGCAGTGACCATCGCGGCTTAGCATGGCTCCTTCTTCGTAAAGATGGCCGCTGTGAATGGGCGCCGTTACGCTGGCTCCACCCGCCAACGCCAGTTCGCAATGGCCCAACCGAATGCTGTCAACTGCCTGTGCGACAGCCAGCAACGACGTAGAGCAGGCCGAATAAACACTGACCGCCGGACCACCCAGATTGAGTTGATACGCCGTTCGCGACGCAATGAAATCCTTTTCATTGACGGTCATCGCCTGGAAACTGCCAATTTGGTTCAGTACCTCTTTGTTTGCCAGTACGTTGTTAAGATAATACGTATTGTTACCGCATCCGGCCCAAACGCCAATACTGCTGCCGTGTTGATGTGGCAAATAGCCCGTTTGTTCAAGCACTTCCCAGGCAATTTCCATAAAAACCCGGTGCTGCGGGTCCATTACTTCCGCCAGTTTCGCGCTCAAACCAAAGAAACCAGCATCAAACTCATTCGCCTTTTCGAGAATACCGCGCGCCTTTACGTAAGCAGAATCTTCTGTCAAATCACTTGGTAGTGAGGAATCTAATTCTGCGTCTTTAAAGAAATGAATGGTTTCGCGGCCCGCTTTCAGTACGTCCCAAAGTGCCTCAACAGAGTCAGCGCCGGGAAAACGACCAGCCATCCCGATAATCGCTACGTCGTCCGACTCCAGTTTTTTTGGCTTCCGGCCTGTACTACGTGGTTTTGTCTGCTGACCGCCATCCAGGTAGTTCGCCAGCGAACGTATCGTCGGAAATTGATAGAGTTTAGTAACCGGGACATCGTACCTGTGCAACTGCTTCAGCAAATTCACTGTCCGTACGGCCAGCAGCGAATTTCCGCCCAGTTCGAAGAAATTATCGTTCACACCTACCCGACTTACAGCCAAAACATCTTTCCAGACATTGATGAGTTTTTCTTCAATCGGATTGCCCGGAGCCGCATACGTAGTGGTCAAACCAGCCGATGCATCCGGCTCAGGTAATGCTTTACGGTCGACTTTTCCGTTGCTTGTCAGCGGGATGTGTTCGATAGGCATTAGTAAACTCGGAACCATATAATCCGGTAGCCGAGTCGCCAGAAAGTCTGTTACGTCCTTTTTGTCGAAAGGCCCGTCCAGCACTACGTAGCCTACTAGTCGAGCATCGTCGTCGGCGTACTTTTTAGCGACAACAACCGTATGTTTTACGCCTGGATAAAGCAGCAAAACCTGCTCAATTTCCCCCAATTCGATCCGGAAACCCCGAATTTTGACCTGCTCATCAATCCGGCCCATGTATTCCAGATCGCCATCGGGTAAGAGCCGCGCCAAATCGCCACTTCGGTAAAGTCGGTCGCCGGTATGATCACTGAATGGATTCGGAATAAACCGCTTGGCTGTCAACTCTGGTTGGTTGAGATAGCCACGTGCCAGACCAGCGCCACCAACGTACAATTCTCCTACTTCACCTACTGCAACCGGCTGCTGATCAGTGCCAAGCACATGAGTTGACAGCGTGGGGATAGGTCGGCCAATCAGGCTGCTGGGCTGGGAAAGGTGTTCATCTGTCAGGGCCAGATACGTAACGTGTACGGTTGTTTCAGTGATACCGTACATGTTGATCAGCGCACAACCGGGATAAGCCTGTTTCCACGGACGCAACTTGCCCGGATTCAACGCTTCTCCCCCAAAAATGACGTAGCGAACGGCCAGCTTTTCTTGTTTGCTAACCGCCTGTTCCTGAAGAACGTAGAAGGCCGACGGCGTCTGATTGAGTACCGTTACGTTTTCCGTCGCCAGCAACGTAGCAAACAACGTAGCATCTTTCGCTACGTGCTTCGGAACCACTACCAATCGACCACCAAATAGTAGCGCTCCGTACATTTCCCAGACGGAAAAATCGAAACAGAATGAGTGAAACATCGTCCAGACATCCTGCTCGCCAAAATCGAACAGCGGGGCATCGTTGACGAAGAGCCTCACTACGTTCTCATGATCAATCATCACGCCTTTCGGGCGGCCTGTCGAACCAGACGTATAGATGATGTACGCCAGACTCTTTGGCGTTAACTGCGTGGTTACGAACGTAGTGGATTCAGCGTGAATAGCTTTTTTATTCTGGTCAAGACATACCAGATTTACTCCTTCAGCCATTGGCTCCAGCATCGGCCGGGAAGCTGCATCCGTTACGGCGATGGTCGCTTTCAGATCGGCCAGCATGTAGCTGATACGGTCGGCTGGATAGTCGGGATCAATCGGTACGTACGCGCCACCGGCTTTCAGAATACCTAGTATGCCCACAATCATATTGATGGAGCGAGTCAGGCAGATCGGCACCAGCGACTCTTCAACTACGCCCAGTTTGCGCAGGTAATGAGCCAACTGGTTCGATTGTTCATCAAGTTCCTGATACGTAAGTAGCTCATTTCCAAACGTAACTGCTACGCTGCTGGGCGTCTTATGAGCCTGTTCGGCCAACAGGTCGACAAGGGTCTTATGCTTTGGATAGGCAACTTGTTCTGAGGCACTAGATGGTGAGTATAGAGTGGTATCCATTTATGGGAAATGTCAAAGTTCGCTACGTATTACGCTGTTTTTCTGCTGGTTACACACTCTGCGTTCGATTAGCAGAACGTAGTTGCCGACATATCAGGCAAGTCCGCTGTTCTCCTCCAGCCAATCGCTGGACAGAAACGAGTACATGTACGTATCCATCATCACGCCGTCTTTTACGACGCTCCAACGTAGCAGCCCTTCCCGCTGGAAACCGACTTTCTCAAGAACTTTAATAGATGCTACGTTGTGGGCCATCGGTTTTGCATATAGCCGAGTCAGCGAAAACTCTGTAAATGCGTAATCGGTGATGGTCCGGAGGGCGGCCGATACAATACCACGTCCCCAAAAGGCTTCGCCCAGCCAGTACCATATTTCGGCCGAGTAACGTTCAATGTCTTCGCCGATGCGAAGGCCAATATTACCCACCGCTTCGCCGTCAACATCAATAGCGAAGTTAGTTTCTACCTCAGGATCAACGACGTATTGTATCCACCGCTGAGCGTCGATTTCTGTGTAGGGATAGGGGAAATTATCGCGGAGATTAAGCCAGATGGGCCTACTATTGGCGTGCTGGTGTAAATTATCCTCATCGCCAAAACGCCATGAGCGAATAGCGCATGGCCCACAGTCAATATTCATGTTTACTTCAAATATGGGTAGGTAACTACGTAGTAGAATTCCAAGCTACGCTATCACTTTAGACGACAAATAGTTATCATGTCACCCATAGTGGTAAAAAGAATCTATCACTTCTACCTTTCTTGCTTGTGTATTTTTTAGTAAGGCTTTTCCGTCGATGACAAATCGTCCAGAACTAGTGAATTCAGTACACCTTTACTAGTTACTACATAACCGTATCCATTTGTTTATCGACCGTTTACTCAAACCAATTTGGATTTTTAAAAAGTAAACGCCTACCTTTGCAGCCTTAACTGCGTCCGCTACAGTCGGACGGTCAACGCCGATGAAGTTCCTCGCTTAAAAACCTCCCGCAGGTTTTCTTCCTTCTCAATCAGTTCTGCCACTAAGGCAGCTCTCTCATTTTTTACTTCATTCACTACCTGCGTCTCTACGGGGCACAGCGTCGTATTCTTATCACTAATGACCAAGTTTTTTCGGTTATTCCTGGCCGCATTACGTGGTTCAGAAACCAATTTCACATCCGGTAGTATCAACCGGGCTATTTTTCTGCTATCGGTTCCAATGATTCTGGAGATGGTCATGGAGTCGTTATTTGCCGTTGTCGACGTATTTTTTGTGGCTAAAATCGGCACCGAAGCCATTGCCACCGTTGGCCTGACGGAATCCGTATTAACAATCGTGTACTCCATCGCTATTGGCCTCAGTACGGCCGCTACCGCACTGGTTTCCAGACGTGTTGGTGAAGAAAACCGACGCGACGCTGGCCACACAGTGGGGCAGGTTATACTGGTTTCGCTTGGGTTTGCCATACTTCTGGGTTTACCCGGTTTTTTGTTCGCAGAAAACATCCTGCAATTAATGGGTGCCAAAGCCGAACTCATTGCTAACGGGTCCAATTTTACCCGAATGATTTTTGCCAGTTCGCCAGCAATTATCCTGCTGTATACGCTCAGTGGTTGCCTGCGCGGAGCGGGTGATGCGTCGGTAGCCATGCGCTCACTGTGGATTGCAAACGGGGTAAACATCGTACTGTGTCCGGTCTTCATTTTCGGATTCGGACCAGTTCCGGCACTTGGCGTGATGGGCTCTGCCGTAGCCACAACAACTGGCCGGACCATTGGCGTACTTTACCAACTTTATGCCCTCACACGTTCAAAAGGGGGTATTCAGGTGTTAAAGAGCGATTTTATTCCGAATAGCGCCATCATCCGGAATCTGCTCAGTCTGGCCGTTGGTGGAACGAGTCAATTTCTGGTAGGTTCGGCGAGCTGGATATTTCTGACACGTATCCTGTCGACCTACGGAAGCGACGTAGTGGCGGGCTACACCATTGCCATTCGGATTATTGTGTTTACGATTCTGCCGTCGTGGGGGATGGCCAATGCCGCTGCTACGTTGGTAGGGCAGAATCTGGGCGCGGGCGAACCGGCGCGGGCTGAGACATCGGCCTGGCGGGCAGCCTTCTGCAACATGATTTTCCTGGCCACCGTCGGGGTTGGATTCTACTTGTGGGCGTCCGAAATCGTGGGTATGTTCGACCGCAATGCGCGCGTTGTCGATATTGCGGTACAGTGTTTACGAGTGTTTTGTCTGGGTTACCTGTTCATGGCTTATGGTATGGTACTGAGTCAGGCACTCAACGGAGCGGGCGACACCCGAACACCGACGTTGATTAATATTGTATGCTTCTGGATGGTACAGATTCCACTAGCTTTCGTATTAACGAATTCATTCAACTTTGGCCCATCGGGTGTGTTCTGGTCGGTAGCTATCAGCGAAACGTTGCTGGCTATCATTTCAATTCTGGTGTTCCGTCGAGGTCGCTGGAAAACGGTTCAGGTGTAATTGTAGGGCAGAACTTTTACCCCAAAGCGCAAGTTTTATTTTAGGTAGAATGTCTGATAGAAGATGTATGGTCTGCCCAATTCATACATTACCTATCTTACAGTATACATCTTATAGCTGAGATTTATGATCGATACACATAAACAACCCGAAACCGCTGTTCTGGTAGCGCTGATTACGCAAAAGCAATCAGCGGATCAGACCAAAGAATATTTAGATGAATTAGCGTTTCTGGCCGAAACATCAGGCGTAAAAACCGTGAAATCGTTTACCCAGAAACTCGACCGACCCGATACCCGCACCTTTGTGGGTAAGGGGAAACTGGAAGAAATCCAGACGTTTATCCTCGACAATCCAGTAGACTCGATCATTTTTGATGATGATCTGACGCCTGCTCAGGTACGTAACCTTGAAGCGGAATTCAAGGAAATTAAGGTACTTGACCGTAGTTTACTTATTCTGAACATTTTTTCGATGCGGGCGCAAACGGCGCAGGCACGTGTTCAGGTGGAGTTAGCTCAGTATCAGTATCTTTATCCGCGACTGACCCGTATGTGGACGCACTTGAGCCGTCAGAAAGGCGGAACGGGGATGCGGGGGCCTGGGGAGAAAGAACTGGAAACGGACCGTCGGATCGTAAAAGATCGAATCGCGTTTCTGAAAGAGAAGCTCGCCAAAATCGATAAGCAAAGCGTAACGCGTCGGAAAGAGCGCGACCGGCTGGTACGTGTCGCTTTGGTGGGTTATACCAACGTAGGGAAATCGACGCTAATGCGGACAATGGCCAAAGCCGATGTATTTGCTGAAAATAAACTCTTTGCTACGGTCGATTCGACAGTACGTAAGGTAACACTGGGCAACATACCGTTTTTGCTGACCGATACAGTTGGGTTTATCCGTAAACTGCCCACTACGTTGATTGAATCATTCAAATCGACGCTTGATGAGGTTCGTGAAGCTGATATTCTCGTTCACGTAGTCGACGTATCGCATCCGAATTTTGAGGAGCAGGTTGACGTAGTAAATGCTACGTTGGCCGATATCAAAGCCGTTGGTACGCCAACTCATACAAAACCTATGATACTGGTTTTCAACAAAATGGACCAGTTTGTTCCGAAAGAAGAATGGGCCGAGAAACCATCGACGAATGATGACGATACGTACACGGAAAACGATACGTCAGAAGAAGTTATGATTCCAGTAGCCGTTCGGAGACGTACCGCTTTGGATTATCTACGTAAAACGTATCTGTCGGCGAAAGCTGATTACGTTACGTTTATTTCTGCCCAAACTGGCGAAAACGTGGGTGAATTACGTGAATTGCTCTACCAGTTAGTGAAAGAGAAACATTACCAGATTTATCCGAATTGGGTGAACGTACCACTCTCGGAATCAGCTGAGTATGGTGACGGTTTGGTGAGTTAAGGGATTTTCGGCAATTTTGTAAAGCACTCCCCTCTTCTGGGTACAGAGGAGGGGATACTTTTGGTCTCGTAGTTCAACGGATAGAATAGACGTTTCCTAAACGTTTGATATGGGTTCGATTCCCGTCGAGACCACCCCCTATAACACAAAGCCTCTAACTTACAGCAAGTTAGAGGCTTTATTGTTCCGTTTAATTCGATAAATGGCGACTATGAGCTAAATCAAATGGTGGCCTTCGCTGGTGATGGCAGCAGCCTTAGAGAAACGGGCGTTTTTACTGAGACGGTACTTAGTCATAATGTAACCGGCAAGATCATAACTCGATTCAGCAATAGCTACTAGGTTCCTTTTTGTTGATGTTGAAATGCGCTGACCTATTCATGTAAATAGGGGCTCGTCCAAACTGAATTTTCCATAACTTCAGTCAAAGACACGTAATCAACTACCATTAAAGATTTCAAACCCGAACATTTATCATGTTGCTTTTAAGGATATACTTGTTTTCCTACAAAACTTCAGTGTCATAGCCACAGCGAAAAAGTGTGATTGTCGGGGGTGTTTATTGTTCGTCTTATTTACTTGGCTCTCTTAGTGTATTGGCCCTGATTTAGCAACGCTTTGTCGGCTTCACTCAGATGTAGCGTAGCCAGGTTTGCTCTTTATGACGCTTCTTATAGCTTCCGTACCATCGACAGAGCGGGTGCATTGCCAGAACGATCAAGGCCCAAATTAAATAAATCACCCATAATTCAACTCCGCTACCTGTCTTTGGCCGGCCGAAGTTCGAGCCGAATACCAAATCGGAACTCTTGAATCCTTGCAGGAAGACCATCACAAAAACAAGGGGATGTATCAAATACCAATGCACCAGGAAATAGAACAGGGGAGTTTTGCCATAGACACTCACCCAATCCGTCAAGCCACTTTTCAGGCTCTGTAACCGCGAAAGAATCAGAAACATGATCCCTAGAAACAGAAGACAGAATTGCAGCGATGGGGGATATTTGGTCACGTTGATGAACGAGAGAAAGGTATAGAGCAAATTCTTTTGGGACGACCAAGGAACTGGGTCTCCATATAAATTCATAACCCGGAGAGCAACAAAAAAGCCCAGCGACAGCACCCCTATTTTCAAGAAAATACGTTGTTGACCATTTTCGGTTGATTCAAAAAAATAGCCAGCACCGTAACCGATCAACATGATGCCCAACCAGGGAACAGGCGGGTAGGCGATCAGAAATAGTTTACTGCCAGCATACGGAAAAGCCGTCGGGGAAAAAAGGGCCATTAAAGCTTTCAAGAGCACATTTTGGGGAGCTGGAATCAAGCCAGCCAACGCATGAAGGACTACGATCATTAACCCAACTAAACCTACCGTCCGGGGAGGCAATTTCAGCAACGTACTGAGGATCAGAAACCCAATTCCAATGGCTGCGATCACCTCAAAAATCAGAACGTCGAAGTCCGGGTCGAACCAGATACCGAAATTGACCACACTGAACTCTACCAGCACCAGCCAAATGCCCCTCGATAGCAGAAAACGTCTGGAAGCAGCCAGGTCGTTTTTAGCGTTCATAGACAGAAAAGCGGAGGTACCCGACAGAAAGACAAACGTTGGTGCACACAAATGGGTAATCCACCGGGTAAAAAATAAGGCTGGTGTGGTGGTGGTCAGGTCCGTAGGTGACTGCGTCAACGAGGTAATATGTAAAAGATCCCTCACGTGGTCCAATGGCATGATGATCATCACCAGACCGCGCATGATATCAATACTGTTGTTTCGTTTCATTATGCTTGGTATTTCTCTAATCAATTCGCCAGGTAGAATCATTGCCAACTTTCGACGTCCTCTACCCATTTCTGCTTCTTCATGGTGAGGCCGATCAGCAACGCCACTCCGCTATACGCCAGCGCATCAAACGCACTGGCCAGGAGATTTCCTCGATTACCAACCGGATCTGACATAGCGCCGGGGACATGGACCAGCCAGAACCACAGAAAGATCATCAGCGACAGCAATAAGGCGATGATGCGTATTCGTATGCCCAGGATGATGCCTATACCGGAAGCGGTTAGGGCGATTCCCGTCAGATTTACCCAAAAAAGGTGGTTTGCCATCCAGCCGGGAACGGTGTTGACCAGAAATTCAGCATAAATAATGTGTGAGATTCCATAGCTGGTCATGGTATAGAGAAAAAACAAATTGCCATAGGGCATGATTTTCCCCAAAACCGTCAGCTTACCAGTTAACGGCGTCTCGAACGAGTAGGCCACAACAAAGGCCCCGCCAGCCAGGGCCAGTTCCTTTAATGGCGTCGTCCACAAGCCCAAATGATACAATTTATTAGGCTCTGAAATGAGTTCATAGGTCATATGGGTTCCCAGGAATAGCAACATCCAGATTACCCCTAGAAGGAGTGACGATTTTTTACCAGCACCGGGTACAAATAACAAAGCACCGGTGATAATCAGATAGAGTCCGAAAACCCAGGCGAATACCTTCAGGAAAGGCAGATGTTGCTGATAGACCGAAAAAAATACATCCCGGAAGCTGCCAAAATAAATTTGTTGAAACCCATACACAAAAAGAGCGATCGCATAGAAAGCCCGGCCGATTCGTATCAGTAGTTTCATGGTAATCTAGGTGCCAATTGATGTACGTTCAAAAGTAGCCATCAGTCGATACGTCCAGACGTATTGTCTGTACACAACCCAATTCATCGGTATTCGCCGTTTACCGAAAAAAAGGGTCGTTGATCGAAAATCGAGTATCCTCTTTGTTTATCGACCGTCAAAACGTTTACCTTAGTTGGGGAGGGATAACTCATGAATTTACATCGAGATGTTACGTTTAATGTTGTTTTCTGGCTGCTGTATTTCCTGTATCAGTGGTTGGGATTGGCGTCTCTTTATGGCAACTACCACGACTACTTTATTAATGCCTGTATGGCTCTGCCTGTTGCCTTTCTCTTTTCCAGGCTGGCCGTTTATTTTCTGATTAAGAAGCGTTTGGCGGAAACTAGCCAGGTAACAGATTGGGTGTATTTAGTTCTTTTCTCCCTTTTTTTACTTGTAGTCAGACGGTATATTAATTACTATCTTATTTACCCGACGTACTTCCCACAAGCCCAGCATATGCCTTTTCTTTCGGCGGGAAAAATGCTGGTCGAGTTCGTTAACTTGTACGCAATAACCGGCTTGTATGCTTTGTATTATTTTATACAATCTTGGTATGAAGAACGCTTTCGCGTACACCAATTGATGCAACAGACTACAACGGCGGAATTGAATTTACTGAAAGCCCAGGTTCAGCCCCATTTTGTTTTCAATACGTTAAACAATATCTACTCAACTGCCCTGAAAAGCAGTCCAGAGACGGCTTCGCTGATTGCGCACTTGTCGGGTTTTCTGGAGTACAATTTGTATGAATCAGCCCAGGCGACGGTGCCCTTAGCGACAGAAATCTCCTATATTGAACATTATATCGAGCTGCAAAAAAACAGGTATGGCCCCAAACTGGACGTATCAATTAATAGGTATACGCCCATCCATGATCTCAAAATCGCTCCTTTGCTCCTACTGCCTTTGGTCGAAAACAGTTTTAAACACGGCGTGGCTAACTCGCCAGGATTAAGCTGGATACGTATCGATATTGCCAGACGATCTGGTCAGTTTTCGGTTAAGATCGCTAATAGTAAAGACGAACAAAGTGCTATCCAAGTATCCGATCTGGGCGGCATCGGCTTGTCGAACGTAAAAAAAAGACTGGCATTGATTTATCCCAATGCACATGATTTAACCATTATTGACGAGCCTCATTCGTACCTGATTAGTTTGACGATTAATACGTTGAAAAATGACTAACTGCTTACTAGTTGATGATGAAGCCCCGGCTAGAGCGCTGCTCATGGAGCATCTTTCCAATCTTGCTGGTTTTACCGTTTTAGCCGCCTTTGATAACGCGGTCGATGCGTTCACCTTTCTGCAAACTAACCCGGTTGACCTTGCTTTCCTGGACATTCAGATGCCGAAAATGTCTGGCCTAGATTTGATACGATCATTGAAGGTTCGCCCCAAGATCATTCTAACAACGGCTTACAGGGAATACGCGGCCACGGCTTTCGAACTGGATGCTGTCGATTATTTAGTTAAACCGATCACCCA
Organism: Spirosoma flavus; assembly: GCF_054778555.1. Lineage (NCBI taxonomy): Bacteria > Pseudomonadati > Bacteroidota > Cytophagia > Cytophagales > Cytophagaceae > Spirosoma > Spirosoma flavus. Next base: position 468,938 of record NZ_BAAGZL010000003.1, read on the forward strand.
GGAACGATTCATGCGAGCCGTTTCTAAGTACCTGCATTCTCAAAACAACCCTGAGCTACCGGCACTGATTACCAGTCATTATGAGGAAACATATATGTTTTTCAAGGTTGGCCGGGATCAAATAAAAATTTTCCTGAAGGACATTCTTTTTATTGAAGGGTTGGGCGATTACATCAAGGTGCACACGAAGGGAAAGTCCTACGTAGCGTCCGAAAAATTAGGGTATATGGAGGAGAAACTTCCTGAAGATAAGTTCATCCGGGTGCACAAATCGTTTATTATTGCCTGGGATAAACTCATCAGTTACAACGCTGAGCAGGTCACTTTATCGTCATATACACTGCCGCTGGGCCGGTTATACAAAGGTGCATTTTTACGAAAGATTCAAACAGGAGGCCACCAATTCATTGAGAAATGATAGCTTGGCTTCCCGCTCCAACTGGCACTAACATGGTTGATAATCACCTCCGTACTGAGCAGAAAAAGCGTACCCGATGCCGGGGAAGTTACCTGTACCTACCATAGTTGAAGACAGGAAACTAGCTCAAAGACAACTAGTTGTGTTTTGCCACACCCATACCCGTTTATGAGAGAACAACCCTATCAAACGTTTAGTGTTATTCAGCACACTTCAATAAATATTTCATACCTGTTGGATTGTTATCAATGGTTTCGAAAAGAGATTGAATATCATCTAGTGCAGAAACTTGTGTGATAAGCGAATCGAGCGGAAGTTCTCCAGAAGCAGCCAGCCGGATAGCTTCATCAAAATCTTCAGGTTCATAAACGCGGGTGCCAATGAGTTGCAGTTCGCGCCAGAAAAAACGAAACAGATCAACGGGTTTGGGTTCGCTGTGAATAGCGACCATCACAATCCGACCCCGTGCTCGCGCTAGTTGCGTCATGGTTTGCACGCCTGCAGTCACCCCCGATACTTCAAAAACGACGTCGGCCATTGCTCCATCTGAAAACGTTTCCACTTCTTTCGCCAGATCAGCAATCATTGGATTTACAGCCGATAAACCCAATTTTTGACAAAAGGCCACACGAGCCGCGTTCGGTTCAGAAATAAGTACATTGGCTCCTTTGTGACGAGCAACGAGTGCAATCAATACGCCAATCGGTCCAGCCCCTATGACTACTACGTTTTCGCCCGGTTGCAGTCGACTGAGCCGGATATCATGACAGGCTACGGCCAACGGCTCGGTTAGTGCTCCTAATTGGAGCGACATCGTTTCGGGCAAACGGTGTAGTGTATACGCAGGCACATTCCAATACGTCTGCATGCCACCAGGCGTATCAATACCGATAAATTTCAGGTTCTTCCCAATATGCCGCTGCCCATTGTCGGATGGGTCGTCAGTACCCGGCTGCAAAGGACGTACCGCTACTTTATCACCAACTTGCCAGCCCGTAACACCTTCGCCCAGTTGGTCAATTTCGGCTGACACTTCATGTCCGATCACTTGCGGCATCCGAACGCGCTGATCCATTTTGCCATGATAAATATGAATGTCGGTACCACAGACACCACAGTAGGCGACCTTTAAACGCACCATACCTGCTGGAGTTGGTTCGGGTTCGGTAGATTTAACCTCAAATAGTTGATTACCAGAATAATAAGCAGCTTTCATATATTAAAAAATTAAATAAGCGCAAGAGTGAATGAGCAATTAGCCGAATAGACTTCGCTGATTCACTCTTGCACTCGTTGAAGAATTTGGAGCATGTTGCCTTCGGGATCAAAAAAGTTGCGGACGCGGCCTCCACCGATTGCATTAGTTAATTCGCCACCCCACTTTACGCCCTGTGAGTCGAGCCAGCGGATGGCCTCATCAATATCAGCGACACGGAGTGCTACGTGCGACCATCCGGGCGTCCAGGTAGTACGTGTAGGACGTAGCGTCTGATCTTTCGGCATGATTTCCAGTAAGGTTTGATCAGGGGCACGTAGCATCCAAACGGGTTTGAGCGGTCCGACGGGTCGGTGACGAAACCAGCGTTTGTAACCAAGCACCCGGCAGTACCAATCGGTTAGCGCTTCGACATCATCGGCAGCAACGGCGGGGTGATCGACGCCCAGAAAACGGGATTCGTTCATAGTGGAAATAGAAAGGAGTTCAACTGTTGAGTGTTACGTTTACTGTGTTGATTCGGCTAGTTCAAGCGTGAAGCCAGTTTCGTTTTCAGCCAGTGCATACGTCTTCTTATTAACCGTCAGCGAAAGCGATAATTTGTCTTCGTAGGAACCGGTTAGCTGGATGAAAACGCCCGGTTTACGAACGATCCATTGGTTCATTTCTGCCTGCATTTCCCAATCATTAATAGTTGCAAGCTCATCGGCATTCAGGATATGCAGTTGATTTATGAATGTCGCTTTCTTATCGTCTGTATGGCGGAATAGCAACCCGCTTCCGGGTCGACCTTCACCCCGTTGAGCAGGTTCAGGATGATACGCATCGTGCAGGTAAGCGTAAACCGGCCCTGCCAGAGTACCTTGCCCAATATGCCATAACTTTAATCCTGTCTGATGGCGGTACATAGTCAGACCGTTTCCTTCTGTCTGAATAATTGATTCTCCATCCCGGTTATTCAACAGCCAGTTCCAGACGGTACGTACGGGTTCACTAGCCCGAATTCGGTCGATCACGAACGTAACGTGAGCGCCAACCTGAATCCAGCAGCGTGTAAACTCCTGAATAGGATTTCCATACGTAGCAGCTACTTCCGAAACCACTACCGATACGTTATCAATTCGCTGAGCCGTAAGCAGTCGACCTCCGCGATTAACTGGTGCACTAACGGAACCATCAGCATGTATCTGCCTACGAGTTAATACGTTACGCTGTTCAAGCAACTTGATTTTCGCTAAGTCTTCCTGCAAACCCAGCGTATCTTGCTCAAGCAGAAACGTACAGGTATTATGCGTTTGGGTGGCGCATTCCAGTCCGTGAATCAGGTTACGGTAACAACTATGGCCGGGGTCGGCCAGGAGCCGTTCGCGGTTATAGACCAGCATGAAGCTATTCAAATCGCCCTGCAAATGACCAGGTGCAAATACGCCGTCATTATTTCCCGCCTGAATGGCCAGCACGGATTTGCCGTTCCAGGAGTCACGCACCAACGTATTACCGTTTGAAAACGATGTCGTTAAAGGTAGCTTCGCTTCCTCTGGCGAAATCGCTTTGGGAGAACGTAGCAACAGGGGCAACGTCAGAAAGCCCCAATCATTCACCATGCCGAACGTGGCAAGATCGTGCGGGCCTTGTTCTGGCTCCGGTTCGTAATATTCCTGAAAAATCCATCGCGCTAACCCTGCCTGAAGCGTTTCGGTTGAACGGGCCGCTACGTGTAAGAGCAAGTCGCCAGAGGGTCGGAATATAGCTGCGGAGTCGTTGAAATTTACCGCTCTGGCTCGTGGTGAGTCTCCCCAATTGTCCATCGGCTTGCGGTACAACATACTTTGCGCCATCCAACTCATTCCGCGTCCATACGCATCTATATCAAGTTGATGAGCTAACTCCGGATACGAACGTATTAGCGATTCGTACGCCAACATCAGGGCATTTGCCAGGTAATTTCCGTATTGCAACGACTCACCATACGACCCATCGGGCTGGAACGCCTGCGCCATACGTACTACGTCGGGAAGCAATTCTATGAGCAACTCTTCATCGCCCAAAGCCGCCGAAGCAACCAGCGCACCGGATGCCATAATACCCCGCCAGTTAGCCAGATGGTTGTTTTTCGCCAACCAGCGCTGGCACAGAACAATACCTTTGTCGTGTAAAGCCTGCCGAACTTCGTCCCGTTCAGCTTGGCTGAAAATATCCTCGGCTAACATCAATACAGCCGCTATTCCCCAGCAAACATGCGCCGTTTCCAGATGTCCCGTAAACGGTTCAACATGATTGCGAAACCAGGGACCAACCCATTCGGTTGTTGGCAGTCGGGCAATGTGCAATGTCGTATTTCGTAGCCATGACGACAATTCAGCCGTAGGTTCAAGCGCATACTGCATTGCCGCGTCGGATAGGTACTCAGCCGCCGGATACCACCAGCCAAGCGCGGCCCGGCCAAGCGTCGGACTTTCGGCATGAGGCCAAGTCGTTGCCAGCCGCGTATTTACCCGAAGCGCCAGCGCCTGCCGAAACTGCCGGACAACGGTATTCTCGCTGGACAGAATCGCGGATTTTTCGGCTTCGGTTAGAAACAGAGCTGGTGTTTTTACGGCTACCATCAGAAATACCCTCCGTTGCGCACGACTTCCGTTGGCGTCATGCCACTTTCGACCATTTCCTTAATGCCTTCTTCTTTATGCACGATCTTTTCGGCGGATACCAACACATCGTATGCAATCGCCTGTGGTATAGCGATTACCCCATCAATATCACCAAAAATCCAGTCACCGGGTTTTACGATTACTTCGCCAATCTGCACCGGTTTTTGATAATAATACATACGGAACCGGCCGAGCATTCCGGTGCTTGTTTTGTACTTGTGAAAGACCGGGAAGTCCAGATTCAGAATGGCTTTGGTGTCCCGAATGCCGTTAATTAGCGCTCCCCGGCAACCGGCTTTGAGCGCAGCCATCGTCATAACTTCACCCCATTGCGAGGTAACAGTATCACCCGTACAATCCCAGATGACGACCGAATCCTGGTGCAGATCTTCGAGCATTTGCGCCCGCAGCTCAAATTCGCCATCAGTTGTAATATCGGGGCCACCTTTGACCGTGAAAGCCATCCCCGCCATTTTCATTTCCTCGCGAAGTGGAGCAAAGGCCGCAGGTAGGCTGGACGCGTGCATGCTGTAATTGAAACGTAGTACGTCGTTAATCGCTCCGGTGTAGAGTTGCAGATAGCGCATCCGCATTTCCGACACGGGGATTGGGAAGGGAGGAACGGGCTTCTTACCGTCCGGGTGGTGTTTTCCGTTGGATTTCATTATTGTGCCAGAAATTTCATGTTGTCAAAATTGATTTCCCGAATGAGGACGTACTCGGGCTGGTTGAGCACGAAGAGAATAACCCGTGCTACGTCCTCCACTTTCAGGAATTTTTCGCGTGCTACGTTCCGATCACCCCAGTAGTTGCTGTCGGTTGGCCCCGGATTGACGTCGGTGACTCGAATTCCTTCTTTGAGGACCTGATCGGCCAGGCCGCTACTTAGTCCGCGAGCGCCAAACTTAGATGCACAGTAAACCGGAGCTGTTGGATTAGTACGTTGGCCACCCATCGAAATGACCGTCACGATATGACCCTGTTTGCGCGGTTTCATCTGCTTAAGTGCTTCTCGGTTGCAGAGGAAAACACCCCGCATGTTGATGGTAATCATCCGTTCGTAGGTCTCTAGATCGGTCATGGACAGATCGGTGGTCGTCAGGCCAATGCCCGCGTTGTTGAGCAGAATATCGACCGGGCCGAAGGCCTCCTGACACGTAGCAAAACCAGCTACTACGTCATTCTCTTGGCTGACATCGCCTTTAAATGAGCGAAGATTTTCGTGGCTCACTTCGTCGGCTAGTTGATGGGTTCGGCTGAAGTCAAAAACTTTAGCGCCCTGTTCCAACAGCGCGATAGCAGCCGCTTTTCCAATGCCACTCGATGCACCGGTAATGAAGACGACTTTGTCCTGTAAATTATTCATAGTCAGATAAGATCGCTTGAATTTTTCAGTGATTATTAACCGCTGTGTCAACAGGCTGTTGACGATGCATTACGTTCGTAATGGATGCATTAGAAATCGGTCGGCTGGCTCGGTACCACATGATTGCCGAAAGGACCAGACAAAGCAGGCCGGCACCTATGGCGACCTGACCGCTGGTTTCGCTCAGTGATGGTACGCTCATCGCCATAAACAGAATGCCCGTTACGACCAACGCGACGGCGTATAACCGATTCATGGTCTGCATAAATCCTGGATTTTCAGCAGGTTTTTCGGCTTCCGTCAACGGCGTACTTAAGCGACGGAAGAAAGCCTCGACACGCTGGCGATACGTATCGCTTTGAGAACCAATAGCGCCCGACAGCAGGAAAACCACCACGCAGGCAATGATTTCGATTAACGTAGCCCACTCCCACGAAACCTGCGGCATCGAATTGAGTACCAGTCCCAAAGCTACGCCGACCAATAACGTAGCAAATGCCCCCCAGGGCTGCGGCCGTTTGAGCACGATACCCAATACTAGCGGCAACGTCATCGGGATGGCGAACAGGCCCGTAAACAGTTTATTGGCCTCAAAAGCCCCACCGAAACCACCAACGTAAAGCGCCCCAATAGTGATGAGTCCACCAAGGACCAGCGTCATCAATCGACCTACCCAAAGCATCTCTTTGTCCGTGGCTTTGGGGTTGAATAAGCGGTGATAAATGTCGCGTGTCAGGACACCGGCCGTTACGTTGTATTCGCCACTCAATACCGACATCGTAGCCGCAAACATGGCCGCGACCATCAGGCCCATAATTCCGGCTGGAAGCAGCTTCAGGCAAACACTGACGTAAGCCATTTCAGGGTTTTCCAGATTCGGAATCAGGGCCTTGGCGGCAATGGAGGGGAATAGAAAAATGACGGGAAAGAGAAAGAAAAATACCGCTGTTAACATACCCTGTTTTTGGCTGGCTTCTTCGTCTCGAACGCTGTAGAATCGCTGGATAAATGTCCAGTTGCCGCTGTATTTAACGAGTATCATCAGGTAATAGACCGTCATATATAATGGCATTCCTTTGGGCCCATTGAACCAGGTGAAATGATCGGGAATCGTCGCCATCATCTTGGGCAAACCGCCAGCCGCCTGAATCGTCAGCGGTACCAGAATCAACGTAGCAACAATCAAAATAATGAACTGTACTACGTCGGTTACGACGACTGCCCATAGGCCACCCACAACCGTATAGAGCGCCACAATGATTCCGCAGGTGAGAATGGATGCTTCAAGCGAGAGACCCGTTGCCGCTTTTACGAACAGGCCAAGCGCGTACAGGCGAACCATGTTATCCAGGATTTTGAACAGCACGCCCATCCAGGAGAATGTCTGGCGAACGGGGGCGTTGAAGCGGGTTTCCAGAAATTCCATCGGCGTCATGATCCCCGCCCGACGCCAGCGTTTCGCGAAAATTGCGACGCCAACCAATGCCGGCAAAACCGTACTCCAGATCAGCGTCAGGGCCACAAATCCGTGCTGGTAGGCAATGCCCGCATAGGCCACGAAGATGAACGTACTGAACTTGGTCATGAAGTTGCTGATCGCTCCCGACACCCACGGAATGGCGTTTCCTCCCTTGAAATAGTCGCCAATATTCTTGACGAATTTGCCCAGAAACAGCCCGATGCCTGCCATCAGAAGCATGTAAATGGCAATGGCCCAGTAATCCAGTTGTTGAAGCGTTTGCACGGTTAGTTTGATTTAGGAATGTTGGGAGAATTTCGAACGTTTTTAAACTGGACTATTTCCGGGCCATTCGGACTGGCCTTCGCGTTTAAGCCATTGATTTGCAGGGTATCAACATCATCAGCAACAATGGCCGACCGGTTTTCTTCGTCGGCATAATCGAGGGTAAGATTGTCCAGCGTAATATTCTTGCCGTGCCGGATGTAAAACCCATAAGCCGGTAGCCGACCGAACATTTCACCGCGCGGGTAAGCGTCGATCTTCTCTGCAACTGTATGGTTTACAGCTGGTGGAGCGATCGGTACTGGTTTTCTCGTATCATCGTCGCTCAGTAGGGGTTTGTTGCTCCCGTCAAAGCGAAGCCGAATTTGCTTCAGGGTTATATTTTCGACCGGGAAGCCCGGAATTCCGGTAATTGAGCAACCGTAGCCGCCTATTCGGGTGCCCTGCACATTCTCAATCAAAATATCTTTTAGGATTCCCGTAGTGGCTTTGGCATTTTTCCGGTACGTCCGGTTTCGGGCCCCCAGCCGAACGAAAATGGCAGCTCCCTTAACGTTGCGGACCGATATATTCGAGATGTTGATGCGTTCGATACGGGCACCATCTACGGTCATTACACTGATCGCATCGACCCGCGTATCAAACACGGTGCAATTTTGAACGGTAATATCTTCAAACGCTCCGCTCGTTTCGGTACCGATCTTAATTCCCGACGCGTTAGAACTGACAATGCAATTGGTAATCGTAATATCCCGGCAGCTCTCGTTGGGCGATAGACTTTTCAGGCAAATGGCATCGTCGCCACTGTTAATGAAGCAGTTGGATACGCGTACAATCTGACAATCGACCAAATCCATGCCATCCGTGTTACGTCCTTTGGCATCGGCATGACGGGATTTTTCGATGTCTTTATTCTCCCGACTATCAACCGTAATGCCGTCAATAACCATGTTTCGGCACGACTGGTAAAACTGTACCCACGACCCCGAATTACGTAACGTAACGTCGCGCACCTGTACGTTCTCGCAGTTGCGAAAATGAAGAATTCGAGGGCGACCACTAAATGAAGGCGACAGATACGGGCCGTTGAAATCATCCCCCCGACCATCAATTGTTCCCCGCCCGGCAATCGAAATGTTTCGGGCTTCTTCGGCGTAAATGAACATTTTCTCCGTCACCAGCTCCCCGCCATAGGCCGGGTATTTTGAAGCCGTACTTGGGTAGTCGTTCACGTTGGCGCTACCCAGCAACGTAGCACCCGCTTCGACGTAGAGCGTTACGTTGCTTTTCAGGTAAATTGTACCCGACAGGAACGTACCGTTGTGTAGATAAACCTTTCCTCCGCCTGCTTCATGACAACGGTTGATAGCCAATTGAATAGCCTTTGTATCCATCGTTTTGCCATCACCATTTGCTCCATACGCAAAGGCGTCCCATACACCAGTAGGCTTCTGGCAGAAACCGGCTGTAGTGAGCGTCAGGCAGAGGCAAAAGATGTTGACCAGATTCTTCATAGTAACAATGGGTTTGGCCGATTACTGCATCGTTCCAGATTCTTTGACAGTTGATTTCAGTGATGGCGTTTCGAAAAAGCACGTTTGCCGGGACTGGCTCAAGGTATTATTAATCAGGGCAATAGCGGCTGATTTTTCGCCGTAAACCGACACGAAAGAAGCAACGGTTTCCGTTGGCCGAGACTCAGCAATAGTCGTTTTTTGCGTATTTATGAGTCGAATCAGTTCCGGTGTTTGCGCTACAGTTCGCGCTTTTAAACCCCGAATTTCCAGTTCTTCAACATCGTCGAAAACTAACGCCGGACGCTGATCGTCTTTGGCGAAACGCAGTTGCACCTGATCGAACGTAACATTTCGGGCGTGGCGAACGTAGAACCCATAGGCAGGCAACGTAGCACCGAACATCGACCCGGATGGGTAAGCATCTGCTTTTTCGGGAACAGTCGATGACTTAACGTCGGTGATACCACCGTCAAACTCAAAGTTCAGATTACGTAACGCTACGTTTTCAATCGGATAGTCGGTTATTCCGGTGATCGAACAACCCAACGTAGCCAGCCGACTTCCCTGAATATTGGAAATCATTACGTCCTGGAGAGCCGGTTTATTGACAACCGTATTACCGCCATATTTCTTGTTACGTGTTCCAAGACGAATAAAAATTCCGGAGCGTTTGATATTTCGCAGGCTGATATCTGAAAACGTGATACGTCTGACTTGTGCCCCATCAACGGTCATAATCCCTAACCCATCGCCCCAAGTATCGAAAACAGTACAGTTCTGAACCACAATGTCTTCGATACGTCCGGCCGTTTCTGTCCCGATCTTGATGCCACTCGCACCGGAGCTGACGACGCAGTTGGTAATGGTGATATTTCGGCAAGCCTTATCGGGCGAAAAGCTTTTCAGACAGATGCCATCGTCACCACTCGTGATAAAACAGTTCGTTACGCGCACAAACTCGCAATCAACCAAATCCATCCCGTCCGTATTCCGATGCTTGACGGTGTGTTCGCGATTCGGATTCTCTACGTCTTTATTTTCGCGACTATCGACCGTGATGCCGTCGATAACCATGTTTTTACACGCCTGATACGTCTGCACCCACGACGCCGAGTTCTGCAACGTAACACCTTTGATTTGCACATTTTCGCAGCCTCGTATATGCAGAATGCGCGGGCGGTATTTGAACGAAGGCCGTAGGTATGGATCGTTAGGTCCGCGATTGTCGATCAAGTCGCCCCGCCCATCGATGGTTCCCCGTCCTTCGATGCTAATGTTTCGGCAGTTTTCGGCATAGATCAAGGCTTTGCTGGTGAGCGGATGCTCGTCGTACGTTGGGTAGTCGGAAGCCTGATCCAGGAAGTCAGTTGCTTTGGGGCTGCCCAGCAACGTAGCACCCGCTTCGACATAAAGCGTTACGTTACTTTTCAGGTAAATCGTACCCGACAGAAACGTACCGTTGTGCAGATATACCTTCCCTCCCCCGGCCGAGTGGCATTGATCAATAGCCGTTTGAATGGCTTTGGTATCCATCGTTTTGCCATCGCCTTTCGCGCCCGTACGGAAAACGTCCCAGGTGCCGGATGGGCTTTGGGTGAAACCGCAGGTTGCTACGACAAGGCAGAGAAGGAAACTATTGAACAAGCGCGTCATTGACAAATGAGTTAAACTACTTTGCTTTTTTCCATGATCATCATTGGATAATCCGATACAGGAAGCTGCCGGAAAATCTGCGCTTCGGCTTCCACGCGACCTTTCCCTTCATCTGATAACTTCTGTTTATCAGGTATTTCCAATATCTCTCCCGAAAGTGGGTCGATCAGTACAGGGTCTGTAAAACCCCGGCCCTCCCAATCCCAGAGAATTAGATGAATCGTGTCGGTCGTTGGATTGTCGGATGCTTTTTGATCAGACCAGTAAGCCAGTACGGGACCGTTGTCGGTATTCAACGTAGCGGTACAAATACCTGGCAGACTCTTCCTGACACCGTTGCCAAATGCCTGATATTCTTTCTCCGTCGCGGCTTCTTTTCCAGACATTGCGTGCACAATGGTAGTGCGAGCGCGTACATCTCCATGAATCAGACTTCCCAGATGTTGAAGGGCTTTGTAGGCGATCTTCGGCTTAATTTCCGGCTTCTGACGGAGTATACCTTTGTAATTCGTATTGCCTGACCCCTTCGGATAATCGTGCAGGTCGACGATCAGAAACCACAGCGTCATCGGCAGATTCAGCGAACAGTCGGTCAGCAGCCGACGTAGCATTACTTTCGCCTGAATGGTTTCTGTCCAGGGACCTTCACCTATGAATCCGGTACTGTTTGGATCGGAAGGAAACCCGTTTTCACCCTGCCAGATTTTTATTTTAGGATTGTATTGATCAATAAACTGACGTAACGCTTTCGTCCGTTCGGTATACGCTTCGGGCAATGTTGTGTACGGGTGGAACGAGAAAATATCGATCAAATCACCCAATCCCGCTTTAAAAAGCTCCTGAACGTAAGTAATTGGCATGCGCGAAACCACGCCCCCGACGATGATCGCATCAGGATTGTTTTTCCGAATGAGCGGAGCCGTTTCCCGCACTAACTGCACATATTTCTTTGGGTCGGGTTTATCGGGTTTCCAGAAACCTGTCAGGTTGGGCTCATTCCAGATTTCGTAATGCTGAACTTTCCCTTTGTAGCGCTTGGCGACGGCAACAACGAACTTCTGCCAGGCAGCATTCGCCACGGGGTCAGCGGCCGACGGATAAAAACCAACTTCGCCTGCCTGATAATTCGTGTTGCCGTAACTGACGTTGAAAAACGGCTTAACACCCCGGCTTACCAACCCATCTACGCTTTCGTCAAGCCAACCCCAATCGTACTTACCTTTTTCCCGCTCTACGCGCGCCCATCCGGTCTGCAAACGTCCCCATTTGATGGGTAAATTATCAATCCAGGGATAGACTTCTTTGGGTTTCCACAGATCACGATCCAGTGTTTCGCAGCCGATGCCCAGGGGCGAGCTTTTAATTTCGGTTGGCTTCTTCAGGCGAATCGTACCGATTTTGTTTAAGGGGGCAACCGTTACGTTAGCTTCGGGTTGCGTAATGGGTTGTGATACGTTCGACTCAAGATGATCGAGCGATGCCGAAAGTGGGAGCACCGACAGCGTCTTCAGAAAATTACGGCGGTTGTTTTCCATGCGTTGATTAGTAGCTAGTTAATGGTTCGTTGAACACATTGCAGACGTGCAGCGAGTGACTATTGAAATGATAAGGTCCTTCGTATCCCGTATCGCCGAGCAGGTGGCTCACCAGCGCAATCGAAAGTGGATAAAACCAGGAACCCAACATGATGTGTGTGCGATTTGGGTCTTCGTCCCGTAGTTCGGCTCGGGCGGAAGTTTCGCCCTCCTGCCAGATCCAGTGCGGACGCGGAACCCAGTCGCTGGGCTGGCTGTCCTTCCGGTGCAGTAACCAGCCAACACCATCCGGGCTTTCGTGCTGAAGGGCATGCGCCAGATACCGACGGCAGGCGGCTTCTACATCCTCCCGGCGATAATCCGTCAGGGCGGCCAGATTGGCTAACTGGTAAGCCCCGTCGAAATCAGGGCAATCGGAGCCACCCGGCCAGAACGAACCATCGGGTAACTGGCAAGCCAGCGTTGAGTCGATGGAACGTTCCAAATGCCGAAGTGGCCAACCTAAGGCGAAATAAATAGGGATGACGTGGATGGTACCAAACAACCCATTATCGCGATCAGCGCCGAACTGTGTGCCCCAATAGCCAGTCCGGCTGTCCTGCAATTCTTCGAGCGCCGGGAACATGGCTTTCTCCATCAGCGCATCCACTTCCGATGCACCAAACCAATCCCGCAGAGCAAACAGGGCCGTAGCAGCCGCTAGCACCTGATTGCCAGCCGACCACGAATTACGCCAGTTGTAGTGTTTCACCCAGCGGTACAGTCGGCCGGCATTGAGCAGTGGTTCCAGAAAGCTCAGTTCCCGTTCGGGTTTGCGGTCGAGCACACGTAGCGCCCAAATGTTCCCGCGTGTGTAGTGCCAGACCGGTTCCAGTTCTTCCAAGGTGCGGAAGCGGCTAAACTCCGATGCTTTTCCAGAGAAAAAACCCTGTTCAGTTTGGCGGCTTTGAAATTGGTTAGCCCAGATATCCAGATCAGCCGCCGGACGATTGTGCAATTCGCCAAATAAATCCAGTACGTGGGCAGCGTGATAGGAGCCATAAAAACTTTCGCCCTCGCCCTGTTCTTTGCGATATACGCCGGGTGTATCGCCGATTTTCATGGCGTTAACAAAATCCAGCGATACTTTCTTAATACGTTGATAACCGGGCGTTTCCATCATGTTATTGGTTGTATTCGGGTTAAGGTTTACGTAAATAATGGGCTGAGAATTTTTGTCATCCTGACGAAGGAAGGATCTTAAAGCATACTTAATTGAATGTCAGGATGCTTTAAGATCCTTCCTTCGTCAGGATGACAAAAAATATCCTTAATACTCTATCAATCAAAATCTTATCTTTATTAATATCCATGATTTACGTCAATTTAATATGTTCTTAGACCATCATGATCAATTCAGAAAACCTCGATTGCGCAGCCAGATTTCCAGTTGCGTCATCCACGAATCGGGCAGATCGGGTTTGATGCCGAAACCGTGGCCGCCTTTTTCGTAGAGGTGTAATTCGGCAGGAATATTCACTTTTTTGAGAGCCTCGTAAAAGCGGATGCTATTGCTGAATTTCACCGTAGGATCGTCGCCCGCGTGGACCAGAAATGTTGGTGGCGTAGCCGTTGTTACGTGTTCTTCAGGTGAGAAATCGGCCAGTTGCTTTTCCGTCGGATGTTCACCCAGTAGGTTTTTGACCGAACCCTGATGGGCAATGTCGGGTCGAAAACTAACGACAGGCCAGCACAATACCAGAAAATCTGGACGTAGTGAAGTGGTGTCTTTTCCCGATTCAAATGCCTTCGTAAACTGGGTTGCTGCCATAGCCGCTACGTGTCCCCCAGCCGACGAGCCCAATACACCCAATCGATTCGGTTGAATACCCCACTCTGCTGCCCGTTGACGTACCACACGAAACGCCTGTTGAACATCCTGAAACGGGCCAATTGAACGATCCTGCATCAGGCCATCGGCGGGTAAACGATACGTTAGCACGAAGGCCGTAACGCCCCACTGATTCAGACGTTGCGCGATAAATCGGGCGTTTTCGGTATTCAGATTTCGATAGCCACCGCCCGGACAAATAATGATACCAGTACCATTGGGCGAACTAGACCGGTAAACGATTAATCGCGGGATAATCACATTGGATAAGGCCGTTAATCGCTTTTCGGCATCGTACGTACGTTTTTCTGGTTGCCTGCTGGTCACTGAGTTTGGAATGGCATTGGGATATAATGGTATCTCGGACTCCTGCTGGGCCATAATTCGCCCAGGCAGCAGAGTTACTGCCAGCAGAAGAAAGATTGTTTGTACCATTATTGCGCTCATGGAACGTAGCAGTTTATTGATTTTCGGATAGACTGATAAGCGACTTATCAGCAATCAGAATTGGCGAATCGTAGATGGGAATCTGACGGAATAGATTCTCTTTCTTTTGCCAGCTATCCTTTGAAATTTCATACACGGTTCCAGCAGCCAAATCCACCCAAACTGGATTTTTGAATCGGGCATTGGCAAAGGTGAAATCGCATAAGGTCTGCTCATTGTCGTTAGACGGTACGTTGTCTTTAATCCAGACCGTTACCGCCTGAAGCTGACTGACTTTATCGGCAAAAGCATACAGCGAAAGGTTACTGTTATCCTCTTTTTTGGTCGTATAGGGATACGTTTCCAGCCGATTTAGCCGGTCGTCGAATACGGAAGTCAGGTTTTGAAAGGCGGAATAAGCGGGTTTAGCGTAGGCCACCGTCATGTCTTCCTTCGCTTGCAACAAACCCTTATGATTCCACTCTTCAGGCGTTTTAGCGTCCATAATCGTGAAGCAGCACGACTCTTTATCGTGCCCCAGATCGGTCAATAACCGTCGTAGAATGTGTTTCGATTGCGTCAGTTCCGTCCAAGGATATTTGCTCATCGCGAAGTGGTTACTCCATTCCGATGGGCAACCCGCTTCTCCCTGCCGAATTCGGATTTTCGAGCGATTAACGCTCCGGCTGTATTTGGCAACAACCTTTTCCAGCTCGATTTCCGGATCCCGATTATCAGGATTCGAAATATGTCGGTGATGGCTGATTTCGTCTACTAAATCGAGTTTACCCTTTTCCTGAAGAATTGTCAGTACGTTGTCGGCGAATTTGTAATCGACGCCACTGCCCAATGCGAAGGCAATTATTTTGGCATTGGGACGTACCGAACGCACGGTTTCGGCACTGGTAATGAAAAAGTTAGCGTAGTCGGGAATGGCGATTTTGTAGTTAGGTTCGTTCCAGATTTCCCATTCCTGAACCTTATCGCCGTAGCGATTGACAATAGCCGTTACGTACTTTTTCCAGCCTTCCAGCGCTTCACCTGAGTACGGAATAGCCGCATTCAACGTAGTGCCGCCCCCACCCGAATAAACTGGATTGCCGTACGACAAGTTGATCCAGGGCGTTACACCTTGCTTCACCATGTCATTTACGATCTCATCGAGCCAGGCAAAATCATACTGCCCCTTTACTTTCTCACACTTCGCCCAACCCGACTGAATCCGCGCTTTTTTGACGCCGAGTTTGCCCAAATATTCTTTCCAATTAGCATAAATTGTGTAATCCCGGTCCATGTATTCGGCTCCAACAGACCAGTTGGACGAGCGAATATCCCGCGAGTTCTTCGGGGCAATTTTGCCGAGATATTTAAAACTTGGGTTAGCCGATTGTCCTGTAGGCGTGGTCAGTGGCAGAGCACTTTTTTCGGCAATCAACACGGGGTAGTCAGGTACCGGAACTGCTGAAAAGGTGTAGTTATTTCCGGTTTTTTTCCAGCTATTTTTCGGAATCTCGTAAACCTTTCCCGAAATCAAATCGACATAAACGGGCGTAGTAAATTTCCCCTCAATCGTTACGTCGGTCGATTTGGGCTCATACGTTTCGGTGGGTCGTGCTTCTCCACTCCACAACGTAACGAGACTGCCGCCATTCTTACTACGTTGATACTGAAACGCCGAGACAGTCGGCTGACTAACAGTAGGTTTGCTTTTGTCGAGGAGTTCAATCTGATCGTCGAACGTAGTAAATACGTGCTGGGCCGCTTTGTAGGACATCTTCGGCCGGTCGATGGTTTTGTCAGGGTTCGTTTTTAGGATTCCTTTCGTATTGACCCCTGTCATGTGGTCGCCAGCTGCGTAATGAATATCGCTGATTGTGAAGAGGTTAGTAGCGATACCGCGTCCATGATCACCCAGCATCCGGCGTAAATCCCATTTTGCCTGACTCAGTTCGCTCCAGTCAAATTGCCGCAAAGCGCCGATGTTGACGTTACTCAACGTAGAAGGAGCCCCGTTTTCACCCTGCATGAAGGTAATTTTTGGGTTATAACTCCAGACCAATTTACGCATCTCCTCAATCTTCGGGTACGACGTTTCGGGAACGGGTGCGTAGCCGTGATACGTCAGAATATCGATCAGGTCAAGCGCGTTTTTTTCTTTCATACGGCCCAAAAACGCCTGCATGAAAGCTGTTGCGGGAACACCGGCTACACCCAGCGCAATGAGCTTGGCATTAGGCTGGATCGACTTCACTAGTTTAGCGGTACGTATGTAAAAATCAGCTACTTCTTCGCCCGTATTCTGCTTGTTCAGATCGGGTTCATTCCAGATTTCCCACTCCGGAACCTGCGCTTTATACCGGGAAACCATCGCCCG
This sequence comes from Spirosoma flavus, assembly GCF_054778555.1. Taxonomy (NCBI): domain Bacteria; kingdom Pseudomonadati; phylum Bacteroidota; class Cytophagia; order Cytophagales; family Cytophagaceae; genus Spirosoma; species Spirosoma flavus. Next base: position 485,705 of record NZ_BAAGZL010000003.1, read on the forward strand.
AACCCAGTTGTCCCAGGCCGCTAGTCCTTCTTCCGACGTTGGAATCCGTCCACCCAACTTGGCTTCGCCACCACCGTTGTAAAGCGGATTGCCATACGACAGCTCGACCCAGGGCGACACACCCCGCGAATAAGCGTCCGGGATCACCGCATCGAGCCAGGCGAAATCATACTGCCCTTTCACTTTTTCACACTTGGACCACCCGCCTTGTAACCGAATTCGCTTGGCTCCCAGTGGCCCTAAATAAGGCTTATAAGATTGGTAATCAGTATAGTCACGGTCAAGAGTTTCGCCACCGATGGACCAGGTTGATGCTTTTATTTCTTTAGCCGAACGCGGACGTAGCTGGCCGATTTCCTGATAGCCTTTTGGCGTGGGAGGATCCTGTCCGAAGGTTGCTGCTAAAGTTAAACCGAGCAGACTAGCTGATAGAAAAGAGTGTTTGAATGCGCTCATTTTCGTTTTTGGGTTAATGGAAGTAACCCCTGTAAAAATCCAGCGATGTAGCCTGCCTGTAATTGCATGGCGAAATCGTCGTAATGCACATGATCGACAAAATGCTCGCTGCCCAGACTGCGCGTGAACGTATAGAGATCGATGACCGAAACACCATGTTTCTGCATTACCTCATCCGCAATAGCATTGTAGGCATCCAGATCTCGAGCGTAGCGTTTGAACGCTTTGGAGCGGGTGTTGTGCCGTTCGTCCTCCACCGACGTAGTGCGCATCCAAACCAGTCGAATATTCCGTTTGTGGAGCAGTTGGTAAATAGCCTCCAGATTTTTGCGGTAACTGGCCGAATCCACCTGAATGGTGTTCGTTTCCGGGTTTCGCTTGATGTCGTGCAGACCACAATTCAAAAGCAGAATATCCGGTTGAAACGACTTGTCGGGCGCTTTCAATTTCAGGTATTCCAACACCATCCGCGAATCGCCCCCGTTGGCCCCAACAGGTACGTCCAGGTTTTTAGCGGCTTGTCCATCGTCACTTTTCCGGTCGTACTGCCAAACGCCCTGCACGTATTTTTCCAGAAACGGCCCGTATCGCATCGAAATACTATCGCCAATGACGTACAATTTTGGCAAGGACGACGTAGCACTGAGCAGCAAATAGCAGAGCGGGAGAACGAGGATAATTTTGGAAAGTCTCATGAACAGTAAGCTTTGAAGACACGTAGTACTTAATACCCCGGATTCTGCTTCAGATTTTTGTTCAGATCAATTTCACGCTGCGGAATCAGATAGAACGTATTAAAGTCCTTGACAGGCAGCTTTTTAGCGGTCATAACGGCAACGTAGCGCCCCGTCCGAACCAGGTCGAACCAGCGTTGATTTTCAAAAGCGAACTCCACCCGACGCTCCTGCTCAATTGCCAGTCGGAAGCTGGTCTGATCTGTCGCTTTTGTGTCGGCCAGCCCAGCCCGCTTACGAACCTGATTTAGATATGTAACGGCTTCGGGGTTGAAGCTTACTTCGTTCAGGGCTTCGGCATACATGAGTAATACGTCGGCGTAACGTAGCACCGGAAAGTCGATATCGGAGTCATTGTTCAACGAGCCAAACTGGACGTATTTACTAACGTAGCGCTGATTGATCGTCTGCCCGTTTGCGTCGATGTACGACGATTTCATCGAAAAGCTTTTGCGCAGATCACCTGGCTCATAAGCCGCATCCATATCGGCGGTTGGGTAGCGCATGCTACCTCCCGTAATACGTGCCCCTTCGCTAGCCTGTACTGGTCCAAAGTTGCTTCCCTGACCCGTATTGCCCGATTTATACTGTACGTTGAATAAAATTTCTGCATTGGTGGGCGTAGCGAAACTGAAAACGTCGGAATATTTAGGCAATAGCTGATATTTAGCCGACGTGATTACTTCCTTCAGCTTACTGGCGGCATTGGTCCAGTCTTTCCGGGTCAGGTATACCTTGCCAAGCAGCGCTTTGGCGGCTCCCTGAGGCACACGGCCGACATCCGCTGTCCCGTACGATACGGGTAAGGCTTGTTCGGCGCTTTGTAGATCGCTGATTATTAGCTTGTAAATATCTTCCGCCGGCATACGGGTCAGGCTGCTGGCTCCATCGGGCGAGGTAATTTCAGAGGTCACCAGCGGTACATCGCCGAACAAACGGACGAGGTCGAAATAAAGTAAGGCACGAATAAACTGGGCCTCTCCTCTGTATTGCTTCTTTACGTTATCGGCAATACTAGCCCCTTCAATACGGGTCAGAATGGCATTCGTGCGGCTTATACCAACGTAGTGATCGCGCCAGGCAGTATAAATAATGTCGTTAAGTGACGTATACGTGCGATCAACAAACTGAAAATTATCGACATTGACGGCCTGCCGCGTAGTGACGCCATAATCAGCATTATCGGTCGATACTTCGCCCATCCAGTAGAGGGACGTACCATATACGCCCGACAATTTGAGCGAGGCATAGGCACCCACAACAGCATTGTTGAAGTCGGCCGCTGTTTGATAAAAGTTGACGGTGTTACGGTCGGTTTGGGGCGTAAGTGCCAGGAAATTATCGTTACAGCTCGTCAGCAGACTTGCACTCAATAGTGCTAGAAAAAGGTGTTTGGCTTTCATAAGGAATGAGCTGGTTAGAAGGTGAGACTTAAACCGAGCGTGTATGAACGAGCGGGCGGATAACCCAGATAATCAATACCAGAGGCCAGCATATTGTCGCCGGAGTTACTGATTTCAGGGTCGTAGCCAGGGTATTTCGTGAACGTGTACAGGTTGTTGATGGTCAGGTAAATCCGGCCGCCCTGCATACCGATACGTTTCGCCAGATTCTGCGGTAAGTTGTAGTTCAGCGTTACGTTCCGAACCCGCAGATACGAGCCGTCGAAGTTGAAGAAAGAGCTGTACCTCAGGTTATTATTCAACGCACCCCGAATGATACGTGGTGAGTTGCCATCGCCGGGTTGCGAGGGCGATTTGTAATAATTCTCGATCACTTTGGCGAGATTATTCTGTACGCCATGATACCCGCGTACAAACACAGCCCCCGCCCAGAATACGTCTTTCCCTTGCACACCGTTCATCAGAATGTTCAGCGACCAGTTTTTGTACGTGAACGTATTGTTGAAGCCGTAAAATGCTCTGGCCTGTGGGTTACCCAGAATAGTCCGGTCGGCGTCGCTGATGACACCATTTCCGTCGATGTCTTTGTACATAAAATCGCCTAGCTTAGCACCGGTTTGGGTTGCGTGAGAGGATAGTTGCTCTTGAGTGGTGAAAATTCCCTCGACCTGATGCCCATAGAAACTACCGATGGGCTGACCTACCTGTGTGATGCTGACATCGCCACGACCTCCGTCGGAAAAGAGCTGTTCGCCATCCGTACCGAGACGTAGCACTTTGTTGCGGTTGAACGTAATGTTGAAGCTGCTCGTCCACTGAAAATTGCTAGTCGCTAACGGCTTGCCCGACAAAGCGAGTTCAACACCTTTATTTTCCAGTTCACCGATATTGACCCAGGCGGACGTATACCCCGTTACCGACGGAATGGCTTTATTCAGGAGCATATCCGTGTTACGTCGGTTATAGTAGTCGCCTGTAAATTGCAGCCGTCCGTTGAAGAAAGCCAGGTCTAAACCAATATCAATCTGCTTACTGGTTTCCCAACCTAAGTTATTGTTGGTGAAGCTATTCTGCGACAAACCCGGCACCTGCGTATTGCCCAGTACGTAGTTCGTTGCCGACAACAGACCCAAATAGCGGTAGTTGCCAATGGCGTTGTTTCCCGAAAGACCGTAGCCCGCCCGAATCTTGAAATCATCAAATAGATTCAGGTTTTTGAGGAATGGCTCTTCCGACAAACGCCAGCCGACCGAGAACGAAGGGAACGTACCCCAGCGATTGTTAGAACCAAACCGCGATGAGCCGTCTGAACGAATTGTCGCTGTGACTAAATAGCGATCATTATACGCATAGTTGACCCGACCCAGATAAGATATCAATGACCATTGACCAACCCCATAACTCCCTCCCGTAATCTGACCGCCATTGATGTTTTCGAGCAGATCGTCGGCAAAATTGGTAGCATTCGTAGTCGAGGCCGATGTCGTTGATTTCTGGACGGTAAAACCTCCAAGGGCATCGATCGAGTGGGCGCCGAATGTCCGTCGGTAATTGAGCGTATTTTCATTTAGCCAGTTCACATCTGACGTATTGATGATAGAAGCGGTAGCTGGCGATACCGAAGCACTACTCGACAACGTAGAGGGCTTAAAGAGGTTAGTTGTGTAATAGTTGAAGTCTGTTCCTACACTCACTTTAAATTTTAAGCCATTAACAATTTCGTATTCACCGAATAAGCTACCCAATATCCGGAATTGTGAGTTAGAGGTTTTGTACTCGTTCGCAATTTGAACCGGATTTGGAATCGCCCCCATCCCTACGTTGGTCAGCGCATTTGTATTCCCATACGTACCATCCGGATTGTAAACCGGAATGAGCGGTGGCATTGATAAAGCGGAAGAAACGATATTAAAATCGCTGTAATGACCCGTCGACGGTACGTTGTCGGTCGATGTATACGTAGGGGCCAGGTTCATGCTCACCTTTAATCGGGGCGTAAGCTGACCGTCGAGATTGATCCGGGCTGTATAGCGTTCGAAACCTGAGCTGATCAAAATACCTTTCTGGTTGAAATACCCGCCCGACATAGAATAACGTAACTTGTCATTACCGCCAACGGCGCTGATCTGATAATTCTGGATGGGAGCTGTACGGAAAATAACTTTCTGCCAATCGGTATCGATGTTCGGCAGACTGTTCAGGTTCTGCCATTCTTCCGGTATCCGATACGACGTAGAGCGGACACTGTTGGGATCGGTAATTTTTGCGTTAGGGCCACCATTGTCGAGCCAGCCGTTGTTGTGCCCTTCAATTACGAATTCGGCGAATTGCCGCGAGTTCATCATTTTCAGTACCCGAGCCGGTTCCTGAACACCCGCATAGGCATCGACCGTAATCTGCGCCTTACCAGACTTTCCGCGCTTCGTGGTTATGATAATGACGCCATTTGATCCCCGTGAACCATATATGGCCGTGGCTGACGCATCTTTCAGAATCTCGATAGATTCAATATCACCCGGATTAATTGAATTAAGTGGATTGGTCACCCCAGCACTACCACCCACCACCCCAGAACCATTACCCGCGTTAGAGTTATTGATTGGAAATCCATCGACAACGAACAAAGGATCATTACCGCCAGAAACCGAGCCAATACCACGTACCAGAATATTGGTATTACCGCCCGGTGCTCCCGACGTAGAGGAAATCTGTAAACCAGGAACTTGTCCCTGCAAAGCCTGATCTAAGCCCGAAACAGGCAGGCGCTGAATGTCTTTGGCCGATACCGAGGCTACGGCTCCAGTCAGGTCTTTTTTCTGTTGTGTACCATAGCCAATTACAACCACTTCGTTCAGAGATTTATTGTCGGGCGCCAACTGAATATCGATCACTGAACGCTTGTTGATGGCAATTTCCTGGCTCGTGTAGCCTACATACGAAATAACTAAAGCTGCACTCTCCGACGTAACGGATAGACGATACGTTCCTTTGGCATCGGTTGTCGTACCGTTACTAGTATTCTTCACAAGTACAGTTACACCGGGCAGGGGCTGGCCCGTTTCGTCAGAAACCTGGCCCGTAATTGTATTGGCAGATTGACCCAATAATTGGCTTATTGTCAACAGCCAGACCAATCCCAATAGCCAGGCTCGACTTCGATTTAGTGAGAGGTTATTCATCAGAGCTTAGTTATTATTTATCAATGATAAATTTAAATTTACCATTGCAATACTATAATCCCAACCTTTTAATGTCAATTATTTTTACTTATTTATTTTTTTTTTGGACTATTTTTATTTGAGTGACTAACCGAATAATCATAAGTAAACCCGTTTCCGTGTAGAAATCCAGCGATTTTATCTTAAAAAAGTACAAACGATTAAGCTTTTCTGTAAATATGGTCTTTGTAATTCTACTTTAATCGAGTAAACTTGCATTTACTATCACAATGATACAGTATGAGTATTTTGAAGCAATTTGACTTATCTGGAAAAACAGCGCTGGTGACTGGCTGCAAACGCGGTATTGGACGAGCAATGGCCGTAGCTCTCGCCGAAGCAGGTGCCGATATAATTGGTGTTTCGGCATCGCTCGAGCCCCAAGGCAGCGCGGTTGAGCAGGACGTACAGAAACTGGGCCGGTCGTTCCGGGCTTATCAGGCGGATTTAAGTGATCGCTCTGGTGTTTACACCTTTCTCGAAGCTTTGAAAGCCGATGGGATTGTTGTTGATATTCTGGTGAATAATGCCGGAACTATTCTACGAAAACCAGCCGCTGAACACCCGGACGATTACTGGGATACGGTAATTAACACGAATCTGAACGCACCTTTCATTCTGACTCGCGAAATCGGTAGGGGTATGGTCGAGCGGGGCTCTGGCAAAATTATATTTACGGCCTCTTTACTGACATTCCAGGGCGGAATTAACGTACCGGGTTATGCCGCCAGCAAAGGTGCGATTGGCAGTCTGGTAAAAGCCTTTGCCAACGAGTGGGCTTCGAAAAATGTGAATGTCAATGCAATTGCACCAGGCTATATAGCAACCGATAACACCGAAGCACTACGTCAGGATGCCGAACGTAGCCAAAGCATTCTAGCTCGTATACCGGCCGGGCGTTGGGGTGAACCAGATGATTTTAAAGGCGTTACGGTTTTCCTTGCTTCCGAAGCCTCCCGCTACGTTCATGGCACCGTAATTACGGTTGACGGCGGATGGATGGGGCGGTAACAGAATGTATGATATAGGATGTATGATATATCAAACTGCATCCGTCACGTCTACATATACCTCCTATATCATACTTCATATATAACTTCCACATGGTATTAGTTATCGTTAAGGCGCTGGATATTCTGGAACTTGTTGCGCAAGATCCCGGTCGGGCGCACTCGCTCACGGAGATTGCCGAAACCCTGCAAATGAATCAGGCCACCTGCGTGAACATCCTAAAAACATTAGTCGAAAAAAATTATCTGGAACACCTGGGGCGAAAGAAAGGCTATCGGCTAGGCCCGATGGCGTATAATCTGACCAATAATCTGTCGTACAGCCAGGATCTGGTGCTGGTGGCTAAGGATATTATGGAAGACTTGACCCAGCGTCTCAACGAAACGTCTATTCTGGGGGTTCTTCGCAATCAGAAACGATTCATTGTCCATTTAGTGAATAGCGATCAGGATCTTCAGGTACGTAGTCGCACCGAACGTAACATATATGAGACAGCATCTGGTCGGCTTCTGTTAGCCTTTATCTCGGTTAAAGAGCGGGAAAGCCTCATTAACGCGATTGGGTATCCGGGGCCCGATGTTTGGCCCGAGGCCACTACGTCTCAGGGATTAGAGGCCGAATTAGTATCTATTCAAGCCAATGAGCTATGCGTTACGCGGTCAAAAACGCACATTATAGGGTTAGCTGTTCCCGTCCGCCGGCATAATCAGGTGATAGCCAGTTTAAGTATTTTCTTGCCTGAAATTCGGTTTAGTGATGACAGAAACAAAAACATTGAATCCGAATTAAGAGCTGCTGCACAATTAATTAGTAGACGGTTATCGGCGTTCTCCTGAGATTAAAAAACAGGCTTATCGAACAGATTTTGTTGTGTTGATAACCCAACTACCATTAGAATTCATAGTGCTACTACTTACAAATTCGCACAAACTGTCTCATTCGTAGTCGTTCAAAAATCGAACTTACTATAACCAGCTACCAGAACCGTTTATAAAAAACGTTCGCTTCTTTCTGGTAAACTAACTTCAATTGTCAATTGCTTTCAACCGTAATCCGTGAACTACGAGGCTCGAATTATTTTCTCAATTTGTTGAAAATTATTTCCGGCTTTTGGCAAACTTTATGCCTGCTCAACCCCTCAGATAATCACTTAACCTTTAAACCATGAACGCATCGGAACTCAGTAGACCATTCGACGATGACGGTCGGCCTTTTGTGATCGAAGCCTGCGGAGACACGATGTGGGACGATGTACTCGCTCAACCTCCTTACAATCCAGCCTTACAGTCACCTCTACCGCCATTTACACTTGATACGGCTTTGCAAAAAGTACAGATAGCCGAAGATGCCTGAAACAGCAAAGATCCTGACAAAGTCAGTTTAGCTTATACCGAGGATACCGAGTGGCGCAACCGAACTGAATTCATTAATGGACGAGCAGAAGTTAAAGAGTTTTTGACCCGTAAATGGGAACGAGAGCACGAGTACAAACTAAAGAAAGAATTGTGGTCCTTTGGTGAGACCCGAATAGCGGTTCGATTCGAATACGAGTGGCATGATAGAAGCGGGCAATGGTATCGCAGCTATGGTAATGAACTTTGGGAATTCGATCAAAATGGCTTGGTGAGAAAACGATATGCCAGCATTAACGACCTCCCCATTCAACCCGATGAGCGCCGTATTAGTACTATTTCAATGACCAATTCTTAGCTATCAAGTTATTCATGCACATTCTTTCGGTCAATGTAGGCCTGCCCCGTTCTGTCGAATGGGCTGGGCGAACGATAACTACCGGTATTTTTAAGCGTCCCAGTCAGGGGTCGGTTTATCTGGAGCCGCTTAACTTCGTGGGGGATGGACAAGCAGACCTGAAGGTGCACGGTGGACCGGACAAGGCGGTTTATGCTTATGATAAGCTGCATTATACACACTGGCAGCAACAACTCGAACGCGATGACTGGGAACCAGGCTTATTTGGTGAAAACCTGACCACAGAAGGGATGCTTGAATCGGAAGTACATATTGGTGACCTATTTCGGATTGGGTCGGCTCTAGTACGAGCGGTACAGCCCCGGTTCCCCTGTTATAAACTAAACGTTCGGTTTGATGATCCCGGCATGACCCGCTACTTTGCTCGTGAAGGACGATCCGGCATTTATTTTCGAGTCGTTGAGCCAGGCACCGTGCAGGCTAGCGATGTGATTACCCTGATTGAAGCCGCCAACACAAACATTACCATTCAAAAAGTGTATCAAATCGTACTGACTCGCCAGGCCGATGCTGACTTACTGGCTCAGATAGTTTCACTACCGCATTTACCAGATTCGTTAAAGAAGATGTTAGTGCATTAATCAGAACCATTCACAGGACCAATTTTTGAATAACTGTTGACAAATAGGATCAGACTGCTAAACGTCAGCCAGCCGTTTTTCGATAAGCAGCTAAAGCAGCTTGCGTCGATGCCTGAAGATCAACACAGGGCGCCGGATAATTTCGACCCAGTTGCAGGTTAGCTTTGTCGAGTACCGATTCTGGCGCTAGCCAGGGCGCGTGAATGTATTTGGCTGGAAGGTCTTTCAATTCAGGAACATAGGACTTAATATAATCACCTTTCGAATCATATTTCCGGGATTGAAGCACGGGGTTAAACACCCTAAAAAAAGGAGCCGCATCCAAGCCTGTACCCGCTACCCACTGCCAATTCAAGGTGTTGACCGCCAGATCGGCGTCCACCAGACAGTCCAGAAACCAGGCCGCACCCACCCGCCAATCGGTCAACAAATTTTTGATCAAAAAAGAGGCCGTGATCATCCGTACCCGGTTGTGCATATAGCCCGTTTGCCAGAGCTGTCGCATCCCCGCATCGACAATGGGAATGCCCGTCTGCCCCTGTTGCCACTTCTTCAGTAACTCCTCATTGTACGTCCATTCCAATCGCTTTAGCCGCTGATTGTAACTCTCTGTACTAGTCTCCGGGAAATGGAATAAAAGGGTGTAGGCGAAATCACGCCAGCATATTTCGCTGATAAATGCTTTTACATTCTCGGCCGATTGTCCCCTCTCGGCTTTGGCTGCATAGACGGCATGCCAAATCTGCCTGGGCGATAACTCACCATAGTGCAGATAGGGTGACAAACGGGAAAGCACATCGCGGGCTGGATAATTTCGTTCAGAACCGTAGTGGTCAAGTTTGGTGGCGACAAACGAGCTTAACAGGGCTTGAGCTGAGTCTTCACCCGGTGTCCAGGCCTGACGAATGCCCGTGTCCCAGGGAATAGTGGGCAATAAGGCCAGAGCATCAAGAGATACGGACCCGGTTGGCTGAGTGGACGCCAATTCTAACCCCCGGGGTCTGGGTTGGGGTAGAGCGGGTGGTGTGGCGGCCAGGCGAGCCCGCAAAAAGGGATTATACACTTTATAGGGAGTACCGTCTTTTTTGACCACCTCCGATAGCGGCCACAAATAACTTTCCTCAAAGGTCTGAACGTTTAGTCCATCATCGGAAAGCTGCTGCTTGATAGTCTGATCGGTCGCTAAATAAGCAGGCTCGTAGCAGGTATTCCAGTAAACGCCCTTAGCCTTAGTTGAGGTGACTAACTGGGGAATGATTTGGGTGGCATCGCCTTTAAACAAGAGTAGCTTACCCGCAAGGGCTTTGTTTAAAGCCGCCAATGAATGATGCAACCACCATCGGCTGGCTCCCCCAATGCTAAACTCGGTACGTTCATCCAGTATATAGATCGCTAAAACAGTGCCCTGTTTAGCCGCTTCCCGCAAAGCGGCATTATCCGACAAACGCAAATCGCGTCGAAACCAGAAAATAATGGTATCAGTCATAATTAAATTATTCGCTTGTATCTGAAGTCCAGCCATTGAGTTAAGCAACGTATAAGCGAATTGTTTACATAATGCTACAAACAATACTACTCCATACTATTTAGCTGTTGATATGTGCTACATGGGCTGTTAGCTGTACAGATAAGCTCATTAAAATCAATTTTCAGACTTCAACTTAAACTTTCTGATTCTACAACCAGTCACTCATACAATTTTAAAAAGTGATGTGTATGAACGGAAAGAATGTTCTACTTGTAGGAGCTAGCTCAGGAATTGGTCACGCCCTGGCTAACCAACTGCAAAGCCAGGGGGTAAATTTGTTCACAGCGGGGCGCCAGGTGCCCGAAGGTATCACCTCAACACACATGAGTTGGGACGTTACTCGGCAATCCGGAGCTGATGCGCTCAACCAACTTCCCCCTGTGCTACATGGATTGGTGTATTGTCCAGGTACCATTAACCTAAAACCCTTTCACCGACTCACCATCGACGACTATCGCCAGGACTTAGAGATCAATGTGATAGGAGCCGTAGCAGCTGTACAGGCAGCCTATCTGGCACTAAAACAGGCCAAAGGTAGCAGCGTAGTCCTATTCAGTACGGTAGCTGCCAAACTAGGCATGGGGATGCATTCGTCGGTGTCCATCGCCAAGTCGGCAATAGAAGGGATGGCGAAATCATTGGCAGCAGAGTTTGCTCCTTTCTCTATTCGGGTCAATGCGGTGGCGCCCTCTCTCACCGACACTCCATTAGCACAGATGCTGTTGAGTAACGACGAAAAACGGGATTCGGCCAACAAACGGCATCCTCTCGGACGCGTTGGTACCCCAGACGACATTGCCAGTATGGCCACCTACTTGCTTTCCGACCAGGCCAGTTGGATCACAGGACAGATAATCGGCGTCGATGGCGGGATGGGTAGTTTAAAATAAAACCGTTCTGTTCGAGCATCAACATTACAGTAAGGCTAAAGAGTTATTCAACCCTTCGGGTCTATCTTAATGATCAACTATGTTAAGCTGTATCCTGACCTAGCGACAAGCGTTGAATCTGGTTTGCCGCGTCCTAACAATTACAAATTCAAGGGGTTGTCTGTATATGAAAACGAACCAACACATTCCCACTTTGTCCGAAGTCGATGTAGACCGTATTGTTGAAATGGCTTGGGAAGACCGGACTCCCTTTGAGGCCATCCAGATTCAGTTTGGCTTATCGGAACAAGGAGTCATTGAACTTATGCGTGCTCAGTTAAAGCCTGCTTCGTGGCGGAGGTGGCGAGCTCGGGTACAGGGACGAACAACCAAACATGCAGCTTTATCTGTAGTCGACGATGCACGCTTTAAATCAAATCAGCAGCGAATTATCACTCATAATAAACTCGCTAAACGATAAGCAGTTGATGCGAATCCTTTTAATTTGCTCAAACTAGCGCCGTTGGTACCAACGAAGCCAATTCAGCGTAAATGGCCAATCAAATTATCAACTAACAAGAAGTTATTCTTCTGTTTATCAAGCCGATTTATCAAAAGAGTTTATCAACAATTCGCTCTATACTATTTCAGAAACTGATTAGATTACACGTATCAACTAAGGGAAATTGCCTCCCGCAAACACAAAAGGCTTACACACAGTTTGTGGTATAAGCTATGTACTCACGATTAAAATAGCTGGTTTGATTCGTCTTTTAACAAATCTCACTAGTGGTCATGATCACGGCGGATACGCGTATTAAAGCCAATTTCAACAATGCTAAAATACTGATCGTTGAACATAATGACGATCAATGGAAACTCTTCAAAAGCGCTCTGCAGCAATCTCTTAGGGAAGTTACTACCCAACGAGTAGCTACTATTCAGGAGGCAAAGGCCCTACTCAACTCATGGCAGGAGCAGGAATGGGAACTGCCTAAACTCATTTTGCTGGATCTCTACCTACCCAGAAATATCGACGGGTGGGAGTTGATTGGCCTCATTAAATCCATGCCAGGCCCTTTCATCCGGATTCCAATTATTGTCTATGGGCCTTCCGATAAAGAGGACGACGTTTCACTATCGTATGAGCGTGGCGCTGCCACCTATTTGACAAAGCCGCTTACTCTGGACAGCTGGCAGGCTTTTTGTCAAGTGTTACGTTCCTACTGGTGGGAAACCGTATCATTACCGCCCATTCATTACGATCTGTAAGCAGCGGGGGTTACTTTTATCCCCCCCGGCTTCTACCAGACTGACAAACGAAGACAATCAGGCAAAGGGTTAAAGCCAGCCTAATGGTAACTAGCCTGGTAGGATTGCCGTTTGATGCCAGTACGCTTTCAGTCGTTCGAGATACACTCGCCAACCAGCCAGATCATGCGGCTTCTGGATGTATGCGACGGCTCCTTTTTCATAAGACTGTATGATATTGGCGTCCGTAGAATGCATGCTAAACATAATGATGGGAGCTTTACCCTGTAGTTGTGTCCGTAAGCGGGGAAGAATATCAAGTCCGTTTACAGCCTGTTGAAAATCAATATCCAACAGAACCAGCCTGGGTTGCTGAACCGACATGTCGTCAAGATAAGCGAAAGCTTGTTGGGGCGAGACAACACCAATAAAATTGGCCTCTGGAAAGACTTGCTGGCCAATCCGCTGCAAAATATCGATGATGGGTGTCTCATCATCAATTACTAAGATAGTCAATGGGCGCTCTGTGGTCATGCCGGATAGCTAATAAGAATAAGCGGTTGGATGTCGCTGAGCGTATCAGCCAGAGTATATACTGCCTAATACACTTAGTAAAGCTACCATTTGTTAGTGGTTATCCTATTGGTTATTCTAAATTAATTAGATTTGCCTGCTCACCGAGTCCTACATAAAAAAATCCGCCCTTGTCTACTACGTTTCGTATTCTGCTCGTTGATGATGACCCAGATTTAGTCGATATTCTGCGTCGTGCTTCTCAGGAAAGGTTTCCTGAAGCGAGCTATGTCCAGGTTTATTCAGCGTCGGATGCTCTCGATTATTTTAGTAAGCTGGATGGCGATGGTCCACAGTTGCTTTTGCTGGATATCAACCTAGGGAATTCAATGACAGGCTTTGACCTTCTGAAATCGCTAAGAGAGCACCCTATAACCCAAGTGCTCCCGGTTGTGATTCTGACAGTGAGCCAACTCAGATCGGATGTACAAAATAGCTACAAGGATGGTGCCTCCAGTTTTATCCGAAAGCCTGAAACGTTCGAGGACTGGAAACAATACGCAGAGCAACTTCGCATATATTGGGTTAAAACCGTTACGCTGCCCCCCATCATATACAAAAAAGAGTCCTGGTAAGATCGTGTAGATCGCCATTCCGCCCGGCACTTTCGTCAGCCGCTTTCTCTTTCTTGCCTAAGCCGGAGCGATACTTTACGACTCGTTTGCTGCCACTAACGTTTGCATAGTCAAAATGAGCCACTCGTGCAGATATTGTTGATTATCCACAGCGTTAAGTCTGAGATTTACAACGGATTAGCTACGTCTGTACGACGGCATCTATTCACCAAACCAGATCTGTAGGATCACTACGTCAGAATCATGCCCCTTAGCCAATACGCTGGTCAGTTACCCAGTGACGATACGTCTTTTACCGTGAACTATACAACTATTTATGATTTGGCAGCTCAACCTGCCTTCACCTGGCGTACATTAGTGTTACCGCTTGGCCTGGCCATAGCAGCGGCTACGGTCGCCTGTTTTACGCGTCATAATGCGGGCCGATATGGTCTATTTGCTTTTGCGCTGATTGCGGTTTTGGTATCGGTAGTTATGCCTTACTGGGATCGAAATCAGTTGTTAAGAAAACAACCTAAGTTGGCAGAGGGCGTCATTCATGACCATTGGGAAAAAGAATGGACCAAACGTGTAAACGGGAAGAAACGGCGGCATAGCTACGAAAACTTTCAGGTCAACAACGTAACGTTTGGGTATTTCCGGAACGTAGTGATGGCCGGATTCAATAATACAGACTCGCCCAGATTTCCTTTGCGTGATGGATTATCCGTGCGCATTCACTACGTTCCGGAACAGCAGCTTGACGATGGCAGTGTATTAAATCGTATCATCAAACTGGAAATTGCTCAACCCTGATACGTTGATTTGCTACGTCGACAAGCAGTCGCTAAATCCACTTCTAGCAAGCCAAACATCCTGAATTATGGCTCGCTGCAAGTGGCTTTATTTTCGTTAAATAGCTTTTTGAATTCGGTTTCCATCCGTTGATTGACTTCTACATACGGCACCGACTGTCTAACATGATTCCACCAGCCGTAGGCCATTAGTTCTACCTTCGCAAACAGCAATCGGTCGGAAGCTTTGTATTTTTCCTGAAATGCGTCTTCTAACTTCTCGGGCAGGCCGCTAGCTTTTTTCTGTTCCTCATTAAGTCGTTTCCAGGCCTTTAGCAAAGCGGTCGTATCTCCGGAGATTAACGCTTCTACGTAAACTGACCCTACAGCGTCATACTTGCTCTTACGTAGCAATGCTGGATTTTGATACGCGCTGATAGCTAGTTTTTTAAGCGTATATTCTGAGTCCATCGCCCGGATTCGCTGCTGTTTTAACTGCTGCCAGAAAGGTACATCAACCGGAGTATGCTTGTTCAAATGCTCCCGCATTTGCTCGTAGTCCCGGCGGAGCGAATCTAGATTAAGACTGGTTAGCTCATCAGGTGTGGTCGCCACGGCTGGAGCTTCGAGATACCAGTTGTCGAGCCAGAGTGCGTGCGTATTTTCTAATTGCTGCTTCGTATATTGGGTAGGGTTATAGGTACTCTGGAAGTCGCACAATTCGGTGGCCCAGGCGAAGATAGCCGTATCTTTTGGAGCTGAAAAGGGTTCGTCTGTGCGTCTTTCGGCTTCCTGTGAACAGGCCAGTGCAACCACCAAGAGCAGTGTAAAGAATAGTAGTTTCATACAAATAAGTTGCTTTTTCAAGCGGTTGATCGAACGACGTATTGATCTAATTTCTGTTAACTTCTAAATGATTTCCGGCAGTCAGCTCTTCTGCTTGTAGAACGTAGCAGCAAAAAGCCAACTAACGACTGGGTGAACGTGGTGATCAAGGTGCATAGCTCTAAAAAAGCAATCCCCGGCACCTGTCACAGGTGCCGGGGATTGCGGCTAATTTAAGGTTTAATAATTCGGATTGTTTTACTACCTACTAAACTACTGACACGTAGCAGCAATATACCCGACGGCTGTTGACTCACATTGATCGACTGCGGTTCGTTTGCCTGCGCCCGCTCGATTTTCCGTTCAGTGATCAGGTACCCTTGCTCGTTGACCAGCATTAGCGATACGGTCTGGCCCTCTGCACCCCGAATTTCCAGTTCTATATCGTCTTTGGTCAGCGGGTTACCCAGAACCGTTACGTCCAGTTTGTTAGAAATCTCTGTTAATTGGCTGGCTGCCAGGCGCGCGCCATTCACGGGGCACTGCGCCCGGATGTCCCACGTATACATCACCTCAGCTCCACTCTGACGGGCACGTAGCAACAGTGGGGCAGCATCGGCGGCAGTACGTAGTTCGGTATCAACGTATTGATTCGGGTTGGTGGTCCAGTCGGTAATACCGATGGCTCTGAACTCAATCGGTGAACCGTTACCGCCCGTCGTCAGAAACGTAAAGGCACCGCTCTGGCAGTTGTATGTTGGCGCCACCAGTTGCAACGAATTACCATTAGGAGCTGGCGGATTTGCCCCAACCGGACACTGCGCCCGAATATCCCACAGGTACGTAATAGTCTGGCCACTCTGACGCGCCCATAGCAGAATGGGCTGAGCATCGGCTGCGGTACGTAGTTCAGTATCAACGTATTGATTGGGAGTGGTGGTCCAGTCGGTGATACCAATAGCTCTGAACTCAATCGCAGACCCGTTGCCACCTGTTGTCTGGAACGTAAAGGCGCCACTTTGACAGTTGTACATTGGCGCCACAAGTTGGAGCGAATTACCGCCTGGCTGCGGAGGGTTATTTCCAACCGGACACTGCGCCCGAATGTCCCAGGTCAGCGATGTCACTTCCCACATACCGGCTGCATTTTTCTGGCGGGCACGTAGTAAAATCGGTGCAGCATCGGCGGCAGTACGTAGTTCGGTATCAACGTATTGATTCGGATTGGTGGTCCAGTCGGTAATACCGATGGCTCTGAACTCAACAGCAGAACCGTTGCCGCCCGTCGTCAGAAACGTAAAGGCACCGCTCTGGCAATTATAATCAGGGGTCAGCAATTGCAGGCCGCCCCCGACAGGGCCCGGATTGACAACACCGCTTACCTGGACCTTTACCTCTTTTATAACCCCATTTACTAGGGTAGACACGCCTATATTGCCATTGTAATTGCCCGGCGTTAAGCCCGATTTCAGGCGGATATACAGCAATTTCGTTGATAACTCGTTAGCTGGCCAATTGATAAAAGGAGCATCGTCTTCATCGTAATAGGGTCCATTAACACTGAAACTTGCTTCATAACCCGATTTCAGCTCAAAGCCTATGTCAAAGGAATCATTGGCATTGATTTTCGTGATAGTCAACGTCTTAATAGCTGACGGAGCCGCCGGGGTTGTTGAAAATTCGCTTAGCATGGAGGGTATAACGCTGATGAGCGGCTGTTCAGGCTCATCAGCTGCGGTGATCGTCAGTAGGAAGCCTCCAGTGGCCGACAGCCCGCCGGGATCGGTAGCCGTGATGGTAATGAGGGTGGTAATGTCGATGCCAAACAGGCTAGGTGCCGTACCTGTAATCGTATGTCCATTGAGCGTTAATCCATCGGGTAAGCCCGTCGCCGACCAGGTTAGGGCTTGTCCTTCAGGGTCGGTGAATGCATTGGCCGGAAGTTCAATGTTTACCGGGCTATTTTTCTTAACTGTCTGATTGGTAAATATTCCGGTGAAATATGGTGCCAGGTTAGACCCGCCACTGGAGTTGACCGTTATCTTGAACTTAACTTCGGCAGTATTCAGGTTGTAATCACTGCCAAAGATTGTCACCGTATACGTACCGGGTGTAGTGGGAACACCTCCCAGTCCGCCCTCACTGTACGTCATTCCATTAGGCAGCCCACTGACATCAATACCGTATAAGGAACCACTAAACAAATTTTCTGGCAGAAATAGAGTAAATAGCTGGCCAACGGTTGCCATCTGATCGGGAATGGACTGTGCAGCAACAATGGGCGTTAACGTAGGATCTTTTTGAGCATATCCTTCCAGAAAAAGAGTCTTTGTTTCAGATTGCCCCTGTGCAGTTGACAGACTGAGTTGAAGTATGTCATTGAATGGACCTGCTGGCAAGCGCGTGCTGCGTACATACAAAGTAAGTGTAGGGCTATTGGCCGGCCAGGTAATAGTCTGGTCGCCTGGGGTGATACCGTTCGCGTTAGCCTGGGTACTAATGCTGAAACTACCGGTTGAATTTGGCTTTAACGTCAAGGGCAAAGCCGGATTCACTTTTGCAAGTGTGATGACCTGATAATCAGAATACTTACCTGCTACAGGACTAAAAAAGGAAAGATTGGGTGACGTAATGTTAGCTAACACCCCGCAGGAAGACTTAATAGTAAACGGCGCACTGGCATCGGATACACTATTGGCAAAGGTGGCTACTGGATTAAAAGGGTCATTTATATACTGAGCTATAATCTTGACTCTATATCCGCTTCCTGCCGGAAGGTTGTTCGGAATATAAGCAATTATTTTGTCCGGAGCGCTCCCTACTCCAATAGCATTCTGTACGGGCTTATCAGTGGGTATTTGGTAATTAAATGTTCCCTGCGCATCGGACAAAACAACACTAAACACGCTTATGAACGGGAAGTCACAACTACCAACCTGGGCTTGAACGTCTATTTTGCTGCCAGCGCATATTTGGTTGCTGTTTACGCTAGCTGGTCCGCTAAAGGAAGGGGCCTTAACTGTCAACGGATCACTTACCGGACTTTCGGCCAATATATTAAAATCGCCACCAGCATTTTGCGTGAAGGCAAGTAGTTTAATTCGATATCCTGCTCCTGGCGCTCGATTTACCAATATAAAGACGGCTCCCCCGTTATTGGTGCCACTACCCACTATGTTTTTGGTGAAATCAGGATCAAAGTTACCCTGACTGTCTGAAAGCAGAATGCCAACTCCGGTAGATGGTGGGTAAGCACAATCCCCCAATGAATAGGAGACGTAGGTTGATGTACTAAGGCATAAAGTATTATTGACGATCCCCGGCTTGCCAAGCGTATAGGTGCAATAAGATCCGTTTTTGCCGCCGGGCGACGTGTTGGCCAGCGCTGAATTTGCGCTGAAAAATAGAGGCATTAGTAGCCAAAGCGTAGCGCTGAGTAGCTCGGCAATGGAGAGACGTAGTGCTTGAAGGTTCATTAACGTAGTTGTGTTTGTCATTGTGCAATAGCGTTTGCTAGCGTCAAAAGTGGTCTAACAGCCCACCCCAGACCAAAAATTTAGCATCGAATGACGCAGGACGGTTCACGAATTGTTAGCCGATTGAGTTGAATTGCTGAAAAGGATCGGGCAAAATTTCGTTACTGACTCTCCGCCCGAACACGGTCTGCACTGACTATCAAGGTTGATTTAAACGCAAACGGGCTGCCCAGGATAATCATCCTGGGCAGCCCGTTTCATTGGTATGCGCTACTGGCAGAAATTAATTCTCAGACCCACTTCCGACTGATTAATACGTCGGGGTAGTTCAACAACGCCAACGCGAGTAGCAGCTGCAAACAGCAAATAGACTACCCGCAGAAAGAAGGTGCATAAACAAGCAAAAAATTAAGAAAACCAGAAGGAGAAAGCGTATAGCTGGAAAACCGTTTCGCAATTCATCAGGCATTCTGCGTCGTTTGTTACCAATTAATTGCATCCTAGCAACTCTCGTTTGACTAGACCGGGGCTATGATCCTAGTTTTGAGTCCTGATACGTAAACAACGACACATGACTTTTGAACAAGCCCGACTGGTCCGCGAGACTTTTCAACGCATCGCCGACGTAGCACCCGAAGCGGTTGGGCGCCTATTTTACCATCACTTATTCGACATTGCTCCTCAGGTACGTTCCCTGTTCAGCCGAACGCCCCTACCCGAACAATCAGTCAAGTTTATGGCTTTGCTGACCTACGTGGTCAGCCGACTTAATGAAATAGACAGCATTGTACAGGACGTAACGGCGCTGGCTCAGCGTCACCAGCGCTATGGCATCACCGAAAAACACTACGTCTACGTTGGCCAGTCTTTGCTACGTACCCTTGAACAGACGCTCACTGTCGACTGGACACCCGAAGTGCAGGAAGCCTGGACGGCCTGCTACGCGCTGCTAGCCGACACGATGATAAATGCCCCGCGTCTGCCTATCTCCACACTACGTCCGACGGAACCTTACCCTATCAGTTATGCACCCGGTTATTAAGGTTGTTTACTACGTTGTACTGATTGTGAATGTACTAGCGAGTGCGTTCTATTTTTTTGCGATGTTGTATGAATTGTTTTTTAAAGCGGGATCATTCCGCTTCGCCTGGGATAGCATAGCATTCCTGCTTATCTCAATAACCGCGTTGGGTTTGCTAGGCTGGTCTTATTACCTGGCCGTCATACAAGAAAGAGTTGGGGCAGGCTTTAAAATGCTGTTGCTGGCGTATCTGGCTTGGCCAATCTTATTGGTTATCGCGTTTCTTTTCGTACCCATCAAAAACTGGCGGTAGCCACCAGCCTGCCAAATCATATGGGTTACCCATTTACCTGTAAAACCTACCTAAT
Source organism: Spirosoma flavus (assembly GCF_054778555.1). NCBI lineage: Bacteria > Pseudomonadati > Bacteroidota > Cytophagia > Cytophagales > Cytophagaceae > Spirosoma > Spirosoma flavus. Next base: position 506,137 of record NZ_BAAGZL010000003.1, read on the forward strand.
CAGATCATTTTAACCACAAAATACCCTTACCATTCACTACTACCATGATTCGCCTTTTGCTAATAATCGATACAATTACCCTGATTGCTGGGGTTTATAGTTTCATGAGCGGTCGCATTCCTGCGACGTCCCCGAATATAGTCATCGCCGTATTTGGCTTTGTTGGCGTTAGCATGGTACTTGGCAGTTTGATTACTTTTCAACAAACATGGACGTGGATAGCCCGCTCGTACACAGTAACTGGCGAAGTAATCGACTATGAAAGCCAGACGAAATACGACGACGAGAAAAATCGGACGACCACATACTATCATCCGACAGTTCATTTCCACACGCAGGCAGGTCAGGACGTTACGTTCACCTCATCGGTAGGCTCCTCGAAGCGAAGCCATTCCATTGGCGAACAAGTGGGTGTTCGCTACCTCCCCAGCGACCCGGAAGATGCGCAGGTAGATGAGTTCATGAACCTTTGGCTGGTACCGATTGTCCTGATTGCCATTGGCTTACCCATGTCCGTTGTTTCGTTGGGCATGGCCTTTTCTTTCTTCAAAATCTAGAGTTCTCACGTTGATCGAATGAAAGCAGACCAGCACGACCAGACGCCGTCCTACGATTGGCGGGAACAGTACGAACAGGCTGCCGGGAACGAAAAGGATCGCTATGCTACGTTAGCGGTTACGGATCTTCTCCAACGTATCGAGCGGGGTGATTATGGCGATTATAATATGATCTGGCATACGTTGGCCGAAGAAGCCACGCTGCAACAGGCTGGCTGGACGATGTTCCGGGTATTACAGCGTGACGCGGTTGATTACCTTATCCGCTGCAACTGTGCCGAAGCGCTGCTCGAACTGCTCGGCCGCACCGACGTAATGCAGATTCTGGACGAAGCCGTCAAGTTAACCAGCGGAACTCCCCCCGAACGACTGCCCCACTTAAAAGCACTGGAGCAGGAAATTACGGAACGACTAGGCACCAAACTGGCATGACAGCCGATATTAAGTGTCAGAATACAAGTCGTTAACCAAAGCAGCGAATTCCAAACTTGTCCGTTCCACAAAGCCAGCCAATGAAGACATTGGGAGCGGCAGACAAAACGTATCAAACCGGCAGCCGCAGAAACGCCGACGAAACGTAGCAATCTGGTAATGAGAGGTTTCTTAGAACGAAAAGGGACGACTGTTAGAGCAGTGGTACTTTCACGATAAATTCGGTTTGCGTTTCCTGCACATCAATTTCCCGTCGGCTCAGGTAATGATAGAGCGATTTTAGGCTAGCCAGGCCCTGCTTGTTCGACGTTTCCACAAAGCTTTTCTTTTGCAGGCTGTTCACTACGTACAGAAAACTACCCTCAGCATAAATACGTATTACCAGCGGATTTTCTTCTTCAATCGCGTTGTGTTTAATGGCGTTTTCCAACAAATTTTGAATGGTCACCGGTACGATACGTTGGGTAAGATAATGTTCCGGTACGTTTACCTCAATATGAAGAGCATCCTCGAAGCGGGACTTTTGCAGGTCGATGTAATTTTGAACAAAGCTTAGTTCGCTCTCTAACGTAACAAGTTCATTGTCTTTGTTTTGCAGGATATACCGGTAAATAATCGACAGCTTACGCAGGAAAACGGATGCCTGTGGAGGATTTATATTGATCAGGCTGTTGAGCGAGGTCAGGCTGTTAAATAAGAAGTGCGGATTGAGGTGATTGATTAGGTTTTGATACTGAATTTCAGTCTTATCCCGCTCAAGCCGGCTGGCCTGTACCTGCAAATCGTGCAGCCGTTCACTCTGCCGGGCACGATACATTAAAAAGCCAATTACCAACCCTAATACGATGAATGCCAGCAATACCTGAAACCACATTTTCTGGTAGAGATACGTATCGATATGAATAGCCAACGTACTGATCGGCGTTTGGCGTCCGTCAGAGGTGACAGCTTTGACGTTGAACGTATAGTCACCACCGGGAAGCCGCGTATAAACAGCGTAGCGAGCACCAGTAGCGAGCTGCCAGTCTTCGTAGCCTTCAAGTTGATAAAAGTAATCGAACGTTGCTTCTGAAGTCGTTGTAATGGTGCTAAAATGTACAGCAAAAGCGCTTTCACCCGCTCTCAGTTTTACTTCTTCCAAACCACTATGATTCAATAGCGTAGAATCGCCAACGCCAACTTGGCTAATCAGAACCCGATCAGGCAGCCAGGCCGACTGTTTGACCGCTTTTTCTGGAATAAATTCGACTAAGTAGCCTTTCATAGCCGCCAGAATATGACCGTTTTGGAGTAAAAACAGCCGGTTCATATATTCCAGATTGGCTTGGTTGTAGGGCAGCGAGAAATTGACAAATCGGTTGGTCCGGGGCGAAAAAACCGAGAATTTATTATAAGCACCTACCCAAATATTGCCCGATCGATCAGGAAGGGCGTCTAAACAGTGGTTGTAGGCGAGTCCTTCATCCTCGGTCCAGCGGGTAAATTGGTGGTTACGTGTGTTGTAACGTAGCAAACCATTTCCATTGGTGCTGATCCAGAAGTTACCCTGCGCGTCTTTGCTGAACGAAGTGGTATTATTCTCAAACGGTCCCCGGCTCGATGGTTTATCCACCACAAAGCACTTTTCCTGGGGCGAAAATCGGGCGAGGCCACCCGGATATAAATCTACCCAGAGCTGTTTCTGCTGGTCCATCACGAACGTACTCAGCATGTAGCTCAGGGTGTCATTGGCTGGCCGCATGGGGAAATTCTCCCACTGTTTGGTCGGCAGGTGGTAGCGGAAGGCTTGCTTGGCTTCGCCCGATGCCCAGAGGTATGGCCCATCTTTCAGCAGGTTCCACAGTCGGGCGTTACGCTGTTTGACGACGGTCGGAAACGGTATCCGGGAGAAGGTTTTATGAATTTTGTCAAACGTAAACAGGTCGGTTTCAGCTCCTATAAATAACGTATCACCGGCTAAGCAGAGCGAAGAAAGAACCATACCGTAGGGACGCTCGGCAGTGGCGTTAGGTAATTTATAGACCTCAAGCCGGTTCGTTTGGGGGTAGTAGTGCAACAAACCGCGAATGGACGTACCCAGCCACCACGATCCGTCACTGTCCTCGGCAAATGCATGAATACCCCGTTCGTCGTTCAGGGCAGGAAACTGTTCGCCCAGGTTGTAGGCGGTGTAAAACGCCCGCTCAGGATTGGTGTAGGAAATGCCATTGACGGTACCAAGCCAGACGGAGCCATCGGGGTGCTGCCAGGCGTCCCAGAAAAAATTGGAAGCGACCGATGTGGGGCGGGCTTCGTCGTGCTGCAATTCGGTTATTTGGTACGTATCAGCCGCAATATGAAACATCAGGTAATTCCACGAACTGGTCCATATGTTGTGTTGCCGGTCCACAAAAATGGTGGCCATTTCAAATACGTTGCGGTTAGGCTGTCGGCTGACGGGAGTTATTGTTTTGAGAATCTGATGCGTAGTGAGGCTGTAAACGACAATTTTCCGCTCCCGGTTATCGGCGAAAAGCAGCCGATCGCCGTCGAGAGCCAGGGCGGAGACGTAATGATTCGTCAGGATAGGCAACTTGCGGGGATTATGCCGGTGATCCTCGAACTGTTGCTGATCGATATCAAAATAACGCATGCCAAACCCATCTCCCACCCACAGACCGTTGCGGGTCGGATCTTCCAGCAAGCCGTTTTTGGAGATATACGACAGCTTATCGACCTGGTACGGAAAATAATCAATCTGACCCGTTTTGGCAGTGTACCGAAACAACCCGACGAGGTGGCTCGTGAACCAAATATCGCCCCGGCGATCACAAAGCACGTTGGTACAAAATCCTAAATTACGTTTGTCAACGGCGGTGATATTGACGAATTTTCCCGTCTTCTTGTTGTAACGACTGATTCCTTTATCAGCCGCCATCCAAATGTTTCCCTGCCGATCCTCACACAAATCGTGGACGGTATTATCCAGCAGAGAATGGGGATCGTTCCGTTTATTTTTGATCTGGACAAACTGATTACCGTCGTACCGATTCAACCCGTTGTACGTACCAATCCACAGAAAACCGTCGCTATCCTGTAAAAAGCAGTTGATAAAATTAAAACTCAACCCATCCTTTTCCTGAATGTGCCGAAACTCAAACTGCGCCGGGCGATCTTCGGCCAGCAGCCAATGGGACCAGCCGATAAGCCAACCCAGCATCCCGATCCGTAGCCAGCGGTTTATCCTTACTTTTCCAGCCATTTTTTGAACGAGGGAGCCTTGTCACGGCTGATTTCAATATCGAACTGGTGGTTAGGCGCTTTGAGTTTTAAATTAAGTTTAAGGTTAGCCATCCCTTTGACCTGATGAACGGCGTCGATGTTGACAATGCAGTGGCGATTGGCTCGGTAGAACTGGCTCGGGTTGAGCAACGTCTCGATCTGGTCGAGGGTATCGTAATCGAGAATGTATCGCTCGTTTGCATTCGTAACCATAAAATTCAACTGATCGCGAGTGAAATACGCAATATCCGTCACCTTAATGGGCACCCAACTATTTCGGGCATTTCCCAAAAAATGCTCTTTGTACGACGGCCGGACGCTGACCGACGTATTCATAGCTTCCAGGAGTTTGTGTACATCGAGTGCTACGTTCGACTTGGCTTTGATCAGCGACTGCGCTTTAGAAATGGCACGCTTCAACTCATCGCGATCAACGGGTTTGAGCAGGTAATCAACGCCGTTGACCTTGAAGGCCTGGATCGCGTATTCGTTATAAGCTGTTGTAAAAATAATTAATCCCGATAGCTGAAACTGCTCGAAAATACGAAAACTGACGCCGTCGGATAGCTGTACATCCGCAAAAATCAAATCGGGTTCGGCGTTTTCTGAAAACCAACGTAGCGCCGTTTTTACACTGCCAACCGTACCGATAATCTGTATGTCGGGCGCCACTTCGGCAATACTCGCAGCCAGTTCCAGCGCTACCAGCTTTTCGTCTTCTATAATCAGGGCATTCATAAAAAGAGGAAAATAAAACCACAGCTTAAATTTTTATTTTTCCCTGCTGATTTGCAAAAAAATAGCCATGAACCGTTTGATGTTACGTTAAATGACGCAGAAATAGCCATGAACCGTTCTGCGTACTACGTTATTTTTGACTGTACTGAATCAGGTTTGTGGAGGAGTTTTTCTTTTATGACCGCTTTTATTCCGCCGTACCTGATGGTGCTACGTACAGAGAAAAATAGAGTACGTCCGTTTTGCGAATCTGTCTTTAGTATTAATCCCTTTTGCACAAATTTCGACTGACTACGTCCAGGCAATCGGCCAGAACCAGACACGTTGAGAACTAGGCCTGGCTATGAAAAGTCATAAAATCGTTTACCCATGAAATCCTGCTTTTTTTTCCTGGTAATTGTTTTGATCACCTTGCCAGCCTTTCCGCAGGTCATTACGTCGAACGTATACGCCCTTAATCAGCTTCCCAACCATTCAGGCTACCAGGAGCAAACCCTGTTTGAGGGCACCACCCGTGATTATTCTAACGTAATGGTTCAGCATATCATTTTCCCGCCTAATCAACCTAGCCAATCGCCCCAACTGCTTGACGAAGAGACTATACTGGTCGTTAAAGAAGGAGAATTGACTGTGAAGATTGGCGATAAACACAAAACCCTGAAGCCAGGTAACTTGGTTGTGATCATGCCAGGAGATGAATTTCAGGTTGTGAATAAGGCCAATCAGCCCCTCAGCTTCTATCAGATACGCTACACATCTAATGAAATGCCAGATCTTGATTTGTATAGCCTGCTCGGGAATTCCTACTGGATCGACTGGCAGGGCATTGCTCCGGCGGCAGATCATCAGGGACGTAGTCAACGGATGGACGGTTGCGTCAGCGTAATGAGCAGCCGGCTTACCCTACAAAAGACCACCTTTGGTTCTGGCTCGAAACTGGATAGCTTACCCAACCACCGGGCAGCCGCACTTCTGATCGCTCTAAACCATGCGGTTCAGGTTCAGATTGATGGCGTTTTGAAAGAAGCGAAGCCCGGAGACATCATTTTTGTTGATTCCGAAATACCTTATACCCTTAAACCGAGCGGTGAGGAAGGCAGTACTATTTTATCCATTCAGTTTTAAGCCCAAACCAGCTACTTCTTCAATACCAGTTTCTTAAGGTATAAAGCGATTTCTTCAACAAAAAGTAAGCCCGGATTTGGTAAATTCTCACCAAAAAATCGGACTTTTTCAAGTAGGTTTAGCATTCTTTTTCTTCTTAAAAGAATGACTTGTACACCAAGTGTTGTAGTTTTACAGAAAGCTGAATAATGGTAATCCGGTCGGTCGTAACCGATGCTTGTGACGCACATTACTGGCTGTTAATCAGAACGTATCATGAACCGTAGAGAAGCCATTCTTCAGGTAGCCCTCACGATGGGAAGCGCCTTGTCTGCTCCATCAATGGCGGCCATTGTAGAAGGATACCAACCCCATCGGGCCGCCAAACGAGTACCTTCCACGTTCGCGCTGAAACCCAATCAGGTAGTGCTGCTGGACGAAATAACGGAGGTTATTATGCCTACTACGTCTACGCCGGGTGCCAAAGCCGCTAAAGTGGGCGAAACCATTCAGTTGATTCTGAAAGATTGTTACAAACCCGACCAGCAGGAGCACTTCCTGAAAGGGCTGGATGCGGTCGATGCCGAAAGTCAAAAAGTCCATAACAAATTGTTCGCAGACCTGCCGATTGAGCAGAAAACAGCCATCCTGAAACAGTTTGAGCAGATGGCGAAAGCCGAGGCTAAGCAACACCCAAAAGGCCAGGAAAAATTGGCCAAAAACCCAGAAACGACGCTTGGCGCTTTTGCTCCAGCAGGCAGCGATCAAACCGAAGCCAAACTCGTGGATGCCGAAACCGGTACTGTGGTAAAGGACGAAAAGAAAAACGCCCCCTTGATTCCGTTCTTCAAGCTCGTAAAAGAGCTGACCGTACTAGGCTATTTCAGTTCTGAGATTGGCTGCACGCAAGCCCTTGAGTACGTAAAAATTCCGGGTCGCTACGAAGGCGTCGTTAAACTAAAAGAAGGCCAGAAAGCCTGGGCAACGTAGTGAAGTTGTAAAGTTGTAGAGTTAAATAGTTGTAAAGTTCCGCTGACACGGAATCGACAACTTTATAACCATACAACATTATAACCCTATAACTTTTTCAAAAAGAATGAACCTTAATCTTGACGCTAAAAAAGGAATGACCTACGATGCTATCGTGGTTGGTTCCGGTATATCAGGGGGCTGGGCTGCTAAAGAGCTGACCGAAAAAGGCCTCAAAGTACTCATGCTCGAACGCGGGCCGGACCTTAAACACGTAACGGATTACCCCACCGCGATGAAAGACCCCTGGGAGTTTCCGCACCGGGGTAAAATTGAACTATGGGCCGCCGAAGAATATTGGGCCAATGCGCGATCGGGTGGTAAACCCGGCGAAGATCAGCGGCATATGTTCACCAAGGATGTCGACGTACCGTACATCGAAAAACGCCCCTACGATTGGATTCGCGGGTATCACCTGGGCGGTCGTTCGATCATGTGGGGGCGCCAAAGCTACCGACTGAACGAGCGCGATTTTACGGCCAATCTTGAAGATGGTCATGGCATCGACTGGCCGATACGTTATAAAGACATTGCGCCCTGGTACTCCTACGTAGAAAAATTTGCGGGCGTTTCGGGGAATAAAGACGGGCTGGCCGTACTACCCGACGGTGATTTTGTGCCGCCCATGCAGATGAACAGTATTGAGCTACACGCGAAGGCGGGTATCGAAAAGAATTTCAAAGGTCGGCATCTGGTGATTGGACGTCCGGCTATCCTTTCGGTGGCTCAGAAAATCCATACCGCCGGTGGGCGGGCGTCGTGTCAGTTCCGTAATTTGTGCGTACGGGGTTGCCCGTTTGGGGCGTATTTTAGTACGCAATCCTCTACGTTACCGGCGGCTATGAAAACCGGGCGATTAACGATTATTACTGATAAAATTGCCTATCAGGTAATTTTCGACGACCAAAAAAATAAAGCCGTTGGCGTACGCGTCATCGACCAGAATACGAAGCAGCATCAGGAATATTACGGTAAAATCATTTTCCTGAATGCGTCGACTATGAACACCGCCTGGATCATGATGCAGTCGACATCCAAGCGTTTCCAAAACGGTTTGGGTAATGACTCTGACCAGTTAGGACGCAACCTGATGGATCATCATCTGGGCGCGGGCGCTTCGGGCGAATTCGATGGTTTGCAGGATACGTATTATTATGGTCGGCGGGGCAACGGCATTTACATTCCCCGTTTCGCCAACTGGGGCGACGATAAACGGAAAGATTTCGTTCGGGGCTTTGGTTATCAGGGACGTGGAGCTCGTCAGGATTGGGTAGCAGGGGCGTCGAAAGATGGTTTTGGGCCAGAATTTAAAGACAACCTCACCAGACCGGGAAAATGGGAGTTTAACATCGGTGGATTCGGCGAAACCCTCCCCGACCCCAACAACCGGATGCGCCTTTCTGATAAGAAAGACAAATGGGGCTTACCGATTATTGAATTCGACGCCGGCTGGGGCGAAAATACGGTTGGGATGCGGAAAGCGATGGCCAACGATGCCGCCGAAATGCTCGAAGCGGCAGGACTTAAAAACGTGAAAACACGTAACGATACCGATAAAAATCAGGGTATTGGTATTCACGAAATGGGAGCCGCTCGCATGGGACGCGACCCGAAAACGTCTGTACTCAATGCCAACAATCAGGTGTGGGGCGCAAAAAATGTATTTGTGACCGACGGTGCCGCCATGGTATCATCGTCCTGCGTGAACCCTTCGCTGACCTACATGGCCCTGACCGCCCGCGCAGCTGATTTCGCCGTCAAAGAGTTAAAGCGGATGAATTTATAGTACCTTCAAAACCCTCTAAATCTTTGTTTAAACACGAGATTTAGAGGGTTTCAGGCTGGCATTTATGGCTTTTTTTTCGTATCTTGAAAGGTATAAATAGCCAGCCAGATGTATTTTTTTGAAGAAGAGGACGACGAGCCTGAAACTGTCGACAAGCGATTATTTGATATCAAATCGTGTTTGTCCACTACAATTAACCTTAGCCTACTCGATCTGACCGCTTTTCCAGACGTAGTATTCGACTACCCACAGGTAACAATATTGCGTATTGGTACGATCGCCCCTGCAACCATTGGTCGACTACCTGAACGCATTCACGAACTGACTAATCTTGAAGAGTTAAATCTGATGGGGCAGCAACTTACGGAGCTACCGGAATCGCTTTGCGACCTGCCTAAATTGAAGCGCTTATACTTGTCGAGAAATCAACTGACGAAACTACCAAAAAACCTCAGCCGCCTTCGCTCACTGGTTTGCCTAGATGTACGGAATAATCCAATCCAGGCGTGGCCAGACGGTTTCTGGGAGATGCCTTTCATCGGCAAATACCAAAACGATCTGAAAAAAGCAGACGAGCGAGAAACCGAATTATTACTTCAAAGAGACTATAACGCGGCTAGGGAACTCCGGCAGGAAGCACTACGCTGGGGCTTGCACTGGTAACCAGATGTCAAAAATGTATTACCTTGCTAAAAAATAACTATGCAAACCGTAGCACAACAGCACCCCCGCAAACGACGTAACCCGGAGGCTACCCGAAAACAGCCACCGGTTGCACTGGAGTCGTTGGTATATGAAGTGCTGGATGGACGTCCGTTATATTACCTCGGCTATGAGGACGTATTGGCAGGCAAGAAATTACCAGAAGAAATAATGGGTTCGAGTTCTTTACAATGGGTGCTGGTTTCCTATTTTATGGAAATCATGATTTTAGGTCTGAATCGAAAAAAATACCGTTTTGCCTCGAACGAAGCAGGCGTTCACATCGACCACAAAAACAACCTCTCGCACGACGTCGCAATTTACGACCGGAACGTATTGACAGCCGATAAAATTAACACTCAGTACGTTAAGGTGCCTGCTCAAGTCGCGATTGAAATAGACGTAAAAGCCGACGTATCAAAAGTAGCTGACTTCAACTACGTTAATCGGAAAACAAAAAAGCTTCTGGATTTCGGATCAGATAAAGTCATCTGGATTTTCACGAGTTCGCAGCAGGTTATGATTGCCGAACGTAATGCGGATGCCTGGCTCACAATGGATTGGCACCGCGACCTCGAATTATGGGACGGTCAGATTTTTAACATCGGTCAATATCTGGCCGATGAAGGAATCAACGTAGCACCTTAAATCTATAGACGTCTCCTCCGCTTCAGCAACAAATAAGCCCCTGCGCTTGCCAGCCCACCAATCAGATACCAACCAACTGTCATGGCGGCCGTTGCGGGGGTTCGGCTGCTAGGTGCGGTGCCCAATCCCATCGGGCCGGGTAAACCCACCGCTCCAGCTCCGGCAGCTAATCCTAACGTAGCACCTGCTAGAACGGCGTGTTTAGGTTTTGCCAACCCAACCAGACTGTAATACAAAGCGTTAGAGAGCAGATCACCGCCCAATGTCCAGAAATAAAGTTCATCCTGCGGTGGTACTTTCAGTTTCGCTTTTTTCAGGCCTTTTTTAATAGCGCGTTCGCCAAGAATGTCGGCACGAGGAGCCTCGTCAATGAATTGGCGAGCCGTTTCGTGGAGCGCTGTGAGTACGGTAGCTCCGACTAGTCCACCGCCCAGCGCGGGCAAGATTGTTTTGTTTAGTTTCGTCATACGTGCTTAACTTGCCAGGGTCGCGAAATGTTACCTATACTCGACCCCAACAGTCTCTGGCTGTTGGAGCCACGTTAGCGACTGACCCAGTACCTACAACCGACAGCCGGAGCCTGTCGGGGCCTAACGTATTCACTATGACGTATTCTCTCCGTAATGACCAACCCCTCCTGGCCATCGACATCATGCGCGAAGTAGGTCAGTGGCTTGTCGATACCAATCAGGAAATGTGGGAAATTCAAACGCTCACACCTGAAAACTTATTGGATCAATATACCACCGGTAATCTCTATGTCATGTATGCCGAGGAAGAAGGTAAAGCTCCTGAACCGGCAGTCGTTTTGATTCTGCAATGGGAAGACCCACTTTTCTGGCCCGACGTACCGCCAAATACATCTGGCTTCGTTCACAAATTGGCCATTCGTCGACCTTTTGCCGGTCAGAACCTGTTCGTTCCTATTCTTGATTTCTGCCGAACGGAATGTCTTAAACGGGGCATTGCTACGTTGCAGTTGGAAACGGACGCTACACGACCGAAGCTGATGTCTTTTTACGAACGTCACGGATTCCAGCCAACGTATCAGCGTCAAATTCAGGAGTTTGGCCAGTCGTTTCTTTGCCAATACTACGTCATTAACTTTTCCTGATGAATCAGCCAATCCAGACGCTATTAGTCTTTTTTCTGTTAATTGGCCTATTGAGTTGTCAGACCAATTCACAGCCTGAACCTACTCAGTACAACGTACCGGCCGACGTTGAGCCGTTTATTCAAGCCTTTCGTCAGGAGGCTCAGCAACGGAACAAAACGGTGGTTACAAATAACCTGATCGTTACGTTTGGCACTGCTTTAGGAGAAGATGTCTGCGGGGAATGTATTCCGGGAAAAACGCCACGTATTGTACTCAATAACGATGATTTTTGTTGGCAGAAAGCCAGTCAGCAAGAACGAGAATCTCTAGTATTTCACGAATTAGGCCATTGTCTGCTCAATCGAGCCCACAAAACAGACAAGTTTCCGAAGGGCGCTTTTGTCAGTTTGATGAACCCTGACAACGTAACAGTGTATGCTACGTGCCGATACCCGATTGGCGACGATGAATGCGACAAACGTTCCCGACGAACGTACTACGTTGATGAGCTATTCGATCCATCGACGCTAACCCCTGCCTGGGGTAAGTGAACGGCTACGTTACTGAACCCGAATCAACTGAACACCCAGCACCGGACGCCCATCGGCTGTAACACCCTGAATCACAACACGTAGTGTCCGTACTACGTCCGATAGCGGAAAACGGAGTTGGCTACGTCCTTGGCTGTCGGTTTGCATGATTGGTTTCCAATATAATACGTCCCGGTAATCGACGGGGCCAGAAATGGTATTGGTGGTTGCCTCTGTGTCATAGCGTGGTACGTAAAATTCGCGCTGCACGGATGGGTAGCCAATAAATTGAACTGGAACCATCCCCGCCTTGATTTTCTGAACACCCTGCTGTGATCGGGTACTTTTGGAATAAAAAGCAATGACTCCGTTGCCCCCCCGAACGCCATAGATACCCGACGTACCACCGTTTTTTAACACTTCGATACGTTCAATATCACCAGGACTAAAGCTCAGTAAAGCGGTTCCATCTTGGTCCTGAATGGGTACTCCATCCAGCAGAAACAATGGCTGCGTACTGCTTTTCAAACTACCCACGCCCCTTATCACAACCTGATAACCACCCGTATTTGGCGACCGGGTAACCATAACTCCCGAAGCACGCCCTACAAGCATTTCGTACAGATTTGGGTATACCGGCGATTTTTCATCGAATATAATTGTGGCGTCGGCATTCGCATGCAGGCTACGCCGTTGAATATCGTCAGGACGATCGTCGTATTTTTTTCCCCGAACCGTCACTTCTTTCAGCACTTTCACGGTTTTGTCGCGGTAAAAATCGGCATTGGCTTCCTGCCGAATTCGAGCCGCTTCCAGTTGAGCCCGCAACGTCGACCAGTCCGGTGCAATAGTTGTTTTTACATTCTCCCATCCTTTACCAAGTCCTTCCTGAACCATATAGGCTTCTTTTGGAGGGATATCGTTCAACTGACGGTCAGTAAGTTGCATCATCAATTGAACAGTATCAGCTATGGCCATCCCCGCCAATCGAAAGCGCCCGCGCTCGTCGGCACCCGCCGACTTTACGAACGACTGCCCCGGCACTGTCGATGCTAATATGAGCTGAGCGCCGGGAATCGGCTGGTTTTTCGCATTCAAAATACGGCCCCTGAACGACACGCCACCAAGTAATTCGGTTTCGGGCGTACCACTCACCCGTCGCCAGCCTTGCGTCAACAGCAGGTCGTCCAGCGCTTTACGGGTTTCGCCACTAGGACGCACTACGTACTGGTTCGGATTCTCGATACGTCCCCGCAGCTCGCCCGTCAGTAACAAGTGGGCTGACAACGTAGCATCAGCGCTGTCATCGGGCACCTGGCCAGCATCGGTGATCGATGCCGATAAAGCCGCCTGCGCGGGTAAGCCATTGTCGTTCAGATTAACACTCAGAATGACCTGCTCGCGAGGCTGATACAGCTTTTTGTTGAAACCCATCAGCACCCGTATCGGCAAAATGAATTCGGGTACGAAGACTAATCGCTCGGCCTGGGGCTTGGCAATGGCATCATAGAGCGTGATTTGCGCCAGACCTGGCAACCAGTTCTGCATCGGCAGGCTTACCTTCGCCACCCCGTTTTGCAGCAGAATCTTTCGCTGATCGATCACCCGGCCGCGCTGCTGAATCAGGATATACACTGAGTCGGTAACCACTTTATTCGTACTCAGTACGGTCAATGCCAGCCGAGTCGTATCGCTGATGGCATCGGCCCAGAGCAGCAGCCCATCGGTTTCGGGTTTGGGTAAAGGCGTTCGTTGCGGCTGGTTGTTATAGACGACCTCGGCATAGTAGGCCCGCTGCGGCTTGGGCTCCATCGTTACGCTGGTCATCCCCTGCGGATTGGTGCTGAAACGAGCGACTTCAGCCCCCAGGTCGTCAATGATACGTCCTGTCGTGGCCAAACCTCGTCCATTGGGTTGCACCAGCTTCACGCCCAATCGGGCTGGTAGCCCGACAATCCAGCGGCCACCTTCGGGCAAAATCTGAACGTCTACCGGCTCAGAAACCGAATCACTACGTAGCGAAATATCATTTTTAAACAGGTTATAGACCGCCACCGACCGCTCGAAAGCCGGTCGTCGCTGGGCGTCGTCCTCATCGGAGTAGGCCCGCAGGCGGTACGTCCCCGTCGAGAGCGTATCCGACAGGCGGAAATTACCTTCGCCCCGTCCGTCCATGATGCGCACCCATTGATGCTGAACAAGCTTGCCCGCCGAGCTCAGCAGATCGACATGGATAGCGGTTTCTCCTCCGGCCCGTTGGTGCGAGGGTGCGTCGAGGAGGTAGGTGCTCATCCAGAGCCGGTCACCGGTGGCGTAGAAGGGCTTGTCGATGTGCACAAACAGGCTGGGAGCCAGTACTTTGAACCGGTCGTTGAAGGCTGTCGTGATACGGCCCAGGCGAGCATCCGGCGGAGCAAGTTTCCCCTGAATGGCCAACGGACCGTTTTTGAGCGTCTCTTTTTCATTACCCTCGGGTTTCCAGTCAGCGGGCAGCATGGTCGACAGCCGGTCGTTGCCCATTGACCCTTTGACTTCCATGCCTTCGGGCATAGTAATCACTCCATCAGTGGTCATTTGTAATTGACCGCTAGGTAATTTCATTTCGGTATAAGCATAACGAGCATCGGAATAAGGCGAAAAAGCGGAGTATGAGTTGGTGTTAAAAATGATCAGTTTCATGGGTGAAACCAATCGTCGTTCGGTCGCTAATCGGCCCGGTTGAATCAACGTAGCGACTTGAATCGGAACAAGGCGCTTATAATCATTGACCGCAGCCGCAAGGGTAATCAGCCGACGTTCCATAGAAATCGTTTTACTGGCATCTTCCTGATATACCAGAAAACCGGTCTGCTCGAATGTATTATCAACCAGGCTAGCCATTAAATGTCGGATAGAGCCTTTGTACGCAACCAGCCGGTTACGCCGAAATCGGTTGGCCTGTCGTTCGTTCTCCGGTTTCAATTCCTCGAAACGGGCATTACCAGCATAGTAAACCTTTCCTAGGGAAGCATCAAAATGCTGTAAATCATAGATTAGTCGATACCCAAGAGCTTGGTTATCAATAACGAGTGGCTCCGTAGCTGTTGCGTACAGGTGTTCCTTCTCTTCCTTAAAATTGAGCACTTCACTGTTTACAAGCAGACATTGTCCGCCAAACGGTTCCCCGAAAAGTTCTCTTTTAAACTGGCGCAGATGCCGTTCCCAGCGTTTCGGATTCCCCCGAACCGTTACTGCATTAAGGGTTTGTTCACTTGGCTTCAGACGGAAATTAGCCTTTAGAGGAGTCGCATTATCAATTCTGTATGTGTTCTTTGCGGGTTGATAACCAACAAACGAAGCGGCAATTTCGACGGTACCCAGCGGCACTCCAGCCAGCGTATAATAGCCGTTTTCGTCGGTAAGCGCCCCCCTCGTTGTTCCGTTCACATACACATTGGCAAACGGCATGGCTTTTCCTGTCGAGGCATCTACAACGTAGCCAGTAAAAGTAGTCGTCGTTTGTCCATAAATCAGCCGGGTCGATCCTAGCAATAGAACGACAGTAATCCAGCCGATGAAGCACGTGCAACGCATAGCGGTTAAGTTACCCTTTTTTAAAGAATACGGCAACGTAATTATACCTATAACTTTAACGTAGCGAAACAACGTAGACAGGAAGTAGAAAACTGACTTTCAAAGATTTGAGTGAACCATTTATACAGAGTAACGTAGCAGCCAGCGATGCGTAAGAACAGCTACGTTACGTCCTCCAGCTTTTCCCCGGAAAATGCTACGGCCCGCTCGGCAAAAAGGATTTTTGTCGCAGCCCATGTTGTGCGAAACAGTTCGCTACGTCGGTACGCTTCGAGCGCATCGGCCGACTCCCATAAGCTGTACGTCATACGTACGTTGGGATGGTCGGGATCCCGCAGGAGTTCGAGGTGGCGATTGCCGGGAAATGCCCGAATCTGCCGCTTCGACTGGTTGAAAATAACGTGAAAATCGGCCAGCTTATCCGGCTGGAACGTCATGCGAACAATACGTACGAGCATAATTTTTATGAACAATGAAAAATTGATAGTGAAAAATGGCGACCGGAGTCCGGTTAAAAATAGACTTTACTTTACTTTTCATTTTTCATTATTCATTTTTCTTTCGACATGCAATACCGCACTTTTGGCCGAACGGGCTGGCAGGTTTCTGAAATTGGTTACGGTATGTGGGGGCTGGCCGGTTGGACAGGCTCTGATAAACAGGAAGTTCTCCGTGCCCTCGAACGCTCCGTTGAATTGGGTTGCAACTTTTTCGACACGGCCTGGGCGTATGGCGACGGCGTTAGCGAAGAAGTGCTGAACCAGCTTCTGAAAAATCATCCCGATAAAAAACTGTACGCTGCCACTAAGATTCCGCCTAAAAACCGCAAGTGGCCGTCGAAGCCGGACTACGATTTAAGCGACGTATTTCCGGCAGATTACATTGTAGAGTACACCGAAAAAAGCCTGAAAAATCTCGGAGTCGAAACAATCGATTTACAACAATTTCACGTTTGGGAAGATGGCTGGGCCGAGCAGGATGAGTGGAAAGAAGCTATTACCAAACTTACGCAAGAGGGAAAAGTGCAGGCCTGGGGCGTATCGGTAAATCGCTGGGAACCAGAGAACTGCCTGAATACGCTACGTACCGGGCTGATTGATGCCGTTCAGGTCATCTATAACATTTTTGACCAGAATCCAGAAGACAAACTGTTTCCACTTTGTCGTGAATTGAACATTGGCGTAATTGCCCGCGTACCGTTCGATGAAGGTACACTTACCGGTACGTTCACCAAAGAAACCACGTTTCCGGCCAACGACTGGCGTTCAACGTATTTCGTGCCCGAAAATCTCAACGCCAGCGTCGAGCATGCCGACGCGTTGAAACCGCTTATTCCAAACGGCATGACGATGCCCGAAATGGCGCTACGTTTCATTTTGAGCAATCCTGATGTTCACACGACCATTCCCGGAATGCGCCAGATACGTAACGTAGAAGCCAACACTGCCGCCAGCGACGGTAACAGCCTCTCCCCCGAACTACTACGTGAATTACAAGGTCATCGCTGGGACCGTACGCCAACGAGCTGGAGCCAGTAGTTTTGTAAATATTGGGTAATGTAAAATAATTAATTGGCGTAGCTAATATTTTACATTACCCAGTATTCATTCCTATTTGCAGGCATGAAAATTCTCCTGGTTGAAGACGAACCCGCTTTACAAGCGTCAATCCAACGCTATCTTGAAGGCGAAAACTACGTAGTGACAACGGCTGCTACGTACCGGGAAGCGGTCATTAAAGCGCATGACTATGATTACGATTGCCTAATTGTCGATTTGATGCTGCCCGATGGGAATGGTCTCGATCTGGTTCGCGAACTGAAAAATCGACAATCGACCGCTGGTATCATTGTAGTTACGGCCAAAGATGCACTGGCCGACAAACTAACCGGCCTCGATGCAGGCGCCGACGATTACCTGACTAAACCCTTTCATTTGCCCGAATTGAACGCCCGATTACGGTCTATACTACGTCGTCGGCTGTTTGGCGGTCAGTCGCAGGTTCACGCGGGCGAGCTTACTTTATGGCCCGATCAGCAACGCGTGCGTGTTCATTCGAACGACGTTAAGCTGACCGGCAAAGAGTATGAGTTGCTGCTGTTCTTTGTGACGAATACGGACCGATTACTGTCGAAATCAGCCATCGTTGAGCATGTCTGGGGCGATGCCATGGACATGGTCGATTCACACGAGTTTTTGTATACGCACCTGAAAAATCTACGCCGAAAGCTAATAGCAACCGGTTGCCCTGACTACATCCAGACCCGGTATGGCGCTGGCTATGTTTTCTCGACCCGACTGTCATGAGTCTTCTTTCGCAGACGGCCCGCTTTCTGTTGCTCACGGCTTTAGCAATTGCGCTGGTTGGGTCTGTTGGCTTTTATGTGTTGATCCACCGAACCATTCAACACGAAGTTGATGAGATTCTGATGAGTCAGGTTGAGCAGGTAGAGCAGCGACTGAAATTGCTACCCGCGAACACGCCGTTACGTACCGATTGGGACAATAATCCACAGGTGATACGCATCGCGACTGGGTCCATAAATCGACCTGAGTTTTCAGACGTATCGCTCCCCGATCCAGCTCATAAAGAGAAGTCAATCACATTTCGTCAGGTAAAAACGAACGTAGCAGCTAATAGACAAACGTATCAGGTAACGGTCCAGCAGGCGTATTACGAATTCGACGAACTGGCCCGGATCATGTCAGTCGGTGTCATTTGGGGATTTTTGATTTTGATGGCTTTATCGGTCGTCGTGGGGTTGGGGCTGGCCGGTCGTCTTTGGCGCCCTTTCCACGAAACAATTCACCAACTAGGCCAATTCAGACTCGATCAGGCTGCTAATCCGATGTTTCCGGTCAGCCGAATTCGGGAGTTCGATTTGCTAAATCGGTCTTTGCAAGAGTTGACGCAAAAATTATGGCAGCAGTTTTCGCTGCAAAAGCAATTCACCGAAAACGCATCGCATGAGTTGCAAACGCCGTTGGCCATAGCCGCAGCGGAACTTGATTTCCTGATGCAGTCAGATCATCTCAGAGAGAATGACTACGCCCATCTACAACGCGCTACCGACTCGCTGAGCCGATTAAGCCAGTTGAATCGTTCGCTGCTGCTGCTCACTCAGGTAGAAAATGATCAATTTATCAATGAAGACGTAGTGAATCTGAGCGAATTACTGGAACAAACTATTCAGGATTATGAGCCGTTTTTTGCCCATCGAAATCTAGCTACCGAGCAATCCATTACGGCCAACGTACGGATACGCATGAACAGTCAGTTAGCCAGTATACTCGTTACAAATCTGCTGAAAAATGCGGTGCGACATGGCTGTCCACGTCCAGACGATATGTTGGGAATGATACGTATGAGTCTAACAACGAATTCGTTAATTATTCAGAACACGGGTAAACCCCTCCCCTTTCCGGACAGCCAGCTATTCAATCGATTTGTCAAAAATCCTGCCCACCCCGACTCTACGGGTTTAGGACTGGCTTTAGTTAAACAGATTTGTGACCGCTACCGAATGTCAATATCGTATGCATACGACACGCAGCAAGCAATGCACTCCTTTCAACTGACATTTCCATAGCCGCAGCGTTTTCTTCTTCAAATTCTCTTCATAATTGCTTCCGAAACTTGCGGTTAGATGCCTCGCACAAGTAAACGCGAGCATAACGCCGGAAATGAAAAAGCTATTTTTTATTCTTCTTTTTGTGCTGACTACCAAGTCAGTATACAGTCAAGTCAACCGAATTATTCGAGTTCAGGACAGTGCTACCCACGAGCCTGTTATTGGCGCAACCATTCGGGTACTGTCCCAGATTAAACCTACTATGGGTGCCGTTACCGATGCCAGTGGTTTTGCTACGCTACCCGCCATCCCACTTTCCGTTTCGTCTGTCATCGTCAGTGCGGTTGGTTACGAAACGACCCGTTTTCCGATAACTACAAGTAGCGATACGCTTGTCTTTTTTCTTAAAACGGCAAGTGAATCCATTGATGAAGTGACCGTTACGGCCACACGTACCAATTCGCGTATCGAAGATTTGCCAATTAAAGTCGAAGTGCTTGGGCAGGAGGATATGGACGAGGAAAGCGCTGTCGTACCGGGCAATGTGAGTAGTATTCTGGGCGATATTTCAATTATTCATGTCCAGCGTACCTCGGCAGTGAACGGAAATCAGGCCATTCGGATGCAGGGGCTTGATCCAAAATACACCCAAATTTTACGTGATGGCTTGCCATTATACGAAGGGTTTTCGGGAAACCTCGGCGTACTCCAGATTCCACCGCTGGATTTGAAGCAGATTGAAGTTGTGAAAGGGTCTGTTTCGACGCTCTATGGCGGTGGTGCTATCGGCGGAATGATCAATATCGTATCGAAGTCGCCAACGTCCGAAAAACCGGAATTCACGGCCCTGCTCAACCGCTCAAATCTGAAAGAAACGAACCTAAATGCTTATTATTCGCAACGTTACGGCAAAACGGGACTGACGTTATTCAGTGGATATACGAATCAACAAGCCGTCGACGTAACAAACGATGGCTTCACCGACAGCCCGGAAATCAAGCAGTTTAACTTCCATCCCAAGTTTTTCTACAACCCAACTGACCATTCAAAACTGAATATCGGTTACGCCTTTACCAACGAACACCGGGCGGGCGGTTACCTGCCTGCACTCGAAGGCACTCAGCCGAATGCATATCAGAACATCACTGATTTACAACGACATACGATTGATTTTGACGCCAATCACGCTACGTCGAACCTTAATTCATTAACGTTCAAAGGAGCCCTCAGTACCTTTCACCGACAAAATACCGATTACCAGAAACGTTCGGACGGCCGCCAATCATCTGTTTATCTTGAAGCCAATGATTTTGCAAAATTCGGCAATCACCAATTGATTGGCGGAATCAATTATACGGTTGAAGCCTTTCGGCGGAACAGTGATAGTACCCGGCTGGTCGATTATACGTACCAAACCGTTGGGGCTTTCGTGCAGGACGACTGGCAGCTGGGAGAAAAAGTAGCACTACAGGCCGGCCTTCGTTTCGACCACCACAATACGTTCGGAAGTTTCTTACTTCCACGCCTGTCGGTCAAGTTGAAACCCTCAGATCCCTGGACAGTACGTTTGAGTGTCGGAACCGGCTATAAAACACCCAATCTATTTGTGAATCAGACACCCGGTCAACTGGGCGTTAGTTTGATTTTCCCCCGTCTGCTGCCGATTGATGTGAACGTAGTGAAAGCAGAGAAATCCGTAGGAACCAATATCGATATTGCTTACTCCAAGACGTTTGAGAGCGGTTTCTCGGTTCAGGTCGATCAGGCGTTTTATTATACGTATGTCAGGTCGCCTGTGGTATCGACCTTTGCCAGTACATCCAACAATCTGGGAGCTTATACGCAGTTGATAAATGCGCCCTACAACATGCTCAGCCTGGGGACGGATACGTATGTTCGACTCGAATACAACGCTTACGAACTGTATTTTGGCTATAACCATACCCTCGCCCGTCGCGATGGCCCTACCGATACCAGTTATCTGCCGCTGGCTCCGCAAGACAAATTCTCAACTACGATTGCGTGGGAAAATGACCATTTTCGTTTTGGTATCGAGAGCAGTTATGTCGGCACCCAATACCTTTACAACAATCAAAAAGTGGCGAATTACTGGTTTTTCGCTGGTGCCGCCGAATATCATTACAACGACCACTGGCGGCTGGTAGTAAATGCCGAAAACCTGTTCAACATCAAACAGGCCAACTACGAAACCGTCGTAAGCGGTCCTCTTTCACAACCGAGCTTCCGTCCCATCTGGGCACCGCTGGAAGGACGTATCGCGAACGTAGCGTTGAAGTATACGTTGTAGAAAAAACTATGTATACACACCGTATTGCTGACGCCTGTGGCTTCGACAGGCGTCAGCAATACGGTAGAGATCAGACATTAAATACGTTTGCCCTGATTAGTACTCCTGCGAAAGCGGATGTACCATAAACTCATCAATCACTACGTGTGCGGGCCGACTCACGATGAATAGCATTGACTCAGCCATGTCTTCGTTTTTGAGCCAGCTTCCCCGGCTCTCCTGTCGGTGCCCTTCGGCATGAAAACTCGAATCCACCAGACCAGAGTAAACGCCCGTCACTTTAATGTTGAAGGAACGGACTTCCTTACGTAACGCGCCTATAAACGCTTCCTGTGCGTACTTACTGGCTGTGTACAACGCCCCACCGGCAAAGGTCCGTTTCGCTACGTCAGATGCTACCACGACAATGTGTCCACTACGTTGCTCTTTCAAAAAAGGCAGCGCGGCTTTAGTCAGCAGAAAGGTTCCTTTTACGTTCGTCGCCATCAGGTCGTCCCATTCGGTAACTGAAATCTCATCAATGTTTTTGAAAACCCCGTATCCGGCATTGTTGATCACTACGTCGATACGGTGAAATTGGTCGAAGGTGGTTTTCACTACGTTCGCCACATCGGCCTCGTTGCTGACGTCGCCCGGAACAGCCACAATTTTCCCCCGAACGTGACCGTCGGTAGCTTCTTTTTGAAGTGTATTTAACTCCTCGGCGTTACGTGCCGTAACCACTACGTTGGCACCATGATGAGCCAGCATCAGGGCCGTTGCGCGGCCAATACCGCGTGATGCTCCCGAGATAATAACCGTTTTATTTTCTACGTTCATGCTGATTTTCTGAGCTGAAGAAGCGCAAAGGTATACGTAAAGTTTGCAAAGAACGTAGCGACCTCTTTTGTTCCCGTTGAAGCTGTTTAATCTTTCCGAAATAAAGAGGGAAGAAGTTTAAACAGCTTCTTTACAATGAATCAATAGTCACTCTTTCTGTTTTCTGAAATACCGAATCATTTCCCCGTAGTTCATACCCATCGCTAGTCCACGTATCGCCTGCACAAGTCGCGTTTCTTTGGTTTCGGGCGTTTTGGCGTCTTCAATCCAGTTGCTGAAATACTGCTGATGACTTTTGGGAAGCGAATCAAACTGCCGTTTGGCGTCAGGATCATCAGTCAGACAGGCAAGGAGATCGGCCGATTGAGGAAGTGGCTGATCATCAACTTCCAACGTAACGCGGATGGTTGCGCCTTCGTCGTGTTTTCCCATTCCCCGACGCATAGCTGCGTTGATGGGCAACATAAACCCGCCTTCTAGCCCGTCGGTGATACGTTCTACCGAACGACCGAGGGGTAGCAACGCTATCTGACGGATTGGATAATCCTCCAGTGTGCCTTTGACCCGGAACGATTTTTTGTGGCCAGGCTTTAATTCTTCGCTTATGGCGATTGGGATTTCGATGTATGTCCAGCGCGTTTTATCACCTTTTTCGCCGAACTTCTGGAGAATCGTTGTAAACGTGGGCATGATTGACAAGAACAGAGTTACAAAATAACTCCATTCAGGCAACTTTTTCCCGTTCTGGTTTTCTAGTGACTTTCTTCGCCTGTTTGCGGGTCATTTTTCGTTTATTCCACCAGATCAGAAAACCCGATATGGGCAACGTAGCCGAAAATAAACTCACAAAAAACGCAAGAATTTTACCCGGTAATCCCAGCCAGCCGCCCGTGTGAATATCGTAAGCCGCCCCACGTGCTACGTCTCCTTTGGAAAAATCCTGATAACGCTTTCCGTATAGTACTTTCCCCGAAAACTGATCGAAGTAGAAATTGGTGTATTTCCGGTAAAACGACGATTCATCGTAGCGAAGCTGCACCCGAATCGCCCCTACCGAATCAGTCGGAAAATTAATAAGTGTTTCCGTGGAGTTGGGTTCCAGAGAAGCTACGTGCTCATAAGCCTTGTCAATCGGCGTTGGTTTGGCGTTGGCCTGATAAACGGAACGCGGTTTCGGCCGATCACGTGCGGGAGAGCCGGTGATGGCGTACAACCCATTTTCCCACCATTGAAACGCCCAGATCAGACCCGTCGATGCCGTAATTAGCAGAAAAAGAATGGCATAGAACCCACCAACGCTGTGCCAGTCGTAATTGATTTTCGGAAATTTCGCTTCCCACTTGATAGTGAATTTCTGGCGAAGCATCCGTTTGGTTTGCGGCCACCACAAAATCAGGCCGGAGAGCATCATAAATAGATAAATCAGAGCCGACGTACCAATAATCACTTTTCCGGTATCGCCCAGCATCAGACTCGTGTGGATTTCCCGCGCTACGGCGAAAAAATCGCGCTTCATGTTCCGCGTGCCCAGCAACTCGCCCGTGTACGGGTTTACGCTGATGAGCCGCTTGTCTTTCAGCAAAACCTGATACGTTCCACCCGGTTCGTGCTGGCGCGTAATACGTTGTATCGTCGCTTTGGGCACATCACGCTTTACCAGTTCGTATACCTGACTTATACGTAGCAGAGGCCGATTTTGGGCTTCGACAAATAACTGGTCGCGATGGATGATTCCCTGCAACTCCTGCTCGAATACGTACATACAGCCGGTTATGCTGCTAATAAACACAATCAGACCGGCCGACAGACCAAACCAGAGATGCAGTTTCCCAACTAATTTTTTCATGTATACGTATCAGACGAGGCTCAATATTTCGCCCAGCATCAGATTGTATGTGCTTGCAGGCAAACGACAAAAATCTTTCTTCTTTAGATATATTCCAAATAAAACGATCCATTATTTGTATCGAATCTAAACAGGGGTTTACTTTGCGACCTTATTTAGATTCGTTCTACACTCCCGAAAATGTTACGACGTTTATTGCCTATTTGTATTAGCCTCCTGATCAGTCTCCAATTGATGGCACAGATAACCCAGTCCAGTTTAATGGGCACGGTATCTGATGCATCTGGCAAACCCATTCCATTTGCTACGGTCGGTTTAATCGGCACGCGCTACGCTACCCAGACGACCGAAGATGGGCGCTTTACATTAGCAGCACCTACAAAAACCTATACATTATTAGTTTCAGCAGTCGGTTTCGAGACAGTCCGGCAGGCTGTTACGTTGAAATCTGGCGAAAACACTACGTTGAATTTGTCGCTCGGCGAAATGACTTCATCTCTCGATGAGGTCATTGTATCGGCGAGCCGGCGGCAGGAAACGCTGGCCGAAACGCCCGCTTCGGTCAATGTCATCAACAGCCGCGACGTACAGCTTCAATCGGGGATTAGCCCGAATATTGGCAACGTACTGGCCTACTCTGTGCCGGGACTGGCGTTGAGTACCAACCAAACCAGCACGTTTGGGCAAACGCTTCGGGGACGTAACGTATTGGTACTCATTGACGGAATTCCACAATCGACACCGCTACGTGCCGGTAGCCGCGACATTCGGACCATTGATCCATCGGTTATTGAGCGCGTAGAAGTTATCAAAGGCGCTACGTCGATTTATGGCAACGGTGCCGACGGTGGACTAATCAACTACATCACCAAAAAGCCTGTGGCTGGCAAAACGTTTGGTGGCGCTACGTCGATTGGAATGACGGGCAATTTGTTTCACCTTAACAACTCCATCGGAAGTCGTTTTACACAACAATTTTACGGGAAGGTCGGTCAGCTTGACTACGTAGTAAGTGGTCTCTACGACAAAACGGGGGTTTTCTACGATGCAAAGGGTGAAGTGATTTCACCGGAGTACGGTCTGGGCGAAACTAAACAATATCAAGGCTTTGTCAAGCTGGGTTACGACCTGAACTTCGGCAGTCGGCAGGGTCGCGACCGGATTGAGGCTATGTACAATTACTACAGCAGCAACCAGCATTCGAACTACGTACTGCAAGCCGGTAAATACCCCACAACACCAGCCATCGGCGTACTCGGCACCCGTATCGGCGTTGATGAAGGTAACCGGTTCAACCACAACGCTTACGTAACGTACCGAAGCCGCGACCTGATCGGCGGCACCGACCTGGAAGTAAACCTGTACATGCAGAAATTCGAAACGGTTTACAGCAATTCAACCTCGTTTTTCGGCAGTGGTCAGTCGAAAATTAATTCCGACAAAAAAGGCGTCCGGCTGAATCTGACAACACCTTTCTCCGCAGGCAACGTACTGATCGGCGATGTTACGTATGGTTTTGATTTGCTGAACGACGTAACATCGCAATATTTAGTCGATGGCCGTTTGTGGGTACCCGATATGAACATGAATAATAAAGCGCCTTATGCACAGGCAAATACCACAATTGGCCAACATTTGATCGCGAAAGGTGGCGTTCGTTACGAAAATATTCAGGTGAACGTTTCGGATTATACTACGTTGGCAACCGGGGCAGATGGCAAAGGTAGCGTAGCGGTCAAAGGCGGCAATTTGAATTATAATGCATTGGTATTCAATGCAGGATTGCGCTATACGAAGTTCAAGGCGTTTAATCCGTTCGTGAGTTATTCGCAGGCTTTCTCGATTTATGATCTGGGCCGGGTGCTACGTGCCGCTACCCAAAATACGATTTCTCTATTGCAGACGGAACCGATTATCGTCAATAACTACGAGGTTGGTTTCAGCAGCCGCCGGGGCATTGCGGAGTTTAGTGCGGCTTATTATCTGAGTACATCCAAATTGGGTTCCAGTCTGGTTGCCAACGCGAACGGCATTTTCACGCCACAACGCTTACCAGAACGTGTACAAGGCGTCGAATTCTCGTTGGATCTGAACCTGTTACGCAACCTGACACTGGGTGGAAACTATGCATACATCGAAGGCAAAGTTGATTCTAATAATGACGGGCAGTTTGATGGTGATGCCGATACGTATCTGAACACAACTCGCATTGCCCCTCCCAAAACCACGGCTTCGCTACGGTACTCGCCGATTAAATCGGTCAATCTGGGGCTGTTCTGGATTCACTCAGGCAACCGCGACCGGTTTAAGCCACAAGCCAATGGGGCATATCTGTCGGGTGAAGGGCCAATTCATGCGTTCGATTTGGTTAACCTTAGCGCAGGCTGGCAAACGACGAAATCTACGCGGCTCAATCTCGGTGTCGAAAACCTGTTGAATGAATCGTACTACCCGGTTGTATCCCAATTTTATGCGGCCAATGCTACGTATACACGCGGCAACGGCGCTCGATTTAATTTGAGTTTTACGTATTCGTATTAAGCAGTTTTTGTCATTCTGACGAAGCCGCTCGTGAAAATTTTAGGCCATATTACCCCACAAACAAAATCTCATCAGCAAGGGCCTTTTCGTACTTCTCTTTATTGAACCGATACAGGTACGGCGCTTTGTGGGCGCCACCAGTTTTTCGTTCCTCCAGCCGCTCCAGAATGTCGTAGCCAAGCATGCGTTTCTGAAAATTTCGCCGATCGAGCGATTGACCCAAAATGGTTTCGTAAAGCTGCTGTAAATCAGGCATTGTAAATTTCTCGGGCAACAAATTATAGCCAATCGGCTGATACGTTAATTGCCGACGTAGTGTTTTCAGTGCCAGCGTAATCATGTCGTTATGGTCAAACAAAAGTGGCGGTACCTGATTGATGTCCCACCAGCGGCACTCGTCGGTAAAGAAATCGGGGGTCGGTACTACGTTGGCAAATTCGACCAAAGCATAATAACCAACCGATACGTCACGGCTGGAAAACTCCAGCAAATCCGCTTCAGATAAGCCCAATCTTCTCAGTGTTTCCTGCTGACTGAAATGAATGTAGCGCCGGGTATCGCCAAAGGTGTGAAACTGCTGTAAGAAAATCTCTGTCAGGCCAGTACGTCCGTGCAGACTTCGGTAAGCCGCATCTTCTAAACTTTCTTCATAGCGGATACGTCCTCCCGGCAAACACCAATCGTCGGTGTTCTTCCAACGTAGTAACAACACTTTTAGCTGCCCAGCATGAAACCCGAAAATGACCAGGTCAACCGATACTGACGGCAAAAAGTCTGTTTTAAATTCCTGAATCAGTTTCTGTACTTGATTTTTGTATTCCATGAAGAAATTTTAAAAACAAATATAGTGTGTACACAATACACATTGACAAAGAAATACGTATCATTGTGTAAAAGTTACACAACCCCTATGGTAAATAAATTTTCTTTACGCCAACCTTATAGAGTAGCAGCTATGCTTAGCATAGGCGCTATCGGTCTTTGGGCATATTCGACAAGGCCATTGACGGCTTCCGGAGATAAACCCGACGAAAATCGTTTCACAAAAGTAGTACTGGCCGAGAAACTGAATGAACCCCTCGAAATGGCAATTTTGCCCGATGAGCGTGTCATCTTTATCGAGCGGCATGGAACTATTCAACTTTATTCGCCAACGACGAAGCAGGTAAAAACCATCGCTACGATTCCGGTCAGCACGAAGTATAAAGATAAGGAAGGGACTGAAACTGAGGCCGAAGATGGCTTACTAGGGGTAAATATCGACCCGGACTTTGCGAAAAATCATTGGATTTACTTGTACTATTCGCCCGCTGGTGCCGAGCCTAAAAATATCCTGACGCGTTACGAGATGAAAGGCGATGAGCTGGTTCTTTCGTCGAAAAAAGTGTTACTGGAGGTGCCTGTTCAGCGGGAACAATGCTGCCACACCGGCGGCTCTATCGATTGGGACCGTAACGGCAATTTGTATCTTTCGACCGGCGACAACACCAGCCCACGCGCTACGTTATACGCACCTATCGACGAACGCCCCGGTCGTGGCCCTTGGGATGCCCAGAAATCGTCGGGTAATACCAACGATCTGCGGGGCAAAATACTGCGTATCCATCCCGAAGCCGACGGTACGTATACGATTCCTGAAGGCAACCTGTTTCCGAAAGGCACAGCCAAAACGCGCCCCGAAATTTACACAATGGGACATCGGAATCCGTATCGGATTTCGGTCGATAAGCACACAGGTTATTTGTATTGGGGCGATGTAGGCCCTGATGCGGGTGTTGATTCGGCGGGCGTCGGACCACAGGCGGAGGATGAGTACAACCAGGCGCGTAAGGCGGGAAATTTCGGCTGGCCTTATTTTGTGGGCGATAACAAAGCCTATAACGATGTTGATTTCGCCACGAATAAACCAGGCGAAAAGTTTGACCCGGCGCACCCGTTCAACGATTCCCCCAACAACACGGGGCTGCGCGATCTTCCTCCAGCCCAGCCCGCGATGATTTTTTACCCGGCCGCCGACAGCAAGAAATTCCCGTTTATGGGTACGGGCGGACGTAGCGCGATGGCTGGCCCAACGTATTACCAGGATGATTTCAAAGGCGCAAAGCGCGCATTTCCAGAATATTACAACGGAAAGACATTCCTGTTCGAGTGGATGCGCGACATGATTCTGTCTGTAAGCTACGATAGCGAAGGTAAGATGACTAACGTAGAGCGATTCCTGCCCAACATGGCGTTCAGCCACCCTATCGATATGGCTTTCGGTCCGAACGGCGATTTGTACGTACTGGAATACGGCACTGGCTGGTTCCTGAAAAATGACGACTCCCGACTGGTTAAAATCGAATTCAACGCCGGAAATCGTAAACCGAACGTAGTGGCATCAGCTAGCCAGAAAGTTGGCGCAGTTCCCCTGAAAGTCACCCTATCGTCGGAAGGAACGAAAGATTTCGACGGCGACGCGATGACGTATCAGTGGAAAGTTGTGTCCCGGACTGGAGGGTCGAAAGCCGGAAGCCAGCAGACACTTTTAAACGGCCCAAATCCAAGCTTTACGTTCCAGAAACCTGGTCAGTATAAAGCAATTCTAACCGTGACGGATGCGCACGGCCTTAAAGACTCCCGCGAAATCGACGTATTAGCGGGCAACCAACCGCCGGCCGTTGAGTTAGCCATCACAAAAGGTAACAAGAGTTTTTACTTCCCCGGCGAACCGATTGCGTATCAGGTTAACGTATCGGACAAAGAAGACGGCAGTCTGGCTAATAACAAAATACAATCGAAGCAGGTGGTGGTTCGGGCAACGTATCAGAATGAAGTGGGTACGTCGGCCGCTAGTGAGGCAGGGCATAAATTTTCAGAGGCAACGTATCTCGGCACCGGCAAAGTGTTAATGGAAAAAAGCGATTGCAAAGCGTGTCATTTCACAGACAAAAAATCGGTTGGACCGGCGTTTGTTGACGTAGCAAAACGCTATAAAAGCGACGCCAATGCCGTAGCAAGCCTGTCGAATAAAATCATCAAAGGCGGTGGTGGCGTGTGGGGCGATGCCATCATGACGGCTCACCCGCAGTTAGCCTCAGCCGATGCTGGCGAAATTGTGAAATACATCCTTACGTTGTCGGACAAGAAAGTTGCCACGCCAACGCTTCCCACAAAGGGCACTTATACGCCCGGTAAGGAGGACAAAGGAAATCTGGTGTTGCAGGCGTCCTATAAAGACAAAGGTGCCAACGGCATTGCTCCTCAAACTTCGGAAGAAGCGCTGATGCTACGTAATCCAGTAGTGGCGCTGGGCTCCAGCAATAGCCAATCGAAAGGTGTTACGTTGTTCAAGATGGCGACCCAGCCTTATCCAATTGTGATTGTGATGGCGTCGGGAACCAACGTAGCGTTCAACAAAATTGACATGACCGGCATTCGGTCGATGGAGTTTGCGGTGGCGGTTCCGAAAGCGCAGCTCATCTGCGTAGGCGGACGTATTGAGGTACACCTTGATTCGCCCGAAGGGCAATTACTTGGTCAAACGGAGGA
The DNA here is from genome assembly GCF_054778555.1 of Spirosoma flavus. Taxonomy (NCBI): domain Bacteria; kingdom Pseudomonadati; phylum Bacteroidota; class Cytophagia; order Cytophagales; family Cytophagaceae; genus Spirosoma; species Spirosoma flavus. The sequence continues at coordinate 536,209 of NZ_BAAGZL010000003.1, forward strand.
ACTGACGCAAAATCAAAGCAATGACCCCGCCGACATTTTCAAGCTGAGCAAGGCGAAAGTGAACGTAACACCCGTCAGCGGTCAGCACGATTTATACTTCGTATTCAAAAATGAAAAAGCGGGTAAATCACCTTTGTTCGTTCCAGCTACTGTTGAGTTTTCTAACTGATTTCCCTCACCCCAACCCCTCTCTAGTCTAACAGAGAGGGACTTTTCTTTCCTAATCATGTCCCAATCTCGTCGTCAATTCCTGAATCAACTCGGTCTGACAGCCGCCGGTGTGAGTCTATCGTCTGTGATTCCTATGCCTTCATTCGCTGATACGTCTGCTAAGAAGTTCAACTTTGAGATTTCGCTGGCCGAGTTTTCGTATTTCCCGGACATCATGTCGGGCAAGATGACCAATCTGGATTTTCCGGCCAAAGCGAAGAAAGACTTCGGCATCAACGTTCTGGAATACGTTTCGATGTTTTTCAATAACAAACATACCGATCAGGCGTATCTGAAAGACCTCAAACAACGCTGCGATGATTTGGGAATGAAAAACAACCTCATCATGGTCGACGGGGCCAACATTGCGGATTTGGATGCCGCCAAGCGCGAAAAAGCCGTTGAATCGCACTACGCCTGGATTGATGCGGCTAAATTTCTGGGATGCAGTTCCATCCGGGTCAACCTGGGAGACAGCTCCAAAGCCCTGACCGGGACACCCGACGATCCAGCCGAAGAAGCGGCTAAATCAGCGGCCGATGGTTATCATAAACTGCTCGAATTTGCGGCCAAGTCGAACATGAACGTAATCGTTGAAAATCACTTCGGCAACTCTACGGACATCGACTGGCTGGTGGGCGTTCTGAAGCAGGTAAATATGCCAAACGCCGGGCTGCTACCTGACTTTGGAAATTTCTGTCAGCAACGTAGCAAACCCGAAACGAATGATATCAAGGGCATTATGGGCACCAAATGCCTGAAGGAGTTTGACAAATACGAAGGTGTGAAGAAAATGATGCCTTATGCCAAAGGCATCAGCGCCAAAACGCATAAGTTCGACGCGCAGGGCAACGAAACAGAAATTGACTTTCTGCGTATGTTCAAGATTATCAAAGACGCGGGCTTCAATGGTTACGTAGGTATTGAATACGAAGGTGGTTTAATGAATATGTACAATCCGACGGCCGGTTATCTATCTGCTACAGACGGTATTAAAGCTACCAAAACGTTGCTGGAGCGTGTTCGCACGGAACTGGCTTAATAGTTAAGTTATAAAGTTGTAAGGTTATCGAGTTGTAAAGTTGGCTGACGTACTAACAATAACTTTATAACCATACAACTCGATAACCTTACAACTTTATAACTTCCTCATGGCTCGAAAACTACTGAAAGTACTCCTGGGCATTATAGGCGTTCTGGTTCTCCTCATTGGTGGATTTATTGTCTTCGGCATGTATGTTACCCGGACGCTACCCTGGCAAAAACCCGAATTCGATACGGTTCGTCCAGCCGATCCGGGCGCAGTGGGCAACAAAGGCGTTCTGGTTTTCTCCAAAACAAATGGTTTTCGACATGAATCCATCGAACCGGGAATTGAAGCATTAAAAAAAGCTGGTCAGGAAAAAGGCTGGGATGTACGTACCACCGAAAATGGCGCGTTTTTCAACGACGATTATCTGAGCCGATTCAAAGTGGTGGTTTTCCTGTCAACTACCGGCGATATTCTGACGACAGAACATGAGAAAGCGTTTGAGAACTTTATCGAAAACGGCGGTGGCTACGTCGGTATTCACGCGGCCTCGGACACGGAATACAGTTGGGATTGGTACGACCATATGCTCGGCACGCACTTCCGCGACCATCCGCTCTACCCGGAACATACGCCCGAAGCCGAGATCATCACCGACGATCGGACGCATCCGACGACTAAACACTTACCTGAGAAATGGCGGAGAAAAGACGAGTGGTATAACTTCAAACAGAGTGTGCGCGGCAAAGACAGTATCAAGGTTTTGCTGACGCTAAATGAAGCGACCTATAAAGCTACGTTTCCCAAGGCGATGGGTGGCGACCATCCAATTTCGTGGGTCAATACTGTCGGAAAAGGACGTATCTTTTACACGGGCTTGGGTCACACCGACGAAACATTCACCGATAAAAATGCTTTCCCGCACATTGTAGCTGGTATTGAATGGGCAGGGCGGTTTTAAGTTATAGGGTTATAAAGTTGCAGGGTTGTAAAGTTGGCTGGCGCAAGAATAATAGATGCGTCAGCCAACTTTACAACCCTGCAACTTATAACCCTATAACTTCTCTTTCTATTTCCCGTCGAAGCTCTGAATCATGTTCCGATACATCGTCGATGTTTTCCACTGGCCACCAGCAATGATACGTCGGATGGTGTAAAGCGGCATTTGATCATCGGGTTTATCGGCCAACGTAAAGGCAGCTGCGTAACCCCGTTTCTGTAGTTCAGGCAATGCTTGTTTATTCCACAGACCGAACGGATATGCGAAGTATTTTACCGGTTTGCCCGTAATGGCTTCCAGCTTAGCTTTGGGCTCTTCAATCTGAATCTTCCAGTCGTCGCCCTGGTATTTCTTTACGTTGTGGTGATCCCACGTGTGCGCGCCGATGGTATGCCCGCGATCCGACAGGTCTTTAATCTGCGCTTTATCCATATAGGGTTGTTTCCCCCGACGACCAATCGCTACCGTCATGATGAAAAAAGCCCCTTTGAAACCGTGTTTTTCCAGAATCGGCGCGGCTGTTTCATACTGGTCCAAATCGCCATCATCGAACGTAAGCATGACCGGTTTCGACGGCAGCTTAGCGCCCGTTGCCAGATACGCATACACCTGATCGGGCAGAACGGTATGGTAACCGCTGTCGGCCAGCATTTGCATTTGCTCTTTGAAAGATGCCACCGGAATGATGTAATCTTTCGCCGTTTTCGAATCACTCGCCCGCCAATCGCGAACCTGATGGTAACACAAAACCGGAATCTGTGGACGCGCCAGAATCGTAGCCGCATCCGCTATTTTATCAGCCGGAATACTTGAAGGATCAGGGGCAGACGCAGTAGCTTCAGCTTCAGCCGCTTTAGGTTTATCAGCAGGAGCCGACGTAGCCGTTTTTTCGGTGGTAGCTTCGTTGGTGGTCGAACCTTTTGATTGACAACTCGTGAGACTGTTGGAAACTACAATAGAGAGGATAAGCGCTGTAGAGAGCGATAAGACTTTTCGCGTAAACATAGTTTATGAATATTCTTTCAAACTTAAGTAAAACCAGAATGATGTTAGTATAGTACGCCGAAAATTATTAGTCAAATTTTGGGCCAAATCAGATAGAGAAAGTTACAGGGTTATAAAGTTAAAGAGTTGTAATGTTGTAAAGTTGGTTCGAGAGCCTTCCAACTTTACAACATTACAACTCTTTAACTTTATAACTATTTTTGAAATACTACATGGCCTGCTTGGTAAATTCACCAGTTGCCCGCAATTCTACTTCTTCGCTTACTGGCATAGCGCCCGAACCACCTATACCAAAATCCGTACGTTTTACCGTTCCGGTTGCTTTAAGACCTACTTTTTCGGGACCTGGCTTACCATCACGACCCTGCATTTGCTTTGGGCCCATCATCGTGGCATCCAACGTAACAGGCTTAGTTACACCGTGCATCGTCAGGTCGCCCATAATTTTGTATTTATTATCGGCTACCTTTTTGAACGACGTGCTCTTGAACGTCAGGTTTGGGTATTTGGCCGCATCGAACCACTTCTCTCCTTTCAAATCTCCATCCCGACGTTCGTTGCCGGTATCAATGCTGTTAACATCCGTCGAAAATTCAAAAACTGCGTCCGAAAGGTCTGGCTTGGCCGATGTGATTTTGGATTCGAAGGTTTTAAAATGGCCGTCTACTTCTGCCAGCATCATGTGCGTCACCGTAAATCCTACTTTAGCGTGAGCTTTGTCCAAAGCCCACTGAGCGTAGGAAGTTGAAAAAGTCAGCAGCATTGATGCCGCTACTAGCAAAGGTTTGAACTGGTTCTTCATTGGTAATTAAGTGGTTGGTTTATTGTTGGTTTTAATCTAAAAGGAAGTTTGCCTTAAAATTTACCGTGGGCGGCCACCGCCTTGTCCACCACCAGCCGGAGCCGATTGTTGCTGAGGCTGTCCGCCACCTTCGTTACCACCTTCACCTGCTTTTACGTCGTCGTTATTCACCGAGCGAGCCTTCCGACGGGGGGCATCAAAACTCATTTTTCCGATACGGTACGTAAAAGTCAACTTCACGTTCTGGTTGTACAGATGGTTCACGTTCACCTGCGACAATAGCGGAGAATTCAGTTCCGTACGCATCGTAACGCCGTTTCCGATGAAGTTTTCAGCCGCCAGGCCAATGCTTCCGCGCTTGTTCGCAATATCCTTCCGAACACCAAGCGAGTACATGTAAAAACCACCCTGCGTTCCCTGCAATTGCGGCATCGGACCACGGAAGAAGCTGAAAACCTGCGCGCTCCAGCCTTTGTCGAGTTGCAATTGGCTCATCAACCGACCGCCAATGCTGATACCGGTATTGCTAATCGTAACCGACTTACCATCCGTACCCTGCGTTGCTCCCTGCATATAAACGTAGTACCCATCAAATCCGCCATTCAGGCTCCATTTTGGGGTCAGATTGGTGTTAAAGAATACGTTAGCGCCCATGGTACGTTGCACGCCGATATTCTGGAACGTAGTAAGGATCGATCCCGCCGGAAAATTATAAAGTGACGTATCAACCGGAATCCGAACCTGCGTAATCGCATTGTTGGTCAGGCGGCCGAACACCGATACGTTCAGGTACGTCTTCTTGATGGTCGAGCTTAGGCTAATCTCCGCATTGTCGGTCAGTTCGGGGCTGAGGTTCGGATTACCACTCATCAACATCTGCGGATTGGCAGCGTTTACGTTCGGATTAAGTTGCTGTAAACCAGGGCGCTGAATCCGTCGATTGTAGCCTGCTTTTAACGTAGTACCACCGCCCAGACTTTTCGATACGTTAACGCTGGGCACCAGATTGCCGTAGCCCGGAATATTCAACGGTTTATTCTGCACAGATTCCGTCGATTGAGTGGCCGTTATACTCGTATGTTCGTATCGCACACCCGCTTTGAAGGTGTATTTGCTGGGCGTTACGTAGGTATACGAAATATAGCCAGCGCCGATATTCTGATTGTATGACAAAGCACCCGTCGGGTTGTTCGGATCGATGGACAACTCGCCCGATCCCCCGCCAATCAGGTAGCGATAATCGCTGTCTACTTTCCGCATGATGGCTTTGCCACCAAATTCCAGCAATTGATTTTTCTGAATCGGCGTCTGATAATCAGACTGAATAGTCAGTTCCTGATTGACGTTGTTGTTCAGGTTCTGCTGGCGACCAGTTAACAAACCAGAGCTATTGAGCAGGTCCGCAAAGAAGTTATTGGTCAGATTCGTACGGCTGTATTGGGTCGAAATGCTCCACTCCTGCTGCGGCTTGAACGTACGAATGTAATCGAGGTTCATGTCCACCGAGTTCGACAAATCTTTCCGGTCCACGTCACGGTTCGTCTGGTTGATCAGTGATTGGCCCGAATATATACTGGTCAACTGATTCTGTTCCTGAACGAAATTTCGCGTACCAAACCGCACGTTGGCTGACAGCGACTGGTTTTTCGCCAGATCGTAATCGAATCCTAAATTGTACTGACCAAATATGGGCTTATCAAAGGCTGAGTTATCCTGGAGGGTACGTAGCGGTGTCGCGCCAGAACGTGTCGTCTGATCGAGCGTCGACGAAGCCCGGTTATACATCATCCGGCCAAAGCCGCCCAACGTAATACCTAACTTACCCTGCCGATACGATCCGTTCAGGCCGAGGTTCGAAGCACGCAAACCAACCCCAGCGTCTACGTTCAGCGTCAGGCCGTGCAGCGTATTCTTTTTAGTAATAATGTTGATGATACCGGCGGCACCTTCTGCATCGTACTTCGCCGATGGGCTGGTAATTACTTCCACCGTTTTAATCATATCGGCGGGCAGTTGCTTTAGCGCGTCGGCTACACTGGCCGCTACGATGGTCGACGGTTTGTTGTTAATCAGCACCCGAATGTTCTGACTACCACGTAACGATACGTTCCCGTCGAGGTCAACTGACAGCATCGGGACGCGCTTCAGAATGTCGCTGGCATCGCCACCTTTGGCAGCAATATCTTTATCAGCATTGAAAACCAGCCGGTCCACTTTCTCTTCAATAAGCGCGGCCTGACCCGTTACCACAACTTCGCCCAGCGTGCGAACATCAGGCGATAGTTTTACCGAACCCATTTTCAGGTCGGTTCCTTTCGCAATTGTGAAGGGTTGGGAATCCGTATTTTTATAGCCAATGAACGAGTACTGAAGCCGAAAATCGCCCGGAGCCAGCTTGCTTAACGTAAAATTTCCTTTCGCATCGGACGTAGTACCGTCGACGGGTTTGTTCGTTTTGGTGCTGATAAGGGCTACGGTAGCAAATTCAACCGGTTTTCCCGAAAGCGAATCGATCAGCAGACCCGATATTTTACCATTGCCTTTTGGCGCATCGTCGGCCACCCCCGTAAATTCTTCTTTCTGCCGGCGTCCGTCCTGCTGCCGACCAAATCCACCGGGGCCGCCTGGACCACCACCCGGAGGGCCAAATTGAGCGTAGGTTGCCTGGATTTGCGTCAAACCACTCCAGAGTCCGATTGTTAATAAGAAAAGTAATTGTTGCTTGCGCATTGTGTTTCGATTCAAAATTTCGGAAGCAAAACAACATACGGGGTTCCAATCCATAAAATGGAATAGACCGAGCAACCAAAAGTATCGGCAGAAAGTCAATTTTAGCCGATGAATGGTTTTATACACAGGTAATTAATGTAGTAACGCCGTTTATCGGACGAAAGGCCCGAACCATCGGGGAAATCGGGGCAACAGACGATTACACGGGCGCGATTCGGCATTTTACTGTAAAATTGTAGCTTTCAATTGATTATGGCCGCAACATCATTTCCCCGACGCTACGTTCCGCTCCTGAGTCACGTACTGGGCTGGTTCCTGCTGGGTTATTTTCTTTTCTTTCAGGGATTAACCTCTGAATTTCGGTTTCCGACAATATTCTGGATTCGACAGGTTATTTTCTTTGGGCTGATGATCGGTGCGTTTTATCTGAATGCGCATGTATTAGTACCGCGCCTGCTGCTGCCCGGCCAAACCACCCGCTATACGCTAACCGTTTTGGGAATAGTCGTCCTGCTGATGGCCATATTAGCTGGCATTGAATACAGTTTCGATTTACCCACGCTGATGCACCGAACCTTCCATCCCGATGGCAACAGCCGCCCCAAACTATACGGATGGATACAACCTTCCTTATTTGCCATTGTGCTGGTTCTCTGCATCAGCACGAGCATTGCGATGCTTCAGAAATGGCAAACCGACGCCAATCTTCGAACTGCGCTTGAACAGGCGAAAACTACGTCGGAACTCTCGTTTCTAAAAGCGCAGATTAACCCGCACTTCTTTTTTAATACGTTAAACAACATCTACGCCCTCACGCTGATTGACGTAGAAACAGCCCGCGAAGCACTCCACCGGCTTTCGCGCATGATGCGCTACGTGCTCTACGAAACCCAGTCGGGCACTACGTTATTGAGTAAAGAGATTGCTTTTCTGGGGGATTATATTCAGCTCATGCAGCTCCGACTGACTGACAAAGTGAGCGTTACGTTCGATACGCCCTCGCCCCTACGCGACGAGCCTATCGCGCCCATGATTTTTTTGCCGTTCCTCGAAAATGCCTTTAAACATGGTGTCAGTGCCCTCGAACCAAGTTGGATTCACATTGAGATTCAACAGCGTGAGCGCCAGCTTTTGATGGAGGTCCGCAATACGTTATTTCCCCAGAAATCGACCTCCCTTGAAGCTGGCAACGGAATTGGCTTGGTGAACACCCGGCGACGGCTCGACCTGCTATACCCGAATCAATACGCGCTGACAATTGATGATCAACCAGGTGATGGCGAATACCGTGTCCACCTAACCCTAAATCTGCAATGACCCTCTCCTGCATTGCCGTCGATGACGAACCGCTGGCATTAGGACTAGTTTGTGCCTTCATCGAGAAAACACCATTTCTGAAACTGACGGGCCGTTTTAGTAGCGCCGTAGAAGCATTACAGCACGTATTGCAGAACCCGGTCGACGTGATTTTTCTTGACATCCAGATGCCCGATCTCACTGGTCTTGAGTTGGCTCGTGTGCTGGAACGTAACAATCGAGGTTCGCAAACTACACGTATCATTTTTACAACTGCCTTCGATCAGTTTGCCCTCGATGGCTTTCGGGTCGACGCGCTGGATTACCTGCTGAAGCCGTTCAACTACGAAGAATTTCTACGCGCTGCCAGCAAAGCCCGTTCGTATTTTGAGTTGGTGCAACAACGTACCGAACCCGCGCCCATCGCTCAGTCTGTTGCAACGCCAATGACGATTCCGGTTGAGGTTACGGACGATTATCTATTTTTGAAAGTCGAATATCAATTGGTACGAATTGCTTACAGTGATATTTTATACATTGAAGGGCTAAAAGATTACGTAAAAGTTTACCGGCAAAGCGATCCAGGAAAGCCTTTGTTGTCGTTAACCAGCCTGAAAACATTGGAAGAAAAATTACCTACCCGTCAATTTATGCGGGTTCACCGGTCGTTTATCGTCGCCCTTGACCGTATCAACGCCGTCACCCGAAATACGGTACAGATCGGTCCCACTACCATTCCCGTCAGTGACCAATACAAAGACGTTTTCGGTGATTTTATAAGCCGCTGGCTGTAGGAACGTAGCGTTTAGTTATTTAACGTCTGTTGAACTTTCTTTACAAAATCAACGGATACCTCAGCAATATCGGCAATTTGATCAATGGTCAGGTTTAATTTTTTGAGCAGATTTGCTACAATTTTCTGTTGTCCTCTGATGTAGAGATAATCATTCTCTTCATCAATGTATTTGTCCATGTTCCGAATCATATCGTCAAATTTTAAATCCAATTTACGCAGTTTCGATAAGACCCGCAATTGTCGCAGGTGTTTCTGAAAAGTTTGCTGGTCAGTAGTGGTTTCTTCCAGCCTGTGTATAATTTGACTTAGGGCTTTCTCTGGCTTCTCCTCACCAAAATCGCTTAAAATAGCCAAAATCACCTCTTCAGGACTGTTGGATGATAAAAAATGCAAGTAATCATATTGATGAACACTGATAAGCTGAAATTGAAAATAGTTGCCATCTTCGGCCAGCATTGCTTGCATATTAGGTTTATCACTACCGATAAATATTACAAACTGACGAACGGGAAGTCCATATTTCGATTTTAATAATCCCCAATAATCAATCATTCGATAAATCATTTTTGAATAATTATCGACTTGAAACTCCAAATGAAGAATAAATTTATGGCCTGCTGGGTCAGTAATTATACGTAACGCATCCGCTTCTTTTTCTTTAGTTTGCTGGAGCTTTTCTTTGATAGTTACGGCATCTCTGACTTTGAATCCCAAAACGCTGTTCATTAACGCAGGGATAATACTCTCAATATTTTCTTTGACAATTTTGTCGTACTGATTTCCCTCCCGTTTGTCCTCTTTCTTTCTCATCTCACTGGTAAAACTTACTTTTCGAAGCAGGTGACCTCCAATTCGCAAGTGGTGTCATATAATTGTCGACGTTACGTTTTATAAGACGTAAAACTCGGCTCAACGTCTCAGCAGGGAATTAAATAGGCCCCAAAGCCGTTAAAGACTATAGCACAACTATGGTATTAAAAAACTCACTCCGTTTTCTTACGATTGGTTTATTAGCAGCCTGGTTCAGCGGCTGTACGGGAATAGGGCCTACTGCAAATCTATTCCGCCCTTCATCGCCCCACGATCAATACGGACAATCGCTGAAAGAAGCGAAACTCGACCGCACAGCGTTAGGAACCGACTGGATTTCAGCCGGTGAACGCGCGCTACGCGACTCACTCAAGATTACAATTCCCTACCGTGAAAGTGGCTATTTCTCTGCCAATAAGGCGTTTGCCGTGGGCTACCGGCTCGATGCGCAACGGGGCGACCGCTTTCTGGTGAAAGTGGAAACGCAGGGCCAGAAAACAGCGCAGGTTTTTATCGATGTATTTGCCATCGACAAACGAAATCGTCTGGACCTGATTACGGCCTCCAAAGCCGATACGAACGTACTGATTTGGGAACCTCGCCAAACGCAGACGCACCTCATTCGCATTCAGCCCGAATTGCTACGTAATGCCCAGTATACTATCACTATCACCCGCGAACCTTCGTTGGCTTTCCCGGTAAAAGGGCGTGACAGTCGCCAGATTAGTAGTTATTTCGGCGCCCCTCGCGATGGCGGTCGTCGCCGGCACGAAGGTGTCGATATTTTTGCTCCTAAAGGAACGCCTGCCGTGGCTTGTGTTAATGGAATTGTTACCGGCGTTGGCACCAATAGCCTGGGCGGCAACGTAGCATTTCTGTCGGATGATGAACGTAACATCCGGCTTTACTACGCTCACCTCGACCGCTGGAACGTAACGAACGGCCAACGCGTATCGGTTGGCGATACCATCGGTTTTGTTGGCAATACCGGCAATGCACGTACCACCGGGCCACACCTGCATTTTGGTATTTACGGCTTCAGCAATGGTGCCACCGACCCATTGCCGTATATTCGACTGGGCCGTGGCCCCGCCAAACAGGTGATGTTATCGCCTTCCCGTTTGGGCGATTCAGTACGTGTTTCGGCGGTTCGTTCCCCAATTAGACTGGCTCCCACTAGTGATGCACCCATCCTGCGCGAGTTAGCCAAAGCATCAGCCATGACCATCATTGGCGGTACGGAAGCATGGCTCCGCGTTGAACTCCCCGATGGACTGACCGGATACGTAGCAGGCAGCACCACCGAAACGAATAATCGTCCGCTACGTCGGCTGACATTAGCGGCATCGGGCAACCTGCTGGATGCCGCTGATAATCAGGCCGCCGTTATGAATACAATGCCTGCGGGTGCCGCCGTCGACGTATTAGCCCAGACGAATTCGTATCAATTGGTACGTAACGCGAACGGGCAAACGGGCTGGTTATATCTGCCGCTGGCAACCAATAAGCCTACGACAACGACCGTTCGTTAAAATGTTCCAAAAATACTGTTTAGAAATATTCTTAATTAACGAATGCGTTTTATCTTTGTGTGTTCATTTTCGCAGTCATGACCAGTAACGTACCCGTAACGTATCAGGAAGTTTTCAAAACAGATAAAGGTGTTGTTTATCAGTGCGATGCAACCCATCGGCTGATTCTTGAATTCTGGGATACACGCACTCAGTTTTCAGCCCGTGATTTTGCTCAGTTTCGTCGGATGGTTGAAACGGTCGATGTTCGGAAAATGGCGCTGAGTACGGCCGCTGAATACGACATCGAAATTCTGGCGCTTCCCCGTTCTGAACGCTGCTACGTATTGACTCTATGCGAAATCGTGCATTTGCGCGAACTGCTCAACGGCGCCCGACTCATGCTCGAATTAAATTCTATGCTTCGCGAATGCGGCTGTACAATGGCCGAATAGACATAAATAGACTTCTTCTAAATTTTCTGAGAATCAACCGGCTGTGCAACAACGACCGGTTTTTTTATGTTGTTTTGTCATACGAATAGCTCACCGGAAAACGGGAACACATCATGAAAGATTTAGCAAGACTACGAACATCTATAAAAGAAACCGTTGAACTGGCCCTGAACCAGCAGATACAAATGGAATTGACAGCCTCGTCGAAATACCTGGCAATGGCTGGCTGGTGCGATCGGATGGGTTACGACTATAGCGCTGGCTTCTTCTACAAGCAATCAGAAGAAGAACGGAAGCACGGCATGAAGCTTTTCCATTACCTGTGCGACCAGGGTGCAACGGCATATTCACCCGAAATACCTACTGTAAATCAGGAGTTTGATTCACTGCGTTCGGTATTTGAAACTGTGCTGGAGCAGGAAATTGCTGTTACAGACTCCATCAACCGTATTATTGCCATCTGCCGTCGCGAAAATGATTTCGCCACTGAAGAACTGCTGAGATGGTACGTTAAAGAGCAAGTAGAAGAAGAATACATCGCGCGTCGTTGCCTCGATCTGATCGATCAGATTCCGGCTGATCAGGTGTATTACCTTGATAAAAAACTGTCCAGCGTTACGTACGAGGACAACGTTTTCGAATAACCAACCTATGATTAAGCGCAAAAAGGCATCCGAACTGGATGCCTTTTTTTGTTCAGGGTTTTGGAATAGTTACTTCAAATTCTGACTTCCATCGGGCTGATACAGATACCGGAACGTGTAATAGCGCTGAGCACTGCTCGCATCAGGATTAGCTGGCGCGCCCTGGTAGTAACTCAGGATTTCCATTTTGGCATACTTGCCATCGCCAGTACGTACTACCAGCACTTTTCCGGGAATAGGCGAAATAATGTTGGTTGTCGTGTTGTAGTTGTACCATCCCTGACCTGAAGCCGCCGTAATAGCCAAGGACGTAGCACTCTGGTCCTGAGCAAACGTAGCAGAAGCGGGCACCGAGGTCAAAGCATTGAACGTACCCGTATATACGTAAGCCCCACCCTGTCCGCTACGTATCGGTCCACCGTTGACAATGATTGTCGTTGCCCGGAAGCCAACGTCCCATTTGTTAGTTGCTGAATCGGTGTTGGCAATCTGCTTGCCGTCTTTAAAACTAAACAGGGTAAACTTACCGGTAGCTGGGACGGGTTGCTGGCCACTGGTCGACGTAGCACTGGTTGGATTAGCAGCTAAACTACTGATCGTGACAGCCGTAGGAGGAGCAACTACGACAGAGTTATCGTCTTTCTTACAAGCAACAAATGCGGTGCTGATACAAACGGAAAGCAAAATTGGAGTGATACGCATAATCGTATTGGTTCGTAATTGTGATTGTTAAATGGTTGTATTCTTAATTCAGTACGTTGCATTCTAAGCCTGCTTTGGTCAGCAGCCGAATAACATCGGCTTCGGTCAGGGAGTCAGCTTCGATACGTAGTACACAGTCTTCAAGGTCGATGCTCCATCGACAAACACCCCGCAGTTTGCATAATCGGCAAGCCGCCCGATGGACTCGCTCATCGGTATTTATGTTGGTTCGAAAGGCAAGCAAATTCATGCGTCATTAATCTTAGTTCTGAGATTTCCGAAGCAGTTCAATCCAGTGCAGTCGCGCCACCGCTCTACTGAGCATTTTCCGTAGTTCGATCAGTTCATGTGGGCGGAAACAGAAAGATATCGAACGTAGCGGAGTACTCAGATGGATACGTTCTTCGTACGGATAGGCATCGAAATAAGCGACAGTATCAATACTTCGAACATTCCATTCCAGCGCCAGAAAGTCCTCATAACTAAGCCATTGAGAAATGTTGTTGAACTGCAACGAAATGGTATGATTGTCAGACTCATTGGCGTTATCATACGTAGCATTGCCGTACAGTACAATGCGCCCGCTGACAGAATCGGCTAATAAATGACATTGACATTTCATACAGTTTGGTTTTATGCCGACACTTCCTAATTGACCACGAACGTTACGTCACAACGGTGACGGATGGTATCGTATGGCTTGTTTTTGAACGTACCAGGCGTTTTGTCAATCCATTCCAGCTCGACAACGTAAAGGCCTTTTTTATTGGGAACGAAGCTGGCACGCCCTTGCTCGTTTGTATCACAAACTTTCTCCCAACCGTCTGGATTGACAACTTTTATCGATGAATTGGCATACGCTTTTTTGTCTTTGAAAACCCGTAGGCCAACCGTATTTTCCTGCGGATTAGCCACTACATCAAGCGTTTGCGCCGTAGCGCTACGTTCGGCATTGCCCACTATGTAATCGGCTCGGAGGTATTGAACCGGACGCACAATACCAAATCCACGTTTGGTCCAGTCCTGCACATCGCGTTTGTCGTTGATACCTAATATCTGGTAATAACCATCTTTTTTCGGCGTAAATTCACCCTGCCAGTGCGTATCTGTCTGCGTCATAACAACCGGCGTCTGATTGCCGTCGGCATCGCGAACAAACACGCTGATATCCGACATCTTGCCTAACGTAGCACCCTTTTCGCGTAAACCATGCGAGTATTCGCCAAAAAACAACTGAACCTGAACCGGCTCGTTAGCCTTACCACTACCTTTTAGTTCTATCCAGTAGCCGTGCGCCTGCACCATACACGGGGTCAGCAAAAGCAGCGTGAGCAGAAAATGAATTCGTTTCATGAAATGGTTTGATTGGTTAAATCTGTTTGGCCGACCACGTCCAACGTAGCGATACGTACCACAATCGGCCAGCCAGATTGGGGATGTATTGGGGGTCAGTATAGTTTGTGAAGTTATCGATGCCTCCCTGTAACGTAACAGCTTTCCAGGTTTTAGCGGCTGATAGATTATAGGTTACGTATGCGCTAACGTATTCGTTATCAGCATCCAGAATCAGGTTTCCGTCGCGATCCCCGAAGCCGTAACGCCCACGGTAAATACTACGTAGCGAAGCCGAAAAGCCTGATTTTGGTTGTTCGTAGAAGAGTTTGAGATTGGCCATGTGCCGCGAGCGATTGAACAACCCACCATACTGCGACGGTTTTACAACTTCACTCACTAGCGTCGTCGGGTTCCGGCGATACACATTTCCGGCGTCAATATTGGCTTCAACCGTTTTGTCTTTAGCGATTAGATACTGATACCCAGCACTTAAGGTTAATTGCCCGCTACCGAATGTCCATCGCCAGCTGCTTTCCAGCTCGGCACCTTGCGTATAGACGCGACTTAAGTTGTTATAACTAAATACGTTCTGACCGTTCGTTTTTCGCGCAATGACCTGCGTATCAATCAAATCGCGAATGTCATTCCTAAATAAGTTTATGCTGGCCGTTAACGGAATTTGAATTGATTTAAACTGTGCGCCCAGATTATACGCCACCGAACGCTCGGCCTGAATGGTAGCCAATCGAGCAGGATCAAGAACAATCTCGGCAATTTGTCCCAGCCGCGTTAGTCGAGCAATTCCGGCAGCAGCCTCCTGCGTCCCAAACACGCTATAGCCGGCAACGGCATTATCAAAATTCAGGTACAGTTGTCGAAAATCAGGCGCTTTGAAACCAACGCCCACACTCCCACGTAGCGCTAGCGACTGACTCAACGCGTAACGCGCCGATAATTTTGGGCTAAACTGACTAGCATATTGGCTGTGCGCATCATAACGACCACCAGCAATGACCGTCCAACGTAGCGTTGGCATCCATTCATATTGGGCAAATCCATACGTAGTGTTAAACTGTTTACGCTCGGTATAGCGCGTCGCTTCCACACTTTCGTCGATAAAACCTGCGCCAATTGTCAGAATATTCTTCTGATTAAACATCCGTTCGGTTACTACTTCCGGGCGGTTAAACGTTTGCCGGAAAAAGCTGGCGTCGTATTCCTGACGCGTATCAGCGTAACGCAAATCGGTATTTGTGTAATAGCCAGTTCTATAAAATCGATAAATGAGTTTCCAGCGATCAGTTACTTGATGCGTTAGCACCGGATTCAGGTTGTAATCACGTACCATACCCGGCCCCGATACACGTAACGTTGAGCTAACCAGAAAGTCATTCGTCTGATTTTCAGTAAAGTACCGTCCCGAAATTGAGAGTTTCAGTTTGGGTGAGAATTCATACGTCAAGCGTCCACTTCCTGTATAATTCGTAAATGGCGCTACGGTCTGGCTACCGGTTTCGGGTGAAAGTGAATAGCCTGCCGATTGATACCTATTACCGAAAGCATAAAGACCTAACTTACCCGATTGCCCTATCGCCCACTGCCGACTTACATCCGCCGACAAATCGCTGGTTTGATTGGCCCCGTACCGGGCCGATACGTTGCCTCGTGTTACGTTTGGCGCCTGCGTAATGATATTCACAACCCCCGCCAGCGCTTCAGAACCGTACAAACTCGACGATGGACCTTTGACAATCTCAATCTGTTTAATGTTGCCCACAGCCAGCCGGGTTAAATCAAGTGTACCAGCGGTACGTCCTACCACGGGTTCACCATCAATCAGAATGAGTGTATAATCAGGGCCAAAGCCTTGTACCTGAAGCCCTTGCCCGTGATCCGTTACAATAGACAAACCCGTCTGTTCGCGTAATACGTCGTTCAGTCGCAGGCTGCCCATTTGCTGAATTTGCTTCGCGCTAATAACGGTTACCGGCAATGGCAGGGCACCCATTGGTCGTTCATTGCGCGTTGCCGTAACCACAACTTCGTCAAGCGCACGTGTTTTCAACGTATCGGTGGGCGTTGGCTGAAATAGTGATAAATAAAGAAATAAAGCGAGTGGCATTAAAGAGGGAATTTATACTCCCGATGGCCGGCTATCGGGATTTGATAGCGCAAACGTAGCGGTTATTTAGAATGGTTCAAAACAATTTTTAAAATTATTTGTAAAAAGTCTAAATAAGAAGTAGGTTTGCAACCGTAATCATTATCTACGTAATACACTATTTATCATGCGTTTGCCTCTATTATTTGCCGCTCTTTCATTAATCACTTGTGGAGCTATAGCTCAATCAAATAAAGATGAAGACATAGCTGCTATTAAAAGTCAGTGTGGGTGTCACGATGTAAACTTCCTCTACGCAGAGACATTCGCGCCCGAAAAATCCTATGCTTTTAAAGATCGCTACACGGCAAAAGGCACTGAGCTGGTATTTGTGGAAGAAGAGTCCGGTCCGGCGTCTCGGCCCAATAAAATCGTGATTCAGCACCTGCTGGTTGTCAGCGATTCGATGATCGTCAAACACTGGCGCGAAGATTGGGTCTATCAAAACACGAACCTGCTCAAATTCGACCAGAACGCTTCCTGGAAACTCCAGAAACTGACGCCTGACCAGGTAAAAGGCCAGTGGACACAGAAAGTATTTGAGGTAGATGACAGCCCTCGGTACGAAGGGACGGCGACCTGGATTCACGCAGATGGGCGGCACTATTGGGAAAGCACTGTTGACGCTCCCCTACCCCGTCGTGAATACACCAAACGTACTGACTACAACGTAATGCGTCGGACGAATCACCACGAAATACGTCCAGATGGCTATGTGCATGAACAGGACAATGATAAAGTGATACGTTCAGAAGCGGGCGATCAACTGCTGGCTTCTGAAAAAGGGATCAATACATACAAGCGGACAGATGATAAAAAATGCCAGGCGGCAAAAGACTGGTGGGCTAAAAACCGCGCTTACTGGGCCGATGTGCGGGCCGTGTGGAATGACGTATTAACTAATCGCGAAGCAGTGGGCATTAAAGGCCAGGTAAAAGGTCAAGTGATGGGCAGGGAATTGGACGAACTGGCTGCTACAGCACAGAAAGGTACGTACAACTCAGCCACAAGCCGCCAGCTCATTCGGCAAACTATTGAGAAATACCTGAAATAAGTGACTTGTTTTTAGTCATTTTTTGTCCTGCTGAGGAACGAAGTATCTTAATGTATTCCTGCTTTGAAGTAAGGGTACCTTGAAACACTTCGTTTCTCAGCAGGACAAAACGCTTTTGGCGTAACGTTAAAACAAACCCTACCATTTGGGTGGAGGAGCCTGAGTAGTAGCAGTCGGTGGAGTACTCCAGGACGTATCGGCCGGAACGACTTTTGACACGGTATCACAATCTTCCAATCGCTCCTGTAATTCTACAATTTTGCTTTCCTGTTTGGACAGATTGCGTTTGAGGTCAACGGCGGCATCTTCGAGATGCTGATGACGATTGTAAGCAACGCCCAACAATGCCATAATGCACAACAGCAACACGAGTATGGCTGTTGCGAGTGAATAAACCACTCCTCGGCTTACGGCGTTCATGACTACTTAGGGAAAGCCGCAAATTAACAAAAACCTAAGTCCATAAAAAAACCTGCCTCCGTCGGGAAAGCAGGTATTTTTTTTATGGTATGACTTCTTTAGCGAGCGGCCCCGTAATCCTGGCCAGCACTTTCTGGGAAGTTTTTCATAATACTGGCAACCGTTTCGCGGAAAGCCTGATCGCGGTCGCGTTCTTTGTTCCGGCTATTCAATTGACCCGTAGCCCAACCTTGCCAGATAATATCGTTAGTACGAGCATCCGATACGTTAATTACAACACGATTCTCTTCGTACTGACGAGAATACACGTTGTTACCCATACCACCGTACCATCCCCATGAGTAGGGCGAATACATATTGTTCGACTGGATTTGCTGTTTGTCTTTCGAGTCCATAAAGAACCGAACGATCAGATCAGCTTCCCCCTGCGTAACAGGTTTGTAGCCACGAGCTTTTAATGATTGTTCCAGCGCATCGGCAATCCGACGCTGGTTCAGGTTACTGCCCACGATGGGGTCAGCATTACGTTGCCGGTCAGCTTCAATACGATACGTAGTAAACTGCCGAACATTCACTTTGGGGTCGTAATCGTACTTAACCGTAATAGCGGGGGCGCAGGACGCCAGCGTACCGACGACGAACAGACTGCTGATTATGCCTTTGAGTTTCATGGATATTGAGTCGTTATGAGTATCAAATGACTATTAAACGCTAAAGAAAAGGTCATTCGTATACATCATCTTAATAACTAAAAATCGGCTGAATTCGTTCGATGTGGCTAAGCAATCTCTTACGTCCTACACCAGTATAACCTTTTGATTATCAAGTCTAATTTAAACTTTAACGATTTTTAACACAAGCTTTTTGCGTCATTTTTTTAGTACAATTAACGAGTCAGATTAAAGCCCGTTTTAATACCCTTTCTGAACCTGGATTTAGCAGATGCAAGGATTCACCGGATTTTGTTTTCTGCGCAACTTGGTAAGGCGTCAATTGATCTTGCAACTCCTTCCAATCCTGTAAATCCCGGTTCAGACAATCCTGCTAATCCTTAAATCTGCTCAATCCCGGTTATCTTTGTGGTCTAAATGAAAACATACCTTCGCTTACTCTCATTTGCCAAACCCCTGGGCCGATTTCTGACGCCATTTGTCCTGACGTCGTTGCTGGCCAGCGTATTTGGCGTATTAAATTTCACCCTGCTGATTCCGCTGCTAAGTGTTTTGTTCGATAAAGTCGATACGCAGAAGATGCAGGCCTTCTTGAATCAGCCTGCCCCTTCGTTCACTACGTCGCCAGTCGATGCCTTTAGTTACTACTTCGCACAGGTGTTTCAGACCTACGGAAAAGTAGGGGCGCTGCAATTTGTGTGTGCCGTCATTATTACGTCAGTGCTTTGCAGCAATTTGTTCAAATACCTCTCTGTTAGGCAGTTAGAGTCATTCAAAGCACGAATGGTCGCTAAATTAAGGGAAACTGTGTTTAGCCGTGCAATTGGACTACACTTGGGCTTTTTCTCCAATGAGCGGAAAGGTAACCTCATTTCACGTATCACTACTGACATACAGGAAGTTGAAAATTCGATTGCCAATACGTTATCGGCGGCCTCTAAAGAGGTGTTTTTGTTGATTAGTTACATCGTTGCCCTCCTGAGCATTTCGGTTAAACTCACCTTATTTGCCATATTGGTAATCCCTGTATCAGGCGGATTTATTGCCTTTCTGGTACGTCGAATGAAACGCGACGCGCAAGCTGGTCAACAACGTTTAAGCGGATTGGTGAGTTTACTTGACGAAACTTTTGGCGGCATGCGTGTGGTGAAAGGTTTTGTGGCAGAAGGCTTTATCCTAAACAAATTTCGTGAAGAGAACGAAGGCTATCGACAGGCGGTACGTTCGCTGGCTAACCGGCGAGAACTGGCATCGCCTTTTTCGGAAGTTATGGGCGTAGCGGTGGTGTCGGGTATTTTGCTTTATGGCGGCTCATTGGTGCTAAACGGACAATCGGATTTGACAGCCGCCGAATTTATTTCGTACATCGCCATTTTCTCGCAGGTAACGCGCCCCGCCAAAGACATTTCAAACGCCTTCAGCGGATCGCAGCGCGGACTTGCCTCCGGCGAACGTGTTCTCGAACTGATTGATACGCAGTCCGTTATTCAAGACAAACCGGATGCCGTTACGTTAACCCATTTCGCCGACCGTATTTCTGTACAGAACGTGTCGTTTGCATATAATGTCGATACGCCGGTTTTGCGCGATGTTACGTTCGATTTGCCGAAAGGAAAAACAATAGCGCTAGTGGGCTCGTCGGGGGGCGGGAAATCGACTATTGCTGATTTGATTCCAAGGTTTTACGACCCAACAGGCGGGCGCATTCTCATTGACGGTGTGGATCTTCGCGATTGTACGATGGCATCGTTACGGGCGCATATGGGCATTGTTACCCAGGAAAGTATTCTGTTCAACGATTCGATTTTCAATAACATTGCATTTGGCAGCGATGCGGCCGAAGCCGATGTTGTGGAAGCAGCGCGTATCGCCAACGCCCACAACTTTATCGTTACTCAACCAAATGGCTATCAAACTATTATTGGTGACCGGGGCGGAAAGCTATCGGGTGGGCAACGACAACGTATCAGCATTGCGCGGGCTATTCTTAAAAACCCACCCATCCTGATTTTAGACGAAGCTACGTCGGCCCTCGATACCGAATCCGAAAAACTGGTTCAGGAAGCGCTCACACGACTGATGGCCAACCGTACTACGTTGGTTATTGCCCACCGGCTCAGTACCATTCAACATGCCGATGAAATTCTGGTGGTGAATCAGGGACGTATCGTTGAACGGGGCCGCCATGACGAACTGCTAACGTTAGACGAAGGTTTCTATCGGAAATTAAGTACGATGCAGAATGTGTAACTCAGGTGATAGGGCATATCATTTACTCACTGTAATCAGCCATTCCGCTCCACTCGCAACTTTATATTTGTCCGCAAAATTGCCCTGATTATTGCTATTGAAAAATTCATCAGACTATTAATATACGCTACGTCGTCGCCGACTGGTACTTCGCCGAACGTATTGACCAGGCGAACGTTTTTGTCGTAAACTGTTTGGCCGCTACGTATAATTTGAACGTGAATTTTATCGCCAGCTTTTGCGCCAATCTGGTCAATTAAAGATTTAGGAATGTTACTCCAGGCATTCCCGTATTGACTGTCAAGGATTGGGATATTTCCTTTTACTACGTTCTTACTAACTTCTGGTTTCTGATAAATGATACGTACTACGTTATTCGGAAGCTTAGGGCCAACTTTAGCAAAGGTTATTACGTGTGCTGCCAGCCGCGCGGCCGTATAGGCATATACGTCGCGACCGTGAAATGTATACGAAGCACCAGAATTTTTCCGACGGTTAATGGCTTCGTCGATTTGCCGAATCTCCTTAATACCTAAGTCTTCGGCCACCAGAGTTAACGTACCGTTATCAGGCGTAACAATGTAATGACCTGATTTTGTAAGTAATACTACCGAGCGCCGGTCAGTGCCCACACCGGGGTCGCAAACCGATACGAACACCGTTCCGGCTGGATAATACGTAACGGTCTGGTGTAAGCGATAAGCGGCTTCCCAGATGTTATAAGCAGGAATTTCGTGGGTGAGATCGAACAGTTTGAGCGATGGTGATACGCCCAATGCAACGCCTTTCATAGCCGAAACTGCGCCATCTTTCAACCCAAAATCAGACTGAATAACGACAATACCATTTTGCGCCTGCGCCAATTTCCCTAACACTAGGAAAATCAAAAGAAATAGTGTGTAAGATGTACGCATAATAATTTAATGTGTAGAACTGGTTCAACCAGCTACCTCATCGACGGAAACGGGCAATATAAAAATAAAGGTAGTGCCTTCGCCATCGCTCGAATGAATTTCGTAACGTCCACGGATCAAATCCATCCGAGCTTGAATATTATGGAGACCCATCCCGGTTGCGTCAGAAGGGTTCATGCCACAACCATTATCTTTTACAATCATATTCAATTCTGTATTGAACCGTCGGAAAATGATGTCCGCTTCCGTGGCTTCCGAATGCCGGAGAATATTGCTACACAGCTCGATACAGATTGAATAAAGATTGAACTCAGCGGTTTTGTCCATCCGGGGTAACTCGGCCGCATCCAAACGAAATACAATCTTCTGACTTACATTCAGTTTATTTATCAAACGAGTTAACGCTTCGGCCAATCCTTGTTTTTCTAATTCATCGGGCTGTAGGTTATGCGACAGGTAACGAACTTCAGCGAACGCTTCCTGGCTCATATTCAATAAATTATAATAAATTTGTTGTTCCCGGTCGGCCATTTTCGCAGGGTTTAGGGCCGATAGGCTCGTTTTGATAGCCGCCAACAAACCGCCTAGACTGTCGTGCAAATCGGCGGCCATCCGCTTCCGTTCCAGCGTCTGACCACGTAGCAACGCTTCTTCAATCTCCCGATTCTTGGCCCGTAGCTGATCATTTGCCAACTTCAACTCCATAGTTCGGGCGAGCACTTTATCTTCCAGATCCCGGTTCAAGACTTCTATTTCGCGCTTTTGCCGATATATCAAGCGATTTTTCCGATAATATACAGCTACGAAGCCCAGTAACATAGCCAGGCCTCCTACCAGAATAACCCGCATCAAATAGCCAGCTTCAATATCGTGATTCAACCTAGCGATATGCGCCTGTTGAGTCAAACGGTTTTTTTCGGCCTTAGTTCGGAGCCGTTCGGTTTCGATACGTTGCTGGAGTTTATTCATCCGAGCCTCCCCTATCAACTGGCCCCGTTCTGACTCGGCACGCAGCCGCTCCAGTTCGTTCTCCCGACGCACATCCAGTAGTTGCTGTTGCTGGATAAATCGTTCTTTATCAGCCGCCATGCGGATCTGATTGATGTCGTATTTTTTTTGAAGAGCCGCCAATTCTTCAACTCGTCTGAGGTTATCCAGGCTATCACGAATCATGCTGTATTCTTCATACATAGCCAATGCCTTTGCGGCTTGATTTGCAATTCGATAGGCCCGATATAGTGACTGGGTGGCCATCTGCCGAATTCGGTTATACCCTTCTTCACGAGCTATGGTAACGGCTTTTTCTCCAAATTCGATAGCCAGCGCAGGTTGATATGTCAGAGTATAGCATTCCGAAAGCCTCGCCCATACAGCCGCTTGGCCGGGCCGCTCGTTTAGCTGATTCCAAATAGCTAAGCTTTCCTGGAAAAATTTAATGGCCTGTTCTGGTTGATGACGACTCACATAAAAATCGCCCAAACGTTCACCGGCATAGGCTATATTTACCTGCGAATGTACCTCCAACGCAATTTGCCGACTTGCTTCAAACTGCTGACGAGCCTGATCGTATTGCCCCTGAATTTCGTACACTTCTCCAATCTGTGTTATTGCCTGACTGATGAGTAACTTCCGATTTCGGGGTGTCATTGATGTATTGAAGCCTAGCAGTTTCAACGATAACTGATAGCTGGACAGAGCATTAGTATACTCTTTCTGCACCATATATATATCGCCCATATTCATCAATACCTGCCATCGTGGGGAACTGTCACGAGGCAAGCGCACACACCATTCCGAAGCTTGCTGATTGATAACAAGTGCCTGGGGGTAATCGCCTTTAACAGTGCGCAGGTAATATTCCTCCAGCATCATAGCGCGTACTACGTATAAGTCATTACGATAAAGCCGGGCGATTTCCTCAAGTTTTTGAGCGTAGAAAAACGTACTGTCACGTTGTTGCCCCCGCATTTGCTTAAAAACGACCGACATATACCGAAGGCCTTCCAAACGTAGCGTATCGTTACGTTGATTGCGAGGTAGACTAGCTGAAATGTGACGATGTACCCGGCCTATTGTCAATAGACTGTCCATATAAGCAGCATCGCCCCGCCGGTCGAAATCTAATTCGGGCAGAGTCGGGCATTTTTGCCCGAGGCAGCTTATCTGCCAACTAAACAGTATAATTGCAAGCCAAAGCAGCCTCATAGACAATCAACCCCTTAATGCTTAGCAAAATAAAACCTAAAAATAGCCAATTACCCCAGTAAATCAATGTTTTATGCAAAATCGCTATTCTGTAAAGCATCATAGGATGCATTTAGATAAAGGGCCCCAGCACACAATTTGAAAAAAAGATAATTTTGATTTAAACGAACATCTGCTAAATTGAATCTATATTGCAGCATCAAACGTAAGTACAATTAATTCTACGAATAAGCTATATTTGTCAAAAAGTATAGTAGTCAGCATTTTTTCTCGTCAAGAATTAAATTTTAAGAGGAAAAACTACCGTTTGGCAGATTTTTTGTACTATTTATTTGGATTTTAGGTAGCCAGCCATTATTTTTAAAACTGGATTCTCAATAATTTTCTAAAAAACATAACCACCTGCACACTATCGGAACACAGCTCTACGTTACCTAATTGTCTTACTGAAAATGGAAAAAACCCAGGTAAACGACAGTGAGTTGATTTCCCTGTACATCCGTGGTAATGAAAAAGCCTTTGCGAAGTTGGTGCAACGGCACAAATCGAAAATCTACACCACCATTTATCTGATTGTAAAAGACCAGTATGTGGCGGAAGATTTAATGCAGGACACGTTCATCAAGGCCGTGGACACGCTTAAGTCGGGTAGGTATAACGAGGAGGGAAAATTTCTACCCTGGATTATTCGAATCGCTCACAACTTGGCCATTGACTATTTCCGAAAAGATAAACGCTACCCTAATGTAGTGTTTGAGGACGGAAGCAGTGTGTTCAACACGCTTGAGTTTGCAGAAGATTCGGTTGAATCGCTACAAATTCGCCAGGAAACACACGAGCATTTGCGCGAATTGATTCAGCGACTGCCTGAACAACAACGTCAAGTGCTCATCATGCGGCACTACGAGGAAATGAGTTTCCAAGAGATTGCCGATGCAACCGGCGTCAGTATTAACACGGCATTAGGACGTATGCGTTATGCGCTGATCAATCTGCGCAAACAACTGAGCAAACGTTCGCCGAGTTATGATAAAAACATTTACCCAAGATGATGTAATCCGATATGTCTATGAGGAGACCTCACCTGAGGAGAATCTGCTCATTGAAGACGCCCTGATGTCGGAGCCGGACCTGATGACGTTCTTTCTGGAAGCGCTGGAACTTCGTGCGCTGATGAATAAGATAGAACGGGAACCACGGGTCAATACGATTCAGTCTATTCTTAATTATTCTAAGAACCATCCGTCAAATCCACCAACTCGCCAACCTCAGTTGTAGGCGAGTCGGTGGGTCATGTAACGCGATTGGAAAACCGTCTAGCCGTAGGTTAATCTGGTAGAGGCTTGTAGAATAGCAACTATGAGGTTATCCTTTGGCTGTGCGATTTTCTAATCGCGCTACTTTCTTGTTATGCTTAAAAAAGAACGCTTCCAGCGCTTCCTCAATTACTTTACCCAACACTATCCAGAGCCAAAAACGGAGCTGAACTTTAGCAATCCTTATGAATTGCTGGTGGCGGTTATTCTATCGGCGCAATGCACCGATAAACGTATCAATCAGATTTCGCCGGCGCTGTTTGCCCGTTTTCCGGAAGTCGAGTCATTAGCAGCCGCTTCCGTCGACGAAGTTTTTGCGTACATACGTAGTGTTTCGTATCCAAACAACAAGGCAAAGCATTTGGTCGGTATGGCCAAAGCCTTAATGGAAAGATTTAACGGGGAAATTCCGGCTACACTGGAAGAGCTTCAGACTTTACCGGGAGTAGGCCGCAAAACGGCTCACGTTATTTTATCAGTCGTGTATAATGAGCCGACCATGGCTGTCGATACACATGTGTTTCGTGTTTCACATCGACTTGGTTTAGCACCATTAACGGCAACCACTCCTCTAGCCGTTGAGAAGGCACTTATGCCCTATATTCCGAAGCAGTACGTTCCAAAAGCACATCACTGGCTTATCTTACACGGACGCTACGTATGCCTTGCACGCGCCCCTCGTTGCGGAGTGTGCGAGTTGAAGGATTTCTGTAAATACTATCAGAAATCTGAACCAAGATTTTTACAGGATTAAAAAGATTCATTATCAATTACAGGCGATAAAAACCCGTAATTTTTTTAATCCTAAAAACCCCGGTTCAGACAATCGATATTTGTTAATATTGCTCTGTTCCAGCAAAGAAGAAATTGCTTTCTATTTCGGCGTTTTCATCCGAATCAGAACCATGGATTGCGTTTGCCTCCATTGACTTTGCATATAATTTCCGAATTGTTCCTTCCTCTGCCTGAGCCGGATTTGTGGCACCAATCAGTTTCCGAAAATCGGCTACGGCGTTCTCCTTTTCTAAAACCATCGGAATAATGGCCCCCGACGACATATATGTTCGGAGGTCGTTGTAGAAAGGACGCTCCCGGTGAACAGCGTAAAACTGACCAGCGCGTTCATTGGTTAACAATGTTTTTTTGATCGATACGATACGAAAACCTGCTTCTTCGATCATCTTAATAATTGCTCCAGAATGCCCAGACGCTACGGCATCGGGCTTAATCATGGTGAATGTGCGATTCGTTGCCATTCTAAATAGTTATGTCCAAATTTTATTTGGCCGCAAAGGTAAGCAGATTTGATTTAGCAGTAGGCAAAGTCTTAAAAAACACGTAGCGCATAGCACACTATACGCTGTAGATCGGCAGGTCCCGCATATAGAAATAATTAGTACTTTTGTGTTTCGATTACGGCTGTGCCCGTTTACATATGCAAGATATTGAAGCGATTGGCGCGGCTATTCAGCAACCACCCAACGGACCCGCGCAAACCGTCCTGATTACGACTCATCAGAATCCCGATGCCGACGCCATGGGCTCATCACTGGGTTTGGCAGGCTACCTTCGGAAAAAAGGCCATCGCGTTACTGTTGTTACCCCAACCGATTACCCGTCGAATCTGTATTGGATGACAGGTAATGATGAGGTTATTGCGTTTGAAGAGAAATTACGTATTCCTGTTAGTCAGCTGTTCGACGAAGCAGATATTATTTTCTGCCTTGATTTTTCGAGTCTCGACCGTATTCGCGAACTGGCTCCTATGGTACGTCAGTCGCGGGCACGTAAGATTCTTATTGACCACCATCTCGAACCCGAATCGTTTGCTGATCTGACCCTTTGGGACCCAGAGGCAGCGGCCACGGCCGAACTCATTTTTCGGCTCATCGTCGAGTTAGGCGATAAAGAACTTATTGACGTACCGATTGCGGAATGTCTTTATTCAGGTCTTATGACAGATACGGGATCATTCCGGCACTCAAATACGACGGGTAACGTACACCGGATGGCCGCCGAACTCGTTGATTTAAAGATTGATGTCAGTACAATCCACCGACGTATTTTCGATAACGTAACACTCGATAAGTTTCGATTGCTGGGCTACGTTCTGAATGAAAAATTGAAGGTTCTGCCCGAATACAAGTTCGCTTACATTACGTTAACAGATACCGAATTAAAACGATATCGATCAAAGATGGGCGACACCGAAGGCATAGTTAATTATGCACTAGCCGTTGAGGGCGTTGTCATGGCCGCTATCCTCATCGATCGGATCGATGAAATTCGGTTGTCCTTTCGTTCTATTGGCGATTTTTCTGTACGCGATTTGGCTAGCACACATTTTGAAGGTGGAGGCCATCGAAATGCTGCAGGTGGTCGTTCAAAACTATCGCTGGTAGAAACTGAACAGAAATTACTAGAAGTGATTCCGCTTTATCAGCAAAAACTATTGGAAACTGTATAATCTGTTGTAGGTTCCAGACCGCCAATGCTGTTACCTCTGTAAAGCCTGATACGTTAACCCTGAAATAAAAAACAACATAACAACCAAGCAATCTCTCATGTCTCTTAAAAATTTCGGGAAAGCCGCCCTGATCGTCGCTGTAGTAGCTGCCTGCGGTAAAAACCGCGTCCAGATGACGGACAACGGCCTGAAGTATCAAATTCACGAACAATCGGAAGGAAGCCGCAAAGGTAAAGTTGGTGATATATTGACACTGCATCTTACGTTGCTGAACAATAAGGATTCGGTGCTACGGGATACGCACAAAGAAGGAGCTCCTTTTCAGATGCTGCTTCAAGTTCCTCCTTTTAAAGGATCTTATGAAGAAGGCCTGACTATGCTGGGCAAAGGCGATAGTGCTACGTTCTACGTAAGCGCCGACTCTATCTTCACCAAAGCCATGCAGCCACTGCCTCCGGGCGTTCAGAAAGGCACTGACATCGGCATTGCCGTGAAGGTGTTGAACATTCAAACCGAAGACGAGTATAAGAAAACACAAGCCGCTGATTTCGAAAAACAAAAAGGTATCGATGCCAAAACCATTGAAGCCTATGTTGCTAAAAACGGAATGACGGATAAAGTGAAGAAAACACCATCAGGAGTTTATTACATTGTAAATCAGCCTGGCTCGGGACCCAATCCTAAGCCGGGAGACGTAGTATCGGTTCATTACGCAGGTCGATTACTGAACGGAAAAGAGTTTGATAACTCACGCACTAATCCACAAGCGGGGGGCAAACCTTTCCAGCTTCAATTAGGTGCTGGGATGGTTATTCCAGGCTGGGAAGACGGTATTATGCAACTTCATAAAGGTGAAAAAGCGACGCTCATTATTCCATCAACGTTGGGGTACGGAGCTCGTGGAAATCAGGCAATTCCAGCGAATTCGGTTCTCCTTTTTGATATTGAAGTAATGGATATTCAGAAAGGGCAGGCTCCTCAGCCAGGTATGCCGCAAGCACCTCCAAGTCGCTAATTTTTTCTTATTTCATTTAAAAGCCGTTTGCAGATCTAGCTGTAAACGGCTTTTTTTGTTTACTATGGAACTTTGCTTTGCCACAAATAACCAACACAAAATAGACGAAGTTGCTGATCAGCTTGGCCAGTTATTCGCTCTGAAAACGCTACGTGAAATTGGCTGCGATGAGGAATTGCCAGAAACTACTGGTACTATTCCGGGTAATTCTCGCCAGAAAGCTGATTATGTCTGGACGCATTTCGGAATTTCCTGTTTTGCCGATGATTCAGGCTTAGAAGTCGACGCCCTTAATGGCGAACCAGGAGTAGACTCTGCGTTTTACTCCGGTAGCCGGGATTTCAAGAAAAATGTTGAGAAACTACTTACAAACCTTTCGGAGGTAACGAACCGAAAAGCACAATTCCGAACCGTTTTTACGCTGATTTTGCATGGCGTTGAACACCAATTTGAAGGTATCATTACGGGGCAAATCCAGTTGGAGCCGCGTGGCAATGGAGGATTTGGTTATGACCCAGTTTTTCAGCCAGATGGGTATGACCGTACATTTGCCGAAATGAGCATTACTGAGAAAAACGGTATTAGCCATCGCTCACGTGCACTGGCAAAGATGATAACGTACCTGCAGCAACAAATTAAGTAACGTGAATAATACTTGCAGTTTTGAGCCTGATACTGCGGATTACCATCCACATTACAAAAACGCCCGCTTCTGAACGTCAGAAGCGGGCGTTTCGATTTACTTAAGCAAATGACTAATAAAACTTAGCCCGGCGATCTTCTACGTTAGCAGCATCTTTAATAGCCTCATTAATGTAGAAACCAACCCGCGACGTATTGTTTTGCTGAAGCTGCGTCTTATACATGTTGTAGTCAGCAATCGCAGGTGCTGGAATCATGGCTTCTGTTTCCATAATTAGAACGCCACCTTCACCTACAAACGGCTTCGACCGCTTGCCAACTTTTAAACCAAATGCTTTTCCTAAAGCTACAGGATCAACACCAGCGCTACGTAAGAAACCAGTTGCGAGATTAATATCGTCGGCAGTTTCAACCAGCGCACCAGCACCGTATTTCTGCGAGATACTTTCCAGAGAACCAGTAGCATTTCCAAGCTTAGCGACGATCTGCTGACCTTTCAATTCATTACGTACTTTCGTCGTTAATTCCGTGCGGAAATCATCTACGGTCACTTTGTCTTTTTCCGACTTTTTGGTTAACACAGCTATAACGTATTGATCACCAACAATAAATGGTTCTGATACCTCACCAATGTCGGTTCCTTTATCAAAAGCCCAGCGGATAATCTGCCGAACTTCAGTTCCTCCCAAAGCATTGATTTGAGCAGCACTTTCGGGTAAACGATCTGCCGTGGCAACAACCACCGATTTATCTTCTTTCACCTTTGCATCAAATTGCTCCTTTGTCCGAACTTCCGACGCAAATTGGTCAGCTTTCCGAAGGGCCTCATCACGAGTTGTCTGACTTGGTGAGATGGTTTTGCCAATACCCGCAATGCGATATAATACGTTGGTTTTCGGCTGGGTTACTTTGATAATGTGATAACCGAACTCGGTCTCTACCAGACGGGGAATCAAACCGGCCGACGTAGCGCCAAACACAGCCGCTTCAAACGGTTTAACCATTTGCCCGTTGTTTTTGAAATAACCGAGGTCACCACCCTGCGACCGCGACCCATCCTCGCTGTTGGTTTGTGCGAGAGCTTCGAAATTAGCGCCACCCTGAATCTGCTTCAGTAAGGCTTCGGCCCGATTACGCGCCTGGACTTTAGCCGAATCTGCCAGTCCTTTGGTCTGAATCAGGATGTGGCTGGCGCGAGCCGTAAAGCTGGTATCTTTTTTCGTGCCGCCGTATTTATAGATGAAATACGTATTTCCTTCACGGAAAGGCCCATAAATACCACCTGGCGCGAACGTAGCAATAGAAGCCCGTAGTTGTTCAGGCATTTCTCCTGCGGTTAGGTAGAGCGGTACGCGAACATCGCTGTTTTGCTGAGCAAAAACTGAATCGTCTTTAGCGGCACCTAAGCCACGCGCCAACGACTTAATGTCATTATAGAGCGTAGCACTGTCTTCTTTCGAGGGTGTTACCGAAAACGTTACGTATTGAAGTGATCGGCTATCAGAACCTGGATATTCATCCTTATGCTTATCCAGATAGTCCTGAAGTTCTGAATCCGTTACCTTCACCGTCGTGTCGTTGATGGTGTGGAAAGGCACGAAAAGGAACTTTACATTTGCCTTCGAATTCTGCGCCTGATATTCTTTCTGTGCTTCAGCCGTGGTTGCATAAACCGACAAGCGCATCAGCCCTTCGTATTTGTCACGCAGGCGATCCGAGTTTAGGTTTTTTTCAAAACTTGCCCAGGCAGCCTGTTGTTGAGGGGGCAAATTCTTTAACCCTTTGAGGTAGCTGATGATCGAGCTTTTATCAAAAACACCCGTTTGTGGGTTAGTGAAGGCCTGACGTACGGTAGGGCTAATGTTATTTCCCTGTACCATATCAACCAACTCTTCGGGTGATACTTTCAAACCAAGTTTGTCGAATTCGCTTTGGTAAGCAATTTCAAACAGCAGCTGATTCCAGGCTTGCTCACGAATTTGAGTCATTTCCTGATCACCCGGCGGGCGACCTGTCTGTTGCTCATACTGCGCCCGGATTTCATCTACTTTGGCGTTAAATTCCTGATAATCGACGGATTTGCCGTCAATTTCACCGACTTTCTGCTGATCTCCACCGAACAAAAGGCTGCGGCCACCCAGCAAATCACCACCCACAATAAACAGAATCAAGCTGACGGCAATAATACCAACTGCTAATCCTGAACGCTCTCTGATCTTATTAATGACAGACATTTCGCTTTTAACAAACAATTTAGCCCGCAAAATAACAATTTTCCCTCCTCGAATACAAGGGTTTTGGGAACTGCGTACCGGCTTTTTTCCTAAAAATGGTTAATTGGCAACAAACAAATGTGTATCAACATACGTTTTAGTTGGCTCTCCTCTGCTTATTTCCTCTCATTAATGGGCAAACTTTATACCAAACTGTTTGTCAAATCGTAACATATTTTTAGCCTGTTTTCCTAGAACGATTGCCCTAATAGCCCATGCTAAGTTACGTTTCTAATTGTATTCACTAAAAAATCGTAGGCTCGCGCCAATCCAAAAGCGCGAATGGCATAATATTGCCCATTTAACGTAGCAGTGATTGTCGGAGAATCTAAGGTAACTAAACCCCATACTAGCTTACCGCACAAACGGAGCGATGTACCAACCGCGGGGCGCGTGACCCACCGGATAGAACCGATTCTTTAACGTATCAATATACGCATTTACCCACGCAGCTACTCCTAACAGTTAGTAAACCCAAAGTAGTAATCAGCTTTTTAAATAACCGCGACTTTTTTGTCGATAATATAGACAGGCGTCTCATTTTGAACCTACGCATAAGTAAGTCTAATTGAACAAAAAGGAGTTATTTTTCGGCAAAAAGAGTTCCGTTACATAACAATCAATCTGCAGATAGCAAATCAATTTAGCCAGTCGCTTTAGTAATGAAAGCGGCAATTTTCGGCCACTAAAAAACATGTATAAAAAGTATGGCTCTATCTCTACAGCCTGATTCTACAAGAAAAAACTGTAGACATAATGCCACAAAACTCCACAAAAAATGCCGACCTGACAGGTCGGCATTTTTTGCAAAATAAGATTACCTATTAGTCTTTTTTGCCATCACGGTCTAGCTTGTCGCCCGCTTTATCGAAGGCATCACCGACATTTCTACCGGCCTCTTTAAAGCCAGCTTTTATATCTTTCCAAGCAGCTGCGGTAGCGTTTTGGGCCTTGTCGATATCATGACCAAGCTCTTCACGTTCGTCTTCAAGTTTGGCGAGCTGCTCTTTTGATTCTGCTTTTGCTTTAGCACCGTCGCGCTTCATATCAGCCTTCATATCAGCGATTTTAGCGTCCAGTTTGTCTTTTTCCACTTTCATTTTTGCAACGGCTTCATCGCGTTCACGCTTGAAATCAGCCGATATTTCGTCAGATTTGGCTTCGGCTTTATCACCTGCTTCTCGGATATCTTCTTTAGCTTCAGCAGCGGCATCTTTGGCGTCAGCACTGATGGCATCACCGGTTTTTTCGAGTGCATCTTCCGTTCGCGACTCATCTTTATTATCTGACCTACAGGCTTGTGTAAATGTCAGCGAAGCTACCAGCAACAACGTACCAGCAACATACTTAACCCGTTTCATAATTAATTGTGACTTTTTCATAACCGTTTGTGTGTAGTTTGATTGTTACAAACCCCATTGGCAAATGACATGCCAAAACAGAAGAAGAAGCAACTAGAAAATAATTGATAACGTAGCAGTACGTACATTTTCCAACTACGTTTACTTCCATTTAATAGCACATCCAATTGGTTTTGTAAGTGGAGACTGAGCGGGTCGTCCGGTCAGCAAACTCGTTATTGCTTCATCAACGTAGCGTCGCTGTACGTTTACTGGGTCTTGCGGATTGTCATCAATCGCCCCAACGTATTCGAGAATGAAGCGACCGTCGCGTTGGTTCAGTACGTATACCTGAGGGGTACGAATAACACCAAATGAGCGAGCTACGGCTTGCGTATCATCCATTGCATAAATAAATGGGTATGCTTTGTCGCGGGAACGAATTTTCATTTGTTCGAACGTATCGTCTTCGTAGGCAGCTGGATCGTTCGGCATGATGGCCAGTACCGGGTATCCCTGTGGCGAAAATTTGCGGTCTAACGCTATAATACGGTCTTCATAGGCTTTGGCAAACGGACAATGATTACTAGTGAACACAACAATCAACCCCTTTTGTCCCTTATAATTCGCCAGCGAAACTGTTCTATCATCAACGCTTTTCAGTTGAAAATCAGCAATTGCGTCGCCAAGATTGTAGCCTTTAGCGAGTTGAGCCCATGTAGTTTGCTGGTTTAGGAACAGAACACATAGAACCAGAATTAGCCGAAAAAAATATTTCTTCATCTTAAGTTTTGCAGACTTCCGTCCGCGTAAAAGCCTAATCAACGATTAGATACGTAACATATTAAAAGGATTAATTGTCACAGTAGACGAGTTAGTCTGGAGAAAATCAAACTTGTTACGAAAAATTTTCGCGAAAAAACTTGTTTACTAAACAGTGTTCAGTAAGTTTGCGTCGTTCATTGAGATTAATTATGGGTATTGTAGAGCGAAAAGAACGGGAACGGGAAGAAATGCGGAAGCTCATTCTAGAAGGAGCGCAAAAGTTATTTCTTACTAATGGCTTCGATAAAGTGAGCATTCGCAACATTGCGGACGAAATTGAGTATAGCCCGGCAACTATCTATCTGTATTTTAAAGATAAGAACGAACTGTTTTTTGCACTGCATCAGAAAGCATTCCTAAAACTGATCGACGAATTCACCCCTATCGCAACCATTCAGGACCCAATGGAAACGCTTATCGAAATGGGCCGGATCTACCTGCGATTTGCTTTTGAAAACCCTGAACTATATGACCTGATGTTCATTATGACCGCTCCTATCGATAACCTTGCCTGCGGGGAGGATGTCTGGGAAGATGGTCATCGGGCATTCGGACTTTTACAACAGGTTGTGCAACGCTGTATTGACGCTGGCGCAATCAAACACCCCAATGCTGACCAGGCAGGTTTAATGATTTGGAGCACGGTTCATGGGCTGGTAGCCTTACACCTACGGAAGCGCATGAGTATGTTTGAAGAAGACGCTCAAACGCTAGTTGATACTGTGTT
Organism: Spirosoma flavus; assembly: GCF_054778555.1. NCBI lineage: Bacteria > Pseudomonadati > Bacteroidota > Cytophagia > Cytophagales > Cytophagaceae > Spirosoma > Spirosoma flavus. The sequence goes on from NZ_BAAGZL010000003.1 coordinate 570,815, forward strand.
CGAATTGTTCATTGCAACAATAAAAAGAGGCTTATAAATTTTTTACCCATTCACTAAACACTGTTCATTAACTAACAATCGATTATGAGGCTTATTCACAGATACATCCATTATCTGGCGCTGCTTCTGCCAATCAGTACAGCAGCCCAACCGGCGCCATCAGGTCAGTCGATTATTCTGGAGAACTACGTTCGGGAGGGGCTGGCAAATAATCTGGCACTACGTCAGGAATCGCTAGAAATCAGCCGTGTGACGGAGTCATTGAATCAGGCACGGTCGTTGTTTTATCCACGAGTGGCTTTTAACCCGACGTATTCGCTGGCGGCTGGCGGGCGACGATTGGAGTTTCCGGTGGGCGATATGCTCAATCCAGCGTATAAAGCACTCAACCAGCTCACTGGTACCGATCGCTTTCCAACCAATATCGAGAATGTAAACCAACTGCTGGCTCCTAATAACTTTCACGACACCAAACTGAGTATTCAGTATGCTATTTTCAATACAGACATTCAATATAATTTTCTGATTCAGAAACAATTACTATCAGCGCAGGAAGCCCGCCGACGGGTTGTTGAAAACGAATTGCGCTATAACATCGCCACGGCTTATTATCAATATCTACAAACGCTCGACGCCATTCGCATTTTCGAAAATTCGCGCCATGTGTTAACGGAACTGGCTCGCCTGAACGAAAAATTGGTCAGTAACAACGTAGCGACCAAAGAAACCGTTACGTCGACTCGCTATGAAGTCAGTAAAATTGATCAGCAACTAGCCGTGGCCGAAAAAAACCGGGAGACGGCCCGCGCTTACTTCAATTTTTTACTCAACCGGGATCTCACGCAACGTATTGATGTCGATTCTTCACTAACGAAGATTTTGCCAGAGCCAAAAGAAAATCTAACTGATTTACAGCAAACTGCGCTTCATAGCCGACAGGAAGTAATGCAGTTGAACGGTTCCCTCAACGCGGCCCAAACAGCTGTAAAGCTGAACGAAGCCAACGCTAAAATTCCGAATGTGTATGTAGGTGCTAACACTGGATTCCAGGGATTTGGGTATACGTTTAAGAATCAGGCATACGTAGTAGCGCAGCTCGGTCTGCAATGGGATTTATTCCGTGGCTACGAAAAACGCTCGAAGATTCAACAGGCTAAAGTGCAGACGGAGGCCCTTCAGACGCGGCTTACTGAAGTACAACGTCAGATTCAGCTTCAGGTTTTGCAGGCTTATTATGACCTGAATGCAGCCAACGAGAGTCTGACAGCTACCGAAAGCGGGATGCGCAACGCCGACCAGACATTACGAGTCATCGACAGCAAATATCGCAACGGTCAGTCTCTTCTGATTGAATTTTTACGCTATCAGAACGACCAGCAAACTGCTCAACTGCAGCATTCGCTCGCCCGAATGGACCTACTGGTTAAACGGGCCGCCCTCGACCGGGCTGTGGCGGTACAATAATGGCCTTCTATTTAAGCAACCAGAAATCATAAAACTATCTCAGTAAACTAGCATTATCATGAAATTTCTATCATTTATTCTCTCTGCTCTGATTGCCGTTGGCATTTGGGCCTGCGGTACTAAAGCTGGTGATAATCAACGCCAGCACTCGACCGAAACAGCCTCCGAGAACGTAGTGCCCATTAAACTAACGCCTGTCGGTACAGTGGTACGTGCCGAGCCGGTGATAGCTTCTGGACTAGTTTCGTCGGCGAAGGAAGCGCGGCTGTCATTCAAAATTGGCGGCATTATTAACCAGATGTTTGTCGAAGAGGGGCAAACGGTACGTAAAGGTCAACTGCTTGCTACGCTCGATTTAACCGAAATTAATGCTCAGGTCAGTCAGGCGCAGCTTGCCCACGAAAAAGCCGAACGCGATTTAGGTCGTGTAAAAAGTCTCTACGCCGATACCGCAGCCACGCTCGAACAACTCCAGAATGCCACAACGGGTCGGAACGTAGCGAAACAGAATCTAACCATCGCTCAGTTCAACCGTAGCTACGCTCAAATCCACGCCACCGTCGATGGCACTGTAACGCGCAAGCTGACCAATGTGGGTGAGTTTGCTTCGGCAGGCGCATCGGTTTACCTGATTTCGTCGAACCGCCCCAGCGATTGGGTCGTTCGAGTCGGCGTATCCGACAAAGACTGGGCGCGACTTCGGATGGGCAATCGAGCCAGCATCACGCTTGATGCGTATCCCGGTCATACGTTTACAGGCACCGTCAGCGAATTAGCTCAGGCTGCCGATCCAGTTAACAAGCTTTACGAAGTGGAAGTACGTATCACTCCCGGCGCTGTGAAATTTGCTCCAGGTCTGTTTGCCAAAGTAACCCTTGTTCCGGTCCAAAGCCGCTCGTATGCGCTGGTTCCGGTTGAATCTATCATTGAAGGAAATGGCAAAGAAGGCTTCGTCTACGTATTGGCCGACGATCATAAACACGTTCGCAAAACGCCCGTCCAAATTGGTTTCCTGGAAAAGGATAAAGTGTTGCTGATTAATGGGTTATCCGGCGTAAAAGACGTAGTAACAGCAGGTTCCGCATTCTTGACAGAAGAGTCAAGCGTCGTTGTTAAATAATCACTTAAACACGGAGAGCACAGAGTAGAACCATAGACTATTCGGAAATCTTACTGATCTCCGTGCAATCCTTGGTGGCCCTGCGTTTAGAGAAACTATGAATCTATCTTCTTTTTCCGTCAAAAACTGGCAGTTCATGCTGGTACTCTTCCTAGGAGTTGCAGCCTTGGGTATCAACTCATTAATGAACATGCCGCGGGGCGAAGATCCCGAATTTACGGCCCCTGAATTTGCCGTAGCCGTCGTTTATCCCGGCACCGACGCCCTCGATATGGAGGAACTTGTCGTAGATCCCGCCGAGAAACGATTTAATGAACTCGACAACATTAAACACGTAGTAACCAATGTAGATGACGGCCTGGCGGTGTTTCGGGTGACTTATGAGTACAGCGAAGATCCCGACGAAAAATATCAGGAAATCGTTCGTGAAGTGGGGGCGCTACGTAGTGAACTGCCCGCTGATATTTTCAAAATTGACATTCTGAAATTCTCCCCTTCCGACGTAAATATCGTGCAGGTGGCACTACAGTCGGAAGTGGCTTCGGATAAGGAGTTAGGCAACTACGCCGACGACCTAAAAAAACGGCTGGAGAAGATTACCAGCCTTAAAAACGTGAAAGACTGGGGTTACCCCGCCAACGTAGTACGGGTCGCGCTCAACATCGACAAAATGTCGCAGGAAGGCATTCCAACCAACCGGGTCATCGGAGCATTACAGGCTGAAAACGCAGTAATTCCGGGCGGAAGTATTCAGGTAGGAACGAGGAAATTTAACGTAAAAACCGCTGGCGATTACCAATCATTAGACGACATTCGAAACACTATTGTATCGACCAATGGGCAGAAAATTATTTACCTGCGCGATATCGCTGATGTTGACTACAACCTTGAAGACGTAACGCACATTACCCGACTTGACGGCCACCGGGCGGTACTGGTAACAGCTAGCCAGAAATTGGGTGAAAACATTGATAAAGTTGGTAAACAGCTCAACCCGGTTATCGACGACTTTGCCAAAACCCTGCCGCCCCACATTAAGCTTGTCAAAAATTTCGACCAGGCTGCCAGCGTGGGGAAACGGCTTTCGCACTTCGCCACCGACTTTGCCATTGCCATTTTGCTGGTGTCACTCACTTTGCTGCCGCTGGGTTTCCGGGCTGCCGTCGTGGTCATGATTTCCATCCCACTTTCGCTGGCGATCGGGTTATCACTCTTGAACGTATTTGGCTACAGTATCAATCAGTTAAGCATCGTTGGACTTATCGTGGCTTTAGGGATTCTGGTTGACGATAGTATTGTAGTGGTTGAAAACATCGAGCGATATATACGTGAAGGGTTCTCGAAAAAGGAAGCGGCTATCAAGGCCACCAGCCAGATCACGCTGGCTGTTATTGGCTGTACCACTACGTTGATTTTGGCGTTTTTGCCGCTCATGTTCTTACCCGAAGCATCCGGCGATTTTATTCGTTCGCTGCCGATGGCGGTCGTTACAACAGTACTAGCATCGCTGCTCGTTTCGCTCACTATTGTGCCGTTTTTATCGAGCCGAATCCTTAAACAGGAGCACAATGCTGAAGGCAATATTTTTATGCGTGCGCTGAAAAAAGGCATCAGTGGTTCCTACAGCCGCCTGCTGAACGTAGCACTCGATCGACCAGTTATTACGTTGCTGGTAGCGCTGGCTATTTTTGGCGGAGCGTTGTCAATGGCAGGCAAAGTAGGCTTTGGGTTGTTTCCGGCTTCTGAGAAACCGCAATTTCTGATCAATATTGAAACGCCCGATGGAAGCAGCCTGACCGAAACAAACCGCGTGGCCCGCTACGTTGAAAGCCAGTTGAAACGCGAACCATCCGTTAAGCACTTCACCACCAACGTTGGAAAAGGAAATCCGCGCATCTATTACAACATCGCCCAACGTAACGAATCGGCTAATTTCTCGCAGTTTTTTGTGCAATTGAACGATGTGGAACCAGCCGAAAAACGGGCGATTATCGACAAATACCGGGAGCAATTTGCCCAGTATCCAAATGCCAAAATCGAGGTTAAAGACTTCGAGCAGGGACCACAACAGGAAGCGCCCGTAGCCATTCGGGTATTTGGCGAGAATCTGGACACACTACGTAGCGTAGCAGCCCGCGTTGAAACGGTATTGAAGCAAATACCGGGTACGATTTACGTAAACAATCCACTCGCTAATCGCAAAACGGACCTACGTATCAAGGTCAACAAAGAGAAAGCAGGGTTATTGGGACTCTCAATTGCCGATATCAACCGCACAATCCGACTAGCAGTGGCTGGCTTGAACGTCGGCACTTTCAAGCCAGCCAACGATGCCCAGGGCGCCGGATCGGACGACTACATCATCAACGTTACGTTACCGAAGGGCCGAACGACAGATCAATCCGTACTTAACAATCTGTACGTTAACACATTAACGGGTGGGGCTGTACCATTAAAACAGGTAGCTGATGTAGAGTTTGAAACCGGCACCAGCCAGATTCGCCATTACGATAAAGATCGATTTGCTACGGTAACAGCCTTCGTCAAAACCGGTCATCTGGTCGATAATGTCTATACCGACGTATTAAACAAGCTGAATGCGATGAAATTTCCGACCGGTTTTCACTACGTAGCAGCGGGTGAGTTAGAAAGCCGTGAGCAGTCATTCAGCGGATTGGGTACCATTATTCTGATTACTATTTTCGGGTTCATGGCCGTTCTGATTCTGGAATTTGGTACAATTAAAAGTACGCTGATTGTGTTATCGGTTATTCCTTTGGGCATCATTGGGGCCATTATCGCACTGTTGCTGACTGGCAATCCATTTTCCTTTGTGGCCGTAATCGGGCTGATTGCGTTGATTGGTATCGAAGTGAAAAACTCTATCCTGCTGGTCGATTTTACGAATCAGCTACGGGCGGAGGGGATGCCTTTAGTCGAAGCGATTAAAGAAGCGGGTGAAGTCCGTTTTGTACCAATTGTACTGACCTCCCTGACGGCCATCGGTGGGCTAATGCCATTAGCTTTTGAAGGAAATCCACTGTATTCACCTCTGGCTTGGGTACTTATTGGCGGCCTGATTTCCAGCACGTTATTATCCCGTATTGTTACGCCAGTGCTTTATAAACTACTTCCACCAAACGTAGAAGTGCAGGCGGTTCCAACAGAAGAATTAGAATTAGCGTAATAACTCACAAGAATCGAGTCAGGAACGAATGCTATTAATCAGAGTAATGGCATTCGTTCCTGACTCGATTCTGTCATAATAGTTTTCAACGTACCAGCACCTTCGTCGTTCTTCGTTGCCCATTTACGCGAACTTCCAGTAAATAAATACCTGGCAACAACGGCTGATCTGGTACCCAATCCGCTTCACCAGACTGGCGTTCCAAATGTCCATTTATGATTTGACCGGCAGGGGTTAGCAAACGTATCTCAGCACCGTCAGCATTCCAAAGGCGAAGGTGAATCCGGTCAGGGGAAGCTGGATTTGGGAAAACCGAGACGACGGGTTCGTTGGTTTGCGTAATGGCTGACACTGACTTAAAAATGTGCGCCGTACCATCAAGATCGATCTGCTTGAGCCGGTAATAATTGGCACCCGGTTCAGGATTGAAATCGGTTAAGCCATAGTATTGCCGCTGATCGGTCGTGCCTTTAGCTGTCACCTCCCCTATTGATACGTACTCGTTCAGATCCCTACTACGTTCGACGACAAACCGATCAGCGTTACGTTCCGACGTAGTAGACCAGGCCAGTTGAACGCGATTGCCTTCGGGTTTGGCGGAGAACCCAAGCAACGTAACAGGAAGCACGCCACTAATGTCGCGCATAAGAATGTTGCCAATCTGCATAACACCCACACCATCATTCATCCTGAATTTGAAGTCACTAATCGTCTGACTGGGAGTTAAAACAGCTTGGTCATTAACAAACTTGGTGGTGCCAATCCATATGTCATACGTATCGTTAAGCAGACTTTCCATCGACCCCGTGGGCGATACGTAGTTAAGCGTAGCACCCGAATTGTTCATGGCAAACGTAATAGTTTGGCGGCCGGAAAACGAGGCACTAGTGACACCTCCTCCCCCATTTGGAACCGTGCGTACACGAAACTGGCCAGAACCCGCAGCCGAAAAAGCAATGGACAATCGCGCGTAGGTTTCCGCAACATCTGGGTTTAACTGACCGGCAACAAAATTGCTGCCCACGTAAAACACTACGGCATTCGTACCCGTCACTGATACGTCGTTTGAGATTGCCTCAAAACTGAACTGAACATGTAGTGAGGTCGGCGGCCCCGAAAAATCAGTAGTACGCGTTATATATCCTGAACCACTATCCGTAGGGCGCGAAAACTGAACAGCATTATTTGTAATGGTAGCACTCAGGCCCGCTATTCCGTTAACCTGACCGTTGTTAGGGGTTGCACTAACGTAGTTGGAAACGGGACCACCCGCCAAAAAATTCTGATCGAAGTAGACAGTTTGGGCCGAAATTCTTGAGGTGATTCCCAGTAGGGCCAGTGTACAGACGGTGTAAATTTTCACCATAAAAACGTTACGTTAGGGTGGTTAAGCCCTTACGACAGAAATTATGGTAAAAAGTCTCAAGTAAACTCAATAAATAAATTTACCGACTTCACTCTGGATAGTCACCTGCTTACCTGTATGCGCTTCAACCCGACCAATTATCTGCGCATCAATACCAAACGACTGTGATACGTCAATAACCTGTTGCGCTACGTTCTCGGGCAGATAAATTTCTAGTCGATGCCCCATGTTGAACACCTTGTACATCTCCTTCCAGTCTGTATTACTTTCCTCCTGAATGAGCCGGAACAGAGGAGGAATTGGAAATAGATTATCCTTAATAATGTGCAGATTATCAACAAAGTGCAGCACTTTCGTTTGGGCCCCACCCGAACAATGCACCATGCCGTGAATGTGCTCACGCAGCTCATGGAGCAACACTTTCGCAACGGGAGCGTAAGTACGCGTGGGTGAGAGGATAAGTTGACCAACATTCGTCCCGTCAGGCACCGACGAAATCGTGTCGGTTAGCTTTTTTGAACCGCTATATATTAACGTATTATCTACAGCCGGATCAAAACTTTCGGGATACGTATCGGCCAGATAATGCGCCAGTACGTCGTGGCGGGCAGAGGTCAGGCCGTTGCTGCCCATTCCGCCGTTGTATGCTGTTTCGTAGGTAGCCTGCCCATAGGAAGCCAGTCCTACAATAACGTCGCCCGGCTGAATACGGTCGTTGCTAATCACTTCGCTACGTCGCATCCGGGCAATGACGGTGCTATCGACAATAATGGTACGTACCAGATCGCCAACGTCGGCAGTTTCGCCACCTGTGCTATAAATTTCGATGCCGTGATCACGTAGCATTTGCAGCACTTCCTCCGTACCATTGATGATTTCAGCAATCACTTCGCCCGGAATCAGGTTTTTGTTACGTCCGATGGTCGATGACAGCAGCATTGGTCCGGTAGCTCCCACGCAAATCAGGTCGTCGGTATTCATCACCACCGCATCTTGTGCAATACCTCGCCAGACGTTTAAATCGCCGGTTTCGCGCCAGTAGAGATACGCCAGCGAAGATTTTGTGCCGGCTCCATCGGCATGCATGATGGTACAGAAATCAGGATCACCCGCCAACGTATCGGGTACAATTTTGCAGAATGCTTTCGGGAAAAGCCCTTTATCGAGTTGGGCGATGGCGTTGTGAACGTCTTCTTTACTAGCGGAAACCCCGCGCTGCGCATAGCGATCCATTCAGAAAGGAATAATGGATAATGTCGAATAACTAATGCGCAAAGGTACGCAGGTTCACTTTGTCATTATCCATTTTCTATTATTCATTCTCCGTAAGCTATTCCCGCTTCGGCCCGAACTGCGTCCAGTAACTCCATCAGATTCAAACTATCATCGAGCGACCAGAGCGGGCTTTCGGTACGTCCTTCAGAAAGGCATTGTACTACGTGCTGAATCTCGTAATCATACCCGAACGTAGTACGGTCGAATGACGTAGTAACGGGTTCTTCGCCGTCGCGGTGCAACGTAACGCTTTTGCTTTCGTGGAATCGGTTATGAATGCGAACCTGCCCCGATTCGCCCTGAATAAGGCCGACGCAATCTGTATCGGCCAGCAACGTACTGTCGAGCAGCGCCAACTGGCCGTTTGGATACGTTAATACCATGCCACATTGTTCATCAACGCCGGTGATTCCAAAATTGGCAGAAGCTTTAATCGTAGCCGGTTTTCCCAACAATAGATAAGATAGAAAAAGCGGATAAATACCAATATCGAGCAACGACCCTCCGCCCAGCTCTTTATTAAAAAGACGCTTTTCGGGCAGAAACGGTGCTTTAAAACCAAAATCGGCTTTTACAGACACAACTTTACCAATGCTACCCGACTCCACCAATTCCATTGCGTGCAAAATGCTCGGCATAAAACGACTCCAGAGCGCTTCCATCAAAAAAACGGATTTCGCCCGCGCCGTTTCAACCATTTCCCGAACCTGCTGGCTATTCATGGCAAACGGTTTTTCACCCAATACGTTTACGCCACCGTTGAGCAGCATCAATACGTGTTCGTGGTGTTTGACGTGCGGAGTGGCTACATACACTACGTCTAAATCTGGGAGCGTCAATAATTTTTCATACGTACCGAACGCATGCGGTGCACCGTATTGCTGGGCAAAATCGTCGGCGCGTTGCTGATCCGATGAGGCAACTGCATAAAGCTGGTTACCAGGTACAGTTAATAAATCCTGCACAAATTTATGGGCGATACGTCCCGGCCCGAGTACTCCCCAACGAGTCATAAAAAGACAATGTGATTAATGATTCACAGAATAATTTGCGGCTTTAAACTGCGGTCAAATGTATCGTTTTTTCTAAGTTGCGGGTTCACTACTCAGCATTTCATGAAAAATATCCGCTTCTTACTGCTGCTTTTCAGCCTGCTTGGGGCTCGATACGTAGCGTTTGGCCAGATTGTTGAACAACCCGATCCGCTACGTCCTTCCCAACCCGACAGCACCCAAGCCACGTCTGATGCTGATTCAAGTAGCGTGGGTACGGCCGACCAGGGCGAAGATGAAGCAGACATGGCCGATTCGACCCAGATTGAATATCGATACAAGTTTACGGCCGACGGCACCTTTACGTCAGGCAATGTCAACCGCGGATTATTACAGCTTACAGGTGCTTTTGATTATCAGTTAAATCATTATTTCAAGTTATCGACCAGCCCGTCATTTGTTTACGGCAAACAAAGTGGTCTGCTGGCTGAGCGCGAATGGTTTGGCGATCTACGAACCACATTTCGTCATGAAAAACGACTGTATTACCTGGCTTTTGGTTCGTATGAACGTAGCAACCTTCGCCAGATTGCGCGTCGATTGACAGCCGCTGCTGGCATCGGATACAAGCTGGTGAACAAACAACGGGCCTATATTTCACTTACCAACGTCATTCTTCACGAGAACACCGATTTTTTTGAACTCAATGATATTTATATTTTCCGGAATTCGGTACGTCTGTTTGGTGAATACAAGTTCGATAAAGATCGCTGGACGGTTACCCATACCGCTTTCTACCAGCCCGCCCTCGGTACGTATAATGTCCGCTGGAACGCCAGCCTAAGTGTTCAGGTGAAACTGACCGAGATCATTAGTCTACGTTCGACGGTGGCTAATGCGTACGAAAGTCTGGTTGTACCGGGCCGTCAGAACGATGATTTTCGGTTTACGGTAGGGCTGGTTTATGAGAAGAAGTAAGAGTCGTCCGATGAACCGAATTTACCGTTAAATAAAGTTTAGCCTGGTGGCAAAATTTGGTTACATAATTTGTCTAAATCTTCCTTGAACATTTTGTTTTGATTCGTATATTTGAAACCGTTGAAAACTGTATTTTATGCATAATGAACTCAATTTGAGTTATTTATGACCATTTTTTGCGGTTTACTGACACCCGTATCCAGCCACAGTTCTATACCAGTTGTTCACCTATACCAGCCCCGGTTCCGCTTCTGATGAAGTCGGTTCTGTGTGACGTATTACCATGAAAGTATCGCCCGCGCAACCGTTTCAAATTGTCTACTCGTTACTCGACCATGAGTTTCTGGGTTATTTAATCGAAGCGTTTGTTATTCAGCTAAATGCGCGGGGTGAATTGACGCTACAAAACCAGACACTCTCCACGCAAAACGTGGGTGAATTTGCTCAGGAACTCGACGAAAAAGACTTCGAACTGGTCAAGCTTATCGACAGCATTCAGCAGGACACCATCGTCAAGAAATTCAATACACGCAAACTACCCGCCGTCGATTTTTTCCTGAAAATTTATGACCCGCAAAAAGGCGATAAACTGGTACAAGAAGCCATTTGTGGGTATCTGGAAAACATAAAAGCCCAGATTATGGCGCTCCTGCCCGACAAGCCTTTCTACATTATGGGCAACGACGGCAACCCGGCCTGGGAACGTATCAAGTGGATGCCGGAACCCGCGCGGGTACACTTTCACTTTGTCCGAAATCCGGATTCAACGCACTATTTCCCCATCATCCGGTACCCGATACGTTCGGCCGACGGGCGCGACGTAGTGGAGACTGAACGGGTTGATTTTCAGTTCAAAGACGCGCTGATGATTTGCGATGAACCGGCCTACATGATGGTCGGTAATAAACTCTATCACTTCAGCAAGAATGTAGACGGCAAAAAACTTCGTCCGTTTTTCGCCAAAAACCACATTGTTATTCCTCGAAACATCGAGCAACAGTACTATGAACGTTTTGTTACTCAGCTCGTTGCGTCATACGATGTGTTTCCAAAAGGGTTTGAAATCCGCTCGGAGGTTCTACCGCCCGTACCGGTTTTGACCATTTCAGAGATGGTACAATCGAGCCGGACCGTATCGACACCGCTATTTCAGAACGGGTCGAGCGTCGGTACGATTGATGACGATGATGAAGCGAGCCAACGTATCGTTTTCGATCTGTCGTTTCAGTACGGCGATTTCAACTTCCGGTTCGATAATTTCGGGCCGTCGTCCAACGTAAGTCTGGAAAAGAAAAACGACGAATACATCTTCCATAAAATACGTCGCGACCAGCGACTGGAAAAGCAAAAGCTTGGTTTTCTGCGCGATACAGGTCTGGAGATGCACCATGGGCGACTTGCGCTTTCCAAAGCCGAGGCATTTTCCTGGCTCTCCGAACAGGGTCAGCAGCTTAAAGAATCGGGTTTTCTGGTTCGGCAGGCGGTTCAGGATGGTAAACGGTATTTTTTGGGCTATTCGAGCATCAGCGTGTCGATTCAGGAGGGGCGCGACTGGTTCGATATTTACGCCAATGTCCGCTTCGGCGAGTTTGAGATTCCGTTCCTGAAACTGCGTAATCTGATTCTGAACAAAAAGCGCGAGTTTAAACTACCAAACGGCGAAATAGCGGTCATCCCCGATGTTTGGTTCACGCGTTATTCTGAGCTTTTCGGCTTTCTGGAACGCCTGGACGACGACACCGACGAACGGTTGATGCTGCAAAAGCACCACATCGCACTGGTCCAGGAACTTGAACGTAACAACCTCGCTACCACGACTATAAGCCGCAAACTGGAACGGCTTCGTGATTTCGACACCATCGAATCATTTCCGGTGCCGGTTCACTTCAAGGGCACGTTACGTCCTTATCAGAAAGCAGGTTACGACTGGATGAATTTCCTTCGTCAGTATAATTTCGGGGGCTGTCTGGCCGATGATATGGGCCTTGGCAAAACCGTAATGACGCTGGCGATGCTGCAAGGTCAGAAAGAAGCCGGCGCTACGTCTCCGAGTCTGCTGGTAATGCCCACGTCGTTGCTATACAACTGGGAACTCGAAGCCCGGAAATTTACGCCCGATCTGCGCGTGATGGTGTATACGGGTACGTATCGCGACAAAAACACGGCGCAGTTCGACAATTACGACCTGATTTTGACCTCATACGGCATCGTACGTATCGACATCGATTTGCTGAGCGATTATCGGTTCAACTACGTTATTCTCGACGAATCGCAGGCGATCAAGAATCCGTCGTCGCACATTACCAAAGCGGTAGTGCAGTTGAATACAGCGCATCGGCTTATTCTGACGGGCACTCCGCTGGAAAACAGCACAATGGACTTGTGGTCGCAACTGTCGTTCATCAATCCGGGCTTGCTGGGAACGCAGTCGTTTTTCCGGAATGAATACCAGATTCCCATCGAGAAGCGGCACGACGAAGCGAAAACCTCTCGGCTTTACAGTCTGATTAAGCCCTTTATGCTTCGACGTAACAAGTCGCAGGTAGCCACCGACTTACCCGAAAAAGTAGAAAGTGTACTTTATTGCGAGATGACACCTGATCAGGAAAAGCAGTACGAAGAAGCTAAGTCGTATTACCGCAACCTGATTCTGGAGCATATCGAAGAAGAAGGCATGGCCAAATCGCAAATGATTGTACTGCAGGGGCTTACAAAACTCCGGCAGATCGCCAACCATCCACGCATGGTCGATGCCGATTACGAAGGCGATTCAGGCAAGCTGGACGACGTATTGATGCGGCTGGAAAGCGCGATGAGAGACCACCACAAAGTACTCGTATTCAGCCAATTTATTAAACACCTAAACGTAGTACAGCAATACCTGAAAGAGCAAAAAATCAAATATGCTTATCTGGACGGCGCCACCACCGACCGCCAAAGTCAGGTCGAGCTTTTCCAGACCGACGATTCAGTAAAACTGTTCCTGATTTCGCTCAAAGCCGGTGGACTGGGGCACAACCTCACTGCCGCCGACTACGTATTTATTCTGGACCCCTGGTGGAACCCCGCCATCGAAGCGCAGGCCGTTGACCGGGCGCACCGCATCGGTCAGCAGAAAACGGTGTTTACGTATAAATTCATCGCAAAAAACACGGTCGAAGAGAAAATCCTATCGCTTCAGCGGGCCAAGCAGCAACTCGCTGGCAGCCTCATCACGACCGAAGAAAACTTCATGAAGTCGCTTACGAAAGAAGATATCATGGTGTTGCTGGAGTAATTCCCCAAAAGAATTCGCTACGTTCGGGACATTCTGTGTTGTTGTTAGTTATATAGCCGACACACTATTCTGTACACAAAAACCAACGTAGTCATGAATATGAAAAGCGCATTTGGCATGGTTTTAACGCTCGTCGGCCTGATTGGGCTGATTTACGGCGGCATCGACTTCACTAAGGGCGGAGTGGCTCAGGCTTCCTTCGTTTACCTCATCCTGGGAGCCATATTTTTCTTCACAGGGGTCAGCCTGATACGTAGCACGAGAGCGTAAAAAGTCGTCAAGTTGTATCTAGTCGATAGTCAGTAACTGATTTAGCGGTTACTGACTATCGACTTACCGTAAATACACACCCATTCGGGCTGCATCGCTCAATACTACGTCTACGTGTTCTGTCAGCGTAGTGCTTAGCTCATATCCTTTATAATCAGCGGCAACCGGATAACGCGGGTGATTCCGATCAATCAGCACGGCGACTTGCAGTTTCTGAATCGGTACGTTCAGAAACGGTTGCAGACTAAAAGCCAGCGTACGGCCTGTATAGAGAACATCGTCGACAATCACGACCACTTTATTGGTATAGTCAACTTCGTCCTGATCAGTTTGAACGGCGGGTTGCGTAGCGTGCGCTTTGTTTAGCGTAAGTTGTATCAGTGTTACCGAAAAGGGGGCAATGGTTTGCAATTCCTGTGCCAATGCTTCCGCCAGGAAGTATCCCTCACCCGCAATACCCGCCAGCAGCAAAGTCGTTTCTTCGAAATTATTTTCATATATCTGAAACGCTATACGCCTGATTTTCTGACGAATCTGCTCAGCATTTAGAATAAGCGTAGGTTGGCTGGTAGTCATGGGCAATCAGAATCAGGGAAATTGACGCTGCAAAGATGAGAAAAAGCGAATAGCCAATGAAATATGCGTATTGGATATCCGGTTGGCATAGTTTTCGCCTTCTAGTCGGGCAAAGCATCTCCCTACTCACCAGACATGCACGCTATACTTAATTTTATCTCTCTCTCCCTAATCTGGCTACTCCCCGGCGTAGCCGCAAATGATGTTGACATTACACAAACTGTTGGGACCTCGCTACGTAGTGGCGATGCGAGTCAGCTATCCACACGTTTTGCCAAAAACATTGAGTTGGTCATTGATACCGAACACGTCGAGTTCACGTCGGTGCAATCCACGCATGCGGCTCTGATTCTCCGGTCGTTTTTCAAGAAATATCCACCCCAGAGTTTTCAATTCATTTACCGGGGCGCGTCTGATAAATTACGGTATAGTACTGGTACGTATGTCACTGGCGGCCAGCCATTTTCGGTATACGTACTGATGCGGCAAAATGACAATCATCAGTTTACAATCAACGCACTGCATTTCAGGAAAGAATAATTAATAGCTATTCGCCAAAAGGTGACGAAGCGGAATAGAAGACGCGCACAGAAATTGGTACAATTTACCGACGTAGCGCCCGATTTTCAATGTAAAGTGGGGCTTCGGTACGTAATCATCAATCATTAAAACGATTCACTGACGACTACCGACTTTTATCCCTAACTTTGCATTTTTATGCAGAGGTATCATGATTGTTAAGACCAAAAAATACGCTTTAGAACAAAAAACGTATATCAATATCGCCCTTCGTCAGTGGGTAAAGCAAAACTGGACATGGGCTTTTGTGCCGCTGGCCCTGATTCTGCTGAACGTAGTGCTAAGCCTGACCGGCGTCTACCCAAATTACTGGATTTACATCGTCATTGTGCTGCTGACTATCCTGTACGTACTTTTCTGGGCCGTACAGATTACGGGCATCTCGCAAATGGAGCAGAGCAAGGCGCTTTTTCAGAAATACGTTTACGAAATTGATAGCCGTCAGATTCTGATGCGCATCAATGCCAAAGAAGGCGGTATTCTGAAATGGAGCCAGATTGACAGTGTGATTAAAGATAAAGACGCGTACATCCTGTTTCTGGACAACGCTGAAGCTATGGCTAACGTAAAAGCTAGCTGGATTGCCAAAACCGTGACGAAAGGTTTAGCTAAAGCGCAGTTTATTTATCTGCCATTCAACATCTTTACGAGCGATAATGACCTGCGTTTTATGGATGCACTTCTGAAACGTAAGAGCCTGCTGCCCGGTACCGTTCCAGCCGAAACCGTGAGTAAGTAATACGTTAATCATTTATTCAACTACTACGTAATACGTATCAAAATTTCCAACTTTGTTACAGCCGGGCTGTGGCGAAGTTGGATTTTTTCGTTCATCTGATTATGCGCATCACAAACTTTTTATTCTTCTTTTTAGTCACTGTTTCGGCCATTGGCCAATCTAAAAAACCGGTTACGCTCGACGATGTCTGGGGACGTAATCAGGGCATCTTTACACCACGCACCGTAGCGGCTGTTGACTGGATGAAAGCGGGCGGTTTTTACACAACGCTGGATGCCGGTCGAGTCGTGAAGTTCAACATTACAACCGGGCAACCGGTCGAAACGCTATTTGATGAACGGGAGGTTACGGCTGCCGGCACGGGTCAGAAGATTCGCATTGAAGGCTACCAACTGGCCGACGACGAACGCAAAATGCTGCTCACTACGCAGGAAGAACCCATTTATCGCCGGTCGAGCAAAGCCGAATTTTATGTTTACGATCTTACACCCAAGCGGTTATCTCCACTCAGCAAAGGTGGTAAACAGCAATACGCTACGTTCTCGCCCGATGGCAAACGGGTCGCTTTTGTGCGCGACAATAACCTGTTTGCTGTGGAATTAGCAACAGGTAAAGAAACCAAACTGACTACCGACGGCAAACGTAACGCCGTCATCAACGGTGGTGCCGATTGGGTGTATGAAGAAGAATTCAGCATGGCGCGTGCCTTCGAATGGTCGCCCGATAGTCGTAAGGTAGCGTGGATTCGGTTCGATGAAAGCCGTGTTCCTGAGTATGATATGCAGCTTTGGGGCGGTCTGTATCCGGTAGAATATCGGTTCAAATACCCAAAAGCGGGCGAAGCAAATTCTATTGTGACGGTCTGGATGGCTGACGTAGTGACGGGCAAAAAAGTGATGGCGCAGACGGGAAAAGAAACTGATATCTATTTGCCTCGTATTCAGTGGACAAAGAACTCAAATCTGTTATCGATACGTCGGATGAACCGGCTTCAGAACAAACTTGACCTATTGCACGCCAATGCGACTACCGGCCAGACGACGAACGTATTAACAGAAACGAGTGCTACGTATGTCGACCTCGAGTTCACGGACGATTTAACTTATCTGAAAGACGGCAAATCATTCATCTGGAGCAGCGAACGTAGCGGCTACAAACATTTGTATCTATACGATCTTTCTGGCAAACTCATCCGTCCTATTACGTCGGGCGAGTTCGAAGTGGCGAACGTAGCGGGTATCGACGAGAAGAATGGCACGATTTTTTTCACCAGCACCGAACCCTCTCCGCTTGAGCGCCACCTGTACAGGATTGGTCTGGACGGAAAAAATAAGGAACGACTCACGCAGAAAGCCGGCACGTATACCACTACGTTTAGCCCCGATTTTTCGTATTATCTCCTGTATCATACCTCGGCCAATTCACCTGTAACGGTCAGCCTCCGCGATACCAAATCCACCAATGACCTACGTGTTCTCGAAGCAAATGAATCGCTGAAGAATCAACTGGCAACGTATCAGATTGCCCAGAAGAAGTTTTTCCAGACCAAAGCCGCCGACGGTACTCCGCTGAACGGATGGATGATACGCCCGGCTGATTTCGATAGCACAGGTGCTAAAAAGTACCCGGTTCTGATGTTCGTGTACGGTGGACCGGGTTCGCAAACCGTCAAAAATGATTGGGACAGCCGCGATTTTTTCTGGTATCAGACACTGGTTCAGAAAGGTTACGTAATTGTGTCGGTCGATGGGCGGGGGACGGGCGCGCGGGGAACCGCTTTTCGAAACGTTACGTATGCGCAGCTCGGCAAACTCGAAACTGAAGATCAGATAGCCGTAGCGCGGAATCTGAAAACGCTACGTTACGTCGATCCGAATAGGGTTGGCATCTGGGGATGGAGTTATGGTGGTTACATGACGGCTCTCTGTATGACCATAGGCGCGGACGTTTTTAAAGCAGGCATTTCTGTATCGCCAGTCACAAACTGGCGATATTACGACAGCATTTACACCGAACGTTACCTAAAACGTCCGCAGGAAAATGCATCAGGTTACGACGATAACTCACCGGTTACGCATGCTTCGAAACTACGTGGCCCTTTCCTGCTCATTCATGGCACCGGCGACGATAACGTACATTTTCAAAACTCTATCGCTTTCGAAAACGCCTTAATTGAGGCCGGAAAACAGTTTCAGTCGTTCTATTATCCCAACCGGAATCACGGTATCTACGGCGGCAACACACGTCTGCACCTGTACACGATGATGACCGAGTTTATCGAGAAGAATTTATAGTCTAATTCGTTTTAGACGCATTGCTGCCCCGCGCGGGGCAGCAATGCGTCAATTCACCAGCTTCAATTTCCCGGTTCCTTCCAGACGAACCCGGCCAGTCCCCAGCAACTTCATCCCCTTTGTCTGAGCCGTGTATGCATCGGGTACTGTAACAATATGCGCTTCCATAATCCAAACCGGCAACGTACCGTCGGGGACGCAGTTACAACTCCAGGTAGTTGGTACGTCCCAATTGCCCGATTGAGCCGAATTGTAGGATGTCGGCAGCACGGTCACTGTTACGTCTTGGCTTTTGTCACTTAAGCAAGTCTTTGAACCAAATCTTCGCTGACAACGGGCGTAATATTGCGTTGTGGCCGTCGGTGAAATGGGCATATTAATCGCTACGTCATCGACAGCCTGATACCAGATCTGTTTTGAGTCGGTACCGCTACAGCCAGAGGCACTCAGGACCGTCGAGTTACCTAACGTAATGGTTGTACTAGGCGAAGCTACGGGCGCAGCCGAATTTAACACAGTAAACGTAGTGGCTGTACGACAGAGACCAAGGTTAGGACTTGACACATAAAATACGGTTGTGCCGGGGGTAGCCGTATTGGGGATTCCGGAACCCGTTATTCCTACCGGATTGAACACCAGGTCTGTCGACAGCAACGAGCCACCTGTGGACGTAGCAAACCAGTTATAAGGAGTAATTGAAAAGATAGGGATACTGGCTCGCATCGTAAAGCTACCTGTCACGCCCGTATTGTATGAACTAGCTACGAGTATGTAGGTTGTTCCTTGGGTTAGCGAATAGGTGAGTTTGGATAAATTATCTTCACCGCTGTCATCGTCGCCACGTAAAAAATTGGTGGCCGGACTGGCCGGATTGAAGGATGTCCGATAAAGCGACAAATAAGAATCACCATCACTGAACGTAGACGCAAGAATCTCGAACGTTTGCGAACCGCTCATCGGGGCTGTAAACGTAAATGATTGGTAACGAACCGATTTGCCTGCTGTGTACGTCGATGTGTTATTGCCCGAACTCCGAACATAGTTGGGCGAATTAGCAGTCAATAATCCATTGGTTCTATTGACGAGCCTTTCAGACACAACAAGGCCTTCCCCGGCAGGTACTGTTGTATTCTGACAAACCGAATAGGACTTAACCAGCGGGACCAAAACCGGATGAACAACGACACTAATAATCTGCGTAATCGAAGCCGACTGCGTTGGCGTACACTGCGTGGAGGGGGCTGTTAGAGTAAATGAATATTGAACCGTAATAGGTTCGCTGGCTGTATTGACCAGCGTTTCATTGATTCTGGCCGAATTACCCGTTGCACTGGCATTGCTGATACCACTTACCGCAGCCCGTCTCCAGCGAAATGTTACACCCGTATTATTAGCGGTGGCGGTATAACTAAATGGAGTACCAGAACACAGGGTTAACGCGCGAATATTCGTTAGTGCCAGACCATTAAAAGGGGTAAAGTCCTCAGTAACAACAAAATCACTTGATGATGAACCCGTGGAAGCTTTTAAGCCTAACCCACGTCGGGCAAATGCTTTTCCTATTGCACACTGATAACGACCACCAAATAACAACGCGTCGGCCAGAAAAATAGCGTCTCGGGCCTGTACAAAACTCGGGCTACAGGGCTGAAGGCGTAACCCCTCCGTAACCAGCTTCAAAGCGGCTATGTTGCCCCGCATCGCCGATATGCTGGTGGGCGTGGTGTAAATGTTGGGCGCGATATACTTGTCCTGCAGAATGATCTCCCAGGTCATGTCCCACAGCATGGTCGCCCAGATCGAACCGATTCCGTGCGGTTGAGGAAAATTGACAGCATCCTTCACTTTTCCATACGTAACGGCCTTATTGATGTTGGCCATGTCATACGAATATCGGTAAGGTCGAATTCCTTCCCCGGAAGTAGATTGGCCTAATGAATAGGTAGCAAAACCGCGGGGAATATTCGCACTCGTTACGTTGGCGCTCAATGACGACCACCTGGTTGTTAACATCAGGCCCAGAAAGTCACTCCAGCCTTCGCCCCCCGATTCGGCATGGTAAAGGCAGCCAGAATTCAACGGACCACCCGTCAGGCGAGTAGACCAGCCATGACCATATTCATGCGAAATGACACCGTTATCAAAGTCGGAATCCGGCTGATAACCGTTCTCTGCACTAAACAAATACATCTGCATACGGCCAGACGTACCATCTGCTGGTGTATAAAAGTTGGCATTGTTGGTACCCGATCCATCCTGAGCATCAGCCATTACGTGATCATTGCCCTTGCCACCTCGCTCCATATTGCTCTTCTGAAAATTACCACTAGGTTCGTCAAAGCCGTACTTATACAAAACGTCGTGAATCAGATTATTCCAGTAAAATAGGTTCGTAATGGCTGCATTCCGATTGCCGACTGCGGTATTCAGCCCTTTTGTGTAGGGGAAATTAAATTCCAGCGTAGCAGAAGAAGGACTGGTACCAACGCCATCATTTCCGTTCACATCTTCCTGCGTCCAAACATTGTTGCCGCGCGTGATGCTAAAACTGGTCACGCCATCATCATGCCAGCCGTTCGTAGCTCCTGGCCCCACACCGCCAGGCACAAATCGGGTATATGGGCTAATTGATGCAGTGCGAGAGCCATGATTAGGACTTTCCAACGGATAATCAAAGACCGTATAACTGTTGGCGGCAAAGGCGCTCGACTCCTTCTTCATACCAAAATAACTCGCCGAACCATCCTGAATGCGCCCGGTGCATACGTGCGGAGTGGCCAGATGGCCTGGTTTGCCGAAATTACAGTGAATGACGGCATCGGTCTTTTGCAGGATTTCGCCCGACGTAGCATCTACGTGAATAGTCCAGCCGTTCTTGCCGTCTTTGGTCAGAAAATGAACTTGCCAGCTCAAGGCTAACCGGTTCATAGCTTTCTCCGAATTGCTGTCCGATTCAACGGGCAACCAAAAAAGTTTTACATCAATCTTTTCATCCGACAGTTCCGGTAACGCATACACGCTTCGGGTCAGGATACCGCTGGCCGACTTGGTGGCGCTCAACGACTGGATAGGCGCCAGATTCGTCATTGCCAATCCTACAGTGGCAACGGCTTTCTGCAAAGCGATTAATGGCGAGATAACGCTTTTCGTGTTTCCTGATTTGGGCACAGCGTCGATGCCTGCAATAAAATTGTGATTCATATGCGCAGCCTGATTATCGACCAGCACTACGTTCATCATCCGGTTGTAGACATCGATGGACTGATACGTCTGATTGAAATAAACGTGATACCAGCCCGTAGTCGGTGATAGGTAAGCGCTCGAAATAGCCAATCCATCGACATCAGTTGGCGTTAATTTTTGCTGAGTAAGGTTAGATGCTACGTATTGACGAGCCATTTCAACTTCGTCCTGAGCATAGGCGCTACGTCCCAGAAATAGGGAGAAGAATAGAAGAAAGCCGTTCCGCAATAATCGTCTGGTAACTCTTTTGTAGTTGTGCTTCATAACTGTGCTGTGTTTAGATCACCTCTGGCAATCGATTACGTCAGGAACGCTATTTGAGCAAAGGTTAAGGGATAGGATTATCAAAGCTGGGTCATGGCTTAAAACCAAAAACCCGTGACAGGCAATAAGTCACGGGTTCAAAACTAGGGGTGTCAGAATGGTCAGGCTTTCATTATTGTAACATCGACTTGACGTATTGTAACATTCATCAAAACAGGAGAAAATTTTGGTCTACCCAACGTAATACTGTTTACCAAAGTCTGACCGGATAGTGTAGTTCAATCGCAGAATTCACTAGTAACAGAAGAAAGTATTATTACCTATATTCGTTATAAATTACTTACAGATTAAAAGAATATGGTGAATCATAAATCATCTATTTTCATTTTCTTTATTTTACAAACAATTGATAGCTCCTATACTTTCCAACTACACTAAGATCAACACAGTATCCTGTCACTCGATTGACGATATATGGCCCTAAAGGTTTATCAAAGCTGGCTTTTGCGTAGTAACCGGGCAAAGCAGATGATGCTCCTGCTAGGCTATTTGCTTTTGCTGACAGCGTGCATTCACCCAACGCTTCGGGCGCAGTCGTTCAATCTTCCCCGCCCTGAACTGATCACCGCCCGGCAGGGTCTACCGCAGGCGTTTGTGCCCGCCATTGTTCAGGACCGGCAGGGATTCATCTGGATGGCTACCCGCGATGGGTTAAGCCGCTACGACGGCCGGAACTTCAAAGTGTTTCAGCCATCGTCCGAACGAATTTCTTTATCGTCCTCGTCGATGGCTGATATTCAGACCGATTCAAGCGGACGACTCTGGATTCTGAGTGAAGAAAAAGAACTCGATATTTTCGATCCAGCGCGTGAAACGTTCATTAATTTTTCTCGCTTACCCTTCTTTCGACCCGCACTTGGGTCGGAACGTATCGAGAAGTATTACCCAGATCAGCAAAACCGATTGTGGTTGATTCTTGGTAAACCGGGAAAGGTTATCTGTATTGACCTGGCGACCAATCGCATTTCTCGGTTTCCTGCTTTAAAAGACGTAGTAGCCATTCGCGAGGATCGTAGCGGAACGACCTGGGTAGCCACAAAAACAGGACTATATAGGCAGGATAAGCGAACAGGCCAGTTTAGGAGTTGGTTTACGCAACCCGGAACGTATCAATCTCGACCAGACAGCATACAGAATCTCTACGTTCGTCCCGACGGCCTGTTGATGCTGGCATCCAATCAGCAGCTAACCATTTTGCACCCCCAGCAAGGTTTACTGACTCATATACCCTTACCATCCTATCACAGTCAGTGGAAATACTACTTTGCGACCGATAGCCGGGGCAATACGTTCTTCAATCTCGATACGTTACTGCTACGTTATAATCCTAAATTAGACGGACAGCCAATTGAACAATTACCCGGTTCCCGCCACTGTC
Source organism: Spirosoma flavus (assembly GCF_054778555.1). Taxonomy (NCBI): domain Bacteria; kingdom Pseudomonadati; phylum Bacteroidota; class Cytophagia; order Cytophagales; family Cytophagaceae; genus Spirosoma; species Spirosoma flavus. The sequence continues at coordinate 593,877 of NZ_BAAGZL010000003.1, forward strand.
GAAGCCTGTTTATCGACCGATCCGATGTGCTTTGGCTTGGCACCAACGGCCACGGCATTCTGAAGTATAATCTGCGAGCTGCTGCCTTCGACGCCCAGCCTTATAAAAAGGGATTCCAGAATGATCTGGTGACCTCGTTTCTGGGCGTATCTGCCAACCAATTTTCTGGATTTCCCCTGCTTTCTTCGCCGTATAAATTTCGGTATACGTTTGATAAACAAGGGCAACTCTGGTTCAATGCGGGTACTACGCCCTTCCTCCGGCTGAACCCATCCACCAAACAGATTACGCCGATCCAATTTCCAATAACGCTGAATCCGAGCGAGTTAAATTTAAATCAATCTGCTTCGCTGGCTACTGACCCAGATGGCCGGGTATGGGCCGTTTATGATACATTAGTTGTTTATCAGGAAGATGGGCGCTGGAAACGCTTTCCGTTCTCGATTCGGTCGACGGTGGGTCTGCCTGTCAATCAGTTGGTGGTCGATAAACAGGCGCTGTGGCTGGCAACGATCTCAAAAGGACTTTACCGCGTTGACCGCGGCACCGGACAGGTTCGTCATTACGCTTCTCAGCCTGCCAACGTAACGTCGTTGAGCAGCAATGAGTTGATTGGTTTATTTGACGACCCGCTGGATACGAATCTGTTGTGGATTGGTACGTTCGGTAGCGGCCTGTGTCGGTTTGACAAACGTACTGGCCAGTGCCGACGGCTAACTACGCAGAGTGGGCTGCCCAACAACGTGGTGTACTCAGCCATTCCGGATCGGCAGGGCGGCATTTGGGTCGGCACGAATCAGGGACTTTGCCGGGTTGATCGTACTACGTTTCGAACCCGTACCTATACCCAGGAAGATGGCATACAAGCCGACGAGTTTAACCGGTTTCACAACCTGCATCTGCCGGACGACCGGATTATTCTGGGCGGAGTGGATGGGTTAACCGCCTTCGATCCAAAACAGATCGGCGAGGATACATATCAGCCCGACGTTCAGTTGACCGGAATTCAGATTAATAATCGCCCGTTTCAGCCCAGCCATGATTCGCTCACCGTTCAGGCGATGCAGGAACTGGTTCTGCCTCATGACCAGAACTTTGTGACAGTTGGATTTGCCGCCATGCAGTATAATCGTCAGACAAAAATTCAGTATCGATACCGGCTGGAAGGCTTGAACGAGGACTGGATTTACACCGATCGCCCGGTTGCTGAATTTACCGACTTACGGCCCGGCAGCTACGTACTACGTCTGAACGCATCCAATACGTCGGGACACTGGAGTTCTCATATCCGCACGCTTCAACTAACCATTCAGTCGCCCTGGTGGGCAACGTTTTGGGCCTACATCTGCTACGTATTGCTCATTCTTTGGATTGGGTTCGTACTGGCCCGGCAGTATCGCAATCGACTGTTTTTGCAGCAATCCATCCTCTTTAAACAGAAGGAAGCGGCTCAGCTACGCGAGGTGGATGAGATGAAAACGCGTTTCTTCACCAACATCACTCATGAGTTTCGCACGCCTTTAACGTTGATTTTAACGCCTGTCAGTCAGATGATGCAGGAAGATCGGTCGAAAATCGACCAGCGCCGACTCGATGTTATTGACCGGAATGCGAACCAGTTGCTGGGACTGATCAATCAGTTGCTCGATTTATCGAAACTGGAATCGGGTAATCTGAGCGTCAACGACAGCCGGGGATCGCTGGGTGAATTTATTGGGGAACGTATTCAGTCGTTCAGTGCGGAAGCCGAATCGAAGGGCATTCAACTCACGTACCAATCTCAAATTGAGGGTGATTATTGGTTCGACATGGGCAAGCTGGAATGCATTCTGTACAACCTGGTAGCGAATGCGCTAAAATTCACGCTGCCGGGAGGACGTATCACGGTTACGTTAAAGCCGGGCATTTATTTAACAGTTTCTGATACGGGCATTGGCATTCCTGCCGATAAAATAGACCATATTTTCGACCGGTTTTATCAAGCTCAGCCCGGATTGGCTCGGCCTGGATTGGCATCCGATGATGAACGTAGCATTTCTGCCAGTCAACCAACAGGAACAGGCATCGGTCTGGCGCTGGTAAAAGAATTTATTGAGCTTCAGGGTGGTACGATCAATGTAGCGAGTCAGGTGGAGCGGGGATCAACGTTTACGGTGTTTTTACCCTATCGGCGGGTTGTCGCTGAATTGATAAACCAGCCTGTGACCGAACTGCCCGTAACGTATCACGAGGACGTAGCAGCGAATTCAGGAACCAACCACCAGAACGGCGAAGCGCCTACCATCCTTTTGGTAGAAGATAATCTCGAATTGCTGGAATTTATCACCAGCAGTCTCCCGTCAACGTACCGTATTCATCAGGCAACGAATGGCTTGCAGGGATTTGAGGAAGCTCTCAAACGGGCGCCCGATTTAATCATCAGCGACGTAATGATGCCCGGCATGGATGGATTTACGCTTTGCCGCAAACTGAAGGAAGACCCACGTACCAATTATATTCCGGTTGTTCTGCTCACGGCACGTACTGCTATAGATAGCCGTTTGCAGGGGTTGACCGAAGGCGCTGACGATTACCTGACGAAACCGTTCAATCTGCACGAACTTCGACTACGTATTACGAACCTGCTGGAACGCCAGCGTCGATTCCGTGAGCAGCTCCGAAAAGAATTAACAAGTCCGGATGGTACGTTACCGGCAACCGATACGCCCGTCTCTAATCCATTTCTGGACCAGCTTTATACGTTGCTGGATACCCACCTCGACGATTCGAGTTTTGGGGTTGATGAACTGGCCGATAAAGCGTACCTGAGCCGAATGCACCTACATCGCAAATTGAAAACCTTAACCGGTTTATCGACCTCGGATTTCATACGCGCCTACCGGCTCAAACGGGCTACGCAATTACTGATTCAGGGACAACCCGTTAGCCAGACAGCCTATGCGGTAGGCTTCGAGAGCCCGGCTTATTTTACCCGCAGTTTCCGTCAGTTGTACGGTATAACTCCCTCCGATTACGCCACTCAGGCTAGTTAAAAGCCTGTTTTCTCAATTTTGTTGAGCAGGTTACAATTTAGGTCAAGCCGATGTTACAATAGTGAAAGTCTATGGAACGTAGCGCCCATAGCTTTGAAACCGTGGCTCCTTCAACCGCCACGGTCTTATTGTATATCGTTATGAACCAAACGCTACGTATCCAACGGAAGCAACGTATCGGGCTGCTGAAAGCGCTACGCTACCTAATTCCTCTCGTAAAAAATGGGCATCTACTCTGTACTTTATCAGGGCTTTTGAGCATACAGCTTTCCCAGGCTCAAGCCCCCACTGTGACAGGTCTAAACCCTAGTCGAAATTTGCGCAACGCTTCTGCCAGTACGAATGTAGAATTGACCTTTAGCCAGTCCATAAGCAGTAGTATAACAACCCTGAACGCCATGCGGGTATACAGTGCCCAACGCGGTGGACAGATGCGAAGCGGAGCCAGAGGCACTACCACCGTCAACGGCAACACCATCACATTCGACCCAACTACTAATTTCAGAGCAGGGGAGACGGTATTTACTACGATTACGTCCGCAGCCCAAAGTGATCAGGGTGTGAATTTGGCACGGGGCCATGTGTTCCAGTTTACGGTAGGAACAGGCGGCACGGGACGAGGTTATTTTATACCGCCTTCTACCAACCCTAACCCTGGCGTAGGATTTAGCCCTTATCATGTAGCCGTGGGCGATGTAGATGGCGATGGTGATCTGGACTTTGTGACGGCTAACTTCGGTAACGGCACGGCAAGTGTTCGGCTTAATAATGGATCAGGCAATTTTACCGCACCCACCACAAATCCCAATCCCGCCGTAGGTTCATCTCCGTATTACGTAGCATTGGGCGATGTAGACAGCGATGGCGATCTGGATCTGTTAGTAGCCAACCAGGGGGCTAGTACGGTGAGTCTTCGCATCAACGATGGTACAGGCAACTTCACTCCGCCTGCAATAGCCCAGCCGAAAAGAGGTCGGAGTTGCAGGTGAACGTACTGGGTAATCCAATAGAAGGCGAATTTGTAGAACTCGAAATCATTGGAGCAGAAGGCCAGTCTGTTCAATTGAACGTAGCGAATCTGAAAGGGCAGTCAATATATCAAACTCATCTTGAATACGTAGCAGACAAGGAGCGCGTCCGGGTACCTATTGCTGAACAGGGCGTATTTCTGTTACAAGTTAGTACGTCCACCCAGCGTAGGGAGATTCGACTGATTAAGCAGTAATACGTTCAACTCATTCTATTTTACCGTACACAACAAGAAACCCCTTCAGATTAGTTGAAGGGGTTTCTTAATAGCCTAAAAAGGTATCGTACTACGTTACTTCGCCTGATTTGTGAAATCCACGACGGTCAGTTGATCAATCCACGGCCCAACGATTTTACCGAATTCGCCATGGGCAGGGTGAGGCAGATAAGCGTCGCGATCTTTTTCGGAATCGAATGTCAGAATAAACGCGTGGGTCAGGCCGTGCGCGTGTTTCTCGGGGCTGTTGTTGGTTCCCCACTGAAAGCCTTTGATCTGACTAATTTTCGAGGGGAGCGCTTCAAAAGCCGCCACGATTTCGTTTACCTTTTCCTGTGTAGTCTCAGGTTTAAACTTAAACAGCACAATATGCTGAACGCTATTTGCTTTCATCTTTTTAGCAGGCGGATCGCCAGGTAAGGTGTGCGCATAGGTCGTGATTGACAACAAACTTAGCGCAACAAGGGTCAGGAGGTGTTTCATGAGATTATATCTGAACCGGGATTTAGCTGATTTTAGGATTTTCTGGATTTTGTTATTGATTAAGCGATTCTTTGAAGCGAAAAACAAAATCCAGAAAATCCTAAAATCAGCTAAATCCCGGTTCAGATGACTAGGTGAGTTAAGCTAGTTTCGCTTTTAAGTTCTCGTCCAGTGCTTCGAGGAAATCTTCGGTGTACAGGTAATGCTCACCGGCCACCAGATTTGTGTTATTTGGGAAAGCTGACAGAGCCAGATCCTTCGTCATTTTGCCGCTTTCAACCGTTTCTACGCACACTTGCTCCAATGCATTGGCGAAATCGATGAGGGCCTGGTTATCATCGAGTTTGCCACGGAAAGCCAGCCCACGCGTCCAGGCGTAGATCGAAGCAATTGGGTTGGTCGACGTTTTGTTGCCTTTCTGGTATTCGCGGTAGTGGCGCGTTACGGTTCCGTGAGCCGCTTCAGCTTCCATCGTGCTTCCATCAGGCGTAACCAGTACTGACGTCATCAGACCCAGCGAACCAAAGCCTTGTGCTACGGTATCCGACTGAACGTCACCGTCGTAGTTTTTGCAGGCCCATACGAAGTTACCGTTCCATTTCAGCGCCGACGCTACCATGTCGTCAATCAAACGGTGTTCGTAATGAACGCCTTTCGCTTTGAACTGACCTTCGTAAATCTCCTGGAAAATATCTTTAAACCGGCCGTCGTACTTTTTCAGAATCGTGTTTTTGGTCGATAGATACAGCGGCCAGCCTTTTTGCAGCGCCATGTTGAAGCAGGCCATCGCAAAACCACGGATCGACTCGTCGACGTTGTACATGCCCATCGCTACGCCCGGACCTTTGAAGTTGAAAACTTCGTATTCCTGTACGGTACCGTCTTCGCCTTCGAATTTCATTGTCAGTTTACCTTTTCCAGGAACCAGGAAATCCGTTGCGCGGTACTGATCGCCAAACGCGTGACGGCCTACAATGATCGGGGCCGTCCAGTTTGTAACCAGACGTGGTACGTTGCTCATTACGATTGGCTCGCGGAAAACCGTACCGTCCAGAATGTTCCGGATCGTACCGTTCGGCGATTTCCACATTTGCTTGAGGTTGAACTCTTTAACGCGGTCTTCGTCGGGCGTGATGGTGGCGCATTTGATACCAACACCGTATTCTTTAATGGCATTTGCCGCGTCAATCGTTACCTGATCGTCGGTTTCATCGCGATACTGAATACCAAGGTCATAGTATTTAATATCAACGTCAACGTAGGGAAGAATCAGTTTGTCTTTAATGAATTTCCAGATGATACGGGTCATTTCGTCGCCATCCAGTTCGACAACCGGATTCGCTACCTTAATTTTTTCCATTTGACTTTTTTATAAACGATTGAAAACGATACGAAAACTTGGGTGCAAAAGTAGTGAATTAGGGATAATGGGGGAAATTGAAAAATCATAAAGCCCTTATTAGTGCAAATACTGATATTTCCGTATTTTTAGGAGCTATAGCCTATATATACACAATAAAATTTGGCTTTACCCATGAAAAACTGTACAAATCTTTTAATCATTCTCATTCTTACACCCGCTTTGATTTTCGGTCAAGCTAAAAAAGCGGCTAAGTCTGACGACAAACTAGCTAAGCTGAAAGCGGAAGCCGTAGCCGCCGTAGAAGCGAATGCAAAAATGGCCCAGCAAATTAACGATATGCTGTTCAGCTTCTCGGAACTGGGTTTTCAGGAAGAGGAATCATTTAAATACCTGACTGGATTGCTTGAGAAAGAAGGGTTCAAAGTCCAGAAGGGCGTAGCAAATATTCCGACCGCCTGGATTGCTACGTGGGGATCAGGAAAGCCCCTGATTGCCATTGGCTCCGATATCGACTGCATTCCGAAAGCCAGTCAGAAACCCGGTGTTGCCTACAAAGACCCGATTGTAGAAGGTGCTCCTGGACACGGCGAAGGCCATAATTCGGGCCAGGCGCTTAACATTGTGGCTGTGCTGGCGGTAAAAAAATTAATGGAACGGGAGAAAATTCCCGGTACGTTGATGCTCTGGCCGGGTGTTGCCGAAGAACTTGTGGGCACGAAAGCCTTCTACGTTCGCGATGGTTATTTTAAGGATGTTGACGCCTGTATTTTCACGCATGTCGGCAATAATCTGGGTGTATCGTGGGGCGATAATGGTAACAACGGCCTTGTTTCGGTTAAATTTAACTTCGAAGGTCAGGCTGCGCACGCGGCTGGTGCGCCCTGGCGCGGACGTAGCGCGCTCGATGCTGTTGAGTTGATGAACATCGGCTGGAACTTCCGGCGCGAACACCTTGAACTGACCCAGCGTTCGCACTACGTTATCCCCGACGGTGGCGACCAGCCGAACGTAGTACCCTCGAAAGCCGCCGTTTGGTATTATTTCCGCGAACGGACGTACCCCAAAATCAAAAAGCTTTTTGAAACAGGGGTGAAAATAGCCGAAGGGGCCGCCCTGATGACCGACACCAAGTTTACCTACGAAATTCTGGGATCGGCCTGGCCGGTGCACACCAATAAAGTGATGGCAGCTGCGGCTTATGAAAACATTAAAAAAGTAGGGTTGCCTACCTGGTCGGAAGAAGACCAGTTACTGGCCAGAGCTTCACAAATTGAATTGGCAGCCCCCAAAGTTGATGGGTTGGCTACCAAACTGGATTCGATGGGTATGCCGACGTCATCGGCTCCAGTAGTGATGATGGGCGGACAAGCCATGACTCCCATGGGCGGTGGCTCCGACGATATTGCCGACATTTCCTGGTCACTGCCGACGATTGTGCTACGTTACCCGAGTAACATTCCAGGACTGCCGGGCCACCACTGGGCCAACGCTATTTCGATGGCTACGCCGATTGCGCATAAAGGCGTGGTTTACGGCGCAAAAGCGGAAGCCATGACGCTCCTCGACTTGCTCATGAAGCCTGAGCTTATTAAGGAGTCATGGACGTATTACAAGGACGAGCAAACGAAAGATATTAAGTACGAACCGTTGATCTCGCCTAAAGAACAGCCTGCTATTTATCTGAATAAGAAGATCATGGCTGAATTTAAGCCAAAACTGGAGAAGTTTTATTACGACCCATCCACGAACAAAACGTATCTGGAGCAGCTAGGAATTACCTACCCGACACTACGTGATGATCAGCGCGAAGCCGTGAAAAAACAGCTTGAAAAAGACAAAGCGAAAGAAAAATCGGGCGCATCAAAAGTATCTTCGTCTCGCTCGGAATAAAATTTAATAACCTAGCCCCGATTACGTAATCGGGGCACGTCGTGTTTTGTAGGTGTTCCCTTGTATTAATTCATCACTACTTTAATCATCACAGGCTGATGATCAGATGGGTAGCGTTGTTCTTTTGCATCGGTCAGTACACCGTATTTCAAAACTTTGAACGGCTTGCTAACAAAAAGGTAATCGATACGTTTGTCCATTGGCGCGTCGAATTTGAAGCTGTTGAACGTACCTTCCGGGCCGTATGGGGGGGTGGTCGTTACGTCGTGAGCGTCGCTGAGCAGGGTTTTGATGGTTTGAATTTGCTCCGTTTCGGGTGTGGAATTGAAATCACCAGCCAGAATAACGGGCTCGTTTTTAGCGATTTCTTTAATTTTAGATACCATCAGCTTTCCTGACTGCCGACGCGCTTCGACACCCTGATGATCGAAGTGAACGCTGAAGAAATAAAACTCTTTCTTGTTCTTCAGATCGTTGAATTTTGCCCACGAGCAAATCCGATTACAGCACGTAGCATCCCAGCCTTTTCCAGGTTTATCGGGCGTTTCGCTCAACCAGAAATTTCCAGATTGTAATACCTTGAAACGGTCTTTTTTATAGAAAATAGCAGAGTGTTCACCCGCTTCTTTACCGTCATCGCGACCGGCACCAATAAACGCAAAATCCTGTAATTCAGCAACGTCGTTCAACTGTTCACGCAAAGCTTCCTGCGTACCAAACAACTCGAATTCGTGAAAGCGAATAAGCGCTTTTACGTTCTCTTTTCGGTTATCCCAGACATTCGGGCCGTCATTTTTATTCTTATAGCGAAGATTATAGGTAGCAACGGTGATGGGTTCCATTTTCTGAGCAATTGTAGGTTGAGCCATCAACAGAGCCCCCAATAAGCAATACATCATTAAACGCATAGCGAAAAAGTTTAGGGTTCAGAAAGCAAATGTAATCATAACTCGTTACCTGTTTCCAGCATTTCATTAACGCATAACAAACACAAATCCCCGCTACGTTGCCTCACGTAGCGGGGATTCTATTCTCAGTAGGTTGGTTATTTCTGGTTATTCCGATGAGCGTGATTCACTTCCCGGATCGCTGTAATAATACGTTTCCAGCACCGGCTAATTGTTTTTTTATCATGCTTTTGCTGATCTTTCGTCGCGGTTTCCGCTTTCGAGGTCGTATTACGTGCTAACACGGGGCCATCGGCCGATTTACGACCATCGATAAGGATGGACATGAACGCAGCGGGAGCTGCCTGCACGGGCTGAGCATTAAACACAAAGAAAGAGGAAATCGCTAACGACGCCATTGCCAGATAGCCGGTCGTTTTTTTCATCAAAGGAGTTCTCATGGGGCAATTGGTTTAGAATCACTTAGGCGTCGTATTCGCGATTCCTGCACATAACGTGCGTCCATCACAAATATAACCCAAAACAGTAATATTGCCCCATAGAGTTGTGTTTAATTTATAGAAATCGAATTATTATTTTCTATATCAACTATAGTGCCAAAAATTTATTGCACAAAAACGATCCAGAAAAATAAATAAATAAAAACGTGTGCTCACACAATTTTTTCCTCTGGCCAACTCGCTACGTATTGCCTACCGGAAACTGTTATCTTTGTCCTATCGTTTACCACAATTATGTTCGAGAATCTTCAGGATAAATTAAATAAGGCCATTAAAACCCTCAAGGGGCAAGGCCGCATTACCGAAATCAACGTAGCAGCGACGATCAAAGAAGTTCGTCGCGCACTGACCGACGCCGACGTAAACTACAAAGTAGCGAAGGAAATTACCGACCGCATCCGCGATAAAGCCCTCGACCGGAAAGTACTTATTTCGGTAGAACCCGGCCAGTTGTTCGTCAAAATCGTGCAGGAAGAACTGACCGAGTTGATGGGGGGCGAAGCGCAGGGAATCAATATCAAAGGTGACCCGGCTGTTATTCTGATCGCTGGTTTGCAAGGTTCGGGTAAAACAACGTTCTCCGGAAAGCTATCGTCCTACCTCAAAAAGCAGGGACGTAACGTTTTGCTGGTTGCCGCCGACATTTACCGCCCGGCCGCTATCGACCAGTTGAAAGTGCTGGGCGAGCAGGTTGGGGTTGAGGTTTATTCCGAGCCTGAGAATAAAAACGCCGTAGCCATTGCCAAAAACGCCATTGATCAGGCTAAGAAAACTGGCAAGAAAATCGTCATCGTCGATACAGCCGGACGTCTGGCCGTCGATGAGGCCATGATGCAGGAAATTGAAGCAGTAAAACGTGCGATTTCGCCTACTGAAACACTGTTCGTAGTCGATTCCATGACGGGGCAGGACGCTGTGAATACGGCAAAAACCTTTAACGAACGGCTTAATTTCGACGGCGTTGTTTTAACTAAACTCGATGGCGACGCTCGGGGTGGTGCGGCTCTTTCGATCAAAACGGTCGTTAACAAACCCATCAAGTTCATCAGCACGGGCGAGAAAATGGAAGCCCTCGACGTTTTCTACCCCGACCGGATGGCCAGCCGGATTCTGGGAATGGGCGACGTTATTTCGCTGGTAGAGCGGGCGCAGCAGGCTTTTGATGAAGAAGAAGCCAAACGTATCAACGCCAAGATGCGGAAGAATCAGTTCGACTTCGACGATTTCCTGTCGCAGTTGCAACAGATTAAAAAGATGGGTAACGTAAAAGACCTGCTTGGTATGATTCCGGGTATGGGCAAGATGATCAAAGACTTAGATATCGACAATGATTCCTTCAAACCCATCGAAGCCATCATCAGCTCCATGACGCCCAAAGAACGGCAACGTCCCGACATCATCGACGGCAGTCGCAAAAAACGTATCGCCAATGGTAGCGGGACGAACATTCAGCAGGTCAATAATTTGCTGAAGCAGTTTGACGAAATGCGGAAGATGATGAAGAAAATGAATACTATGCAGGCGTCAGGCAAACTGAACAAGATGATGCGCTAGGTTTGTCGGCTTGACTCTTTATGCAAGGTCAAAGTTTCGGGGTTCAGATTCCAAGTTATAAACTCAGGAATTTGAACCCCGATTTTTATAAATCCAGGTAATACCGTCGATGAGAAGGTTCGAAGCGCTCGATAGCGTAACGTAGCGCCGTTCGGGGCATTTGTCGGATATGGTCATGCAAAAATTCTTCCAACGCATCGACGTTACGTTTTCCGACTTCCCGCAGCATCCAACCCACTGCCTTATGGATTAAATCATGTTTGTGCGACAGGAGCAATTCGGCCAGCGCGAACGTATCACTGAACTGTCCAAGTCGAATCAGGGCAAGTGTTGATACAATGGCGATACGTTTACTCCAGAGATTTTCTTCCTGAACGAGATCGTAAAGGATCGACCGGTCGCCCTGAACAACGTAACGCCCGATGATGTGCGGACACGTAACATCGACTAAATCCCAGTTGTTAATGAACTGTCGGTTCGCTACGTATCGCTCCAAAATAGTGGCTCTATCCATCGAACCAGCTTTATTTGTCTGCTTTACCCAAATCAGCAAACCAGCCATCCGGCATTCGTGAATCGGATCCTGAACCAGTTTTTCAACCTCGTCAAGCGGCAGAGTTTGAAATAGCTTCACGATGGCGCGTATCTGTGGTAACGAAAGCCCGATAAACTGATCTCCTTCGCCATACTGACCAGGACCAGTTTTAAAAAATCGGGCTACCATTACAGCTCGCTCCGGCTGAGCCAGCGCAATAATGGCAGTTTTAGCAGTCTGGTAGGTTTGTTCCATGTACACAAAAAAAGCAGAGACTCGAGTGAGTCTCTGCCAAAATCTAGCGAATACTTACGATTAATCGTTCAGTTTGGAGCGAATAAACTCCTGTTCCGATAGCATTGGGATGGAGTACAACACCGTTTTATTACGTTCAAAGGTCGGTCTGTCGAGGTCGGCAGCCAGGTATTGACCCTTCACAAACATTTCAATTGTTCGCTTGATCAGGTCAGTATCATCAGGGCGCTCTTCTTCGTCCAATACCAACGTATCATCATCAAAATCCGGCTCGGGATACGACTTGTTTATAGGCTCATTCAGAACAATAGTTGATCCATTGTAGCCAGTTGGCGTTTTCTTATCGTCGTTTTTGAGCGTAACCGGCGGCTTCACATCAACCTCGCTCCCTTCATCATCGACTAGTACCAAGTCACCCGATGGCTCTTCTTCACCTTCCAGACTGCCCGTTGGTTCGTTTAACTGTGCGTCAACATCACCGCTGTTATTGTCCTTGTCATCAACAACTGGGTTCGTATCAGCCGTTTTCTCCTGAACTACTTCATCATCGGGTTTCTTCAGCTGTTCCATCAGCTTAGACGTACCATCGAAACCGGCCGCAATGATCGTAACCCGAAGTTTATCGCCGAGCGTATCATCAGTGATAGCGCCAAACTTAAACATCTTGGCTTCACTTTGAATTTTCTTGGATACGTGCTCCGAGATCGCCATTTGCTCTTTCAACAACATGGCATGCTGTTTACTCGACGAAATTGTTAACAGGATACGCTTAGCGCCCCGGATGTCGTGGTCGTTGAGCAGCGGAGAATTCAGAGCGGATTCGATGGCACGTAGCGCCCGATCTTCACCCGCAGCTTCCGCCGAACCCATCACTGATTGACCGGCGCCTTCGAGTACCTTTTTTACGTCGGCAAAGTCAGCGTTGATATCGCCCTGCGTAGTGATAATCTCAGCGATACTTTTTACGGCATTGGCCAGTACGTCGTCGGCGTGGGCATAAGCTTCGGTCCAGGTAAGCTCGCTGTAGAGTTCCGCTAACTTATCGTTGAGCACTACAAGTACCGTATCGCAGCTATCTTTCAGCTTTTCGATACCTTCGCGAGCCTGTTCTTTTTTGTCTGTTCCTTCGTACCAGTACGGCGCTGTAACGACGGCTACAGTGAGTAAGCCCATTTTACGAGCCACTTCAGCCACAACTGGAGCCGCACCAGTACCTGTACCCCCGCCCATACCGGCGGTAATGAACACCATTTTGGTGGGAGAAGCCAGCAGGTTTTCGATCTCTTCTATGCTGTCGCGGGCTGCTTTTTCACCTTCTTTCCAATCAGTTCCCGCACCCAGGCCATCGCCCAGTTGCAGTTTCGTTTTCACTGGATTATTCATAAGAGCCTGACGATCAGTATTGCAAACAGCAAAACTGACATCCTGCATCTTCATTTTATCCATGTGTTTAACGGCATTCCCGCCCATGCCGCCTACACCAACAACCTTGATGATAATGGGGTTGTTGTCTGGCATTTCGAATCTATAGCCCTGACTAGTCATCGTATGGGTAAATGATGTCTATTGGTTTTCAAAAACTTTTGTCGACGATTACTACGTCAAGCGAAACCCGGTTTGTTAGCCCGGATAATGGTCGGTTTCGTTCCCGCGAATGGGACGCGTCAAACGCCGAAGCCAGCCAAACAAACCACCCTCTTCCTCTGAGTCCGGTTGTGGTTGTGGTGGAGTAGGCGGTTTTCCGTTTGTTCCCGATGGTTTATCTCTCCCACCATTGGTTTGCCCGTTGGGTACATTGCCTAAATGAGACTCTTCGGTACGTGGTCGGTTCGGGTCGGTTATGAACGAAATTCGGTTGTCAAGCGTCTTATACCCAGCCCAAACTAAGCCTACAGCGGTTGCATACGCCGGATCGGCCACTAGATCAGCGCGGCCATTGGGTTCGAGGTGCTCAGGGTAGCCAACCCGAACTTCTTCCAGACCAGTTACCCGACTGAATATCTGTTCCGCCCCCGAGATCATCGCCGAACCACCTGTCAGTACCAACCCACCCAGCAGTTTATTTTCATAACCTGAGCGGATGATTTCAGCCTGCACAAGCGCAGCAATTTCCCGTAACCGATCTTCAATGATTACTGCTACGTTCTTGAGCAGTACGTCCTTGGGTTTTCGATTACTCAGACCCGGTACGCCTACCACCTCGTTCAGGTTATAGTCCGACGGGTTAGCGCTGCCAAACTTCTTCTTGAGCAATTCGGCCTGGTTGGGCAGAATTTTGCAGCCCGTCTGAATGTCCGACGTCAGGCTATTACCTGCCCATGGAAACACGGCTACGTGACGTAGTACGTTGCGGTAGTAAATCGCCATTTCGGTGGTGCCACCGCCAATGTCGACCAGAGCTACACCCGCGTATTTTTCTTCATCAGTCAGCACTGCCAAACCAGAGGCCAGCGCCGAAAGCATCATCGTATCCTGAGTCAGGTTGTTACGGGTTATGCACCGACGAATGTTACGTGCCGCATTAGCCTGAGCCGTAATCAACTGAAAATCAGCTCCTAGTTTTATACCATTACGTCCAACTGGTTGGTTGACATTAACTTCTGTATCGACCACGAAATCCATCGGCAGAACGTGGATAATTTCCTTATCGGCCGGAATTGAGGTACGATACATATCATTGAGCAGATGATCGATGTCTTCGGTCTGCACTTCATCACCCGATGACGAGCGCGTAATGCTCCCGCTCGACTTCACCGACGTAACGTGTGCGCCACTGAAGCTAACATTGACCCGCTCAATGTCGACGTTCGACTGGTTTGCAGCCTCTTCCACGGCCCGCCGAATTGCGTTTACCGTGTTCTGAACGTTCACTACCGAACCTTTGGCAACACCATCTGTCAAGGATGTTTCGCCTACTCCTAATACTTCAAGAGTCTCCTGGTCCTTTTTATTGCGAATCAATCGACCGGCTACGGCGCAAACTTTGGTGCTACCGATATCCAGACCTACTACAATTTCTCCGTCTACGCCCATGGTTGTCATTGGCAAACTATTTGGTTTCGGTATTGAACGTTTACACGACGGTAGTGGTCCCAATTACCTGACGGTAAAACGTTTGTATAAACTAACTTCAATTTCTTAAACTTTGCGTCCAGTTCGGTCGGCGGCCCTAACTCAATCTGGTGATTGCCAATTTGAGGCCACATAACAACTTCTCCCTGCTCATCCACCGACAATTCAGCGATTTGTGCACGCCAGAACGGGTCGTCATGAATACGCTTCAATAAATCTAGCAACGGTCGATTTCGCTCATTCGCCAGCGAACGGTTCTGGGAGAAATAAGCCCCCGTCAGAATAGGTACTCGCGCCGTATAATTCATCGAAATTGGGAAAAAACGCCCTTCTTCGCTCACGTACTGCCCTGACACCGACCGCAATCCATCGCCCGAAGTCATCAATCGCGCCAGTGGACGAGGCTGTTCAATTACGACCAGCAAATCGCCGTTCAAGTCACGCGATATCTGACAGTTTTTCACTAATCCATGCTGCCTCAACCGTTTTTCAAGCCGTTGAAAATCAACATCGGCATAATCCTTTCCCAAAATAGGGTCAGCGCTTTCATTGGTTAAATACCCCATCACATCCTGACGGGTCAGAAACCGATGTCCTTCAACCTTATCGAGCTGAATCACAACCTGTCGAACAGTCTTTTGCCCGTGCCGAACTTCGGTAAAGGCAATTAGCCCGATCAGGCTTAAAAGCCCAGTGGTGACCAACAGCACCTTTTTGGATGATTTAAAGGTAGAAAACATCTATAAATAAGCTGAGTTGTTTTCGATATATTTTTATCTATTGGTACGATAGAATGCTTTTTAAGGCTGAAAGCTGTTGATCAATGTCGCCTGCCCCAATAGTTACCAGTAATGACGGCTTCATTTGTCGCACAACGTCGGGTAATTCGTCTTTGGTGCATTTTTGTTTAGTTTTCGATTTAATGCCCCGAAAAATCAAGTCCGACGTAACACCTTCAATGGGTAATTCGCGGGCCGGATAAATATCCAGCAGAATTACATGATCGGCTAGCGAAAGGCTTTCGGCAAACCCTTCAGCAAAATCGCGGGTACGACTAAACAGGTGCGGCTGAAAAGCTGCCGTCAACTCCCGATCAGGGTATAACGCCTTTACTGATGTCAGAAACGCTTTCACCTCTGCTGGATGATGCGCATAATCGTCAATAAGTACGACAGAATCAGTTTTCAGGATGTATTCAAATCGACGACGTACGCCTTGGTAGCTGCTCAACGCCGAGCGAATGGCTTCGGGTGATACGCCTACCTCCAGCGCTACGGCTCCGGCAGCAACTGCGTTCTCAACATTATGAAAACCAGGTATTGACAGACGAATATCTGCAATAATTCCGTTCGGATGCACTAAATCAAATACAAAAGTTGCCTGTTCAATACGAACATTCTGGCTATAATAATCGCCTTCTTGTAGTGAATACTCCCGAACAGTAGCAGATGTTTTGTCAGCCAGCGTTAATCCTTTTTTCATAAAGAGCATTCCGTCTGGCTCAATTTGGCTAACGTACTGACTAAACGATTGGAGAACAGCATCGTGAGCCCCATAAATATCGAGGTGATCAGCGTCAGTCGACGTAACGATTGCGTATTTAGGAAACAGCGTCAGAAACGACCGGTCGAACTCATCGGCTTCTACCACGCAAACCACTGAACGAAGGTCATCGGCAGGCTCATTCAGCAGAAAATTTGTTCCATAATTATTAGTAATTCCGCCCAAGAAAGCGGCACAGTTCACATTAGCATCCCGCAGAATATGCGCCACCATCGACGACGTAGTGGTTTTCCCGTGCGTACCGGCTACGCCCACCGTTGTCATCTGCCCGGCAATCAGGCCCAGCACCTGCGAACGTTTCTGCAACGTAAAGCCTTTTTCTACAAAATAGAGATACTCTACATGAGTTTTCGGTATAGCGGGTGTATAGATGATCAATGTTTCGGCCGGGTTCTCGCGGAACAAGGCCGGGATTTGTTCAACATCTTCCGAAAAATGAATTGCTATTCCTTCGTTTTCAAGCGCTTCCGTCAACGTAGTAGATGTGCGATCATAGCCAGCCACTACGTATTCATTGATGCGAAACCAGCGGGCCAGCGCACTCATGCCGATTCCGCCGATGCCCAGAAAATAAATGTATTTGAACTGTGTTAACGTCATTCGTTCAGTTGGAATGGTAGGAACAGAACTTAGCACTTTACTTTGCTACGTTCGTGTTTACGCTATCCACTTTATTTGGTTAGTTTTATTACTTCTTCGGCAATATCACGAGCCGCGTTAGGCTTCGCCAGCGTTTTTATCTGACTGCTTAGTTGCTTCTGCTGTGTTGGGTTATTCAGCAAATTCAAAGCGGCTGTAATTAGTTCTTCACGCGCATTTCGATCGGCAACGAGCAGAGCGGCATCATTCTTTACCAGACTCATCGCGTTTTTGGTCTGATGGTCTTCCGAAGCTGCCGGAAAGGGCACCAAAATAGCTGGACGACCTACCAGACAAAGTTCAGAAACCGATAAAGCACCCGCCCTTGAGATGACAATATTGGCCACAGCGTAGGCTTTATCCATATCGTAAATAAAGTCATACGCTTTCACCAGCGGTGAGCCAACGGCCGCTACTACTTCCCGCGCACGACTAATGAAACCCGCACCCGTTTGCCAGATTACTTGAACACCGGCATCAACGAAACGCTGTAATCCTGCTTCAATGCACTCATTAATCGTTCGTGCCCCCTGACTGCCGCCGATAATTAATACCGTAGGGCGAGTTTCTTCTAAAGCAAATAATTCACGACCTGCTACTATCTGTTGATCGGCAAACTGGATGTCACTACGTACTGGATTGCCGGTTAATTTTAGTTTATCGGCCGGAAAAAATGCTTCCATACCCGGATACGCTACACAGATACGTTTTGCCCAGCGAGCCAGCGCTTTATTCGTCAGCCCTGCATACGAATTTTGTTCCTGTATCAACGTAGGAACTCCTTTAAGCGAAGCCGCCAACAGCAGCGGCCCGCTCGCGTAGCCCCCTACCCCAACCGCTACGTCGGGCTGAAACTCACGCACGATCTGCCGGGCACGTAGCAAACTCCGGCCCAGTTTAAATGGGAATCCCAGATTAGCGAGCGTCAGTTCACGCTTTATGCCAACCACCGGCAGGCCAACAATTGTATAGCCAGCGCGGGGCACTTTTTCCATTTCCATCTTGCCTTCAGCCCCAACAAACAGAATCTCTGTTGCGGGATCGATGGTTTTCAGCTCGTTGGCAATAGCAATGGCCGGATAAATATGCCCGCCGGTTCCCCCTCCGCTGATGATAACTTTCATTCGTTTATAAGTCTCTGGCCATTGACGACCACTTAATTTCTAAATTTTGCTTTCGTCGGCTTCTTCCCGGCTTACGCTCAGCACAATACCAATGGCTATTCCCGTGAATATAAGCGACGTACCACCCATACTCAGTAAAGGCAACGGCTGACCTGTTACCGGCGCCATACCAATGGCAACGCAAATACTCGCAAAAGCCTGAAAAACAATACTAAACGTAAGTCCGGCGGATAGAAGTCCGCCAAACGGTCGGGTAGCTTTATGGATCGTTTTCATACCTCGCCACAAAAACCAGATGTACGCCAACACCACTGGAATTCCACCCAGCAACAGCCCGTATTCTTCCACAATAATGGCATAAATAAAGTCGGAGAAAGGGTTGGGTAAGGTGTTACGTTGGTGGCTGTTACCGGGCCCTTGTCCGGTGAGACCGCCATTCGCCAGAGCGATATAGGACTGTTCAACCTGAAATGGAATACTGTCTGATTTGGCGAACATGGAAACCCGATTCACCGCCGTCCCCAATCGCTGTCCGGCGGCTAGTGCGATACCGCCGAATATAATACAGGCCACAATCATATAGCCCAGGTAACGTACCGGAACCCGTCCGATGTACATAAGCAGGAAACACGTAGCGCCCAACAACAGCGCCGTCGACGTATTGGAAAGAATAATCAGCGAACAGATGAGCGCAATCCAGATAATCAGGTTGAACAGAACACTAGGATCGTTCATGAACTTTTGCCGTTTCGCCAGCATGGCCGCCAGGTTGGAGATGAGCGCCAGCTTTGCTAAGTCAGACGGCTGAAACGTCTGGTTAATTAATGGAATCGTTACCCAACGCGAGGCATCGTTACGTGCTTCGCCCCCAAAAAAAGCCCATAACAGTAACGGGATCGACAACCAAAGGCCATATTTCGACAATCGTGCGAAATGGACGTAGTTGATTTGATGAGCGAAATAAGTGCAGGCAATACCTGCCAACAGTAGAGCCCCGTGCTTTACTAAAAATACTTCGGTATTTCCGTCCAGTTCCCGAAATGCCTTGGTTCCTGTCGCACTGTATACGACAAGTACACTCATAATGGAAAGATAAAGCACAAACCACCAGATCTGGCGATCGCCTTTGAGATGCGTACGAATCCAGTCGCGAAGAGCCATGTTTTTGAATGTATGATGTAAGATATATGATGTATAATGCAGAAGTGCGATAGATATATTCTACTTCATATATCAGCCATTTTTTTTCTTACTGCTTCTTTAAATTGATTGCCTCGATCCTCGTAATTTTTGAATAAGTCGAAACTGGCACAAGCGGGCGACAATAACACTACGTCGCCGGATTCGCCCCACTCCAGGCCTTTTGCGATGGCTTCGTCTACCTGCTGCGTTTCGAAGATTTGGGCAATTTTACGTCCGAAATGCTCGATTAATTTGTGATTATTAACGCCCAGGCAAATAAGTGCTTTTACTTTCTGGCTTACTACGTCGTCCAGTTGAGTATAGTCGTTGCCTTTATCTTGTCCGCCTGCAATCCAGATAGTGGGCGTTTCCATACTCGATAGAGCATAAAAAACCGAATCCACATTGGTAGCCTTGGAATCGTTAATAAATTGAATTCCAGCTATGGTTCCGGCCGGTTCGAGACGGTGGGCGGCATTATGAAATGACGTTAGACCGGCCATAATGGCTTCATTCGTTACGCCCAGCGTCTGCGCCACTAATATGGCCGACAGCATGTTTATGGCATTGTGCGGACCACGTAAGGGCGTATCAGCCTGAGCTACCGCAAATGAATGCCCGTTACGTTGCGCAATCAGTTTGCCATCCTGAATATAGCCCCCCGGCATCACCGGCGACTGCAACGAAACGGGTAGTCGATTCACAACTATGCTACGTTTCGCAAGTTCATTCTGAATCGGTTGGCTTTCAGCGAAATAGATGAACGTATCGTCTGATCGGGCGTTTTGTAAAATCCGAAATTTCGAGTCAATGTAATTCTGGAAATTGTAGCCGTAACGGTCGAGGTGGTCAGGCGTAATATTCAGCAGAACCCTTACGTCCAGATGCACATCGTACATATCGTCTAACTGAAAGCTACTCAATTCGAGAACGTAGTAATCGAACGTATCGGCAATCACTTGTTCGGCAAAACTATCGCCTACATTACCCGCCAGGCCTACGTTCAAGCCCGCTGTTTTGAGCAGGTGATAAATCAGTAACGTAGTAGTGGTTTTACCGTTACTACCTGTTATACCAATGAGCTTCGCTTTCGTGTAGCGGGCCGCAAATTCGATTTCAGAAATAACGGGCGTATTTTGCGCACGCAGTTGCTGAATCAATGGCGCTTTTTCGGGAATACCCGGACTTTTTATAACCTCATCGGCCGACAGAATTCGGGCTTCGGTATGCGTACCTTCTTCAAATGGAATACCGGCTTTTTCCAGCGTTGTCCGGTAACTTTCTTTTAATGCTCCTTTGTCGGAAAGAAACACAGAGAAACCTTTAGCCTGCGCTAGTAACGCAGCCCCTACACCGCTTTCGCCCCCACCAAGAATAACTAATTGCTTAACTGACATACTCGATACGTACTATTGGCAAAGTAACGTATAAAAAAAAAAGCCCCAACCATAGCCAGGGCATTTCCATAAAATTTCTTCGGTTATTGCTATTCTTTCGTAGCCATCGATGATGAAAGCCGCATCCGATTAGCGGCTTTTACGATCAGGAAAATGACCCACGCAATGATCAAAAACTGAATTACTGTATTAAAAAAATTACCATAACGAATGGCTACTTCTGGCTCTGTACCAACAGCTTCTTTCAGCACATATTTGAGTTGACTGAAGTCAATTCCACCCAATACTAATCCCAGTATCGGATTAATGATATCTTCAACCAGTGACGAAGTGATTTTACCGAAGGCTGCACCAATAATTACACCCACGGCTAAGTCAAGCACATTTCCCTGCGCAATGAAAGCTTTAAATTCATTTAACATAGATGGATTAGTTTTAGGTTAAAAATGACTGACGGTAAAGCAATTGCGATAAAGGTAAAAATAAAACGCAAACTAAAAACGTCCTGGCAATGGAGCCGTCGATTTCTGACTATCCTTCTTTGTACGAAATGAACTGATGTTATAAACTAAGCCAATGGCAAGTGTCTGCTGGAGTTGTAATTCGGAGCTGAAATCCTTATTGTAAAGCGCAATCAGACCAAACGTAGTACTGAGGTATTTGCTCACTTTGGCCGTCAAAATCAAGTCGAGCCGGTGGTTGATGTTATCGAGATGCGAATACTCCGTAAAAAGTTGATAACGAGCATTTAACGATACATTCTCTGTAAGATTTCGATTTAGTACGGTCTGTAGCTGAAACGCCAGCCACTCGGTTCGGGTAGTTTTGCCGGGATCGACACCATATGCTTTCTGCGTCAGGTCAGGCACAAACGTACCATTGGCCAATTCTCTCACCCGCACGCTCTGATCTGAAAGGAATGTGAAACGCGGAGCCAGTGGACTCATACGTAGTGAAAACCAATCATTAGGTTTGTAGGCAATACCAACGGCAAATGTGAATTGGGCAGGCGCAAAAAAGTTAGATACCTTCAGGCGAGTCTGGTCGGCAGGTAGTTTGTCGTATCGGTATCCTGGTGCAAAAAACGTATTGAACGTACCGGAAACGAACATATCCCATTTCGAAGCAATCTGATGGCCCAGCACCGAAATGACGATAATCTGATCGGCCGCTTTACGGGTTGTACCCAACTGCGTTACGTAACCTAACTGCAAATCAGCCGTGTTATCCCAGGATGTTTTGCCTTTTTCGTACAGGGCACGGGCTGCGACAATTGCACCGAGAGCAACTGAATTAACTCCTCCACCTGACCAGTTACTGAACGACGCCTGATTGAAATTGATGCCGCCACTAAATGACTTTTGCCAATAGGACGTATCGGGTTTTACGGCAACCGTGTCCTTAAAATTTTTGGTAACTCTAATCGAATCAGGTGATACCGTTTTGCCAGAATCCTGTGCCCAGCACTGGTGTAAACAAAACCAGCTTAGCACTACGTACAACGCGCTTTTTTTCATTGAAGTATAGAAGTTTAGCTGCTAAAGAAGGATTAACCCGTTACTAATCTTTCTTTAAAAGAAGCTTAATTATCGAATACTTCTACTTTTTTTGTTTGCAGCGTTTGCAGCGGGAGAACCGTGGTTGTATCACCGGTCTGTATTGTCAATGATAGACTATCGATACGTAGTATTGGCCCTTTCACGTTATCAATCTGTATAATTTGCCCTTCTCTGTATTTATTTTTCGTGTAAAACGAAGACAGAATATTCGCCATTAAATCGCGGGAAGCCAGGCCGTATCCAACCGCAAAGGCAAATATTATTCCACCAATAACCAGATTGAAACTTGATTCCAATAATTCTGTATTAATACCGGCCTGACCAAGTGCGCTGATGATAGTAATGACTAGAAAAAACACAAACACAATGGTACTCAGCAGCCGGGCAGAAGCGATATTGAACGATTGACAAACGCTTAAAACCGCAGCCCGAATCCCATCCGACAGCAACACACCCACCTGGAGCATGATAGCAGCGGCAATCAGTTTGGGAATAAACTGTATGAGCGAGGCCACCATCTCCGTGATGGCCGCCACACCCAGCTTTTCAGTAGCTGCTTTGATAAAAACGAGCAGAATAAAGTAATAGAGTACTTTAGAGAGAATTTCACTCAGTTTAACTTCTGTTTTAAGTTGTTTTATGAGTTTTATTTCATTCAACCGATGACCAATTTTATCAAAACCTACCTGCCCCAGCACCCGCAGAACTATATAAGAAACTAAACGGGCGATACCAAATCCAATGGCCAGAATGATAATAGCAAAGAGTAAGCGAGGAACAAAATCAACAAATTGATCTATCAGATTTTGAAAGGTGTTCCTTAATATTTCAGTTAATTCGGGTAGTTGATTCATACATACAAACTATTTTTCTTCTTTCTCATGTAAGTGTGGTGGGTTTGCCAGTGTAGAAGCCGTACTAAATAAGTCGCCAATGAAGACGTCAATTACGGTGATAGCATTCCGAATCAAATCGATTTCAGAAACTATCTCCCTTTTCAGACGTGGAGGACAAGGGTCCGTTGGCTCTATTAGCTTAAATGGATTCGGTTTATCCATGGCAAACAAACTAGTTTCAGCGGAAAAAATCGCGGGCAGACAGTACAGCTTTAATTGCCAGTAATAACCAGAACACGGCTCCTTCCAGGTAGTATTTGCGGAGTTTATCGCGCGACCGTTTAAGCCGCATTTTGACCGCGCTTTCGGTCAATCCATTAATGTCAGCAATTTCCCGGATGCTAATATCATCCTGATATTTCATCAATAACATTGTCTGTTCATCGGGCGCCAATCGCTGAATAGCCTGTTCAAGTTGCTGCGCTTCCATTTCTTCAATATCAGCCAACTCTTCATCGCTACTAACATTCATTCGTTCCCAACCTTCATCCACATAAATTTCACGACGTAGATGGGGTGAACGTAACTGGTCTGTGCAGTGATTGTAAGTGATCGAATACAACCAGGTCGAAAATTTCGACTGCTCACGGAAGCCGCTCAGTTTAACGACCAGTTTCAAAAAAATATCATGCGTTAGATCTTCTGCCCGAATCGGGTCCTTCATAAACGACAGGCATTTGCGGTATACTTTATCGCAGTATCGTTCATATATCCGCTCAAAGTATCTATTTTCCTGCGTGTTAATATATAATCTAACTAATTCCTCGTCCGAAATCTGTTCCATAGTACACGTAATGGTGATTAAGACACAAAAAGTTAGAAAAGTAACGTAGTAGCGGAGACGATTCCGTTTAAGTAAAAAGTGGATACGTATGGATTGCCATTTTTTTGCACTCAACAACACGTTATAGGTCTCGTTGAGTGCAAAAAATACGTTTCCAACCCGTTAAAATCTCCTCTTGAAAGGAAATGATAATTCTCCGTAACCTTTATGAAGATTCCACTACAGAATTGATACCCCTCTCAACTTTTCTAACAATACTTTGCAAATCAAACAATTCGCAAAGTATGCTGAATTTCAGTTATTTATAATGCCTGTAATATTGAAATGTATGTTTTGATGTATTTTTGATGTATATAAGTTTATGGATTAAGACCACAGTTTCTTCGAGTATTTATTCTTAAATAGTTCAACTTGAATACCTTACATAACTTACCCTTTTAAAACACAAAAAATCCCGATCGCAAGACCAGGATTTTTCAAAAAAATTAGAAATATATTACCCAATTGCTACCCGCTTAAAACTAGAAACGGTTAGACCTTTACTGGTTTTTTCTAAAAGTTGTGCAATGGTCAGCGAGCTGTCTTTAACAAACTCCTGATTCAGAAGCGTATTCTCTTTATAGAATTTGTTCAGCTTACCCATGGCAATTTTTTCGAGCATTGCTTCTGGCTTGCCTTCCTGACGCGCCTGCTCCTTACCAATTTCAATTTCCCGCTCTACGATGGTCGCGTCAACGCCATCTTTGTCCAGAGCAACCGGCTTCATAGCGGCAATCTGCATCGCTACATCACGACCAACTTCCGTTACGTCAGTTCCACTGGTATTATCCAGTCCAACCAATACGCCGAGTTTACCGTTCGAGTGGATATACGAAACAACTTTGTCGGCTGATACGGTTTCGAAAGACGCTACGTCGATTTTCTCACCGATTTTACCCATAAGGTCAGTGATGTGGTCTTGCAGCGAGCGGCCATCAGCCTGGGGTGTTGCCAGCAGCGTAGCCTTATCTGTAGCATCGGTAGCCACTGCTGTGCTAATAACCGCCATAGCCAAATTTTGGAAATCAGCTACTTTCGATACGGGTTCCGTTTCACAAGCCAAAGCGATTACCTTGCCTGATTTGCCATCTGGGCTAACGTGTGCCAGCACAATGCCTTCTGCAGTTGTGTTATCGGCACGCTTGTCAGCTATTTTCTGCCCTTGCTTCCGCAGAATTTCTTTTGCTTTTTCAAAATCACCATCAGCTTCGGTAAGGGCTTTTTTACAATCCATCATACCGGCTCCGGTCTCTTGCCGAAGCTTGTTTACGTCAGCAGCAGTAATTGCCATCTTCGTGAAATTTTCAGTTGTTAAGTTTCTGTTTTCTATTCTGTGATTTCCTAACAAAGACTTTACAGGTAGCCTCGTCAGTTACAGAATAGCCCATAGCGGCTGGCTACGGGCTATTTGTGAAGTTATAGAGTTGTAAAGCTATAAGGTTATAAAGTTGGGGTTTGCCCTAAGAATCTTTACAACCCTATAACCATGTAACATTATAACTTTTTTAGGCTTCTTGCTCGTCTTCAGCAACTGGAGTTGGCGCTACTTCAGCCTCAGGTTGAGTTTCACCTTCGGCACGAGCCTGAGCCAGGTCCTCGTTACGTTTGGCTTCCTCTTCTTCCTGAATGCGCTGATCGTCTTTATCCTGCTTCCGCTCCATCAGACCTTCTTCGATGGCCTTACCAATGGCTAACGTAATAAGCGAAATCGACTTATACGCATCGTCGTTAGCTGGAATAGCAAACTCTACTGAATCAGGATTTGAGTTGGTATCGCACATAGCGAATACGGGGATACCCAGACGGTGTGCTTCAGCAACAGCAATGTGCTCACGCTTTACGTCGACGATAAACAGAGCAGCTGGCAAACGGGTAAGATCGGCAATACCGCCTAGTACGCGCTCCAGTTTCTCTTTATCGCGAGTCCGGGTCAAACGCTCACGCTTGGCAATGCCTTTGACGGTCTCCTCGTCTTTCAGCATTTTGTCCAGCGTTTGCATTTTCTTCAGCGATTTCCGAATGGTTGCGAAGTTAGTCAACATACCACCCTGCCAACGATCAGTTACGTATGGCATTTTCAGGCGACGGGCTTCTTCCGAAACAATTTCCTGAGCCTGTTTTTTGGTAGCCACAAACATCACTTTCCGGCCCGACCGTACAATCCCTTTGATGGCATTGCAAGCTTCGTCGAGAGCAGCCAGTGTTTTATTGAGGTCAATAATGTGGATGCCGTTCTTCTCCATGAAGATATACGGAGACATCCGGGGATCCCATTTGCGAGTTAAGTGCCCAAAGTGCACGCCCGCGTCGAGGAGTTCTTTATATTCGATTTGTGCCATTTCTGATAATGAACAATGAAAATGATTAAATAAACTAGTACGCAGCACCGCGCATCGGCATCATCTAAGCGCAGTCTGGACAGATTTGCACAGGAGTAAAAAGGCAAGTCATTAGGAGAATCCCTCTGCCCATGACCAAACTCCCTCTGCCAATTAACGTTTCGAGAACTGGAACCGACGGCGCGCCTTCCGACGACCATACTTTTTCCGTTCTACCATCCGCGAATCCCGAGTCAGGAAACCTTCTTTTTTCAGAGCTGGACGAAATTCAGCGTTCATCTCGACCAGTGCCCGGGCAATTGCCATACGCGTAGCTTCGGCCTGACCAGCCACACCACCACCGCGAACGTTCACTTTTACGTCGTAGCCGCCCACACCGTTTATCGTAGCAAAGGGCTGGTTCAGAATAATTTGAAGAACTTCGGTCGGAAAGTATTGCTTGTAATCTTTTCCGTTAACCGAAATGGCTCCGCTACCCGCCGACATATAAATGCGCGAGATTGCTGTTTTACGGCGGCCAATGGTATTAATACGTTCCATTATGACTTAGAATTTTACGGCTTTAGGTTGCTGAGCCTCGTGTGGGTGCTGTTCACCAGCATAAACATACAGGTTGGTATACAACCGCCGACCAAGCCGATTTTTAGGCAGCATACCTTTCACAGCGTGTTCGATAATCCGCTCAGGGTGTTTTTCGAGCAGAATCCGGGGCGTAGCAAAACGTTGACCGCCGGGGTAGCCCGTGTGGCGAACGTAAACTTTGTCGGTCATCTTGTCGCCCGTCAGGCGCACCTTCTCGGCGTTGATGACAATCACGTTATCTCCGCAATCAACGTGCGGGGTGAAGTTGGTTTTGTGTTTTCCGCGAATCAGCGATGCAATTTGACTGGCCAGCCGACCGAGTACTGCACCCTGAGCGTCAACCACAACCCATTCCTTCTGCGCCGTTTCTTTGTTAGCAGAGATGGTTTTGTAACTGAGTGTGTTCACTTTATGGAGACTAATTGGTTGATTTCTAACTACTTGCTTGTAAAAAAGCACTCCCGCCTACGAAACGGGAGTGCAAATATAGACGTTATAGGGCTGAAAAACAAGGGTATGCTGATAAATCCTTTTACCGCAGCTTTAGCGTAGCCAGTGCCATAACCGCCAGGATAATTCCGACAATCCAGAAACGAGTCACCAGCTTGGCCTCGTGATAGCCTTTTTTCTGAAAATGGTGATGCAAAGGGGCCATCAGGAAGACACGTTTTCCCTCCCCGTATTTTCGTTTGGTGTATTTAAAATACGTCACCTGCAAAATCACGGAGATGTTTTCGGCCAGGAAAATGCCGCAAACCAGCGGAATCATCAATTCTTTACGTATCGCCAGAAACAAAACGGCAATAACTCCGCCCAGCATCAGACTACCGGTATCGCCCATAAACACCTGCGCCGGGTACGAATTGTACCATAGGAAACCGACGCAGGCCCCTACGAAAGCAGCGCAGAAAATCACCAGTTCACCCGAATTCGGAATATACATGATGGTAAGGTACTGCGACGCAATTTTATTGCTCGACAACCAGGCCAGTACACCCAGCGTCAGCCCAATAATCACCGATGTACCAGCTGCCAATCCGTCGATACCATCCGTAATATTAGCTCCGTTCGATACGGCCGTAATGATGAAAATACAAACCAATACGTAGACAATCCAAGTGTAACTATCGGGTAAAAACCCGAAAAGCAACGTACTGTAATCAAAATCAATGTTTTTGACGAATGGAACCGTAGTCAGCGTCGATTTTATGTCAGTATAAACATCTGGTACGTCCGACGTATTGAGCCGGCGGGGGGCGTATTTCCGGATTTTAACGTAGTCATTGTAATACAGCGTCAGCCCAACAATAAGCCCCAGTCCAACCTGCCCAACTACTTTAAATTTGCCCTGGAGCCCTTCCTTATTCTTCTTAAAAACTTTAATATAATCGTCGAGAAAGCCAATCATCCCTGTCCAGACGGTTGAGACGAGGGCAAGTACTACGTATACGTTCGAAAGTTTGGCAAATAACAGGGCAGGTATCAGCAGCGACGCCAGAATGATAAACCCACCCATTGTCGGCGTACCGCGCTTCTGCATCTGACCTTCCAGCCCCAGATCACGTATCGATTCGCCGATTTGCAGGTTTCGCAACGTATCAATAATCCGCCGGCCAAAGGCAGCGGCTATGAACAGCGACGTAACAACAGCGCCCAACGCACGAAAAGAAATGTATTGAAAAACCCCGGCCCCGGGAATGTTATAACGTTCGTCAAGAAACTGGAAGAGGTAATAGAGCATTTTTTAGAGAGCGAAAGAGTGAAAAAGCAAAAGAGTGAAAGGGAATAGCGTTACGCACTTTCACTCTTTCGCTCTTTCGCTCTTTGTTACACGCCAAAGTTAATGATTTGCACGTTCTGTAAAAGTGCTTCGCAAAACGGCCCGGTCATCGAAATCGTACTTCACACCTTTGATTTCCTGATACGTTTCGTGGCCTTTTCCGGCAACCAGAATAATATCGTGCGGATGAGCCATGGCTACCGCCTGACGTATGGCTTCGTGCCGGTCCTCAACGGTGACCGTTTTCTTAAAATCGGTTGGCGGAACACCCGCCTGCATTTGTTCCAGAATAGCCATCGGTTCTTCGTTACGTGGATTGTCCGACGTCAGGATGACCCGGTTGCTGAACCGGCAGGCTATTTCGGCCATAACCGGGCGTTTGGCCGCATCGCGATTTCCTCCGCAACCAACCACCGTGATCACCTGAGGCAGGTTTCCTTGTTCGTTGGTCTGTCGCAGATTGTTGATGGTTTCCAGTACGTTCTGAAGGGCATCAGGCGTGTGTGCATAATCAACAATACCGACAATTTTATCGTCTGAAACAACCTGCTCGAAACGCCCCGGCGGGGGCGTAATGCCCGACAAGAGCGTCAATACTTCGGTAGGGTCTTCACCCAGCAAAACGGCCGTTCCGTAAACGCTCAGCAGATTATAAGCGTTGAATTTCCCAATTAGCTTAAACCAGACTTCGCGCTCATCGACCAGCATATGCAAGCCGAACAAACCGTCTGCTATTAATTTTCCTTTGAACGTAGCGAGGGTTTTCAGGGAGTAGGTTTCCTTGCGGGCAGCCGTGTTCTGAAGCATCACTAGTCCCCGCTTGTCGTCAACATTGGTCAACGCAAAGGCTGTAGCTGGCAACTGGTCGAAAAAGCCTTTTTTTGCTTTGATGTAATTGTCGAACGTACCGTGAAAATCGAGGTGATCGTGGGTGATGTTCGTGAAAATCCCCCCGGCAAACGTGAGCCCAGCGATACGTTCCTGCACCACTGCGTGCGAACTGACCTCCATGAATACGTGCGTACAACCATGCGACAGCATTTTGGTCAGCAATTGGTTCGTAGTTATTGCATCAGGCGTAGTATGCGTTGCCGGAATTACCTCGTCGTCAATCTGATTCTGAACGGTGGACAGGAGGCCACAGCGATACCCTAGCTGACGGAACAAACGGAACAGTAACGTAGCAACCGAAGTTTTGCCATTGGTACCCGTTACGCCAACCAGCCTGAGCTTACGAGAAGGCTGTTCGTAATAATTAGCGGCTGCTAGGCCCATTGTTCGGGCCGAATCCTGCACACGCACGTAAGCTACTGCGGGGTTCAACTCAGACGGAAATTCTTCGCACAGGATAGCCGTTGCTCCATTCTGAATGGCTTTTTCGATGAAGCTGTGCCCATCGGTGACCGTACCCCGTACTGCAATAAACAAACTACCCGGTCCGGCCCGACGCGAATCCAATGTC
Organism: Spirosoma flavus; assembly: GCF_054778555.1. Taxonomy (NCBI): domain Bacteria; kingdom Pseudomonadati; phylum Bacteroidota; class Cytophagia; order Cytophagales; family Cytophagaceae; genus Spirosoma; species Spirosoma flavus. The sequence goes on from NZ_BAAGZL010000003.1 coordinate 624,061, forward strand.
AGCTCTGTTACGTCGGTATCCATGCTACCCGACGTAGCAAGCAGCGGAATTTTATAGAAAAGATTTTTGAGTTGCATACCCATAGAACAGACGATACGTCCGCTTGTCGGCTGCAAAAAAACGGTTTACGCACGGAAATGCCTAATCTGAAATCGGATTGATTGGATTATCCTTTTGAACGTAGCACGAGATTCGTAAGGCCGAAATAAGTGGTTATAAATCTATCCAAGCTTCAAACTAATAGCTCGGCCTGCTACGTTGGCAATGCCTACACCCGGCGATACGGACTGCTCTTTTACTTTGCCGCGTCCTTCAACCGAGACACGGAAACCCCGGTTTTCGAGCAGGAAAATAGCATCACGTAGTGAAAGCCCACGCACGTCGGGTACCTGGTCGGAGCGGGTCTGGCGTGATTTCCAACGACCGTTACCGGTCGATTCCACCCAGCCGTCGGTTGAGGGTTCTTCCCCCAGATTCAACGTAGTGCTAAGGGTATTCAAATCATCAGCATTACCGGCCAGCATCTCGGTTGTCGAGATTGGATGCGACGTTTTAGCCCGCATGGGAGGGTGCATTTTGATGTCGGTTGCTACAATTCGGTCAGCTACCGATTTAAATACGGGGGCCGCTACGGCACCAGCATACAATAGATCGATATTATCGCCCTGCGGGGTATCGACCACCGTAATCATGCTGTATTTTGGTCTGTCAGCCGGAAAGTAGCCGATAAATGAGGTGTAGTATTTTCCCACCTGATATTTCCCTTTCACAATTTTCTGAGCAGTGCCCGTTTTGCCAGCTATCGCGTAATGAGCATTATTAATGTGCTTGGCCGTCCCCTCAACCACAACTCCCCGCAGCAACGACTGCGCCAGCCGGGCGGTTTCTCTGGAACAAATGGTTTCAGAGAGCATATACGGCTTATTGTCCTCGATTAATTCATCACCGCGTTTAATTTGCTTTACCAGCATCGGACGTACCCACTTCCCCCCGTTGGCCACCGCGTTGTAGAACGTCAGCATCTGCAAAGGAGTTATCTGCATCTCGTAGCCATACGACATCGACGTTAGCGAAACCTTGCTCCAGCCTTTCATATCCGGATTTCGCACGATGGGAACGGCTTCTCCTTTCATGTGAATGCCCGTCGGCTGCGTCAGGTGAAACTTGGCCAGATACTGACAGTATAACTTGGGTCGGTTATAGAAATAACTCTTCATGAGCAGGTGTGTACCTACATTCGACGATTTTTCGAAAACCTGCCGGGCCGTAATGGTACCGGAGCCACCCCGTTTCGCATCGTGAATACCCAGGCCATGATACGTCATGGAACCTCCGCCTGTAGCCACCATCTGATTCAGCGAAATAGCTTTTTCTTCAAGCAACGCCATCATGGTAGCCAGTTTGAACGTAGAGCCAGGATCAGTACGTCCAGACAGGGCGTGGTTAAAATTTTCGACGTAGTGGTCGTTCTGTTTCGTCAGGTTGGCAATAGCGCGGATTTCACCAGTAGCTACTTCCATCACAATGACGCAGCCCGTAGCTGCCCTGTATTTTTCCAGCGCCGAACGTAGCGATGACTCAGCAATGTCCTGAAAATTAACGTCGATCGTCGTGTATAAATCCATGCCTGGCTCCGGCGTCATCTCAGGACCGTCGTTCACGGGTTTACGTACGCCACCGGCCAGCACTTCAACAAATCCGACGGCATTTTTACCGGCCAGTTCCGGCTGAAAACTAGCTTCAAGTCCGATCAGTCCCCGATTTGTTTTTGCATCGAGGTTTCCAATGGTACGTTCGGCCATTTGCCCAAACGGGTGATACCGCTCGTAGTGCGGACGTAGCACGCCCCCGCGCGCGGCCACCTTCGCCGTTGACCGGAAAAATGGCCATTTAAGCAGCTCCTGCCGTTCTTGGAACGTAATGCGCCGACGACTCAGCAGAAGGTAACGCCGTTTATTTTTGCGAGCCTTATCGATCAACGCCTTATACTCAAAAGCACTACGTTCCCGAAACGTACGGGCCAGAATAAGGGTAAGCGAATCGATTTTTTCCGCATAGTATTCTTTTTTGGCGGCCATCGGATCTAGGCCAACTATGTAAGTTGGCAGCGACGTAGCGAGCAGATTGTCGTTGAGGGCGTAAATTTTCCCCCGCATAGCCCGAATTGTATCGTGATGAATGACCGTCGTAGCGACGCGGTCGTGCCATGGCCGTCCTTTTTTATCCTTATGCAGATACTGCACATACAGCAGCCGTACAATTACGCCCACGGCCAGCACAATCACGATATAAAAAATGTGATTGGCCCGTTCAATGATGTCCTGCTTAATATTCATCTGCCTTCACTACGATTTTTTGGGGTGGTTTCTGACTATCAACAATGCCTAATCCGCTCACATGCTTACTAATTTCCGATTGCTTCCCGCTTTTATCGAAATCGGCCTGTAAAACGGTCGCCTGAGCCCGCAATTCATCCGTCTGATTTTTAGCGCGCTGAATACGTCGAACCAGTCGCTCGGCGTTGTGATTGAGGAAGATGTACAGAATCAACAAACCGGTAACCCACAAAATCCGGTCGATGTAGCGAATAGGCCAGGCATTATCCTCGCCAAAAAGCCTGTCAAGGCCAATGAAGTCGTTGAGCCACGTAGCCAGCTGGAGCCGACGTCGTTGCTTCTTCTGGGGCGCAGGTTGAGCGGGCCGCCGAATGGTATTTTTAGCCATGATGGGTTAGGGGGAACAAAGACACAAATTAATAAAAGGCTCGCTTCTGTTGCACAGATATTTTAGTAGAAATACAAATTTTAACCGTTTATGGAGTACAGCTATGTTGGCGAAGCAGCGTTATTTTTGTGGACCGGATAGGCTACGCTGCCCAGCAGCCAGCCGAAATGAGACTATTTGTCATTCCAAGCCAGGCTATTGGTGCTGAACGAGGCATGACAAAAATGATTAGCAGCTTAAGTAATTAACAATTAGTTAAATACCAGAAATCAGTGATCAGCGACCTTCACGACCGACGGGGATTTTTGCAGAAAAGTGTTCTAGCAGCTTTGGGTACCTGGGTAGGTACTGAAATTGCCTTTGCGGATAAAATACCTCAGAATCACGTACCAATTGCCTTTGATTATGACCCGCTGAAAGATAAAACGCCGGGTATGAAGGTATTGGGCGATAAACCCTGGAATGTAGAATCGCCTGTTCATTTCCTCGACGATGCCGTTACGCCCGTCGAAAAGATGTTTATCCGCAACAACGGTCTGATTCCCAGCGAACCTATCAACCCGGCCACCTGGACGTTGACCATCAACGGAGAATCGGTAAAAGCGCCGAAAACCTATACGCTGGCCGATTTGAAGAAACGTTTCACCAACCATACGTATCAACTCGTGCTTGAATGTGGCGGAAATGGCCGTTCTGGATTTGAGCCGCAAACCACTGGCAACCCGTGGGATCAGGGAGCCGTCAGCTGCGCCGAATGGACGGGTGTTCGTCTGAAAGACATTCTGGCCGACGTAGGACTGAAAGATGATGCCGTGTACATCGGGTACTACGGAAAAGACCCGCATCTGAGCCAGGACCCCAAAAAAGTAGCTATCTCGCGGGGGGTGCCCATCAAAAAAGCGCTGGAAAACGAAACGCTGATTGCCTGGGCCGTAAATGGCAAAGATATTCCACTCGCTCACGGTTATCCGCTACGGCTGGTGATTGGCGGCTGGCCAGCGTCGGTATCGGGTAAATGGCTGCATACCATTGCGATACGTAACAAAGAGCACGATGGTGCCAAGATGGAAGGGCATAGTTACCGGATGCCTATCCGCCCCGTTCAGCCGGGCGAGAAGCTGGCCGAAACGCCTGAAAATTTCCGAATTATCGAGTCCATGCCGGTGAAGTCACTGATCACGTATCCGCAAACGGGCGCTATGTTCGATGTCAAGAAAGCGCTCGCGTTACGTGGTCATGCCTGGGCGGGCGATCGGTCTGTAGCTGAGGTACATACATCAATCGATTACGGTGCAACTTGGCAAAAAGCAAACGTAGCAGCTCCCAAAAATCGGCTGGCCTGGCAGCATTGGACGGCTAACATCAATTTTCCAAAGCCGGGGTATTACGAAGTTTGGGTACGGGCTACCGATAGTAGCGGTGCTTCGCAACCCATGGTCATTCCGCAATGGAATCCGGGCGGTTATCTGAATAACGCATGCCACCGGATTGCAGTAAAAGCCACCTAGTACGTAGCATTATCATGAAAGTAATAACACTTAGTTTTTTTATCGGGCTTGTGTCCATAGCGATGCTTAGTTTTCGAACTACGTCACCGCGTCAACTGTCGGTGTCAGCCAACGTAGCGATGGATACGGTAAAGAATGATCCTGAAAGTGGGCTGGCACTCGATGCCAGTTTAACGATGGTGAAAGCCCAATGCACGGCCTGCCACTCCTCTAAACTGATTTTACAGCACCGTTTTACGCGGGCAGGCTGGCTGGAACGTATCCGCTGGATGCAGAAATACCACAAACTCTGGGATTTGGGTGAGTCAGAAAAAGTGGTACTTGATTATCTGGAGAAGCATTACGGCCCTCAATCAGCTCAGGTGACGATATCACCCAGACGGGCACCACTTAAGGATATTCAGTGGTATAAACTTCCTTAAGTTGCTTGTAGGCCAAGCCTTTTTCCGGAATAAGTACAATTCTATTCTAAATTTGGAGATTGCTTAGATATACAGAGTACTTATTTTAGACTTTTTTGCATTTAATATTTTATAAATTATCTAACTTAAATCCTTTTCGGTAACGTTATCGGTAACGTTTGCATAAAAAAAAGAGACATTTTCTTCCTTACCTATGTTATTCTTTGCAAGCTTGTATTATACTTTCTAATCGACGAACAAGAGGAAACTCGAACGTATCGACGAATAATCCAAATTGTATCTTTTATGTTAGCTAAATCATCTTCCCAATACCGTCGGCAGGAAAACGATTTTGTTGACGTATATACAACAACTCCACTTTATAAACTCCAATTTAATCCCAAAGACAAAACCCCAAAGTACAAACAGATCGTGCAATCGGTCATTACCGATATTGAACGGGGTGTTCTGAAAAATAATGAGCAGTTACCCTCCATCAGCGAACTGAGCGTTGAGTATTATCTGGCGCGTGATACCGTCGAAAAGGCGTACCGGGAACTTCGCGAACTGGGCTATATTATATCGGTGCAGGGAAAGGGATATTACGTCCAGGTGAACGTAGCACCCAAGCTGAAAATCCTGTTGATATTCAACAAATTAAGTTCTTATAAGAAAATCATTTATTACTCATTTCTGAAGGCGCTTGGCGACCACGCGACCGTTGACCTACAGATACATCATTACAGCGCGTATCACTTTCAGGAAATTATTGAGAAGAATTTGGGGAAATACAATTACTACGTAGTAATGCCCCATTTTACGCAGGATCTGGACAAAGCAAATTATATGAAAGTGCTTGAACGGATTCCGTCGGATGAATTAGTTCTACTCGACAAAGACGTTCCCGAATTAAGCGGTTCACCCCTCAGTGTACATCAGAAATTCGACAAAGACATTTGCGATGCGCTCGAAAACGCGCAGGATCTGTTGCATAAATACAACCGGATGGTGCTCATGCTGCCTAGCGACGGTAATTACTGCGTCGAAACCATGCATGGATTCCGTACGTTCTGCGTGAATTACAACAAAGAATTTTCCATCAAGGAAAGCGCTCTAAATGAGCAGCTTCAGCCGGGAACAGCCTACGTAGTGGTCGAGGAAACCGATTTGTCGGAGTTGGTAAAAAAAGCCCGCCAATCGAATTACGAACTCGGTCGAGAAATTGGCATTATTTCCTTCAACGAAACCACGTTGAAGGAACTCCTCAACATCACGGTCGTCACGACTGATTTTGAAGCGATGGGCTACACGGCCGCTTCCCTCCTGCTCGATCACAAACGCATCAAGGTTAAGAACCCGTTCTACATGATACGTCGTGGATCGTTGTAGCTAATAAAACTGTTAAATTTCTTAAAATGAGCCTGTTGTCTCGTGTCAGTAAGACAACAGGCTCACTACAAATTAATAGCCTGTTTGCCAGCTTTTAGCGTCATCGATTTGCCTTTCCAACGTAGCGTACCGGGCAAATTATTAGGTAGCGTTACGTTACCGGTTAACCCACCCGATGGCGTTTTCTGAAACTGCACGGCAATCTCGCCCAATGGATGCGGGATTTTCCCTTCTACACTCGTCAAATCTCCAAAAAATGGCTCGATACGTACCGCTTTAAAACCAGGCTCGCCGGGCCGAATACCACAGGTTATCGACAGAAATTCATACAACGGAGAGGCACTCCAGGCATGACAATCTGAACGGGTTGGTTCGGGATTTTCAGCGAACGTAGTAAGGCCAATAGCCAGCATATCGCGCCAGGGTTTGAGTTGGGCAACAAACTGGTCGCCTAAGCCGGTTTTTTTGAGAGCTTCGAACAGGTAAAATTTGAAATAAAACGTAGCCTGCGTCAGCGACGTATCGGCTATGGTTTTCTGTAATAAAGCGGCCTGTTGTTCCACCGGAACGGCGTTGGTGAGCACCGCCAGGATGTTGGCGTGCTGGCTATAACTGTTCTTTCCAGGCTGACCAGCGGGAATCAGGGGCGTATCGGCGAAGAAACCTTTGGTAGCATCCCAGCACTGTGCATATACGGTTTTGTTCAATCGGCGGGCTAGATCCCGATAATATTCAGCCCGTTCGTTCTGGCCGTAGTGCGCCAGCAAATCAGCGGCCCGAAAATACGTATAGGCCTGCTGTAACGACAAAATACTTGAACCGCCTTTCCGCGCGCCATTCGGAACGCCCCCGGAAATTTCGTCTTTCGCATTCTGCCACTTCGACCAGTCGACAAAATTCCACCATTCCAGCGGGCCATTCAGTCCGGTTTTGGCGATCCGTTGCTCATGCCAGTTCAACACGCCTAGAATTCCCGTCAGCATTGATTTCACAAATTCATCGTCCTGACGGTGCATCCAGTAATCATGAATCATGCAAACCCAAAACAGCGAAAACGTCGGAATCACCTGAAAATCAGCAGATGGATAGCGGCTTTGTGTCAGTCCATCGTTGAAACGGCTGTGGTCATAGTCCAAAATGGCTTTCCGCATAAGTCGGTCGTCGCCCGATACGTAGAGTGAAATCATGGCCTGAATCCGCGTATCGCCGGTGTATTGAAGTTGTTCGTAATACGGGCAGTCGTAATACGTCTCACCCGCACACAAGCGAGCCGTCCGCCAGCCCACATTCCAGAGGTTTTTCAACGTACTATCACTCGTCGTAAACTGAGCCTTTTCCTGAAACGGATAGCCCGTAAAATGCCCAACCAGATCGTCTAATGTCAACGCTTCGTCTTTGGTTTCAACGGTCAATTGCAGGTACCGATACGTTCGAAACCAGAGTGGCCGGAAGGTTCGTTTATCGCTACCATCCGCCACAAATTGATCGTCAAAACCGCGCATGGTACGTCCTTCTACGTCGTTCCGATTGCCTTTTTTACCCTGCGCATCAATCAACGCTTCAGCATACGACAACGTAACAACCGCGCCTTTTCCCTTGCTAACCGTAAGTTCGGGATAAGCGTTTGTCAGGTAACTCTGATCGAGCATGAACGTGGCTTTTGTATTCGCCGGAACCGTAACTGGCCCTTTCCCTTGCAGGAACGTAGCGTCCATTTTAGCATTTTCACTCCGCCGGACAGCCGTCAGCCGAACCACATTTTCTTCCATCATCGGGATGCTACGTGGCACCAAACCCCAGTTGCCGTCGGTTCCTAGCCCACGCGGTTTTGTTGGGAAGCCAAATGGTTTGGCCGCTACCCAGGTTTTATCATCGAAGTTCGATTGCTCCCAGCCCCAGGGATATTTGGACGCATCCACCCGGTCGCCATCACCAGCTACGATATACGTTCGAAGTTTTGGAATGTCGTTTTTGATGGGCGAATACGCTACGTTATGAAGCACTTTCCAGCTTGCATCGGTATTCGCTATTTTTTCGGCGTCGGTATCGCCTTGTACCAGAAAACCAACCTGATAGCTCATCTGCGCGAAGGGAGCACCATCGCCCATGTACCACACCTGCGCAGCCAAAACGTTACGTCCGGCCTGTAGAAACGGAGCCAGATCTATGGTTTCGTAATTCCAGTTTTGCAGATCGCTACGTGCCGGACCCAACGCCACCGATTTTCCGTTGACAAACAGCCGATATCGATTATCCGCCGATACGTGTACGACAAACTTGGCGGGTTTCTGGGTCAGGTCGATGGCTTTGCGAAAATGAAAAATGCCATATTGCCGAACCGGGGCCGTCGGATGCACGATCCAGCGAGCGGGCCAGTACTGGTTTGTCCAATTCGACGACGTAGCTGGCGTCTGAGCGAAACCAATCGCCAACGTAGTGATTAAAAGGGCAATGGAATACAGCAGTTGTCTCATACAAGCAAAATAATCTTCTTCGATAAGTAGCTCTTCAGCTATTGGGTGGATCAAAATTAATCGAGTCACCGTATGAAATTGCGTCTTTTCAGGTATTATCTTTCAAAATCTAATTCTACAACCTGATGAAAACTTCACGACGAACTTTTTTACAGAAATCCTCCCGAAGCGGCCTGGCCTTGTTGTCAACGAGTGGCCTTGCTACTACGTTACCAGCAGCGACTAAGTTCTCAGAAGAATCCACTCGCCAAACCACTGCCATCAAGCCTGACAACGTGGTACGTTCGCTACCCGAAAATATGGTTTGGGGCTATTACGGGGCCGATGTACCACCCGTTGCCAACGTAAAAGATGGCGACGTAGTAGAGATTCAGACCGTCAATCCGTCGGGTGTCAGCCGAACGAATCCAGAGGAGTTTTACACCAAAAATAATCTACCGCTAGATCAACACGCACAGGAGGTTATTGCCATTTTAAAAACGGTAAAACCAGAACCTTCTGGTATCCGAGGTCATATGCTGACTGGGCCAGTTTACATTGAAGGCGCCATGCCGGGCGATAGTCTTGAAATACGTATTCTCGATATGACTTTCCCAGCTCCGTTTGGTGTAAACAGCGTCTGGCCGGGTGGCGGTGGCATTCCCGACGAAGTAAAAACCCGCGAGACATTCGTTTATCGGTACGACATGAAGCGCAAAACGGCTTCCTTGAAAGAGGGTATCGATATTCCATTGAAACCATTTATGGGCGTAATGGCCTTGTCGCCACCGGCCGATATGGGGCGTCAGAGTTCAATTCCGCCTAATTTTTACGGAGGTAATCTGGACATTAAACACCTGACCAAAGGCGCTACGTTGTACCTTCCGGTTTCGGTAGCGGGTGGCCTGTTCACTACGGGCGATGGGCATGGCGCGCAGGGTAACGGCGAGGTAAGTGGCGTAGCGATTGAGACGGCTATCAATCTGACGGTAAAATTTATCGTACATAAAGGCAACACTTTAAAAGTTCCCCGCGCCGAAACGCCAACACATTTTATCACCGTCGGACTCGATAAAGATTTGAATAAAGCCATGAAAAATGCGCTTTCGGAAACCTGCGCATTCATTCGGGATGAGTTGGGGTTTACGTTCAACGAAGCGTTATCCATTGCCAGCACCGCTGTTGATTTTGAAGTAAGCCAGGTTGTTGATCAGACGCTGGGCGTTCATGGGATGATTCCAAAATCAATTTTCACAAAGAAGAAATTTGTCTATTGGACGTAGCGTTTGACTTTACTATCTATTTTAACGTATTACATAGATGCAACTCATCAAAATCCTGAATCAAATTATTTATTTTCTGCTTGAACTTTGTATGTTGGCCAGCCTTGGATACGCTGGTTTCCTCAGTAGTCAGCACACCTTGGGAAAATACCTTTTAGCTATTGGCCTCCCACTGGCCGCGGCTATTCTTTGGGGATTTTTTGCGGCTCCTCGTTCAACGTATCGACTAGAATTTCCTTATCGGTCTTTGTTCGCTTTAACGTTATTTGGATTTGCGTTTTTTATGCTTTATAAAACTGGCCAAACGCGACTAGCCATTACGTTGGGAATTACAGCTTTACTTTGTGAGTTTATAGCAATCTCCTTAAAATAAATGAAGCTTATTTTTTTCTTACCTATCCTGTTGCTTAGCTGCTGCCAATCAATTTTCGCGCAGATAAATAGAGCCTTCATCGAGAAAAAATATAGTATTCCTTTCCAGTTAACTGAGCATAATAACATCTCTATCAAAGCTATTCTTAATCAAAAAGACACTCTTGATTTGATGTTTCACACAGCAGCAAATGCTGTTACGTTAACTGAAGATGGGGTTAAAAAAATAAAGAACATTACGTTTGCCGGAGCTGACAGTGTTAGCAGTTGGGGCGGTAGCGGCAATTCTTCACGCTTCAGCAAAGATAATTCGCTGCAATTAGGGCCATTGAGCTGGACAAACGTATCGATTTGGGAGAACAAAAATTCAGGACCAAAAACGGACGGCAAATTTGGCATCGACCTTTTCGTCGACCGGGTTATTGAGTTGGATTTTAATAAAAATCAATTAATACTTCATGCTGATTTGCCTGATAAATCTAAAAAATATAAGAAGCTTAAACTTTACGTTGAGAATGATTTAATGTTTATTGAAGGAAATTGTGAAATCGAAAATCGAATTTTGAAAAATAGATTTCTAATTCATTCTGGCTATTCAGGCGCGCTTCTATTTAATGACACATTTGTCAGCGAAAATACCATCGACAAAAAATTAAAAGTCATTAGCGAAAAGGAATTAAAAGATTCGTTCGGAAATAGTGTAAAAACTAAAAGAGCCGTTTTACCATCGTTTACGCTTGGAAACACTAAATTAACAAACGTATCAGTAGGTTTTTTTACCGGAAAAATTGGCAATCAGAAAGTAAGCATTCTCGGGGGCGATATCCTGAAAAGATTCAACGTACTAATTGACGAAAAGAGAGAATATATTTATCTAAGCCCCAATAAATTAAAAAAGTCTACATACTTTAATAGTTAATAAATAGCGTTCCAGTAACGTAGCGTAGCTATTCTGAAAAATGGATGCATCCGACAATATAAATCTGACGTTACCCCAGAAAATTCGCCTGGCCGCTACCGTATTTGCCATCTACTGGCCACTCCGCTTTTACATTAATTTAAATTCCCTCGATGTAGAAAAAGTTAGTGCTTTCTGGTGGTTTATCTGGCTGTCGGAAATTCCTATTACCATTGCACTTTTTACCTTCTGGCTGAGTCTTACAGAATGGCTGGAAAACAAACTAAATGGCCGTTCTGGGCGGCTTTTCCAGCGGGATGGCAAATTTGTTGTTCAATTAATGACTCTGCTGATTGCGGCCGTGCTATCGTTCGGATTTGACTGGGCTTTTTTCGGATATTTAAGCCAGGCACGTAAAGCGTTCGATCAGACAGAAACCTCCATGTTCCCCGGCCAAACGACTCCGATCAAGCCAGAAATTAGAGAATTCTTTCGTAGAAACGAAGGCCAAAGACGGCACAAAGCGACAACGGCACTAACTGTAATGGCCTTACTGATGGCGTATTATTTAGCCGCAAATCGCCGTAGAGATAAGGTAGTCAGCCAGTTACAGGTAAACGCTGAACAATTAAAACGGGAAGCTTCGCAAGCCCAGTTCGACGCGTTGAAGACCCAGGTGAATCCTCACTTTTTGTTTAACAGTCTGAGTATTCTGTCCTCGCTGGTCGACGTCAATCCGAAATTGTCTATTCGATTTATCAACCATCTTTCCCGTGCATACCGTTATATTCTGGAGCAGCAGGATACCGAACGGGTAAATCTGAAAACAGAACTTGAATTTTTAAATGCTTATTGTTTTTTATTGACAATTCGATTTAACGATCGGCTTCAACTCGTCAACAGCATTTCGGAAGAAGAATCCATTCGGTTTAACATTGCTCCGCTAACCCTGCAACTGCTGATGGAAAATGCGGTCAAGCATAACCAGATGTCACGCAGGCATCCACTGATTGTTACGTTGGCTATTGAAGAATGTTATTTACTGATTAGCAACCCGATACATCTTCGGCTACCCGATGAGATTTTCCCGGAAAATTCAACTGGCATCGGTTTGGCGAATATCACTAATCGCTACCGACTGCTCACCGATCGCCCTGTGCTCGTTTCACAGAATGACAATACTTTTACCGTTAGTATCCCGCTTTTACAATGAATGTCGTCGTCGTTGAAGATGAATCCTTGTCCGCCCAGCGTCTGGAAATGCTTTTATGGGAATATGATTCGTCGATACGGGTAGTAGCCGTGCTTTCGTCCGTTACTGAAGCGATTGAGTGGTTTAGTGACCAAACCCCTGCCAATCAACCCGATCTGGTATTTATGGACATTCATCTGGAAGATGGAAGTGCGTTTGGCATTATCAAAAAAGTCAAACTGACGATTCCGATCATCTTTACCACTGCTTACGAAACCTATGCTATTCAAGCGTTTAAGGCGAATAGTGTCGACTATTTGTTGAAACCAATTGACGAAAACGAGCTGGCGGCCGCCATTGATAAATTCAAATGGACGCAACAGAAACAGCGCCCTACTGCGCCCAATCCTGCCCAATGGTCGACTCTATTAAACTGGCAGGATACGCCCAGCCAACCCATCTACAAAGATCGTTTTATGGTTACGGTCGGGACGAAGATTAGAAGCATCAGTGTAGACCAGATTGCGTACTTTTTTTATGAAGAAAAGACTACGTACCTAACCACGCAGGACGGACAAAATATGGTAGTTGAATACAGTCTGGATAAAGTAACAAGCCTGCTTAATCCTCATCAATTTTTCCGGGTAAATCGCGCCTACCTGGTCAGCTTATCAGCTATCCAATCGATTCATACGTACTCTGGCAGCAAGTTAAATCTCACATTACATCCCGCCCCCCGGCACGAGGTTTTCGTCAGCCCCGACCGCCTGACCGATTTTAAGAAGTGGCTGGGAAAATAAGTGGCTCTATAGCTTGGCAGAACTATTTTTTCGACCGTCAAAATTGGACTTTCGACCCGCTAAAATCAGGAATTGGCCGTGATGGTTTGCTCCAGTAGGCGATTGCGGCCTAATTTGCGAGAAAACAGGCACCGAATGTAATTCGAAAATTGGTTAACCAGGCTTCATTTCTTAGCCTGTGCCAATTGCCTTCCCCAAACGCTAATTAAGCAAAACCTATAGCCAACGTATTATAACACCAACGATTTTAGATTTATAGATAGGATTAAGCAGTTTGGCTTTGCTGGACTGCTTTCTTGTTTTGAGACAATTTAGAGTATGGTTTTGTCCTTCTGACGAAGGAAGAATCTTAAAGCTTACGAATCTGAGAATTGGTAAACCTTAAGATTTTTTCTTCGTCAGAAGGACAAAATCGAAATAACTCATCCATAAAAAAACTCACTTCGCTGCACCCGACAAAGGCACTAGTTTGGCTGATAAATCTGGAGTTGCCATATTCCCATCAAAGGGAAACATGGGCCGTTCGATACGTTTGTATTTCAGACGAAATAAATCCTGATCGACCCCTCCCGGAGTCAGCGCCATAATCCAGTCCTTTTGCATTTCGTAGAGTTCGGGCTGGAGATAGCCGATTTTAACGACCACAATATCTGCTGTTCGGGGATTTAGGCCCAGTCGGGTGAAGTCTTTTTCTTCGTGGTAAGGTTTGCGTTTCTGTGTTACGATCACCCTTACACTGCCTACTTTTACAACTACTTCAATCTCAGCATCTTTATCCCCTTTCTGAATAGCTTCGACTGTTCCACTCAACGACACTGGTCCCGCAAAACGGGAATCAACAATGGCACCCGCTTTCCCTTCTACACGTCCACCAACTCCAGCAGCCAAGGCCTTTTTCACAAATTCTGGATCAGGAATCGATGCATAAATCAACGTAGGGCCATCGGTTTTTTTAAACTCTGAGCGGTTTAGAATCTGGGTTATGGTCCACGTTACGTCGCCAGCGCCACCGGCTGTAGGATTGTCGCCCGTATCGCTGATGTAAAAAGGACGTGTTGAACTGGTGACTGCTTTCTTTAAACATTCATCTAACGTACCAGTTGGCGCTACGAAACCGAATTTCGAGCGTACATCCCAAAAATGAGCGGCTAACTTTTCGGCGGCCTGAGTTACTTTAGGTTTATCGTCGCCTACCACCATTACAGCCGCGTGGTTGCGCGGTTCATCGGCCCAGGCGTACCCAATCCAGATTCCACCATCAACAACCCCATCCTGTTTGTCTACTAGTGGCGCTACGTCCTGATACAGACTTTTTCCCGGTTCGATACGTGTACTTGTCTTTTCACCCGGCAACAGAATCGGTACGTTGATCAGCGCTTTATAAGCGGGTTTTCCTTTACCACTTTTGATACGTTCAATCAGGTTAACCACGGCCCGTTCTTTCGTCTGCATGGCATCTTCGTGTGGGGCCATACGGTAGCACGTCATCAGATCGGTGTTCTGCGCCAATCGTTGCGATACGTTACCGTGCAAATCCATCGACGTAGAAATCAATGGCTTATATCCAATAACTTGTCTAATTCGCGTAATTAAATCGCCTTCCGGATCGTCCAGACCTTTTACGCTCATGGCTCCGTGAATGTCGAAATACAGTCCATCGTAGGGCATGTATTTTTTGAGCGAATCCAGCATTTTACCCACCAGCGATTCGTATGCTTCACGCGTAACAGCCCCACCCGGCAGCGATTTTCCGACAACAGCAGGAAACCAGATGGCCTGTTTACGTAGCGGAGAAACCGGCAACAGGAAAGAATAGGCATTGAATACTTCGCCACTGTAGCGGGCATGAAAAGCTTCTTCGTTGGTAACTGCCGGAGAAAACGTACTGGATTCAATGCCTAGACCGGCAATGGCGATACGTGGTAAATTGTTGTTTGCAGATTGTGCAAAACCAGAATTAGTAATTAAAAAGCAGATTGTGAGGGCGTAAAGCAGATGTTTCATGCCTACAAGTTAATACATGGCAGGCAAAATTGGTGAACGTAGCGTTACGTCCTTTGCACGCTTACACTATTTCATGAACGAATCTACATTTTCACGCGTGATACGTAGCAGACCCGTGTTGACGGTTGCCGGTACGTTGGTGAGGCCTTTTGCTCCTGCCTGGTCAGTCAGTCGGTTGGTTTGGTGAACCATATCGTACAAAAACTGAGCGCCATACCACGTAAAGAGTTCGCGTTTCTGCCCCGCCAGCATCTGAATCACACCCGCTTTCACCAGTTGCAAATGCTCCGGCTCCCAATCGACCGTAGTAATTTTCACCTTGCCAACCTTCCCTGCTTCGCGAACAGCCAGTCCAATGCCAGGTCCAGAATTCGAATCAAATCCGCACAAACCCGCCAGATCCGGGTGGGCGGCTAGTAAATCGGACGTGATACGGGCGGCTTCCTCCACGTTCGCTTTATCATCGTATTTTCCGACCACTTCAATTTCGGGGTACTTTTTTACTACGTCGAGCAATCCCTGAAAACCGGCTTCCATGTTAGCCAGACCAAGAATTCCCATGTAAGCAATCTTACCTTTTCCACCAATCAGCCGTACCATTTCCTGACCCTGCATTTGCCCGATTTGATACCAGTCGGTGCCCAGAAACGCGTGTCGTTTTGAGTTCACAATGTCCGAATCATACACCACCGTTGGAATACCAGCCGCAACAGCTTTGTTGATGACGGGCGCGATAGCCGGGTCGGTTCCGTTGATGAGCAGACCCGATGGGCGGGTTCCAATCACTTCTTCAATGGTGTTGATTTGAGCTGGTACGTCCCACTCGGCCGGTCCGAGAATTGATACGTTCACTCCGCGCTGTTTCCCCCAACGACGAAAGGCCGCCTGATCGTGGTGAACGTACATGGGCATGGTCACAGCCGTTGTTACCATTACATACTCCTCCGCACGAGTGTCTGCTACGTTATCAGCCTCTATAGTACGTATGGCGTCAGACTGTGTGGCGTTACGTTGCGGCAATTCGCAGGCTGACGTTAGTAACAGCAGGGCTATAAGTTGTAACTTCATAGAATGAAACGTTTGTCATGTGTAGAGACCGGTCCGCCGACGTAGCAGCATGTCGCCCCAAATGGCCGAAATGAGAATGAGGCCCAGAATGATTTCCTGCCAGTAGCCCGACACCCGCGCCAGAATCATTACGTTGCCGATAAGTCCCATAAAAAGGGCTCCAAGTAAGGCGCCGACAATTTTTCCCTGCCCACCTGACAGGCTTGCACCTCCCAGAATTACCGCCGTAATAACCCTCAGTTCCAGCCCCCGGCCCGCCGTGGGTAACGCTGTTCCCAATCGTGATGCTAACAAAATACCAGCTACTCCAGCCAACAGCGACGTAATCAGAAAGCCGTACAACTTCATCCGTTGAACGCGAATTCCGGATAAATCAGCAGCTCGCTCATTACCACCAATGTAGTAATAGCGTCGAAAAAAGACGCTGCGATGACCCAGAAAAGCGAACGTAGCAACGGTCAGGAGCATGTACCAAACTGGCATTTGTAGCCCCAGCAATTTGGATTGCCCGATGGCATTGAACCAATACGGCAGATTCTGAATATCCGTTCCACTCACCAGCAAAGCACCACCTCGCACGATACCCATCATGGCCATCGTCTGAATCATGGGATTAATACCTTGATAAGCAATTAGATAACCGTTAATTACCCCAACCAGGCCAGCACTGAGCAGAGCCGCCAGAAGGGCTAACGGCACAGGCCAGCCCAGCGCCATCATTACATAAGCCGCTATGCCGCCCGAAAATGCGACCACAGAGCCTACTGACAAATCGAAAACGCCACTAATGAGCAGGAGCATCATCCCCACAGCCACAATGGTATCGATGGACAAATTCAGAAGTACCTGACTGAGGTTGCCAAACGTAGGAAAGGTTTGCGGAAAGGCCACAGCCGCGCCTATGCTAACCAGCACAATCGTCAACATCAGCGAGTAGATACGCTCCTGTAAAAGCATAGGAGTTGTGGTGTAGGATGTAGGAAATATGATGTATAAAATTGTCCAGCGACATACATCTTATTTCCTACGTCAGATGTCTTATAGTCCTGCGTAATTTTTAGAAGCGTCATCCAGAACGAGCACCCAGTCTTGTCCGTAACCTTTGGAGGGCGGGGTGAATTGCTGGGATTTCTGGTTATCGAACGTAGCGGCCGACTGGGTTTTGCCGGTTCTAGGATCGAACCACGTAGCAGTGATGGTTTTGCCGGAAATCTTACCTGGATTTACTGTAAATGGCTTACCGACAGCCGTATAGATGAACGCGTAATCTTTCCCGCGCGTGGCCTGAATCCGTTCGGCAGATGACAGATTATTTTCAACAACCAGCGATTGGTCGGGAACGCGGTCGAGCTGAGGGCGGGCGGTCATTAGTTTTCGAACGTAGCGCATCTGATTGGCACCGGGCAGATCGAGGGCTTCGGACCAGTATATATGCGGTCCATTGACGGCGGGGCGTTTAGAGCTGTACATCTGCCAGATGTCGTGACAACCGTAGGTGTGTCCGTGTGCACCGGCAAACAGATCCAGATACGCATACACACGTACATCATACGCATTCGACGTACCTAAGTCTTTGGCATTGAAGCACACCGGGTGATCTTCGTAAATCGGTTCGGCATCCATTGTAGGTCTCGTTGGCTGGAGATTGTACGAATATGTGATGTGGTCGTACATGGGTGTGAACCGACAGTGCCCATTCTGGTGAATATTGAAATCGAACCAAGCCTCCTTGTTAAACCATTTCGATGCACCACCGTCCATGCCGTTGGGTTGTGGATGATACGAAATCAGGGCTTTATCGGCCCCGCCCACGCTTTCCTGAATGCCTTCGGCCATCGCCCGCCACACCGCTACGTCGTCCGAACCATCGCGAGGGTTACGGTCACCCCCCATAATCCAGACAATATTTTCGCGGTTTTTATACCGATTACCAACGTAGCGCCCATACACGCGAGCGTTGGATACGTTAAAAATTTCGGGTCCCTGTCCCCATTTATTTTTAAACAGTTTGTCGCCCCATGTTGGTAAAAAAGCAATCACGATGCCGTACTGAGCGGCTTTATCGACAATGTAATCGACATGACTGAAATAGGCTTCATTGGGTTTTGTCGGGTCTTTTTCCTGGAGGGGTACGTTGCCGTATGGATTCGGTTCAACCAATCCGTCAAATTCGGCGAGGGCTACGGCCTGTACTACGGTAAATCCCTGTTCGGCTCGTTTTTTCAGGTATTGATCAGCTTCTTCGCGATTCAGGCGGTGAAACAACTCCCAGGCCGTATCGCCCATCCAGAAGAAAGGCGTACCATCCTGATGAACCAGGTATCGTTTATTATCCGACACTTTCAGGCGGCCATGCGAAAAGGGTGACTGACCATACGAAATTAAACTGGTTATCAACGCAATAGCAACGAGAATAATCTTTTTCATGAAAAGGTAGGATTAGGAAATTGTAGAGTTATAAAGCTGTAAGGTTGAATAGTTAAAAGGTCGTAGAGCTGGCTCCTGTGCAACAAAACTTTACAACTTTATAACCCTATAACTGTACAACTTTTATTACCTGGCCGTAATGTCTTTCACCTGCTGCCGGATATCGTCCATTTCGAAAATAGCCTGCCAGCCTTCCTTGAACAGAATCGGTTTGGCGCGTTTCGAGATTTTATAAGCCGCGTCGGAGAACGTACCGTTTACTTCCTTGAAAAGCACCGCAATCTGAATCCGCAGATGACCCAACACAAAGTCGCGGGCAGCCGCTTCGGGAACGCCCAACGTAACAATTCGGTCGTAGCCTTCTTTCACCACTTCCATGCAGGTCTGGGCCAGCGTTTCGACCATCGCAGGTTCCAGAATCGCCATCTGTTCTAACGTAATGCGGTGCGTATCTTTAATAGGTGCATACATAGCCTGCGAAATCCGTTCGCCCAGAACGTAATGATCTTCAGTACCATGCATTAAGGCCACGACAATCGACTGTTTCGCCGAAATCCCGCCGTAAAAATCCCGAAAGGCCGCTTCGGTAGGTTCCCAATTGAAAACCGACGGATGGCAGGGATGCGCTATTACGTAGCCGAGGTCGTCGCGATGAGCAATAACGCCATCCAGGGGAGCCGCCGGATCAAGGGTCATCACCAACGCGCCCGACTTCATCGTGGGAATGATTTCTTCGGAAATAGCGCCGATTGCTACGTCGGGAACGGCCAGAATCACTACGTCGGCATCGGGAATCACTACGTTCTGTTCACTAACCAAAACGCCCCGGCCGTCTAAATTTTCAATACCTTTTGGGCTGACTTCCAGGTATGCTACGTCGTATTCGGGCAGTTTCAGAAAGTTGTCGGTCAGGCGGCAGCCCATTTTGCCGCCCGCGCCTACCAGAGCAATTTTTGTCATTTGAGTAAATCCGTTATTGCTTGTTTAATCCATTGAATACCTTTTTCGGCCCACTCCAACTCCATCGCAATGGTTTCGTCGAGACTATTCTGAAACGGCGGCCATTGTTCGAGCGTTAACGTAATGGGTCGATCCTGTTTATTGAGTCGAAAGGTTCTCCTGTCGGCCCATTTCGTGAGCCCATACAGCCCTAGTATTAGTTCACCAATTTTCAGCACGCCTGTTCCCGGTTCGCAACCTTCGATCCGAAAGCCCATTTTATTGTCGATGCGCTGAGCCCGAAAATCTTTTAGATGCAGGTTCACTACGTTTTCTTCACGAATTGCGGCCAGCACATCATGTACGCTCTCTCCCGCTCCAAATGAGTTTGTCGTATCGACACATAATCCTACCCAGTCAGGGTCAGTCTGTCGAGCAATATGGGCCAAATCGCGCCCCGAAAATCGGTCGTGGTTTTCAATCCCTAGCATAACGCCTGCCTGACGTAGCGCCGGAAGTTTTTCCTTAATAATGGCAATCACCTCATCGACCGACGGCTGAAAATCACCTTCGTCAATGACCACCCGCAGAAACGGCGACCGGGCTTCCCACGCCAGCCGGATATAGGTTTTAAGGCTTTCTGGCTTCAGACCACGCATCCCCACCTCCAGTTGTATACTGTTAGCTTCTGCTTTCGAACGTAGCGCCTTCCATTCATCTGCCGATAGCACATGCAGAGGCAAATTGTCCCCATACTGCACCGCCGACACATTCCAGGCGATAGCCCGTTCCAGCAAATCGTCGTGCGTGAGGGGCTGCGCCGGTACGTAGTTCGGAATGCCCACCGCCCACGGAAATGAATATGAACTCAAGCCAACTAGCATAGATTATAACGTGTGCATAGAACTTACTTTACAGCGACTGCCGCAATATCAGCCCGCCGGGATTGGCTACCTGCTGACGGATACGACCCGTAATCAACTCTCCGGCGGTACGTCCCATCTGAGCAAAATCTGTCGAAATCACGGTAATACCGCCCGCCAGAATTTCTTTCATGGGCGTATCATCGTACGAAATCAGGCCAATGTCCTGCCCGAGTTTCCATTCCTGCCGAAGCTGATATTTGATAAATTGAACCAGGTCGCGGTCAGCAAAAAGCAGGTATGCTCCGCCGGGTTGAATCAAATTATCGCTGTAATTATCGACTACTTTACAAGGATAATTCCGCTCGTCGCTAAATCGCTGTAAACCCTGGAGGATTCCTTCGGGAACGTATTGAAAATGATCTTTCGCCAGCACCAACGTCAGGCTATCAAACTGCTGAAGGCGCTCCCAGGCGGCCGTCAGAGCTTCGTATGTATTCGCTTCAAAATCCTGATAAACAGCTGCGTAATCGCCCGTTAGTGCAGGAAGTGACTGGTCAATAAGCAGCAGTTTATCTTTCGGAATCAACCCAACCACTTCCGATACGTCCTCCGCAAAATGCGGCATAATCACGTACGCTTTGTAGCGGCCGAGGTTGTCACGAATTAAACTCTCGAAAACGGGCTGGTTATAATGGTGAAAAAAAACGCTTAAGGACGTATCGGGCGGCAATGACGCTTTCAGGGCATCGTATAACGTTTCTTTGTACGCATTCAACGTATCGAACAGCACAAATACGTTCAGGGGCGTTCGAACGTTGGTTGTTGCTACGTAAAACCCTTTCCCATGTTGCGCATGAATAATACCCCGCTGCCTTAATTCTTCGTAAGCCTTAGCCACCGTCACCTTCGCAATACCCTGTTTATCAGCCAATTCGTTAATAGAAGGCAACTGATAGCCACGGTCGAAAACACCACGCTCAATAGCCTCTAAAACAGCGTCAACAAGTTGCTGGTATTTAGGTTGGGCATTTGCCGTATCGACACGCAGTACGGGAAGAGTTTCTTGCATCAGGATAATGATAGTGATGAGTTCGGATCTATATCTGTCAATTATTTCTAGTACAGTAGAGTACAGTATTGTATTGACAAATGTCAAAACATTTCCGGTATATTGCAACAATCTATGAAAAATTTAAAATTTGCCGTCATCGGAACGGGTTTCTGGGCGAATTATCAAATTCCAGCCTGGAAAGAATTATCCGGCATTGAGCTGGTAGCCGTGTATAACCGGACACGATCCAGGGCCGCCGATACAGCTCAGCGGTTCAACGTGCCAAATGTATATGACAATGTCGATCAGCTTCTCGACCAGCACGCCCATGATCTGAATTTTGTGGACATCATCACTGATGTAGATACACATCCGATTTTCACCGAAAAAGCGGCCAGACGCGGACTCGACGTGATTTGCCAGAAACCGATGGGGCCAAGTCTGGAAGCTGCGCGACAAATGCGCGATACGTGCCATCAGGCGGGAGTGCGCTTGTATATTCATGAAAACTTTCGCTGGCAAACACCGTTACGTCGGCTAAAATCTATTCTCGATTCGGGCGAAATTGGCCAGCCGTTTAAAGCGCGGGTAAGTTTCTGTTCTGCCTTCCCTGTATTTGATAATCAGCCGTTTCTAGCCGAACTAGATCGATTTATTCTAACCGATATTGGTTCACACATTCTCGACGTTTGCCGGTTTTTGTTTGGTGAGGCCGAGTGGCTTATGTGCCAGACGATGCGCGTTAATCCAACAATTAAGGGTGAGGACGTAGCGAACGTGTTGATGAAAATGCGCAATGGCCTGAGTTGCTTTGCCGAAATGTCGTATGCATCGCTGCTCGAAAAAGAATCATTTCCACAAACGTTGGTTCAGGTAGAAGGCAATCTTGGCTCGGTAGTACTCACGCATGATTTTCAGCTACGTATTACTACTAAATCAGGTACGCATCTGCTAGAAGCCCCTCCCCCACACTACCCCTGGGCCGACCCAGATTATGCGATCGTTCATGCTTCAATTGTCGACTGCAATCGGAATTTACTGGCTGATTTACAGGGCCGGGGTGGTGCCGAGACAACTGGTGCTGACAACTTTGAAACCATTCGACTAGTCTATGCCGCATACGACTCGGCTGAACGTAACGAAACCATTTTCTTATGACCCCTTTTCTTCAACTTACGGGTATCAGCAAGCGATTTCCGGGCGTAAAAGCACTGGACAACGTATCGTTTGAGTTGCAGGCGGGTGAAGTTCACGCGCTTTGTGGCGAAAACGGCGCGGGTAAAAGTACATTAATGAACATCCTGACGGGCAACCTTGCTCCTGACTCAGGCCAGTTGCTGCTACGTGGCAATCCTATTCAGTTGAGCGGTCCAGCAGAAGCTACACAGCAGGGAATTTCCATTGTTTATCAGCAACTTAGTCTGATCGATAGCTTATCCGTGGCGGAAAATATCTTTGCAAACCGGCAACCCCGAAATCGATGGGGTTTGATTCAGTATCACGATTTATACCGGGCCGCCGAATCATTGCTAAGCCGGTTGAATTTAAACGGTTTGCCACCCAAACAACTAGTTGGTACGTTGTCGGCGGGTCAGAAACAAATGGTTGAAATTGCCAAGGCGCTCTCGCAGGAGCCCGATTTACTCTTGCTCGACGAACCAACGGCCTCCCTGACTGAACGCGAAACCCAGACTTTGTTCCGACTGATTGCGCAACTGCGGGAGTCAGGCAAAACGATTGTTTACATCTCGCACCGGCTTCACGAAATTTTTGCCATTGCCGACCGCATTTCTGTTTTGAAAGATGGACGTTATCAGGGTACATTAATTGTGCACGAAACCAGCCCGTCCGAACTCATTCGGCGCATGGTTGGCCGCGACGTAGCAATGTCACGCCAGCCGTCGGTTGCCGCAAACGAAGCCGTATTAGTGGTTGACAACGTATCGGGACCGGGTTTCCGCAATATCAGTTTTCGACTAAACAAAGGCGAAATTTTGGGATTGGCCGGTCTAATCGGCGCTGGGCGGACGGAGTTGGCGCGGGCCATTTTTGGAGCTAGTCAAACGAGTTCGGGGACTATTTATCTACGCGGTCAGCCCATTCGCCCAACTCACCCGGCCGATGCTGTCAAATTAGGAATTGGGTATTTGCCTGAAGAACGTAAAACGCTGGGTCTATTTACAGACCAGACGATTACGCAGAATATTGTCGCCATTCGTCCGTCCCAAACGCCGATTAATCTGTTTGATGAAACTGCCAGTGAGAACGTAGCGGAAACGTATCGAAAAAAATTGTCGATTCGTTCGCCGTCAGTTCGTGAGCGGGTCGGAAAATTGAGTGGCGGAAATCAGCAAAAAGTGATGCTGGCTCGCTGGCTGCTCGCCAACCCTGACGTGTTGCTGGTCGATGAGCCCACGCACGGTATGGACGTTGGTGCCAAATCAGAAGTTTATTCCCTGCTACGTCAGTTAGCCGCCGAGGGTAAAGCCATTTTGCTAATTTCAAGCGAATTGCCTGAGCTACTGGCTTTATCAGACCGGATTCTGGTTATGTGCGAAGGGCAATTGACCGGTGAAATTAACGGAGACGAAGCCACTGAAGAACAAATAATGGCACTGGCGACGAGATAAATGAATTGATAGTCTTTAGTTGATAGTCGTCAGTTTTATCTATAAACCGTACGCTTCAGTTAGCAGGCTGATTCTGAAATTTATAGAGTAGCTAACCTCAACAAATGCCATCGACTACAAACTTAATTTTCTATGCAACTGAAAGCTGGCCCCGTTACTGTTCACTATGAAAACGGTTTTTTGCGGACATTTTCGGTAGGCTCCCGCGAGCTTTTACGGATGATTTATTTCGCTCTCCGCGACTCCAAATGGGATACGGCTTCGACACGTATCAGCAATGAACGTATTGACCAGCAAGATGATACGTTCCAGATTGATTACGACTGGTTTGCCCACGACCTTGGCATGCAGGTGAAAGGGCACATGCGCATCACGGGCGAAGCAGATGGTTCCGTCGACGTAGCATTCCGGGCCGAAGCAATCAATACGTTCCAGCGAAATCGAATTGGGCTGTGTATTCTGCATCCGCTTGTGGCAACTACGGGTCAGCCTTGCCAGATTACGAGTCCTGATGGAGCTCAAGTGTCAAGCCATTTTCCGAAATTCATCATTCCTCATCAGCCGTTTCTGAACATCCAGACTATGCGATGGGAAACAGCTCTTGGCGATACGTTGCAGCTCGATTTTTCGGGCGATGTATTTGAAACGGAAGATCAACGTAACTGGACAGACGCGTCGTTTAAAACGTACTCCACTCCGCTATCAATCCCTATTCCAGTAACCGTCCAAGCAGGTACAGTTATTGAACAAGTTGTTCGCTTTCAACCGGTTAAACTTTCCGATAAATACGTTTCAGCTGGCAATTCACCAGTTGAAGAAGACGTAGCAAAATCGAAAATAAAGGTAGGTTTAGGCCATCGGCTCGACGGGCCGCTTTTGACTATCGACGAAGCCAACCGTTTGAAAAAGCTGGACCTTTCTCATCTGCGGGCCGATGTTTTTTTCGGTAATCCTGACTGGCCGACTTATCTTCAAAACGCCTGGCTGGATGCTGAATTGCTAAACGTACCGCTCGAACTGGCTTTGTTTTTTGAGCAGGATGCCCCAGCAAAACTGCGTGATTTTCTGGCGTTTATAGTAACAGAACGTATCGGCGTTCAAAGTCTGTCACTGTTTGATCTAAGCAATCATACTACGTCTGACGCGCTGTTGACTGAGCTGGCTCCTATCATACGGAACAACCT
This sequence comes from Spirosoma flavus, assembly GCF_054778555.1. Lineage (NCBI taxonomy): Bacteria > Pseudomonadati > Bacteroidota > Cytophagia > Cytophagales > Cytophagaceae > Spirosoma > Spirosoma flavus. Next base: position 649,250 of record NZ_BAAGZL010000003.1, read on the forward strand.
GCCCGACGTTCGGATTGGCGGGGGAACGGACGCCAATTTTGCGGAATTTAACCGAAATCCGTTTCAGTTTGAGCGGGTCGATTTTGTCACGTTTGCGGCTCACCCTCAAGCCCACGCGATTGATAATCAAACTATTCTGGAAAACGCAGCTGCCCATTTCGACGTTGTCCAGACGGCAAAACATCTGACTGGTCATAAACCTGTCCACGTATCACCTATTACGTTGTTCCCCCGATTTAATCCGGCTCTACCAGCAAATCGATTCGGTTATACTCCCCTCGCTGACCTCCGACAAAATTCTGAGTTTGCTGCCGAGTGGACGCGGATTAGTCTTGACATGCTACGTAAGGCTGGGGCAGAATCAGTAACGTATTTTGAAACGCACGGGCCGCGAGGGGTACTGGATAACGAAGCGCTGATGGCCGTTTTGGCGGACAGATAGCTTCAGCGAACACGGCCCGTTAAAGGAGCGCCGAAAATCTGACAGTAGTAATACCGTTTCGTGCGAGTGCCGGGGCCAGCAACGCCTATCCCAATCTGAGTTACGTCATCCGCCAGTAAATTTTTGCGATGCCCCTTGGATTTCATCCACTGCTCATCGACCACAAACTGGCCATCCAAATCCGTATTGGTAGCAATATTTTCACTCAGCGTTCGGAAGGAGTACCCTACTTTTTGAGCTTTATCAAGCAGGGTAAGCCCACCAAGCGTATGGGACATTTCCTCTCGAGAGGCCATTAGTTCGGCGTATTGTTGGGCCGCCTTCATCAATTTGGCATCCTGCTGGAGCGCCGGTCTGCCTTTAGCCACTCGTGCGTTGTTGGTAGCCGAGAAAATGTTGTTGACCTCCTGTTTTAAAACCGGATTTTGTCGGCTTGAGCGGAAAACAGACCGATTACCGAAACTGGGATTGATTGTAATCGGCAAAGCCAGCGTAGGTAATAGGCAAGCGATCAATCCGATACGTTTTAGATTCATGCGATTATCAGAGCCAAAAAATAGGCCAATAAAAAATGGCCTGTTTCTTTAACGATACAGATCACTCCTTATTGGCCTCAATACGTTGGCGAACGTAAGCTACTAGGGCTTCAGCACCACTTTGATCAGACCTTTCTCTTTGGAATAGAGCCGCTTAAACCAGTCGGCACCTTCTTCCAGCGGAACCTCAGCACTCAAAATGGCTTCGACGTTTATGCGTCCCGACGAAATCAGAGCCAGCGCAGCTTCGTACTCGCCGTTGATGGCGCAGGACCCCTGCAAACGTATCTGGCGCGTTACCACGGACTGCAACGGCATTTCGACAGTTGGAGCCAGATTGCCAACCAACGTAACGGTTGCCCCTTTCCGCACGCAATCGATGGCCGTTTTCACGGTCGGACCAGCGCCAACAACTTCAAACGCTACGTCGGCCCCGCGCCCCTGCGTGAGCGCCTGCACCTGACTCGCTACGTCGCCTGATCCCGCATTGATTTGGTGCGTTGCACCTAATTTCTGCGCCAATGCCAGTCGATCCTCGTCGAGATCGATGGCGATGATGATGCCGCAGCCCGCCAGTTTCAGCGCCTGAATCACAAACAGGCCAATCATGCCCGCACCGACTACCACCGCAGAGTCATTCACCTGAATGGGCGTCAGGCTAAGCGCGTGAAGGGCTACGGCAACCGGCTCTACCAAAGCGGCTTGTGTGAAACTCACATTGTCGGGAACGGCGTATAGAATATGGTGAGGCACAGACACGTATTCAGCAAAAGCGCCCTGCCGCTTAAAATCAGGTGTCGATACACCAACTACTTCGCGACCATCACTGAGGTTATATTGCCCCCGGCGGCTGTACCAGTCATCGAGCGAATACACCGTCGAATCGAACGTAACGCAGTCTCCGGTCGACCAGTTTTTCACGTCGGAACCCACTTCGGCGATGATTCCGCTGGCTTCGTGCCCCATCACAATGGGAGGAATCCGTCGGCCGCTGCTACCGTCCATGCCGTGAACGTCGGAGCCGCAAATACCAACGGCTTTCACACGTACCAATACCTCGTTTGAGCGAATGGCCGGCCGGGGAAGATCCTGAAGATCAAACTGATTGTATTCGGTAAGAACTAGTGCTTTCATACGTAATTTAGTTGAACTGGCGCTCCAGCATCCTGTCCGGGTTATTTCTGATAAATGCGAATAAATACCTCTGGTGTTATCTGATCGTAATTGCCCTGCTGTAAATCCGGATTGACTTCATACGTAATCAACTCATCCAGCATCTCAGGCAGTTCGCCGAAAAGTTTGTTGGCGGTCGAAGCCGTGTACTTCTTTTTCACCCAGATCAGACGCTGGTCCGGTTCTTTTCCCCAGGCTGGATTATCGCCCAGAACTAGTTGAATTTTAGCCCAGTCATTAAAAAAATACTCCTGCAAAAGTGGAATAATCCGGTCGCGAAAAACACTGCACAACTCAGCCTGCGTCGTTACGTTCGTCAGGTAAGCGTGACCAATCTGGTGGTCGCGGTCGAGCAGGCATTCAATACGTTCGTTGAGGGTACGTAGCAGTTGCGCCAGATCAATACCGTCGATAACGCCCAACATCGACGTATCGGGTAACATTTCCCGAAACGCAAACCGCCGACGTAACGCAATGTCGAGCAAGGCGATAGATCGGTCAGTCGTGTTCATCGTGCCTACTACGTATAGATTACCGGGCACCCCGAATCGTTCGTTTGAATAGGGTAATGTAAGCCATAACTCGTTATCGGCACCGAGCCGTTTGTCGGGTTCGAGCAACGTAATGAGTTCGCCAAATACGCTTGCTACGTTCGCTCGGTTTAGCTCGTCGATTAACAAGTAATGCGCTGGTGCTTTGGCCAATTTCTGGCGCCTGTGTTCCGACGTATCGTTTAGGCAATCGGCCAACGTAGCATAACCCGCCAGCCGGATCGCGGCCAGACAGGCACTGTGAAAAACACCTTTTCGAATTTTGTAATTAATCTGACCGTTCGTGCTTTCCGGCCGTAAACCTTCTACAAATTCTTCGTAGCTGTAGGCTGGATGAAACGTAATGAGGCTGGCGTTTTCGTTACGTAGATACGGCTGAAGCGCGAACGTTTTGCCCGTTCCCGGCGGACCAAACAGAATCAGATTATGCGGTTGCGCCGGTCGATCTGGTTCGGGCTGATACGTTGATTCGGATTCTTCAACCAAATGACCGTTCAGGTGCGTTTCGCCAAGTTCAGGATTGCTGGCAAGGCGCATCAATTCACTCAGATACGCTTCATCTTCGGCCGCCCGATACACATCCGGATTGTGCCGCGCCGAATGAGGCCCGCGTTTTGCGATTTCAACCAGTTCGGTCAGGCAATCGTGCCAGCAGGTCTGAATGGCTGGTTTATAGAGTAGATGTGAATTCGATTGTCCAATAATGGCCGCAACGTAAGACGACTTTTCACTGATTGTGCTGAAATCCAGTTCGTCGAAAACCTGTAATTCTTCCTGGCACGATTTCTTGACCGTCAGCCAGAATTCGGGTTCGCCCCGGTGCGGTTTCACCAGACGTAACGCCCAGAAAAAATTGATATTGGCCGTAATAGCACGCTGATCTTTACGTACCGTAAACGCCAGACGAGCATCGCCGTTGGGCAGGTTCACAATGTCAATCAACTCCTTAAGCAACCCGAAAAAGCGCCGGACAGCTTCAGGATGGCCAATGTCGCGGATGCGTTCGAGGAGAAGCTGCTGATTAGTTTCGATTAACATACGAAAGTTGTACCCTACAAATTTACAATTTTTCATCGTTAATTAGTAGATTAGCCAGTACGTTCACCCACTGCTTTACCAACGATTATGAAACTTCTGTTACGTCTGAACTTCCTCCTAGTACCCGTCATTTTTTTCGCCTGTCAGCCGAAAGACGAGCCCGTGTTCACGCCGGTCTGCCAATTGACCAGCACTACTGACCAACTGGTCGAAACCAGCGGGAGCCTCACCGACGAAGTGATACGGAGTTTTACCTACAATGGTACTGCGCTGAAAAGCCTTACGGAACAGTCAAAATATAGTACTTCCACGTTCCAGGTTGAGTACAATAACAACGTAGTAACCAGAGCCACAAGCGGGATGGATGTAATTTCCCTAGCCTACGGTTCTGCTACGTTGCCCAGCAGTGCTACGTTTACCCGAAACGGCAAAGTGCAGTCTATGTTTAGCATGGACTATGCGCCGACGGGCAATCTGACACGTATCACTGAAAATCGACAGATACTGCCACCTAGCTCATCGGCAACGGAGCGTACTTATACGTTCACCTATGATAATTCAGGAAATCTGATCAACGAGCGAAGTAAATCTGTGCTGGCCGGTGGCGTGGTGGCCGAACAGGAGGTAGAGTATACGTTCGATCAGAAGCCGTCGCCCTACACGCACCTGACAGAGCGGCCACTCCTGACGTTAGTTGCACTCAGTCAGGCGGTTGAGGCTAAACCCGGCCGTTTCTGGCATGTCAACATTCCTGTTACTCAGAAGCTTTATAACGTCAGCAGCAACAATCGGACAATGATTGAATCATCGACGTTCAAGCCGATTTACGACGCCAACAGTAAAGTTGTTAGCCAGGAGCAAACAGTCCTGCTTTACCTCACCGGAACCACGACGCCCATCACCAAAAACAACCGGCAAACGTTTGGGTATTTGTGTTTGTAATTACCTCGTTGTAAAAAGATTAATCGGTAAAAAGGGCATTACATCAGCTTTTTCGCCCGCTCCATGGCCCGCTGCGTTTGTTGCTGCATGAGTTTGATGTTGGCCAGATACTCACGCTGAAAATCGCGCATCTGGTCGGCAGGCATATCCTTCGCGTCGTTATTGTTGTGGTGATGATGGTGGTGTTCACCTTCGCCGTGTTCATGGTGCTCATGCTTCATGCCCGGAACCTCCACCAAATTTTCTTCCCACTGCTCAAAGGCCGTTTTCAGACTATCGAGTGATTGCGTCGTTGCTTTCGCTTCGGGCGTGGTCTTGGCGGCAAGCAGCGTTTTTACCGAATCAATCTGGTCGATCATCGGCTCCAATTGCTCCTGAACTTCCGTGGCTTCGTTGTGATAACGAGCCGCTTCTTCCAGAACGGCTTTATCGGCATCTGATTTTCCAGAACAAGCCACCAGCCCGATTAGTAAAGCAGAAAAAATAACGTAGCGCATAGATAAATGTCTTTCGAGTAAAGATAAGTTTCTGCAAAGGAGTTGCAAAGTTTTAAAAAGCTACGTCGCATCGGCTCAGATTTTGCTTTGTACGTAATGAGTGATACGTAGCGCCCCCCTGGATGATTGATCGTGAAATTATGCGTTGGTTGCACAAACGATACGTATTTCAATCTACCTTTGTCGGGTCATGAAAACTGCGCTCCTTTACGTTCTGCTTGTTGCAACACTGCTGCCAACGGTCAGCCAGTGGGGAACGATTGCGTATTATCATGCCAACCGGGATTATATTGCTCGCGTACTTTGTCAGAACCGGAATCGGCCTGATCTGCATTGCGACGGTCAATGTTATCTGGCCAAGCGTCTGAAAGCCCAGCAGGATAAACAGGATAAAGAAACCACCGAACGGGTGCAGAACAGCCCCGTAATCCACCTGTTTTGCGAGGTCGAACAGCCTTTTCAGTTCTCCTCGGTCTGGATGATCCAACAACTGGCACAGTTACCAACGTATCGTTTCCCCAATTATTCGGCCCCGCTTCTGGGCCTTTTTCACCCTCCTCAGGTTTAAGTTAATTCGTCGGACGGCATATCATTCGCCGGCTGAAACGTGCTGATTCTCACCGCTTGTCAGTGGCTGAGAGCACTAGTCGCATTTACATCTTGACTTAAACTATCTCCTTAGTGAAATTCTCTATATTGTTCACAGCCATAATGTTATGGGCTGCGATTACCCTCTGTGCATACGCCCAGACACCCGCACAGGGACTGGTGTTCGATGCACAAACCAAAGAACCTCTTCCCGGTGTAACCCTGAGCTGGTCGGGTGGAAAAACTGGTGCTATTACCGACGTAAACGGTCGTTTTTCGTTAGCAGGCGCTCCGTCTCAACTAACGATTTCCGCCGTTGGTTACAGAACCCAGAACGCAACGATTCAGGCTGATCAGCCGCTACGTATCGCGCTCGAACCGGCAGTTGAAGATCTGCAAACGGTGGTCGTTACGGGCAATCGCGAAGCCGCGCTACGTACCGAAACGCCCATTGCGATCTCCAAACTGTCGCCGAAACTCATCAACGAAACAAAGCCGACGAGTATTTACGAGGTCATCAACAAAACGCCGGGTGTGCTGATGGTCAACCTGAACAACGAGCAGCATATGATGGCGATACGTCAGCCGATGACCACCAACGCTTATTTTCTTTATTTAGAAGACGGTGTTCCGGTTCGGCCGATGGGTGTTTTCAACCATAACGCCCTGCTCGAAATGAACCAGTTTACGGTCAGTTCCATCGAAGTGGTGAAAGGGCCGGTTTCGTCGATTTACGGACCGGAAGCCGTGGGCGGGGCCGTCAATTTTATTACGCAACGACCGACGGCAGTTCCGACAGCGCGGGTCGGGATTCAGTTCGATCAGTGGGGTTATCAGCGATTGCAGGTGGGAGCCGGTGCGCGACAGGGAAAGTTTGGTATCTACGTCGGCGGTTTTGTGTCGCGCCAGCGCGATTCGTGGATGGCGGCTTCCGATTACACCAAATCTTCATACTACGCCCGACTCGAATACGCCGTTACGTCCCGCACCCGCCTGACGAGTACGCTGTCGTACAATAATTACGATTCGCAAACCAGCGGCAGTGTCGATAGTGCAGCTTTTTTCTCCCGACAGTACGTTAGCACGACAGATTTTACGTACCGAAAAACATTCTCGCTACGTAGTCGGCTGACGCTGGAACACGACTGGAAAAATGGTTCGCAATCGTTTATAACGGCTTTTATACGTAACAATAGCGTTGGCCAGAATCCGACGTATTCGATACGCTGGACGAGTGGCGCATCGACGGCGAGCGGGCAGATTAACAGCAACGATTTTAAAAGCTACGGATTCATTGCTCAGCACACGCAACGGTTTGGTTTTCTGAACAGTAAGCTCATCGCCGGTGCTACGCTTGATCTGTCGCCGAACACGTATTACGCGTACCAGACCGAATTGGCGGCCGAACTACGTCCCGATAAAAAATCGGTGCTGAAATACACGCAGCTACGTGAGCGGCCCGATTTGCAGTTGGCTAATTATCAGGCCGGTATTCACAATACGGCCGCTTATTTGCAATACGATTTTGAGCCTTTGTCCAAACTTCGATTATCGGCCGGTTTGCGCTACGACCGGATGGCGTTTGATTACACAAATGCGCTGGATAAGAGTTCGGGGGGGAAAGCGTATAGCCAGATGACGCCTAAAATTGGCGCTACGTATGATTTGGGCAACGGAAAGGGATTATACGCCAACTACGCCAAAGGATTTTCGCCCCCCGCACTCACCTCTATTTTCCTGAAACGGACTACCCCAACGGCCACCGGCGATCTGTTCTACTACAACCTGCAACCGGCCAAATTCGACAATCTGGAAATAGGCGGCTGGGCATCGCTGCTGAACAACAAAGTGTACATTGACGGGGCTCTATATCAGATGAATGGCACTAATGAGCTGCTCAACATTCGCCTGCCCGACAACTCCTTCGATTATCAGTCGGCGGGGCGAACGCTGCACCGGGGAGTTGAATTGGGCGTTACGTATCGACCGTCGAAACAGGTATTTTTTCGATTTGGCGGCACCCACGCAGTGCATCGATTTGTGGAATTTACCCTCAGCCAGCGGGCGTCCGATGTTGTGCAGAACGTAAACGGGAACGATATGCCGTCGGCCCCGAGAACGCTCTGGAACACCGAAATCAGTTATTACCCGAGCTGGTTCAAAAACTTCCGCACGTCCGTTGAGTGGCAGCACGTATCAAGTTGGTTTCAGAACCAGACCAATACGGTCAGCTACGGCGGGTATGATTTCGCAAATGTCCGGATGGGGTATCAGTGGAGAGGCATTGAGGTATTTACCAACGTACTGAACGTAACAAACGCCCTCTTTGCCACAAACGCGACACGTGGCAACAACGCCACCGATCGGACAACCTACACCCCGGCGGCACCGTGCACGTTTGTGTTCGGCATTCAATACGAGTTCTCAGGCAAATAATCTCATTCAATACTACCGGGTGGTTCTATTAAAACATCATAATCATGATATACACCTTATTACTTCCACTATTAATCTGGCTTACGAACATCCAGCCGTCTGCTGAAACGCCAATTTCTAACTCAAACAACACGGGTGCCGTGCCGCGTTTGACGACGGATGCAGCCGGAAATCCACTGCTGAGTTGGGTCGAGACAGACAGCGAAAAAGGAGGCTCGTTTTACTACGCCGTATCGACCGATGACGGACAAACGTTTGGCGAAAAAATCCGGGTGAAAGCCCCCTCGAATCTGTCGGCTCATGCCGAAGGAATGCCCAAAATTGCAGTGAAGGCCGATGGTACGTTGCTGGCTGTTTTTGAAGTACCTCGCCCCACGGAAGCCTCACGGTTTGCCGGTGACCTGCTCTACACAATGTCTACCGACGAGGGCAAAACCTGGATGGAACCTAAACCCATTCATCAGGACGCTACACCCGGAAAAAGCCATTCGTTTAGCGATGTGATACGTTTGCCCAACGGCGAAATCGGGGCAGTCTGGCTCGACGAAAAATTACCGAATCGGGAAGGGCGACCTGTTGTGTTTGCGCAGACGAGCAAGGGAAAAGGTTTTGGTGCTGCCGTACAAGTCGATGATAACGCCTGTCAGTGCTGCCGGACCAACCTCTTTATTGATTCCCAAAAACGGATTCACATTACGTACCGCGATTTGCTACCATCCGGAAAAGCAGGTGTAGTGGCTTCGCGCGACATCAGTACGTCCGTATCGACCAATGGCGGACAAACATTCAGTAAACCGAATGTAGTATTTGCGGATAATTGGCAGGTAAATGCCTGTCCCCACGCCGGGCCTTCCGTTGCTACGTTGAATAATAACGTAGTAATGACCTGGTTTTCAGGAAAGGAAGGCGCTGCTGGCATTCGACTGGCTCAACCTGGTGTAACAAAACTTGTTGATGGCGTGATGACCAATCGGGCGAAACATCCGCAGATCGTAACTGTTGCTGGGCGGTTGATCTGGCTTTGGGATGAGTCGGTTTCGAAAGATGGTTCTGGCGAAATGGGGTCGTTTGTGCAACGTATCGGCATGCGTGTGCTGGACGGAAAGACGATCAGCCCGACAAAATACGTTACGTCAGAAAGCGTTAATGCTACGTATCCGACTATTGTTGCGACGAAAAAAGGGTTTCTGATGGCCTACGAACAGGCCCCGGAAAATCAGAAACCAGTTATTGTGGTACGTCGGATCGAGACCTTTTAGTAATTTAACAGACATTTTGGAGCCGAGTCGGCTCGTGAAATGCGTTCTTCTGGTTTGGTGATGAATTGATGGTTGGAACTCATGAAGTTGAAAATTACGATACTCGTTACGTCGGTTACGATATTGGTAATGGCGGTTTTCTTTGCAGCCAATCAGAAAGCGCTCCTTTTCAACGTACCACCTCATTTTCCGGCTCCTGTCTATCCATTTGAAAAAAACCCGCTGACCGAAGCCGGAATCGAACTGGGCCGAACCCTGTTTTACGACGCCCTCCTTTCGAAAGACAATACCATCAGCTGCGGCAGTTGCCACCAGCAGGCATCGGGCTTTACCCAGTCTGGTCAGGCGCTGAGTCGCGGCATCAACGCTTTACCAACCAAACGTAACGCCATGCCGTTGGTCAATCTGGCCTGGTCGAGTCATTTTGGGTGGGATGGCAGCGTACACGATCTGGATCAATTCCCGATGGTACCCATTCAGAATGAGGCCGAAATGAATGAGTCGATGCCGAATATTCTGGAGAAGCTCCGCAAAAAGCGTCCGTATCCAGTGCTATTTACCAAGGCGTTTGGTAGCCCTGACATCACCAATGATCGGTTTTTGAAAGCGCTGTCGCAGTTTATGCTCACGATGGTGTCGGCCAATTCGCGCTACGATCGGGCGGTACGCCACGAAGGCGCTACGTTCACCCCGTCGGAGCGGGCGGGCTGGATTCTGGTAGAACGAAAGTGCAGCGGCTGCCATCCAGAGCCATTATTTACCGACTTTTCGTTTCGAAATACGGGCCTTCCTAAAACGCAGAACGACGATCAGGGCCAGTACGGTATTACGTTAAATAACGACGATCGGTACAAGTTTAAAGTACCGACGTTGCGCAACGTAGCCGTAACGGCACCTTACATGCACGACGGTCGATTTGCTACGCTGGAGGAAGTCGTGGCGCATTATACGGGAGTCGAGCACGGCGAAACGCTGGATTATCTGCTGAAAAAAGACCGTGAAACGGGTATCCTCGGCATTTCGCTCACGCCTAAAGAACAGACCGACATCGTCGCTTTTTTGCGTACCCTAACCGACGATTCGTTTCTGCAGGACTGCCGATTTGCGGAAAAAGAAGGCTTGGATCGCAGAGAGAAGTTATAAAGTTGCGGAGCTATTGAGTTACGACAGTCCTGTCGGTGAACCGGAACAACAGATTGGCCCAACTCCGTACTTTATAACCCTACAACTTTACCACTTTATAACTCCTCCGTTTATCTTTGATGTTTGGCACGTAACGATTCTTGCCGATCAATCGCTATCAGCTTCACTATGCGCATTTTACTTGTTGAGGATGAATGGGAAGTGGCTTCGCTGATAAAAAGTGGGCTGGAAGAATACGATTTCACTGTCGACATTGCCGGAAACGCAATGGAAGCTCATCAGCAACTCGCCCAGCACGAGTACGATACGGCTATTCTGGACGTAAATCTGCCGATCATCAGCGGCTTCGATCTGTGCCGGATGATACGTACCAAATACGAATCATTATCCATTCTGATGCTGACGGCGTTTGGCAGCACCGATAATAAACTGGAAGGTTTCGACGCGGGAGCCGATGATTATCTGGTAAAACCCTTCGAGTTTCGGGAACTGGTAGCCCGGCTGCGGGCGCTCAACCGACGGAATGGACACGTAGTAACTGAAGCGCCCATCTTAAAAATTGCCGACCTCGAATTAAACCAGCAAAGTAAAGCCGTAAAGCGTGGTAATCAGAAAATTCTGCTGACAGCGCGCGAACTTGCTCTGCTTGAGTTTTTCATGAAAAACCAGAACCGGGCGCTAACACGTAGCGAAATCATGGAGCAGGTCTGGGATCTTAATTTCGACACTGGAACCAACGTAGTGGATGTATATGTGAATTACCTGCGCCGAAAAATTGATAAAGATTTTCCGCTCAAACTTATTCATACCATCAGCGGCATTGGCTACATCATGCAGGCTTCTGAACAGTAGCTATGAGAATACGTACACGCCTGTCGTTCACGTTTGTAGGGGTCGTGGCGGCCATTTTACTGCTGTTTTCGCTGGTGGTCTTCGCTACGGCCGAATACTTCCGTCAGCGGGATTTTTACCTTCGGCTAAGCGACAAAGCGAAAACCATCGCCCGGCTTTATCTGGACGAGGAAGAAATCGACACGCGCCTGCTGCGCATTATTGAGCGAAACAACCTCACTGCCTTGCCCAAAGAGCAAATCAATATCTATGATCAGCAGGGTAAAATGGTGTATTCAACGCAATCCAGCTCTATTGTCGGGACCGACATTATAAAGCGGATTCGCCAAAAGAGAGAGATTTTCCTGCGGCAGAATCAGGCTGAGATTGTGGGGTTTATCTATACACATAACGAGCAGGAATACGTACTGGTGGCCTCGGCCTACGACCAGTATGGCATTGAAGAGATAGGCCATTTAAGTACCATTTTGGTGGGCGGATTGGTGTTCAGCCTGGCACTGGTAGGCATGGTGGGCTGGGCGTATGCCGGTCGGTCGCTACGTCCGATTTCGAATGTAATTCGCGAAGTTGACCTGATTACGGCGTCGAATTTAAATCAGCGTCTAACGGCCGGAAATGACCACGATGAGATTGCCCAACTGGCCCGTACGTTCAACCTCATGCTCGACCGGGTGCAGGAAGCTTTTGAGGTACAGCGAAATTTTGTGGCGAATGCCTCGCACGAATTACGTACTCCGCTCACAATCATCACGGGCCAGATTGAAGTAACCCTTCTAAAACGACGTACCGTAGAAGAACACGAGGCCAAATGGAGAGCTGCCCTGGACGTTATCCAGCGAATGAACAAGCTCACCAACAACCTGCTCAATCTAACCCAGGTAAGCCTGGAAGCTACTCCATTGAAATTCAGCGAGGTGGCAATTGACGAAGTAATTTACCAGGCCGCCCAGATGCTGATGAGTCACCAGAACGAATACAAGGTAATTTTTGCTTTCGAGGGCGAAATGGAAAAAGTTCATTCGTCGTTGAACGTAGCAGGCAACAAATCACTGCTGTATTCGGCCTTTTTTAACCTGATGGAAAATGGCTGCAAATTTTCGCCCAACAAGCAGGTGAACGTAACGCTCGGCGCTTCTGCGAAGTGGATTACCGTAGCGTTCCGCGACGAAGGCATCGGGATTGCCGAAGGCGATATTAAAAGTATTTACGAGCCATTTTTCCGGGCGCAAAACGTAAAACGTATTCAGGGGCATGGCGTGGGACTACCGCTAACGTATCGTATCGTCCAGCTACACCACGGACAGATCAGTGTGGACTCTGCGCTCGACAAGGGGACTACGTTTACCGTACGACTGCCCAAGTCGTTCTAATCGATTTCTAATCAACTTCTAATTACCTTCTCATTGCCTTCTAACGAGCGCTTAATTAACGACGTGCTTGCGTTTCAGAACTTTGTTGCCTAGTAGACGCAACCTGTGTCACACTCAACTGTTCTGAACTATGAATATCGATAAGAACAAATACGGCAAAAGCAGTAGGTACGTAAACTGGCTGACAATCTGGGGTTTTGTTTTTGGTTGTATCGCCTTCAACCTGTATTTCGATAATCGCCAGAATAAACTAGCCTACCGAACGCAGTATAAGCTGGAAAGCCAGCGCGCTGACTCACTCTATAAAGAAACGATTCGACTGGAACAGCGCCTGCAGAAACTGAAAACCAACGCAGCCGACAAGCTCTCGACACGCCAGTCGTCTGCGAATCAGCAACTTCCAACATCTCAGGATTTATAGGTATTAAGCCCTGCTGCAAACTCGGGTTAAAACCTGTGAGGCTGTGAGGTTGGACTGATACGGTTGCAGCAGGCACAAATAGATGTATGAAGTAGGATGCATGTTATATAAATATTTAACTGACAGCATATTACACATATTCTACATCATACATAAACCAATTACTCAACGAATACAACGAACTATTGACATGAACACAAAAATGAACGTTTCTCAACCGATTGATATAAACAGTCGCATGGGTGATTTCCGGGGCGGGGCTATCTCGTTTCTGGTAGCAGTGCCTTTGTGCCTGGGTATCGCGCTGGCTTCCGGTGCACCGCTCTTTGCGGGTATTATTGCCGGTATCGTCGGCGGTCTGGTAGTTGGTCTGGTTAGCCGATCTGCGCTGAGTATTTCAGGTCCAGAAGCCGGACTTATTGTTGTTACGTTGAGTGCGATTCAGGCGCTGGGTTCGTTTCCAGCTTTTCTGCTGGCTACCTGTATTGCCGGGCTCATTCAGATTGGATTAGGCTTTGCGCGGGCGGGCATGATCAGTAATTTCTTCCCGTCGTCGGTAATAAAAGGGATGCTGGCTGGTATTGGTGTCATGCTCATTATAAAGCAGTTACCACACCTGGTTGGCTATGATGCCGACGCAGCCGAAGGGCTAGCCCTTTTCCAACCCGATGGCTTTAACCTCGGCGAACAACTACGTATGGCGATGGGCCAGTTTAGCCTGATTGCCGTAGTGATTACGGTGGTATCGCTGACCATATTTTTTATCTGGGAACAACCTTCGTTTAAGCAGAAGGCCATCGTGAAGAACGTACCAGCGGCATTGGTTGTCGTCGTTTTAGGCATCTGCATCAACGAACTGGTGAAACTGTTACTACCCGAACGCGCCCTCTCTGGAAATCACCTGGTGCAGTTGCCCGTTCCTGAGAACGTAGCGGCTTTCTTCCAGCTATTTACCTTTCCCGATTTTTCGCAGTGGAACAACCCGCTTGTCTACACATCGGCGGTGTCTATTGCCCTGGTTGCCAGTCTTGAAGCGTTGCTGGCGATTGAGGCCTCGGATGAACTTGACCCGTTAAAACGGAAAACACCGGCCAATCACGAGTTGAAAGCGCAGGGCGTCGGTAATTTCATAAGTGGTATGATCGGCGGTATTCCGCTGACATCGGTAATTGTGCGTAGTTCGGTGAGTATCAACGCCGGGGCACGTACCAAACTGGCCGCACTGATTCACGGTACGTTGCTGCTGGTATGCGTCATTACGTTGCCGACGCTGCTGAACAAAATGCCGTGGGCAAGTCTGGCGTCTATTCTGCTGGTGACGGGTTATAGACTGGCCCGCATCGACGTGTTCAAAACGACGTTTGCCGAAGGTCCGGCCCGGTTTATTCCGTTCGTTGTAACGGTAATCGCCGTTGTGATGACCGACCTGCTAACGGGCATCGGTATCGGCATGGTAACGGGCGTGTTCTTCATCCTGCGCGATCACTACCTCAACACACACCGCGTTCGTACGGAATGGGATAGTGACATTAAGCGCATTCACGTGAGTCTGGGCGACCACGTATCGTTCCTGAGTAAGGCTAAGCTGATGAAACTGCTGAAGAGCGTGCCCGACAATTCGATTCTGGAAATCGACGGAAGTAACTCCTCCTATATTGATAGCGACGTAGTACTGGCCATTCAGAACTTCGGCATTTCGGCCAAGCAACGTAACATCGAACTTATTTTTCTGCCCGGCCCCGCTACTGATCAGGCACCGATTTATACCTCGAAAGAGTTATTTAATACGTATCGGCATAAAACCGCAAAAGTTGGTTTACGGGGGATACGTACTACGTCGGTAGAAGGGTAAAACGCTAGGTTAGAAACTAGCTAATGATTGAATAAGTCATTAACGTGAATCCGGAATTAGTCGTGGCCGCGTAGTGCATGGTAACCAGTTCGTCTAAAGTTTAACAAAACATCGTGGTTTACTCAACTCACTGAAAAACTAAATCTAATTCCGGATCACGTTAATCCCGCCATTCTGAAATGAAATTTCAGAATGGCGGGATTAGTTTTTAGTCGCGCAGCTTTAAATTTTCACCTGCAACGTCACATAAACGCTACGTCCGTCGGAAGGAAGAATACCGGGACCGGGATAGCCGGTGGCTCGGCGGGTGAAATAAGCGCGGTTGGCCAGATTGTTCAGGCTACCTTCGAGCCGAAACCGACTGAACTGATACGACAGACTGGCGTCCATGATGGCGTAGGCCGGAATCAGGCCAATGACTGCTGAAACACCCCCATCCCGAGCATTGGTTGCATCCGAAAACTGATCGGAGAGATAGGTGTACTGGAAAGATGCTTTCAAGTTTTTGTATCCTAAGCGTAACCCGCTTTTCAGGTTCACATTCGGCACAAATTCCACCTGGTTACCCACCACACCCGCCACTTCGCTGGCATTATATTTCGAACGTATCAGCGCTACGTTGGCAAACACGACCCCACTCAGGTTCGGATTTTGCGGATTGGCTATCCGTAGAAAATCACCTTCGGCGTAAGATTCAAGGCCCATAATGATGGCCTGCCCGATGTTGCCCCGGCGACGTAGCACGCGGTCGTTCTGATCGTAAAACTGCACCTCACCGATGCGGTTGTTGTAATTGAGATAAAACGCGCTGACATCGAAATTGTACAGCGTAGTTTGCGTGCTACGTATGCCCAAATCCAGCGAATAGCCTTTTTCATCCTGCAAATTCGGGTCGATCACCATCGACGGGTTGGCAATGCGCATGTCGCTGAACGTAATGGAGCGGTAATTCTGCGACAGATTTCCGTAAATATCCAACGTAGCAGCCGGTTTGTAACTAATTCCCAGACCCGCCAGCACAAACTGTCGATTGTTGGTACGTTGTTCATTGGTACGTACCGAACTGAGAATATTTCCGGCCAGATCGCGGGTGATGGTACCGTAAAAACCGTCGGCCGTGGTATGAATGTACTCGTACCGAAGGCCCGGCGTAATCGACAGCTTATCACCGACGTAGAGAATGTTTTCCGCAAACAGTGCTACGTTCCGATTCGGAAACTGGTAGTCGGATTGAATAGCCTGCTCATTGTCGATAAAGGTAAAATCGGCGTCTTTACCCGTGCTTCCCAACCCCTGAATACTATGATTGTAGCCGTGGTAATAGCGCCCGCCCACTAACAAAATTGCCTGCTTTTTCGCTACGTAATACCGCTTTAGATAACGCGCTTCGGTACCCCAGTTCTGAAAATCGCCCTTGATCAAATCGCGCTCGCTGTTATCATCCACACTGGCCACGCGGTTGGGTCGGAACCCGAGCGAATATCGGTACGCGTATAAACCAAACAGTCTCAGATTGAACTCGTTAGTGGCGTTGAATTTATGATCGAAGTGAAGCGCGGGCATGGTCCAATTTACCTTAAACCAGTTCCGTTCGCGATTACTCTGGCGTGGGTCAGCGCGAAACATTTCGTCGGTAAGGCCGCCCGGCTGCTGGGCCAGATAGCTCATCTGCGTTATATCGAAGCCGAGCGTTGTTTTCTCCGAAAAATGATAATCAATGTCGGCAAAGGCAGTGTAGTTGGTAAAGTTGGAGTTGGGTCGCCAGCCACCACCTTTTTTGTACTGAAAATAAGTGTAATAGCTCAACTTACCCACGGTTCCGCTGGCGCTGGTGAACGCGTTATAAAATCCGAATGAGCCAATTGTTTGCCGGGCGGTCAACTCAAATTTTCGGTCAGTAACGGGCTTTTTCATCACGAAATTGAGCAATCCGCCAAATTGCGTGCCGTATTGCAGCGAAGCGGCCCCACGCACAATCTGAATCCGCCCCACGGCTTCGATGGGTGGGGTATAGTAGCTTTCGGGATAACCCAACGCGTCGGCACTAATGTCGTAGCCATTCTGCCGCACGTTGAAATTCGAGCTTCGATTTGGGTCGAGACCACGCCCGCCAATGCTTAATTGAAGTCCTGCGCCTTCGTTTTCCCAAATGTTCAGGCCAGCCACCCTGGCGTAAATCTGGCGGGCGTTATTCGTCGATAAATTAGCGACAAGTTGCTCTGGGATAATTACTTCGGATTTCTTACCCTCATAAATTCCCATGTTTTCAACGCCCCGCATCCGGGTAAAACCGAAGTCGGATTGACGATCTGTAACGGTCACTTCCGACAGCGTTTCCAGGCGGCCTGCCAGCCAAATCGTTACGTCCTCATTTTGTCCGTTGATGTTCGCGTTCTGTTTTGAAGCTTTAAAATCAGGGCTAGCGGTTTGCAATACGTAGTGGCCATTGGGCAGGTTATCGAAAACGAATTCCCCCAAACTATCCGTTTGAACACTACGTCGGCCATTGTTCAAGTAGACCGTGCAGCCTTTTACGGCTACGCTATCCTGCCGGGCCCGTATCGTTCCTGAAAGCTGGTGTTGCGCAAATGAACGGCGGTTGATCCCACAGAAAATCAGCAGCAACGTAAAAAAATTAAAAACCGTAAATCGTATCATTGAGTGGAGTTATCCATGCTTTTGGCTGGAACGATTCCTGTTCGTTAGCCAGATTTGTATTCGGATCGACAAGTGGTTTTCCCATTCTACCATTCAGCGCTACGTAGGAATCGACATATACCTGCGGTCGCTGAAAACCATGTCGGGCGTAGTGATCGCGCAGAAAATGAGCGTATTGCAGAAGCATATCCGGCTGGGTCGACATCATTTTTTCCTGCAAAGTTGTCAGGAAATCATTGTTGTTGACAATTACCCGATTACCGGCGTTATCCTTGACCGTAAACTGCGCGTATCCCGCTTTCTCCATGAGCATCACCCGCCATGAGAACCGATAGCCCTGTTCCGTCCAGAAAAGCTCGCCCGGATAAAGCAGGTAACGTAGCGGAATCAGCAACTGAGCCACAAAGAAAATACCCAGAAAGCTTAGAATAAACTTTGTTGCTATTGGACTGTACTGATACGTTCGCCGTGGTAGCAGGAACGTACCCGAAACAGATAGCAACCGACTTAGTTGCCGAATGATCGTCTGGTGAAAATGAGCCGAAAAAAAGATGAGCGCCGTTACGATCATAATGTACGGAAACATACCAATCGGGAACAGAATGGCCGTCAATCCGTGAAAAACAACCACCGTTACGTATGCCCAGGGGCGCGTCGGACGATACCAGAGTAGAAACGGGATGGTCAGATCGTATACACAGCCAAACCAGCTAAATGCGTAGGCTATCCAGCGATAATTAAACAGGAAACCCACCCCCGGAAGGTCGTTATGGGCTGGTAACCAGATACGTAGCGGCAGCGCTTGCAGCAGCCAATCGCTGTTGAGTTTGGCGAGTCCTGCAAAGACGTAGAGCAACGTAACAAACAAACGTAACGAATCGAGGCACCAGGCCGGAATCTGGTCGGCAATCAGGCTGCGTCGGCGATAGGCGTCTACGGAAAAATAAGCGTGAGCAGGTAGAAAAATGAGCAGCAGACAAACCAGACTCGTGAAATAATAATGATTCAGGTACGTGCTTTTGTCGATGAGTTCGATGTAGGTGAAGCTCAGAAAAAGACTCACCGCAGCCAGCCGATAGAAAAGTCCAATCGCCACTAGCAGAGCCGATATTCCGCAAATGGCGAAGAGAACGTAGGTATATTGTCCCAGCGGTTTGACGAATTCGAAACCGTAGAACGAAAAAAAATAGTGCGGCCTGATATACAGCTCCTCAATCCAGCCTTTGCTCCAGAACCGTAACGTACTACCCAGCAGCATCAGCCCGAACAGGATTCTGAAAACGGCTAGCGGAGCGGCTGAAGTGGTCTTACTGAAATAAGCCTGCATGAACGAACGTCGTTAGGTAGGCCCCGACAGGCTCCGGCTGTCGGTTGTGTTGTAGCTATTGTGATAGCCGCTATCGCGACTCCGACAGCCGGAGCCTGTCGGGGCCTACCTACGGCCCTACCTTTAATCCCCGTCGTTATCGGTGTAGGTAATCGTAATGCTCATGGCGGTGGTCATATCGACTTTGAGCATCCGAATAATTTTCTGCATCTGCGTGTAGGTCTGAACCATCGCTGTGTTGTTGGCCTTGACTTCATCATACAGATTGGGTTTCAGCGTGTTGAGTTGCTGCGTGATTGCGTCGAATTGCTTGCTGATCGTTTCGGTAAGCGACGTACCAGTGCTCGTGTCTTTGGCACCCAACGAATTCAGATACGTTTTCAAACCCGGACCCTCCTGCCCGGTTTTCACGTTTTTCCCGTTGAAAAAGTCTACTGAAGCCTGGTGCGCGGCCTTGGCCAGAGCGAGCGAAAGATCTTTTTTGTAGTAACCTTCCACTTTATCAGGTGCTGCCGTACCGTTGGTCATGGCCCCCGACGGAATACCGAATTTTCCCGACCGGATGTACCGTTCGTAATTCAGTACGTAGCCATTGACCAGTTTCGACGTCGAACAGCCCGCGTTGAGAGCCGTGCAGTTGATGAACGTATCGCGGTAGCCATTAGCCGTCCACGCTACGTTGACCGTGTTGAAAACTGCATTCATCTGGGTTGCCAGACGGGTGATGTAAGCAATACGTTTGGCGGCATCAGATGCGGTTGTGTACTTGGCCAGAATCGCGTCGTCGGTCGAGCCGAGGCCGTTGAGCAGGTAATCCAAAGCCGGAAAACCTTGTTTGGGATAGGAAGCTGGTACGTCGAACGTGCCCGTGCCGGCCGCTACGTACGATTCGATACCTGCTACGTCGGCCGGATAAATATTGAAGAAGTTACGTAGTGTATACTGCTCGGCCGGGCCAACGTCGAAGAGTTCAACTTTTTGCCATTCTACGTAAGCATCGGCCCAGGCCTGGCGAAACTCGGCGAGTGTGGTTTTATCAGGTTTGGCGGTAAAAGCCTGTGATTTTGTCAGCATCGCATCGAACTTGGTTTTGAAGTTGGCGTAGCTGGGCAAAATGATATTGTCGGCAATGTTGGTGAGCATGGCCTTCCGGTCCGACGTTGCTTGGTCGGTTGGGGTCGTCGGGTTAGTTGGTGTCGGCGTATCGGTGCCGCCACTGCCACCACAGGCCCATAACGTGCCTACAACCGCACACATAAACCCGATTTTTTTCCACCTGAGCTGATTCATGATATAAATGCGTTTGCCGTTTTCGGTCATCTGCTGTGAATGCATCAGCAACAGATGACCGAAAACGGCAGACAATCAATTTTTTTATTGCATGTTGAATTTCGATTTGATGGCCGTTGCGGCTGCATCAATTTTGGCGTTAGTCAGCCCCCAGAAACCGTTTGGCGCTGAATAAACCAGGTTATTAAGCAGGCCGTCCGAGAAGGCGGCATCGACATTATTCATTTTCGCGTAGCGCAGGCTGTAAACGAAACCTAAGCCCTCGCCCATCGCGTGAGCAGCTGCCGCTGTGTTGGTGCCCGCCGTTTTCCATTTGCCCAGATAACCCAGAGCAGCCGCAGCAATGGCTTTTTCCATTGCCGACCGGATAAGCGTTGCCTGCGTTTTTAGTAGCGCTTTGTCGTTGTTAACAATAGCAGCACGACCGGTCAACAAAGCTTTATGGAGTTTCGGAAAATCTTCTTTGTTGTATTCCCACAGATACGAACCGATAAAGCTTTCGCCCGAAGACGTAGTGGTAGCTTTACCTCCATAAACAGGGTTAGCCGTGATGATGCCGAAAACTTCGTCCCAGTTCTGCTCAAGTGCCGTGTAGTTTTTGCCGCTCACCAGCGTTTGGTTATCCAGCGCCAGATTTTTATCGCTCAGCAATACGTTGGCGATGTAATCTACTTGGAAAGCGCCAATCAGTGATTTCTGGATAATCTGCGCCCACTCAATCCCTTTATCATCAACCAGATACGTACCTAATTTACCGGGCTTACCTTCCGAAGCCGTAGCCGACGCAAATTTGCTGATAGCCGCCATTGGCGTGAAAGCGGCTTCGATGGTAGCCCGCTCTTTCTCAGCATCAGCAGCCGCTAACGACGAAGCCGTTACGTTCCGAAGCTGAACGCCCGATGTATTCAGGCTGGTGTTGGCCGTACCCGAAAACGGGCTTCCAGTGTTCGAGAACATGTTTTTCAGAACCGTCGCATCCAACGTAGCACCTGCACTGGCGGCAGTTCCGTTATACGTATTGATCGCCCGAAACATACCCAAACGAGCACTACCTACAGTCAGATCGACAGTTTTGGCACCTTTGTCATCAACAAAATAATTGGCGTAGGTGGTCGTATCAGTCAGCTTGGTGTAATCGACGCTTTTGCGAAGTTGAGGAGAAACAGTATTCGGGTTTTCGTCTGGATTACTGCAAGCTGCCAGAGCTACTGCTAATAGGGTCAGAGATGCAAATTTGGTAGGTAAATGGCGATGAACCATAAGTAATGGATTTTATAAGTGAGCAGATTGTCGCCACAAATGTAAATACTATTTAGACTGATTATAAAATCGTTTTTGAAATTATTTGATGCTCTAGTCCAGAAAGCCATTTAAAATACGTCTGTTGGTAGGTTGTTCCAGGGTTAAAAGCGCCCTGTCAGTCTGTTGCAGCCGAGATAAATTACCTATTGATTATTAACGGATTAACTGGTCAGTTGGGCACTCATCTTACTGAACGGTGAATACGCTAGTACGTTTGGAGCAGGCCACTCAGACACTATTGTTCCTATCCTGACTACTCCAGCGTGATTTAAATCTATAAGTATGATTTATGGTAAAAGACGGGGAAAACCATCCTCTTATTCAGTCTGTCCTACCTGTTATCAACTCCTCCATGCATGGTAGCTATCTGCTTTCTTGATTTGTACTTACTAAGACACTACGTCGGTTTCAAGCTAGTGGTTTTACCATTTATCAAAACACAAATACGACTATGAAAAGACTGTACAAACGAGTATTAGGGCTAATGCTGTACCTGATCGGTATACATACCTTACCGATTGTCGCTCAGACCCTTATTAAAGACATTAAGCCCGGCGCTGGCTCATCATTGCCTGAACAGCTCACCAACATCAACGGGAAACTGTACTTTGTGGCCGACGACGGCGTACACGGGAAAGAGCTCTGGAAGTCAGACGGTACTGAACAAGGGACCATGCTCGTCAGAGATATTTTCCCGGGAGCCGATGGCGCTAATATTCAAAACCTGACGAATGTAAACGGTACGTTGTTTTTTAGCGCGAAAATTCCCGTTCCTCAATTTGGCATTTATCCCAACGAACTCTGGAAATCAGATGGCACAGAGGGTGGTACGGTAGAGCTGCTGGATGGACAAGGCAGCAAGCCAGAAAGTAAAGATCCTCAGAATCTTACGAATGTGGGAGGCTTACTTTATTACTCAAATACACTGGCGCTCGGTGGTGGCAGCTATACAGGTTTACTTAAATCAAATGGCACAAATTCGCCCGGAACGATCCGTATTACGTATTACCCATCAGATCCACCAAACTTTCCTAAAATTTCCCAACTGACAAACCTTAACGGCACACTTTATTTCGTATACGGGGGCGGTCTCTATAAGTCTAACGGTACAATCGCTTCGACAGAATTGGTGAAAACGATTGCCCCAGGACCAGCCGACAACAATAAAATTAAGCATTTGATCAATGTCAACGGGACGCTTTTCTTCACCGCGAACGACGGACAGGCGGGCGATTTTCATCGGCTCTGGAAATCGGATGGCACGGCCGCTGGTACCGTGAAACTAGTTGACGGAATCGCCAATCCGGCTGAAGGACCGAATCCGGCTAACCTGACCGATGTTAATGGAACGCTGTATTATACCAGCCTGATTTCCAAGGGCGGCTCCAGTTATTGGGGGATTTTCAAATCAAACGGGACTAATAATCCGGGCACTGGTTTTTTTGCCACTTTTGTTATGTCCTCGAATGATAACCCACTTAGTAATAATATTCCCTACGGCGCCACCGGCGATCAGGCAACCTCGCCAACGAGCCTTATTAATGTCAACGGAACGCTGTATTTCGTTTTCGCCAATAAGCTCTGGAAAACGAATGGTACGCTGGAGGGCACAGTACAGGTGACCAGTGCGTTTGCGCCAACTTACCTAACGAATGTCGATGGCACGCTTTATTTCGTTAGTGGTCTTGGTTCAATTTTTAAAACAGACCCTTCCACAAACCAAGCCACAAGTATCTATATATCGGGCGATCCAACCGCTAATCTGACGAACGTTAACGGCACCCTATTTTTCACGCATACGGACCCGGTTAAGGGTAGAGAACTCTACACATTAAATGCGCCACAGCCACCGGTTTCCAGCGCCCTGGAGCTCAAAGCACCAATCTACAATTGTGCGACGGGTCAATTTACATTTCAGGCCAGCGGAGGCAACGGTTCGCCTATCGAGTTTAAGGCCATTGGCATTACTGATTGGTCAGCTAATCCTAATCAGTACGTTGATGTTGAACTACGTACTGCGGCTGATGCCGCCCCGATCCTGTTACGTGCCCGTCAGAATGGGTCGGAAGCGTTTTATACCTGGGACATCCGGGCGCAATGTCCCGTTGGTGGTAATCCGCCAAATCCGGGCGGAAGCAATCTGCAATTGCTGGCACCTCAATACAATTGCCAGACGGGCGCCTTTACGTTCCTGACCAGCGGAGGCAACGGTTCACCCATTGAGTTCCGTGCCATTGGCATCACTGACTGGTCAATTAATCCCAATCAATACGTTGACGTAGAGCTACGGACAGCCGCCGATGCTGCTCCGCTTCTGCTACGTGCCCGCCAGAATGGCGCAGAGGTCACCTATATCTGGGATATTCGGGCGCAGTGTCCGGTCGGTGGTAACCCGCCAAATCCGGGCGGAAGCAATCTGCAATTGCTGGCACCTCAATACGATTGCCAGACGGGCGCCTTTACGTTCCTGACGAGTGGCGGCAATGGGACGCCTATTGAGTTTCGCTCTATTGGCATCACTGACTGGTCAACTAATCCCAATCAATACGTTGACGTAGAGCTACGTACAGCCGCCGATGCAGTCCCACTTCTGCTACGTGCCCGTCAGAGTGGCGCGGAAGTAAGTTATATCTGGGATATTCGGGCGCAATGTCCCGTAGGCGCCCGACTTGCGGCCAGTGCGACTATTGAGCCGATAGCTAGCCTCAAAGCAGGTGTTTATCCAAATCCGGTAGCGGAAGAGTTTACGGTAACAATCGATAATGCGCAGGACAAATCAGTACGTCTGTTCCTGACCGATTTAAATGGTCGGCCCTTGATTGATCGTTCCATAAACGTAACCAAACTACGCCATGAGGAACGCTTACATATCGGCCAGGCAATAAGTGGGATGTATGTGTTACATGTCAGCACGGCTCAGGAAGTGATTTCCATTAAGATCGTGAAGCAGTAATTTATTGGCGGAGAGCAGTATTAGGTTACCATACAATTGTCAGTTAGTAAACAAACCCGGCACACGATCATGATTAGTGTGCCGGGTTTGTTTACTAACTGACGTTCTGGTAGCAAGAAATATAAACATTCCATTAAAATGGCCTGTTGAGCCGTTTTTAATTGTCATTAATACATGTTAATTCACTATTAAATAGATAGTCATTCGGTTGGATGCTACGCATAGATATACTATCTTTGATTCCTGCTTCTGGGTTCTACACCTCGTTATTTTTGTTTATTTGCTGCGTGATTTAGGTACTGAGTAGTTTGCTAACCTATCCGTTGCGACAATTTACTGCCTTCTCTGTTTAGTTCTTTTGGCGCCGTAATCAGTCGGTGAGTTTCTTACCGCTTTCTGCAATCATCGTCATTACGTGTCAAAGCATGGCTTTCCATTATTCAACTAGCACTTTGCCTCTAACTCCCCCCTCCGTCTGGATTGTTGATGACGATGAAGATGATCGTCTCTTCCTACGTTCGGCATTTGAGGACATGACAAAACCGGTGAGTGTACTTACCCTCAACGACGGCGATCAGTTATTGCCTAAGCTGACTAATTCGACTTCATTGCCACAACTCATTCTGCTCGATATTAACATGACTCGCCAGAATGGATTCGAAACACTCGCTCAATTACGCAATTCGCCCAAATTTGCGAAACTACCGGTGGTTATGCTCACAACTTCCTCAGACAACGCTGATCGTCAGCGGAGTATGGCGCTGGGTGCAAATAAATGCCTTACTAAACCAAGCAGCTACACGCAATTGGTAGGTCTGGTGCAGGGATTAACCGAGGAGTGGGCGTTGGCTTAATGCTTTGTCAGCAAATGAATTCGTGGGAGTCTTCCTAATTTTACGGACTGAATCTGAACCAACTGCGGCTGGTATCCGATTTTGTCTGTATGTCTTCATCACTACGTTTAGAATTAACAACTCCCGATAATGACGATCGCCCGGTGTTTGTATCGGGCAATTTCTGTGACTGGTACCCTGATATAGAGGTCTTTCAGATGACACCAGTGGGACCGGGCCAGTTCACCTACGAATTTCCTCACGAGTTGCCCCTGCCCGAAAAGCTGGAATACAAGTACACTCGTGGCGGTTGGGACCACGTCGAACTAAATGCCCTGGGTGAGTCGGCTCCCAATCGAACTGTGCTCCGAACTACCCAAATAAAGCGGGAATACGTGCCGCACTGGCGTTGGTTTGGGATGCCCTATAATCCGGCGTTTTTACCGAAAATAGAACTTCTTGGCGATGCGTTTCAGGTACCTACAATCGACCGTTTTCGGCGGGTTCACGCTTTATTGCCGCATGATTATAACGAATCTGAAAAGCGTTATCCCGTATTATACTTACACGACGGACAAAACCTGTTCGGGGGAGGATCGGGGTACGGCAGTTGGGAAATTGACCAGAAAATGGCGATTCTGGCCGCCCACCACCATCACGAACTCATTCTGATTTCGATCGACCACGCGGATGATGAACGTATCAGAGAGTTTACGTTTCATCGGACTCGAGCCGGAAGTGGCCGGGGACAGTATTACCTCGATTTCATCCGCCACACCCTGAAACCCATCGTTGACCGGTCATTCCGTACCCTACCCGACGCCAGTAATACAGGCATTGGTGGCAGTTCGTTAGGCGGATTAATCAGCCTGTATGCCGGACTGATGTACCCCAACGTATTTGGCCGATTGATGATATTTTCGCCTGCCTTATGGATTTCACCCAAAATTTATTTCGACGCGATTCGCTTTCAGGCGCCAGTACCCATGAAAATCTATGCGTATGGTGGTGAACAGGAATCCAAATATATGGTTCCTAATATTCAGCGCTTTAAAGATTCGCTGATTCGTCAGCAGTACGCGGGCAATCCAATTGATTTGCATCTGTCGGTCGATCCGGAAGGAACGCATCAGGAGTTTCACTGGAGCCGCGAATTTCCCAAAGCCATCGAATGGCTGTTTTATTGACAAGCTGTTTGCATTAGTATCTCGTCGCGCAGCGACCACGCTTTAACGCAAACAACATTAAATTTTTCTTCCGTGACGATAACACTTAATACCCAATCACCAACCACTGGTGAACTACTTATCCCCGTTGTTCAGACAGAAACGCTGGCTGAACAACTAACGAAGCTAGCCCCGAGGCTGTCTATCGATACGTCGGCACTTCAACGCGATTTTAAGGCAGAAGCCAAAGACGTATCGACGTTCTACGTTCCTGATGGAAGCCGAACATACTTACTCGGTTTGGGTACCGACCCGCAGCCGATGGATTGGTTACGCATTTTTCGGAAGTTTTTTTTCGATCAAAAAAACAAGTTATTGCCTTCGCTGGGTGTCGATTTAACGGGCTTTCCGGGCGACGTAGTGGAAGTAGTTGTACTTGGAATTCGCGGGGGCGGCTATGACTTGCGATTGTATCAGACTGATAAACAGGAAGTTCCCGCGATCTTTTCGGAAGCTGGCCAGATAACCCTCTACGTCGATGAAGTGCAGTTAGCTTCGGCGCAGGAAGCTTTGCTACGTGGTGAAGCCATTGCGCAGACCCAGCGCCAGATGCTGGACTTGATGAATGCCCCTGCTAACCTGAAAAAACCGCAAACGCTGGCCGACTGGGCCGTTACGTCGGGGCGGGCGCATAACTACAACGTAACGATTCTCGACAAAAATGAACTAGAGCTTCAACATCTGGGGGCATTGCTGAGCGTGAGTCAGGGCAGCGAGGCTCCACCGGTGCTCATTATTGCCAATTACAAACCGGAAGGCGTCGATAACGTATTGAAAGTAGGGCTGGTAGGCAAAGGCGTTACGTTCGATACGGGCGGTGTTTCGATTAAAACGTCGGCCAGTATGCACCTCATGAAAAGCGATATGGGTGGGGCAGCGGCTGTGCTGGGCGCGGTTGAAGTAGCGGCTAAACTTAACTTGCCGATTCACGTAATAGGCATTGTTCCCGCCACAGAAAACGCCATCGACGGTCGCTCGACCAAGCCGGGCGATGTCATTACGTCGTATCTGGGAAAAACCATCGAAATCATTGATACGGATGCCGAAGGACGGGTGATTCTGGCCGATGGACTGGGCTACATGGTTCGCAATTACCAGCCTGATATTCTAATCGACCTCGCTACGTTGACAGGGAACGTAATTGCCGCTCTAGGCTATCATGCCGCCGGGATGTTTACGCCGAATGATACGTTAGCCAGCAAACTCATCGAAGCCGCCGACCAGACCGGCGAACGACTGTGGCGGCTGCCCATCTGGGATAATTATAAGGAAGACATCAAATCGGACGTAGCAGACCTGAAAAATTTCAGTGGAAAACCGTTTGCCGGAGCCATCAGCGCGGCCAAATTCCTGGAAGTTTTCACCGAAAAACACCCCGCCTGGGCGCACCTGGATATTGCGGGAATGGCCTTCGCTGATACTGAATTTGGTTCGCAGAAGAATGCTACCGGATTTGGAATTCGGCTATTAATCGCTTATTTACGGAATCTGATTGCAGAAATGCATTAAGAAAAATTTCGAGTTTAGTCTTTTTGCCGTACTTTAAGTTCCGATACGTTGTTCCTGGTTTCCGCGTTGGCCCACTGTCCGGCGGCTCCGCTGAAACCTGAACAGTACTCTTGATCGCAAACTCCCTTCCTATGAGCCAGTTGTCTATTTTGTGTATTGCTACGTTTTTCAAGGGACATGATTTCATGCGGGCCTGCAAAGAGATGGGCAACACAGTTTATCTGCTGACCGACCAGAAACTGGCCAACGAAGACTGGCCACGGGAGGCTATCGATGAACTATTTTTTCTGCCCTCGCACAGCAACGAACCCAATGATCTGGAGCAAATGATTGTGGGGCTGGCTCATATGATGCGGTCGCGCAGGATAGATCGAGTGGTGGCGTTGGACGATTTTGATGTAGAGAAAGGAGCGCTCATCCGCGAAACATTCCGCATTGATGGCATGGGGCAGACGACAGCCCGGTATTTTCGCGATAAGCTGGCGATGCGAACGCGGGCGGCTGCGGCAGGGATTCGGGTACCGACCTTCAGTCCCATATTTCACGACGAAACCGTTACGCATTTCCTGCAAACGACCGAAGGCCCTTGGCTCATCAAACCGCGCTCGGAAGCTTCGACAACGGGTATTCGCAAAGTGCATTCGCTGGATGAAGCCTGGTCGGCCATTCACCTGCTGGGCGACCTTCGGCATCATTACCTCATTGAAACGTTTAAACCGGGAAAAGTATATCACGTTGATTCTCTATCAGTTGACGGCAAGGCTGTCTTTTCGCGGGTTAGTCAGTATCTGGCGACGCCGATGGAAGTAGCGCACGGCGGGGGCGTCTTTCGGACGGCTACGTTGCCCCTTGATAGTGATGAAACGGCGGCACTACGTCAGATAAACGATCAGGTACTGGAAGCATTTGGGATGCGCTTCAGTGCTTCTCATTCGGAATATATCCGGGGCGATCACGATGGCGAATTATATTTTCTGGAAACGGCTTCGCGGGTTGGTGGAGCGCACATTGCCGAAATGGTTGAAGCCGCATCGGGTGTTAATCTCTGGCGGGAATGGGCCAAACTGGAGGTCGCTATGGCCCGCAAAGATCACTACGTTCCGCCGACAGATAGTGGTCAGCATGCAGGCTTGATTGTCTCATTAGCTCGGCAACAATGGCCTGATTTATCGGTATTTAGTGAATCGGAAATCTGGTGGCGTATGAAAAAGGAATACCACGTCGGTTTAATAGCCAACGCCGACAACCGGGAACGTATTCTGGAGCTGCTCGATACGTATATGCACCGGATTTACCAGGAATTCCACGCATCGGCCCCCGTTCCCGACAAACCAACCAGTTAAGCTAAACGAAAAAGAGTCGTCAGTTCTGTACATAATGACTGACGACTCTTTTTAACTACTCTTTACGTAATGAATCGTTTTTAGCTTTTCCGATAGGAACCGATACGCCAAACGCGCGTGGGTCGCTGGGCGGAAGAGTTTTTCGCTTTTTCCCATCCTGCGGAGGTGGGGGCGTGACCGTCGGCGTCTGCGCCGTTAGCCCCGGCCCCGACGTAGGTGTGTCAACACCCGGAATAGATACCTGTTTCTGAACAGGTTCCTGGGTTGTTTTGGAGGAATCAGCCTGCCCAAAACAGACAGCACTGACTAAACATAGTGCGAAACAAACGGGAATAAATTTCATAAGAAAAGATAATTCGTTGAGTAAATAGCCATCTGCTACGTAACGGATAGATGGCTACTTATAAACTACGTTTCCTGGTCAACAGTTTTCTATGAATGAGTATTCAGCAAGGCATAACAACGTAACGCTTCCTTAAAGACCAAGCCTGGCCCATAAGGAAGCGTTACGTTGTTCAAAAGGTAATAATCCGCTGACTTTTATCGCTTCAGGATTTTCACGACCTGCCGTTGGGTAGGTGTGCTGGCATCCAGGAGATAAACGCCTGATGAACGACCCAACCGGACCCGATACGTAGCCGTCGACTCGACCGCTGGTAACATCTGCTCACTCACCGAATGCCCCTGTTCGCTGGTTAATCGAAGTTGCAATGGCTGTCCATCGGCTCCTGTTACTTTAATGGTGGCGTAATCACCCTCCACCGGATTGCCTTGTACTACAATACCTAATGGAACCAGTTCGGCAACTCCCTGCCGAGCCGGACTATTGCAGGCTGCCAGCCAGTTGTAGTCATAACTGGTAGTAGTACTGCCCTGCTGTGCCCGCATCCGTAATACCGCATTATCGGTGTACAACTCCAGCGTATAAGGTCCAGCAGCCGTCGTCGGTAGCATTTCGTTGACAATCGAGAAACTCACCGGCTCGCCACTTAAGCCCGAATACTGCGGAGTAAAGCGCACTGAACGACGGTTGGCACCCAGCGCCTGACATTCCACCAGGCTTACCCCCGTGATGGCAAATGCACCCGGTGTGGGGGGCGTCACCACCGTGTTGCTGGCCGGATTCACCGTTAGCACAAACGTACTGCTCACACTAAGTCCACCCGGATCAGTGGCCGTTACCGTCACCGAACTTACTCCGCTTACACTCGGCACGCCCCCAATCTGAGTCGGCGGGGAGAAACTTAATCCTGCGGGTAAGCCGCTCACACTTAGCACCAAACTATGAGGAGTCTCATTATCCGTGAAAGTCGTTTGCGGAATGGTGTAGCCGAACTCCTGCCCGACCTTCGCCGTCTGATCAGTCAGCGGAATATTCACCCGAGGGGGCGTGTTGGGCTGGGGCGCACTGCAACTTGCCAGCCAGTTGTAGCTAAAACTAGCTTCGTCTGCTGTTCCCTCCTGTTTGGCTTTGAGCAAAATCGTCGGATTATCGTTGTAAAGCTGCAAGCTATAGGGACCCGGCGCCGTAGTGGGGAACAACTCATTCACCACCCAGAAACTCACCGCTTGTCCATTCAGACCCGAATAGCGGGGCGTAAAGCTGATCTCGTAGCGGTTGTTGGCAATCTGGGTACAGGTTAGCGGGCTTACCCCCGTGATGGCGAAGGGTGCGCTGGCGGTCACCGAGGAAGGTTGCACCGTCAGCACAAAGCTGGTCGATGCACTTAAGCCACCCGGATCAAGCGCCGTCAGATTGATGGTGGACGTGCCTGTCTGGGAGGGCGTACCCGTGATAACCGTGCCTACGAGATTTAACCCCTGGGGTAAGCCACTAGCCGTCAACGTTAAAGCATTGGGCGTCTCCGAATCGGTGAACGTATTACTCACATTCAGGCTGAAGGGCTGCCCCTGAATACCCACCTGGCTGACAATTGGATTAACCACACGGGGTGGGGTGTTAGTCGCATTGGCTTCAGAGACGGTCAGCAGGAATGTCGTGCTCACACTCAATCCGCCCGGATCGGTAGCCGTTACCGTCACCGAACTCACGCCGGCCACCGTGGGCACACCACCAATTTGCGTTGGCGGGTTGAAACTGAGACCCGCAGGCAAGCCCGTGACACTCACCACCAGACTATTGGGCGACTCATTGTCGGTAAAGGTGGTCTGGGGCAGGGTGTAGCCAAAGCCCTCGCCGACCCGCGCCTGCTGATCGGCCAGCGGCTGATTAACACGTGGTGGCGTGTTGGGTTGAGGATTCTGACAGGCAGCCAGCCAATTGTAGGCAAACGAAGATTCACCAACAGTACCGCTTTGCTGGGCTTTAAAGGTAATTGTCGGATTGTCGTTGTAAAGTTGCAGCGTGTAAGGTCCCGGTGCCGTGGTGGGAAACATCTCGTTGACAATCGACACACTCACCGGTTGGCCATTGAGGCCGGCAAACTGCGGAGTAACGCTGATAACGTAGCGATTACTAGCAATCTGCTGGCAGGTGTTGGTCACCACCGCCGTGATGGCGAAGGGGCCAGCCGGGGCAGACACTTGATAAACCGTCGCCGAAGCTACGGCCTGGCAATTGCCTACTGTCCCGCTCACCGAGTACGTACCGGGGCTATTGACCACGATGAACGAAGTCGTAGCCCCATTGTCCCAGCGGTAAGCCGTGGCCCCGCTAGCGGTCAACGTAGCACTTTGCCCAGCCGAAATAGTCAGCGATGGATTGGCCGAGATGGTGATGGTGGGCAGGGCATTGTCCTGAACCACGGACGCGGTGGTCGTGGCGGTGCAGCCGTTAGAAGCCGTGATGGTCACCGAATAGGTAGCGGCTGCGGAGACGGAAATACTGGCCGATGTTTCTCCGGTATTCCAGCGGAACGTACCACTGCCAGTAGCCACCAACGTAGCACTCGGGTTCGCACAAGTCAATGTAGCACTCGAAGGCGTAATACTCACCGAAGGCACATTGCTGTCCTGGAAGACCTGGATTGAAGCGGTAGCCGTGCAACCATTGGTAGCCGTTATGGTAACGGAGTACGTATCGGCGGTGTTCGCCGTGATCGTCTGCGAAGTAGCGCCGGTGCTCCAGCGGTACGTACCTGTTCCGGTAGCGGTCAAGGTAACCGTTGAATTTGCACAGGTCAACGTAGCGCCGGTCGGCGTTCCAATACTGGGTGTGATGCTCACAGTGGGCACATTGCTGTCCTGCACGACGGTAACGCTGGTTGTAGCTGTACAACCGTTTGCTGCCGTCAGCGTAACCGAATAGGTAGTAGCCGTACTAACAGAGATGGCTTGGGACGTAGCGCCGGTGCTCCAACGGTACGTTCCACTGCCGGTTGCTGACAAGCTAATTACTGGACTGGCACAGGTCAACGTAGCGCTATTGGGCGTGATACTCACCAGTGGTGCGTTACTATCCTGGGAAATCTGGGCCAAAGCCGTTGCTGTACAACCGTTGGTAGCTGTCAACGTAACGGAGTAGGTAGCGGCCGACGTAGCACTGATGGAGGAGGATGTTTCTCCCGTGTTCCAGCGATACGTCCCACTACTACCTGTAGCACTCAGGCTCACCGACGAGGTAGCGCAGGTCAACGTAGCACTCGAAGGCGTAATACTCACGGTCGGTACGGTGCTGTCTTGGAAAATTGTCAGGCTGGTCGTGCTTGAGCAGCCCGATGTGGTAGCCGTCACCGAATACGTACCACTCGCACTCACGACCGCTGTGCCTGAACTGACATTCTGACTGATGATTCCCGGCCCGGCGAAACTGTAGCTAGTGCCGCCCGTCGCCGTCAGCGTCAGGCTGGATTGGGCGCAGGTCAACGTACCGCCCAAATTCGCCGTTAACGTAGCGACCGGTAAGGCATTTATCGTTACGTTAGTAGTCGCCGTTGCCAGCTGACCATTGCTACTGACAAGCAACGAGAAAGACTGCGAACCCGAGCCAGCCGCTATCAGCGTCTGGCTCAGCGAACTAGTAGACGTACTACCCGTTACCGATGTACTGCCACCATTCGTTAGCGTATAATTATAACTACCCGTTACGTTGCCCACGGTAGCAGTGAAGGTGAGCGGGCTATCCGCACAAACCGAGTTTGGGCTACCCGAAAAACCGGCAATGGTGGGTGTCAGGGAACTAATGGTGTTGCTGTCCGTAGCCGAATTGTTACCAAGCGATGAGTCAGACACGCCACCCGGCGCACTGACCGTAGCGGTGTTGGTCAAGGTGCCGGTAGCGGCTGAATTCAACGTAGCCGTCACTACAAAAACCACTGAACTACCCACGGGCAGATTGACGGCTTGACTGATATTTCCTGATCCCGAAGGCGTTACGGTTGCCCCCCCGTTGCCCGACGCCGTCCAGCTGATGCCCGTCAGGCTTGTCGGGAAGATGTCCACTACAATGGCCCCCGGTGCGCTGGATGGGCCGTTGTTCGAAGCCGTAATCGTATAGGAAACCGAACCGCCCGGTACTACCGTGGTTGCCCCATCCGTCAGGGTGATCGACAGGTCAGCTTGTGGAGTAAACGTATCGGTATCCGTAGCCGCGTTGTTGCCGGGCGTAGGGTCACTCTCGCCGTTGGTCGCCGTTACCCGGGCGGTATTGCTCAGAGTGCCCGTAGCCGCCGAACTGACGGCACACGTGGCCGTAAAGGTGACCGATCCCCCCGATGGCAGATTGACCAGTTCGTTAATATTTCCTGATCCCGAAGCGGTTACCGTACCACCTCCCGAACCTATGGCCGTCCAGGTACAGGTCAACACCGCCGGGAAGGTATCCGTGACCCGGGCTGCGGTAACCGCCGATGGACCGGCATTGGAGGCCGTGATGGTGTAGGTAACCGAGCCACCTGGTATGGCCGTCGTTACGCCATCGGTAACAGTAATGGATAGGTCGGCTGAAAGCGATTGAATACTGATCGGCGTGGTGGTGGTAAAGACAGGGCATCCACCACTAGCCGCAAAGGTGTAAGTAACTATATAATTACCCGGACTACTGCTGGCGGGCGTGATCTGGCCCGTACTGGCGTTGATACTCAGACCCGCTGGACTGGCCGTATACGTACCACCAGCTGTACCCGTGCGTGTTACGTTCACCGGAACGGCAGTCGTGGAGAAGGGCGATCCCGCATAAGCAATTGTGGCACTAGCCGGACTGGAAACGGTTACGTTAGTGGTCGCCGTTGCCGACTGACCGTTACTACTGACCAGCAACGTAAAGGATTGTACGCCCGACCCGCTGGCCGGTACGTTCAGGCTGAAGTTGCCGCTGGCAGAGCCGATCTGGGGACTGCCGCCATTGGTGAGGGTATAGTTGTAGGAGCCCGTTACGTTGCCTACTGTGGCTGTGAACGTAACCGGACTGCCCGCACAGACCGTTGCCGGACTGCCCGCAAAGCTGGTGATAACCGGCGTCTGATCCAGTACCTGTAGGGTGTACGCCTGGCTGGCAATCCCCACGCAGCCGTTGGCATCCTGAGCCCGCACCAGCACCGAGTAGCTGCCCGCCTGCGTCGGCGTACCACTCAGCACGCCACTAGCCAACAGACTCAGGCTGGCGGGCAGGTTCGTGCTGACCACCGAGTAGCTGTAGGCGCCACTGCCACCGCTAGCCGTGAAGCTCTGACTGAAGGCCTGCCCCACCGCAGCGGTGCTCACGGTTGGGTTGCTCACCGTCAGCGTGGTGGGGATACCCTGGTACTCATAGGCGCCCCGGTCAATGATGCTCCCGTTGTACTGGCGGCCATTACCGGCCAGATCGGTCGCCGGGCCGCTGGCTGCGCTGTAGGCAGTGTTGCTGCCCGAGTTGATAGCCGGTGAACAGTTCGCCAGTTGGGTGGAGGTAGTCGAGGCAAAGGGCGAGAGGGTGGTAGTCAGGTTGTTGCTCCCATCGGCAAAGTTGGTTACGGTGGGCTCAAACAGACTGTAGCTAGCTACCAGCGCCGGATTGGACAGCGGTTCATCCTGCTTAAAGGAATTGCTCCCGCCGTTGTTAAACAGCACCGAGTTGACCAGTTGGGTGGTGCCTCCAATGCCATTGTAGATGGCTCCCCCTTCAGAACCCTGATTGCCCAGGAAGGAGCTATTAGCTACTTGTAACGAAGTTCTGGCAATGAGCGCCCCCCCCTGTTGGGTGGCGACGTTGCCCACAAAGGAACAGTTAATGAGCTGATTATTGTTCGCTCCGGTAAGTGCCAGCCCTCCCCCGTAGGCCGCCGTATTGCTCTCAAAACGAGTGTTGATGATGATAGCAGTACCGTTACTAGCCACACTCCCCCCTTCCCAGTCACTACCTGTACTCTTGTTTTTCTCAAAGACACAGTTCGTCAATCGCAGTGTACTTGTGATGTTGGACATAGCAATAGCTCCCCCACCATCAGAGGCCGAATTACCCGTAAAGTAGCAGTCCGTCGCGTCCAGGTTGCCACCGCTTAAAGAGATTGCTCCTCCTTCCTGCTCAATTCTTGTATTATCAATGAACTGACAACGGCGTAGTACCACGGACCCTCCGCTACAATAGATAGTGGATGTGTAAGTGCGGTTATCCCGCACCACACAATCCTCCATCTCCAAACTAAAATTAGAATTTCCACTATTATAGATAGCCCCAAATTCTGTTAAACCTTGAAACGTGGTGCCTTTTATCAGCAAAGAATTGGCATTTTGATTACCCGAATTATAAATGGCTCCTGACGTATTGCGAAATAGACTGCCGGTGATCGTCAGGCTAGACGGACCATTGTTCTGGATGGAGCCGTAAGATCCGCCATCCTCAAAACGGCAATTGGCAATCAACAAGCGGCTGTTTTGATTGAATATGTCATGTCCGAGGTTATTCACAAAAAAGCAATTGCGAACGGTAGGACTGGCGTTTACATTGTATAGTCCATCAGTTTCTATAGTGGATGTTCCAATAGTGCTGCTCCCCCCCCTGATGACGAAGCCATCCAGCACGGCGCTGGCCGTAAGGCCCGGATCACTGCGCACGACGTAATTGCTATTGTCGCTGTTGTCGTCAGGCTGACCAATGTCGCCCGACAGGGTGCTGCTCGACGGTGCCCCCGTCACCGGATTCACTCCTGGCCGATCACCCAGTTGCCCTTCAGTTCCGCTAAAGCCTCCATAAATAGCTACTCCTTCTTTCAACACAAAGCTGATACTGCGGTCGGTGCCGGTGGTGGGCCTGTAAATTCCCTGAGCCACCCAGACCTGGGCTCCACAGGTGGCCGCCGTGTTGATGGCCGTTTGCAGGGACGTACCGGCGAAAGCGTTGTTCCAGCTACTGCCGTTCTGGCTGCCGGCCCCATTCTGGGTCACATACACCACCGTGCCGCAAGGAGCCTGGGCTGGATTCACCACCAGCGTATACGTAGCACCATCGTCTGTACAGCCGTTAACGGAATCCGTACCCCGTACCGTAATTAAAAAGCTCCCTGACTGAGTCGGCGTACCCGACAAAACACCGCCCACTGACAGTGTCAGACCATTGGGCAACGTACCATTAGCCAGTGAATAGCGGGTAGTACCCGTATTGCCCTCGATATTAAGGTACGAGGTAACGAAGGTTTGGCTGAAAGCGGTACCCACCGTGGCCGTGGTTATATTCGGATTAGTCACAAACAACGTAGCGGTATTACTACTGACCGTGGTGCTGGTGGTACTCACACAGCCATTGGCATTGGCTACCGTTACTGAATATGTACCGGGCGCACTCACCGAGCGGGTGTTGCCGCTACCACCCAGTACGTTCCCGCTGCTGTTAACAAAGGTGTAGGACGTACCGCCTGAAGCCGTTAGCGTTACGTTGGTGAGCGTACAACTCCGTGGACCATTGTTAGTTAATCCCGCCGTTGGCAAACTGTTGATTGTTACGTTGGTGAGGGCTGAAGTCGATTGCCCGTTACTAATGACAGTTAATTTAATGGTTTGATTGCCAGGAACTTGAGTTGCAAGACCTTGACTAAACGAACCTGATGTTGCGGTGTAGCTAAAAAGAACGTGATTACTGAACTCTATAGTGTAATCATAGCTGCCCGTCACATTGCCGATAGTAGCCGTGATCGTGACGGGTTGGCCCACGCAGACCGTGTTGTCCAACGTAGTGAAGCCGGTTATGGTGGGTGGGGCAGCCGGATTGACCACCAGCGTATACAATGGACTCACGGCGGTACAGCCGCTGCTGGGTATGGTAGCACGTACCGTCAATGAATAGCTTCCCGCCTGAGTAGGTGTTCCCGACAAAACACCTGTACTGGATAAATTTAGTCCTGGCGGTAACGTACCATCCTCCAGCGTAACGGTGGTTCCAGGTGGGATTTGCTGGCCCTGCTCGGTGATCGCGTACACAACAGAGAACGACTGCATAAACGGCGTCCCCACCGTGGCAGTAGTGGTGGTTGGCTTTTGTATATTGTTGACTGTAACCTCATTCGATCGGGCTACCGTCGTGCTGGTGGTGCTGGTACAACCACTCGCATTCCCCACTATCACCGAATACGTTCCGGGCAGACTCACCGACCGCGTCGTTGTCGGGCCGGAGGTACCCAATACGGTTCCATTAGGATTGACGAACGTGTAGGAATTTCCACCGGAAGCCGTCAGCGTTACGTTGGTCATCGTACAGCTCAGTGGTCCATTGTTAGTCAACTCCGCCGTTGGTGAACTGTTGACGGTTACGTTGGTGGTGGCCGATGCCGATTGACCACTGGCCGTCACGATCAGGGTGAAGGCTTGAAGACCCGAGCCAGCCGCTGTTAAATTCTGACTCAACGACGTAGTAGACGTAATGCCTGTGGTGGTACTCGTTCCATTAGTAATTGTATACGCATAACTCCCCGTTACGTTGCCTACCGTCGCGGTGAAGGTAACCGGAGTTCCTGCACAGCCCTGATTTGGGCTAGCGGCAAAACCTGTGATAGTGGGATCTAGAGGTGATACGTAATGGGCTGTAATGTTGGGGAGACGATATCTAAATGTTTCTGAAAATGGATAACGTTTCCCTACCCCGCCTGTAATCGTGATATTGGCATCAGAGCCCACCACCACCCCTTCCGTGGCAGAAGTAGTATAATTAACACCACCATCTACGGTATTCGTCACGTAAAACCCTACCTTTTGTCCAGCTGGGATAACCACATTGACAGGGATGGGAAGGGGAGTGGGAACAAAGACACCTAACGAAGAAACAGCATTAGTTCTACCCACAAATGTCCAGTCGGTAGCCGTAGTTTCTGAGTCCTTATAACTTCCTATTTTATAATAAATTTCGTAATCAGCTGTGGTGGAAGCATACAGACTGGCATCGAAACAAGTGATAGTGACAGTATTGGTGGCTTCAATATCGAACATAACTCCCCGGCTACCATTATTGGAAATATAAGATGTCGCCAGCGTAGTGCCCGCGCATACGTCAGCAGCCGCGGCTTGCCTTGCCCTACTGTTTTTTGTTTTACGAACCGATAACCGCTCAGGGTCATCTTGTCCTGTACTAACCTGGCAATAGGCCGTAAAAGCCGCCGAGAAACACAGCAGAAAAAGTAAAAGTTTAGATTTCATAAAGCCTGAAATGAGGAAAAAGCAATTGTTAATATTCTTTTCAAAAAGGATATATATTGTTTAAAATAAACTGCATCGGCATACTTAAATGCGGGTGCTAAATACCATCAATATATGTTCTTATGCTAACACTCTCGTCGCATTCATTAACACTTTCGTCGCATCGAACAAAAAAAGCCCGGATTTCCGGGCTTTTTTTGTTCGATACGACGAAAGTGCTGATTTACGACGGCGTGGCTGGCTGCCGGCCGTATTGCGAGGGCGAAACGCCGTAATGATCCTGAAACGTTTTAGCGAAATACGACAGGTTATCGAAGCCAACGGTATAGGCAATCTGCGTTACGTTCCGATCACCTTCTGTGAGTAATCCGGCCGCTTTCGCCAGCCGGATGTCGCGGATAAAGTGCGTTGGCGACGTATCGAGTAAAGTCTTCAGTTTTCGGTGCAGTTGCGAACGACTCAGGTTTACTGATTCGGCCAGCGATTCGACCGAAAAAGTGGTTTCGGCCAAATGCTGATGAACCACCGTTGTCAATTGATTAATAAATAGCTGCTCATTAGTGAGTGTAACCAGGGCAGGAGTGGTTTCCGGCATAGCAGATGCTGCTACGTCGGCCGTATCCACGTCGGCCGTATCCACGGTGGCCACTACGTTGGGTTGCTGACGAAACCAGTTATAAAGACGCTTCCGCTGTTCAAGAATGCTCCGAACCCGGATGTGGAGTTCCGTCCGATGGAAGGGCTTAGTCAGGTAATCGTCGGCACCCAAGTCAAATCCTTCAATGCGATCTTCGATCGTGGCTTTGGCCGTCAGCATCACCACCGGGATGTGGCTGGTGGCCGGTTGCGTTTTCAGGATGCGGCAAAACTCCAGCCCACTTAGCCGGGGCATCATCAGATCGCAGATCACTACGTTGGGTAACGACGCCGTAGCTTTTTCCAAGCCATCTTGCCCATCTACTGCTTCCAGAACCTGATACTCTGCTTCAAATATACTCCGTACATACGACCTGATGTCGGCATTGTCGTCGATGATCAGCAGTACGTTCGCCGATGCTACGTCGAGCGGCTCATTCGAAGACGTGCCATTCGTAGCAAGATCTGGATACGTATCAGCAACGGGCGCTACGTCTGGGGAGACATCAGATTGATTGGGAGCCGGTTCTACAGCCGCAACCAGCGGCAAGCTTACCGTGAACGTAGTGCCCGCCCCCTCCTGGCTCGCTACCTGAATCGTTCCGCCCAGCACCCGAACCAGTTCATGAACTAACGCCAGCCCAACGCCCGTTCCTTCGTAAGCCCGGTTCATCTGCCCATCCACCTGATAGAAACGCTCAAATATGTGGGCCAGATTAGCCTCTGAAATGCCAATACCCGTATCCTTAATCTCGATAACAACCTGCTGTTCATGGGGATACCGAATATTCATGCGCACCTGGTTACCTTCCGGCGTAAACTTAAAGGCATTGGAAAGCAGGTTGGTAACGATTTTTTCCAGCTTGTCCCGGTCGAACAGCGTCCACCAGCCCGTTTCGGTTTGCTCGAAGATGAAGCTGATCTGCCGGCTCTGGGCCAGCGAGCTGAACGAACTGGCTAAGGTGCGGAAGAATACAGCAATATCGCCGGGTTCAAGTTCGGGCTTAAACTGCCCGGCTTCGAGTTTACTCAGGTCGAGGAGCTGGTTGATTAGGCTGAGGAGTCGTCGGCCGTTACGTTCCATCAGGGAGAGTACCTGCTCGGCGGGGTATCGGGCTTTGAGTTCGGTAATTGGAGCCAGGATCAGGGTAAGTGGCGTTCGAAACTCGTGGGAGATGTTGGTGAAAAACTGCGTTTTCAGCGCATCCAGCTCCTGCAACTTATCCACCTCAACCTTCTCCTTAATCAGGGCATTGGCGGCCGCTATCCGTTCTTTGATGTATGACTGAACGATACGTCCCAGTACCAGCGACATCGACACCATTTCGATAGCCAGCGCCAGCAACGCCAGTTGACTAATAGCCGGATGATATCGAATGAGATTTAACGACTGCAACTGGTAGAGTGAAAAGGGAATAGTACAAAAAGCAATCGGCAATACAAAAATTAATGCTGCCCGTGGTCCTAATCGCCAGATGATACCGGTGCCCACGAAAAATAAAATATATGTCAACAGCACCAACGTGGCAAAGAACTTTCCGATGGCGGCATTCTGCACAAAAAATGACAAAAACACCCCGATGAAGCTAATAAACGCGATAGCTAGTAACAACCAGCGCATAGGCCGTAAGATTGGGCGGTTGTCGAGTAACGTATACAGCCAGACCGCTAAGCCAAACGGCATGAGTCGCCCCATACCGGTATGCACCCAATCCAGCAGCTGAGTGTGGTTCGACAGCAGAATCGGATAAATACCTGTGCGGGCAAGCGTAGCGAGGTAGAGCAGAAACGTGCAGACTGTGTAAAAGCGAAATTGCCGATTAGGAACGAATCGGGCCAGCACGAAGCTGTTCAGCGACCGCAGAATAAACAGCCCCAGAAACATCCAGATGGCAAAAATGATAACCCGGCCTTTGCTCAGATTGTGGTATTCTTCCCAGATGGTTACCTTCCCGAACATCGCCAAGCTGCTTTCAATGCGAAAATAGACTGTAACCGGCTCGTT
The DNA here is from genome assembly GCF_054778555.1 of Spirosoma flavus. Lineage (NCBI taxonomy): Bacteria > Pseudomonadati > Bacteroidota > Cytophagia > Cytophagales > Cytophagaceae > Spirosoma > Spirosoma flavus. Next base: position 690,990 of record NZ_BAAGZL010000003.1, read on the forward strand.
AGTAGGCAGTTTGACCCGAAAGAAGGGCGTTGTCGCAAAAAACCCCCGATCTACGTAGGAGCGCTTCAACCCACCGGTCTGGTGATCCACCCGCCCATCAGCATATACGACGTAGCAGTCGGCGTATTCAATAGACGATGCATCTAGAAGGCCTATTAACCAGTGTTTTATATTTTCCTGACTCTGGTTCAACACCTGAAACCGAAACCAATAAGCACTACTGCTGTAGCCATATTGAAATGTTTCGGATTGGCTTGGTTGAAAATCCGTTCGCCGACGAACCTGCTCGAACGTGAGCTTAGCTGTTTTGTCGTTCAGAATGGCTAACCTGCGCCCCAACGGAAGAACCTGGGTGGTGTCACCCACGTCGATCACTGAAGAGATAGTCTGAGCAAGACTGAGAAAAGGCAAAACGCCAAAAAAAAGAAGTAAACCAATAAAGCCGCAGGGACGCATTCGAAGTTACGCTACTTAACCAACAGGTTAAACTGATTTCATATAATCAAACAAAAACTTAGCCAAATTTTACTGATTAAATAGATAGTTACGCCTATGGTTATGGATAAATCGCCATATATACGTTGAAGTTTAAAATCGGGATTTTTATATACGATAAGTTTATTTCGTACGCTTAACATGAGGATTTCATTTGCCATTTTCCCTACCGCACCAGCAGACCAGTCTGAATGGCAAAACGCTGCTATTCAGCTTCTTTTCGAAGCCCTAAATAGGGTCACTATTAGTTAAAGTTCATCGACCCGCACCAACCGATACGATTTATCGCGAAGTTCTGTTAGCAGCTTGTCCATATAATTGTACAGTTTGTCCGTTCGACGCGGATCAGTGCCAATGTGCATCAACAGCATAAACCCATTCAAGCCGGAGCGTTTCTTCTGTTCACAGACACGAATGGATTCCAGAATTACGTCGCTGCTGCGATAATTACGGTCGATGGGCGTTGTATAATCGGCATGACTAAGCGTACCGGGCGTGTAGTTAATCAACTGAATACCTTCGTCTTTAGCCCACGTAGCGATGCTGTCATTATACCATTCGTAGGGCGGCAAAAAGAACATAGTAGAATTGGCTTTCCCGGTGAACGTAGCAAGTGCTGCGTAATTAGCCAGCAAATCAGCAACGAACTGTTCACGGTTAACCAGCAGACTATCACGCTTTCCCCAATCACAGTAAAGCAAATGCTGATCAGAGTGCGGGCCAACGTAGTGACCATCCTGAATGAGCTGACGAATAACGGGCGCGAACGTAGCGTTTCGCAGAAAACGCCCCGTCAGAAAAAACGAAGCCCGAACGCCATGTTTCTTAAGCGTTCGGGCTATAACAGTACCGCCGTCGGCAAATTCGTCGCCCGTAAAAACCAGCGACAGCCGACGTAGCGACGTATCACCCCGAATTTTTGCGCCTTTGTAATACGTCGATTTTGGGTCAATAACCGGCTTTTTGCTACGTTGGGGAAGCGATTTTATCGTCTTTTTTGACGTAGCGCTGTTACGTAGCGATGCCGGTTTTTCAACTTGTTTGGCAGCCAGCAGGTAAACCAGCGAAGCGGTTCCGTCCATCGTTGGTTCGTTGGTGCTGTAGTCGCCGTAATCGTCGTGATACACAGCTACGTTGCTCTGAAAAGCTGCATATTCGTCGGGTTGATAAAGCATAATGCCGATTAGTTTGCTATAAATGCTGCCTCGCACCGGCCCATCGACTAAACCGCCATCAATCGGGTAATTTTTCAGGTGCGTAAACGCCGAATGCGGGTCAGCGGGCGTATCGCCTTTTGCCGGAAGCCCATACACAAAACTCGTTCCCCACGGATTGCAGCCAAACAGCCAGTCAAAATTCGCCTGTTCAAACGCTACGTACTGCGCATCGCCGGTGAGGGTTCGGTACCAGTAACATTGCGTGGCAAACGACGTAGTATAATTATTGCTGCACCAGATGAACGGAACACCCCGATAAAAAGCGTTTTCCTTCGCCCGCTGCCAGACGGTTTCGATCCCTTTTTTGTAATAATCCGTAACGGTTTTTCGCTGATTGGCAGGCAGTTTTTTGGCTAGTTCCGCATGACCGACGTTCACAAACGGGTACCACTGATAGTGCCGTGCCGTATCATTGGTCATCCAGGGCGTAACAGGTTCCTTCTGGGCAAAATCCAGTGCTGTATTTTGAAACTTCTGTACCTGCTTATTCGCTACGTTCGACAGATTAAGTTGCTCAACCGTAGCAAGTTCCATGTCATCAACGTAGTTGTCTTCTTCATAAAAATACGGTGCCCGACCGGGTGCTGTCTGGCAATTTCCCGGCTTTTTCAATCCAAGCTGGTACGCCGACTGCGACCGTTTCCGAAGCTGACTGGCGTAGGCGGGTTCGCGGGAACGTAGCAGCTGATACCCCAACGCCAGCGCACTACTGACTTTTCCCGCCGTCGATGCCACGCCCGTCGCCCGATTTTTGTATTTAAACATCCCCTGCGGCTGCCCCGTCGCAAAATAAACAGGCCGTTCGTAGCCTTTGCCGTAAGCGCTGTCTTCTTTCGGGATTCGCATTCCGGCATGGTCGCGGTCGTCGCCGAGTTGGTTGAACAGCCAGTCATCGGTGGGGTGCATTTTCAGAAGCCAGTCGAGGCCCCAATGCGCTTCGTCCAATATATCCGGTACGTTGTTAGCACCTTTCAAACCGTTGCCCTGATGCTGATCACTAAAAGCAGTTGGAAAATCGCGAGCGGCTGCCAGCAGGTGATACGTAGCGTTGGCCGACGTAGTGACGTACTGCAAATAATCAGACGCATCGTGCCAGCCGCCCACTACGTTCACATGCGTGCTGTCGGGCATTGGGCCGTAGAGCGTGTAGCCGTCATGCGTGTGGCACGAATCGTTCAGAAACGGATTGAAACCGCTACGTTGCTGGCGCATGTAGCGCAAACAGAAATCAGCCGTGCCGTTATACACATCATCACCAATCCGAAACGCAGGCGAACGGGTTCCATCGTCAGCCTGAACGTAGTACGTTCCCGGTTTTTGAACGCCCGAAAAATCCAGCCGATACGTTTGCCGAAACGGGCCATACGCGCCAAACCCCTGCCCTAATGTACCTTGATAAATGTTCGTTCCCGTTTGTTCATCGACAAGTTGAAAACGAGTGATTTTCGCTTCGGTCAGGCTTCCCCAAACGGCGACTTTAGGACTGTGCGGCCGGTATCCAAGCAAGTTGATACGTATTACGGCCGATGGTTCCTGATGGCGCGTTTCAAAAGCTACGAAACTGATTATCAAAACGATGATTATGAATAAACGAACGGGCATATTGATCAGACCATTTTTCATTATCCCAATTTTCGGGATTTGAGTCTATAAAATTGGTGGTTGCGCCTGTAGAGACCGGTCCGCCGTTGCGGAGGTATGTCTTGTCGCTACGATTAAACGATTCATTCTATTAAATCTTTTTCAACAGCCCCATCATCATTTCCTCAAAATAGGCCCCGTTATACGGACCGAACCAGTTCATGTCGCGGGTTTCATAGGTCTGGCGATCGTAGTAGGCATCGGGTGTTACGTAGCCGATATAGCCACCGTCGAAACTGGTAATGAAGAGATTAACATTTTTCTGCTTGGCGAGCGGGGCAAAATCAGCGACAAATTCGCCGGAATAATCGCAGGGTGTGCCCAGTAATACGTTGTTGCCGATACGCAGCGCTTTCAGATCGGAAGGATAGTCGCCATAGATGGCGTAGAACAGCCACGGACGTACGCGCCAGTTACCAATCACACGCGGGTGCGGCTCGCGCAAGCCCAGCGGCAAGGTAAACATGGCCAGCGTGCTATCTGATTTTGTTTGAATGCCAGGTACCGTTCGTTCGATACGTGCCGCCAGATCGCCCGCGTAATTCCGAATTTCCTGAAAGTCAGTTACGCCCCGCGATTCGGGTCCTGTACTTCCTACAGCGCCCGCCAGAAATACCGCAAAACTGGTCGACTTTTTCTCCAGCCGATCAACCAGCGAACCAGGATAATCGCGGCTGAGGTAATCGCCGTTGCCCCCGTCGAACAACGTAGCATGACCGGCAAAACTGCACAACAGGGCCGATTCGCCGTTGGCTTTCTGCAACTTAAGCAACCGGACTTGGCCATCGAGCGGGCGCGTTGGCCCCGATTTACCAATGCGATTGTAGATGTGATCAGTAGCGTCGGTCTGACCGTAGCCGATCTGCACGGGCGCTACGTTGGCCTGCGCTTTCCGGATAGCATCCAGCACACCATCGGTGATGCGCGTAACGATTTTTTCATCGTATTTACCCGCAATCAAAGTCCCCACCAATCCGGGTGCCCAGCCCCCTACGCTATTGTGCGAATGAATAGCTCCAATGTACACGTTCTCCCAGCGCAATCCTACTTCCGGCAACCGCTTTTTCAGGGCTTCAACAACGGTTGGGGGTGTAATGAGCAAATCTAAACCAACCACCGCCACTGGTGAATTACCGTTATTCAAAACAATAGCTCGCGCAAAAATCGAATCGCTCACTACGTGCCAATGCTTGCCGCGACGAACGCCGTAGCCACCAGTAGGCGTCGTGTAAGGCGGTGTGATGTTTGCCTTCGCCCAACCTGCCTGAATAGCCGTTTTGGCAATCGGTGCAGACGGGAGTTGCGCGAGTCGCTCTTTGGTCTGAACGTAGTACGGCATCTGCTGATACGGCGTATCATCGACAGGGGCCAGACTAACCGCCAGAAAAATCAGTATAAAAATAACCAGCCCGAGGAGGACTTTGAGCACTACGTTTAAAAACCACTTTATTCCCTTTTGCTTAGTAGCCATTCGTAAAAGTAACTGTCATTTTTTGTTGATATATTATTTTACTTCACCTTAACGAACTCGGTAACGTACCGAACCAAGATACATATCAACCATGGCACTAATGCCGACGCCAACGCTGTAACAAATCAGATCGCTCCAAAGAAAGCCAAAACCCAGAATTAATCCGCCCAAACGGGTAGCCCGCAGACTGTCGATCCAGGCCGCATGGTATAACTGACTAATCTCAATACCAAACGAGAACCCCAGCGTGGCAATCGCAACCGTTCGGGTTGACCAACGACGGAAAATAGTAGCAAACCCAAAGAAAATCATCAACGCCCACAACGTATCACCCACGTACAACCGAATAAAGGAAATATCGCCCAGGAATCGTCTGGAAGCCAAACCAATCAAGAGAACCACGATTGTTAAACATCCGTAAACAACTCGATTTCTGACTACTGCTACTTTGGGCATCTCAAGGTAGTTGCTGGTAAAATTCCCACAATTCGGGCTTTCAGTAGTACTTTTCGTCGGGCTGACGTATACCAATAGCCAGTAAGGCGTCTGAAATTGTACTTGGTAAAGGTAGCTCGAATTCGGTTTTTTATGAGACAACTTATCCCGTTTTGTATTCTACTTTTCTTACTTGGCTCATGTACGGCTAAGAAGCAAGATAACAAAACCGACTTTGTCGACGTACCGGTTTCGGGGCTTTCTGGCAAACAACTGGCCTTCACCCACTGTAGCCGTTGTCATGCGTTTGTGAAGCCCGAGCTACTGGCAAAATCAAACTGGCGCGATGTACTTCCGGCGATGGGCCATCGCATGGGCATCTACAGCAGCGGATTCAGACCTGATAGTTTATTTGATGAAGGCCAAAGTGGTTCGGTTGTTCGGGAGGCAAATATATTTCCGGAAAGGCCCATTCTGGCCAGAGAAGACTGGCGTAAACTGGAACAGTATTTTCTGGAGAACGCCCCCGACACCATACTTCCTCCGCTTCGCCAACACAAGATCCGAATGGGTTTAAAGCATTTCACGTATAAAGAATCTCCCTTTGCGCATCGCCCTGCACTGACCACGATGGTCAAAATCCTGCCTGACAAGCGGGGCATTGTTTTTAGCGATGGAAAAAGCCGACGTAACGTTTTAACGTTTTTAACCCCCGACCTCCGCGAAAATTACAGCCTGCCATTGACCGCAACCCCAACTCATTTTTACGAAAAAGGAAACGAAACGTATCTGACAACGGCTGGCAAGGGCGTTTTCCCGACCGATGCGCCAGGTGGTACCCTACTACGTTGGGAAAAGAACGTAGCAGGGCCAGGTTACAAAGAGTATACAGCCATTTCAGATTTGCAGCGTCCCGTTTCGATGGCGTACGGCGATCTGAATAAAGACGGTCTGGAGGACGTAGTGGCCTGTGAGTTTGGCAACCAGACTGGCAAGTTGGCCTGGTACGAAAACAACGGAAAAGGGGGCTACACGAAACGAATTCTGCGCCAGAAGCCCGGTGCTATTTCGGCCATTCTGAAAGACGCCAATCGTGATGGGTTACTGGATATATATGTGCTCATGGCGCAGGGCGATGAGGGTGTTTTTCTGTATGAAAATCAGGGCGGAGGTACGTTTAAGGAAAAGCGGCTACTGAGCTTCCTGCCGCTCAATGGTTCTCAATACATCGAACTGGCCGATTTTAACAAGGATGGTTTCGAGGATATCGTGTATGTCTGCGGAGACAACGCCGACAAAACACCCATTCTGAAGACGTATCACGGTATTTATATCTTTCTGAATGACGGAAAATCTAATTTTAAGCAGTCGTATTTCTACCAATTGAACGGCGCGTATAAGGCGATGGTACGTGATTACGACCTGGACGGCGACCTGGATATTGCCGCTATTTCATTCTTCCCAGACTACCAGCGCTACCCCGAAGAAAGCTTTGTCTATCTGGAGAATAAAGGAAAACTGAAATTTGACGATTACTCATTTTCAGGAGCACCAAACGGCCGATGGATCGTCATGGATGCGGGTGACATGGATGCCGATGGTGATATTGATCTGGTGCTGGGATCGTTCGTGTATTTTATCCCACAGGGCGATACGACCGGGCTCGGCAAGCGCTGGCTGACGAGCGGCCCATCCGTCGTTGTTTTGGAAAACACGACTCGGTAGAGGTATTGGTCAATTATGACAATCAAAAAGGCACCGGGGAATCTCCCCGATGCCTTCGTCACCCTTACCGGTTTCCCGGTCTCCCTAATAAGACTTTTGCCAATGCTACAAAAATGGAGCCGCAATGGCCAGTACCTGAGCTTTGGTTAGCGGTTCGTCAAAGGCTCCGCGAAGATTATCATCCGATATAGCTGATACGTTCGGAAGCGTTTTCAAATTGACGCCACCCTGCGTGAAAGTCGTTTGTGTTGTATCGGAAACCCAGCCTTTTAATCCTAGAATCCGCCGAATTTCCGATGCGTGCCGGGCTTCGACTGAGTGAATTTGCAGGGCGGTCAATAGAATCGCTTTGTCATTGATTAGATTACCAGCCTGCCCTTTATATGCCTGAACGCCCGTATCTTCCAGCGCACGGGCGGTTGCCAGAAACGTTGCGTAAGTTGTGAACGTACCGGTCGGAAATTTAAAGGTTGGTTTGGCTCCGGCAGCTGCTCCTAACGCTGTTTTGAGGAGTGCTACGTGGGCCGTTTCATGTTTGCTGATCTGGCTTATAACCGTACGGTCGGATGCTGGAACCAAATTAGCAGCGGCCAGACCCGCTTTGTAGAAATCGTCCTCTAAGTATTCGAGGGTGAGGGCAAAGTTTGCTACGTCGATAGCGGCCTGCGATGGAGTCGTAGACTGAGCCATCGCTTTGTTCAACGTAGCGGCCATAAAGGTCGGAATACCCGCAGCGGCCAGATTTGACCCAAACTTGAGCAGGCTCCGGCGCGAGTAAAAACTAAAGCGCTCGCCTACTTCAGGATCGGCTTTCTCAATATCGGCAATTAATTTGAATAAATTCATGACGTTGTTCAGGTTGGTTTACTTAGGGAGGTTAGCTCCACTGATGGGCGTTGTTACAAATTTTTGCGCGGTTGGCAGCACATTGGCTGGAGTAGCGGCCACATCAAGGCCTGTAGTGGGAGCAACTACGTCGTCGCCCGCAAAATCGGCTGATTTTGGGTTGAGCAGATCGCGAATTGCTGCTGCGTGCCGGGCTTCAACCGAAACAATTTTACCGGCTAAGGCCAGGTAATTAACGTCCTTAATAAGCGGACCAGCCCCATTATAGGCCGAGACACCCAAATCTTCAAAAGCCTTGGCAGTTGCTAACACGCTACCCCGGTCGCTGAAGTTGACGGCTGTAAAATTAGGGGTCAGACCAGCAATTGCTGATGCACCCAGAGCAGCTTTGAAAAATTCGCGGTGAACAATTTCATGATCGCGAATGTCGGTCAGCAACGTTTTTTCGGCGTCCGTCATACCTGTGTATGGCGTGGCAATGACCTGTGTATAAAAAGCGGCTTCCAGTTGCTCCAGTGCATAAGCATAATTCAGAATGCCCGTATCGCCCGTGCCCAGATCAACGGTTGCAGAAACCGTGGTTGGGTTTTCTTCATTTCCACAGGCAGACAGAATAGCTCCCCCTGCTGTAAGTGCGCCTGCATAACGCAGAAATAATCGGCGGCCCACCATAACCGGCTCAAGTTGACCCGGCAGCATCGTCAAGCCTGATGAATGCTGTTTCTTTTCCATGAGTAAAACGGAGTTGTGTCGAAAAGCGCCGTTGGTTTGCCCAACAGCTCGGTGTATCTACGAACACGATCAGGCGTTGGATTTATCGCTTTGTAGATTTTCTGAGAAAACGCCAAAAAAATGCTCTCCCTCACTTTACGTCCCCGAAATTGTCGTCATCCGGGGCTTCCTGATTAACTTGCGCGAATGATTGGCAGTCTGTTTGCTAGAGCATCAGACGAAACGGATATAATTTACTTCCTAGAAATGCAGGTTCTTAAGTTCGGCGGCACCTCGGTTGGGTCCGTAGAAAGCATAAAGCAGGTTATTCAAATCATTGACAATCACCGCCAGAATAACGATCAGATAGCCGTCGTATTCTCAGCTATGGGCGGGGTCACGAATCAGCTTATTGAAATCGGGCGGATGGCCACATCGGGCGAAACCGATTATATGGAGCTAGTTCGACGGATTGAAGACCGGCATTTTAACGTAGTGAAAGCCCTGATTCCGGTTAAAGAACAGAGTAAGGTTTTCGCCAACATTCGAGGTACTATCAATGAACTGGAAGATCTGCTACGTGGCGTATCGCTGATTCGCGAATTATCGCCCCGCACACACGATCTGATTACCAGCTTCGGCGAACGACTTTCTACGATGGTCATTACCGAGTGCATCAAAAGTCGGGGCATACCAGCGCAATTCTGCGATGCCCGTCAACTCATCAAAACCGATGCCCAGTTTGGTCATGCTGAAGTAAATTATACACTGACCAATCAGTTAATTCAGGAATATTTCAGCAAAAACTCTGACTTACAATTAATTACCGGATTTATTGGTTCGACGGAGAAAAACGAAACCACTACGTTGGGCCGCGGTGGATCCGACTATACGGCATCTGTCATTGGCGCTGCGCTGAACGCTACGGTCATCGACATCTGGACCGATGTTGACGGCATGATGACGGCCGACCCGCGCAAAGTACCAAACGCCTTCAACATTCCGACCATTACGTATGCCGAAGCAATGGAACTCAGCCACTTCGGGGCTAAAGTGATATATCCGCCCAGCCTGCAACCGGCCTTTGCCCGTAACATCCCGATCCGTGTACTTAATACGTTCAATGCGTCGCACAAGGGCACGACCGTGAGCCGAACTGCCGAACGGAGGCAGTACACGATTACCGGAATTTCGAGCATCGACGACATTGCGCTGGTGAACGTACAGGGATCGGGTATGATTGGCGTAGCGGGCGTTTCGGCCAAGTTATTTGGCGTACTGGCGGCTCATAAAATCAGCGTTATCCTGATTTCACAGGCTTCTTCGGAACACTCCATCTGTTTCGCTATTGACCCACGCGGGGCCGAACACGTAAAGGCAATTCTGGATGCAGAATTTGCCACTGAAATCACACACGGCCATATCGATAACATCACCATCGAGCGCGACCTGTCGGTGATTGCGACCGTGGGAGAAGGCATGAAAAAAAGCTCTGGTATTGCCGGGAAACTGTTTTCGGTGCTGGGTAAAAACGGGGTAAATATTGTGGCGGTGGCGCAGGGTTCGTCGGAAATCAACATTTCGGTGGTTATCAACAAGAACAACCTGTCGAAAGCCCTCAACGCGCTACATAACATCTTTTTTCAGTCAGAAGCCCGTGTCCTGAACCTCTATCTGGTCGGTACAGGACTGATTGGCAAGACGTTACTAAAACAGATTTTTGACCAATCGGAGTTTTTGCGGGAAGAAAAACTGCTTAAAGTGTGTGTGGTGGGCATGACCAACACCAAAAAAATGCTGCTCGACCCAAAAGGCATTTCGCTCGACGACTGGCGTGAACGGCTGCTGACCGAAGGCGTTACTACGTCGCTGCCGGCGTTTGTGGATAAAATCAAAGACTATAACCTACCCAACTCGGTATTTATCGATTGTACGTCCGACAAAGACATTGTTCAATTCTACGAGTCGCTGCTCGACGGAAATATTTCGGTCGTTACGCCAAACAAGGTAGCCAATTCCGGTCCCTACAGCGAATACCGGCGTCTGCAACGTACCGCTCTCAACCGGGGGGTTAAATTTCTCTACGAAACCAACGTAGGAGCGGGTTTGCCCATCATCAACACGGTGCAGGGCCTGTTGACCTCGGGTGATCGTTTTCTAAAGATTGAAGCGATTCTGTCTGGTACGTTGTCGTTCATTTTCAATACGTTCCGTCCCGGCAGCTCCTTTGCCGACGTAGTGCGGGAAGCTAAAGAAAAAGGCTACACCGAACCCGATCCGCGCGATGACCTGAGTGGTCAGGACGTAGCGCGCAAGATTCTGATTCTGGCCCGCGAAGCTGGTTTCGCCCTGGAACCCGAAGACATAACGATCACCAATCTTTTGCCCGAAACCTGTTTGGCTGCCCCCACCGTACCAGCGTTTTTCGACGAACTGGAACGTAACAACGTCTACTTCGAAAAGCTGCTCACCGATGCCGAAGCCAATGGCGAAAAACTACGATTCGTGGCCAGTTTTGAGAACAACAAAGCATCCATTGGCCTGAAAACGGTGGGCGCTGATCATCCGTTCTACCAGTTAACTGGTGCCGACAATATCGTGTCGTTTACGACTGAGCGGTACAAGGAGCGACCATTGGTGGTAAAAGGTCCTGGTGCTGGTGCCGAGGTAACAGCCTCAGGCGTTTTCGCCGACGTAGTGAGCATCGGAAGTTATCTGGCGTAGTGTAAAAGTCAGTGTCGGATTCGGAATGACTTCTCCTGAATAATAGGTACATAAACGTAGTACTGACGCCGGTTAAAATCCCGCCGTCAGTACTACGTTCTAATCATCCATTTGAGCGATATTACGATACTCTGATATGAGCTGTTTGGGGATTCTGGATTATGCGTTTTGCTTATAAACCCGGCAATCGTATTCTGATCCAAGCGCCCGAAGGCAGTTGGCACATAAACAACCCTGAAATAACGAGCTTACGTACTGACGCTGGTCTTCTGTCAGCCGAACGACCTGGCACTGGCATAGGCCGATCGTATCGGCCCGACAAGCGAACGAACCACCGCAGCGAGGGCAATTCGTAGGTTCATGTTCAGGCTTTAAGTTCATTTCACGGGCATCTCCTGTTCAAAAGCAATATAACTAACGAGCTCTTTCTGGCGGTTAAAAACGGGTTTGATTACAACGTGACACCAGTAAACCGATTGATCTTTACGATAATTGAGTAGTCGCTCCCGCACCGATTTTTGCTGCGTCACCGCCTGCCGAATCCGTAAACGCGACTTTAAACTAGTCAGCGCCCCCTGCAATACAGTTGGCCGATGACCAATGATTTCCTGCCTCAGGTAGCCCGTCATTTCCTCGAATCGGGTGTTAACGTATTGGATGTTCTGGTCGCTATCAGTGATAACGATGGCCCAGATATCTTTTTCCAGTTCATCACGTACCGATTTTGATAGGCTCCAATCCTGGGTTTTTGCCAGCGTCATCAGTTCTGCTTTATCTGCAGATAAACCTGGTTTCTGCCAGAACTCCCAACCCGCCAGCAATGGAGTCACAACAGAAAGTGGTTTCTGTTTAGCGAGTTGTTTGTCATATGGGCCACAAAAATTCATAATTGTAAAGCTACATTCCTCCTGCCTGGTTAGCTGAAGGCTTAGTCATCAATCTATACAGATTCAATAACTAATCTGCGAGCGTTTTGGGCAGCGTATTACACATTTTTTTTAATGTAGTTGCTACTGAGCCCATGTCGAAAGCTCAACCCTGTTTCGCTAAAGTCAATTCGATAATTTAAAACTGCTGATTTCCATCCCGACCAAATTCGCCGGATTCATCCCACGTCTTTTTTAATGGGTTGAGTAGGATGATGTAGCGCGGTTTGCCGGGCTTACGGGTAGCTTCGCCTTTCCAGTTACCGGCCAGGCAGGCCAGTTTCCGCAGCTGTTTTTTGCACTCAGCCGAAAGATCGGGGGCTGGGCGTAGCCGAACGTAGCGACTACGCTCAGCAGGCAGGCGATAAGGATGATTTTCATGTACTGATCGATTCTTATTAAGGAGGAGTGATTTACGCAGTCAAAATTAAAGACTTTATTTTACCCTTTACCAGTTTAATTCTGGATAATTCTCTGAAAATCACACCGTCCAGTAAGTTATTCGCTTTTTGACTACCTGTTGCATTCGTCCAATCTCTACATTTGAAGCATGCGTTTGGTCGTCTATGTTTTTTCGGTCTGGCTCTTGCTCCTGTCAGGGTTACCCTGTCCGGATGCGGAATGCCACATACACGAAAACCGAGCGGCCACTACGTCTTCGTCGCGCCCTGCCGACGACCACGACCATGACCACAAAGCGCCTTGCAGCCCTTTCTGCCACTGTGCTACGTGCCTGGGCTTTTCAACGCCACAACCGTTTCGGTACTACATTCCTGTAGAACTGCCCGAATCGATGCCCGTGCGGCAGGCTTTTTTGTACCTCTCCCCTACCCATGCCGACGTAACGTCCGGTATCTGGCAGCCGCCCAAGCTTCGGGCCTGAACCATTTCCGTGTTTACAGGTGACAATCACTGCGTTTCATCAAAACGTATGCTTTTCGCGTGTACACGGCATCTATTCATCACTCACTTGTTCAGGTTCGATTATGCTCGATCGCATCATCCGGTTTTCCATTCAGAATAAATTGCTGATTGGGTTGTTTACGCTGGCGCTGCTGGTGTGGGGCGGTTATTCGCTCACCCGCCTACCCATCGACGCTCTGCCCGACATCACCAACAATCAGGTACAGATTATTACCCAGAGCCCCTCATTGTCAGCTTCCGACGTAGAGCGGCTTATTAGTTTTCCCATCGAACAAACCATGGCTACCTTGGCTGACTTAGTCGAGGTACGTTCCATTTCGCGCTTCGGTCTATCCGTCGTAACAATTGTTTTCGATGACGATGTTAATGTGTATTTCGCGCGGCAACAGGTGTTTGAACGGCTTCAGCAGGCCCGTTCGCAGATACCCGCCAACGCTGGCACGCCCGAACTGGCACCCGTCACAACGGGGCTTGGCGAAATCTACCAATACGTTATCCAGGCGAAACCTGGCTACGAAAAACAGTATTCGCCGATGGAGCTGCGTTCCATTCAGGACTGGATTGTCCGGCGGCAATTGCTGGGCACCAAAGGTGTGGCCGACGTCAGTAGTTTTGGTGGTTTTCTGAAACAGTATGAAGTCGCCGTTGACCCGCAGCGGCTCCGGGCGTCGGGTGTAACGATGGATGAACTCTACGCAGCGCTCGAAGCCAACAATCAAAACACTGGCGGTTCCTACATCGACCGGCGACCAAATGCTTATTTCATTCGTTCGGAAGGGCTTATCAGCACGCTTTCCGACATCAAAAAAATTGTAGTTCACCGAACAAAAAACGGCATTCCCGTGCTCGTCCGCGACGTAGCGCAGGTGCAGCTTGGTCATGCCGCTCGCTACGGAGCCATGTCGCGGGCCGGAGCGTCACAAAAAGCGGATGGCGAAGTAGTTGGCGCTATTGTGATGATGCTCAAGGGGGCCAATTCGTCGGAGGTGATTGCCAACGTAAAGGCACGAATGGAGCAGATCAGAAAATCGCTGCCCGAAGGCGTTGAAATCCATGCCTTTCTGGACCGAACCGACCTCGTTAACCGCGCCATTGGCACCGTCGAACGAAACCTGATTGAAGGAGCACTGATTGTCATTTTCGTGCTTGTCCTGCTGCTGGGCAACTGGCGGGCGGGGCTGGTTGTGGCAACGGTGATTCCGTTATCGATGCTGTTTGCCGTAGCGATGATGAATTTATTTGGTGTGTCGGGCAACCTGATGAGCCTCGGCGCCATCGACTTTGGCTTGATTGTCGACGGAGCGGTGATTATTGTAGAAGCGACACTGCACCACCTAGATCAAAGAGCGAAAGCGCGAAAGAGTGAAAGTGCGAAAGATGGTGAGGCAGACTTCGATCTGAAAACACACTCTTTCGCTCTTTCGCCCTTTCGCGCTTTAAAGCCCGCTTTAACCCAGTCCGAAATGGACAACGAAGTCTACGAATCGGCCAGTCGTATTCGCTCGTCGGCTGCGTTTGGCGAAATCATTATTCTGATCGTGTATCTACCGCTCCTGGCGCTGGTGGGTATCGAAGGCAAGATGTTTCGGCCGATGGCGCAAACGGTAGCCTTTGCCATTTTGGGAGCTTTTATTTTGTCGATCACCTACGTACCAATGGCGTCGGCGCTGTTTCTGAGCAAGAAACCTCGTCGTGAAGGCACGCGAAACGTATCGGAACGTATCATGGCGTTTTTCCACCACATCTACGACCCGTCTATTCGTTGGGCGCTGGCTCACAAACGAGTTGTCGTGGCTACGTCGGTTGTCTTGTTTGTCGGGTCTGTTTTCGTATTCTCGCAGTTGGGGGGCGAATTCATTCCGCAACTGGATGAAGGTGATTTTGCCGTTGAAACGCGCGTGATGACGGGTTCGTCACTCTCTCAATCGGTCGACGCATCGCTTCGGGCGGGTCGTATGCTTAAGGATAATTTTCCGGAAGTCGTTGAAGTCGTTGGCAAAACCGGTGCGAGCGAAATCCCGACCGACCCCATGCCACTCGAAGCTTCTGATATGATGGTGATTCTGAAAGATCGTTCCGAGTGGACGTCCGCTACTGATCGCGAAGAACTTGCGGATAAAATGCAGGCCAAGTTAAACCAGATACCCGGCGTTAGTTTCGGATTTCAACAACCAATTCAGATGCGTTTCAGTGAATTAATTTCTGGTGTGAAGCAGGACGTAGCGATCAAGCTGTTCGGCGAAGATTTAAATCTGCTGGGTGAGTACGCTAACCGAATCGGACGTATCGCGGCTACCGTGGCCGGTGCGCAGGATTTGTACGTCGAGAAAGTATCGGGACTACCGCAGATTGTAGTTCGGTTCAACCGCGACGCGCTGGCCCATTTCGGTCTGTCCATTGAAGAGGCTAACCGTTACCTTCAGGCCGCTTTTGCCGGTACGTCGGCGGGATTGGTATACGAGGGAGAACGTCGCTACGGCCTGGTGATACGTCTCCAGGAACAAAGTCGCCAGCGGCTGGAAGACGTTCAGAATCTGCTTATAACAACGGTTGAGGGCCAAGCAATTCCGCTAAGTCAACTGGCCGACGTTACGTTCCAGAACAGCGTCAACCAGATTCAGCGCGAAGACGCCAAACGACGTATCATTGTGGCCTTCAACGTCCGTGGGCGCGATGTAGAAAGCGTCGTAAACGAACTCCGGGAAAAACTCGACAGCCAGCTCAAATTACCATCGGGGTACTACGTTACGTATGGCGGGCAGTTTCAGAATCTGGAAGAAGCCAAAGGCCGGCTCAGTATTGCCGTTCCTGTGGCGCTGGGCCTGATTTTTTTACTGTTATTTTTTACGTTCAACTCCATCCGCCAAACCCTGCTGATTTTCACGGCCATTCCGCTCTCGGCCATCGGCGGGGTGCTGGCACTCTGGCTGCGGGGGATGCCGTTTAGCATCTCGGCGGGCGTTGGCTTTATCGCTCTGTTTGGCGTATCGGTATTGAATGGCATCGTACTCATCGGCGAGTTTAACCATCTGAAAGCCAGCACAAACCTTTCGCTACGTGACCGCATCCTTGAGGGAACAGCTACTCGCTTACGCCCTGTTCTGATGACCGCCTTGGTAGCGTCGCTGGGCTTTTTACCGATGGCATTGGCGCAAACGGCAGGTGCCGAAGTGCAGCGTCCACTAGCGACGGTGGTAATTGGTGGACTGCTGTCTGCTACGTTGCTGACTTTGCTGGTGCTACCGTGCCTGTATTGGTGGTGGGAAAAACAAGCCGACCGGCGAGATCGAAACCTAACCCAAACGGCTGCTCCGGTTGCCAGTAATCTAACGTTTTGGTTGTTGCTACTGGGTGGCCTGGCGGGTTCGCAGGCAATGGCGCAGGGGCCCCAGCTGGCCAAAACCTTATCGCTGGATGCGGCTTTGCAGCAGGCTACAACCAGCAACGTAGCAATACGTATCAATAACCTCGCCATCGCCCAGCAACAAACCGGCCGACGTGCCGCCCGCGACATTGGCGCAACAAATTTTTCGTGGATGGGTGGTCAATACAACAGCGTCAACTTCGACAACAACTTCACCCTGTCACAGAACCTACCTAACCCAAAGCTTGTCAAGCAGTTGGGTCGGCTGGCCGATGCGAACGTAGCAGGCAGTGAAATACAGGCGAAGGTTACCCAGAATAACCTTCGCGCTCAGGTTAAAGCGGCTTATTACGACTTGATTTACCTGGCCGAACGGCGTCGGTTGTTACGTTCTCAGGATAGCTTGTTGGTCGCGTTTAAAAATGCGACAGATCTTCGGCTAAAGACGGGCGAAGGCACTGCCGTTGAAGTCGCTACAGCGGCCAATCAGTTGGGCGAAGTCCGGAATTTGCAGGCGCAAACCGAAGCCGATCAGGCCATTGTGATCAGCCGGCTGCAAACGTTGCTGAATACAAATCAACCGATTCGACTGGCTGATACTACGTTAGTGCGTCGAAATCTGCCAGCCCTGACCGATTCCGCTACGTTGGCCCAAACCCCCGAACTGGCATTACTACGTCAGCAAACCGACGTAGCGGTCCGGCAAACGGCAGTGGAGCAGGCACGCTTGCTACCAGCTTTCTCGCTGGGATACTTCAACCAGTCGCTGATTGGTACGTATCTCGTTGGCCAGCAGGAAGTTTATTACGGAGGAGGCAAGCGGTTTCAGGGCGTAACAGCCGGTGTTTCCATTCCCCTGTTTACCCGACCGCAGAAGGCCCGCGTCGAAGCAGCCCGGATTGGCGAACAGTTGAGTCAGGCTACTGTGGATCTCACGCAGCGAAATCTACAGGGCGACCTCAGCGCGTTGATTCAGGAGATTCGCAAATTGCAAAGCAGCCTGACCTATTACGAGCAAACGGGACTGCCCACGGCGCAACTTCTAGCCGAAAAAGCAAACATCGCGTTTCGGTCGGGCGATTTGGGCTATCTCCAGCTTTCGCAGGCACTTACTCAGACGTATCAGACGCGCGCCAATTACGTCGACGTCTTAGGTCAGTACAACCAATCAGTCATTCGCCTGGAACAATTACTGGGCTTACCATAACGAGTGATGAACGATGCGTTCTTTCTCGCTTGTCGTTCATCGCTCATCACTCACTTGACAATGAAATCAATTGTTTTTTTAGTCAGCCTGTTTTGGCTAACTACGGCCTGCAACCCATCGACAGAAAGCGACGGCGGTGCTGAAAAAGGCCACGCAGAGCACGAACACGCAGAAGGTCCATCCGACGTAGTAGAGCTTACCGACGACCAGCTACGGATCGGTGGCGTTGAGTTGGGTAAGATCGAAAACCGAAACATGGGTCAGCAGTTGGCCGTTCACGGTCGGTTAGCGGTGCCCGCGCAGAGCCAGATGGCCATTACGGCGTTGCAAGGTGGTTTCGTTCGAAAATTGCCGTTGCTGCCCGGTCAGCCGGTTCGAAAAGGGCAGGTGTTGGCCACCATCGAAAACCCGGAACTGGTGCAATGGCAGCAGGACTACGCTGAAAATCACAGTCGTCTGGCCTATCTGGATGCTGAGTATGCCCGCCAGAAAGAACTGAGCGAACAGAACGTCGGTGCGTTAAAAGTATTCCAGCAAACCTCTGCCGAACGTAATGCTACCCGCGCCCGACTGGCTGGCCTCACTCAGCGCCTGAAACTGGTTGGTTTGTCTCCGCAATCTGCGCTGAATGGTACGTTCACGGCCAACTACGTCGTTGTGGCACCCGCATCGGGCGTCGTGACCAACGTAGCAGTGAATGCGGGTCAATACGTTCAGCCGAGCGATGTGATTGTTCATCTCACCAGCAATCAGGGACTTTATGCCGAGTTAACAGTTTTTGAAAAAGACCTGCCTCTGATTCGCGAAAGCCAGCGCGTCAGCATCCGGCTGAGCAATGAAGGGGGTAAGGAACGTAGCGGACGTATCGCGTTCATCAACCGCGCCATCGACAATGACCGCTCGGTGAAAGTCGTCGCCAAACTCGATCAGGTTGATGCTCGACTCACGCCCAATACGTTCCTGGACGCGCGTCTGGATGTGGGAGCAACCAGCGTAAAGGCTCTTCCTGAAGACGCCATTGTATCGGCTGAAGGAAAAGATTATATTTTCATAAAAACCGATGAAGTGCCTGAGCATCACGAGCATGAACACGAAGCAGGTGAAAAGCACGAAGCAGAAAAATCGGAAGAACACGGCACCGTGTTCAAGCAGATTCCGGTACGTCGAGGTGTTACGGAAGGCGGCTATTCGCAAGTGACCTTGCCCGGACGTATCGATTGGACAAAAGCGCAGGTTGTTTTGAAAGGTGCATACGAAATTTTATCACAACTCAAAGCCGCTGGCGGTGAGGAAGAAGGGCACGCACATTAAAAGGCTCCGACAGGCTCCGGCCGCTTCGGCGGTCCGATGTCGGTTGTAGCTACTCTTTTAGTCGCTAACGCGACTCCGACATCGGACCGCCGAAGCGGCCGGAGCCTATCGAAGCCTATAACGTAATGGAAAAACTACAGATAGATTTACCCGTATTGCTGCCCGATTTGCCGGATGAAAAGGATCATTGCGTCCGGCGGTTGATTGACTTGCTAGAAGAGCGGGCGGGAATCGATAAAGTGCACATTCGGGATGAGAATGAACGTACTACGTCGGACCATACGTCTCAGCTTTGCATTCATTACGACCCACAGGTGATTTCCCTCAATCGGGTGCAGACGCTGGCGCGGCAGGCCGGTGCCGAAATTACGCACCGATATGGACACTACGTTGGTTACCTGAACGGCATCCGCCACGCTCGTCATGCGCGGATTGTGACGGAACAGATTCGTGATTGGCAGGGTGTGCTGGAAGCATCGGTTTCGGCGTCGGGCGCGGTCCATCTGGAATTTGACCAGCAGAAAACCAGCCTCGCTACGTTGCTGAAACACCTGAAAGAAAACGGTACGTCCGCCCAAACGTCGGAAGGGAACGTAGCGCATCCACATTCGTCGCACGAGCACCACGACCATGAACACAATCACGAAGGGCATACGCACGAGCACGGTGAAAAGCATGATCACACGGGGCATTCGCATTCGGCAGGCGGTGGACATGACCACGAACATGGCGGCATTTTCGGCCCCAATACCGAACTTATTTTTGCCATTCTGTGCGCCATTTGTCTGGGTATTGGGTACGGGCTTTCTTACGTAGCGGGGTTACCAAACTGGGTTAGCCTAGCACTTTATGGACTGGCTTACTTTTTCGGCGGATTTTTTACGGCTAAAGAAGCCATCGAAACCATTCGTCGCGGCCAGTTTGAAATTGATTTTCTGATGCTGGTCGCTGCGGCAGGTGCGGGTTTTCTGGGCGAATGGGCCGAAGGAGCACTACTGCTAGCCTTATTCAGTATTGGTCACGCGCTCGAACATTACGCGATGGGCCGCGCCCGAAAATCCATTGCCGCCCTGGCTGATCTGAGCGCCAAAACGGCCACGGTACGTCGAAATGGACAAACGGAGGAAATCGACGTAGCGGATTTGCAGATTGGCGACGTTATCATCGTAAAACCCAACAGTAAAATTGCCGCCGATGGCGTTGTGGTGAAAGGCAGCGGTCCTGTCAATCAGGCTCCCATCACAGGCGAAAGCGTACCTGTTGACAAAATTTCGCTGGCTGATTCAGATGCAGACGCGGCTACAGCAAAAGCCGAAAATCGGGTATTTGCGGGTACCATCAACAGCACCAGCGTTCTCGAAATTCGGGTAACAAAAGCCGCCAGCGATTCGACACTGGCCCGGCTGATCAAACTGGTCAACGAAGCGGAGTCGCAACAATCACCGACCCAACAATTTACCGACCGTTTTGAGAAGTGGTTTGTACCCGCCGTACTGATTCTGGTTGTTACGTTGTGTTTCGCTTTTCTGGTGATCGACGAACCGTTTTCGGCTAGTTTTTATCGGGCGATGGCTGTTCTGGTAGCCGCCAGCCCCTGTGCGCTGGCCATTTCTACCCCATCGGCGGTGCTGAGTGGTGTGGCTCGAGCCGCCCGCGACGGTGTTCTGGTCAAGGGTGGGCGGCCATTGGAGGATTTGGGGGAACTGACTGCTGTTGCTTTTGACAAAACCGGTACGTTAACGCAGGGAAAACCAAAGCTTAATCAGATCGTAGTTCTCGACGGAACGGAAGAGCAACTTCTCAGCGTAGCCGTTGCCGTTGAAAAACTAAGCGACCATCCGCTGGCAAACGCCATCGTTCAGGGAGCAACCGAAAAGCTTGAGAAAAAGACTGTTCCCGATGCCAAGAATTTAAAAGCGTTGACAGGCCGGGGGGTACAGGCGGAGGTGAACGAAAAGCCTGTTTTCATCGGTAACAAAGCCTTGTTTGAGGAACAGAAAACGCTTACTGATGCGGTACGTAGCCAAGCCGACGAACTGGAAGCGAGCGGCCACACAGCCATGATTGTGCGCCAGAGTGATACATTCCTGGGCATTTTAGGCGTCATGGATACGCCACGTCCCGAAGCAGAATCAACGCTTGAAGCGCTAAGAGGATTGGGTATCCGGCGGATGATTATGCTCACCGGCGATAACCAGCGCGTGGCCGACGGGATTGCCAAACAAGTGGGTCTGACCGACGCATTTGGTGATTTACTACCCGAAGCCAAAGTGCAGTCGGTGCAAAAGTTACGGCAGCAGGAAGGCAAAGTAGCGATGGTGGGCGATGGCGTGAACGATGCGCCAGCGATGGCGAAAAGTACGGTCGGTATCGCGATGGGAGCCGCCGGTTCCGACGTAGCACTGGAAACCGCCGACATTGCGCTGATGGGCGATAAATTGGAAAAGCTACCGTTTGCCATTGGTCTCAGCCGTGCCGCCCGACGTATCATCCGCCAGAATTTGTTTATCAGCCTCGGTATGGTGCTGATTTTGATCCCACTGACCATTTTCGGCATAGCCCGTATCGGACCGGCTGTAATCGCTCACGAAGGCTCTACGTTGGTGGTCGTTTTCAACGCATTACGTTTGCTGGCGTTTCGCGGAAAATCAACGAATTGATACGTTCATCTGACTAATCTTTTGTCATCCGTCCACGGATCAACTCAAAATCTTCCTTGCCAATTTCAAAAAAGCCAAAGCGGAACGTATAGCCCCAGGCTTTCTTGTTTTGTATGAATGCAAGGTCATCGATTAACGGCTGAATGGGCATTTCCTGGCAATCATAAAACGATACGTTCCGGCGAAAAGGCACGAACGTATCGCTCATGGTATGCTGGTAAATTTGAGCATCGTTAACCTGACCGATTGCGGTGAACGCCTGTAGTTTTTCATCACCTTCCAACTCTCGTTTTGGCGAATAGAAAATCACCCAATCGCCGGGCTTCAGACGTTTTAGAGGAGCTTCTTTACCGTGGTTGGCCTGCATAAATCCGCCCGTAACACCGCGCATTACGTGATCTTTTGAGGCCACGACAATCCAGTATTGTTGTGAGTTACTCATTCGTCGCTCAGCCACAGTTGTTTGTCCTGCTGTGGTATTAATATAACATTTGTTTTCGGGAGAGAGTCTAATTTTATGCGTAACGTGCTGTAGATTTCCGTCGGAATCAACAAGTGCTACGTTCTAAACCAACAAGCGTGAACATCATGAGAAAACTAAAATTGCAGGTACAGATTTCATTGGACGGATTTATTGGAGGGCCGAATGGCGAAATGGATTGGCTGACGTTCAATTGGGGCGAAGACGTAATGCGCTACGTCGGCAGTATTACCGAACCTGTCGATACCATTCTGTTAGGCAGAAAATTAGCTCAAGGATTTATTCCGACCTGGCAATCGCGGCTTGAAGACACGACAACAGCCGATCCCGGCGCTGAAAAGATGGTCAATACGCCCAAAATCGTTTTCTCGAAGACGCTGGAAAACATCGAGGGTACGAATGCAACGGTGAGCAACGGCAGTCTGGTCGAAGAAGTCAATGCGCTGAAGAGTCAGGACGGGGGCGATATCATTGCGTATGGTGGGGCCGAATTCGTTTCGTCGCTCATCAAAAACAATCTGATTGATGATTATTACCTCTTTGTCAACCCCGTAGCGCTTGGAAAAGGATTATCAATTTTTGGAGACAGCTATAACAAACTGAACCTGAAGCTGGTCGAAGCGAAGGCGTTTGACTGTGGCATTACGTTGCTGCATTACCAGTCGATTTGAGAAAGAGACGGTGATTTTCTTAGATTAACATGTTGCGTTTTTTGTCATCCTGTTGTAGGAAGGATGACAAAAAACGACTACTTCGAATTCTGATTAAGGCCGACTTATAAATTCATTCCGCCAGTCAGTTCGATACGTTGTCCGTTTACCCATTTTGCTTCGTCGGTACACAAAAACGCGACGACACCGCCGATATCATCAGGTAATGCAACGCGACCCAGCGCCGTATTCTGAGCTACAAAAGCGCGCATTTCGGGCGTATCAGGCATGGTTCCTCCCCCAAAAACAGCACCCGGCGCTACTACGTTAGCCGCAATGCCCCGCGACCCCAGTTCAAGTGCCAGATAACGGGTAAAAACTTCTATCGCCCCTTTCATCATGCCATAAGCCGAAACGCCCACATACGAAGTTCGCGTTACCGCCGACGAAATATTGATAATACGTCCACCATCGTTTAGGAATGGCAACACCTTCTGCGTCAGGAAATAAACCCCTTTCAGGTGAATGTTCAGCATCTCGTCAAACTGCGCTTCGGTGATTTCCGCAATTGGCGCGTTGAGGCTCGTACCGGCGTTATTTATCAGAAAATCGAAACGGTCTGTGCCAAAGGTTTGCGACAGCGTTTTTGTTACGTTCTCCGAAAAAGCCTCGAAGCTGGTGAGTTCGGCCGTGTTCAGTTGAAGCGCTGCGGCTTTCTGCCCCATGGCTTCAATTTCGGCGACAGTGGCCTCAGCTTCCTGTTGCTGGCTGTGATACGTTACTACAACATCAATTCCTTTTTGGGCAAGACTCAGTGCTATATTCTTACCAATTCCCCGGCTTCCGCCGGTCACTAAAGCTATTTTAGCCATTTCCGTCTGTGTTAATTAACTGTATAAAGACGGTGCAAAGGTCAGTTAATCAACCAGTTTGGCTGTTGTAGAAGTCAATCCGTTTTTTGTAGCAATCAAACCAACGCCCGATTTCGGAATGCGCCGGGTGCCAACGCCGTTTGCTGTTTGAAGGATTTGGAAAAATGGGCTACGTCGGTGAAGCCCAGACTATCCGCAATTTCGGCCAGCGTCCAGTTGGGTTGCCCGAGTAACACTTTAGCTTCCTGCACAATCCGATTGCCGATCAGTTCAGTGGTGGTGCGGCCGGTGGTTTCTTTCAGTACTTTATTGAGGTGGTTAACGTGTACGGCCAATTGGTCGGCATATTCTTTTGCCGTACGTAAATTCAACTGCTGATCTGGTTTCTCGATGGGAAACTGTCGTTCCAGCAATTCAACGAATAACGACGATACCCGCGCCGATGCTCCGTGTGCCGGTTGCAGGGCCGGGGCCGGTTGCAGTTTCTGACCGAAATGAATCAGTTCCAATACGTAGGTACGTAGCAAATCGTACTTGTACACATAGTCGGAAGCCAGTTCTTCCTGCATATTTTTAAATATGGACTGGACTCGGACTACCTCATTGTCAGATAGTTGAAAAACCGGATAGCCGCCTGCCCTGAAGATCGGCAAGTCATCCAGCACGACTCCGCTTTTAAGGGGCTGTAGAAACTCGGCCGTAAAGGCGCAAAACGTCCCAGCCTGATTGACATCCTGCGGTAACCAGTGATAGGGTATTTTCGGGCTGGAAAAAATAAGCGCGTTTGGCTCAATATCAATGACTTTATCGGCATACTCAGCCCGGCTACGTGATTGCATCAGGCTTATCTTGTAGTTTACCCGACAGGGGTAGGCGGTTAACGGCTTCACGCCAACAATTTTCCGAATACCATCTGTATTATACAGATCAAACTGCCTGATTTCCTGAGCCGTGTCTTTTGGTAATACTATAGGAAAGGCAGAATCTGTATCATCTAAACCCAGAAGCCGACAATCGTTCAGCAAGCTACCGTGCATAACTATATTTTGTTTCGATCATTGAAAGCCCGTTCGGCTTTGTCGAAACAACAAGGTTGTTATACGTTTAGTGTCAAAACAGATGTCTGGACAACAACATCCGCTAATAGGAGTTAGAGAGGCATGGCAGAGCAGCAGAAAAATCGGCAGTGGCAGACTATTGATATACCCGCCAGTGAATTCAATCGCCGACTGAATCAACTTATTGAAAGTCAGGAAACAACGAGTGCACTTTTTTCCCGATTAGCCCTGATTCATCAGGTAGCGAAAAGCTACGCGTTTGAAGCAGTTAATAATGCAGCTGGTTCGGCTTCACAGCTTGAGATCGAGGAAATTACCGACCCGCCTTTGTATGGCTATATGCCTGATGACGAGCCGGTTATTGTTCAGTTTAGTTATTGTTATCCCTAAAGTCATCATGCTTAAAAAGCCGTGTCATCGTAAACTGACAGCGGCTTTTTAAGCATGATGACTTTAGTTTGATCAGGGCTGGCCTTTACCACCGGATGAGCCATATACCTGACCCGTCGCGAAACTGCCATCGCTGGCGGCTAGCTGTACGTAAATAGATGCCAATTCGACGGGCTGTCCTGGGCGACCTAGTGCAGTATCGCCACCAAACGTTTTGAGTTTTTCCGCCGTAGCGCCACCGCTCGGCTGTAGAGGTGTCCAGATGGGACCCGGCGCTACACCGTTTACCCGAATGCCTTTGGGGCCGAGCTGTTTAGCCAGAGATTTTACGTAGTTCATCGTTGCGGCTTTCGTCTGCGCGTAATCGTAGAGATTAGGCGAAGGATCGTAGGCCTGTTCCGACGTAGTACCAATGATGACTGAGCCGGGTTGCATATGTGGCAGAGCAGCTTTGATTATCCAGAACGGCGCATAGATGTTCGTTTTCATCGTTGCGTCGAAATCTTCCGAAGTCAAATCCAGAATGGATTCGCGTTGCTGCTGCCGCCCTGCGTTATTGACCAAAATATCCAGACCACCCAGCCCTTTCACGGCTTCATCAACCAACCGCTTGCAGAAAGCTTCGTCCCGAAGATCGCCGGGAATAGCAATCGCTTTTCGGCCTTCTTTCTTAATCAGGTCAATAACTTCTTTAGCATCAGGCTCTTCGGCTGGTAAATAATTAATCGCTACGTCGGCTCCTTCGCGGGCGTAGGCAATAGCTGCCGCCCGGCCCATTCCCGAATCGCCACCGGTAATCAGCGCCTTCCGTCCCTGCAAACGGCCCGATCCCTTATAGCTGGTTTCACCGTGGTCGGGTCGTGGGTTCATTTTGCTCGCCAACCCGGGGAACGGTTGCATGGGCGTATTGAAGGGTGGTTTAGGGTATTTTGTCGTCGGATCGACAAGTGGTGCTGCGGGTGCAGACGTCGTATTTTCCGGGCTCGAAGCGGCAAACCCCGTGGTTGCCATCATAGAAGCGGCTAAACCGCTGCCAATCCCGCCAATAACCTGGCGTCGGCTCAGTTGATCGTCGTTTATCATTTTGCTTATTAACGTTGAGTATGGTTAACCGTTAAATTCTACAGTATTTCTGTAGACTATAGACGCTAACTACTAGTAGAACATCAAGGTTATACTTTTCTATATTCGGGCAATATTTAGTAGGATAAAGGTGCTTTTAACAAAAGAGGGTATCTGAAAATTGGCTTCATTTTATTATCGACAACCACTTTCCAGCAATTCGAACGTCTGCTTATCGCAATCGATCCGAGCGCTGCAACCGTAAGGCAACGTAAACGTCGGGGCCGTATGCCCAAAGTCCATACCGCTGATGATCGGCAACTGATCCAGCCCTTGCTCATCCCGAACGACCTGTAGCAGCGCCTGATCGTATTCATCAACGTAGCGATTATGGTACGGCCGCCCCAACATTATTCCGTTCAGCTTGCTCAAAATGCCCATTCCCGCGTAGTTGCGAAGAATCCAGGATAATTGTTGCGGACGTATCAGGGGCTCCGAATTCAGGTCAAATTCTGCCGTTTCCAGAAACAAAATAGCCCCGTCCCAGGCCGATAGTGCAGGCCAGTAATCCGTTCCTTTGAGCATTTCCAGCACCTCAACGCAACCACCGAGCAAATGGCCTTCTGCCCTACCCTGCCCCTGCAAAAAACGCCAGCCGGTTGACGCCGTAAGCGGACGCACGAGTTGCTGGTTTGCGGGATCTGCCCAGTCGAGAAAAGTCGACGTCCAGCCACCCTTGTTTGGCTCAATAATTCCAACGGGTTCAGAGGAAAACAAAGTCCGACGCAAATCGGCAACCTGATAATCATGCATTCCACCGTTTTCCGCAAAGCCGACCAGCAGCGACGTACCATAAAACGAAGTTAAACCAGCCCGATAGCAGGCCAGATGCGTTACGGTTGTGTCTGAAAAACCCAGGAAAATTTTAGGATTATTACGTATAACCGATACGTCGAGAAACGGTAACGTTCGGATACTATCGTCGCCACCGATAATCGAGATGATTCCATTAATCTGCGGGTCAGCAAACGCTTCCATTAAATCGTCGGCGCGGGCTTGCGGATTATGATACAGCCAGTCAGCAGAACGTAGCGCGTTGCGTGTTTCCACAACCCGAAGCCCAAACGTCTGCTCCAACTGCGCTTTTCCGGCCGCGTAGCGATGCGGGAACGTAGCAGCCCCTCCCCACGAAAGCGATATGGCCGCCACGGTATCTCCGGGCTGAAGCGGTTCAGGTTTATGGAGTTGTTTATTCATTATTACGTTCCCGATGAAGTACTTGAATTACGCTAAAACAATAGCCTTTATCCGACTGTTAATATTCCTTACTTATCTCTTCAGATACAATACGTTCCCTCATTTTTAACGAAAACCCTTTCACGCTCAACACCTTTACGATGGACGAACACGAATCACCTGAACTGACGGAGGACGAAAAACGGTTGTTCGCCGATCTGATGCCCGAAGACCTGACCGAAATTCTCGATACAGGCATTCACCGACGTCATTTTCTCAAACTATTAAGTCTCGCGGGTGGGGGAATTCTGGCAGCCCAATCGGCGGTGGCCGAGCAATTGCTGACCCGGCCATTGGCTGAAACAGCTCCGGCGGAACTCGCTCCGGCCAGTCTGGAAAATGCAGTGAACGTAGCGTTTAAAGTGAACGGTACGTCTCGGAAACTCGCCGTCGATTCGCGGATGACGCTGCTTGATACGTTGCGCGAACGGCTCGACCTAACCGGCTCCAAAAAAGGCTGCGACCATGGTCAGTGCGGGGCTTGTACGGTGATTGTCAATGGCCATCGGGTTTTGTCGTGCCTGACATTGGCTGCGAGTTGCGAAGGAAAAACCGTACAAACGATTGAAGGGCTGGCGCAGGGGAATCAACTTCATCCTGTGCAGGAAGCGTTCCTGAAACACGACGGTTTTCAGTGCGGTTTCTGCACGCCCGGCCAGATTTGTTCAGCAGTGGCGGTACTCGATGAGGCCCGGAAAGGACATGTCAGTTACGTTACCGAAAACGTCCGTCAGCCAGCCGGACCGATGAAGCTTTCCGATGAAGAAATTCGGGAGCGGATGTCGGGAAATATCTGTCGTTGTGGGGCATATCCAAACATAGTGGCAGCTATTCAGGAGGTTCATAGCGGCAAGCCCATCGAACAGGTTTTCCGGTCAGTTTAACCCTTTCTCAAACGTATCAATGCGACCTTTCACCTATACCCGGGCCAAAGACGCTACGTCAGCCATCAAATTACTGACTGAAAATCCGAACGCCAAATTCCTTGCGGGCGGCACCAACCTCCTCGACCTGATGAAGGAAGACGTAGAACGCCCGAACGCGCTGATTGATATTTCAGAATTGGGCTTGTCTGATATTAAAACCGTTACGTCCGGAACCAACAAAGGCGGCCTTTCTATTGGCGGGCTCGGCAAAAACACCGATGCCGCGAACCATCCGCTGGTACGTCAAAATTACCCTTTATTAACGCAGGCCATTTTGGCGGGCGCTTCGGGCCAACTACGTAACATGGCCACCAACGGCGGAAACCTGTTGCAACGGACCCGCTGTCCGTACTTTTACGAAGTGTCGATGCCCTGCAACAAGCGTCAATCGGGCAGCGGCTGCGGAGCGAAGGAAGGTATTAACCGGATGCACGCCATTTTTGGCTGGTCGGAGCAATGCGTGGCGGTTTATCCGTCTGATATGGCCGTTGCGCTGGCGGCTCTGGACGCCGTGGTGAAGGTACGTAACACGAACGGACAGGAACGTAACATTCCGATTGCTGATTTTCATCGGCTCCCCGGCGATCAACCCGAAAAAGACACAAACCTGCAACACGGCGAACTCATTACGTCCATCGAACTGCCTCAGAACCGTTTTGCTGATAAATCGTATTACCTGAAAGTCCGCGACCGGGCTTCGTATGCGTTTGCGCTGGTGTCGGTAGCAGCCGCGCTGGACATGGATGGAAACAAAATCAGGCAGGCACGTATCGCCATGGGTGGCGTAGCGCACAAACCCTGGCGCGCCCTGAAAGCGGAGCAAATGCTGGTGGGTAAAGAAGCAACTGAAGCCAACTTCAAGCTTGCCGCCAATGCCGAAATGGCCGATGCCAAACCACTGGAACATAATAAGTTTAAAGTTGAATTGGGCAATCGAAGCATCGTTCTGGCCTTGCAGATGGCGATGAATGGCGGTAAGGCGTAACGTAACAAATCCCATGAAAGACACGAACAAAACAATTGGCACACCGATCAGCCGCATCGACGGCATTGCTAAGGTGACGGGCAAAGCGGCTTATTCGATGGATCATCCGGTGAAGAATCCGGCGTACGCCATTCTGTTTAAGAGTACAGTTGCCGCCGGAACGATTCGCGACATCGACAGTGCTGCTGCTGAGAAAGCGCCCGGTGTGCTGGCTGTTATTACGTATAAGAACACCATGAAACTCAATGTAAAGGGTGGCCTGCGGGGAGGTTCGTTGCTACAAAGCCCTGAAATTGAGTTCTTTGGACAGAATATCGGCATTGTCGTAGCCGAAACGTTTGAAGAGGCCCGTTACGCATCGCGGCTTATCAACGTAACATACGATAAAAAGGAACCTAAAGTCGATTTTGATAAAGTTGCCGATCAAGCCCGACTGCCGAAGGATAAAGACAAGGCCGACGCCAAGCGGGGCGATGTGCAGACTGCACTCAGTCAGGCTACGATTAAAGTGGAGGAAGTGTACGAAACGCCTATCGAACACCATAATCCACTGGAGCCGCACGCAGCTATTGCTGAATGGAACGGCGACAACGTAACGCTTTACAGCAGTGCCCAGATTGTAAACGGTGCGCAAAGCTCTGCGGCTAACACGTTGAATCTGACGCCTGAACAGGTGCGTATCGTTTCCCCCTACATCGGTGGCGGGTTTGGCTCGAAAGGTGGGCAGTGGGCGAATCTAGCACTGGCAGCCGTAGCGGCCAAACACGTGAACCGACCAGTCAAACTGGCGCTGACTCGTCAGCAGATGTTCAATTCTGTAGGCTTGCGGCAGCATAACCGTCAGAAAGTAAGCCTGGCCGCTACGTCGGATGGTAAACTGACGGCGCTGGCGCACGAAACCACAACACACTGCGCCATCAATGACGAATTCGTTGAACCCTGTGGCGACTGCTCGAAAATCATGTACGACACGCCCAACTCGCTCATTACGTACCGGGTGGTGCCTATGAATCTAATTGTGCCAACCTATACGCGCGGCCCCGGCAAATCGACCGGCAGTTTTGCGCTCGAATCGGCAATGGACGAGCTGGCGTACAAGCTAAAAATGGACCCAATTGAGTTTCGTATTAAAAACGAACCCGAAAAAGATCCGTCCAACGGCAAACCCTGGTCGTCGCGAACAACGGTTCAATGCCTTCGGGAAGGCGCCAAAGCTTTCGGTTGGGAGAAGCGCAAACTCGAACCTCGTCAAAATGAGCGGGGTAATTACTGGATTGGCTACGGCGTTTCGGCTGGTACGTATCCGGCTCACCAGCGCCCTACGTCGGCATCTGTAAAGCTGAAACGTAACGGCGAGGACGTAACGGCCACCATCGAGCTGGCCGCTGCGGATTTAGGCACTGGTACGTATACGATACTCGCCCAGACAGCCGCCGACGCGCTAGGGCTGCCCATTCGAAACGTAAAAGTGAATATTGGCGACTCAAATCTACCTCCCGCGGCTGGTGCGGTGGGGTCGGTAGGCGCTGCCAGTTACGCCAATGCCGTGAACGACGCTTGTCAGAAAATTACGGCAGAACTGGTCACCAAGTCGGGCAAGCAGTTTTTCGCTCCTCCGACAGCCGCGCAAATGATGCGTTCCGAAAAAATAACGGATTACCAGACGCGGGTTGATAGCAAACCGCCCGAAAGCGCTGAAGAATATTCGGCGCATAGTTTCAACGCTAATTTTGCGGAAGTCGCCGTGAACAAATCGACGGGCATGATACGTGTCAATCGGTTTCTGGCAGTGACTGGTGCGGGGCAGATTCTGAATCCTAAAACCGCCCGTTCGCAGATTATTGGCGGCAACGTCTGGGGCATCGGCATGGCGTTAACCGAAGAATCAATCGTTGATCCGCGCTGGGGCAATTTTGTCACCCGTTCCCTTGGTGATTATCACGTACCGGCCAACTTAGACATTGGTAGTCTGGATGCGATTTTTATTAACGAGAAAGACGAGCACGTCAATACATTGGGCGTCAAAGGTATCGGTGAAGTGGGCATAGTAGGCGTAGCCGCTGCGGTGGTCAACGCCGTTTTCAACGCTACCGGAAAACGGGTTCGGGACTTGCCTATTACACCAGACAAGGTGTTGTAAGATAAAATATAACTGCCTGACTTTTAGTATCTTTTAATGGTTTACGCTACGTCATGAAGCCAGGGCTGTATGGTTCTTTATTGTATCGCATTCCGAGCGCTTTTAAATTATTTGTTGACCATTAGAGAATGGGCGGGTTTAATACAATCGTCAGTTTGTAAACCTAGTTACCCATTAACTTTTTCAATTCTGGTTCGGTCATCAAGCCCTTTTCTGTAACAAACCAGACGTTTCCAGCTTCCAGTGGTGGAGATTGGATAGCCACAGCAACGATGCTCTCTGCTACGTCTTTTTTGGTTTGCGGAAAACTCATTCGTGCCTTAAAATCGCTTTCCGAAAGGCCGCTATACGTAGCATATTTCGGAATCACTACGTCGCCCACACCTGTTCCCTCCATCAGTCGCAACGGGGCAACGGCTAAGAAACGTACTCCTAGGTTTAGCCGGTTAGACGATTCCTGAGCGTAATTGGCAAGGAAAAGTTGAGTTCGTTTTGAGCCAGCGTACCCCCCTGAGATAGGTGAGCCAAACAACGCTGCTCCACTCGACATGAATATGACCAACGTACTGGGCTTGACGGGTTTGTTGAGGGTATAATGGGCAATCAGATAAGCGACTTTTACATCCGTATTCCAATTCGTGCTGAACGTATCCCAATCCAACTGTTGCAGAGGCTGGTAGGGCGGCATGGCACCGGCGGCTAGCACAATAATATCCGGTTCGTTCTGAAAAATGCTGATGATGGTTGATTCATCAGTTGCATCGGCCGATAGCGTCTGTACCATAGGCAATGAAGTGGCAACTTCTGCCAGCGAAGTCGCATTTCGGCCCACTACCAATATGCTGGCTCCTTCCTCAACCAAGGCCTTCACAATAGCCAGCCCCGTACCGCGACTACCGCCAATTACTACCGCTTTTTTTGCTTCTAATTTTTTCATGACATAATTGATTTAATGAATGGAACAGTGAACAAATATTTACCTGGAACTCAATCGTACGCTCACTTTGCAGGTTGACCTTCTCCTTTGGTAATCAGGTCGAACAGGCTGCTACGTATATAACCGCCCCAGGCATTGGAGCACGCTCCGTAACATTCTATCTCAGGCGTCAGTCCCTCGTGTGTAAAGCGAAGCTGGGTTTTCCCATCTTTTTCGGTGATATCAAAAACAACGTGAGTTCCGGTCCACTCGCTTTTGTCGCTGATGAAATTGAGGTGACTGTCTGTAATGCGCCAGACAACCTTTTTGGCCGGAATTACCTCAACTAACTGCTGTCTGGAGTAATGTACATCGCCGAAACGTACCTCAAACGTATCGTTCAGATGCTGAGAACTGCCATTAACGTTTTCGGTCCACCAACCGCGTATGTTATTGATCGCATTAAACACGGTTTCAGGACGTTGGTCGATCAGCAACGTAGTCGTAAAATCAGATGTAGTCATTGTGTCGTAGTTGTTTACGTGTTTTTCGAGGGCAAAACTATTGTCTAATTTGAGAAGTGAAGGGGTGTAAAATAGACTTTGTAGTGGGTTGATTTGGACAAAAAAGCCAACTACTTTTACACGAAAAAAGCCGTGAAACACATTACTATAGTTGTTCCCGATGGACAAAACAACCTGAGCAGCATTGTTGGCGCTTACGAACTGTTTACGGAAGCAAATGTCTACTGGAAGGCAACCGGCCGCAACGACCTGTTTAAGGTCGAATTAGCAGGCATTTCTCCGGCTGTGGTCTTCGAGGGTGATTTGTTCACAGTGAAGCCGCACACTCACATTGACGCCATTGCCCAAACCAACCTCATCGTTATTCCTTCCCTGAATCACAACGTACAGAACGCGATGGAGGGAAACGATACGTTAATCGGCTGGATTGTGAAACAGTATAAGAACGGGGCAGAAATCGCTACCATCTGTACGGGAGCTTTTATGCTGGCATCTGCTGGTTTGCTGGATGGCAAAACGTGTTCTACGCATTGGGCTGCGGCTGATACGTTCCGGCAGTCGTTCCCCAACGTGAAACTGCAACCCGACAAACTGATTACGGATGAAAAGGGAATTTATACAAACGGTGGCGCCTATTCGTTTCTCAACTTACTGATTTACCTGATCGAGAAATATTACGACCGCCAAACGGCCATTTACTGCTCGAAACTATTTCAGATAGAAATAGACCGCCAAAGTCAGTCCGCCTTTACGATTTTTTCCGGCCAGAAACGGCATGGAGATGAGATGGTTATAAAGGCGCAGGACTATATTGAAAGCAACATTCAGGAAAAAATATCGATCGATTATCTATCCAATCTATTCGCCGTAGGCCGACGAAACTTCGACCGACGATTTATCAAAGCAACTGGCAATACACCCATCGAATATGCCCAACGAGTTAAAATTGAATCGGCAAAAAAAGCATTTGAATCCACCCGAAAAACTATTAATGAAGTAATGTTTGACGTCGGCTATTCGGATGTAAAAGCGTTTCGGGAAGTGTTCCGAAAAATCACAGGCATGTCGCCGATTGACTATAAAGCGAGATATAATAAAGAAGCTTTGGTGTAGGCGCCTGCTACTCGTAGCTTACTATGAGTAGCAGGCGCCGTGTTACGTTGTTCAGCCTCTGAAGTAGTGTCCTTGATTCAGATCGTCAATCAGTCCGGGGTGAATTGGCTCCCAACCTAAATCTGCTTTGGTTTTTGTACAAGTTGCCGGGCTATCGAACGTAATGAAACGGCTCATCCAATCGAAATGACTGGCGGCTTCCTCGGGGGAAATCGAAACGACTGGTACGTTTAAATGCCTGCCAATTACTTCGGCAATTTCGCGAAGCGGAATTCCTTCATCACCAATGGCATTATAGCGAGCTCCGGTGGCTCCTTTCTCCAACGCCAATCGAAAAAGTTTAGCCGCGTCGAGCCGATGTACAGCGGGCCAGCGATTATTGCCATCGCCCACATAAGCTGATACGCCTTTTTTTCGGGCCGTGTTGATAATAAAAGGTACAAAACCATAGTCACCAGCGTCGTGAACCGAAGGCGGCAGCCGAATGACCGACGCACGTACGCCCGCTTCTGCCTGCGACATGGCCGCTGCTTCAGAAGCCCGACCGCCCTGCGGAGCGAAATCGTCTTCAGTAATAAAACCGCCGTCGGTACGTAATCCCAAGATACCAGCGGTGACGACAAACGGATGGTCAGAACCGGCTAATACGGAGCCAATGGCCTCAATAGCCCGCTTGTCTGTTTGGGCAGCGGCTACGTAGTTCGAAAAGTCGTGAATAAACGCCGTATGAATAACGCCATCGGCATTGGCGGCTCCTTTTTTTAAACTGTCGAGGTCTTCAAGAGTGCCTCTCAGCACCTCAGCACCGGCTTTAGTGAGCGATTGAGCCGATTCTTCCGAACGTGCCAGACCAACGATCTGGTGCCCGGCATTTAATAATTCCTGTACGATTGCGGAGCCAATAAATCCAGAAGCTCCCGTAACGAATACGCGCATATGGTTTTTAGTTAAAATAGTTACACAAAACTAGCGGGACCTGAACCCGCAGAGCGAGGACATTTGACTCATTTTTCTGAGGACATTTTTATCTTATTTTTCGTTGTGATTCACAAATACCCTTCTTTTCATCATGTTGGACGACTTTGAACAATACCTCAGACAATACGAACCTGGGCTTACAGATAAGCAAATGCAGCTGATACGTTCGAAGTCGGTTGTCAGGAAAGTTCGAAGAAGGCAGCTGTTATTGCACGAAGGCGAAGTTTGTAATCATAAACTATTTGTGTTGCGGGGGCTGCTCAGAACCTATAACATTAGCGCCGACGGAAGCGAACACATTATGAAATTCTCTTCGGAACACGAGTGGATAACTGACTCCGATAGCTACTTCAATCGAACGCCTTCCGAATTAAATATTGACGCGCTGGAACAGAGCGATGTCGTTCTGTGGAGTCATGATGATTTTGAAGCTTTGAGAACAGCCATTCCTGAGATAAACTCCTTCTCCGAAAAGCTGATTACCAAAAATATGGGTATCACCCAAAAGCGAATTCTGATGAACATCAGCGCTAGTGCAGAGGAGAAATATCAGTATTTTATTGATACGTATCCAGAGATTTTCCGGCGCGTGCCTCTGCACATGGTGGCCTCTTATCTGGGCGTATCCCGCGAGACACTCACCCGAATTCGGCAGGGACAGGCGATAGGGGTAAAAGGATGATTGTTATCGAAAAGACCGTCTCGTACGAGACGGTCTTTTCACTTTGTACATAATCAAATCACCGAGCTTGATACACTTCTGCAAACTCCGTAGCGAAATCCTCCAGCTTTACGTCGCCCAGCGTCGGTCTGTGTTTTTCGTAATCTTCAAGCAAAGCTCCGCTGTGAAGGCTAGCGCCTAGATCCACAAAGCTGGCGATTACATAGGGTGGCAATCCTCGTTGTTCCATTCCCTTTTTCATCTGTTCGCTGGTCAGGATAAGCCATTGTAAATCAGATTTGTCAACGGCGTTTCCCAGTACTTGAGCGATTTCGCTGGCGGTACGTTCGTCGCTGGCAACGTAGCGTATGGTTTGGCCGGTAACAGGTTTCACCAACTCCTCCGCTGCTACGTTCGCAATGTCTTTTGGCGAAACCAAAGCTATTTGATCGTCTCCACCGTAGTTGGCCCCGATAAAACCTGCGCCTTTAATCATGTCGATAAAGCCAAACAGATTGTAGTAAAAATAACCCGCACGCAAATGGGTAATTGCTACGTTCGGTAACTGATTCAGAATGATTTCGGCATGGTGAGCACCGAGAATGAAGCCCGTATTCCTGTCTAAATGTGCGCCGTAGCTGCTCAGCAAAACGACTCGTTTTACGCCCGTTTGAGCAATAGCCTGCACATACTTGTTACTGAGCCGACGGTAATAAGCCACTACGTCCGTTTCAGCAAAGTTGGGCGGCACCATCAAAAAAACGGCGTCGGCGTCAGTAAACGTAGTGATCAGAAAATCAACATCTTCTAGCGAACCAATGGCCGACGTAGCACCTAACGTTTCAATATCTTTTTGTCGCTCGGGATTACTACTGATTACGGTAACAGAATGCCCATTTTTTACTAAATTTTCGGTCAGTGGTTTGCCGATATGCCCCAGTGAACCGGTTATGACAACATTCATATTATTTCGATTTTGTTTGTACAAAAGTCGAAATGCCGGAACTGGTGCCTGTAGCCAAATCTATGGTTGTTGTAGCCGTTTCATTAAGTCGATCAGTTAAACGACTGCCGAAATTCCAGCGGAGAAAGGGCCGTTTTGCTTTTGAATAATTTGCTGAACGATTGCGAATGTTCGAAACCTAATGCATAGGCAATTTCGCTGACAGACAAATCGGTTGTGGATAGTTTCTCCTTGGCCTTTTCGATCAGTTTCTCGTGAATATGCTGCTGCGTACTTTGCCCGGTCAGCACTTTCAGCAAGCCACTTAAATAATTGGGCGATACGTTCAGCGCGTCGGCTATTGACTGAACCGTTGGCAATCCTTTCTCGATCAAATCATCGCTGTTGAAATAATCTGCAAGTAGCGTTTCCAACCGATTGAGAATCTGATGATTCGTAATTTTTCGGGTAAGGAACTGACGGTGGTAAAACCGATCCGAATACGTCAGCAGCAATTCCAGTTGAGCAATAATCACGCTCTGGCTGAACTGATCAATGTTTGAATGGTATTCCTGCTGAATATTCTGCATGATGCCAGAAATGATCGTTTCTTCCTTTTCGGAAAGGAACAGGGCTTCATGCACGGCGTAATCAAAGTATTCGTACTGCTTGATGATTTTGGCCAGGGCCGTATTCCACAAAAAGTCGGGGTGGATCAGCAACATCCATCCCGAATGCACCAACGGCACATTGACTCCCACTTCGATTTTCAAAACCTGACCAGGCGCCATAAAAAACATAATTCCCTCATCGAAATCATATTCCTGCTGACCATATTTCATCCGGGCATTGAAATTGCGTTTCAGCGTAATGGTGTAAAAATCATAGACCATGCTGGTTTCCTTGTCGAGCAGATTTCGCATGTTCGCTACGTCGATCACACTCACCAACGGATGTTCCGGCTTCGGCAATCCTCTGAATTGATGAAATTCGCTGATGTTTTTAAATCGCCGTGGTTGATTCGGGGTCATATTTCGGGAAATCATTATTGTTAGCCAAACAAAGGTCCGCCTACCATAATTCAAGATTGTAGCTGAATCTCTGATTGTTGTAGTCGTTTCACGTTGGCTTTATCGGTGCTTTCATAAACCTTCCCCACGCAACAAACGTAGCAAGAAGCGCAAAAACGATATTGACGCCAATAACTGCGGCTTCGCCACGTAGCACATGGAACGTAGTAGCGCAAACCATGAGCATACTAATGCAAACAGCGGCTATAGGTGTAAGTTTTGGTTGCATACGTAGCCATGAAGGTAATATTAGCCCAGCAGCTCCTACTAAATCGACCACGCCAGTCCCCCTGACCAACGTAGCGGGCATCTGACCGGCCCAGGGCCACATGGCTGCCAGTTGAGCAATAGGCCAAACTAGTTTTATCCAGCCCGACCAGACCAAACTAGCCGCTAAAAGTACTTGTACAACCCAAAGGGCTACGTGAAGAATTGTCGACGATTTTTGTTCGTTTGCCATTGCGTTACGTTACGAGGATGGCCCAAAAGTAGGTATCTTCGCTATCCGATCGAAAGCACTTCCTGTTTGGATAGCGCTATCCGATACGATAGTAACGTAGCACGCAAACAACGTAACGTCATGCTGATAAACGGAGGGTGCCCCAAGAGTATGCTTTCTATCAAAGACGCCCTTGAAGCCGTAGAAGGCCGATGGAAACTACTGATTTTGTTTGCTTTATCCTCCGGCCCCAAACGGTTCAAGCAGCTAGCCAAAGAAGTTACAGGCATTACCGACAAAACACTGTCGAAAGAATTGAAAAGTTTAGAGGCTAATAAACTGGTCAAACGTAGCGTCCATGATACGTTCCCGCCTACGGTCGAATACACCATTACGTCCCACGGCCTGTCGCTGGAGAAAGTGATCGAAGAACTACACTACTGGGGATTAGCACATCGTGCGGAAATCATAGGAAAATGATTGCCATTATGATTTTATTCATGCTGATGCAGGAAGCACGCAAAACAAGGCGTTTCTTACTCCTGAAGCCATTTCCACCTTTTTGCCCAATCCAGCAAAACCTCGTTCCGCCATTTCAGCACCGTTTTGGCGCCCTGCCAGATGCCGTCAAACAAGGCCGGATCTTTTCGATCGGTGTACCAGTTGTTACCCAGTTTATAATTTGTACTACGTGGTTTACCGGGCCAAACGTTATCGACAACTAACTGTCCACTTTGCTCCTGAAAACCGGGTACGTTCGAGGTGATTTTGTACGTCAGTGTTTCGGTTTGCTTGGGTGCATATTTTACGGCATAGTGGCCATCGCCGAGGTAATAACCCGCCCACTTTTGTTCGCCAATCCCTGCCTTCACGGCCATCGTAAAACAGGACGTATCAGGACGTATCTTGATTTTCGGACCTTGAAAATGTAACTCTACAATTGAATAGACAGTTGCCGTATCAGCGGTGCTGGTAACGCGATTATAAATCACTCTTGGACTGTACGTAAATTTTTCAAAACTACCGCCCCAGTTATCTCTCATCGGGGTATTCGGATCGCCGTCCATCATATACAAGAGCGATGGCGTATCGCCCATTTTAACATTTCCTTTGTAGCGATTGGCTTTAAAATCTTTACCCAAAGAACCAGCCTCACGAATATACCGATCGTAATAATTTTTACTGTTTAAACTGTCAGGAACGCCATTATTCGAGAAGAAGCCATAATAGGACGAATTGACTTCGACAAACCAGAGATCTGGGAAATGGGCTGCGATGTAGGCGTAACTGTTGACGCTCCATTTTTTATTGGGGCCGCCAATCCAGTACACTTTAATCTTCTTCTGTATGTCAGGCGCATCGTGCAACGCTTGCGCTACGTCCTCAAGGCCACCCCAAACCAGTACCCACAGCGGCTGACTGCTTTCTTTTTTCGCACATTTAATAATCCAGTCCGAACCTTCGGTAGACGTAGTGTAACCAACGTAGGGCGCGGCTCCATGCCGACCCTGTTTGCAGACGGCACGTAACGCATCAGGCTCCGGGAAATTCGCTACGTGTTTTTTAAGTTTTGGCAGATCTTTTTCGTACAGATCAATGGTGCGTAAAATTTCTTTTTTCGACCCTTCGCCATACGAAGGAGACGAAACGAGCCCTTCTATGTTAAACTTATCACTATACATCAGTAAATGAATCATCGACTGATTATCATCCGGATCTGTTCCGCCGATGTCCGTACTGACGAGAATACGCGGCTTGATCGGCACGGGTTTCTGGGCAATCAGTGCAATCGAATGAATTGACAGTAAACAAATTAGCAATAGTCGACCCATCATTCTTTTATTTTCCATCAAAAACGGCGTCTACGGTATGTATGGTTTTCCGACAACCAGCTTATCGCCGGACAAATCTACCTCAAACAAATGCGGAAAACGGATGGTACGTCCATTTATACTTTTATGACTATGTATGGACATGAGCAGCTTTCCATCCAAAGTATTAAATAGCATTCCATGACCGTAATTGGCTGGCGTAATAGGTTCTTTTTCATGAATCCAGGGGCCATCCAACGTACCACTTTTCGAATACGCCACGCCCTGAGTATACACATCATAAATCCAGCTGGTCCAGATCATTCCCAGGCGTCCGGTTTTGGTATGAAACAGATATGGCCCATCCGTCACTTTGTTCGGACGATCCTTGCCATTATCGTCTTTTTCGCGGCTCCAGGGCGAATCGCTGGCCCGAAACAGTACCTGGCCTTTACCGATTGAACCGCTTAAATCAGGTTTCAATTCGATTTTTTCGATAGTTCCGTTCAGATTCTGTAACCATTCGTAACAATAGACCATGTACGGCTTACCGTTTGTATCGACCCATAACGTACCGTCGAGCGTGGGCATGTTCGGGGGCAGATACGTAGCGTCTTGCATCGGAACATACGGGCCGTCGGGTTTATCGCTGACCAATACGTGGCAGGCCCGTCGTTCAATAGCTCGTCCTTTTACGGTATCGATGTTGACAGCGCGGTTGGTGAACGTAGCAAAATAATAGTACTTGTTTTTGTATGGGTGAATCTCAGCAGCCCAGATCATCGGATTGGGGCCCATCCAGGAATTCGGGTCGGTTTGTGCGACTTTGTAGGGACCGTCCCAAAGCTTTAGATTTTTGCTTTTCCAGAGCAGACCGCCCGTCCCGGTCATGTAATACGTACTGGTTTGACGATCGGCCAGAATAAACGGATCACTCAACCGAATTGAATCTAGCGGAACGTTAATTCTAGGCTCTCGCGTCCTGTTTTCCTGAGCTTTGAGGGCAACCGAAAACAACAGAAAACCTACCAGAAGTAACCAATTACTTTTCATAGCTCGT
This sequence comes from Spirosoma flavus, assembly GCF_054778555.1. Lineage (NCBI taxonomy): Bacteria > Pseudomonadati > Bacteroidota > Cytophagia > Cytophagales > Cytophagaceae > Spirosoma > Spirosoma flavus. The sequence goes on from NZ_BAAGZL010000003.1 coordinate 732,022, forward strand.
TAAGGGCTTAACTAAACTGACTCATAAACTACTCCTTGGCCACCCACACTTTGTACGGATAAGTACCTCGATTTCCAAACGTATAAAACGGAATGGCGGTGAATGATGCAGGTTTTGCGTTTTTGTCCGTTGCCTGTCCTGTTATTACGTTGACCCCGTTCAGCAAGTCAGGTTTATAGGTCAGTTTCAGGGACGCAGCAACTGGTAACGTAATGTCGTTCAGATTGGGATTATCGACACCTTCGAGTCCGTATACGATGGGACCTGATGCCAGCGCGACTTTTCCTTTGATTGTCTGGATTGAATCGCTGGGCGAGACGATACGTGGCTGCATCGGTAAGTTCAGTTCGATGCGGTCACCTTTTTTCCAGGTCCGGTTTATCGCTACGTATCCGTTTTTCGGCTGCACTGTTACGTCTTTCCCATTCACTTTCAGCGTAATTGGCTCTTTAACAGAGGAGGTATACAAATTGTACGGATTCTCCTGACTACGCGCCCAGCCCGGTATACGCACATTGACCGTAAACGATTTCGAGGATTCAGGATTCACCAGAATTACCGATTCACCTTTCCAGGGATAGTGCGTTACCTGTTTCAAATTGATCTTGGTCCCAGCAACGGTCATGTCGGCCTGACTACCGATGAAAAGGTTTATGTAAGCGGCATCTTTGTCATAGGCATAAATGAAACCTGGCATGGCCGACACCATCTTCAGCAGCATTGGCGGGCAACAAGGGCAGCTATGCCACGCCCAGCGTTTGTGGTCGGTTGCTACTAGCGGATTTTCGTAAAAATAGTTGTCGCCTTTCAGTGATATGCTGGATAAGAGATTGTTATACAGCACCCGTTCCAGTTCGTCGACATACTTTCCGTCGGCTTCCAGCTGATTCATACGCTGGCTGAAAAACGCCGAGCCGATGGCCGCGCAGGATTCCAGATACGCTGATTCGGGCATGAAGTAATTCTTCCCAAACCGTTCTCCGTCGGCAATGGCGCCTTCGCCACCCGTGATAAACATACGCTTGCCAATCATATTGTCCCAGTACGCATCGGCTGTTTCAACGTAGCGAGGGTCGTTGTTTTCCAGCGCTGTAGCCGCTACGCCCGTTGCCAGCAACGTAGCACGAACGGCGTGCCCTTCAATGGTTTTCTGTTGAAACACCGACATGTGGTCCTGATTGTAGGATTCGTCACTTTTGCGCGCGTGCCGACCGTCTTTGTCGCCGTAATTGCCCCGGTTCTCAATCCAGAACGTAGCGAGCTGGTAGTACTGCTTCTCATCGACCGGTACGCTCATCTTCGCTTTCAGCGCCGGTTCGTCCTTAAACAGCCAGTATAATTTCAGGATGGCTTCTTCAGGGCCGCCATGTCCGGGTACTACGTTCTTTTTTGGAAATGGCCCCATCTCCTTGTACATGAAGTTGCTGAATCTGGTCGCTACGTCGAGCAGCTTGGTTTTGCCCGTCGCTTTGTAATAATGCGCAGCCGCTTCAATCAGCATTCCGGCATTATACACGTCATGCTGCCATTTGTCGTCTCCTCCATTCGTGCCCCATCGCTGATCAGGTTTTACCAACGTAGTGTAAGTATTCAGATACCCATCCGGATCAACAGCCTGAGCAGCAGCGATTCGGTCGATGTAAGCGTCGATTTTCTTTTCCAGTTTCGGGTCGGGATATTCGGCCAGCAGATCGGCGGCTCCGCGAATGGTTTCGTATACCAGCCCATCGTACCAGGGCGGACCGTCGTGCTGGCCGGTGTTTTTCTTCCCCTGCGCTACCAGATCAAAATTTAGAAAAGCATTACGTGTCCGGCCCCATTTCGCTTTTTCCTCAATCAAATCTTTGCGATCGGGCTCGTAATTTCCTTCCAGTTTGTCGAACACATCATACACCGTTTTCGAATCCCAGACCTTCAATTTCGGGCTCCAGAACAGGTCGTTCACGCTCACCTGCTCCAGCTTCAGCGGGTGAATGATGTGCGTACGTGGCTGCGCTACGGCTACGTGCATCGACAAGCTAAGCAACAGCGTGGTGCCTAAGTGCAAGGGTCGCATAGATATTTTCATAACCGATAAAGCTTCATGCCGAGCATTTTTAACGGAATTTCCGATTAAATAGAACACGGACGAGCCTGATGATTTTGGTTCAAATCCATATATATACCAATTTGCCACCTGTTAATTGAACAAAGCAGGTTTGAATAGTGTAATTTTGCTCTATGAATACGACAGAAAGCCTCGAAGATTTTTACCGACATAAGTTCAACTGGCTACCCGAGAATTTGCAGCAGGACCTCGGCCATTTTAACGTGTTTCGGTTAGAAGATTATCCGGCGTCACCGGGAGGGCCGGGCCAATATAGTCGGCGGGGGTTTTACAAAATCAGTCTGCTACGTGGTCATAATATTTACCACTACGCCGATAAAAGTGTGGAGATCAATGGCACTACGTTGATCTTTTTCAACCCGCAGGTGCCGTATACATGGGAGCCGGTTTCGGAGCATGTCAATGGTTTTTTCTGCGTTTTCAGAGAAGGTTTTTTTGCCAGCTCAAGCCAGAATTGGCTTCATGAACTGCCCATGTTTAAACCCGGCGGTATGCCTGCCTATGTGCTGTCGGAATCACAATTTGGGCAGGTAGGTGGTTTATACGAGAAGATGCTGACCGAAATTGATTCCGATTATCCGTATAAATATGACCTGATTCGCAACTACGTATCGGAACTGATTCATTACGCCCTTAAGCTGCAACCCTCCGACACGTTGTACCAGCACACCGACGCCAAGTCCCGGCTGACGGCGGTATTTACCGAACTGCTGGAACGTCAATTCCCCATCGAGACACCCACACAACGGTTTCAGCTACGTTCGGCCAGCGATTATGCCCGGCAATTATCTGTCCATGTGAATTACCTGAATCGATCCGTTCGGACGACGACCGGCAAAACTACGTCGGACCACATTGCAGAGCGGGTTATTATGGAGGCTAAAGCGCTGCTGAAACATAGCGACTGGAACGTAGCTGAAATCAGCTACAGCTTAGGTTTCGACGAACCGGCTCACTTCAATCACTTCTTCAAAAAGAATACGTCACAAACACCATCGGGCTTCCGCAAGGTTTGAATTTCGTAAGTATTGGTTTGGTGTACGCTACGTCCTCGCCTGACCGCGCCCATAATTTTGCACTCACAAAACAAGCAAAGTTATGGACACCCAAAAAGTATGGTTTGTTACGGGAGCTTCCAAAGGGCTAGGTCTAAGTCTGGTCAAACAACTGCTACAGGCAGGCTACTCGGTAGCTGCTACGTCACGTAGCAAAAGCAGTCTGAGCCAGGCGGTAAACCAAGAGTCTCCAAAATTTCTTCCCCTGGAAGTCGATCTGGCTGACGAAAGCAACGTAGCACAAGCGCTTCAGTCAACCGTTGCTACGTTCGGCCGAATCGACATAATCGTGAACAATGCAGGTTACGGTATCGGCGGTAGTATTGAAGAACTAACCGACCAGGAAACCCGCGACAGCTTCGATGTTAATGTGTTCGGAACGCTGAACGTAATCAGGCTGGCGTTGCCTCATCTGAGAGCCCAACGGTCAGGGCATATTATCAATATTTCGTCTATTGCAGGGATTACCGGGGGAACGGGCTGGTCGGTTTATGCGGCTGCCAAAGCGGCTATCATCGCACTCACCGAAGTGCTGGCTACGGACGTCAAAGAGTTTGGTATTCACGCAACTGTCGTATCGCCCGGCGCTTTCCGGACCAGTTTTCTAACGCCCGACTCGTTGGTGCTGGCACAACATAGCATCGACGATTACACGGCAATACGAGCCACGCACGATAAGTATCTACGAATGGATGGCGCACAAGCTGGTGATCCTGAAAAAGCCGTAGCCATCCTCATTCAACTCGCCGAAGAAGCCAATCCGCCTATCCACCTGCTTCTCGGCAGCGACGCGTATCTACGCGCCAATCAGAAGTTGGATTTGCTACGTCAAACTTTCCAGGAACAGGAGAAACGTACCAAATCAACTGATTTCCAGTAGACAACATTTCATTTATCAGATCACAAACAACTCATGAATCAATCAATTGAAGGTAAAGTGGTTGCCATTACAGGCGCTAGCAGCGGCATCGGAGAAGCCATCGCCCGGCATCTGGCCAGTCAGGGAGCCAACGTAATATTGGGGGCTCGACGTATCGATAAACTACACCGTATTGCAACGGAAATTCAGGAAACTGGAGGTAAAGCGGCTTTCACTACGTTAGATGTTACTCAACTCGACAGCATGAAAGCATTCGTTCAACTGGCACTCGATACGTTTGGGAAATTGGACGTATTTGTCAATAATGCCGGACTGATGCCTCTCTCCTACCTGAACAATTACAAAGTGGACGAATGGCATCAGATGGTCGACGTAAATATCAAAGGCGTTTTACACGGCATTGCGGCTGCGTTACCTGTTTTCGAAGCTAAAAACAGCGGCCAGTTTGTCAACATTACGTCGGTTGGTGATCGCTGGGTTGGGCCAACGTCGGCGGTGTACAGCGCAACAAAATTTGCAGTACGTGCGCTTAGTGATGGGTTACGTCAGGAAGTAAAACCACCGATTCGGGTAACGTTGGTGGCTCCGGGCGCAACTGAATCGGAACTGGCCGAAACCATTTCTGATCCGGAGTTAAAGAAATTAGCCATTGAGCAATTTCGGACCGTTACGTTACCGGCCGACGCCATTGCCCGTGCCGTTGCTTTTGCCATCAGCCAGCCCGACGATGTAGATGTTAACGAGCTGGTTGTCCGGCCCGTAACGCAGAAGAATATATAGAAAGAAAATGGGCAGGTTTAGAACCTGCCCATTTTTTATCACTACCTGTGTTGAGTGCTAAGGTCATCCATCAGTTATTTGAATGCCTGATTCATCTGATTGAAATAATTGCGCAGGTCGTCCATCGACGCATTGGCTCGGGTGCCGCTCGTGCCGTAGGTGATTTCAGTTTTTCCCTCCTTAAGCTGCTCAAATACAGCGTCGACAAAACCACTGACCGGTGGCGCCTGATCGTGTAAACCTTTGCCGCCCAGATCTGTGTTGAGCGCAGGTGGAATCACTTCAATTACTTCGATACCTTTTGAGGCCAGCAAATAACGTAGCGACCAAGTGAACGAACGGAAAAACGCCTTGGTAGCCGAATAAACCGGCACTTTGGCCAACGGTGCAAACGCCAGCCCCGACGTTACGTTCAGAATAGCATTCAGCGACGGTAGTTTGGCAAAGAGAGACGTCAGGTGCAGCGGTGCTTCGATGTTTATGGTGATTTCACTTTTAGCGCGCTCCATAAAATCTTCGTCGGTTATGTTTATCCATTGCTGAACTCCAGCATTATTGACCAGTACGTTCAGATCGGGGTGTTCATCAGCAATCCACTCATAAAGCGCCTGCCGCTCCTCAGCAACGGATAAATCGCAGGTACGGGTTATGACCGATGGAAGTTTTGTTGCTACGTCACGCAGCACATCTTCACGCCGTCCGCAAATGATAACGGTGTTGCCTTCCTGCACAAATCGCTCGGTCAGGCCCAGGCCAATGCCTGACGCACCGCCGGTAATCAGAATTTTATTGTTTGATACGTTCATGTACTTTTTGTTAACGTTGATTTGGTTAAATCGTCAGCAAAGGTAGGCTACAGCGGTTGGCGTTACGTTGCGCGATTCAAACCAATCGTTGCAAGATTCAAATAGTAACGTACTCCTTTCTATGATGCATTATAAATCAGTATGAGCGCGACAACAATGATGCTTTCGGCAATCCATATAGTTCGCGTATCACCGTGGGCTACGCGCCGGATCAGGAAATGAAATCCGGCAGCGCCCAGCGCAATCGGAATTCCGAAAATAAACTGAAGCACATTGTTTTCCCGCTGCGTATCAACGAAGCCGTAGCCAATCATGATTACACCCATAAAGGCGAGAATCATGAGGGGAGTTATGATGTCGAAAATTCGGGTCAGGTTCATTTTCGTTGTCGTTTAGGTTATGAATTACTGGAGCTTTTAACGTAGTAAATCAGCGTTTTTAGTAAGACACGGTAAACTATCTAACCAGGCTGTACACCAATTGTTGACATTTCTATAACCAAAGCTTACCAAACAAAAAGCCATTGTAAGCATTATAAATAGACAGGATTTTCAACGAATACAGCTATGACAACAACAACTAATGCCAAAGACGCGGTGCTGGCGTTTATTAACGCATTAAACAACGAAGATTTTGATGGCGCCCGCGACTTACTTACCGATGATATGTCGTTCGTAGGCGTAATGGGCACCCGCGACGGGGGCGACGTGTACATTCAGGACATGAAGAAAATGAAGTTCAAATATGACGTTCAGAAAGTGTTCGTCGATGGCGCTGATGTCTGCCTGTGGTATAATATCGACATGGGCGGCCCAAAAATCTTTAGTAGTGGCTGGTATAATACCGAGGACGGAAAAGTGAAATCACTCAAGGTTTTATTCGACCCACGACCGCTTCTGGAGAAGAAGTAACCCGAATAGCACGCAGCTTTCCAGAGTGATTTACAGATATTATCCCGGAAAGCTGCGTCCTGCAATAACCTCTATATTTCGCTTTTCTCAAACTGATTCAGGTGCTCGATTATCTTTTTCAACTGGTGAATGTGTCGTTGCGTATGAATGCCCATAAACGAAAGCCATTCGTACCGGGTCAATGTACCGGTTTGTGGCAATTCACTATCCAGGCAAACCAGCGTCAGATCGTTGTGCTGCGCGAACGAAGTCAGCAATTGCGTTTGCGTGTTTAATCGACCAATTAATTCAGCTTTCTCAAACGGTCCGCTATCGGGCACAATTTCGTCAGGCGATTGTAGTTTGGTCGTAAAATCAAGAAATACAGCCCGAATGCCGTCCAATTTTTCATCAATCGGACGATTCGCCGGTTCAGTAGTTCCGCTCAGAACAGGCATGACATCGTACGATTTCGACAAATGATCACCCACTTGCGCGGCTGTCCAGCTTCCGTCAAAAGGCACCTGATTCAATTCATCTTCGTTCAGCGAAAAGAGTAAACGCAGCAGTTCCGTAAACTGCGTGTTGAGTTCGTTACTTAGTTCCTGATTAGTCATGATTGAAAGGGTTTGTTATTGATAATTAAGCTGATAACGTAGCAGCATCAGCCCGTTTTCATACGATTTCGAGTCGAGCAGTTGCAACGTAACGTTGGCAGAACTCGACCCGAAAAGCGGCACGCCTTCTCCCAAAATCACCGGATTGAGTTTGATCACCAGTTCATCAATTAATTGGGCTTCCAGCAACGTAGCGGCCAGTTCGCCACCACCACAAAGCCATATTGGATTACCGTCGCCAGCTTTTAGTTGCCGGATGAAATCAATCTCATCGTGACTGATCACTTCAATTAACGGCCCCGGTTCGAACGTAAGGGTTTTCGAGAATATGTAATTCTTCAGATCGGGGTTGACCTGCGTATAAGCGGGTTCGCCCTCCTGTAAGCCAAACGCGTAGCCCCACTGATACGTTTTACGGCCCATCAGCGCTACGTCGTACGATTTGATACGTTCCAGAAAATCGCCAACGAACTCACCTTCAGTCAGAAACCCGTCGATGGAACCGTCAGAATGGGAAATGAAATTGTCGAGTGAAGCCGCTACGTCATAGATCAGTTTTCGCATACAAATCAGGGTTGATACGTACAAAAACAACCGCCGGATATGGCATTTGTTTTAACGTAACAATTAGCGAACCTTTACTACGTAGCTTACTTTTGTAATTCTTTCCGAAATCGGAGATAGAAAACCATTTTATCCAGAATGGTGATTCCCGATTTATTACTACGTCTATGAAGTTTATATTTTTCACTTTGCTACTCTGCTATTCAGCAACGCTCTTCGCTCAGGTTCAGCTTCCAGCCAACGAAGGCGGACAAGTTCAGTATCAGGAAATTATCAAATTACCCGATAGCAAACGACCCGCGAAAAAAATTATGGAGCAAGCCCGGATCTGGGCCGACGATCAGTATGGCAATACCTCAAATACCGAGGTGCACTTCGATCAGGAACATAACGTTTTGTTTGTCAAAGGAGCTTATCCGTTTGGAAAGCAGAGCGTTCGCTATACGCTGACGATCGAACCGAAATACGGTCGATACCGTGCTACGTTAACCGATTTAATTGCCGATAACAATGGCATGTTTGTGCCCCTTCAACCGACGAGCGCTACCGTTAGCGATTTGGTTAAATCAGGTAGTACGCAAACCGTGGCCGAACAAGCCGCTGAGCAACAGACTACATTATACGAGCAACTTGACCAGGCTTGCCGTGCTACGTTAGCCAGCCTGCGCGAGGCTCTGACGGAAGGCGAGCAATAGAAGCTACGTTTAGCGATGCCGTTCTACGCCAACCTGCTCACACCAGTCTAGTACGGGGCAGGTTGAACAATGCGGTAACGTACCGGTACAGATGTGTTTACCAAACGGCATGAGCAGTCGATTGATGTTTACCCATTGTTCACGGGGCACTTTGGTTTCCAGTACTTTTAGTGTCTGCTCAGGCTGCTTGGTCTGCACAAATCCCCAGCGGTTCACTACCCGATGTACGTGAATATCGACACTAATGGCGGCTTGGCCGGTTGCAACCCCCAATGCCAGATTGGCGCACTTCGGCCCGACCCCTTTTAGCGAGGTCAACGTGTCATAATCGGCGGGTAAGGTGCCGCTAAATTCATTGACGATACGTTCGGCGATGCCCCGCATGGTGTAGGCTTTCTGATCGGGATACGTAGTGCCGTAAAGAAGTTCTGTTAGGGTTGGAATGTCGAGTGTCAGCAGTTGTTCTGGCGTACGAGCTTTCTCGAATAAACGTAATGATACCGGAATGGTAGTTTCGTCGAGCGTGCGAATGGAAACGATGCACGAAATCAGTTGTTCGAATAACGTATTGTAACCCCGTTCGAACAGATCGAACATGGCCGCTTTCGGGTATGGGCGAATGGCCTCCTCAATTCGGGCCAGCATTATATCAAGATCGAAGGGATGCTTCATGTTCCGGCTTCAGGTTAGTTAATAAACCTGGAACTTGAAACATGAAACATCCCTTTATGTTTACGCTTTTACAATAACCATTTCAACCCGACGATTTTCGGGGCGTTCTTTCAGGCCTTTATTGGTATTGATCGGGCGAGAAGGCCCATAACCAATCGTTTCGATTCGGGCACCACTAATTCCTTTACTGACTAGATACCGCTTCACTTCGTTGACCCGGTTGCGCGATAGTTCTACGTTCGAATCAAAATCGCCGACCGTATCGGTGTGTCCTTCCAGGCGAATGTTCATACTCGGATTCGACTGCATGACCTCCGCCAGCCGGTCGAGTTCGGGGTAGGACTCAGGTTTCAGGTCGAACTTCGATACGTTGAAATAGATATTTTTCAAGGTGATCTTTGCGCCGGCTTCGATAGGCACGAGGTTAAAGTCACGCGCTACATCGACGCGGTTTGTTGCTAACGTATCACTCTGACTGAAATATCCTTTTGCTGAAGCCATAACAGCATAAACACCCCGGCGCTCGATGGGAATGCGATATTTACCCGTCGGACTGATGCTTTCTACCGAATCAGCAACGTCGTCAGCAGTGGCTTCCGCGCCCGAAATTAGCCGATACGTAACGGTGGCCACAATTGGCTCTTTGGTTTTGGCGCTACGTGTCACCCCGTTGATAGCCACCGCCGTCGGTGCTGGCGCTTCTTCTTTTTTAGGCGTTTCGGCTGGTTCGTCGGTACCTACTCCAGGTTTTGTCCGGGGCGTATATCGGGGCTGCTCCTTTGGCGGAACAGGGGTTGGGGTTTTCGGTGCCCGTTGTGCATAGGGCTCTTTCTTTTTGGGATTGATGATATGTACGCCCCAGAAATTGAAGCAGATATATCCTTTACTATCCCTGCACTCAAACAGATCGAAGGTCGTATAACCGGGATCGATACGTTCAAAATACGCCACAAAATCAACCCGTTGACCGGGTTGCACCCGTAAACGCGTTTCAGCCGGAATATTTTCAGCCCGAATAAATTTGTAGGACCGTTCACCCTGATTTACGTACAGCCGGGAACTGGGCTGGAACCCAATATTATTCTGGGTAGTTGGGTCCATCGTCTTACCATTGGGCATAGGGATCGGAAACGGCCAGGAGCGGTTTTGGCCGTTCGGAGCCTGAAATTTCATATAGATGATCGTATACTGATCCGTCAGTTCGACGCGCTTTATCGTTACGTCACGGTCGTTAATATCATCTATTCGGGGCGATTCGGTTGTGTATTGTACCTGGGCGTTCACTCCAGACGCCAGCAGCATAAGTAACAAAGAGAGAGATATCAGGCGGTTCATTGTCGTTGTTTGGGAAGGCATTTGCCTTATAAACGTTTGACTACGCCAGGTAGTTTAAGGTTTAAGCCTCTGATTATTAATTGGTGATTAACGCGCCTTTAAATTCTGCTAAAAGTGCAAAAAGCGGTGTTGCAGGGTGAAGCCTGATCAGATTTACAACCAGTTTTTTTTCAATCGACGTACTTATCACAAACTGGTTTTCTGTTGGCCCGTTACTTTTCATCGCTCTTACGTCTAATACTCGATCTACCTTTGTTTATTTTGCATATTCTAAAGATATAACTGTATCGTTTCGACAAGTCACCTATCTACAATATATTCAGCAATTAATCCTAATTTAATATTTGATTATATTGATTATTTTGCGAACAGTTACATCAAATAAACTCAAGTATATGAATAAACTCCTACGTGTTATTCTACCTCTGCTTTTCCTGATTACTCAGGTAAGCTATGCACAAACCCGGACGGTTACGGGTAAGGTCTCTACGTCGGACGACAACACTGGTTTGCCGGGTGTGTCGATCACCGTGAAAGGCCGAACAGTTGGTACGTTAACCGACGCCAGCGGTAATTACAGCATCAGTGTTGAAAATGATGCTACGTTGGTTTACAGCTTTATTGGTTTTTCGACCATTGAGGAGCGCGTTGGCGATCGTTCGACGATTAACGTTCAGCTAGCCACCGATGTGCGCAACCTGAACGAAGTGGTTGTAACGGGGTATGGCCAGCAAATTAAGCGGGATCTGACCGGTAATATCGCTAAAGTCCGCTCATCTGATATTCAGGATCAGCCCGTTACTACGTTCGACCAGGCTATTCAGGGGAAAGCCGCTGGCGTTCAGGTTAATGCTGGATCGGGTAAGTTAGGGCAGGCCGTTCGCATTAACATTCGCGGTCAGTCGTCGGTATCGGCATCGAACCAGCCGCTATACGTTGTCGATGGGATTCCTATTACGACCGAAAACCTGAGTATCAACAGCGCCCCAACGAATCCATTGGCCGATATTAATCCGCTTGACATTGAGTCGATTGATATCTTGAAAGATGCCTCCGCAGCGGCTATTTATGGGTCACGGGCAGCCAATGGCGTTATCCTGATTACGACCAAGAAAGGAAAAGCAGGCAGAACAAACGTCAATTTCGGTGCTCAGTACGGTGCCAGCACGCCGACGAATAAAGTTCGGTTTCTGAATGCTGATGAATACGTAAAATTCTATCGCCGTGCAGCCGCTAACCGCGACCGTATCAGCCAGATTGATCCGGCAGATCCAGATTCGTATTCAACGTATATTGAGGATTTCTTTAATGCCCAATCACTGGGTACGTTCGGTACTACTAATCAGGTTGATACCAAATGGGGAGATCTGGCTTTTCAGGATGCCCCTTTTCAGCAGTACGACTTAAACCTGAACGGCGGAAACGAAAAAACGTCGTTCTATATTTCGGGCCAACTGCTTGACCAGAAGGGCGTTCTGATCGGAAATGCGCTAAACCGGTATACAGGACGTATTAATATCGATCATCAGGTTTCCAATCGCATCAAAGTTGGCGTGAATACGAGCATAACCCGCACGCTCAACAAGCGTCTGTCGGGCGACCGCCAGTTCGATAACCCAATGCAAATCAATGCGTTGGTTCCGCTTACACCTGCTACGGATCCGGCAACGGGTTTACCAACCGGCACCCCTCCTGGCGATGCAACCATACCGCTTTATTACAACCCGCTGATCAACCTTGGCAACACGAAGTTCAACACGACCGTTTATCGCAGCATTAGCAGCGTGTATGGTCAGTTGCAGATTATGAAAGGGCTTACGTTCCGTTCTGAATTTGGTCTCGATATTCTGAATCAGCAGGAAGAGAGGTACTGGAACAGCAAAACGGCGCGTAATTCCAGCGCTCCGCAAGGATTGGGTCAGAATCGCTACAACCGCGTTGACAACTACAACACAAACAACTTCTTTAGCTACACAACCCAACTGGGACGTAACGCCATTGATGCTACGTTGGGGATGTCGTACCAGCAATCGGAACGTAACATCAATTTTATCGAAGGGCGGGATTTTCCTTCGGATGCCTACCAGCAAATTGCCAGTGCCGCCATCAAAAGCGATGGTACATCTTCTCAGTCCCAGTACCGGTTCCTGTCTTATTTTGCGCGGGCCAACTACAAACTCGCCGACCGCTATTTAGTCGGCCTAAGTGCTCGTGTCGACGGCTCTTCTCGTTTTGGACGTAACAGTCGCTACGGTTTTTTCCCGGCAGTTTCGGCAGGTTGGGTGCTAACAGAAGAAGATTTCCTGAAGAACAATAATGCGGTTAGCTTCCTGAAATTACGGGCCAGCTATGGACGTACCGGCAATGCTGAAATTCTGACGGCCTCGAATCTATCGGTTGAAAACTTCCCCCAATTAGGGCTATACACAGGCGATGCCAAGTACGCTGGTTTGCCCGGTCAACGGCCTTCGCAACTGGCTAACCCCGACCTGAAATGGGAGACGACGGATCAGGCCGACGTAGGGATTGACTTTGGTTTCCTCAACAACCGCATCAACGGCGAAATCGATTACTATCAGAAAATCACTTCCGGATTGTTGCTGAGTGTAAACGTACCAGGCACGAGTGGTTTTGCGACGCAATTCCGTAACGTAGGTAATCTGGAAAACAAAGGCTTCGAATTCGTACTCAACACCGAAAACCTGGTTGGTGACTTCCGGTGGACAACGAGCCTGAACTTTGCCACGAACAAAAACAAGATTACCAACCTACAGGGTCAGGTAATTGAAGGTGGTTTCCAGGCCATGAGCCGGGCTGTAGAAGGTCAGCCGCTGGGCGTGTTCTTCACGCGCGAATATGCCGGTGTGAATCCCGCCAATGGCGATGCGCTCTGGTACAAGAACACGACCAGCTCCGATGGCACCGTTGATCGGACAACAACGAATGTTTATAATTCGGCAGAACGTGTCATTATTGGTAACCCACTGCCCAATTGGACGGGAGGTATTACCAATACGTTCAGCTATAAAGGTCTCAGTCTGAGTGTATTTTTCAACGGTATTTTCGGCAACAAAATCAATTTCTTCGGCGTGGGTCAGTACTCATCGGCTAACGGGATTTACGAAGATAACCAAACCGCCGATCAGTTAGCCGCCTGGACACCCGAGAACCCCAACACAAACGTACCAGAAGCACGGTTCTACCGGGCGAACGGCTCGCAAGCCTCCAGCCGCTACATTCAGGACGGAAGCTTTGTTCGGTTACGTACCGCTACGTTGGCCTACAATCTACCTAGAGCACTGATAAACAAGGTTAAATTGAATTCGGTACGTCTCTTTGTAACGGGCCAGAACCTGCTAACCTTTACTAAATACACCGGCTGGGACCCTGAAGTGAATGCTGATGATACGGTGACGAACATTGCTCAGGGCTATGATTTTTACTCAGCACCGCAGGCACGTACCATTACGGGAGGTATCAATATTGGTTTTTAGTCCACATACTCCACTAGGCATTTTTAAGTCATGAATAGATTCATAAAAAATTGGTTTCTCGCGGGTCTGACAACGATGCTTGTCACGGCCTGCGCCGGACGTCTGGATGTTTCTCCGACGCAAAGTATTGATGCTTCACAGGCACTTAATACCGAGCAGGATGTCGTTATTACACTGACCGGTACGTATGACGGACTGAGCGACATTAATCTGTATGGTGGTGGTATTCAATACATCAGCGAATTAATCGGAAATAATCGTGACGTTGTCTTTGCCGGTACGTATTCGTCATTATCTGAGTTGGCACAAAAAGCGGTTACTACGTCGAACACGGTGGTGCGCGATTTCTGGCTATTTGGATATAGTACGATCAATAGGGCCAACAGCGTACTGACTGCATTAAGTAAAGTCAGCGAAGCGAACCGGGGTAATGTTGAGGGACAAGCTCTTTTCATTCGGAGTGCTCTATATTTCGAACTGGTTAAAGCCTTTGCTAAAGACTGGAACGATGGTACACCCGCTCAAAATCCGGGCGTGCCGCTGGTGCTAACGCCAACTCAAGCGATATCGGATGCCGATTACCGGGCACGTAATACAGTTGCAGAAGTGTATACGCAACTAATAAGCGACCTCACAAAGGCGGAAGCTCAATTGCCCGCCGTACAGGCTAACGGCACTGGATTCGCTACCAAAGGAGCAGCTCAGGCGATGTTGGCGCGGGTTTATCTCCAGCAAAAGAATTATGCCGCGGCCCGTGATGCTGCCAATCGGGTAATTACGTCGGGGACGTATCAACTGACCGGCAATTTTGGAGATGCTTTCTCTGATGCAACCAATCAATCTGAAGTAATTTTCAAGATAGTCGTATCGGAACAGGATGGCGTGAATGATCTAAATACCTTTTTTGCCTCTACGCTGAATCAGGGACGGGGTGATATTCGCTTGCAACAGGCTTTCTTGCAATTGTATGAAGCCAACGACGTGCGTGGGCAGTTTATCAATAAGGCCAGTATCAATACGTTCACCAGCAAATTCAACGACCAGTTTGGCGACGTTCCGGTGGTTCGGCTAGCTGAGATGTATCTGATTCGGGCCGAAGCCAATCTTCGTCTGAATACCAGCGTTGGTGCGACTCCACTTGCCGACATAAACCTGATCCGAAGCCGTGCAAAAGCCACGCCGTTAACGGCCGCGCAACTCAACCTGGATGCGATTGCCCGCGAACGTAAGCTGGAATTAGCGTTCGAAGGCCAGCTTCTGCCCGAACTCAAACGGAATGGCACGGCGGTGGGCACAACGCCTGCCAATGCAAATAACCTTGTGTTGCCGATACCCCAACGGGAGATCGACACGAACAAGAAATTGGTTCAAAACGCTGGTTATTAGGCTAAATTGATCCTGCTCAGCCACGTAAGAGCACGCAATTTTTAATTCTCAAAATCAAAACGGCTCTGAAAGATTTCGGAGCCGTTTGTTTTGGAAGAATAGTATACGTTTGAAATTTTCATGAGTAGTTTTTTTGTCATTCTGACGAAGGAAGAATCTTAAGGTTTCTTTACCCTCTAATGGGGACACGTTAAGATTCTTCCTTCGTTAGAATGACAAAAAAGCCCACTCATTATTTAACTATTGAGCGTTAAAACAGAATTGTAATCGTCAAAAGGCAAATAAATAGAATAAGTAAGTAATATATAATAGTTAGCACAAGAGATAGGTTTCATCCATTTTATAACGTGAATCAGTGTATTGAGTATAAACAAGTCACTGTATATATCATATTATACTATTTAATAATATCCTAATAAGGCTTAAAAATTACTTTTGCTCTTCTCAAAAATCGACCATTTTATTCTATGATGAAACACGTACTTGTTGCGCGTGCAATCCGTATTTTATTTAAAGTATTACCAGTTCTCACCTTTTTCCTTTTGTCATTTACCCACAATGGTAATTATCCTAAAAAGTCAGAGAATCCCCAAGAGCATGTAAAGGCTGTTCCCACGCCAAAATTCCTAGGCCGTCCACAAACGAATGACCCCATCCGTTTTACCCTCAAAGCAGACAAGCAGCAGGTAGCTGTGGGCGAACCTCTCACGATTACCATTGTTGCATACTACCTCAATATCAGCCCTAACCTGCTGTTTACAATGGCTGGCTCCAATGCGTTTCGGCTGAAAGTGCTGCTTCCAGTAGGCTTCGTGCAAACTAGTGGCGATTACGTCGACTACGTCAGTGCCGATCTCTCTGCCGCCAAACCCACCGTTACGTATACACTGAAGGGCTACTTCACCAAAGTTGGCTCGAAAAACGAATTCCGGCTGCTACGTAGCCACGCACTGGCCGATGCCTCCAGCCTGTTCGTAGATAAAGGGCGATTAGTGGTAAACGTAACCGACGCCGACGTAGCACGCTTCAGCAAAGGAGCACGTAGCGCCGGGCCTTTGGCCTTTCAGATTGTTAGCTATGACTGTAACTCAGGTACGTTGCAATATCAATTCACTGGGGGTGATGGTTCGCCTATCAACGTAGTACTCCCCGGCATCTTCGCCGGCACTATGTACGCTGATAACCTAGCAACACACACCTTCCCCGGCGATGCCCGCACCGGACGTAGTGTGAGTGGAAACGCGAATCAGTCAGGCAACCAGATTTCAGTCAACTTCACCACCAGTTGCAACCTGACTTCGGGCGGCTCTAACCCACCGCCTACGTCGAACCCGCCCAGCAATCCCAATCCACCATCGGGCGGGAGTCTGGCCTTCCAGATTGTGAGTTATGACTGTAACTCAGGCGTATTACAATACCAGATGACGGGTGGTGACGGATCGCCAATTAACGTAGTACTACCTGGCATATTTGCTGGAACCATGTATGCCAACAACGTAGCGACGCACACGTTTCCAAGTGACGCGCGTCAGGGACGTAGCGTAAGCGGAAATGCCAGCCAGTCAGGCAACCAGATTTCGATTAGTTTTACCACCAGTTGCAATCTGAGTTCGGGCACATCGAATCCGCCTACTACGTCCAACCCACCCAGCAACCCTAATCCACCGGCTACGGGAAACTGCGGATTTAGCGAAGCCCAATTTCTGTTCTCGTTCTACAACGAGCAGATTTACGCCCATTACTACAACGGCATTCTGTTTGCTGCTTACCAGGATGCCTCTCAGGGTTTCAAACCACAGCACTGGCTTCAGGCTGCTGGCTTCGACCCCAGCCGGATAGGCTGTTTCGCGGAGAATGACCCACGAAACGGTTCTACGAATCTACCATCTAATCCGAATCCGCCATCCAGCGGCTGCGGCACAGGAAATGGTCTTACGGGTTTCTACACGAACAGCAATGACTTAGCACAAAACCTGGTAGCAGTTAGAAACGATGCTCAACTCAATTTCACCTGGGGCGGATCACCGATACCGGGAGTTGTCAGCGATGATGGTTTCTCGGTGCGTTGGTTTGGGCAGGTAGAAGCACCAGTCAGTGGTAATTATACATTCAAAACCAACAATGATGATGGCACTCGGCTATGGGTAAACGGGCAATTACTTATTGATGATTGGAACGGGCATGGTCCTACCTGGCAACAAGGTAGTATTTATTTGAATGCAGGCCAGAAATACAGTGTAGTCGTTGATTTCGTCGATTTTGGTGGTGCAGCGCAAGCGCAGCTCTATTGGGAATACCCCGGGCAGGGATTACAAATTATCCCCAGTTGTCGACTTTATTCTCTGCCCACTTCCAATGATTTTGTTGCTAACGTAGGCACTGTGTATGACTATCAGATTGATGGATTAATTATCCGTACGGATGCAACGACTAAGTTATATGCCACTAATTTACGCATCTGGCCCTGGCCTAAAAACCCGACAAGGTGCCCCAATCTTAGCCCTAAAATTCCTAAAACACCAAAACCAAGGGCACAAGATAGCGATGATCAGGATGATTGTGGCGGTGGATCATCAGGTGGTAATCCTACCGGCCCTACTTACCTTCCCCCTATTTATATACCCGATCCTGGTGGACCTAATAATCCAGGGAATCCATCAAATCCAGAAGGTGGAGGTGGCAATCCCGGCAATCCAAATCCAAGTACACCAACTTTCCCTGACCAGCAAATTCCAACTACGGCCGATTTTGAACAGATAGATTGTCAGAAAATTTCTGGTTGGGCCTTTGCTAATGCAGGTGGATACGCCTATCTGGATATTTATGCGACTAATATTTACGGGCAATTCAATAAAGTGGCTACTATAAAAGCTAATCAGGAATCGAGACCGAACATACGGGCGTACTTTAATAATCCGAATATTCCGATTGATTGTGGATTTGTCTGGGAGATTCCAGATCACTTAAAAACAGGGCGTCCTCTTTCGGTGATGGTCATGCCAATCTACAATCCGAATCCAATTGGAACCCGAACAACATCCAGCGATTGCAGTAAGCCCACGACAGGTAATCCGGGGGGAGATTATCCATACCCAGTTGATCCCAGAAATCCGCCTATTAAGAAACCTGAATCCTGTAAAGGAACAGACAGATATGGCTACCCATCTAATTTTACAGATGGCGATGATGATTATAAAGGGAATGGAGTTGCAGCCCACTACATAATTCAGACATACTATAAACAGGTGCATGCTAATGAACAGGTAGAATTAGAATATTCAATTCCCCAAAGTGGCCCAAATGGCGGTACTGGTTTTGCAGATATAGTCAATTTAAGTACATCGGAAATCTTTGAAATAAAGAGCGTAGTTGGTAAAGACCAAGGCGTTATCGAAATAGAACGTTATATTGCCAACGCTGCCTTGTATTGCAATTCAGCCAGAAATTGGCGTAAAGGAACAAGTTTCCCAAGAAAGATTGAACTTCCTTGGATCACTCCAAATAAAAAACTGGTCGTATACCTAGATGATAGAGTGCCAGAGGGAGGAGTTATTACATATGATCTTATTGGTACTATCCCCGTAAACGCTCCTGTCGCAGTAACTGAAAATGATTGGCAAAAGCTCAAAGAGTTACTGCAACAAATGGCATTAAATTTAGACGACGCTAAAAACTTAGCTACTAATTTTGTAAGGGCCAACCCTAATCTAATCGGAGCTCTGATAGGAATCGGTATTGTAGAGGTAACAACTGGTATTATCAGTGAGATTGCTAGTGTAGGTACAGCAACAATTCCAGCGGCAGCCCTAGCCGCATCTGGAGCTATATTAATCAGCGTTGCTTTACAATAAAGTAATCGAATTGAGTGCAAAGAAGAGCCCTTCTTTGCACTCAATTCGATTTTAATAATTCTCAATTTAGACATGGCAAAAAGTAATCTTAAATGGTTGTCTGATTTTGAATATCGCTACAAGCCATCAAAATCATTCTTGACTTTGATGGATAAAGAATTGCGAAGTGAGTACAGTAAATTAATGAATAAAGAGTTTGATGTACGCTTCCTATTTATCGAATTTCAAGACGATTTAAGTTACGTTGAGCAAACTGGCGAGGCTTTACTAAAAGCAAGTCCCCGTTTAGTTGCGAACTTTGCAGGTGAAGCGGTTATTTCCTGGAAACATAAATACCTAAAAAAGTTAGTACTTCCATCTGATGAAATTTCACAAGATGACGTCCATTTTCTCTGGTTACAATTAATTCTTCCGAGTCTGCTACCCACCCCAAAAAAACCTGTTGATCTGGCCAAAAAGTTAGGGCTGTATCTGAACTATCCATTTGTTGATTACATAGATACTGCTTCATTAGACGTAGAATTTTACGTGCAGGTGCAAGACTCATCGGTAATAGAGCAACTCACGAATCGAATAGAAACCTTACGTAGCAACTGGAATCATCAGGCTGATTTGGATCAATCTCGTAGGAAAGGGTATATTCACAATTTTTACCCTCATGGACATAAGGGTGAATATTTTGTGTTTCGGATGGATACGGGATCAGCAGCAGGTGAAGCCCTAAAGTTAGTCCTCAATGAATTGAATAACCCGCGTTGGGGTATTCAAAAAGTAGAGCTTCATTAAACGTAGCAGGGGCCGGATTTCTGAAATCCGGCCCCTGCTACGTTTACTGCTTCACTACTCGTTTTCTGAATACCTGCTCTCCTATCCTAATTTCGACGAAATAGAAACCGGCTGCTACGTTTCGTATGTCGAGGGTTTGCTGGAACGTATCGGACGTTTTTTGGTGATTCTGACGTATCAGTTCGGCGCCGTTTACATTTCGGACACCGAGCGTCAGGGCGCCACGTAACGGACTGGTGAATGATACCATCATCTGGCCGTCGCTGGGGTTGGGGGTTATCAGTAGAGCCTGTTCCGATGGGGGCGTGGTAGACGTAACGGTTCCTGCCCGGACGTTGATCGTTACCACCGCCGACGTACTGCACAAATCAGAACCAGAACCGGATACCGTGTAAGACGTTGTCTGCGTGGGACTGGCTACTACCTGCGGTCCTAAATTCGTATTCAGTCCTGTGCCCGACCAGTTATAAATACCAGCTCCACGGGCATTCAACGTAACGGTTTCGCCCGGATTTATAAATATGGCCGATGCAGCTACCTGTACCGACGTTTTCATACCGATCCGCGCCGTTACGTTGTGCGCTACGTTTAATCCCAAGCTATCCGCATAACGTAGCCAGCTACCTTGTTTATTCTGCCGCCAGGCGGTAGCAAAAAGCGATTCACCATTTTTGGTGGTCACCAGCGCAACCGTATCACCAGCTGCGTAGGGCAACGTAACACCAATATGGAAAGGCAGCCCACTCAACGGTACGTTCCGGTCGAACGTAACGATGGTAGGGCGGTTAGCTGCTACGTCGTTCAGAATATCTTTCAGTGGAACATCTTTTTGCTCCAGTATAGCGCCCGGCCCATTTTGGAAACCGCGCCCGTTCCAGACGGTTACGGTTACTACTGATTCGGTAGTTGCTCCTTTTGCCGCTTTAGCTACGCCGAAACGTAACGCAGCGCCTGCCAGATTGCTGTACCCCAATGAATTATCAAAAAACTCCGAAACAGCCTGACTCTGTTTACTGTTCTGCCCTGCTACGTAACCGCGTCCATTTGGTTCAGGCAATACGGTTGGCGTACCATTGAAGTTGGTTATTTCCGCACACAAGCCCTGGTTTAGTACTTCGATGTATTCGACTCGCTCCAGTGGGTCCGACTGGCCGGCCGCGTTCGAGGTCACCAGCGTCACTTTAAACTTACCGGGTTGCGTATACGTGACAACCGGGTTCTGCTGGTTTGATGTTGAAGGCGTGCCACCTTCAAATGTCCAACTCCAGCTCGTCGGGAATCCACCCGATAAATCAGTAAAGCGGACCTGTCCGCCTAACAACACCCGGCGTGTTTCAGAGCGAAAATTCGAGATGGGTTTCGTGGCCACCTGCGTTCCACAAACGTTCGATGACAGCAGACTGCTCCGGCGCGGGCTAACATCCATAACCGCGCGGATACGGGCTTTCTGATCGAGCGTGAAAATATTCATGCATGCGTCGTCCGAATAGTCCATATAGTTCTGCACCATGTTTGTGCTTCCGCAGCTAACCCGACCGGGCTGGCAACCCCGGCTTTCCGAAGCTTGGGGTGGAGTATCGGCGCAAAAATCGTCACCACAGTTAGCGTCGCCCCAAATGTGACGCAGTCCAAGCCAGTGTCCCGTTTCGTGCGTAAGTGTACGGCCAAGATTATACGTAGCGCGCATGGTTGGAAAATTACCTTTTTCGGAATTGCCGAACGAGCGATAATCGATAACAACACCATCGGTACTACCCGGAGCCGAAGTCGGAATACCTGGCAGATTCGATTGGCTGGGAAACTGCGCATAACCAAGCACCGAACCTCCTCCTGCTACGGGTTCGTTTAGGTCGACAACCCAAACGTTGTAATACTTGTCGGGGTCCCAGTATGAACTGGGTTTCAATACACCTTCAATATCATTCCGGTTCCAGTTGGCCCGGTTGCCATTAATACGGTCGACGCCAGGCTCAGCAATTGTTTGTCCCTGCTGGTTCACAACGGCCGGACAGAATTCAATTTCGATGTCGGCCCCGACAGGGTTCGTATTATACCCACGCGTGTTCACTCTCCGGCGAAAATCTTCATTCAGCGTGGCTAGTTGCGATTGCACCTGCGACAAACTGATGTTACGTCCGGAGCCAATGGCCTCTCCATTATGAACAACGTGAACAATGATCGGGATGGTAATGACCGTAGCGGCTAACCGCCCCGCCTGCATTTTCTTTTTGATTTCGAGCATTTTCACTTGTAAATCCCGCTCAAAATCGTTGAGAGTACCAAGTTCTGGATGCCGGGCACGTAGCAGGCTGTCCATTTCCATGGTTACGCACTGCTGGCGAACGGGCGTCTGCGCAAATACGCTGATCGACAGAAGCGCACACACTAGCAAACTGAGTAATAATCGTAACATACGCCTGATTAGTTGAGGGTGTTTATGACGTAGCCTTGCCTTGCTTTGTCGATAAACGTTTATTGCGGACATAGCCGCGTTACTTTGTTGTTGAGTTCAACGTAAAACGGTAACTGGCGTTGATATCCTGAAAATAATATTCGATGGTCAACGACGTCTCCGTCAGATTTTTAATGGTCCACGGATATTTACCGTTTAATATAGGCAGGTAAAATTCCAGCGTAGCGTTGGCGTTCACCAGCGCCCAGTTGTCCGTTACGTATATATCCGGATCTGTTGATGTGCATTTCGTCGCTCCCTCGCTGGCTTCCAATTTATGCTCTGCGTTTGCGTAAAACGTGAGTAAATCATCGGTAATACAGTTATCCACACCACTTTGAGTAATTGGAATCACTGACGAAGCCTGCCCATCATCAATAATCTGAAACGATACTGTTTTCCAGGTTTTCTTCTCAGTGCCGGTCAAAATTCGTGAATATGTAGGAAGTTTAGGTTCCAGTTTTTCGGTGCATCCACCCAGCACCCAAACAATACCTGGAATGAAAATTAGACGTAGTAATTGTCGCATAATCAGGCTTATTAAACGTACTGCTCGAAAGCCGGTACGTTGTTTTTCATTTAGGTGTATATGTTTGTGGGTACGTAATAGTAGTGTCTTTACCGTTGGTCATTCGAAGCGTAAACTGAAGATTTAGGGTAATCTTACGGTCTACAGGATTCCAGGCTCCTGTCCCTGAAATTCGGTCGGTTGAGTTCAGTTCCGTACTCGTCTGCGAAGGTATCGTCAGCGAATTATCACCATTATCGACAAACGTGAGCGTTGGTTTAATGGCGTTGAAATCCAGCAGGCCAATGTTCCAGTTTTTCAGGGTGTAGGTTTTGCAATCGGTACTGGTTATCTCCGCGTCTGAAATTGTGTAGTTCTGATTGCCCACTTTGCCCACACCGGTATACGAACCACCAAACAGGCAGTCGTCCTGAATTACCAGTTTAAAGGTTTTGCCAACGGGCACTTCACCTTTCCCGAAACCAACCTGCAACGAAGCCGGCGACACGCTGGTCAACGTAAAGGTCAGCGATTGCGAATCCAGAATGTTGTTGGCGTTATTAATAAGCTTCACACTGATCGCACCCGTACTCTTGTTGGCCGGAATAACTACTCTGCCTTTCGTACCGACAATCGTGTAATCTTTGCCTTCACGGGCGGTTCCACTTACTGTATAATTGATGGTGATGGCTTCGGTTAATTGTGGACCAACATTATGCACCTGTATAGCAATGGGTTGGCTATGACTTTCCTTAAAGGTCAGGGTTGTGTCCGTAAATCGAACGAAGTAAGGCCCCTCGAATGTCTTATCGAGATCCTGTTTTTCGCAACCGCTGATGCCCCATCCCGCCAACGTAACAGTCAGCAGCACCAGCAGCCAGCGGCCAGCAGAAAACGAATAGGGCTGTTTGTCTATATGTTTCATATTCGTCAGATCGACTAAATGCTTTATGCTTGATTCTGATGGTTAATAGCCCGGATTCTGGGTCAGGGCCGAATTCTGCTGAATTTCCTGTTGAGGTATGGGCCAGAGTTCGAATCGGTTATTCCAGTTGGGCGAAAAGGCCGACATGACAGCCTGCGCCCGACCGGTACGTACTAAATCATACCATCGATGCCCTTCAAAAGACAGCTCGTAGATACGTTCGCGCTCAACCGCCAGTATTACGTCGGCTTGGGCCGTCACTGAAACACCAGGCGCTTTTGCCCTGGCTCTCAACGCGTTCAGGTCGGCAATAGCGCCGTTGGTACCGGCCAATTTATTCTGCTGCGCTCTGGCTTCAGCCCGAATCAGATACATTTCGGCGAGACGCATCAACACAATGTTATTATTGTCTTCCGACGCGGTTCCATATTTCCGGACAGTCCAGCCGTTGTCATTACCACGCTGCTGCTGCGCGTCGAACGTAATGGTTTCCCGACGCGTACCAGCTTCAGCCGAAATCATCAGGCTAACGTACTGGTTAGAGGGAATGATTTCCCGGCGGCCGACCAGCAGGTTATTCAGGCTAGTAGCGCTTGTACCAGGATCATCGGAGAGGTTATAGCCAACCTCAAGAATCGACTCGGCAATAAAGTCTTTCGTGATGACGTTGGCATAGTCCGGCTCAAACTTGTAAACATTTGTATTGATCACCTGCGTCGACAAATCCTCTGCCTGCGCCCAGTTTTTCAGGTATAAATAATACCGGGCCATTGCCGCGCGGCAGTTCACTTTATTCAGATACGTAGCATTATTGGTGGCATTTGTTGAAGCCGATGTTACGTTGGGCAGATCGGTCAAAGCAGCCTGATAATCTTCGAGTACCGACGCCAGAATAGTAGCCTTTGCCACCCGCGGTACCGTCCGATTCAATACAGGGTCCGTTGTGGTTACTTTCGGTAAATCGCCGTACGTATAAGCCCCGATAAAGTTGGCCCAGCCTCGCATAAACCGAGCTTCGGCCGTCACCGTTTTGCGGGTAGCATCCGATATATTAGTAATGGCCGGCAAGCGTTCCAGTATAAAATTGGCAATGTAAACAGTCCGAAAAATGCTCACCCACAAGGCGTCTACAATGCCGTTGGTAGCCGTGATACGTTTGGTACCAAATTCAATGTTATCGGTAAACGTACCATTGGCCTGAACGTAATCGGCCGTAAAATCGCCCGCCATGATGTTGGGAGCCGACATACTACGTAAGGCGCTGTAAAGTCCAATACGAACGGGCTGTACATCATTAGGTTCGTTCAGAACCAGATTATCGACCAGCAACGTAGTGGGTTGTGGCTCGAGCACC
Source organism: Spirosoma flavus (assembly GCF_054778555.1). NCBI lineage: Bacteria > Pseudomonadati > Bacteroidota > Cytophagia > Cytophagales > Cytophagaceae > Spirosoma > Spirosoma flavus. The sequence goes on from NZ_BAAGZL010000003.1 coordinate 757,179, forward strand.
TGCTGACACGAAGCCAGGCTAATCAGCAGAATGGCAAGGCTATATCGAATGAATTGAGTCATATTGAGATACCGCACACAACGCGAATTAAAAATTTAAAGACAGGCCCACGATTACGGTTTTAACCTGCGGCAACGTAAAAAAGTCGATTCCCTGAGCGGCCGTCGATCCATCGAGCGTGCTCACTTCCGGGTCTGGTCCCGAATAGCGGGTCAACGTCCAGATATTAGTAGCCGATGCATAAATCCGGGTATTGGTAATTTTAGCTTTGCTTACCCACTTTTTCGGTAAGTTGTAGCCCAGCGTTACGTTCTTTAGGCGCAGGAACGAACCATCCTCCAGGAATCGGCTGCTCAGGTAATTATTATACGTATCCTGATAAACATACTTTGGAACGCTCGTAATATCGCCTTCTTTCCGCCAGCGTTTAAGCGCTTGTCGCGACTGATTATTCTGCAAATCGGCGCCGGTATTTAACAACGTTACGTTCGTGAAATTGAGTACTTTGTTGCCAAGCGAGCCCTGAAAAAATACGCTCAGGTCAATGCCTTTCCAAGACACTTTGTTCGTCAAACCTCCGTATAGTTTGGGTTGCGCGTTGCCAATTACCTGTCCATCATCCGGGCTGATACGTCCATCGCCGTTTTTATCGTCGTAAATCGCATTTCCAGTGGCCGGGTCAACGCCTAAAAACTTAAGTCCCCAGAACGTACCAAGCGGCTGGCCGGGCAAAATAACGTTCGTGTTTGAAACGCCATTTCCCTGATAGCCCCGGAAAACAGGTTCCTTGCTGGCCAGCTCGACAACTTTATTGTCGTTATGCGATAGATTCAAATCGGTGGTCCAGCGAACGGGGCCGTTTGTATTGACCGTCGAAATAGTAAGTTCAACACCGCGATTCGATACTTTACCAATGTTTCCCTGAACCGAGCTAAATCCGGTAGTCTGCGGAATCGGTTGCGCAAACAGGAGTTTGTCGGTCATGTTGTCGTAAGCATCGACCGTAACACTCAGTCGCCCGTTGAAAAACGATGCATCAAAGCCAATGTTAGCTTCTCGGGTACGTTCCCACTGAAGGGTTGGGTTGGCCAGCGCGGCTGGACCTACGCCCGTGGCGCCACTGTACGTATTAGACGCCCAAGTACCTAAGAATTGGAAGTCGCCGATACGTTCATTGCCAGTAAAGCCGTAGCTCGCCCGAATTTTCAGGTCGTTAAGGAAGCGGAACTGCTCCATAAATGGCTCGCCCGATAACCGCCAGGCCACCGATGCTGATGGAAACAAACCAAACCGACGACTCTGACCAAAACGAGACGACCCATCGTAGCGGGCTGTCAACGTAGCCAGATAGCGGTCGTTATAATCATAACGGAGTTCGGCAAACGTCGACAAAAGGCCGCTGTTGGCAACGGCTGAGCCACCCTGATCCACAATACCGGCCGAATTGATGTAGGTAAAATCATCACTGGCGAATAGGCGTCCCTGTACGTTTCCACCGCGTTCGGTACGTTGCAGCACTTCAAAACCAAGTAACGTATTAAAGTGGTGTTTTTCAGCCCTTTGAAAGTTATACGTCAACGTATTCGTGTTGATCAATGTAGCCAACGTAGTACTGCTGAAAACGCCGTAACCCTGTCCGCCCACGCTTTCGAGATACCCGCCAATAGCCGTCTGCGAGGATTCGTACTGATCTTCCGTTACGTTGTTATAATCGATGCTGAGCTTTGAGCGGAAACGCAGGTTCTGAATGAATTCATATTCGGCATAAACGCCCGCCAGCAGCTTATCGGTATACGTATTGAAACGGGGTAACAACGCCTGCGCTACCGGATTGAAATTCGGGAAACCACCGTATTCTGGATCGTTGGGGCCATAAAGCCGACCTTGTTCGTTGTAGGGCGAGTAGTACGGCAGACTCTTAATAGCTCCAGAATACACGCCATCCAGAAAGTTATCGCCTTTCACCCGCTTGTTCTTCACATGCGAGATGGTAATGTTCGTTCCGAACGAAAGCTGCGACGTGGCTTTGTGGTCAAGTTTGATCTGACCCGTGTAGCGCGTAAACTGGCTATTTAGCTGCACACCTTCTTCGTCGCGATAGCTGCCACTGATGTAAAATTGAGTGCGGTCGTTACCGCCCCGGGTCGATAACTGGTATTGCTGAAAAACCCCGCGTCGAAGTATTGATTTAATCCAATCTGTATTCTGGGCATCGGTTACGCCCTTTATCAAGCCAAATTTATCGGGATCCTGCCCGGCATTGGTTACGGCTTCCCGTTGGAGATCAAGCAGTTCAGAAGAATTCAGCAAATCAGGCCGCCGGATGATTTCCGACAAACCGCGCTGTACATCAATGGTAAACGACGTTTTCTGATTCTTTCCGCGCTTGGTGGTAATGACGACTACACCATTGGCCGCCCGGGAACCGTAAATTGCTTTAGCCGACGCATCTTTCAACACTTCCATCGACTCAATGTCATTGGCATTGAACATTGAGAAAGCATTGTCGGTCTGTCCACCGAAATCGCGTCCGGTCAACGCACCATCCTCAACGGGCACCCCATCAACGATAAACAAAGGGCGGTTACTGGCTGAGATCGACGTATTACCCCGAATACGTACCATCAACCCACCACCGGGCGTACCCGACGACTGGGAAACCTGCACACCGGCTGCCTGCCCCTGCAACGCCTGGTCGAAGCTGGCAACGGGAATGTCTTTGAATTTTTCGGGGGAAACGGACGCAATAGAACCGGTGATGTCTTTTTTCTGGGTCGTATTATAACCCGTGACGACCACCTGCGCCAGCTCGTTGATAGACTCCTGCATCTGGACGTTAACAACAGTGCGGTTACCAACCGGTACTTCCTGCGTTACCAGGCCAATGGATGTGAGCAGTAAAATAGCAGAATTGTCTGCTACGTTGATGGTGTAATTACCATTGGCGTCGGTACTAACACCGTTGGTGGTGCCTTTCACCACAATATTGACGCCGGGAATCGGCTGTCCGTCCTGCGTCGACGTAACTCTACCTGTTATACGTACCCCCTGTGCCAGCAGCCAGCCTGGTAGTATGGCTAATAAAACGGACCAGCAAATAAGGCTGTAAAATTTTCTCATGTAAAGGTATTCAGTTCAAATAAAGACGTTAGAGTTGAGTTAGTCTAGTCCATTTAGGCCAAACAATATACTAAAAAAGCGAAGTAAGCTGGTATTTTCTCAAACGAAAAAAATAATCTCGTTTGTATAAGCGCGGTAACAATATACCCATATCCTGTTTTCGATTTAGCTTGAATTATGCAAACAGGGTTTTGTTTTATCTGATTCGGTTTAAACTGCCTTTAACTGTTACGTCAATTAGCGCTAGTTTGATGCAAGTGTGTTCTTTTTTACTAACCCTAACCCACCTATTTTAGGAAAGTATTGAGTTGATAGATCGTCATTAAAGAATGAGGCTCTCCATTACGTTGGAGAGCCTCAAAAAAGCATTCATGAATTGAATTTATTGTTTCGGATTCGTAGTTGGAGCACTATTCGCCGATGGCGTATTATACTTCAACTCGTTATCGGGTACGTCCCAATAGTCCAGAAAGCGGTATTCAATGGTTCCGTTGGTGCTAACTTTACCCACTTTGTCGACAATAACAGCCCCTTTGCGACCACCACCATTCGCAATCGGGTCAGTTACACCCCAACGACGAGCATCGTAGAATGACAAACCACGGAAAGCTAATCCAACCCGACGTTCGCGACGCAATTCTTCCTTAGCCTGATCGGCCGTGAGGTTAGTTCCAGCTACGGCTGCCAGTCCGGCCCCCTGCGCTTTCCGAACGTTATCAATCGACTTCAGCCCATCTTCAATTTTACCTGTATAAATGAGCGCTTCGGCTTTCATCAGCTCGTTTTCTTCGTAGCTGCCAGCCAGATATAACTCCGTTCCGCCCGGCGTCCGATCGCTCAACGTACTGACACCAGCCATTTTCTTACCTCCGTCAACCAGCATCCAGCGTGTATTAAAGGCATTCCCCCGGCTGCTTTCACCAATCCAGGGAGAGGCCCGCTGAGTGAAGTTATTAGCCAGGCGCTGGTCGCCGGTTTTATAATCCTGAATCAGGCGTTCGCTGATTTTATACGTAGCACCTGCCGATGGATCGCCCGTTGCTTTAGCGGCTACCGTACCAGTTTGTGGATTCAGGAAGTCGCCATTCTGGTTCGAGCGGCCCGTAAATACGTTATCCGTAGCGCCAATCCCTGCATTGGCCAGGGTAAGAACCTGATCCCACTGAGCCGCCGTCATCGTTTTAACCGGCGTATTTACCAGCAAATTGCGGGCTTTTAACGTACTAATGCTACGTTTCCACATATCCGGCGTAGGCACACCACCTTTACCAACCTGATTGAAACTCGGTATCAGTTGCGTCATAACGGCCGTATAGTCCGTTGAACTGGCGGGCAGCAATGAAGCCGCTTTGTCAAGGTTTTTGTTGGCCTCTTCAATGATCTTTTCTTTCGTTACGTAGTCGCTGTTTGTGCCATTGGCCGCGCTGTTGATAATACCGGCGTAGTAAATAGACCCGATCCGTGAATACGCAAATCCTTTCCACCAGTACGCCCACGCCTGAATTGTCGCTTTTTTGGCAGCCGCATCGCCCGAGAACGTAACACCGTCCGACAGGGCCAGAATTTTGTTCATCTGGCTATTCAGCGAATACATGTACCACCACTCGTGAAACAGCGGGTTTGAGCCCTGGTTCGAGTTCACGTTGGCCTGACGAATAAGCGCATACTGCGTGTTCGGCGCATTCGGGTTCACTACTTTCGTCCCGTCATCCAGAATTACATAATCGGGTGCGCCAATCTGGTTACCAAACTGGTTAGCGGCTTCCTCACCAACAATGTCACCCATCAGTTCGTGGAAGCCCATTGCCCCCGACCAGAAATAACCGGGAACGCCATCGTATAAATCGGTCTTGATTTCTTTGGCACCGTTAATGTAAGCGGCACCCTGCGCCAGGTTAATAATCCCGGATTCGGTATTGGCACTGCTAACCGTTGGCTGGTTTGGGTTCTTTACGTCCAGTTCTTCTTTACAGGACGTAGCAAACCCCAGTACCAGAGCAGCGACTAAAATCTGTATCTTTTTCATTGATAAATTCTTGAGAATTAAATGAATAACGTATACCTATCTGATAGTCAGCCGGTCACTCATTATTCATTGTCTATTATTCATTTATAGTCCGATGTTCAGCGTAGCCTGGTACGAGCGCAGGTTTGGCATCGTGTTGTGATCGGTGCCACGGTCCCAGGCAGAGCTTCCTGTACCCGAGCTAACTTCAGGATCGAAGCCGGTGTACTTCGTGAACGTCAGCAGGTTACGACCTGACAGCACTAATTGTGCACGACGTAGTACGGGGATATTCGCCACTTTGCTCAGGTCAAAACCAACTTGTACGTTCCGCAACCGAACAAACGAAGCATCTTCATAGAAATAATCTTTCGTACCATTGGCCTGCCGTTGTGCATACACGCCCCGATAGAAAGCTGTCCAGGCACCTTCCTGCCCATCAATCGTTAGTGGTTTTGCATAGTCGGCATGGATACCATCGCGATACATCCACTCTTTCGTCTGGTTGTAAATGTGGCTACCCTGCACCCAATCGAACTGGAAGCCGAACGTCAGGAAGTTTTTGAAGGTGAACTCGTTGATGAACGACATATTAAATGTCGGGTTTGGATCACCAAAGCTGTATTTACCGGCCGAGAAATAAGGCTGCTTGGTCGCTTTACTTACGACAATGCCATTGCTGGCCACGGTGTACTGCGACTGCTGATCGGCTGGAATATACAGGTTGCCATTGGGGTCTCTCTGATCCAGCGAATGAACGGTAATGTAGCCATAAAGCTGACCAATTTTTTCACCGGCTTTCAGGACGTAGTTCGAACTACCCGCGCTCGACAGAACTACCACTTCAGCGTTGTTTTTAACGGCTGAGATTTTCGACGTCTGTCTGCCAAAGTTGGTCGTTAAGTTCCAGGAGAAATCTTTCGTCCGAACGATGGTTGCATTCAACGAAGCCTGGAAACCATTGGAAGCCAGTGAGAACGCATTGTCCTTGATCGAGTTGATACCCGCCGAAGGTATACCACTTACGTCGTAAATGGCGTTTTTGGTCGAACGATCCCAGTACGTAGCCGACAGCCGCAGGCTGCTCAGCCAGTTCGACGTTTTCGATGGGGTCAGAGCCAGATCAGTTCCAATTTCCAATTCTGAGGATACCTCTACGTCCAGATCCGGATTGGGCTGGCTGGCTGGAATATAAAACGCGTTGGTTGTCCCCAGCGTTACTGTATTCAATACCTGATAGCGGTCGAAAGGTCGCGGCTGAATACCGGCTTTTCCGTAGGCAGCCCGGAATTTTAGTTCAGGGAAGAAATTAGCTAACGTACCGTTCTCCCAGAATTTCAACGCCGACAACCGGAAGTAAGCATCCCCACGTGGGAATGTAAAAGGCTCAGAACCAGCACCAAAAGCAGAAGAGTAGTCAGTCCGGAAACCGCCCGAGATACCGGCCAGATCACCGAAGTCGATACGTTGGTTGAAGACGTAACCGTACGTAATGAATGGCTCGGTATAGTCACCACCACCTGGCAAACCTGCACGACCTGCGGTTGGCGCTACTACGCCTGGGACCCGGAATGTAGACGACTGTGCAGCCGTAAATGGCTCATACGTTGGCAGACCCAGCGTATAGGTATAGAACTGGCGGAAATTCCGATTGCGGTAATCGAAAGCCAATTGAGTAGACGTCCGAATCGGTACGTTCAGTTTGAAATCGTTCTGGAAATCGGTGTTGATAAACGCGCTGGCCAGGAAGTTCTGATACGTCGTGGTCATGCTGTTGTTATCAATTTCGCCCGATGGGTCGTTCGCGAAATAACCTCTGTACTGGTTATTACTCGACGCGATTACGTTACGGTTTTTGGTCTGGTTCGGATAGGTGGTATTGATTTCCTGCTTCGAATAGTTAACCCCGTATTTGGCGTCCAGCGTCACGAACTTATTGATAACGTAATTCAGGTTGAAGTTCTGAATGATGTCAACTTTGTTATCCTTGTTGTTGGTGTATTTCTGCCAAAAGCTTGGGTTGTTGTGGTTTACACCAATTGCATCGCCATAATACACACCCGGATTTCCGTCAGGATCAAGTGCCGAAAAATCAGCAAAGGGACGAGCATTGTTTACGGCATACAGAATGAGCCGGTCGTTGGTTTTGATGGTGCTTTTGGTATAAACCAGTTGCGTTGTAGTACGGAACGTCAGCCCTTTAGCCAACTGAATGCCAATGTTCGACAGTATGTTGCTACGTTGGTAATTGCCGTTATTGATGACGTTACTTTCCTGTTGGTTGTTTGATACCGAGAATGCAAAATCGACCTTATCGCTACCTCCCGTTAGAGATATGCTATTGTTGTATGTATTAGACGGACGGAAGAAATACGCGTAATGGTCGTAGTATTTCAGATTACCCTGATAAGGTTTATCGGCCTTGTTCGTTACGGCAAGCGGATCGTACAGTACGTTTCCATTAAAACGTAACGTATTGGGATCGAAGGCAAGCGGAGAATAGACCGGGTTTTTGTTGGCATCCGTACCCGACTGATACACTACGTTACCCGACGCATCGGTCTGGAAACCATGCGTTTGCGCTTTTGCTACACCCCCAACATTCAGAAATTCGCTACGTGTGATACTCGACGATACGTCGATATTGAGCTTGCCCGATTTTCCTTTTTTGGTGAATACCTGAATAACCCCGTTAGCGCCCTGTGCACCATATAACGTAGCGGCAGCCGCACCCTGCACGATTTCAACCCGATCAATCGTATTGGGGTCGATACTGCTCAGCAGCGCCGTGGGGTTGTTATTGAGGTTACCATTCGAATCATAATTGGTAGCGTCGACCTGTACCCCATCGATAAGCAGAATCGGAGCTGTACCCCGGTTAATGGTGTTAATACCCCGTAGTACAATATTCACGGGAGCTCCCGGCGTACCATTTCCGCTTGAAATCTGTGCGCCGGCAATTTTACCAACCAGCGCCTGATCAATAGAAGCGGTTGGTGTTTGCGGTAAGTTTTTTGATGAAACGGCCTCAACGGCAATACCCAGTTTACGTTTGTCGGTAGCAACGCCGACCCCTGTTACGACGACTTCGGAAAGCTGACGATTGTCGGAAACCAGCTTCACATCAACTACTGATTGGTTGCCCACGGCTACTTCCTGCGTAGCAACGCCCACAAAACTAAACACGAGTGTGGCAGCACCAGAACCAGGGATATCGATACTGTAAGTCCCCGACGCGTCGGTGTTGGCGCCCCGCGTTGTGCCTTTCAGCACGACTGAAACTCCTGGCAGCGGCAGGTTGTCTTCGGCAGATGTAACCTTGCCCGATATACGTCGGTCCTGCGCCCATGCAGTTGACCAAAATACGCATATCAGTAGAAAACTTACTGATAGAATTCTACTCATAGTACAAATTAAATTAGGTTGAAAAATATTTTTCTATCTACAAAACTATGAGTAAAAAAAGATAACACAAATTTTTTGTACAATTTATTCCCCAAACATCATCCACCCAAAATACTTATAAAGTAAAATATTATTCCGCAATTATAGTATTTATCAGATTTTTTAATTCAGATTAAATTTCACGTTACCTAAAAACAGAATATAATAGCACTAAGTAATTACAGCAGAAAATCATTAAAATTAGAATAGTACAATTACCCATTTAGGCAAGAAGGTAAAGACAATTTAATTGAGCAATAAGTTGCACCCTGCCCTGCTTTTTTACATGAGCGGTCAAAATGCCTTTTGAGTGTTTGAGGAGTATTTGAAATGTTAGCCAGTCGCCTGCTAATGAAGTTACCTGACGTAGTAAAATACCAGATTCATCATCTCATTGGTCGAGTTCCAACCGTAGCCGACTGCCTTAGCTGGCCGATTTGGATTGAGCGGATTCTTGTCGGTATTGTCGTATTGCGCTTCGGCAATAATTGTAGAGCCTTTGGGAAGCGTGAGCGGCTCTTTGAAGAAATAGCTCAATTGCCAGCTATAATCCCAGTCGGGAATGCGAATTAAATTAATGGCATCGCCAGCAGGTGTAATCGCAAACGCCCAAACACTACGTCCCAACTTGTGCATGTGCGGCATTACCGACAGCAAACGTACCGTATCGGGTAGTGGCCCATAGTTTATGTAAAAAATAGGCTTTGTGTTGGCCTCCAGCAGAAAGGGCTGATTTGTTACGTCGTTTTCCGTCAATGTCAGCGTTTTAACCTGGCGTGTAACTGATTTTTTGGCAAAGTAAAACCGGACCTCCGACTGATCTTCGTCGGCTTTGGCCGAAGGTGAATAGTGCAGATTCAAGATCAAATCGCTACCGGCTTTAATACGTTTGGCCGTTCCGCTGGGGAACGTAACACGATCATTTCCGGGCACCCAACCATACAGAAACTCGTCGGCCAGCGGTGTTTTCTGGAATTCGCGCAGCTTTGGGTCATCTTCTGCTATCCCATCAATAGTTGCCATCGTACCTGTCGAATCAATCATTAATCGACTGTGATGCAGCAGTTTCCGATTCCCTGGAACAAACTCGATTGACTCTACCCAAATGTCTTCCTTCAGGTTCATCGGTACGTGGAAATAGCGAAAATCTTCTCGCCCATCGCCCTTGATGGCATACGGTTTCATACGTAGTACCAGGTCAGGGGCAGCGGGTTCGGCTTTCGCTACGTTCCCTTTGCCTTCCGTTACGTCTCTTATGTCCTTACGCATATGCTCAGCCCCACGCTCCATCCCACCCTTCACCCAATCCTGAATCAGATTGATTTCTTTATCGGAAAGACCTCGCTCATTGGCGTAGTGTTGAAATTGCCGGTCGGCGGGAAACGGCGGCATATAACGTATCTGGGTCACTTTTGCGATGAACTTTCCTCTTTTTGCAGCGTCCTCATAAGTCAGCAAACTAAAGGGACCGACACCGCCCGGGTGATGGCAGGGCGTAGCGCAGTTTCTGACAATAATGGGCTGAATATTGGCATTATAAGTAGGCGTTTGGGCCATCGCTACGTTCGCTAGAATCAACCCGAATAGCCCTAAAAACCTAATTCGCCGATTATTCATACTGATTGATGAAAGGTAAAAATTCATAAAAAAGCAGCAACAGGCCAATCCTATTACTGCTTTTCAAAATAACTCACCCCATTATTTCACAATGAAATTCAGGCGGCAGTTTGAATTGGCCTGCGATACTGGCGTTGGATCAAGACAAATACTGTCTTCGTTCCACACTTTGAAAACCAGCCCATCGGTGGTAGTCAGCTCCCACGTAACGACGAAGGCATCGGCATTGGCAATGGTTTTGCCACCGACAACCTGCGGCCCCTGCAAACGGGCACCCGCCGGACGAGGCCGTGCCGGATTGTCGAAAACTTTCACGGCATTCACTTTGTCGTATTTCACCGTTACGTCCTTGAACAGATTGTAAATGTCATTGGGCGCAAGGCTGAACATATTCCACTCCCGGTTTTTGGCGGGCGCATCAATCGTTTTCACCACTTTACCGCCACCACCCAGCGACACCGTTTTAGGGTTACCGTCGGGGTCGGTATACGACTCAATCATATCAACTTTGATAACGATCTTGCTAACTGTCAGCCTATTATCGAGCGATACCCATCTGATTTTAAAATCGATCTTTGACGCATCCTGTCCCGTTAGCGGGAACGTTTTAGCGTTAGCGGCAAAATTAGCTTTAGCGGCTTCGGCCACACCGTCGAAAACACCTAGTGCGTGTACACCAGGTTCCCACGGTTTGTTTGGATCAAGCGACTCGTCTTTGCAACCGACCAAAAGCATAATTGCAGCGGCCAGCGAGTATATAAGGATATTTTTCATTGCTGTTCTTTAGTTGGTTGACTCGCCGAAATTCATTTTATGTAGAGGCTCGGCAAATCGATAGGATTTTAAAATTCCCACTTCACTTTCACTTTGTCCCAGAAAATTGGGTCGCGGTCGAAAACGACGTCTGTGATGTATTTGGCTGCGTTCGGGTTCAACGCCCCTTCTGACTGCGGATACGGTAACCGAAGCGCGTACTGACGGGGAGGCTTGGAAATTGGCGCTTGAATACCCACCGAGAATTGCTTGAACTGGCTCTGAATCGGATAACCCGTCCGGCGTTGCAGGTTCCAGATATCCATTCCCTGGCCCCACGAGCAGAACCAGATTTGTTTGGCCACTACGTTCAGTTTAGCCGCATTTGTCGTCGCTGCATCGTACAGACCCAGCCAGGAATTCACATACGCTGTAACATCGGCCGCAGCAGGCGCCTTTGCCTTACTGGGGTCTGACTTAAGCCCCTGAGCCACCACTACGTCGATTTGTTCGCGCATGGCGGATTCAAACAGCGCTCTGGGATCGCCCGTTACGCCGGTTCCGTCAAGAATCGCTTCAATCTGGTAATACTTTGTGTTCCAGCTGTGAATTAGTGGCCACTGTCCATTTCCACCGTAGTTCAGCGCTGCCTGACCCGTTAAAGCGACAGCCGATGTGCTTTTGTCGGAATAAACACCACCGGCCGGATACGTACCGGGAGCGGCACGTAGTGCACCGTCGGAAGCCGCACCTGATACGTCGGCACGGTCGCGACCGAAGAAACCAGCAATATAGGCCAAATCAGTTGCAGGTATGGTCGTGAGGTTAAATACTCGTTTGTACTCATCGAGGAACGTAGCACGTAGCGGCAGATACGAACCGCCAAACGGCGTAGTACCCCGGTCGGTTGGGTTGCTCTGATCCAGTACCCGCGATGTTTGCCGATAAAAGTAAAAAGGCAGCCGTGGATCTTTGTTCAGAATCATTTCGCCCATCAACTGGTGGTTAATGTAGGTTGGGTCGCCACCGCCAGCATACGTAAAATACCAGGGGTGCCGGTTGTCTTCGGGCGACACCTGCGTCGAATACAGATAGCTCCAGTTCTGAGCGGGCGTGGTAATGAATCCACCTGCATCAAAAGCCGCTTTTAGTTCGGCATTGCCGTTGGTACGTCCTTTACGCGAAGTCAGTAGTAACCGCAGCTTAACGGTTTTCGCAATCCGAGTCCACGTAGTAGCATTTCCAGCACCCATGTAATCATTTACTACAGCAACAGGTTGCGCTTTAGCCAGTTCGGTAACCGCCTGATCGCATAGTTTGAGCAGGTCCTCGTAGATGTCCGAGTCTTTGTCAAATTTGGGCGATTTATTGGGTGTGGCCGCATTTCCTTTCCAGGCTTCCGAGTAAGGCATGTCGCCAAACATATCAACGTAATTGCCCATCGAGTAAGCCTTGAGTACCAGCGCAATACCTCGGTAGCGCGGATTTTTTCCGTCTTCCGTAGCCTTCAGCATTTCTTCAATACTCTGCATATTCTGATAAGCCGTGTTCCATGTTCCCTGATAGCTGGTGTTGCTCAGATTGTAGGCATCGGCCGAATTCCGAAGACCAGCAAAACCCATCGCATCGCCATTGACCGAGGTAAACGCATTACGGGCGGCATTTTCGGCAACGGGTAACAACAGCCCCAACGAACCCGACGAAGGCCGGTTTGGGTCGACGTTAATATCCAGTTCCGTCATATTACAAGAGCTAACTACGCTGACAAGACCAGCCAGTGCCAGTGCCCTGAAACTTTTTATATGAATCATTGTGATATCTTAGTTAACAGTGAGTTGAGAATTTGATACGTCTGCACGGCGTATCAAATTGATTTAGAAGGACGCACTGAGGTTGACTCCAAAACGGCGTGTTGATGGCGACGCACCCAGATCGAAACCCTGAATGTTCGAATCAGCGAAGTTCGACAGCACTTCCGGGTCGAAGTTGAGGCCTTTCAGCATGTTGGGCGCGTAGAACCACAGGTTACGGCCCGATGCCGAAATCCGCAGGCTGCCCAGCACTTTGGCGTAGCGTTGCAGGAAAGATTTAGGTACACTGTAGCTCAGCGATACCTCCCGCAGACGTACCACCGATGCGTCATAGATGTTTACTTCATCAGCACCGTAAGCACCATATCCATCCGTAAAGTGGTACTGGAAGGCCGACATGGCGATGGTGTTCTTAATGGTTTTACCAGCATCATCGAGCAATGGTTTATACGTAGCGGGATCGCCCAGCACACCCGGAATTACGCGCATACCTTCGCGATCTTCCGAGCTTTTGAGCTGACCACGTAGCAGCAGCGAAGCCGCCGTGCTTGAGAACAGGCTACCACCCGCTTTGTAATCAGTCAGTACCGACAGTGTGAAGTTTTTGAAGTTTACCGTGTTCGTCCAGCCGATCGTAAATTTGGTGTTCGGGTCACCGATGATGCCTGAGCTAGCGGCACGGATTGGAAGGCCCGTGCTGGGATTAATCAGCAGATTGCCATTGTCATCCCGCGCGTTTTTGGAACCGATAATTTGTCCGTAAGGCAAGCCATTGCGGAAGATGGTTCCCAGCGACGAAAGGCCGGTACCGCCGATGAAGATTTCACCACCCGGACCCGCATCTTCTACCAGCGATTTGATGCTTGTGTACGCGACGAACGAAGTCCAGGTAAAGCCACTGGCGGCCTTCACCGGAACGAGCGTCAGCCCCAATTCCCAGCCTTTGTTCGATATTTTACCCGCGTTTGTTACCTCCGTCGAAAAACCGGTTGCGCGGGGTAATTCACGCGTAACAATCAGGTCAGTGGAAAGCCGGTTAAAATAAGCCAGATCAACGCCAATCCGGTTATTAAAAAACTGTAATTCAGTACCCAACTCCACCTCCGACGTAAATTCGGGTTTCAGGCCGATGTTATTAAGCTGGGTGGGCAACGTAGCGGTCGAAATAGCCGTGCCATTATAAAACGTACGACCCAGGTTGTAAGCCGTAAATACCTGATACGGATCGGCATCTTTACCTACTTTAGCGTAGTTGGCCCGCAGTTTACCAAACGTCAGGATGTTCTTTGGCATGTTCAGCACTTCCGTAAACACGAACGAAGCCGCTACAGCCGGATAGTAGTAACTGTTGTTACTGGTTGGCAGCGTAGACGAATGGTCGTTACGTACCGAAGCGGTCAGGAACAGGAAGTTGTTGTAACCCATCGTCAGTTCGCCGAAAACCCCATATAAACGGCGCGTGTATTTATAGTCGCCAGCGTTCTGGTTCAACGTACCGCCAATTGTCAATACGTTCGGATCAATAACAGGTGAGCCACTAACCGCCGATTCCGTGTAGGTACGTTGGTTGGGGTTAAAACCAAGCAGTAATTTAGCGTTGAAGCGCTCCGAGAAATCGTGCTGTAACGTAGCGAGGAACGAAAAATCAACTTCTGTTTTCGTTAAATCCTGACGAGAAACCGAACCCAGCGGCACGAACGTACCGCCCGGACGAATGACGTTTTTACGCGTTTCGGAATACGTGTTGATACCACCTCGAGCGGTCAGATTGAGCCAGGGCGTTACGTCGTAGCTCAACGTCATGTTCCCGTAAATCCGGTTGACGGCCGAATTGTAAAGATTGTATTTGGCTGTCCAGAATGGGTTATCCAGGGCGCGGAAAAATACGTTTGATCCGTCGACTGGGTTCTCGAACGGATAACCAACGAGGTTGTAATTTCGGGGCATGTAAAATAAACGACCGTATATAGAACCGGCAGACGCCAGACCACCGTAATCGGCGTAGTAGCCGGCTCCCGACTGCGGACTCTGCTGATTGGTATTGGTGTAGGCCACACTACCCGCTACGTTGATATTGTTACTCAACGTAGCATTACCTCCGAAACTTAACGTAGTACGCTCGGTAAACGAATTCGGAATGATACCGTCGTTTTTCATATGCGAAACCGATGCGTTCAAAGATGTCTTATCGCCCGTAGACGTAATCTGGATGCCATTTTCCATTACTTTCCCCTGCCGGAAAAAGCCGCCAATAATGTCATAAGGTACCAGCGGAACGGCAATACCGCGTCCGTTAGCCTGTAACAGTTCCGGGAAAGCCGATTGGTAACGGGCGGCTCCATACGCAACGGTCTGGTCGACCAGCGGATGCGGAATGGTACCCGCCGGGTAATCCGGATCGACAACTTTTGAATACCGCTCAAAACCTAAAGCCGCATTGACGCGATCAACTTCAGAAGGAAAAACGGTTCCCCAGTTCCCAATAAATCCACCGTTATAGGTTTGGTTAGAACCCTGCGTGTACGTATTCTGGTAATCAGGAATGGTCGATACGTTCTCGACGGAATACGAGGAATTAAAGTTGACCTCCAAACCTTTACGCGCTGATTTACTACCCGATTTGGTCGTAATTACAATAACCCCATTGGCCGCCCGCGAACCGTACAAAGCCGAAGCAGCCGCACCTTTCAGCACGGTCATGTTCTCAATGTTATTGGGGTCGATGTCGTAAGCGCGGTTAGTCGTTACGGTGTTCTGGTTATAGCCCGATGTAGAGTTCACCGAGTTGTCGAATGGAATACCATCGACAACAAAAAGAGGTTGGTTATTGCCCGTAAACGAGTTGTTACCACGGATGGTGATACGTGTACCAGCACCCGGCGCACCGTTACCAGCCGTAATATTTACGCCCGGCACCTTACCCGACAGGGCACGTAGCGGGTCAGGCTCTGAACGTTGCTGAAGCGATTCGCCCTTGAGGTTCGACACGGCGTAGGCCAGGGCCTTTTTATCGCGCTGTTGTCCTAGCGCCGTCACAACCACTTCACCAAGCTGCTTGGCATCGTTGACCAGCTTAACATCGATAACGGATTTGTTGCCAATCTGGATTTCCTGAGTGGCCGACCCTACGAAGCTGAAAACTAACGATCCCCCTGAGCCGGGTATGGTGATGGAGTAGGTTCCACCCGCATCGGTATTGGTGCCGCGCGAACCACCTTTCAATACTACTGATACACCGGGTAAAGGCGTGCCGTCTTCACTAGCGACGACTTTACCCGTAATTGTTCGCTCCTGGGCCCACGCAGGAGCCCAGAGTGAGCATACCAATAGCATACTCACTAGTAAAATTTGCTTCATTATAATTAGATTAAGTTAAGAAAGATTACACTTATCACAAATCTAATAAATTCATTATATCCACCAAATATTTTGTTTACAATAATAATTACCACTTATTATTCTAATATATGAAGATAATATAAAATATTATTTCTTCTATAATTATTCTTATTTTTAGTTATAAATACTTAGTATCTTTTTTATCAAAATATCAATAAAGGCGATAAAACTACGTAGTAGTATATCTTTTGCTGAATAACTAATTTTCTCTTTTGAGCCAATTATCCTGACAGCCAGACAAAAAAATGACTGAGCCGATCTTTCAGCTCAGTCATTATAGGATGTTGAATTGTCTACGCTCTAAAGTTACATCATCTCAATAGAAGGACGGCCGAGTCCTTTTTCGATGTCATCCGCCATCGCCTGCGTATACTGATAACCAATTCGGAACAGTTCACGCGCTTTGCTGATGTCGGTCGTGCTATATTGCGACAGTGCAGGTGGTTCAATCAAAACCTGACATTTGGCGAACCGGTCCTTCGTTTTGCTCTGAACCGCCAGCACCAGACTTCGCTCGATAACGCCCCGCATGGAACGAATGGGTTTTCGCGGCCCTAATACGTTGCAGTGCGACCCAATCAGCAAATCGGCCTTATTCTCGATGGTATCGACGGGCAAATTATTTAAAACGCCACCATCAACGTATTGTCGTTTGTTGATGAGCATCGGCTCGAAAATACCCGGAAGGCAGCAGGACGCCAGCACCGGCCGAATAAGTTCCCCCTGGTCGAATATAACCTGTTCACCAGCGTTCAGATCAACGGCCACTACGTGCAATGGAATCTGCAACTCCTCGAACGTATCATGTGGAATGTATTTCTTGTAAATATCAACAATGGTATCCAGACGCAGCAACCCCATCCGATTCCAGGCGGGCCGAATGTGCCGAACAAATGAAGACGATTCGATGATTTTCAGGCTCTCATCGGGCGAATACCCCTGAGCAATAAATGCCCCCGTAATAGCCCCGGCACTGGTACCTGCAATCTGATCGAACGAAATTCCTATTTCCTGAAGGGCTTTAATAACACCCAGGTGGGCAATCCCCCGCGCACCACCTCCCGATAATACCAAACCTATTTTCATAAACGCTACTTTCTTTGATTGGATAACGCTACGTTTTAGTGGTTGGTTTGTGACGCGAACAAGATCTACGCGTTACAGAAGTTCAGTCAATCTCCCTGTCTCCTTCAACCGCGCACCCCGTTCGGTCATCTCCACGGTAGCGGCTTCAACAACGGGATCGTGCTCAAAAACCAGAATCCAGTTTTCGGCAGCGGCCTGTTGCAATAGCTGCGTTTTCTCTTCCATCGTCAGCAACGGGCGCATATCGTAACTCATAATATACGGCAACGGAATATGCCCCGAGGATGGAATCAGATCGGCCATATAAGCGACGGTACGGCCATTGATGCGAAAAATAGGCAGCGCCATTTTCTCGGTATGTCCATCAACGTAGTGCAAATTAATGTCGGCAAACGGAAACGGCTTTTCGGTCAGAAAACTTAATTGCCCACTTTCCTGCAACGGCATTATATTTTCGCGCAGAAACGACGCCTTTTCGCGCGGATTTGGATGAATTGCCCATTCCCAGTGTGCCGGATGCACCCAATACGTAGCATTGGCAAAAACCGGCGCCAAGGCTTCATTGCTACGTTCCACTGCCCCGCCCACGTGGTCGAAGTGCAAATGCGTAAGCAATACGTCCGTTACGTCCTTTTCTGAATAACCCGCTTGCCGAATGGAGCCAAGCAACGTAGCATCACCGTGAAGATCGTAGTGACCAAAAAATTTGGCGTCCTGTTTATTGCCAATACCTGTATCAACCACCAGCAACCGATTTCCGGCTTCATAAAGCAGGCAGCGCATAGCCCAGGTACACCGATTCTGCTCGTCGGCCGGATTCAATCGTTGCCAGAGTGGTTTCGGTACTACACCGAACATAGCTCCGCCGTCTAGTTTAAAAAAGCCTGTATCAAGGGTTTGAAGAGACATATCTACGTTTTTCGGCAAGATAGGATTTTCTCCGCACTACGTATTGTATACGCCAACGGGCTAGGTCTCAATGTACTCAGGAGGATTGGTTAACTACGTATCCAAAACCATACTACGTTCCTAAAAATGATTTATTAACCGCGAAACATCAGCCCTCCTATTTTATGCTTAACTTCCCCTGATTACAGATTATAGTTACCGCATTATGCTTTATTCCTACCATGATCCGAAAACGGAAGGCATTTTAAACCTGATTTGTCGGGAGCCGCTCGCCTGTCAGCAGGTTTTTAGTGATCGCAACAGACGTTTTCTGACTATTGCCTGGAATGTAGGCGAAACGCAGATGATCATGATCGATGATCTTCCTTATATGTTTCCGAAGCAGGCGTTGTTACCGTTGATGATGAACCAGTCTGTACTGGCTGAGCAACCGGAAACAATTATTGCCTGGCAGTTTGACCGGGAGTTTTACTGTATCGTTGATCATGATCGGGAAGTTTCGTGCGTTGGATTTCTGTTTTACGGAGCCAAAATTCCGATGTTCATTCAGCTGGATTCCGCAGAGCAGGCGAAGTTCGATGCGCTAGTGATGGTCTTCGATGATGAATTTGCCACACGCGATACCATACAGGGCGAAATGCTGCGAATGTTGCTCAAGCGGCTCATTATCAAGCTCACTCGGTTGGCTAAAATGCAGTATCTGACTAGCTCGCTTACCGAAAAAGACTTTGACCTTGTCCGGCGTTTTAACTTACTGGTCGAGATTAATTTCCGAAAGCTGCATTCGGTAACAGACTACGCCGATTTACTGAGCAAGTCGCCAAAAACCCTCTCGAATGTATTCGGTCTCTATAACCAGCAAAGTCCTTTACAGACGATTCACAAACGTATTGTACTGGAAGCGAAACGATTATTGTTGTACACTGATAAATCGACCAAGGAAATTTCTTTTACGTTAGGCTTTGAGGAGGTAGCTCACTTTAGTCGTTTTTTCAAAAACCAGACTGGTCTTCCTCCTTCTGAATTTAAAGACAAAGCACAGATTACCATTTCAGATTTCGGGAAGAATTGATAACAGCATAGGCAATCCAATCATTGAGATACCGATCAAAAGACATGAGTTTTGTAGCTTTCCAACCTGTTACGCTACTATTTGCCTGGTAAATCGTCAAACGTAACGGAAATATACAATCCATTCGCCCTGATTACGTAGTATATATAGCATCACAAAGCCTCCTTTTGCATGAAACGTATCGTTCATAAACACCCGCTGGCCATTCGATGGTTTCACTGGATAAACTTCCCGGTTCTGTTCGTTATGATCTGGAGCGGACTGCTGATCTACTGGGCTTACGATCCCTATAAAATCCAAATTGGCGATTATACGTTGGTGTCGTTTTTTCCGGATGGATTCTATAAAGCCCTTGGCGTGCCACGCCGATTGGCCGAGGGTATGGCCTGGCATTTTGTATTTCAATGGCTCTTCATCCTGAACGGCATTCTCTACGTCGGATACACATTCATTTCGGGCGAATGGCGTCATCTGGTTCCTAACCGAAATTCGTTCAAGGAAGCTATACAGGTAACACTTTATGACCTGCACTTGCGCAAAACGCAACCGCCATTTATCAAGTACAACGGAGCCCAGAAAATCGCTTATTTCGCTATCATGCTCATGGGTGTTGGATCGGTACTGACGGGCTATGCCATTTATAAACCAACACAATTTTCATGGCTGACAACGCTGCTCGGTGGATACGAGGCCGCCCGACTGGAACACTTTGTTTTAACGCTCGGTTACGTTGTTTTTTTCGTTATTCATATTGCACAGGTGATCCGGGCTGGCTGGAACAATTTCCAGTCGATGGTCACTGGATTCGAGATCATCAAACCAAATGATCCAGACCGACCGCTCATGCACAAACCTATTGATGATCAGCCTGATACACCAATAGAACCAGACGATTTACCAACCGAGCCCATTTCATCACCGATTAAACCAGCTTTATCATGAGCCAGCCGACAAAACCTAATTCCGCCGAGCCTCAGTTGCCGGAAGATGACCTTCCAGAATCGGTTGCTCGTCGGCGAATGATCAAAGCATTTGGCTGGTTTGCGCTGGCTTCTGCCATCCCATTTGGTGTTTACGAATGGGTTAAAAATAGTGTGGGTGCCCAGGGTATAAAGCGTCCGCTACGTAACGTCTTGAACGTAAATGAAAGCATCGCCCGAACGTATTTTAGCGATACACATTTAATACCGACGTTTCCGGTAGAAGCAGCCGCAAAACAAGCGCGTGTCAATGGGTATGACGGACTGAAATCGCCTATTCCTGAGGATTGGAAACTGCAGATAGACCGAGGTGATTCAGCTCCCCTCCTACTCACCATCGACGATGTAAAGGCGCTCCCCAAACACGAGATCGTGTATAATTTCAAGTGTATCGAAGGGTGGAGTCAGGTGCAGCACTGGTCTGGAGCGAGGCTTTCCGATTTCATGGAAAAATACAAACTAGGTACCCATAGCGGCAACGCACCCAATCCAGAAAATACAGCAGATTTATTTAAGTACGTTGGACTCGAAACACCCGACAAAGGTTACTACGTTGGCATCGACATTGAAAGCGCCTTACACCCGCAAACCCTGCTGGCTTACGAACTGAATGGCCAGCCGATTACGACCCCACATGGCGCTCCCCTTCGATTAATTATTCCGGTCAAGTACGGCGTTAAAAATCTGAAACGTATCGGTCGGATGTTCTTCGCCGACTCGCGCCCCCGCGACTTCTGGGCCGAACGCGGCTATGATTATTATGTGGGATTATAAATCAGGCAATCATCATGTACATCAAACTCATGTTTCTGGCGCTATTCGGCATCTTGACGCACCTTCCAATCAATAAACCGATAAAGCCAGTCGCTCAGCCAGTGGTCGTGCTGGAATTGTTCACGTCTCAAGGCTGCTCCAGTTGCCCGTCTGCCGATAAAGCGCTGCAGGACATCACTCAGGAAGCCGCCCGTTCAGGGAAAGCTGTTTATGGCCTCTCCTTCCACGTCGATTACTGGGATCGACTAGGTTGGAAGGATCCATTTAGTACGAAAGAAAATACGGCCCGCCAGCGGCAATATGACCGCACGTTGAAAACACAAACGTATACGCCCCAACTGGTTGTAAACGGTCGACAGGATATTGTAGGAGGTCAGCGTGGACGTATCGAACAAGCCATTACAGCCATTCAGCAACAACCCCTATCGTCATTTATTGGTATCGATGGAAACCTCAGCCGAAAAGATAACCAGTTGTCAGTTCAGTACACATTGTCCGCAGCTGGGCCGTATCGCGTCAACGTAGCCTTAGTACAGAAAGAAGCTCGCACAGCAGTACGTAACGGTGAAAATGGAGGACGAACGCTGGTTAATACCAACATTGTCAGGCAGTTCAAAACTATCGATGAAACCGATGTAACAGGCAACGTAACGCTGGCGGCTCCGGATGATTTGTCACCTGAACAGAGTGCCGTTCTGGTCTACGTTCAGCGAACGGATACCGGGCAGGTAGTGGGGGCGAAAATGTTGTGATTGTGCAGGATCCCTAAATCCCCTGAAGAAGACTTTGTTCACTTGCAGATGAAGTCTTCCTCAGAAGATTCAGGAGTTATAAGGAGCTAAGGATTTACTTTCCGCCAACGATACGTTTCACACCCTCACACATGTCTTTAACCCGCCGGTAAGACGCTTCTGAATTGTCTTCTTTATCGAGTTTAACCCGCACTTTTCCCGGGTATTCTTCCAGTTCGAAGCGCGTATTATCATCCAGCGTAGTGGTAATATCGATATTATCGCCGGTCACATTGCTGCCGGGTGCCATTTTTTGGTTGATAAAATCCTGAACGCGCTGGGTTTTCTTTTTATCGTATTTAGCGAAAAACTCATACGTATCGTCTGAATCCGTAACAGAGATTTTAATATCTCCGTCTGAACAAGCTACTAACGAGCTGACAATCAACAATAAAATTGATAAATATTTCATAGCATAAGTGTTTTACAAGGAACTATGCAATATACAGTAGCGAAAGTAATTTAATTTGTCAATCTACATCAGCGGCAGATTTTTAGGATAAGCGTAAACGTTGACTTTATTGTCAGGCGGGGTAGGCCGAGTTAATCGTTACAGACAATCTTCGATAACCCTTGGCCCTTTCTAACCGTTAATGACAATAAATTTTCTAGTGTATTATGCGTGCCCTGTTGCTAGTACTTCTTGTCTTTATTGTCCTACCCGCCACGTATTGCCAATCCGTCGACCGTTACACCATTATCCCCCGCCCGGCTCAACTCGAACCACAAACCGGAGAATTTATTATCGACCGCACAACAGTCATTATGGTGCCGGTTGCCCAGACGGAGCTGAAAGCCATTGTTGATACGTTCGCCACGCACATTAACCGGAGTACCGGTCTGAACGTACCGGTTCGAAATACAAACCGGCTGACTTCCAGCGGAAACATAATTGATTTTTTGCCTTCTACGGATACCACACTCCACGAAGAAGGGTATCGAATTAACGTAACAGATCGACTGGTCGTTGTCGAAGCGCGTACTCCGAAAGGGTTCTTTTACGCCGTTCAAACACTTTATCAGCTTTTGCCGCCGGTAGTATTGAGTAAAGGGCATGCGACAGCGAACAAGGAATCGGTTCCGCAAAATTCTTCTGCTGCGATACGTTCCATGCTGCTTGCCTTACCTATTCCCGCCTGTCGAATTCAGGACAGCCCGCGCTATAGTTACCGAGGACTTCACCTCGATGTGAGCCGGCATTTTTTTTCGGTGGCGTATATTAAGAAATACCTCGATTTAATGGCGCTGCATAAATTCAATCAGTTTCATTGGCACTTGACCGACGATCAGGGATGGCGGATCGAGATAAAAAAACATCCCAAACTGACACAGATAGGCGCTCACCGACGCGAGACTATTATTGGTCATTATGATGAATATGACCCTCAGGTCTTTGATGGAAAGCCTTACGGCGGCTATTATACGCAAGATGAAGTGCGGGAAGTGATCCGTTACGCGGCTACTAAATATATCAACGTAGTGCCCGAAATCGAACTTCCTGGCCATGCCCTGGCGGCTTTGGCTGCGTACCCAGAACTGGCCTGTACGACTAGCCCTTACACGGTTTCGACCAAATGGGGTGTCTTCGATGATGTGTTCTGCCCGACCGAAAAAACGTTTGCCTTTCTGGGCGAGGTATTGACAGAGGTAATTGATTTGTTTCCAGGAAAATATATCCACATCGGGGGCGATGAATGCCCTAAAACGGTCTGGCGGAAAAGCGCCTTTTGCAGACAGCTCATCAAACGCCTGAAGCTACGTAACGAAAACGGTCTGCAAAGCTATTTCATCAAACGTATCGATAAGTTCGTTACGTCTAAGGGACGACGTATCATCGGCTGGGACGAAATCTTACAGGGAGGTCTTTCGCCAAACGCAACGGTTATGAGCTGGCGGAATATTCGAAACGGAATTGAAGCTGCCCGCCAGCATCACGACGTCATTATGACACCCGGACAGTTCTGCTACCTCGATCATTTTCAGGGCGATCCCGCTCAGGAACCGACTGGTTTTGGTAGTTATCTACCATTGGAAATCGTTTATAGTTACAACCCAACGCCCGCCGGATTGGCCCCTAAAGAAGCCGCGCATATTCTGGGCGCACAGGCTAACATCTGGACAGAATACATCAGCACGTCCGCCCAGCTTGAATACATGCTCTGGCCGCGCGCGGCTGCTCTGGCCGAAGTTGTCTGGACGCCGTTAGCGCAGAAAAATTTCGATGATTTTACCCGTCGGCTTACCGTGCATTTCGAACGGCTGAACAATCTTAGTACAAACTATTCACGAACCCTTTACGACGTAGCAATGACGGGAAAACCTACGACAGAAGGTAACGTAGAAGTGACTCTTTCGGCGGGGAAATCGGTAACGGCGATTCATTATACACTCGATGGTAGCATCCCAACGGGTGAGTCGCCCCGATACGATAAACCGATTATCCTCCAGAAAACGACAACGCTACGTACGGCCTCCTTTCAGGAAGGGCAGCCGCTGAGCCAACCGGCCAAGGTTCAAAAAGAATTTATCGTCTCGAAAGCCACCAGCAAACCGTATACCCTGCTGAATCCGCCAACCACCGGACGTCCCGACCGTAATTACAGCCTTACCGACGGCACGACCTGCGGCATTGGCGGCTATGAAGTTGCGGGCGTCGTTTCATTTGCCACCGATATCAACGCCGTCATCGACCTGGGACAGCCGCAATCTATTGAAACAGTTCGGGTTGGTTTTTTGAAGTACACCGCCCGGAATATCTGCTTACCCAAACAGGTTGATATTTCAGTTTCGGAAGACGGCAAAACGTATCGCCCGGTGCTGACCACCAAAACCAATGCCGCCGAGGGAGGTAAACGGGGCATTGTCCGACTTCCGTTTTCGTTTGAGCCGACCACCGCACGCTACGTACGTATCATTGCCTACACAGTCGGGCGTGTACCGGCGGGCCTGCGTAATCCGGGCAAGGCAGCTCAACTGGCCGTTGATGAAATTGAGGTGAATTAACTACCTCGTTCTGGATTCCTCTTTATCAAGGAAGGTGGGATTCCATTAATCAGCCGTAGAAAACTGGAGATTCCACTGATTTCCTTTTGGTTGAATAATTAACTGTGAGTAACCACCTTCGGAATCAAGGGTTAGTCGTTGTTTAGCGGCATCGAACGTAGCAGTCGTTTTTTCTTTCTGAAACCATAATGTTCGGAAAAGCACCAGCACTTCCTGCATGGTAAATTTCTCTTTTGGCAACTCCAGAAATTGCGTAACGCCCCCTTCATACTGCTGCTCTTCAAACCGCGCCCCATCAGCGTAGACGTATTGATACCGTTCAATGTTTCCGTCTTTTTTCGGTAACGTAGTGCGCTTGCCCTTCACCGGCGAAATCGTCCGATAAAATGCATCGATCATTGAGACGGCCCCATCCATTTTTTCCATATTCAATGGCTTATGCCGCGATAAATAGCCTTCGAATAAGTAGCCCTCCTGACCTGCCTTCGTTCGTACGTTCACCCATCCGCCTTTTATTTTGAAAGCCCCTATCGTTTCCGCCGTATATTGGTCTTCCGGCGAAGTCAGTACGGTTAGCGGAGCGCCATCAAACGGCACCAGGACCACTTTAGCCCCATCTTTGGCCGCCGTTTTACGTAGCGTCAGACCATTGGGCGCGTGTACGTAAACGATATCCTTTGGTTGTAAAGGCCTGTCAATAAGCGATCTATAGTTTGACGTAGCGACGTGTTTTAGCGGGAGCACATAAAACAGCAAAACAGAAATTAGGAGAAATATTTTAGGCATTTCGTTACAAGATTTCCGGTGTTACGTTGCTAATCTATCACTTTTGCAACCAACCCGGCGAATCCACTTATTGGGCGGCCATCTCAAACACAGCACCGATACGTTTGTTACCAATACAGCAACATCCACCTAATGATTATGGCAGGCATGACTAAATTGGCGTTTGTTTTTCTTTTCTGTTTACTTTTCAGCACGTTGGCAAATGCCCAGATGCAAGTGGCAAACTTTTCATTCGGCGAGCCCGGCACAGATACGTATGAACAATTAAGTTTTTGGTCTAAAGATGGCCAGCGTGGTGATATTCGTTACGTTTACGGCAAAAATCGGACAGAAACCAAACTGATTTTCCTGAGTAAGACGATGCCTTCATTCGGGAACGGTTTTCGGGTGCAATTCCCGAACAAGCTCGTTCTCAACGTAATACCGATGGGCAACCGTTTGAAGGTGTTTGATGACAAGGCAACGTATCAGAAAACGTTTGCGTGGGAGTATGAAGGGCCAGTAAATGGCATTGGTACATTTTGCAACGTTTGCGCTCAGGATGATAAGGAAGCAATGAAACTTGTTCGAACGTATTATTTGAAGTAAAAGGCACCATGACATTTTACGAACAGCAAGTACTGAAAATTCGCCATGAACACTATCCAAATACGTATCAAATCAGGCGTGTGGTGCGGGCCAAGCAATTCATCGACAGTGACTTAACTACAACTATCAACCTGGCAACCATTGCCGATGAAGCGTCGCTGTCGAAATTTCATTTTCTGCGGTTATTCAAAAAATGCTACGGGCGCACTCCTCATCAGTACCGCACCGAACAACGACTGATTAAAGCCAGACAACTCGCACAGACCGGTTTATCAACTACCGAAATTTGCTACGTTCTCAACTTTGCCAGCGTCACCTCGTTCATTGGCCTCTTCAAAAAATTCACTGGATTTACGCCTACAGTTTACTCAAAAAAGCAATTTTGAAGAATCTGTTCTCGCCGTTTCAACAGACCTTTGCCCGGTAAATCAGGACATTTTATGAAAATTAAATTGTTGAGCGTATTGGTCGATGACCAGGATAAAGCCCTGGCGTTTTACACGAACGTACTGGGTTTCGTCAAGAAAACGGAGATACCGCTGGGCGAACACAAATGGATTACGGTTGTGTCGCCGGAGGAGCAGGACGGCACCGAAATTGTCCTGGAACCGATGGCTTTTGCTCCCGCCCAGACGTATCAGAAAGCGCTGTTTGAGGCTGGCATTCCATTGGCCGCTTTTCTGGTCGATGACGTAGAAAGTGAATACAAGCGATTGACAGAATTAGGCGTTACGTTCAGCATGAAACCGACCCCGATGGGCGCCGTTACGTTGGCGGTTTTGAACGACACCTGCGGCAACAACATTCAGTTGTTTCAGGTAAGTTGAGCGGTCTCTAGATAAGTATAATGGGCCAAATTTGAGGACGTAGCTTAATTGCTACGTCCTTTTTTTCGTCCGACTTTGAACAAACGTTGTACGATTTCGGACAACTATTTTACATAGAATGGGGCTCAGTTTATCCAAAAAGGCCTTTTTCGTTTCTGGCAGGAGATTTGTTTTGCAAAATTACAACTAATCATTCTTAACGTACTGCTACGTATGCGAAGGGCTTTTTTAGGCGAGTTTGAGGAGATTGTCCTGCTGGTGGTTGCCGCCTGTCCGGCTGAAGCGTATGGCGTTACGATCTGGGAAGACATTCAGCAACAGACGGGCCGCTCCATTACGATGAGCGCCGTTCACGCTACGTTGTATCGGCTCGAAGAAAAGGGATTTCTGTCTTCAACCATGGGCGGAGCAACGGCCGAACGCGGTGGCCGACGGAAGCGATTTTTCACGCTCACAGCACTGGGCGTTCGGGCCTTGAACGACATTCAGGCAATGCGTAGCCGTCTTTGGCAGGCTATTCCACCGGGAAAATTTCAACTGATTGGCGGCTAAAACGTATGATACACGAAAAACGCAAACCGCAGAATCCGCCCCGCTGGGCCGACTGGCTTCTGGAAACCTGCCTGTCTCCGCACATTCTGGAAGATGTGCAGGGCGACTTACATGAAGTGTTCGACAAACGTATTGGGGAAGTTGGCGCAGGTAAAGCTCGTCGTGAGTTCGTCTGGGCGGTGCTGCACTACGTTAATCCCTATTTTTTCAAAGCGCGCCAACGTACCAACAAATCGTCTGATTACCCATCACCCTCATTTTTACAACCTGCCATGCTACGTAATTACCTGACCATCGCGCTACGCACGCTGAGCAACAACAAAGTTTATTCGGGCATCAACGTCACGGGCCTGAGCATCGGCCTTGCGGCTGCCATGCTGATTATTCTTTATACCAAAGATGAAGTCAGCTATGACCGGTTTCATGCCAACAATCCGCACATCTATCGCATTACGAGCAAAAACGTAACTCCGGCTGGCGTTATCGAACATCGGCAGCCTTATACGGGCATTTTTCCGGGGCCAAAATTTCATGCGGGCGTTCCGGAAATTAAAGCGTTTGTTCGCTACCGGGAAAATCAGCGGGATCTGAAGCTTCCTAACGAGGTGAAGTCGCAAACGGTGTTTTTTGCAGACACTAATTTCTTTTCAATGTTCAGTTTTCCACTGCTCAGTGGCGATCCCAAAACGGCGTTGAAAGATCCAAAATCAGTAGTGATTTCGGAAGAAATGGCTCAGAAAAGTTTGGGGACAACTAACGCGCTGGGCAAAGTTCTGCTCTTCAAAAACGATGGCGAATTTGAGCCATATACGGTAACGGGCGTCGCTCAGAAATGCCCTCAGAACTCCTCGATCAAATTCGACGTACTGATGCCAACATTGTTTAATCCGGAAGAATACAGCAATAACGAAAACTGGTTCAGTGTATTCCAGAACACGTTCGTTGTTCTCAGTCCGAACGCGAATCTTCAGGCAGTCGAAGCGAAAATGAATCAGATTTACCTGGCCGACGCGAAAGAAAGTATTAAAGCTATGGCGAAGCGCTTTGACATTACTTCGAAAACCGTCTATGAGCTTCAGCCTTTTATGGACATGCACCTCAGCAAAGAACTACCCGCCAACAATGGCCTGGTCGACGAAAGCAACCCGGTCTTTTCTTATATTCTGTCGGGCATTGCGCTGTTTATTCTCTTGATTGCCTGCATCAATTTCGTGAATCTGACCGTGGCTCGTTCGCTGAAACGGGCTAAAGAAATTGGCGTTCGGAAAGTAGTGGGCGGAGGCCGTACACAACTGATTATCCAGTTTCTGGGCGAATCGTTCGTGCTGTGTTTTATGGCGTTCGCCACGGCCATTCTGCTGCTCGTTTTGGTGCTGCCAACGTTCAATCAGCTGGCCAACAAAGCTCTTTCTTTCTCGTACCTGATCGACGCAAAACTTATTCTTGGCTATGTTGCCCTGTTTCTATTTACGGGATTGCTGGCCGGTTTTTACCCGGCGCTGGTTCTGTCGGGTTACAATCCAGTTCAAACGTTATACAGTCGGTTCAACCTTTCGGGTAAAAATTACCTGCAAAAATCGCTGGTAGTCATGCAGTTTTCCCTCGCTTCGTTTCTTATCGTCGCTACGCTCACCATTTATTCGCAATTCAATTATCTGACGACAACAAAGCTGGGCTACGATGATAAAAATCTGGTCATGGTCAATAAGTCGAAGCTGCTACGTAGCGAAGCCCGTTTGCTGAAAGACGAGTTGATGAAAGATCCTAACATTGTGGACGTAGCACCCAAAAACGGTGGTTTCTGGGGATCAGGCGCCCGAATCAACAAGGGTGAAAAATTGATCAGTTACGCTTATGAAACGGTCGATGAAACGTATCTGCCGCTCTTTAAAATTCCGATTCTGCAAGGACGTAACTTCTCGCCCGCTTTCCCCAGCGATTCAACACAATCAGTATTAGTTAATGAAAGTTTTGTGAAGGAAGCGGGCTGGAAAAATCCGCTTGGTCAGCAGGTCGATTTCGCTCTTGAGGAGGACAAATCCGAAAAGTATACGGTCATTGGTGTCGTGAAAGATTATCATTTCGCTTCACTGAGCCAGCCTATCAAATCGCAGTTGTTCACGATGAAGCCCAAAAATGACTATGGCCGCGTATTCATTAAAATCAAGCCCGGCACCGAAACAGCAAGTTTACAACATATCGAAAAGACGTTCAAAAGACTGTTTCCAATTAGTCCGTATACCTACAAATTTCTGGATCAGGAAAATCTTAAGCGCTACGAATCAGAGGCTAAATGGAAACAGATCATGCTTTTCGGCGCCATCCTGACCATTTTCATTTCCTGCATTGGCTTATTCGGATTAGCCACTCTCTCCGCCGAACGACGTACCAAGGAAATTGGTATTCGCAAAGTATTGGGCGCATCGGTGTCGAGCCTGGTTCAGTTGCTTTCCTCTGATTTTCTGAAACTGGTTGGATTCTCCTTTGTATTCGCTTTCCCGGTTGCTTACTACGCTATCGACAAGTGGCTTCAGAACTATCCGTACCGAATTGAAATTAGCGTCTGGATGTTTATTGCAACGGCCTCACTGGCGATTATCATTGCCTTCTTCACCGTCAGCTTTCAGTCGATTCGGGCGGCAATCTCGAATCCGATCAAGAGCCTGCGCAGTGAATGATACATTGTCTCTACCTGTACCAAAAACTAAAGCCAGACGACGCGAAGTCACCTGGCTTTTTTTGTTCGCTAGATAGATCAGTTAATTTGAAAAAAGCAGGTGCCTTTCACAGCATCCCCGTC
This sequence comes from Spirosoma flavus, assembly GCF_054778555.1. Classification (NCBI taxonomy): domain Bacteria; kingdom Pseudomonadati; phylum Bacteroidota; class Cytophagia; order Cytophagales; family Cytophagaceae; genus Spirosoma; species Spirosoma flavus. The sequence continues at coordinate 787,496 of NZ_BAAGZL010000003.1, forward strand.
TAGCAGCGAATACATATATAAAACACCTAGCACCACAGATTGTTAGAAATTTTCTAAATTTTTTTTGATGCTACTTCAATGTCCTGTCAATACGACAAAAATGCCTGTTACGTCTTTGTATCAGTTCATGGGCAACTTTTTCCGTTTCATGGACATACACGTTCCGCGCCCGGCTGGTAGCGTCCTACTTTTGCTACGTCACAACAGACTGGTGAACAATCTGTTGGCGTACTCTCTCTTTTAACCAACAAATACTCATGATCGAACAAGAAATTATGGCCCCTGTAACCAGACAGGCCAACACACTGCAAAACGCTTATTGGTACGGATGTGCGCTGGTGAACGTACTAGCCGATGGTGAGCAGACTGACGGTCGCTATGCCCAGCTCGAAATGACGCTCCAGCCCGGTATCGAGCCCCCGACCCATACGCACACTCGTGAAGACGAGACGTATTATATGCTCGACGGCTCTGTTCAGTTTACCATCGGCGACCACGTATTTACGGCCAAACCCGGTGACTACGTACTGATGCCCAAGAACATTCCACACAGCTTTAAAGTGTTGACACCCACGGCCAAAGTTGTATTGACAATTGCCCCGGCTGGCTTCGAGCAATTTTTCATTCATCCTAGCCTGGCAAAACCAGCTTATATGCTGATGCTGCCACCGGCTCCGCAAGGCCCACCTTCTCCAGAACGTATTACAGCACTTAAATCGGTAGGTGAAGAGTTAGGCGTCTATCTCTAAAAGGTCATTTTTCGACCCGTAAAAACCTTACTATTCCGGCTCTAGAATCCCGAAATAGTAAGGTTTTCTGTTGCTGACGGATCCGCCTATCTGCGTAATCAGACTGGCTTGTAGGCGTTTATTACGTCTACAAATTCGCTGAACATAAAAAGGTTATGTTCTATCGAATTTAGTATTGGGCAGGCTAAACAACAGAAACGATGAAACTGGAAAAAACAACGCCTGTCCTATACGTATCAGATATACGACGTAGCCTGACTTATTACACTGACGTTCTGGGTTTTGACGATAAATGGGAGTGGGAATCTCCACCTACATTCGGTGGGGTGGCAAAAGATGATGTAGAAATTTTCTTCAGCCCAGACGGGCATTCCAGATCATGGATTTGCCTGATTGTCAACGATGTCGACGCTTATTATAAAACAATTGTCGCTAAAGGAGCCACTATTATATCTCCGCCCAAAAGCCAATCCTGGAACCTTCGGGAAATGTACATCAAAGATCCTGACAACAACCTTCTTTGTTTCGGACACCGAATCGATTGTGAATCCGACGAATAAGCAATGATTGACGAAATAGCGCAGGAAATTATTCGGATGGCGAACCACGATTTGGCTGTTCGGGAACGCTTGCTGGCGGAGGGAATATTATTCGATGTAAAGACTGATTCTGATTCTCAGAAATGGCGCCGTAAAGCAGGTTGGCTATAAAAAATCTGAACGTAAAAAGGTTACGTTTAATAGCACTTAATATTGCGTCTACTAATGACAAGCTCCATGCTTGACAGTAAACAACAAATAACTATGACACTAGGTAATCTAATCGCTAACAAAGAGTTGGGTGCAATCCAACAAGCGCTCGAACAAAATCCGGATCTCGCCAACGACGGGATTCCTTACGATGAGAAAAACACGGCACTAGCGCACCCACTACACCGTATTTGCGATGGCGTCATGAGTGCTACGTATTCAGATGATGAAGCCGTAGAAATTGCCACTATTTTCCTGCAACATGGCGCCAAGGTCGATGGAAACGAATTAACTGACAATCAGGATTCGCCATTGGTAGCAGCTGCGAGCTTACACGCTGAGAAGGTAGGCATTTTGTACGTCGAAAAAGGCGCTACGATTAATCATCCCGGCTGTTACGGCGGAACAGCTTTGCACTGGGCCGCGTGGACGGGTCGGGATAAGCTCGTGCAGCGACTGATTGAAGCTGATGCAGAAATCAATAAACGGTGTGTTGAGTTTGAAGGAACTCCACTACTCTGGGCCGCTCATGGGTTTAAGTTTGGTGGCCCCGAAAATCGCCACAATCAAGTCGAGTGTGTACGGTTGCTACTGGCAGCCGGCGCCGACAAAAACGCACCTAATAAAGGCGGCACGTCTCCAATTGAATTTCTGAATGAGCAGGATAGGGAAATGCGTGAACTGCTGAGTTAGAACGTATCGAAGCCTCTGAAACTGATTCTTCTGTTCAAGTGCCGAGACATGCCTTAGTAGCAGTACATCTCCGTAGAGACAAGGCATGCCCTGTCTCTACAACCTGTCGCATCCGTAGCAAATTTTACTGATTCGTTGGGTAGTTCGGTATGTTTTTTCCAAGGTAGATGTTACGTTCGGCTTTGTACATATTGCCGACGTCTTTCAACTTCAGAATCCCGCTACCAGCCCGGTTTTCCAGTTTCTGACGCTTGTCGGTAGTAAGAAGCGGATCATCGTCGAACAGAAACTCGTCGATGTAATATTCATTCAGACCTGGTTCTTTGATTGTGACGTGAATATGTGCCGGATCAGAATGACCGGGATACGGCGCCGGACGTAACGTAACAAATTTATATTCGCCTTTCTCGTTTGTTTTCATCCACCCACGAATGGAACCGTGCCGTTTTTCCCAACCGGTGGCACCCGCTTTTGCCGTATAGTGGCCAGTTTCGTCGGTGTGATAAATATAAATGATTACGCCGGGCGCGGGCGTTTTACCATCAGCTTTGTAGACAACACCGTTGACACCCAGCGGTTTTTTACCAGTCCACGTAGCATCGGGAAGTTTAACCATGGCTTCCAATTTATCAAACGAAACCGGACTTTCGTGAATCGCTTCGCAGCCTTCGCAGGGGCCACCTACTTTTTTATCCTGACCAAATCCCGGTAGCGCAGCAAACAGCATAGCAACCAGCAGAATCACTTGTTGACGTTTCATGATCGATTAAGTTTATCGGATGCCTGTCGGCGAAAATCCTGAACAAAGCAACGAAGCCCGAATTTCATGGCAAAAAATAGTAGATCAACGGTTATAAAAATAGACGAGTGACAGAGGATTTTTTGTTCCTCTACTTTTTTTGTCGTTGGTCGATATAATTTTTACTACGTTCTCCTTTTACGTTCATTTACAGACGAGTAGCCCGGACGTTGACGTCCGGGATTGAACAGATTTACTCTCGCCCGGACGTTGACGTTCAAGCCACTGATATGGACTTCCTAGACCGAACTATAAAAATCCCGCTTTCGAACCGGACGACCACCATGAAGTATGCGCTCATTCACACGGCCTATTGGGTGCTGATTACCGGCTTTTTTCTGTACGAGAAACGTTACCTTATTTACAAAGCTGGTTTACCTTATTTTGCCGCTTGTGTATTTGTTCGGGTAGTATTGCTCATTGCCATTGCCTATCTCAATTTGCACTACTTTCTGCCGCGCTACCTGTTGACGGGTCAATACAGGCGATATTTTGGACTGATACTGCTCTCGATTTTTGGTTATTTACTTGTTCAGGCTTTCTACGATTACATCATTTATGGTTTCGTCATCAATCCCTTTCGGAGCCAGAACTGGATTGAAACGCTTTCGTATAATTTCTTCAGTACGTTGTGGTATCTGGGCCTGATGGTGCCGCTAAAACTCAGTATCGACTGGTACCAACAACAGCGGATGTTGCAAAAAGTCGCGGTCGAGCAGTTGCAGGCCGAAGTAAATTTCCTCCGCTCGCAGGTGAACCCGCATTTTCTGTTCAACATCCTGAATAATCTTTATGCGCTGACGCTCAAAAAATCGGATCTGGCGCCCGACATGGTTCTGAAACTGTCGGAAATGATGGAGTATATGCTTTACGACAGCGATGACGAACAGGTGCCGCTGGAAAAGGAAATCAGCTATTTGCAGAATTACATCGAACTGGAGAAGATACGCTGTGGCGATCATTCCGATATTGCGCTGCAAATCAATGGGAAGCCGAACGGTCAGTCTATAGCGCCGTTATTGCTGCTGCCCCTGATCGAAAATGCGTTCAAACACGGAGTAGGTAAACAGGCCGAACATTCGTGGCTGCATAGTACGCTGACACTAAAGCCGACCCGAGTTGAAATGACGGTTGAAAACAACAAACCGACAGCGAAGACAAAGGATCAGAAAGGTGGCATTGGCCTGACAAATCTGCGCAAACGATTGGAATTGCTTTATCCCGGACGTTACACGCTTCAGACAGAAGACCGGCCTGATACGTATCGAGCGGCTTTGTCGATTCAATTTGCGGAGATAGGTTGATTGAGGAACCGTAACAAATCAAGCCGACAGCAATGCTAAAATGCGTAGTTATTGACGATGAATCGCTGGCGCGGGAAGTGCTGGAAAGCTACCTAAGTCGTCTGGATTTTGTGGAATTAATACGTCAGTTTGGCAACGCGCTTGAAGCTCGCTCCTATCTGGAAAGTAACGACGCCGACGTCTTGTTTCTGGACATCGAAATGCCGGGTATGAATGGGATTGATTTTCTAAAATCGCTGTCGCAGCCACCCATTACTGTTTTTACAACGGCGTACCGGAACTATGCGTTTGAAGGTTTTGAAATGGGCGTCATCGACTTTCTGCTTAAGCCGATTGCTTACCCTCGTTTTTTGCAGGCCATCGAAAAAATCCAGGATTTTTTATCGCTGAAAGAGCAAAACGCCCGATTAGAAAACACTGCCGCTGGCGTTCCAACCGATCTCTTAAAAGACGATTCGGTTTTTGTAAAAAGTGGTGTACAACGTATCAAATTGAATTTTAGCGACGTAGTGTACATCCAGGGATTAAAGGATTACGCCATAATCTACACTTTAACTGGCAAAATCGTAATCAAAGGCTCGATCAAAGCTATGCACGATATTTTCCCGGAAAATCGATTTATACGTGTACACAAATCATTTATTGTAGCTGTTTCTCGCGTAACACGTATCGAACGAAACCGACTGATTTTGACTGACAGTCAGCAAATTCCATTTGGCCGTAATTATAAGGAAGAGGTCGAAAAATCGCTGTTGAATCATAGGTCGTAACGTAGCGTACCGGCACGTATCAAATCGAGAATAATCCGCAATGCTATGTTACTATTTCTTTTCCAGTAACTGCTTCACCAGCATCTCTAACGTATCAAGCCGTTCCTGCTGCTGTTTATCATGTGCTTCAAGCCGTTGATTCGACTTTTCGAGCTGAATACTATAGAGCGTCAGTTCTTCAATTTTCGCTAACAACGTAGCGTTCATCCTGACTAAATCGACACCTTCTTTCACCATCTGTTTAGCCGACGGTACGTCTGGCAAATGGCCATTTTTACCAATAAAAGCGGCTACAGAGGCCAAAGGACGTAGTGAATACGCTGGCTCAAAAACCTTGTCACTCCATTCGTTTGCACTATTGATACGTAACTGATACCGTCCTTTCACTACGTCGCCACGCTCATTTACCGTCAGAAACTGGTCAGTCTGCACCTGCGCCGGACTTTGGCTGGTTAAGTTTTCGAAACGTATTCCTGATTCATTTTCCTGTTCACTACGCACATGCAGACGCGCGGTAGGCGCCGACGTACCAATGCCCACGTTAGCGTGATTGCCCAGCACAACGGCATCGCTAACGAACACCTTTGCCCCCGCGCCAATAGCCGTTGCATGGTGAAGCTGCGCTGACCCCGATCCGGTCTGATGCCCAATGAACGTATTACCATTACCTGCCCAAAGACCTCCACCCGCTTCTCCGCCGATAATGACATGATGCCATCCGACACCTTCGCCAGCCTGAACATTACCACCGATCAATACATTGTCGCTACCGGTGGTAACGGCGCTACCCGAGTTTGGGCCGATCAGAATATTGTTGCTGCCGGTAGTGTTATTGTAGCCCGATCGAGCCCCAAAAAAGGTATTGTTTAGGCCAGTCGTATTGTTGTAACCAGACTGGTAACCAACGTAAGTGTTATTGCCAGCCGTGCTCCAATGGCCAGCCTGATAGCCCATAAATGTGTTCTGACCGCTTGTCGTATTAAAATAGCCCGACTGATACCCAACATAGGAATTAGCGTCGCCCGACGAATTATAAAGACCGGCATTGCTCCCCATAAACGTATTGTAATTGCCCGTTGTGTTAGACTGCCCGGTACCATATCCAGCAAAGGCATTGTTAGTGCCAACCGTATTCTTAAAACCAGCGGTATGACCCGTAAATGTATTACCACTTCCGGTTGTATTGTATTCACCCGCTCCCGTACCGATGAAGGCATTTTGCGAACCTGAGGTGTTGGCGAATCCGGTATAGTAGCCTATAAAAACGTTACTAGTCCCGATTGTATTCGAATAGCCAGCAAGGCCCCCTAAAAACGTATTGTTATAGGCAGTAGTCGTGTTAAGGCCCGCTCCCCGGCCTATAAATGTGTTATAATAACCCGTTGTATTTTGCCGACCAGCTTCATATCCCATAAATACATTGTCGTATCCGCTGGTATTCTGCTGACCGGCATCTACGCCGAAAAAGCTATTTCTGGCTCCCGATGTCATCGAGCGACCCGCGCTATACCCTACAATCGCATTTCGGTCGCCAGTGATGGTGCTGCCACCTGCCGTTGGCCCGAGTAACGTATTGAACGTGCCCAACGTAGTGTTATTGCCGCCGAAGTTGTTCACTACGTAGTTGGCCTGCGCCAGCACACAAGTCGGCAAGCTGAATAGGGCACTCAGCAAAAGCGTATGGAAAAGATAATGCTTGTTCATAAGGCAGTCCGGTTAAAACAGGGTTGAAGTGAACACAAGTTACCGACCTTACGACTGTCAATCAACGAATTAGCTTGTATTTCGCGCTACTTTTGAGGGATCGGTCATTCAGATTAAAACGGCCTTAATTTTCATTTTTCATACTGGAGGCAACGGAGTAAAAACGGTTTCTGTCCGCTCGAAAAATTTAGTTATTCAATGTATAACCTACTACGTATTTTACTGATGAACTGACTATGACGATGGAATCGACTCCGGCTGCCAGCACACTTCAGGCACAGGCCATACACCGCTCGTAAAGCTCAATAAAGTTGTAGGCCCGGAAAGTGACGACGTATTTGTGAAGCTGGAATATTACAACCCCACCGGTTCCTGTAAAGACCGCATGGCCCTGGCAAAACGGTTGTAACGGTCGCCCGCGGTTCGGTGATGAAATCCTTGCCGGGCGATTTATACGCTAAATAAGCTGCTCCATTTCAGTTTTTCTGCCAACCTTCTCCGCTTCAATGAGTTGTTAGTACGTAATCATTTTTCAACGTATTATGGAAACGCAGCAAACATTGCAGGGAAAGAAGGTGGCGATTCTACTGACCGATGGATTTGAACAGGTTGAAATGACCGAACCACGCCAGGCTTTACAGGATGCGGGAGCAACCACCCACCTCATTGCGCCGAAAGGTGGCGAAGTGAAGGGATGGGATGAAACCGAATGGGGCGACACGTTTCCGGTCGATTTGCCGCTGGCCGGCGCCGATCCGAGTCAGTACGATGCGTTACTGCTACCTGGTGGCGTAATGAATCCAGACACCCTACGCACGGAGCCCAAAGCCGTTCAGTTCGTCCGGCACTTTTTCGAGAACAAAAAACCGGTAGCCGCTATCTGTCATGCGCCGATTATGCTCATCGAAGCCGATGTAGTGAAAGGCCGTAAACTAACTTCCTACCCGTCCATACAGACCGACCTCAAAAATGCCGGTGCCGACTGGGTCGATGAGGAAGTCGTAACCGATCAGGGACTGGTAACGAGCCGCAAACCCGACGATATTCCGGCATTTAACAAGAAAATGATTGAAGAAATCCGGGAAGGAAAACACGACCGCCAACACGCTTAGCGGTGTGTAGAGAAGTTTGTGATGAGTGATGAACGATAATTAGTCACCAGAACGGTGACAAGTTTACTGATCCTACGTCAAAATAGGTTAGCATCAGTAAACTAATCGTTCGTCACTCATCACTGTTTTTATCGCTCAACCGAAACAGGCATATATGCGGTTAACTTCTCTTTTCTTTATCCTCAGCATTGGACTACTGTCATTTACTACGTATGCCCAAACGCTCACTTCATCGAATCTGCCTATACTGATTATTAACACAAACGGGCAAAATATTCCCGATGACCCCAAAATTGTTTGTGATCTACGTATCATCGACAATGGCGCGGGCAAACGGAACAACGTAACGGATAAGCCTACCTTCACCAGTAAAATTGGCATCGAACTGCGCGGCTCTACGTCGCAGGATTTCCCGAAAAAGCCTTACGGATTCGAACTACGCGATGCATCGGGGGTAAATTCTGTTGATGCCTCTGTACTGGGTATGCCATCGGAATCTGATTGGGTGCTTAACGCTACGTATGTCGATAAAACCCTGATTCGCGAACCACTCATCTACGATCTTGGCCGCCAGGTCAGCAAATATTACACGCCCCGCTATCGGTATTGCGAGCTGATATTGAACGGTAATTACGAAGGCCTTTACATTCTGTTTGAAAAAATCAAACGGAACAAGAATCGCGTCGATATCAGTAGCATCAAGAAAACCGACATTTCGGGCGATGCCGTAACCGGGGGCTACATTTTCAAAATCGATAAATATACCGGCGAAGAATCGAAGGCGTGGACATCGACGCAGAAAACAAACGGCATCGACGTCGATATCCAGATTGAACGTCCGAAAATTGAAGATCTGACCGAAGAGCAATTTCAGTACGCCAAAAAATTCATAACAGACTTCGAAAATGCGCTGGCGGGCGCTAAGTATCAGGACGCCACGGTGGGTTATCAGAAATACATCAAAGAAGACTCGTTTGTCGATTACCTGATACTGAACGAAATCAGCCACAACATCGACGCATATCGGCTCAGTACGTTCTTCTACAAAGACCGTGATTCGAAAGATGGTCGATTAGTGATGGGGCCCATCTGGGACTATAATCTTGCGTTTGGCAACGTCGGCTACTGCCAGGCCGATTTGCCCGAAGGCTGGTCATTCGATTTCACTCGTATCTGCGGTGACGACGTTTTCGAGATGCCTTTCTGGTGGGACCGGCTCTTGAGCGACAAGCGGTTTGCGAACAATGTGCGGACCAGATACCAGTCGCTACGTACCAACGTACTGAAAACTGACCGTATTCACGCTTACATCGACTCCGTCGCCAACGTTCTGACCGAAGCCCACACCCGGAATTTCCAGCGATGGGACATTATCGGCGTCCCCATCGGGCCAACGCACCTGTTAGGACAAACGTATCAGGAAGAAATTAACTTCCTGAAAACCTGGGTTCAGAAGCGGTTGGAGTGGATGGATAAGGCCGTGCTTCCTTTCGGCTCATCGGTACTTGGAACCGAACTGATTCCTGATTTCAACGTAACGCTCAGCCCCAATCCATCAACCGACAACGTAACGCTACGTTATAAGTTATCACAACGTGCTACGGTTCAACTACAGATTACCGATGCCGCCGGACGTAGCGTGCAACGCTTAACCTGGCCAAATCAGGCATCGGGCGATCACGAAGAAACGTTACCTGCGTCTTCTTTGCCCACCGCACCCGGTACGTATATTCTTCAGCTCAATGCCGATGGGAAGCCCATAAGCCGGAAAATGGTACGGTTTTAAATCTATCTGACCGTTTTTGGTTTACAGGGAAAGCAAATAAAACAGCGCCTTGATTCAAGGAATTGTACACGTGCGGTAAGATCGGCATTGGCCGACTCAAGAGCCGTCAGACGATTTAAAATAGCCGTAACGTCAGTTGAGGGGTTATTCACCAGTATAACATCGCCCTGGTCATTAACCGACAGGTATTTTGCGCTGGTAACATCGGCGGGCGATTGGGAGGTCAGCTTCGATAGGCGAAGGCCGCTGGTGTTCGCCGATTCTGCAACAATTTCTAAGCGATTCTGGGGCTTGGTAGTGCCAATACCGACCCTCATTGTCGAATTCCCTAAAACCAAAGCGTCACTGGTATCTACCCGAGCGCCCGCCCCAATAGCCCCAGCATTGCGGATACCATTTTTAGCCTGAACTTTATTCCCAATCAATACTATGTCGTTGAATCTACTCGGCGTAATACCTGAAGGATCGCTGGCTGCATTTGTTCCCACAACCACATTACCTTTGCCCTCGGACATAAGAAAGCCGGCCCGGTAACCTACAAATACGTTTTCATTGGTACGAAATATCAGTCCACCGGCATTATCGCCTATAAATGTATTAAAGCTGCCACGTCCAAAAGCAGGGGCAAGGCCACCCGTACCAGCAGCCGATCCTATAAACGTATTGGACGCACCCGTCCGAAAATTAGAACCCGTTCTGAAGCCTATATAAGTTCCCGTTGTACTGGCGCTATCTTCCTGAGCTACTTCATGACCGATATATGTGGCTCCTCGTCCTTTAGTAAGTGCCGTAGTACTGCTTCTGGTAGCGCTTGAACCAATAATTACGCTGCTCTCACCCTGATAGTTCTGGCCAGCTTCGCTTCCAATAAAAATATTGCCAGGACCTGTGTTGACCTTTCCTGCATTTTGACCAATCGTTACTACGTTTGATGCTCGGTTATTAAACCCCGCACCATTTCCAATAATGACATTACTACTTACCGGGCCCATTGTATGACCGGCAGATGGACCTATAATGACACTGCTTTCAACTGAATTTGTGAAAGCAGCTGCCCTATACCCAAGAATCACATTACTGTTAATAGATGAACTGGGTCGTGGAATATTAACGCCAATCATAACATTTTGAAAGCCTGGGGTTCCGCTAACTGGGCTGGTAATTATAATATTATCCTGAGCGGAGGCAGTTAACGTAATGAATAGCAGAGCAATTAACTGGGTTAAATTTTTCATGGTTTGTACAAGTATGATTTTACGGTTACAATCCACAATATGAAGCATTTACAATCACATTTCTTCATTCCTGTAACAGAATTTCAGTGACTTTACTAAGCGGTAGAATAGCGTTATTATGTAGCCTATAAACCCAAAAATTTACCACCTCGAAGCTCGTTTCACTTAAGCGTCAAAATACTTTCATCCAAAAAAATAACCGTATATTTATAGATCAAAATCTGCACCGATGTTATGCGGCTTGGTCTACTGCTCTTATTTATTGGCTTCTCACTAATTAGCTTCACAATTGTTGCTCAATCGTTTACGTCGTCAAACCTTCCCATTCTGATCATTAACACGAACGGTCAGACGATTTATAACGAACCAAAAATTGTGGCTGAACTACGTATCATCGACAATGGCGCGGGCAAACGGAACAACGTAACGGACAAACCGTCCTTCACCAGTAAAATTGGTATCGAACTGCGCGGCTCTACGTCGCAAACGTTGTTTCCGAAAAAGCCGTACGGAATTGAATTACGCGATTCAACCGGCCTGAACTCGGTGAATGCCTCTGTACTGGGCATGCCCGCTGAGTCCGATTGGGTGCTCAACGCTACGTATAATGACAAAACCCTCATCCGCGAGACGCTTACTTACGACCTGAATCGGCAACTGAGCAAATTTTATACGCCCCGTTATCGCTATTGTGAAGTGATTTTGAACGGGAGTTACAACGGCATCTACATCCTGTTCGAGAAAATCAAGCGTGACAAAAACCGCGTTGACATCTCCAACATCAAAAAGACTGACATTTCGGGCGATGCGCTGACGGGCGGGTATATTTTCAAGATCGACAAAACAGAAGGTTCGGCATCGCGCTCCTGGACGTCGCCTTACGTTAGTGGGAGTGGAAAACCAGTTCCTATTCTGATCGACCGTCCGAAGCCGGAAGATCTGGCGGAAGAACAATTCCAGTATGCCAAGCAGTTTATCACTGATTTTGAGAATGCACTTAATGGGTCGCAGTATCAGGACTCGCTGGCGGAGTATCGAAAATACATTAACGACGACTCGTTTGTCGATTATTTGCTGCTTACCGAATTGTGCAAAAACGTTGACGGGTATCGCATCAGCACGTTTTTTTATAAGGACAAAAACAGCAAAGGCGGCAAGTTGATTATGGGGCCAATCTGGGACTATAATCTGACTTACGGAAACATCAACTACTGCCCGGGGGGCGACTACAAAGACTGGGTTTTCGATTTTACGCGTATTTGTCCGCAAGATGGTTACCAGCCCCCTACCTGGTGGGACAAGCTACTGAGCGACAAGGCCTTCGCCACGAAAGTTCGGACCAAATACCAGACGCTACGTAAAAATATACTCCGAACCGACCGGATTCACACTTATATTGACTCAACAGCCAACGTATTGACTGAATCACGCACGCGCAATTTTGAGCGGTGGCCGGTCATTGGTGTCTACGTCTGGCCGAATGGATTCGTCGGTAAAACGTATCAGGAAGAAATCTATTATCTGAAAACCTGGGTCAAAAACCGCCTTGAATGGATGGATAACGCTATTTTGGGTGTTGGCGCACTAGCGCTGGCGGCAGAACCGACGGCTACGTTTGACGTAACCGTTAGCCCCAACCCATCCACAGACAACGTAACACTACGTTACGAACTAGCTCAACGGGCGACGGTTCAGCTGCTGATTATTGACCCGGCCGGACGTAGCGTGCAACGCTTAACCTGGCCCAACCAATCATCGGGCGGTCATGAAGCAATCTTACCGGCACATGCGCTGCCCACCGCTCCCGGTACGTACATTCTACAACTCAACGCCGACGGCAAACCCATTAGCCGAAAAATGGTACGTTTCTAAGACATTATTAAAATCAAGCGTTTTGCTACGTATCGGTTTTACGCCGATCCATCGATAACCATCCTAAAACAGCCGTTTATTACGTTATTTCCATACATTCGGGCAGGGAAATAGCGGTATTATGAAAATTCTGCTGATCGAAGATGAAGTAAAAACGCTTCAAAGTATTAGACAGGGGCTGGAAGAACACCAATGGGAGGTCGACGTAGCGTATGACGGGAATATGGGTTTTCAGTTAGCGACCCGTTCGAATTACGCCCTTATCATTTCCGATATTATTCTGCCCGGCATCAATGGTCTGGAGCTTTGCCGAAAGCTGCGCGAAGCCAACGTAGCGACTCCTATTTTGCTATTGACGGCGCTGGGTACTACCGACGACAAAATCGTGGGGCTAGATGCCGGTGCCGACGATTATCTGGTGAAACCGTTCGAATTTGGCGAGTTGATGGCCCGCGTCAGAGCACTCACGCGCCGGAGCAACGGGATGGTACAAACTACCAATCTGCTGAAAATTGCCGATCTGGAATTAAATCCTGATACCAAACAGGTGATACGTGCCGGCAAAGAAATCACCCTGACAGCCAAGGAGTTCCAGCTACTCGAATACTTTCTACGCCATCAGGGACGGGTTATTTCTAAGGTGGAACTGGCCGAACGGTTATGGGATCTGACGTTCGATACGGGCACGAACATCATTGAAGTGTACATCAATTTCCTGCGTAAAAAGATTGATAAGGATTTTGAGCCAAAACTGCTCCATACGCAGATTGGCATGGGCTATGTAGTAAAGGTAGCGTCGTAATGGTAAATATTCGGACCCGACTTACGTACCAATTCATCGCTCTGGTAACGCTGGTGTTGCTGTTTTTCTCGCTTGGGGTTTATTTTTTCAGCAAACTTTACCTCGAAAAACGATTCTACAAGCGCCTTCAGGACCGCGCCGTTACGACCACAACGCTACTTTTTGACTTGCAACAAACCGACAGCACGGTGCTGCGTGTCATCGATGCGTCGGACAAAGAGCCGTTGTTATCGGAGAGTATTTCGGTTTATAATCAGAAAACCAAGCAGGTACTGTTTAGCAGCAATCCGGCCAATGCGCAGTTCCATGAACAGTTTATTCCGCAACTCGACTCGGCCCAACAAACGCTGTATCTGCGCAAAAATGAATATCAGATCGTAGCTATTCATCTGATATCAAACAAGGCTAGTAATTGGGTGATTGTCAGCGGTATTGATCAGGCCGGCAGAGAAGCACTTGATGACCTGAAGAAGATTCTGACCGTTATGATTCTGGTTGCTATTCTGCTGCTTGGTGTGTCGGGATGGGTGTTTGCCGACCGCGCCCTGGCGCCGATGTCAGGCATTATTCAGCAGGTCAACACTATTTTTCCGGCTAACCTCGAAAAACGCGTTGAGCACCCAAACCGTTCCGACGAAATCGGATTGCTGGTCGCTACGTTCAACCAACTGCTCGACCGCATCGATCAGGCGCTGACCACCCAGAAAATGTTCATTGCCAACGTATCGCATGAGTTGAAAAACCCCCTCACGAAAATCAACTCGCAAATCGACGTAGCGCTGATTCAGAAACGAGATTCTGACGTTTACGAACGAACGTTACGTTCGCTACAGGAGGATGCGCGCACGCTGACGCAACTAACCAATACGTTGCTGGAGCTGGCCAATACGTCAATCCGGGTTGACACGTTGCCGTTTGAGCCGGTTCGGATGGACGAGCTGCTTTGGGAAGCCAAAACGCAGGTGCAGGCGTGGCACGAAACGTATCGGGTTCAGCTTACTTTTCCCGATTTTCCGGAAGAGGAAGAAGCCCTGATTGTTTCAGGGAACCGCGCGTCGCTGAAAGTATTGCTCATGAATCTGATTGACAACGCCTGCAAATTTTCGCCAATCAACACGGCCAACGTAGAGTTCCGCTCTAAGCAAAGCAAGATAACGATTTCGGTTTTCAACGAAGGACAGCAGATACCGGACGCCGATTTGCCGCATATTTTTCAGCCTTTCTTCCGAAGCAATGCAACGGCTCAGTCGAGTAAAGGGCATGGTGTAGGACTAGCCGTTGTCTGGCAGGTTACTCAAATCCACAAAGGGTCTATTCAAGTGCATTCCAGTTCGAAAGGCACTACGTTCACGTTAATTCTCCCGTGTTCGGAATCATTTTAAGGTGATTTTAAAGTAGGCTTAAGCTCTCCTTAAGTTCGGTGTTGTTGTTTTGTGGACTACTTCCTCAAGGTAATTTATGGAAATCCAGGCAACAACTACCCGTTCGGGCGCGCTAAACATGATCCTTGGCGCTTTGCTGGGCATACTGGCCCTGCTGGCTTATCTGTTTATCGGCTCTCGTAACGAAACGCTTGAAATTCAGAAGCTTCTGACTACCAAAGTTGAGCAGTTTGCCGTTACGCAAGCCCGCCTTGACTCCATTTCGAATGTATTGGACAAGAAAATCATCGAAGTCAGGCAGTTGGGTGGTAGCGTTGTTGAGCTGGAACGTATCAAGCGTCAGTTAGAGGCCGACAAAAAAAAGCTCAAGTACGATTTAAGTTTTTCGGTTCAGCAGTACAACTTCAAAATTAGAGATTACAGGAATTTTCTGGCTCACAACGAGGTCAGTATGCGTGAGTTAAAAGCCCAAAATGGTACGTTACTCAGCCGGACCAAAGCGCTTGAACAGGAAAAAGAAACGATTCTCAGCGAGAACGAAGGTTTAAAGCAGGAAAAAGCCGCCCTCTCCAAAACGCTGGTCGATTACTCGCTGGAAAACGCTGATTTACAGAATAAAATAACGCTGGCAGGGGCTATGAAAGCGGTCAATCTGGAAGTGTTGGCGGTGGCGGCCAATGGGAAAGAGCGCCGGGGTGGCTCCTACAAATCATCGCGTATTGACCGGTTGAAATTTTCGTTTATCATGCCCTCGAATCCGGTTGCGTCGAAAACGAACAAAGACATCTACGTACGCCTGACCGATGCTAATGGAGCCGTGGTGAGCGAAAGTGGTTTTGGGGGCATCATTACGTACGACGGCCACGAACTTGGCTACAGCATTCGCCAGTCGGTCCCCTTCGAAAATAATGACCAGCAGGTTGACATTTTTTTTCGGCGCGAAGCTCCTTATAAGTCAGGACTTTACGCAGTAGAACTATATGCGGAAGGATACAAAATAGGCGACGCTCACTTCGAGGTCAAATAGGAACGGTGTTCTATCTTATTCCTCCCAACAACTACCACCATGACTGCTGCTAATGAATTTACGGATTTACTACGTCCGGCCATACTACGTTCGGTCATTACGTTACGTGATCTGGTCCGCTACGTTGTCAGCAAATACCGGCAATTCCCGATTGCCTATACCCTACTTAGTTATCTATTTTTTACGATGGCTTTTTGCTATTATCCGATGATAGATCATTGGATGACAGGGTTTATTATGATGAGTTTACCCCTGGCTGCAATGGGCGGATTTGGGGCTTGCCTGTATCTGTTCTATAAAAAACAATCGCTGGTTGCTACGGCAGGTTTAATTTGGATTCTCTTTTCAATTCTCGTGGCCAAACGTCTGGTTGGAAACAGTCCCGGCAAATTGAATGCAGACAATAGTCAGCCACTGAACGTACTGAGTTTCAACAGCGAAACGTTCTTGCTCAATCCACACGGCCGTGGCTTCGACCCAACAGCGCTGAAGGCCGATATTGCTTGTTTTCAGGAATATTCGCCGAATGTGCTGGTTGAGCGTCAGTACGTTAATAAACTTAAAAAACTGACCTGCTTCGATAAAGACCGTCAGGTTGGGCTGGCTCTATTCTCAAATTATCCAATTGTCAGAGAGTATAGCCGTATATGGGATCGAAATAATGGCCCGGAAATTAATGGATTTCTCTGCGCCGACATTGCTTACAATTCTGATACGATTCGGGTTGTAAACGTGCATTTATGGTCGATGGGCGTGCGAACAGATCAGCTCACGAAGGCGTTGAAAGCAGGACGTATTAGTCAGTCTTTTACGGCCTTTGTCGACATTTTCAGCCGCCTGAAAGAAGGCTTTGAAAACCGGAACGAACAGCTTCAGGAAGTCGAATCGTACGTAGTGGGCAGCCGTTACCCAGTTCTGATTTGTGGGGATTTCAACGAGTTGCCCATCGGTTATTCGTACGGAAAACTAAGTCAGAATTTCCAGAATGCCTTCGAGGAAGCGGGTCACGGACTGGGTTTTACGCTAAATCGGCACCCTTACTGCGCCCGCATCGACCAGCAATTTGTTAGCCGCCACTGGCAGATTAAAACCTGCCAGACCTTATCGGACATTTCCTTTTCCGACCACTTTCCCGTGCTGGCGCAGTACGTATTGAAAGCTCAATAAATCCACTCATTACGTTCATATCGCTACGTAGCAGGCTCATCGCGAACAGAAAACGAACGTATCTTTACCGGGTCGAAGTCAACTCGCTCGTTTTATGAAAGTAGCCGGATTTAGTTTTATCCGTAATGCCGTTTTATTCGATTACCCGATTGTAGAAGCCATTACGTCGGTTTTGCCCCTCTGCGATGAATTTATTGTTGCCGTTGGCGAATCCGATGACGATACGTTGCAACTGATTCAATCCATCCCGTCCAACAAAATACGTATCATTCACACCGTTTGGGACCAAAGTGCGCAGGCTCACGCGGGCGGGCGGGTTCTGGCGCAGGAAACAGACAAAGCGCTCGCAGCCGTTTCGTCCGACGCTGACTGGGCTTTTTATATTCAGGGCGACGAGGTGCTGCATGAAGATTCGATACCGGTTGTTCGGGAAGCGATGCAGACGTATCAGAACGACAAGAACGTAGATGGGTTACTCTTCAACTACGTTCATTTCTATGGTTCGTTTAGCTACGTTGGTGATTCCAGACGGTGGTACCGGCGCGAAATAAGAGTGATTCGGAATACGGGGAACGTAGTATCGTATAAAGATGCGCAGGGTTTTCGCACGCGCGACAATCAGAAACTCAAGGTCAAATTAATTGATGCGTACATTTACCACTACGGCTGGGTGAAACCACCTGAAACGCAGAAAAAGCGACTTCGCTACGCCAACCGATTCTGGCACAAGGCCGATACCCTGGAGCAAGCTCACCAATCGCTCGAAACGTTCGATTACAGCGGTATCGATTCACTAGCTCCCTTTACGGGCAAGCATCCGGCCGTGATGCAGCCCCGCGTAGACCGTCAGAACTGGAAATTTTCGTTTGATACTCGCCAAAAAAAATATTCGCCCCGTGTCCGTTTCCTAACCTTCATCGAGAAACTAACCGGCTGGCGAATAGGCGAATACAAGAATTATAAATTACTGTAGAGACAAGGAATGCCTTGTCTCTACAGCGTTCTACACATCACAAAGCATAACGGCTTCTTTGAGGCTAGTGAGCGGGTCGCGTTTAGGGATGAACTCCTGCGCCACGAAGCCTTTGTAGCCCGTATCAACAATCGCTTTCATGATCGCTGGATAGTAGAGTTCCTGCGTTTCATCGATTTCGTTTCGTCCGGGATTGCCGCCGGTATGGTAATGACCAAAATACTGGTGATTGTTACGGATCGTACGTATGATATCGCCTTCCATAATCTGCATGTGGTAGATATCGTACAACAGTTTGAAGTTTTCCGAACCGACCTTTTTGCAAAGCTCAACACCCCAGGCGCTATGATCGCACATGTAGTCTTTGTGGTCTACTTTACTGTTGAGCAACTCCATGATCATGGTAACACCGTGTTTTTCGGCGCTGGGCATCAGTCGTTTCAGACCAATGGCGCAGTTTTCCATGCCCTGCTCATCGCTCATACCCCGGCGGTTACCCGAAAAACAGATCACCGATTTTAAACCAGCCTCTTTCAGTTGCGGGAAAATGGCTTCGTAACTGGCAACCAGCTCGTCGTGAAGTTTTGGATCATTAAATCCTTCCAGAATGCCTTTTCCGGCTCCTTGTGGCATCGAACATGTCAATCCGTATTTTTTCAGCGTAGGCCACTCTTTAGGACCAGCCAGGTCGATACCGACAATGCCCATATCCTTTGCGGCTTTGCAAAGGTCGTCGAGGGAAATTTTGCTGTAACACCAGCGACAAACCGCGTGGTTGATACGTCCTTTCAGCAGCGGAGCAGTTGATTCAGAAGATGTCATGGAACTTGCAAACGAATTGGTCAGGGCGGGTAGCGTAAGCGCCGTACCAGTTAAGGTTTTCAGGGCCGTTCGGCGTTGCATAGTTTTAAAAAGTGAAAGAGTGAAAGAGCGAAAGAGCGAAGAATTTCGCGTCAGCTTTTCGCTTTTTCGCTCATTCGCTCTTTCACTCTTTAATTAAAGTTCACGAACCCGGATGTTGCGGAACCAGACTAAGTTACCGTGGTCCTGGAGGGCAATATGACCGGTCGAATACTTCCCAAAGCCTTCCCAACCCTTAAATTTACTCTCCTCCACCATCTTGTCCCATTCGGGTCCGCTGAGTGGGTAATCGGCCGTTTTTTTGCCGTTCAGGTATTGCTCAGCGTGGCCTTTTTTGACGACCAAACGCGCCTTGTTCCACTCGCCAGCTGGTTTAGCTGTATTTAGCGTAATTGGCTTCTGCAAATCATATAATGCACCAGCCGTGCGGTTTCCGTCGCGGCCTTGTTTGGCATCCGGATGGCGTTCATTATCAAGCACCTGCATTTCGGGGCCGGTCTGGTACGTTGCTTTGAATTTTGGATCTTCGTGAACGTGATAGATAACTCCGCTGTTACCACCTTCGGCAATTTTCCATTCCAGTTCCAACTCAAAATCACCGTATTCCTTATCAGTAACCAGATCGCCGGCTCTACCGGCTGTCAGGTGAATCGCACCGTTATCGACCGTCCATTTTTCTGATATAGGCTCACCGGCTTTTAGGTAAGTATGCCATCCTTTGAGGGTTTTTCCGTCGAAAATGTTTTCCCAGGGACCATCTTTGGCTACTTTTTGTGGCTTGGGAGTTGGATTTGCGTTGAGTGTTAACGTAAGGGCCAGCAGGGCAGTTGCTACACTTCCTGCCGCCGAAAAACGCACATGGTTCATAGTTAAGAATCGTTTGGATTTTGTCGGGACAATAGTACTAAAAAATAGGACACATCAATACTACGTTACCTTAACGAATCGACTTTATAGCAAGTATTTTTCGCGCAAGTAAATACGACCACATACTAAAATTAGCATACTGTTGCCCCACAAATATTTGCGTTTACGCCTTCCCGCATGCAATTTTTGCTCCCTTAAAACTGTTTGTTTATTGCACCATTTCCGTGCATTGACTCTTTTTTCTACTCCCATGGAAGCGACGTCGTTAGTACCTGCTGAGAAGCAACGCTATCAGAAACACCTAAATCTCCCCGAAATTGGTCCTGCTGGTCAGCTAAAGCTTAAAAATGCTCGTGTGCTGGTGGTTGGTGCCGGGGGATTGGGCTGTCCGGTTCTGCTCTATCTGACAGCGGCCGGAGTTGGCACCATTGGCGTTATCGACCCTGACGTAGTAGACCTGAGCAATTTGCAGCGGCAGGTGCTTTATACAACCGACGAAGTTGGCAAACCTAAAGCCAAAGTAGCCGTAAGCCACCTCAAACGGCTGAATCCTACGCTCCACTTTGATACGTATACGATGGCGCTGGACATCAGCAACGCCCGCGCTATCATTGAAGGGTACGACGTAGTGATCGACTGCACCGATAATTTTAAGGTACGTTACCTGGTCAACGACGTCTGCGTTGCGTTCGGAAAACCGTTTGTGTATGGCGCCATTCACCGCTTTGAGGGGCAGGTTGCCGTCTTAAACGCCGATCTTGGCGACGGACGCTTCGGGCCAACGTATCGGTGCCTGTTTCCAGAATATCCAAACGATATCGAAATACCGAACTGCAACGTAACGGGCGTGCTGGGCGTTTTGCCGGGTGTGATTGGTACGTATCAGGCCAGCGAAGCCATCAAGCTTATTACCGGTATTGGTCAGCCGTTGAGCGAACACTTGCTTATGGTTGATTTGCTGACGATGAATCAGCAAAAAATCAAAACCAAACGACGTAGTGACGCTGCCGAAATGGCCCGACAGGGATTAGTTTCGACCAGTTCGCAGGCGAATCCCGTTGCCCTGGGGCCGCAGGTAATGTCGGTGCAGGAACTGGCCGGTCGGTTGGCACTGAACGAAGATATTTTCCTGCTGGACGTCCGCGATCGACCTGAGTATGATATGTGTCATCTCGAAGGGGCCGTACTGATTCCAGTGAGTATGATTCCGAATAATCGTAAACGCATTCCTACAGATCGACCCGTTGTCGTGTATTGTCACCATGGCATTCGCTCGGCCAACGTAGCACAGTACCTATACGCGCAGGACGGCTTCACGAATCTGTATAACTTGGAAGGTGGAATTAATGCCTGGGCGCGTGATATTGAACCCGAAATGGCTGTTTATTAAGGAGCGAAAGAATGAACGAGCGAAGGAATGAAACCCTCCGGCAGGTTTTACCGCCTGATAATCTTCACCCCTTCGCTCGTTCATTCTTTCACTCTTTTCCAATTAAACTCCGTTACTTTGTATCGGAGTTTTTTTATACGCGTTGCTTTTAATGCGCGTTACATCCGATATGAATCTCAAAAATATCCTAAAATACATCATCTCGCTGGCCATTGCCGGGGGATTGCTCTGGTTTACTTTTCAACAAAGCCATCTCGATGCTGGCGATCTATGGCAGAAAATCAAAGCGGCCGACTATCGTTGGGTACTGCTGTCGGCGGTGCTAACCATTGTAGCCCACTGGAGCCGCGCCGAACGCTGGCGTACTTTGCTGGAACCTGTGGTACCCCAACGACCTACTTCGCTGGAAGCAACGGTTAGCGTATTAACAGGTTATCTCGCGAATATGGCCCTGCCTCGCGCTGGAGAAGTAGCTCGTTGCGGTACGTTGTATCGCTTATCGGGTGTACCGGTCAATGTTAGTTTTGGTACGGTCGTAGCCGAGCGCCTGTTCGATCTACTAATGCTGATCTTGCTGCTAGGCGCTACGTTCGTGCTGGAATTTGACCGATTGAGTCAGTTTTTCATGGAGTTTCTGGGCGGTAAACTCCCCAAAGGTTCCAGCGGATCAAGTCTGTTAATATTCGCTGTCGTTGTTGTACTAGGCATTGCGCTATTAAGCTGGTTTTTGTTCAATCGATATCGTGAAGCACTTGGTAAACATCCATTGTATCAGAAAGTGAGTGGTTTTCTAAAGGGTTTGCTTGATGGGCTGTTGAGTGTTCGGAAACTACGTCGGCCCGGTACGTTTATCCTCCACACGCTGCTTATCTGGACGATGTACTACTTCATGTCCTACACGCTGTTCTTCGCCTTACCTGCAACGTCGAATCTGGGGGCGCTGGCTGGCCTGACCATTCTTGTCGTTGGTACGTTGGGCATGGCTGCTCCTACACCGGGTGGCATTGGTTCTTTTCACTTGCTGGTGGGGCAGGTTGCCTTATTATATAGCCTTACGGCTCAGGATGGGCAGATTCTTGCTACGTTCATTCATGGCGTTTCAAGTATCATGATTATCATTTTGGGCATTCTGGCGCTGCTCGTCGTGCTCCTCCGACGTAACAAGACCACTACGTTACCAGACGTACTGGACGATCCTAAAGCTATCAAGCTGGAACAGTAAACGTTATGACCGAATCCAAAATTCTTACGCGCGAACAAGCCATTGAGCAGGCCAACCAATGGCGCGCTGAAGGGCAGCAGATTGTGTTTACCAACGGCTGTTTCGACATTGTTCACCTCGGCCATATCGACTACCTCGAAAAAGCCCGAAACCTGGGCGATAAGCTCATTCTTGGACTAAATACCGATACGTCGGTCAGCTGTATTAAAGGGCCGTTACGTCCGGTGGTCAACGAGTATGCCCGCGCCCGGCTTATGGCTGCGCTGGAATTTGTAGATGCCGTTACGCTGTTCGGTGAACCTACCCCGCTCGAACTTATTCAGGATGTGCAGCCCGACGTACTGGTGAAAGGAAATGATTATTCAGTAGCCACCATTGTGGGGGCCGATTTTGTGCTGGGCCGCGGTGGACGCGTTGAAACGGTGGCGCTGGTGCCAGGCTATTCTACGTCCAGCCTTATCGAACGGATCAAGCAAAGTTACTAACAGCAGGAGAGTCAGTAACTTTGTCAGGACAGCAGGACTACTTACCTTTGACTTTTCTCAAGCAATTACTACCTCAACTTTTTTCATATGTCTGGTACTACGTTAACCCTAGGCGAAAAAACGTATTTCCCTTTTCTGGATAAACCCGTTCAATACGAAGGTCGCGAGTCTGATAATCCGCTGGCGTTCAAGTTTTATGATGCGAATCGTCCGATTCTGGGCACCCCCATGAAAGATTTGTTCCGGTTTGCTACGGCTTACTGGCACACCTTCTGCGGCACCGGCGCCGACCCATTTGGTCCGGGCGTGAAGCATTTCCCTTGGGATGCGAATAAAGATTCACTGGCCGCAGCACACGACAAAATGGATGCTGCCTTTGAATTCATTACCAAAATCGGCATGGAATATTATTGTTTCCACGATGTCGACGTAGCGCCCGAGGGCAATTCAAATGCTGATTTTGAAAATAATTTCCGCAAAATTGTCGATTACGCGAAGCAGAAACAGGCTGCCAGTGGTGTTAAACTGCTTTGGGGAACGGCCAATCTATTCTCGCACGAGCGTTACATGAACGGGGCGTCTACCAATCCTGATTTTCACGTACTGGCCCATGGCGGATGGCAGGTTAAAAATGCTATCGACGCGACTATTGAGCTGGGCGGTCGTGGTTACACTTTCTGGGGCGGCCGCGAAGGCTACATGTCGCTGCTGAACACGAACATGAAACGCGAACAGGAACACTTAGGTAAGTTCCTGCAAATCAGCCGCGATTATGCTCGCAAGCAGGGCTTTAAAGGCGCGTTCTACATTGAGCCGAAACCGATGGAGCCGACCAAGCACCAATATGATTTCGACGCGGCTACAGTAGTTGGTTTCCTGAACCGCTTCGGTTTGCAGGATGATTTTGAATTGAACATCGAAACGAACCACGCTACGTTAGCCAGCCACACGTTTGCTCATGAGTTACAGGTTGCCGCCGATAATAACATGCTGGGCAGCATCGACGCTAACCGGGGTGATTATCAGAACGGTTGGGATACTGACCAGTTTCCGGTTGATGTTTATGAACTGACCGAAGCCATGCTGGTTATTCTGGAAGCGGGCGGTTTGAAATCGGGGGGTGTCAACTTCGACGCTAAAACCCGCCGGAATTCTACGGACCTCGAAGATATTTTCATCGCGCACATCGGTGGTATGGATACGTTTGCCCGTGCTGCTATCGCTGCCGAAGCTATTCTGGGAAAATCGAAGTATAAATCGCTACGTTCGGAACGCTACGCCAGCTACGACTCAGGTGAAGGTGCTCGTTTCGAAAAAGGCGAACTTACGCTTGAAGATTTGCGCGAGTATGCCCTGAACAACGGCGAACCCAAACAGATCAGCGGCAAACAGGAATTGTACGAAATGATTGTAAATCAATATATTTAGTCAACATTCAGCCCGAAACGGTTTGAGAATCGTTTCGGGCTTTTCCTAAAACCCGTTACTGCCTTGAAAACTTCGTTACTCTTCATCAGCCTGCTATTCAGTACGTCAGTTTTCGCCCAGTCTGCCGACGAAGCCGGGGTTAAAACAACCATCAGCACCATGTTTCAGGCGATGCAAAAAGCTGATTCAACGATGTTAAAGCCGTTGTTTACGACGAGTGCCCGACTGCAAACTGTAATTAACAAGCAAGGAGACGTATCGGTACGTGACGAAGCAATTGCCGGTTTTATCAACTCGATTGGTAAGGCAAAAGCTGGCGCGTTGGATGAGCGTCTTTCGGGAATGGAAATTAAAATCGACGCTGATCTAGCTACAGCCTGGACGCCGTATGTATTTTATTATCAGGGTGCTAAACACCACTGCGGTGTCAACGCCTTTACATTAGTGAAGATGGGTGGTAACTGGAAAATCCAGACGATTATCGACACCCGCCGGACTGAGAACTGCCCGGATTTACCAAAGCAGTAATCAGTTTCCCAGCCACTTTGGCGGGCGTTTTTCCAAAAAGGCAGCCATGCCTTCTTGGGCATCGGGTGTCTGCTGAAGTTGTTGAAATTGTTCATATAAAAAAGCCTGCTGTTCGTCGGATGGCAGGCTTTTTAATTGCTGATAAGCCCGCAAACCAAACTGCATAGCCGTCGGCGAAAACTGTTTTAAATCGTTTGTCAACAACGTAACAACTTCATCCAGTTCATCTTTGCTTGCTACGTTGCTTACCAGGCCAAGCTCATGAGCCGCTTCCGCCGTAAGTGTTTTAGCCCGCAGACACAAGTCAAGAGCAGTTCGTGCTGGCATAAGATCGAGTAGGACAGCCAGCACCTGAAATGGAAACAATCCACGCTTTACTTCGGGCAAACTGAACGTAGCAGAATCGGCAGCTACTACGTAGGTACTGCCGCCCACCAGCAAAAACCCACCCGCGTATACCGGGCCCTGCACGCGTGCGATGCACGGCTTGTGCAGGCCAGCCATTAACTCGCCAAGCCGCACAGGGCCAGCAGGTTCAGGTACTGTCGCCATCTCCGAGTCACCTCCCGATAAGCTTTTCAGGTCCATTCCCGCGCAGAACGTATCACCCGCAGCGGCCAAAACGACTACCCAAATATCGGGAACGTAGTGAGCGTAAGCCAACGCAAATGCCAGTTCGGCCAGCATCGGCGGATGAAGCGCATTCTTTTTTTCGGGTCGATTCAACGTAACAGTTAATACGTGGGCATCGAGTGATGTAAGTACGTAGCGAAACCCTTCGGAGGGCAGTTCAACAACTTGATCAGCAGTATATAACATGAGCAGAAAGGTACATAAATACCATTTACAAAATAGTTGGAAACTTTTATATGGCTATGTACCCATTTTGAGTTATCTGGATAAATCAACGTCGCCCTTATCTTCATCATGAAAACCATTCTAGTACTTCTCGTCGCTTTACTGGGTTTACAGACTACTCGGGCTACTCACTTACAAGGTGGCTATATACAGGTGAAATCTGTTTCTACTACGGCGCTCACCTACGAAATTACGGTACTACTCAACATGGATCGAATTAGCGGTGCTCAAGCGGCCGACGCGACTAATTCGCTAACGATCTGCTTTGGCGACGGAACCACAGGCACTATTGTGCGCACTTCACAAACTATTAGCTCAGATAAACTATCCAGCCAGAATATATACCGCATTACGCATACCTATTCTGGTCCAAATACGTATAATTTAAGCGTTTCTATCCCGAATAGATCGCCAAACGCCAATGTACCGGACGGCAATAATCAACCCTTTACACTTAGCACAATATTTTCGGCTAACGTAGCCGGTCAAAACCAAACGCCATCATCGGTATTACCCGGCGTATTTCGAATCGGTATCAATCAGCGAGCAATTCTTTCGTTGAAAGCGACCGATCCAGAAGGCGATAGCCTGGCTTATGGATTAACTAAAGTACTGACCAGTACGTTAAAAGATGCTTGTTCTTATCAGATGGCATCTTCCTTTAAGTTCCCCAACGACGTAGCACGAAGAGGAACGTTCAAGCTCAACAACCGTTCCGGCGAATTGACCTGGGACGCGCCGACACAGCAAGGAAATTACAGTGCTGCCATTATCATTTTCGAATACCGAAACGGCATTCTCATCAGTCAGACAACGGAAGAAATCTCACTAATCGTGGAAGACAAAGCCGGTACGCCCAGCACCATTCCGGCGTATGAGCCAGCTCTGGAAGGAACCATCATTACCGCTATTTCTGAGTTCTCCGACACCGACGTAGCGTTAACTGTGTTCCCCAATCCAGTGGATGATCGATTACAGGTTGTTATTCAAACCATCCGGCCGGGTATCGCCAGCATCCAATTGCTTGATAACAATGGCCGGAATCTTCATGAATTAAATTTCAGAAAGGCATCCCGACAGCACGAACAGGTCATTAGTATGGATAGCCTATCGCCCGGACAGTACATATTACGGGCTGATGTCGATGGCCGATCAATTGTGCGGAAGATCGTAAAAAAGTAGGGACGAGATATGCCTCTTCAAGCCCTAAAACAGCTGTTTCCAGGTCCCTTTCACCCAATTGTATTTGAGCGTACTGGGTAGCGCCTGCCAGAAATATTTATTTATTTCAACGGCAAAAGACGGTTGCATGTAACAATTAATTGCACAGCCTTCGCAGCCAGGCAATCGGCCTTCCAGGGCAACTAATTTCTGCACTTCCTGCGAGCGGTATAGTTCAAACAGATTATTATCGATAGAAAAATCTTTAAGTCCCAGATGGTAGCAGGGAAGTACGATTTTATTTTCGGGCGAGATAACGATGGTCGTACTGGCCGCCCGGCAAATGGGGTCAGCGACCTTATTACCACCATCCCTACGTAGCTGAATGAATCCTTCGTTCAGATAGACATTTTTCTGCTTCCCCCACCTCGACAATTGGTGTAACGTAGCATCGGAAAAGCGTTCGCCGGTTTCGACCGAATTGTACTCGAAAACAGGGTTGAGAATCAGCACCAAATCATTGGGGAGACAGATTTCTTCGTGCATCTGCCGAATTTGGTGCGCGTTACGTTCAAAAACCGTAAAAAGAATATCAGGGCGCTCGCCCAATTGCCGGGCAATCGTAATCGACTCCATTACTTTATCGAAACACGTAACACCCCGTGAACGGTCGTGTTCCTCAGCTACAGGCGAATCGAGCGAAAAATGAAGCATATCGACCAATCCCCGGAGACGTTCAGCTTGTTTCGGATAGAGCAGGGCGTTGGTTGTAACAGTGGTGATGAAACCAAGTTGCTTGGCTTCCTGAAGCAATTCGGGCAGTTGGCGATGCAGTAGCGGTTCGCCACCCGTAAAATCGATGACCCGAACGCCCAGTTTCTTGAGGTCACGCAGATTCTGGCGAGCATTTTCTAACGTAACATAAGGCGAAGGCCTCTCCCAGATGTCGCAAAAACTACAGCTCGCATTGCAGCGATACGTCACGTAGTAATTGCAGAGCACCGGATGGGATACGAGACGCATAGGCGGGCAAAAGCGTAGGGCATGGGGTAAAGCGTGCAGAGTCAATACTCCATCCCCTTACCCCTATACCCTCTGCTACAGAAGCATTTTAAACAAATTCACCACTCTGTCTTTCAAATCTTTCCGGTCGACGATGAAGTCGAGGAAACCGTGTTCGAGAACGAATTCGGCGCTTTGAAAGCCTTTGGGCAGGTCTTTACCAATCGTTTCGCGGATGACGCGCGGGCCGGCAAAACCAATCAGCGCTTCGGGTTCGGCGATGTTAAAATCACCAAGCATGGCGTAGGAAGCTGTTACGCCCCCCGTAGTCGGATCGGTCAGCAGCGAAATGTAAGGCAGCTTGGCTTTGTCGAGCAGGGCGAGTTTGGCAGACGTTTTGGCCATCTGCATCAGCGAGAAACCAGCCTCCATCATCCGGGCACCTCCCGATCGCGAAATCATCAGGAATGGCGTTTTGTGTTGGATAGCGTGATCGATAGCGCGGGCAATCTTCTCTCCTACCACCGAACCCATCGATCCACCGATGAAATTAAAGTCCATAACCGCAATCGTTACGTCCAGGCCATGCACAGGGCCATGCGCTGTCCGAACGGCATCTTTCAGGCCGGTTTTTTCAATAGTCGACTTGATCCGCGATGGATAAGGCTTAGTGTCCACAAATTGGAGCGGGTCGGCCGACTGCATATCGGCGTCCATCTCCGTGAACTCGTTCTCATCGAACAGTATCGAAAAATAAGCTTCTGAGCCTATTTTTTCGTGGTAATTGCAGTGAACACAGGTATAGGCGTTGAGCTTATGCTCCCGTGTCTGCATGGCTTTTTTACAGTTGGGACACTGATACCACAATCCGTCGGGGGCTTCCCGCTTCATTTCGGTTGGGGTCTGAATCCCTTTATCTTTTCGGACGAACCAAGACATTTCCAGTAGGTGATTATCGAAAAAAGAGCCGTAAAGGTAAGAAGAAAACAGGTAGAAAGTTGTTGTTTTGCGGCTATGAAACACTTACTCATCGTTTTACTGCTCGGGAGCGCCGTGTCGGCCTTCGGACAGGCATCGGTTGCCTACTACCCATTTAATAACGTAGTGTCGGTCAGTACCAATTCCGACCGGGCCTTCTGGCTCGACGCCCGGATGCAAACCAATACGTTATTTGGGTCGCTCAGTACGACTATTTGCCCGTTGATTAACGTATCGCGCCAGACGCAGGTGAATTATTATACCGGCCTGGGCATTCGGTTTAACGCGCTGAATGGCATCGATAACCGCGATATTCTGGAGGGCTACTCGCTGCATATTGGTGTTCGCATAAAGCCACTCACCTTTATGCCCAACCTACGTATCGCTTTCGAAATCGCTCCTTATTCCCGCAAAGATTTTAAAACTGGTAATCTGCAGTCATTTCTGGGATTTGCGTACCAGTTTAAGAAACGGCAGTAAAACGGCCCTGACAGGATCTGGCTGTCGGAGTCGC
Organism: Spirosoma flavus; assembly: GCF_054778555.1. Classification (NCBI taxonomy): domain Bacteria; kingdom Pseudomonadati; phylum Bacteroidota; class Cytophagia; order Cytophagales; family Cytophagaceae; genus Spirosoma; species Spirosoma flavus. The sequence continues at coordinate 816,914 of NZ_BAAGZL010000003.1, forward strand.
GCTAGCGACTAACTATATACCATCCGGCGACTTCGACAGCCAGAGCCTGTCGGGGCCTACATAATAAAAACGCCGAAGGGAACTGGTTACCAGCTCCCTTCGGCGTTTTTATTTGTTACGTACTACGTCCTACTTCTGATTATACGTAAACATGCCGTGTTCTAATTTATCGGCTCGATCGAAAAGCTTGAGGGCTTTCTGATACGTATCGTCGGTCTGGGCGATCACTTTGAAGAACTCGTTGTTCTGGCCGCCTTTATTATTTTTCTGGAACACCGTCCGGGCAACCAGCGCTTTAATCTGATTGCGGATGTAGTTTTTCGAGCGATTAAACTCTTTCTCGTTAAACTTAATACCCTCAGCTGTAGCATCTTTCACCAGTCGATTCATTTGCTCATCATTGATTGTGACGGCTTTGTCGAACTCAGCGAAAGGCAACTTTTCGAGTTTTTTCCGATTGTCGTTCGTGTATTCCATCGCAAACTCGCGGATAATGTTCTTGCTGTACAATTGAATCAAATAAGGCGTTTGCCAGCTCGAATCCCGTGGAATGAAGTAGTCGGGCGTAATACCGCCACCGCCGTAAACCACTCGACCGCCATCTGTTTTGAACTTCAATTTGGGGTCATTTTTAATGGAATCAGCGATATAATACTCACCCCGTTTCGAACGTAGTTCGAGGTCTTTTTCGTAATCACCTTCGTGGCCCGGCACATAAGGTTTTTGAATGCTACGTCCGCTGGGCGTATAATAGCGAGAAATCGTCAAACGAAGTTCAGAACCGTCCGACAACGTAACGGGCATCTGTACCAGTCCTTTACCAAACGAACGCCGACCTGCGATCAAAGCCCGGTCGTGGTCCTGCAAAGCACCGGCCACAATTTCAGAGGCAGACGCACTACCTTCATCAACCAGCACGACCAACGCCCCTTCCTCAAACTGACCCTGCATGCGGGCATATGTTTTGCGATCGTAGCGATTGTCTTTTCCGTCGGTGTAAACCAGCAGTTTATTACCCGAAATAAATTCGTCAGCGATGCTGGTGGCCCGGTCCATGTAGCCGCCGGGGTTGTTACGTAAGTCGAGCATGAGTTGCGTCATTCCCTGCGATTTCAATGAAGTCAGCGCCGTTTTAAACTCGTCGTACGTGGTTTCGGAGAACCGGTTGATTTTCAAATAGCCGGTTTTGGCGTCGATCATATAAGCTGCATCGACAGAATACGTTGGAATCCGGTCGCGGGTAATGGCGAATACTTTAGGTTCCTTATCCCCTTTTCGCAAAATGGTCAGTTTAACTTCCGATCCCCGTTTGCCACGTAGCGCCTTAAAAACAGCACTATTTTCGATTTTAGCACCGGCCAGCGGCTTATCGTCAACCTTGATGATTTTATCTCCGCTGATAATACCAGCTGTTTCCGACGGACCGCCCGCCAGCGGAGTCACTACGTAGACGGTATCTTTGTAGATATTGAATTCGACGCCAATGCCATCAAATCCACCTTCCAGCTGCGAACGGGCCGCAACGGCATCCTGCGGATTCATGTAAGCCGTATGCGGATCGAGTTTTTCGAGCATTTTCTCAATCGAGAAATCAACCAGATCGTCCGTATTGACCGAATCAACGTAGTTATTTTCAATCAATTGAAGAATTTCCCGGTACTTAGTATAACCCTTCCCAATGCTGTTCAAGCTCTTGGTACCGCCGAAAAACGTAGCGCCAATGAGCATGCCACCGGCCAGCGTAATTCCCACAAGCATCGGAAGCCGAACGGTCGCCTTGTCGTTTTGAATACGCTTCGCGGGGCCGCCTGCATCCTCATGTGCGGGTTCGTTTTCAAATTTATTTTCTGTATCCATCTGGACGTAATGAGCTGAGTAATCTCTATGCCTTTAACGTTTGGAAGATAGCGAAATGTTTGCCAGAAACTTAACATATTGTTAAAATTTCCTAATTGGCTACACCACTTCAGTTTGCTGCTGCCAGAACTGCGAATATGCTTTCCCGTTTTTGAGCAAATCCACATGTTTTCCTTCCTCAATGATACGTCCCTGTTCCAGCACCACAATTTTGTCGGCCTTACGTACCGTACTGAGCCGGTGCGCAATAATGATGATGGTTTTTCCTTCCTTACGTAGCTGTTGCACAGTACGTTGCACAAACTGCTCCGACACTGAATCCAGCGCTGACGTAGCTTCGTCCAGAATCAGAATTTCGGGTTGGCGATAGAGCGCACGGGCAATCGCCAGCCGTTGTCGTTGACCGCCGGAAAGCGTTGCGCCGTTTTCGCCCAGATACGTCTTGAAGCCATTTGGCATTCGCTCAATGAAGTCGGTAATACCCAATTGTTCGCAAATGGCCAGTAGCCGCTGCATATCCGGTTCTTCTTCGCCGATGGCAATGTTTTCGATGACGTTTCCTGCGAACAAATCCGTCTTTTGCGGCACTACGCTAACCACCCGACGCAGACTATCGGCGTGAAGGTGTTTGATGTCGTAATCGCCGATGAAGATGTTCCCACTCTGCAACGGATACAGCCCCTGCACCAACGACATCAGCGTTGATTTACCGGAACCGCTTTCGCCAACCACCGCCGTAATTTTCCCCTTGGGCATGGTCAGCACCAGATCGTCGAAAACCGTAGCGCGGGTGCCGTAGCGGAACGTAACGTGCTGGAAACGTATCGGGCCAACCATGTCAGGCTTCAGCTGAACCTTGTTTTCGTTCGATTCGCGGTCAAGGTCCATAATTTCGAACAGGCGGTCTGCAGCAATCAAAGCCTCCTGAATGCTCCGGTTAGAGCCAATCAGGCCAGCGGCTGGACCCGTAAAGTAGCCGATAAGTGCGTAAAACGACAGCAGCTCACCGGGCGTCAGATCGTTTTGCAGTACGTAGCCAGCGCCAACCCAGAGTAAAATTATCGTGAACAATCGAGTAATAAATTCCGACGCGTTACCCGCGTAAATACCCGCGCTACCTGTCTGGAAAATCGTTTGCAGAAGCGCTACGAACCGGTTTTCGGTTTTCTGACTGGCAAACTGCTCTAGTCCAAACCGTTTGATGGTGGGCATGGCGTTGAGCGATTCAACGAGTTGCGCTTCCAGATCGGCGGAATTTTCCATCAATTTTCGTTGATAGCGCTGATTGAATCGGTTCATTACCCAATAAATACCCGCGTAAAAAGGAACGATGAGTACCAGAATAACGGCAAGTTTCCAGTAATAGGAAAACATTAACCCGAACGAGAAAATGACAATCAATACGTTGACGAGCAGGCCAAGTGCTACGTCGTTGACAAACGTTCTGATTTTAACGGCGTCGTTCACGCGCGAAATCACCTCTCCTACCCGCATGGTATCGAAAAACGACTGCGGCAGGGTCATCAGGTGTTTGTAGTACCCCAGAATCAGCGCGGCATCAATTCGTTGGCCGGTTTTCAGGTTAAAAAAGCTTTTGGTGGCCCCAATAAAAATCTGCAAAATCAGCAGCCCAATCATCACTACGCTAAGCAGATTGAGCAGATTTCGGTTGCCGTTGACCAGTACGTTATCAACGATTTTCTGAATGTAAATGGCCGACGATAAGCCAAGGATTGTATAAATCAGTGCACCAAAAAGCGCCTGAAACATAACGGCGCGGTGCGGCTGTAGCAACTGCCAGAAACGTTGCAGCACTGGTACGGTCTTGTTGCCAACTTCAAAAGTTTCGTCGGGAATCAAAAGCACCAGTAAGCCCGTCCAGACGGCCTGAAAAGCTTCGGGAGTGAGCTTGTGCATCTGCCCATCCGACGGGTCCATGACCGTAATCTGCTGGGGCGTTACGCGGTAAACAACAACGTAATGCTGGAGCTGACTGTTGGGGATATTGACGTGCGCAATAGTCGGTTGTGGAATTTTCGACAGGCTTTCAAACGGTGCTTTTACTCCTTTCGCCTGAAAACCAAGTTTTTGCGCAGCTTCGACCATGCCAAGTACCGTAGTACCTTTCTGGTCAGTAGCGGCCATCTGCCGGATTCGGGCCACGGGCAGCAGCAACCTGTAATACGCGGCCACCGATACCAGACAAGCGGCTCCACAGTCAGTTATATCCCGCTGTTTGATACGAACCCGGCTACTGATACTTTTTTCCGCAAACCACTCGCGAACACGCTCTAATTGTTCGAATGCTTTATGACTTTTGCTTTGCTGAGTCTCGTTCATATTGCCCGGCCGCCCTCCTTCTGCGCATTAGCCGTAGCCGATTTTTGGGTATTTATGGCGGGATTTAGCCAATCATCAGCCTTGTCGTATAGTAGTTGAAACAACGAGCGACGCGCTACCTGGAACCTCGTCTGCACTGTCATTCCTTTTTTCAAACGGCCCTGATACCCATTCTGTAAAGTCAAATACGGCCGGTCTAATTGACAGCGTACTTTGAAAACCGGTTCGCCGTTGGCTGTCGTAAAATCATTGGCAATGTCGATTACGCGGCCCGTTAGCAGCCCCCATTGATTGTAATTAAACGCATCGACCTGCAAACGTACCGGCTGTCCCGGTTTCAGAAGGCCAATATCTTTGGATGGTACGTAGGCTTCGGCAATTAGCGTAGAGTCGGGGGAAACGACCGCCAATACGTCGCCGGGTTGTACGTAGCTACCTGCGTAACGACCCGCCAATTGCGTAGCGGTGCCGCCAACGGGCGCTTTTAGTACGTAAAGTTCCTGTTCTTCACGGAGTTGCTTGGCGTCGGTTTCCAGATTAGCCAGGTCGCGCCGGGTTTGAGTCAGGTCGGTTTGCCAGCCGCTACGTTGCTGTTCAACCAACGTATTATAGCGAGCCATTGCTGCTTTGTGGGCGTAGAGCGCATCTTCGTATTCGAGTCGGGCAATTACTTTCTGTGAATAAAGAAGTTCAGCCGTCTGAAGCTCTCGTTTGCGCTTTTCCTGCAGATTCCAGCTTTCTTCCACCACCGCCCGAAACTGACTGTATTCCTGCCGATAAAGTGGCGCGGATAGTCCGTTGACTAGTTTCCAGGACTTGCGAGTGAGCTGGTCTAAATCGCGAGCAAAGGCTTGCTTTTCTTTTATTTGCTTATCAATCAGTTGCTTGCGGGTTTCCAACGATTCAGATCGGAGCTGGAATAAGGGCTGACCCTGTTTGACCGGCTCCCATTCACGTACCATCACTTTCTGGATGACAGCCCCAGCGGTCGCTTTAATTTCACTACGTTCTGAAATCGGCCGAACCAGTCCGTTGGCCTGAACTGATATGTCGACGTAAATGAAGGGTAACGCCAGCAATGTCAGGAATACCACGATCAGCACTGTTGAATAAATGAGCTGGCTTCTGACGCTGACGCGGGGCAGGTACGTAACCAGCCCATAAGAGAAGTCTTTTTCGTTCATGGTTTCGTTGAGTAAGTTGGGTCTATATACGCATAACTAAAAAGCAGGGATTTTGCCCATCCGATAGAAACATTAGATTGTTTTCCTATCATCTGGACAAAATTCCTGCTTACTTATCGCGAATTAGCAACCTGATTATCAGGCCACAACTCTATACTTTACGAACCCTGCGAGCTGAAGTTAAACAGCAGGTTCGTTACTGGATTCGTATTTGTGGTATTGCCGCTGAACAAAGCGCTATCGCCATTAAACAGGCTGTTACCGCTTAAATCGACTAAATCGCCGATAGCAATCCCACCTATATTTCCGATGCTGGTATTGTCACCACCACCATGATTATTGATCAATTCCTGATTAGTTAGCTCCTCTACGCCGAGGTTAGCAAAATCGAACGTTTTCATAACGATATAAAATTTAAGTTGAACAATACGGAATGATGGACTCATCAATCCGATTACTTTTAATTAAATCGCTCTTTATGAGAAATTTACACTTATTGGCGCGATACGTTGTAAACCGGGCTAGCTACTGAAGCGTTACCAGTCCACAGAATCTTGTCTCCAGGATCACTATCAAAAACCTTGATATCTGTCGCCTGAAAACCAGATGAATTACTTCTATCGCCACCACCTTGATTACCAATCATTTCCTGATTAGTGAGCTCCTCTACATGGAGAGCAGCCAAATCGAGCGTTTTCATAATGAGATAGTGTTAGGTGAACATTTCACTTATGTAGCTACTCATTTCGACTTGCAGGTACGCAAGCCGTTTGTCTACGAATTGCTCGTATTGAAGCTAAAACCGATACCCGTTGATGGGCTTGTATTGGTTGTGTTACCGCTGAACAGAGCGTAATTCCCGTTGAACAGACTGTTGTTACTTACATCTACTAAATCGGCAACTGTAATTGAGCCGATGTTTAATAAACTGGTGTTGTCGCCACCACCGTGATTGTTAATCATTTCCTGATTGGTTAGCTCCTCAACACCGAGGGTAGCAAAATCGAACGTTTTCATAACGATATATATTAATGGTGCCTACTCTATATGCTTTTCGGCGTCCGCTTCCCAACAACAATCGGGCTTTCAGAAACTATTGGCGAGCCGTTTTGCCGTTTGGATGGGACAAAGTTGGGGGATTAGTCGGCCCACTCTGATAACTTGTCTTTATAAAATAATAGCTTTCAGTTATAAAATTATAACCCGCATAAGTAGGCCATTAACTCATTATTCAGAAAATCCTTCCCCAAAATAAATCTAAACTCTGTCATGCTTCCGTACGTTTACCTACAGACTTACCATATATAACCGTTCTGACTATGCCAGCTTGATCTACTCGTTTAGTGTTAGTTATTCCATAAATGAAAAGACTATGCCTTTGCTATCAGAGAAGCTTCGTCGGTTACGTCAGTTGTTTGGCTATTCGCAGGAATATATCGCTTTTAACATGGGAATGACCCAGCCTGCTTATTGTAAATGGGAAAGCGGACAGACGCAACCACCTATTAATAAGCTAGAAGGCTTAGCCAATTTATACCAATTGAGTTTAGGTGATTTACTGGCCGAAGATGAACTGGAAATGATTCGCAAGCTGCTGGCCGACGAGCGTTTCGCCGAGAAATTACTGGGTCGGGGAGATGTCAACTAATATTTGATCGAATCAACTTTTTTGCCATACTGACGAAGCCGGGTCGCTGATCCGGCTTCGTCGTATGATAAAATGCTACAATAAATCTCTTTGGTAAAAGCTTCACCGGCTAACCGTAAATCCTACAAACTGCTCTAACGAATCTGGATTACGTAGTGTGTCTTTGCTGGTAGCGAGCGTCGGGTCCATCCCTGACAGAATCTTCTTGACGGGTGTCTCCAGTTTTTTTCCACTAATCGTATATGGTATTTCTTCAATCGCAAAAACGGCGTCGGGAACGTGGCGCGGACTGAACTGGGAACGTAGCGTTTGCCGAATACGGTCTTTTAACGTATCGGTTAACGTAGCACCGTTACGTAGCACCACAAACAGAGGCATAAAATACCGCCCGCCCGGCTGCTCAAGACCAACCACCAGACTATCCGCAATTTCAGGCAAACTCTCTACAGCACTGTAAATTTCGCTGGTGCCGATACGTATCCCATCGCGATTCAACGTAGCGTCGGAACGGCCGTAAATAATGACGCCGTTACGTTCGGTAATCTGAATGTAATCGCCATGGCGCCAGATGCCGGAATATTCTTCAAAATAGCTTTTCCGATACCGATTATTATCGGGATCATTCCAGAAATAAATGGGCATCGACGGCATGGGCTCCTGAATGACCATCTCACCTAGCTCACCACGTACTGACTGGCCTTTACTATCGACCGCTTCAACTTTGCAGCCTAACATTCGGCACTGGATTTCGCCTTCATAAACGGGCAATAATGGATTTCCGCCCACGAACGCGCTGCAAACGTCGGTGCCGCCACTCAGCGAAATCAGCCACACGTTCGATTTCACCGACTCATATATCCACCGAAACCCTTCGGGCGGCAACGGCGATCCAGTCGAGCCAATGCTACGTAGATAATTGAGCCGGAACGTAGCACCGGGTTTTAGTCCCGCCCGCAGACAACCCAGAAAATAAGCCGCGCCACCGCCAAAATGATTGATACGTGCATCATCGGCTAGCTTCCAGAGCACGTTTAAATCAGGATACGCGGGCGAACCATCATACAGAACCAACGTAGCACCAGCCAGCATCGACCCGACAGCATAATTCCACATCATCCAGCCGGTGGTCGAGTACCAGAAATACCGTTCACCCACGCGCACGTCCTGGTGCAAGGCCAGCGCTTTTAGATGTTCGAGCAGACAGCCACCCACGCTATGCGTAATGGCTTTCGGTTTCCCGGTAGTACCTGACGAATACAAAACCCAGATCGGGTGCTCGAACGGAACGGCTTCAAATGTTAATCCATCGGGCGCGGAGGTTGCCAATACGTTGTCCCAGTGAACAGAAAATCGGCGCGACTGACTAATCGAGTCAGGCCATACGTCCGCTAATTTAGACGAATCGCCAGCCAGGTAAGGTACCCAGATTACCTGACGTAGCGTCGGCAATCGCGTTATCAATTCCTGAACCGAATCGGTTTTATCAATAGACTTACCATTGTAACTATAACCATCAGCCGCAATCAGAATTTTTGGTTCGATTTGCCGAAATCGCTCCACCACACTAGCCGTACCAAAATCCGGCGAACAACTCGACCATACGGCGCCAATGGCATTTGTCGCCAAAAACGCCACGACTGCTTCGGGGATGTTGGGCAATACAGCCACAACACGGTCGCCTACACCAACCCCCTGCTGGCGCAGATACGTTGCCACGGCCGCAACCTCCTGCTCGAGCGTTTCCCAGGAAATGGCTTTTACAGGCTGATGCTCCGAGGCATACAGCATAGCCGGTCTGTCTGAGTGCCTCTGTACGGTTTTGTGTCGAAAAATATGTTCGGCATAGTTGAGCGTGGCCCCTGAAAACCAATCCGTTCCGATCATATCCCGCTGCGATGGCCGAAACACCACCTGCTGATAAGGCGTATGCGACTGAATGTCAAAAAACTGCCAAATACTTTCCCAAAAGTCTTCCAGATCCGTTACCGACCAGTCCCATAAATCGTCATAATCCCGGAAATACAACCCTTTTTTGACAAACAGCCAGTCCATGTATCGCTTCATGCAGGATTGCTCGATGGCTTGACGCGACGGCGTGTAAAGTGGAGTCAGTGTTGGACGGGGCATAGGAGCTTAGCTGATGGTTATCCGTCATCGGTATCCAGCTTTCGGATCCTGTTGACTATCGACTAACGACTGGCAACTATTGCCTAGTATTATTGCTTACTTCGGATTGTTTTTCCGATAAAAATTGTTTGCATAAAATCACCGGGTACTACGTTGCTTAAAAAAGGCGTAACTTTGCACCCCATTTTACATCTACCTCAGTAAAAAAGCTGACAATCAGCCTTGTTTTCTTCTTTAACAATACGATTTACTGTATTTTTCCATGAATCAGGATTCAGAACAGAACGACCGGGGCAGACGCCCTAACCGTGATGGTGCCCCCCGCCGGGAGGATCGTTCATTTGGCCGTCGGGATGACGCCCCACGCTTTAATCGGGACAACGATAATGACCGACCCCGTTTCAATCGGTCAGATAATTCAAGAGATTTTAACAGCCGCGACGACAAACCCCGTTTCAATCGGGAACGTAACGACCGGCCTTTTCCCCGCGACAACGACCGGCCATCACGTGGCAATGACCGTTTTGAAGGACGTAGCCAACGGGATAATTCCGAAAGCCGCCCACCACGTTTCAACCGCGACCAGCCCCAACGGGATAATTTCGGATCGCGCGATGATAAACCACGCTTCAACCGGGAACGTAGCGACCGGCCATTTCCCCGCGATAATGATCGTCCAAGAGGTAACAGCGACCGATTTTCTGGTGGGAATCGGGACGAAAACCGGGGTCAGAATTCACGTTTTGAACGTAACACCGACCGCTTCGGCAGCGAGCGCCGTTTCAACGATCAACGTAACGACAAACCCAGTTTTCGCCGTGACGACCGCGATGGAGATCGCCCTCGTTTCAACCGCGACGATCAGAATAACGACCGCCCCCGTTTCAATCGCGATGACAACCGTAGCGACGAGCAACGTAGCGGTCGATGGCAGGAACGGAAACCAGAATGGGGCAAACCCCGCGAACGGACAAACAACGATGAGCAACGTAGCGGAAACCGTTTTTCGGACCGACGTAACGACGACCGGCCAAACTTCCGTCGCGAACGTGATAACGACTCGCCACGACGTAACGAGGGACCAAATCGTTTTTCGAGAGACGAGCGCCCGTCATTTAAGCGCGAAGGCGGATTCAACCGGGACAACGACAATCGGAACAGAGATCGTTTTGGAGCTAGCGAACAACGTAGCGAGAACCGACGAAATAGCCGTAACAACGAAACAAATCAACCTGAAAATTCTCGCTTTTCGCCGGAGCAACGTAAAGAATCGGGCGAACGTCGAACGGGCAAATTCGACAAAGCGCCTAATTATCAGCGGCCTTCTTTTGAAGAAAGAGGCTCATTTAAACCGAAACGTGGACCAAAAAGTGACGAATCAGCCAGACCCAAACGGAAATCGCCTGAAGAAGATGGCCTGATACGTTTGAACCGATATATTGCCAATTCGGGCGTCTGCTCGCGCCGGGAAGCTGACGAATTAATCGCTCGTGGCGACATTTCGGTTAACGGCAAAGTCGTCACCGAAATGGGTTATAAAGTCAAAGACGGCGATACCGTAAAATACGGCACCAAAGTGCTGAATCCAGAACGGTTCGTCTACGTACTGCTGAACAAACCCAAAGATTATATCACCACCACCGACGATCCGGAGGAACGTAAAACGGTGATGGAATTAGTGGCCGATGCGGGTAATTACCGCATGTATCCCGTCGGTCGCCTAGACCGAAATACAACTGGTTTGCTGCTCCTCACCAACGACGGCGAACTGGCGGATAAGCTCACGCACCCATCGAACAACATTCGCAAGATCTATCAGGTTGAGCTGGACAAACCGATGACGACTGAGCATTTCGAAGCCCTTCAGCAAGGTATTGAACTAGAAGACGGCCCCATTAAGCCCGACGCGATCAGCATCGTAACGCCCGACGCCTACGTAGTGGGCATTGAAATCCACTCGGGTCGCAACCGGATTGTGCGCCGGATGTTCGAGCACTTCGGTTACGAAGTCTCCAAACTTGACCGTACTACGTATGCCGGTCTGACCAAGAAAGAACTTCCCCGCGGTAAATGGCGCTTCCTCGAACCGAAGGAAGTTATTAAGCTGAAGTACTTTAACTAAAAAGAGCGAAAGAATGCAAGAGTGAAAGAGCGAATCTGCCGGATGGTTTGCTACCGGATGTTATTCGCTCTTTCACTCATTCACCCTTTAGCTCTTTAAATATGAATCACCTTTTCCCTTATATCGAGCGGACGTTGCTGCATCCGGGCGTTACGCTCAATGAGCAGTATGAAGTGCTTGATGAAGCGACGCAACTGGGATTGGCGGGAATGACGGTTTCGCCGTTTTGGGTAAAGAAATTCCGGCGGGAAATGGGCGATACGCACCCTGCTACGTTAGCAACGGTGGTTGGTTTTCCGTTTGGCTACCAACGTACCGAAGCCAAGCAAACCGAAGTCGAATGGGCGCTGGCCGATGGCGCCAGTGAAATTGAGGTAGTAATCAATACGTCGGCGCTGTTTTCGCCAGCATCTGTCTGGCTGAAAATTGAGTTGGCTAAACTGGTAGCGCCGGTTCACAAGCAGGAAAAATTCCTCACCGTTATTCTGGAATCGGCATTGCTTACCGTCGACCAGCAAAAGCAGCTCATCAAACTAGCTGCCGACGCCGGAGCTGATTTTATTAAGAATGCAACGGGTTTTGCTACGTCCGCTACAGCTAATTTACCAACGTATCATCACGAATCAGCTATTACGTTCCGGAAGCACGTTCCTAAATCAGTTGGTGTAAAAATCGTAGCCGACGGCGCCAGCGAGCAGCAACTGGAAGAATTGATTGAGTTGGGTGTAGAACGCTTGTCGATTAGTAGTTTGCGGAAGTTGTAGTGATTAGTTTACTCAATACGACGTTTTAGAAGATCGTATATATCTTTTCTAGGTCCAACGGCGATTATCGTAATGAGAATAACTTCACCTTCAACGGTGTAGACGATTCGGTAATCGCCGGTTCGTAACCTGAATAGTTTGCTATACCTTTTAGCTGGTTTATATTACCTACACGTGGCGATTCTGCTAATTTGTCTATGGCTTTTTTGAGCTTTCTTGGACAGCTTAAGTAAATCATCTAAAGCAGCTTCATCGTACTCTATTCGATACGCGTTAGTCATGAAAGGGAAATATTACTCGGTCAATTTTTATAAACCCAAACGGGCCTTTACTTCTTCGGGAGAGTAGCGCTTGTTGTTTTGCGCTAATCTTGTTGTTGCTAATTCACCATCAAGCTTATCTTCCAACTGCTGATAAAATTCATAGTCCTCAAACGATATGACGGCGGCTACGTTCTTGCCAGACCGGGTAATAATAGTAGCTTCCTTACCAAAAGCGGCTTTGCTAATGATTTCTGAGAAATTTTTACGGGCATCCTGAGTACTACTGACTGAATGGGTCATGGTTTTCGAGAGTAATTTATATGGTTACAATCAGTATTAATACCTGTAAGTTCTGTACAGAATGTACAATTTATATACATATCCATCTCCTGAATAGAAACTTGTCTATTTAGGGAATGAAATTAGGGAAGTAAAAGGCGGCAGGACTATTCAATAATAGTCCTGCCGCCTTTTACTTCCCTACAAAAGAGCCGCTTTATTACACAATCTTCAGCCCATCGAACTTCCGGCCTAAAATCGCTACGTCGTCGGCACCCAGGTAATCGCGGAGAAGCGTAGCGTAGATTTGCCGGAAATCAACGGAATAAACTAAATCACCCTCATCGAGTTTGGTGAGATTAGGCGCTTCGTTCAGAACCCGTTTCGAGGGCAGTCCACCACCAATCAGGAATACGTTGTTGGCCGTTCCGTGGTCGGTACCGTTACTGGCGTTCTGCTTCACCCGCCGACCAAATTCCGAAAACGTCATCAGTAATACGTCGTTTTGGCGACCCGCTGTTTTCAAATCGGCCATAAACGTACCAACCGCTTCGGCGTATTGGCCCAATAACCGTTCCTGCTGCCCTGGCTGGTTGATATGGGTATCGAAACCGCTAATCGATACGTAGTAAACGCTCGTATTTACCCCCGACTGGATGAGTTGCGACACCGTTTTCAATCGATTACCTAACTCACTGGCCGGATAGCTTGTGGATGTAGCAGCCGCTTTCGCCTTATCGAACACGTATTCCGCCGATGATACGGTTTCGGCCAGGGTTTTGTACAGATACGAAACCGACTGATGTTCATTAGCTGGCTGTTCTTTGCTTAGATTGGTCACCAACCCGCTACGTGTCTGATTGTATAGTTTTTTAGGATCAAGCAAAGCCAGGCCATTTAACGTATCGCTCTTCATAGCCAGACTCAACGTATCATCGACTTCGATAGTCCGAAAGGGTTGTTGCGGTTTACCAGCACAAGCCGCGTCCAGATAACGACCCACCCAGCCCGTATGCATGTATTTATCAGAATCGCTGGCGGTTTGCCAGATGTCCATCGAGCGAAAGTGCGAGCGGTCGGGGTTGGGATAACCAACGTTGTTGATCACCGTTACCAATCCTTCGTCGTACAACGCTTTTAAAGGGCCCATAGATGGATGCAGCCCAATGTCGTCATTGAGTTTCAGGACTTTTTCCGGGCGAATCGCAATCGTCGGACGTTCGCGGTAGTAAATGTCATTCCGATACGGTACAACCGTATTCAGGCCGTCGTTTCCGCCCGACAGCTGCACAATCACAACGATTTTCCCGTTCGGTGCGACCGGCTGGCCCATCATCTGCGCTTCGTAGGCTTTCAGAAAATGCGGAATCAGCAGGGTGCCCGCCGTCGTAAAAGCCGATTGTTTCAGGAAGTTTCTACGGTTCATAATGGTGAAAGAGCGAAAGAGAGAAAGAGCGCTACTGGATGACTATTCGCGCTTGCACGCATTCACTCATTAAGTTAGTTGATACTCGGGCAGGCTCATGAGCGCGGCTGTTAGGGCATGGATGCGCTCGGAACGAGTCTGATCGGGTTTGGTTTGTTTTTCGATGATGTTACGTTGCTCGGTACGTAACGGGAATGGCAATAATGTAAGCGCGATGGAGTCGATTAACTCATTATCAGCAGTTTTGGCGAACGACGCTTCGAAATCGGCCCAGTCGACTTTTGTCTGAAAACGGGCGGCTCCTTTCCGCGCCAGTGGCTCTGTATTTACATCACCATCTGCTTTTGGACGTATCGCAACTTCGGCCGCTTTCAATACGTAGTTGGGTAATTGCATCCGAAACAGCAAGCTCGATGAATCGATCCAGTTTCCGCCACCCGGCCAGCCTGCTACGTTCGGCGGATAAAAAAGTAATTGTCCGAGCGTTCGCTGCACAAAAATTTGCGGTTGCGGCTGATCGAATTGCACGCCAAGCGTGTGGCGCAGACCGGCCAGCAGCTCAACCGGCGATTTGATATGCGCACCGACGTTTTTAGCATCGTAGAACCAGTCGGCAGAGAAGATCGTCTCCATCAACTGCGCGATGTCGTAATTGCTTTTATAAAACTGCTCAGCTAACGTATCGACCTGTTTTTTATCTTCCTCTTCATTCACGAAGAAACGATAGATTTTGGCAGTGATATAGTGAGCCGTTTCTTTTCGTTCGAGCAGCATGGCTACAACGTCCTCACCTTTGAAAGCGCCCATTTTGCCAAAAATCGTTTTCTCGCCCTCGTCATGCACCCGCTCCCGGAACACAAATTCGCCTTCGGGTGTGAACTGCCAGCCCGTAAAAGCGCGGGCCGTTTCCTTGATGTCATGCTCCGAATAATTTCCCCGACCCAGCGTAAATAATTCCATCACTTCGCGGGCGAAATTCTCATTCGGTGCATTTTTCCGGTTCTGCTGGTTATTCAGAAATTGCAGCATCGCCGGAGATTTCGAAACAGCCATCAGCAAATCGCCGAAACGACCCAACGCATGCTGACGTAACGTATTAGCATATTGCTGCATAAAAAGCGGGTTACGTCCCTGCGCCCGACAAGCAAAATGACCATGCCAAAATAGAGCCATCTTTTCACGTAACGACGACTTCCCCGACGCCATCTGATCGAGCCATTGCAGATTAAGGCCACGCACTTTCTCAGCATTCTGCCGAATGCGTTCCTTGAGCATATCCTTATCGAGTTGTCCATCCCGAAAGAGACCTTTCAGTTGTCGCTTCGTTTCGTTCTGATCAGCTTCCACCACCCGTAACTCGGCGAAGGACTCACTGTCTTTCAGCAGCTTGCGCACCGCCTTACGTAACGATTGTCGGGATGCTTCGGTAAGTTCAGTCGGCGTGGCACCGAATCCGGCCCGGCTATACAGATAGCGCAATCGAGCAATCTCCTGGGATTGTTTTGTGACTATATCCATCAGCAACGGAGCAGTTTGAGCTAATAGGATGCGCGAAAGCCACAAAGGTTTAATAACCTGCGGATTAAATCAGTTTAATCTCCTGATAAACAGGATGGCGACATGTAAAACTCAGTGTTCTATTATCAAAACTCAGTTGGTGGTGGCGCATTTAGGTCAGCATCCAGAAAGTCAGAGATCATTGGTATCAGCCAATCCGTCCGGTGCAACATGCCTATGTGCGTAGTACCCGGTAGAATGGCCAGCCGTAATTGTGGCAACCCGTGCAGATCTCCCTGCTTTCCACCACCTTTAGCCCGGAACAGTTCCAACGCATGGTCAAAGCGTACACCATCGGCATCGCCAATGGCCATAAATATGGGGGCCTGTATATTCTTTACGTCCTTCGACCAATCATAAGATTTCAGATCTACACCGACAATCTTTTTCACAAGTGCCGAAAAATCAGCCGTGTCGTATCCGAAACTAGTATATTCTTTAGTATATTCTTTCTCTATTTGACTACCCTTGAACATGTCTGCGGTGAAGGTAGCAAAACTAGCTTCTGTATCGGGCCACCATCCGTCGTGCGCATAGGTGCCCGACAACGCTATGAGCCTGCGTACCTGTTTGGGGTGGCGCACCGCGACCTGGAAAGCTATTCCAGTTCCCATACTATATCCTAGTACGTCAGCGCTGTTTACATTGAGGTGTTCAAGCAAACCGGATACATCGTCGGCCATACCTTCGTAACTTAATGTACGATCTATATCCTTTGTGCGGCCATGACCCTGCATTTCGGGTACAATTACTTTACGGTCTTTGGCCAGCAGAGGTATGAAACGCGACCAATTCAAAGGTATCGATAGAAAAGAGCCATGCAGCAGTACCAGAGGTTTGCCTTTACCGTATACCTCATAATACATTTTTAACCCGTTTACGTCCGCATAACCGCTTTCGGCTGGCTGTAGTTTCTGACTGGTATCCATGGCTTTTGACGTTGTTGAATCGTTTTGGCCTTTGAAGTAGGCTGGCAGGATGCAAGAGCCGCTACAATGCTAACAGCACAGAGCCCGATTATGTTATGCCTATTCGAATTGTACAGTTTTGTTACAATATCAATGCCGTACGGCCTGCGGTACGGTATTACTGGAGCTAAAAGCGACGGTTATTCCCCCTGTTTATACTACTCTTACATGCCTGTTTGTTTTATGCTCACGAATTTGCTGTATATAGATTGGCCTTAAATTAAACAGTAGTTAATAACATCTTTTCCGCGCAACGGGGCTCCACTTTTTTTCGTACTGAATGCGTACCTTCGTTACATATTCTTTGCGTCTTTTTTATGAATCAACGTTTATGGAAATTATTTAAAAGCGGATGGGCAACTGTCGGTTTAGTTGTCGCTACGTTTGCCATAACCGTGGCTCAGCCGCTACCACAGTATAGCGTTCAGCAACAGGTGGTACAGAAAGCCGTTCAGCGATCCATTGAACAACTACAGACTGAAAATTATCGGCAGGCCCTGGCCGAAGCAACACGTCTCAAACGTCCCGTTCTTCAACAATCTCCATCGGGCCGAATCGTGATGCTACGTGGTATCAGCGAGCGGGGCGAACTGCTATATGACGCCACTAACAGTACCACTAAAGCCGCTCAAAGTACCCGAACGAATTCGTTGTATGCGGGTGGCAGTCTGGGACTTGCGCTCTCGGGCAGTACGTTGACGGATAAGCTGGCGATGTGGGATGGCGGCAAGGTACGTAACACCCATGTTGAATTCAGAACCAATTCGGGGAGCCGCGTTACACAGGTTGATGGTGCCGCTACGTTATCGGCCCACTCTACCCACGTAGCCGGAATTATGGTTGCTGCTGGCGTCAACACGGCCGATAAAGGCATGGCTTTCGGCACCAATCTACGAGCTTATGATTTCAGTCAGGATGTTAACGAGATGAGTTCTGCTGGGCCTAATCTGCTCATTTCTAATCATTCCTACGGATCAAATGCAGGTTGGGTATTCAGCGATACACGAACTACGGCCACCAAATGGGAATGGTGGGGCGACACAACAATCAGTAAAACAGAGGATTATAAGTTTGGGATCTATAATTCAACGTCAATTTCCTGGGATAGAATCGCACTGGCGTCTCCTTATTATTTAATCGTCAAATCGGCGGGAAATAATCGTGGTTCAAATGGGCCAGGTGCCGGACAGCCTTATTTTCTCGGCCTCAGCGATGCCACCAGCACAGCGCCCCGAAATAATCAGGATGGTTATGATCTGATTCCAACGTATGGCACAGCCAAAAACATCCTAACCGTCGGTGCTATCAACAACCTGAACTTTGGCTATAACCAACCTGCCGATGTAGCAATCAGTACGTTCAGCAGTTGGGGACCAACCGACGACGGACGTATTAAGCCGGATATTGCAGGCGTTGGCGTCAACGTATTATCCTCAACGTCAGAGAGTGACAGCGCCTACACGTCGCTCAGTGGTACGTCGATGTCGTCGCCCAACGTAGCGGGTTCGCTGCTGCTTTTACAGGAACTGTTTTCGCAACGTAACAATGGCCGTTTTTTACGATCATCAACGCTCAAAGGGCTTGCCATACATACTGCCGACGAAGCGGGCAGTGCGCCAGGGCCTGATTATCAGAATGGTTGGGGATTACTTAACATGGAACGTGCCGGACGGGTTATCCTCAACACCGACCAGAATTATTCGCTGGCTGAACAAACCCTGGCGCAGGGTGAAACCTTCTCAGTAGCCGTCGTTGCTTCAGGCAGAGGCCCATTGATGTCGACAATCTGCTGGACTGACCCTGTCGGCACAGCATCTACTACTTTAAACGACCGTACGCCCAAGCTCGTCAACGACCTCGACATTCGCATTACCGATGGCAAAACCGCTACGTTACCCTGGATACTCAACCCCGATAATCCGTCGGCTGCGGCTACGCGGGGCGATAACATCCGCGACAACGTTGAGCAGGTGCTCATCGCCGACCCGACGCCCGGAAAAAGTTACACCATTACCGTTACGTCGAAAAATACGCTCAATGGCGGTAAGCAGGATTACGCCTTATTGATCAGTGGCATCGGCGGCAAAGCGTATTGTGCGTCTGCCGCTTCATCAACCAATGATACTAAAATCAACCGGGTTCAGTTTGGGAGTATTAATCAGGCTGGCGCTGACGGCTGCACGTCATATACTGATTTTTCGCAGGTAAAAACGAATGTTCAGGCCAGCCAGCAAATCCCGCTGACGGTATCGCTAGGCAGCTGTGGCTCAGTGAAGAACGTAGTAGTAAAAGCCTTCGCTGACTGGAATCAGAATGGTACGTTCGATGATGTAGGCGAAACACTGGTTACGTCCGACATACTACCGAATTCAGGTCAGTTCACGGCCAACGTAACAGTGCCCGCCAGTGTGCAGCAGGGGCAGTTTATCCGACTACGTATTGTGGCTACCGAAACGGATAATGCTACGTCTGTGTCGGCCTGTGGAGCGTACGGAAATGGCGAGACGCAGGATTATGTATTGAACGTAATTCAAACGTCCAACGATGTTGGTGCAACGGCACTGGTTAGTCCAGAAGCTAATTTCTGCGGTCAGACCGGAACGGACGTAACGGTGAGTGTCCGGGTGCGGAACTACGGCAACGCAGATCAGGCTAACGTACCGGTCAACGTTCAGGTAATAGACGCCAGCAATACGAACGTAGCAAGCTTGACGGGCGTAGTTCCGAAACTTCTGGCGTTTCGGGAAAGCAGCCTGACGCTTTCGTTACCAGTCGGTACTACGTTATCAGCTGGGCAAACATATCGTTTTGCTGTGACTACTGGCCTAAGCAATGACCAGAATCCTGCCAATAATACCCTCATTACCAGCGTATCAACCGCTCCAGCTCCAGCGCCCGGTTTATTCACTGCTGCCCGTTGTGGAAGTGATACGGTTATTGCGCTACGTAACACCGGAAACGGAACGGCCTTCTGGTACGACGCGCCCATCGGTGGCAACCTGATTGCGGCCGGGAATCAGATTTCGGTAAAAACGCTGCCTACAAGCGGCCAGTTCTACGCTACGCTCAACGATTTTTCCGGTACGCTGGGGCCAGTTGACAAAAAAGCGTTCGGTGGCGGCACCTACAGCAATAATTTCGGTCCGGCTCCCATTATTTCGACCACCGTACCCATCGTTCTGGAAAGTGCGCGGCTTTACATTGGGAATGCGGGTCAGTTGACATTTACAGTACGTCGCTACGACAACACAGCCATTTCGAGCGTAACGCTGGACGTAGTACCTACCCGAAACCAAAGCCTCACGGCCACCACCAACAGCCAACTCGTCGACGACCCTGACGATCAAGGGACTGTGTATCCCCTCAACCTAAAAATTCCGCAGGCGGGTGAGTACAAAATCACTATCGAATACGCCAACGGAGCGTCTATTTTCCGAAGCAATGTAGGCGTTAATGGCTTTCCTTACCAGCTTAAATCACAGAATGGACAGGCGGTAGTAAGCAGCAAAGGAGCACTTTTTGCCAACGGTAGCACAAATGACACGCTCAAAACGGCCTGGTATTATTTTTATAACCTGCGCGTCCGTTCGCTCGATTGCCCCAGCCTGCAACGTACGGCTGTACAACCCATTAGCGCATCGGCTACGACAGCCAGTGTTACACCCAACGGATCGGCCAGTTTTTGTCAGGGAGCCAGCATTATACTCCAGGCTAATACTGGCAGCGGGTTAACGTATCAGTGGTATCGTAATGGACAGATAATCAGTGGTGCTACAAGCAGTAGCATTCAGGCCGCTACGTCAGGAAGTTACGCGGTCGACGTAGCGAACGTTTGCCCGGCGGTACGTTCTTCAACAGTCACTCTCACGTCACGTACTGCACAAACGCCCACTGTAACGGTCAATGGTGGTACGCTTACGTCGAATGCCATTTCCTCAATTCAGTGGCTCAATAATGGCGTACCTATTACAGGTGCTACGTCTGCTACGTATATTGCTGGTCAATCGGGACGCTATTCCGTCAAAGGAAACGTCAACGGCTGTGGCGAACTGGTTTCTGATGAAGTTGCCGTAACGATTTTAGCGGCAGAACCTATAGATGATAAGGCCGAATTGAATGTGTATCCCAATCCGGCGACGAAGCAAATAATTGTATCGCTTTCCATCACGTCGGCGAGACCTACGCCCCCCACGCTACGTCTAACAGACATCCGCGGCCTGACGGTCCGGCAGTCAACGCTACAACGGGATGGAAAAACTTATCAGGCGGTAATCGATATTTCGGACCTGCCTGGCGGTACGTTTTTTGTGGTAGTTGACGATGAACGGACGGAGTTTGTCCGGGTGAAACGAATTCAAAAACACTAATCGGACTATCATTCTGCTAACCCTCTACTGGCTTAAACGATGTACGCAAATCAGGGCGAAATGCGGCATGAGGAGCTTAACCTCCTATGCAACAGGACTTCTATTGGTTTGTCTAGGCATTTCTGATTTCACGGTTCAGGCGCAGGGTTTACCACAGAAACAGGATACAAACTGGCAAAAAAAACTCACACAACGGTATAATCAGCTACGAAAACAAACGCTTCAGCTGGCGCAACGTAACGGTTGGTTCCTCCGCAAAAACTATTCCAGACAACGTATTCTTCAGCTTCAGGAAATCGATCCGTTCGGGCAACCGATTTATTATACGTCGCATAATACCGAAGCGGCACGCGGTACGCATACGTTAGCCCTGCACGGTCAGGGATCATTACCCATCGCCTTGTCTGGCAATTCTCCGGTTATGGCTGGCCGATTGGGTCTTTGGGATGGTGGACGGGTGCTGACTACCCATCAGGAATTTGCGACATCGGCAGGCAGCACCGCCCGAATTGTTCATAAAAACAGTTCGTCCATTCCTAACGATCACGCTACACATCTGGCTGGTACGTTGATTGCCCAGGGCATCAATCCCGATGCGAAAGGCATGGCTTTTGGAGCCAGTCTGTCGGTCTGGGATTATACCGATGATATTATCGAAATAAGTTCGGCGGCTCCTGATCTGCTGATTTCCAACCACGCGTATGGTCCGGTTGTTGGCTGGGTTTTCAACGAATCACGACCCGGCAACGACCCAAATCTGAAATGGGAATGGTGGGGAAATACGTCCATAAGCGCTACCGAAGATTATCTGTTCGGTTTCTACACGACCCGCACACAGGACCTCGACCGGATTGCCTATAACAACCCATTTCACCTGATGGTACGTTCGGCAGATAATAAACGGGGCGAAACCGGTCCGCCCGAAGGTACGCCGTATTACCTCAAAAACACAGATACTCAGAGTAAAAGAAGTCGGAGTAGGAATGATACATATGATGTGATTCCAGCCGAAGCGACGGCCAAAAACGTGCTGACCATCGGGGCGGCAAATCTTACGTACACCGACCCCAATCAGCCAACTCTGGAAGGTACAACTGCCTTTAGTGGCTGGGGGCCAACCGATGATGGACGTATCAAACCGGATATTTTGGGCGTCGGCTCTACCGTATTATCGACGCTAAGCAGCAGCCAGTCGGCTTATGGTACGTTGTCAGGTACCTCAATGGCGTCTGCCAACGTAGCAGGATCTCTTTTTTTACTTCAGGAATTATACGCCAAACAGCGAGCACCGGGACTGCCGCAGACGGGGCAATTTATGCAGGCTGCTACGTTGAAAGGGCTGGCTATACACACCGCCTACCGCCAGAATCCCGCAGCCGGACCCGATTATCGGCAAGGCTGGGGATTGCTCAACACCGAAGCGGCTGCCCGTTTGTTACTCAACGAAGAGCTGGCGCATACTATTCAGGAAAAAGTCTTATCTACAGGTAGTACGTTTAGCCAAACGGTTGTAGCTCAAGGCTATGAACCGTTAGTTGCTACGCTCTGCTGGACTGATCCCGAAGGCACGGCAACGCCCGTTATTGCCAATTCGTTGAACAGTCGAACGCCAAAACTAGTCAATGACCTTGATCTGCGCTTAAGTGATGGAATGTATGTCGACATGCCTTTTGTCATGGACCCGGAACACCCTGAAATGGCGGCCAGTCGAGGAAACAACGACCGGGATAACGTGGAACAGGTGATTATTGCGAACCCGATTCCGGGAAAAATATATACTCTTACCGTATCGCACAAAGGAAAATTAACCTATTCAAGCCAGCCTTATTCATTACTTATCAGCGGCTTAAAACGTAGTAAGTGCGAACTTTCGGCCACTATTTCGCCCAGCCGGGATACTGTATTGTGCGATGGTTCTGCTCTACGCCTGCAACTAACAAACCCTTCTGCTAACCTGCGCTATCAGTGGTTACGGAACGGTAGTACGTTGACCGATGGCATCAGCAACGATTACAGCGTGTCTCAGGAAGGTGCTTATACACTACGTATCACCGACGAAAAAGGGTGTTCTGCTACGTCGCAACCGGTTAAAGTTCAGCTTAAGAAACCACTGGCCGCCATTACGCCGACGGGCAATCAGTGGCTTTGCGCCGGTCAGGGAACCGTTCAATTAAAAGCTAATTCAGCTAACGGCGTACGAATTGAATGGCTGCGTAACAGTGAGCTGGTAGCTGTTGGAGAGGTCGATACGTTGGCTGTTGACGAACCGGGCCGTTACCAGATTCGGGTTACGGAAGATGGCTGCCAAACCCTTTCGAACGAAACGGTAATGCAACCCACCACGTTGTTAAATCTCGAATTGCTTCCACAGGAAACGGACCTGGTTCTGCCACAGGGAGCTACCATTACGTTGCGGGCACCCGTCGACACTACGTACCGTTATCAGTGGTATCGCGATAATCAGGCACTGGCCAATGCTATAGCCAATCGATTAGTTGTGGCGCAGACAGGTGTTTATAAGGTGCTGATAAAACAGCAAACCTGCGAGAGTTTTTCCAGCGAACGTATCGTGCAAAGCTCAGTTATAACGGCCACAACACCAGAGCCAACGGGTGCCTTTTCAATTTATCCGAACCCTGCCGAACATACGCTTTCGGTACGTTACGAAAATCCGTCGGCTAAACAGGTGCAGTTACGTATTTATGATCTAAAGGGTGCTTTACAACAACCCGTTGTTACTGCAAAATCGCGAAATAATCAGGTTGAGGAAATAATTTCTGTGCAGAGTCTGCCGCCCGGTAGCTACATTCTTCAACTAACCGACGATTCCAATACGTTCAGCCGACGTTTTGTCAAAAAATAACCCCGACCTTCACCGCACGTAGCGACGTAAGTCGGGGAAATTATAATTACGAATCGCATTACTCAACGTAATGGCACTCGTAAAGAAGCTCTATTTTCCTTTGCCTGAACCCGCTTCCTGTGCCAGAGCCAGTTTAACGGCTTCATACAAATTAACAATACCGCCCGATTTTGACAGAGAAGCAAAATCAACGCTATCGGTGGATTCTGGCCGCTGAACTTTGGTGCTATACGGCGTGGCCGATTGCATGATGATCCGCTTGATATCGGCGTAAGTCAATTTCGGAAAATACGATTTCAACACCGCAGCTACGCCAGCAACTACGGGCGACGCCATGCTGGTACCGCTATTGTTTTCGTACTTGCTACCAGGCACGGTCGAATAAATGTCTTTGCCAGGTGCAAACACGTCAACGTTTTTCTTACCGTAATTCGAGAAACTGGCTACCAAGTCGGAATTGTTCGGCTCAGCGCTGGCTCCAACCGTAATGACGTTGGCAATTTCAGTACCATCCATGAAACGGGCGGCCGGATAACTGGCGGCCGTATCGATGTCTTTGCCATCGTTACCGGCTGCGTGAACCAGCAATACACCTTTAGAAAGTGCGTAGCGTTCGGCATCTTCAACGGCTTTGCGCTGGGGCGAATAATCTTTTCCGAAGCTCATGTTAATAATCTGCGCTCCGTTATCGACCGCGTAACGAATGGCGTTTGCTACGTCTTTATCACGCTCGTCACCATCGGGAACGGCCCGTACACCCATAATCTGCACAGCGTCCGCAATACCCAAAATTCCCAGATTATTGCTCCGGTCGCCACCAATGATGCCCGCTACGTGGGTGCCGTGATCAGGTCGTGGGCCAGCAATATCAGGATTGCCGTAATCGCGCTGGTTTACATTGTTTGGATCATCGCCAACTATTGACCGGGCGTCAAACTCGGGATTATAGTTGAATTCAGCCCGCGACTTGAGTTGCTCATTAGCCTTTTCAAGTTCGCTCATTACTACGTCCGTCGAACCCGCTTTTTGTTCACGTAGCAGACGTAGCACACCCATCACAGGCCGTTTCAGAGAAGCATCTCGGAGCGTATCGGCGGCTTTGCTCAACGTAGCGGTATCGAGTTTCGTTACGTTCAGGGCTTTTTTCAGCATCGTTACCGCCGATGTAAACTGCTCAGCGAATTGGCTGATACCCTGGTATTGTGCTTTATATTGAGCCCGGTTTTTCGAGACTTCGTCTTTTACTTTGGTGTAAAGGTCGAACTCTTTCTGCTCAGCCGGTTTCAGCGTTTTGCGATCCTTCCCTTCGTATTTAGGCTTTAATTGAACGTAGAGTCGGGTCACTTCAGCCGATTCTACGTCGACGTTACGTCCGTCTTTCCCACCCAGAAAATTCCAGCCGTGGACATCATCAACGTAGCCATTTTTGTCGTCGTCTATTTTATTACCCGGAATTTCTTTCGGGTTCGTCCAGAGAATCCGCTTCAGGTCTTCGTGGGTGGTGTCGATACCGCCGTCAATCACTGCCACCACTACGGGGGTAGGTTTACGATCTTTAAGGAGTTCGCGGTAGGTGCGTTCAACGCTGATGCCCGCCGTATTATCGGTTTTATCGCGCAGATACCACTGCGTTTCCTGCGCCGAAGCTGCTACCGACAGCAGCCCAACCGACGCACAGATAAGGAGTTTCTTCATGTATTAATAACGGAAAATAAACCGTACAAGTTACAAAGATGCAATCGCTCGATCACTTAAAACTTGTTAAACGGCAACATGACATTCTCTACGGTTTGCTATGATTGGCGTTCTTGTAATGTTCAAGAAGCAAATCCTCGCCAAAATCGTTTGTTAGATCCCGCACAACCGTATGTATGTGATTAGCATTGGTTTGCGTATTATCATATTCGATCAGAATCGTGGGCCCGTGGATGCGGTAATACCAGCCTTTTCCTTCGCCCAGTTCCGGCGTAAGATCACCCGCCCAGGCAAACCGGAGGTTATCCAGACCATCTTTTTCGAGTTTGTCCATTTGCTGCTTGGCCAGCGTAACGCGGTAACTAGTCAGGTAGGCCTGCAACAGTTCCATAAAGAGTTTCTTCTGGTCAGGCTTCATGTCTGCCATCCGAATACCATCCATTTTTTCAAGCGACGCTTTCCGTTTATTGCTCGTAACAATATCTCCATAAGCTACGGCTGCCAGTATCGCCTGTTTACGCTGATTTTCATCAAGCGTTTTCAATAAGGCAAACGCCCGTTCAGTTTCCTGTTTCAATATTTGCCGGCCTTTCTGTGGCAGCGTTTTAACCCGTTCGTCCGACATGCGTTTGTCAGCCATTTTGGGATCGTATTCCAGAATAGCTGGGTTGATTCCAAAAAATGTGGGTGTCTGGGCAACGACCTGCCCTTCTCTCGACAGAAAATGGAGCGATAAATGGTGCCCTTCTATACGCCAGCTCCAGGGATCTTTTGCGGCTGGTTCTCCAAAAATGGTAAATGCAAAGTTATTAGGGTCGCGATAAGTATCGTTTGGCGGTCGATTGTCAATGACACGTAGCACATTTTCCGTATCCATAATGTCCATCACGCGCTGATATCCTTGCACGCTCAGACCCGTTTTGAGCAGCGTCATAGCCGCTTTTCGTTGCTCGTCGGTCATTTGTTTCAAGGGCAATCCCTTTCGTTCGCGTGGCACAAAATGCCAGTTAAAGCGCTCCTCGTCATTGAGCGGGAACGTAGCAATTTTACGCTGTTCGGGGGTAAGAGTTGCCAGGAAAGTGGTGGCGGCATCGAACATTTCGTCTTTCAGACGTTGCTGAACGGGTAATGTTTTAGCTGGTGGAGTAATCTGGGCCAGAGCTGTGGTGGTAAGCAGCCAGCCGAAAAGGAAGTATTTCATAGTAGATCGGTTTTGCGCACCTGAAAAAGTATTACGCAATATTTATCTACCTGTAGTCCAATAAGCTATGGACCGAATCTTATGATAATAATGGCAGAATATACCCCACTCTCCCTAACAACCGAACCGATTTAGTAGTTAAGCCTGTAACCGTTACGTTAAATTATGATTATGTCTAATCGGCCTAATGGTACTGGACCTCTCGATTTTCTGGCGCTGCGCTACCTCCGTCAGGCGCTCGAAGTGGAACATCCGGTCGATGAACCGTACGTACTCAATCCCATTGAAAGTCGGGTTATTCGACGTACTAAACTCATTACGTTAACTATTGCCGCGCTATTGGGCGTGGTGGGCGTTTTGCTGCTATACGGACCTCAATACCTGTGGCCCGACATATTCGTTGATACCCCCGTCACGCTTTTTGGTACTACGTATGGCATTCCGCTGGTTGCTACGTTATATGGCCTGTTGCTGGTTTATCTTGAAGTTAATCTGTTGATAGGTCTCAATCTGCGGAGTGTCAGTATCATCATGCGGGTGTGCCAGTTTCCGCGTGCACACGATGCCCAGTATGACCGTCACGTACAGGCCCTGGCCGATGCGGCTCTTGAAAAAACCAATAAAGGTATTTTGCGCTTTGGTATTGACCCTTATTTAAACTTACCACGCTGGGGCCTTACGATTTTTTTTCTGCTCAATATGGCAAAGGCCGCTTTGAGTAATCTGGTGCTGAAGTTCCTGATTAAACGATTTATTGGCCGTTTCGCACTACGTCAGGTAGTTGATCTGGCGGGGATGCCTATCTACGCTTTCTGGAATGCCTGGGCATCCTGGCAGGTGCTGCACGAGGCTCAGGTACGTATCATGGCTCCGTCTACGATCCGCGAATTTGTTCATGAGTTATACGAAGAATGGGGAAAAAATATCGCCTTTCGTCCGCTGATCCTGGAAGCCCTTCAATACGTTGCTATTCTAAAGCGTCAGTACAATTACGCTCATTTCTTACTTACCGAAACGCTCGTAGACCAGTTCGATTTGCGGGCCAATACGCCATTAAAAGGCAATTTTCCGGAACAGGTGAAGCAAGCGCCAGAAGCTGTCCGCCGAAGTCTGGAGCGCTTAATAGTTTTTGGCGTACTGATCGATGGCAAACTTTCGTGGCTTGAAAAACGACGGCTCAATGAGCTACGAAAAAAGCAATTGTTAACTTATTCAGCCGAAGATATTGACCGGATTGGTAAAGAGTATAACGAAGGAAAAGGGTTGTGGGTGTAGCTATGATGTAGAGACAAGGCATGCCTTGTCTCTACGTATGATCACATTTTTTTTCCTTCGGCGAAAATGTCTTCCTGATCGAGCATTTGTGGATTCACAAATACATCAGCCTCATTGATTGTACGACGGATTGGCTCCGTATTTGGACTTTGCCGGTGGTGCTTAAACGCGCTATCGGACGAGTAATGGCAAACGTACGATTTTCGTGTCAGCGCTGGATCACGAATCTCATCACCTCCATGGGCTAGAGCTGCGTGCCACAGCAATACGTCGCCTTTTTTGATTAGTAGAGTTTTCTTCTCAAGACCAGCTTTCTGACAGGCTTCATCAAGGTATTTGGCGAAATCGTTCGGATTCAGCGTCGATTTGTTGTTGAAGAAAATTCCGTTGCCGAAGTTGAATTTCCCTACTGTGTGCGAGCCAGGATAATAGAAAAGCGGACCTGAATCGATATGAACATCTTCGAGGGCTATCCAGGCAGCCGCCAGGTGACTTGGGATTTCGGATACTACGTAGGCAAAATCCTGGTGCGTTGCCTGCTGACTACCGTATTTGAACAGCAGACTCTGCATAGCAATTACTTTATCGTTAAACACGGCCTGGAGAAACGTTACAATGTTTTTATGTAACATGATCTTCTTCCCAATCACCGAGTTTTCATGAAAGTCCATGAATTTGATGTAGGGGCCATTGAGTACCTTCTGCGGTACGTCTTTAATGGGCTGAACTGGATTTGCCTGATACTCTGGCAGGTCGATACGTACCAGCGTTTCGTATTTTTCGTGATGATCGATAAGTTGTTCAACTTCGCTCCAAAGTTGGTCGAGCCACTCTTTTTGGATAGCCTGCTCCAGAATAACGTAGCCGTTTTTCTTCCAGAACTTCATCTTTTCGGCCAAATCGTAGGATAGGCCTTTATCAGCTGGATGCTGTTTTACAAAGGCGTCTATATCAGCGCCTTCCTTATCGATCCAGGGTAACGTAGCGTAATCAAATTCCGTTACTGTTTTTTCGGGCATCAGGGTCCGTTTGGCAACAGACTTTAGCTTATCAAATAAACTGCTCATAATTGAGGGCTGGTTAATTCCCAAAAATAGCAGAAAATTAATTGACTAGTTAGAGCTACTAGGTAAGTCTTGCAAAACGTATCAAACGGCTCATTCCACTTTTTCAACCGTTTTATTCTTAGTCACTTTAACTTCGTTAATGCGTTTATCATCAGCCGATAAAACGTGGAAGGTGAACCCGCCATATGTCGTTTCTTCGTTGGTTTTGGGCAATCTATTGAACAGCTCCAACAGTAAGCCCCCAAGTGACTCACTGTCGCCCTGAGCCCCTTCGAACGTAGTGATATCGACATTCAGCACCCGACATACGTCGGTTAGCAGCATTTTCCCTTCAAATACAACAGTGCGGTCATCCTCACGATGGTATCCGACGGCCGTTTCATCGTCAAATTCATCGTTTATATCGCCAAAAATTTCTTCGATAATATCTTCTAACGTAACAAGTCCCCGCGTACCTCCGTATTCATCAACAACAATGGCGATGTGTACCCGACGCTTCTGAAAATCCTGAAGTAAATCGTCTACTTTTTTATTTTCCGGAATAAAAAAGGCAGGACGTAACAATTCCTGCCAGCGGAACGTATCGTCTTGATGAATGTGGGGCAGTAAATCTTTGATGTATAAAATTCCGTCTACCTGATCAAGTGATTCGTGATAAACCGGCACCCGCGAGTACCCCGACGCGTTAATTTGAGCCAATAGTTCACTAAATGGCAACTCGTTGTTAACTGCAGAAATATCGAGTCGGGCACGCATGACCTGGCGTACCGTCAGATTACTGAAATTAACAATGCCTTTAAGAATTTCTTTCTCTTCTTCGGTAGCGTCGTTGCCAGTCAGTTCAACAGCCTGGCTCAGCTCTTCAACCGATAATTTATAGCCACGCCGGTCAATACGCTTATCAATCTGATTACTCAACGTAACGAGCAGCATCGCCAGCGGTCGAAAGACAAAAAGCCCTGCCTGCGCCAGCGTGGCCGTCCGACGTGCGACCATCAGGTTATTCTGACTGGCATATACTTTCGGAATAATTTCTCCGAAAAGTACAATCGCGATAGCCGTAGTAAGCGTAACGCCAGCCAACACCCAGCCTGAGCCCTGAGCCCGCGAGAATGCCCATGTCAGATACGTAACAATAACGACGATGGCGATATTAAGGAGATTATTAAAAATAACCAGCGAAGCCAGCAGCCGCTTGGGACGTTCCAACAAGTTAGCGATACGTCGGTCGTCGTTTTTATGGCTGTCGCGGCAAAAAGCTCGGTCGTCGGGCGAGAGCGAGAAGAAGGCAGCTTCGGAAGCTGACACTAAACCGGCTAGTGTCAGGAGCAGTAGAATCAGCGCCAGATAGGGTCCGTATAAATTAAAATAGGTGCCCCAGCTTTCTGTGGCTGGGAGCACCTGTCGAGGAAGAGGGTCACTAAGGTCCATGTATATCGAATCTCGTTCAACAATAGAGCGCGCTTCAGACTAGAACGGAAGGTCATCATCGGCAGTGCTCTCAAAGGGAACCGGCTCCGGTGCCTTACGAGCAGCCGGTTGCGGGCGTGGCGTCGCAGGTGGCGGTGTAGGTGCCGTTTGTACTGGCGCTGCCTGCTGCCGGGGCGCTTCGTAAGGAACATCATCCTGGCGGTCGGCGTTCGGACTACCTAATAATTGCATGGTATTGGCCCGCACCCGTAGCGATGTCCGCTCTTTACCTTCTTTATCTGTCCAGATTTCAGTACGTAAACGACCTTCTACGTATACAGAATTCCCTTTCTTTAAATATTTTTCAGCCACTTTGGCTTGTTCATTCCACAACTCAACCCGGAACCATTCAGTCTGCTCAACTTTTTCGTTATTCCGGTTAGTGAACTTCTCTGTGGTGGCCACGTTGAACGTAGCAACAACAGCTCCACCATCCAGATATCGCACTTCAGGATCGGCACCCAAGTTACCGATTATAATCATCTTATTCAGACTTGCCATACTATTTGATTTGTTGGTTACGTAGGAAAATGCGTAGTGTTTAAGAGGATTAAAGATACTGAAATATACCCGTTTATCCAAGTAGATTCCCAAAATAGTTTGTAATAATTACCGGCTTAGGGAGTTGACTTATTTCACTATAAGTATACCATTTTAACCCAAATGGTAAGCTACTCAAATCTTCCTCTGCTACGTCCAAAATGTAGAATGTAGCACGTATTCGCTGATGAGAAAGCAGTTGAGCAGACGTAATGGGTGACTGCGTCAGTACGCTACGTTCAACTAGCTTTTCAACCGATTCAGGAAGCGGAATGTCACGTAGCAACTCTTTTGCTTCGTCGGTTTCAATCAGGCAAAAATCATGCAGATTTTGCCAAATATCTTTATCAGTACGTTCCCGCATAGCCACTTTACCATCAGTCCGGAAAATAAGATAATTAAAAAATCGCTCGCGGACAGGTGCTTTCTTTGCCTTAACAGGCAGTTTATGCTGACGACCTGTCAGATAAGCCGCGCATTGTTGTTGTAACGGGCAAATCAGACAATCAGGTGACACAGGTGTACACTGTATAGCCCCGAATTCCATAATAGCCTGATTATACGTAGCAGGATCGTTTGCCGATTGAATCAGACGAGCAGCAAGGCCCGCAAATGTCTTCTTCGCATTTGTTGTCGTTACATCCTCTTCAATCCCAAAAACGCGCGCCAGTACTCGGTACACATTTCCATCAACAACGGGCACACGTTCTCCAAAGGCAAATGAGGCAATGGCTGCTGCTGTATATGCCCCTACCCCTTTCATTTTCAGTAGCTCGGAATAAGTAGCAGGGAACTTCCCAGCAAGCTCCTTGGTTACATAGCGAGCCGTCTGATGCAAATTTCGGGCACGGGAATAATAGCCTAAGCCCTGCCAAAGCCTGAGCAATTCGCGTTCATCAGCAGCCGACATGCTGGCAACATTCGGATAAGCTTCTATGAACCGTTCATAGTAGGGTTTACCCTGAGCGACACGCGTTTGTTGGAGAATAATTTCGGACAACCAGATACGGTATGGATCACGCGTATGGCGCCATGGCAAGTCCCGTTTGTGGTATTCATACCAGCTCTCGAGAGTCGGTGCAAATGATAGTTCGATTGTGTTAAAGTCTGATAGCCAATTCAAAGTAAAAGAAGAAAATCTAACTACTCCTGAAAAACGGGCGCATGAACGCTTTTAAATTTATAGGAAACCCCCTACCTTTGTGCTCCCGTTTAGGACCCCAATTTTCAACATTGTAATAAACGTTAAAGTTTAAGAAGTCGTGACGAAAGCAGACGTAATTGCAGAAATTTCCGAAAAGACCGGAATAGACAAAGCAGAAGTAACAAACACGCTGGAAACTTTCTTTTCGGTAGTTAAAGACTCATTAGCTGAAGGCGAGAACATTTATGTTCGTGGTTTTGGCAGTTTTATTAACAAGAAAAGAGCCCAGAAAGTAGCCCGGAATATCTCTCAGAATACCGCTATGGTCATTGCAGAGCATTTCATTCCCAGCTTCAAGCCTGCCAAAGTTTTTGTTGAGCAGGTTAAATCAAGTGAAAAGACTAAGGTAACGGCGTAAGGCGTCCTATTGTTAGAGACTTGGACGTTTAGCAAGGTGATGCTCATATCATGAATAAATCAGTGCTGTTTGTTATCATATTGGCTGCGGCCCTAACGGTAGGGTTATATTCTCTGCCGAAAGTGGTAGTACGTAATGAAAACAAACAACTCAGTGAGCGGACCTCGCCGAATGCGTCTTCTCAACATAGTTCGGGTGCAGATAAAAAAGCCGCTCCAGCAGATGCCTCTACTGGAGCGGCAATGCACGAAAAACCTCTTTCAGCCGCGCAACAGAAACGTTTGCTGGAGTTACGAGCACAATTTCTTTCAGCTCCAGTGGCGGAAAAAGCGGCAAGTGGGACCAAATTAATTACGTTCTTCCGGGAAGCTACTCGCTATGATAGTGCAGCACACTACGCAGAAATGCTGGCGACGTCCCAACCTACTGAACAAAATCTACTTCGGGCAGGAGACCTTTATTTTGAAGCCTATACATTTGCAGTTGATGCTCAGAAAACGGCTTCGCTAGGTCAGAAAACCCGCGATTTATATCAGCAGGCGCTTACTAAAAACCCGAATTTGCTGTCGGCAAAAGCTAATATGGCGATGACGTATGTCAATACCGACACACCTATGCAGGGTATTATGCTTCTGCGGGAGGTGATTAAACAAGATCCAACTAACGAACTGGCTCTGTTTAATCTGGGATTATTGTCGATGCGGTCGAATCAATACGAACGTGCTATTGAGCGCTTCCGGCAAATTTTGGTTACTAATCCTGCCAGTAGAAAAGCTCAGTTTTATCTGGGTATCAGTTTAGCCGAAGCTGGTCAGAAAGCCGAAGCCCGTCAGGTACTGGAGCAGGTAAAAAAGCAGGAAAAAGACCCGCAGATTCTGGCTGCTGTACGCGAGTATGAAGAGCGGCTAAAAAATTGAGTTATACAGTTATAAAGTTTTGGTGTTATATAGTTGATTCTGAAGAGCATAACTATATTTCCCTAAACTAAAACTTTACAACTTTCTTAGGGCTTAG
This sequence comes from Spirosoma flavus, assembly GCF_054778555.1. Taxonomy (NCBI): domain Bacteria; kingdom Pseudomonadati; phylum Bacteroidota; class Cytophagia; order Cytophagales; family Cytophagaceae; genus Spirosoma; species Spirosoma flavus. The sequence goes on from NZ_BAAGZL010000003.1 coordinate 850,503, forward strand.
CCGGTTGGCAAGCCGACATGTATTTCAACCATAAAAATATTTATTAACATGCCTTGCGGAAAGAAACGGAAACGGCACAAGATTGCAACTCACAAGCGAAAAAAACGGCTCAGAAAAAACCGGCATAAGAAAAAGTAGTTTTAATGTTTCAGGTTTCAAGTTCCAGCGCTTACGTGAAACCTGAAACCTGGAACCTGAGACTATTTTTAGGGAAGCCCGTGCTGGTCTGTAAAGCCCGTACGTGGCTTTTTTTTTAACATAGCCATTCTAACCGTAAATTCATCTTGTGAGTAATGAATTAGTTATCAGTTCGACTCAGAAGGGTGATCGGATTGCGCTCTTGCAGAACAAGAGACTGCTGGAGTATCACGAGGAGGAGTTAGACAGCAGCTTTACTGTTGGCGACCTTTACTTAGGAACAGTTAAGAAATTATCATCGGGTCTCAACGCTGCATTTGTGGACGTAGGCCATGAAAAAGATGGATTTCTACACTATCAGGACTTAGGGCCAAACATAAATTCGCTCAATAAACTGGTTAAAGATGTGGTTGCCAAGCGCGTTACGTCCGGCCGGTTGAGCGGCATGAAGCTGGAACCAGTTATCGAGAAAATCGGTAAAATCGATAAGGTGCTGACTAAGAATGCGCCAATCCTGGTTCAGGTGGTTAAAGAACCTATCTCAACCAAAGGTCCACGCCTTTCCTGTGATATTTCCATTGCGGGCCGCTATCTGGTCCTTGTGCCATTCTCCGATGGTGTCAACCTTTCTAAAAAAATCACCGACCGGGCCGAACGGTCGCGGCTTATGCGACTTATGTCGTCCTTAAAGCCTCAGAATTTCGGTGTCATTGTACGTACTGTTGCGCAGGACAAAGACGTTGAAGAGCTTGACCGTGACCTGCAGCATTCACTTGCCAAATGGGATCAAGCCATTAAAACTTTGGCCGAGGCCAAGCCACGTGACCGTGTGTTTGGTGAAATGAACCGCGCTTCATCCATCCTTCGGGACATGCTCAATGAATCGTTCGAGAGTATTACGGTCGATACAAGAGAATCGTTTGATGAAATACGTAATTACATTCATACGATTGCTCCCGAAAAAGAGAAAATTGTAAAGCTTTATTCTGGCAAAACGAAAGTCTTTGAAGCGCTCGGCCTCGAAAAACAACTCAAATCATTATTTGGTCGCTCTGTGAGTTTGCCAGGGGGTGGGTATTTGATTATTGAGCATACCGAAGCCTTACATGTCATAGATGTAAATAGTGGTAACAAGTCTAATTCTGAGGAGGATCAGGAGGCTACCGCTATCAGCGTAAACCGGGAAGCGGCTAAAGAAATTGCGCGACAGCTTCGGCTTCGTGACATGGGTGGAATTATCGTGGTAGATTTTATCGACATGAAGAAAGCAGAAAATAAAAAACTTCTGCAGGACATCATGCGCGATGAGATGAAACCTGAACGGTCGAAATTTACAATTTTACCACTCACCAAATTCGGGTTAATGCAGATTACGCGTCAGCGTGTTCGCCCCGAAATGAACGTAGTAACTCGTGAAGTTTGTCCGACTTGCGGAGGTACCGGTACTATTCAAGCAAGTGTGTTAGTAACCGATGTAATTGAAAACAACCTGGATTACATTCTTACGAAACAGAATGAGCGAGGGATTTCGATATCAATGCATCCATTTCTATATGCTTATTATTCTAAGGGTTTCTACTCAAAGCAAATGCAATGGTTTGTAAAATATATGACCTGGGTTAAACTAGTGAAGGATAGTTCTCTGGGAATAGTAAATTTTAAGTTTTTTAATAAAACTGGAGAAGAGATTGAAATTAGTAATAATACTTAATACGTAGTAAAATTTTACTACGTATGTCATAAAATGCATAAAGGCCATTTGATTTGAACAAATGGCCTTTATGCATTTTATGAAGTTATATTTGCATTTAATGAAGAATTTCCATTTCCATTAATTCGGTAAATATTTCTCGACCAACCACTTCTTCTACAGAATCGACAGCCTTTAAATTCAACAGAAGATCGCGTAAATCTTCAGTGATTTCGTAAGTCTGATACAACCTACGATCAAATAAAATAGGCGCCTGCTCTAAATCACAGAGCGTATATCGACTTTCATTGAATACTAATTGCTTCAAATTAGGTTTGAAAAATGTATTCCTGGGAGTTTCTGGTTCCAGAAACGAATGAATATAATTCCAGCCTTCCCACTGATCCAAGTAGCGGTTTACAAAAGGCCAAAAAGCATCATACAGCTGCTGTAGGGCCTCACGGCAAAACATTTCCCGATCACTCTGAGGAATAGGACGTATCACTTTAAGGCTATGCAATACGTTTGTCAGATCAGGTTGTCGATAACTAACAACCGGCACGATTGGCACACCCGTAGCATGTGATAAATAACCTACTCCTTTACGAGATAATATCCGCCTGTTCCCGAAACGCACTGACAGAAATTGGTCAGATTCACCGTCTTCTGGAGCCGTTTCAGGACTTCCATCGACATATACAATAAGCGAGCGACCAGCTTTCAGTTCACGGAGAACCGTTAAGCCAGCTGTAGGGCTTCCGGCTTCTACGATGCGAAACACATTCGTTAAGCCATGCTTCTTACGCAACGCGTCGATATGTTCAGTCATATTTCCACCTTGGCTGCGATTCATATTACTGCCTACTAATAAGACGCAGTCAATTCCCTGTCGAAAGAGTACGCTGGTTAGTAGCCGGTAAGAACCAAGGTGGTACGTACAATAAATTTTGTTATTATTACTCTTTCTGAAAACACTTTTATCTCCACGCACTTTTACCAAATCACCAGCCGTTAGACATTGCTGGTCAAATGTTGTAAAAACCTGGTTCAATAACAGCTTTCTGAACAGCGCTTCATGTTTTTGGCGCTGTATTGATGGAATAAGGTTCTCAACGTTAGCTGAAAACGTGGTAAATTTCATGAGATAACCCCGCTCCTTTTGCAGGTCGATTTGCTCGAAGTGATCCCGACAGCGAGCCAGTTCCTGTTTGTAAATATGGCGTGTAGTTATCATGGAGAAGAAATTTTTTAAAGCGAGAAAACAGGTTTTGAAATGCCTTTGAATTCAGCTACATATTCACAACACACACCGCCAGCTGATAAGAACTTCAGTAGATTGTTTGATTCAGCTTTGGCGTTAGTTTTCGATACACTTTTGAGGACTTGTGCTGGCTTGATGCTAAATTGTTTTTTCATGGGGATTTGTAGTTTTTTAGATTCTCTCCGAAGCTGAATATTCAGCCTGGTTATGACCCTTTTTTTATACTACAAAGTTACCTGCCCTTTAAAAGGGCATCAATCACGAAAAAGTCACAATTGCAAGTTGGGATTAGTTAAAAATTACTACTATATTGGGGGTAGATTTGAATAAGGTGACAGCATGAAGGAAATTCGACTCACTCGAGACTTCTTACGCAGACCGATAAACAGCCTGATTATGATGCTATGCATCGTGATTATCTATGAGGCTGTTTCATGGTCTGCTGCTTATCCTACAAAAATGCTTAACCTTGAAAAAGCGGGGGGGCTTTTACTGTATGTAGGAAGGTTCCTTCGAACCATGATTATTCCTGAATCAATTACAGTCTATGTAACCCTTGTATTGATTGATTATTTTCATAATTTTTGGCATATTAATTCAATCAAGAATGACTGGCCTTCCATAGGGCAATATGAGTTAAAATTCTTGCCAGTTATTTCATTATCTTTTTTAGTATTTAATCCAATAACACAGACTGTACGTTTCTTCTTAGAACAGTTTCCAAATTATACACTTAACAGTTATATACAAGAGTATATTCTCCATACATATTCATGGAGAACTTATCTAAAATATATATTTCCAATTATTTTAATTGGATATATCGCTCTAAATATTTCACTTCTTAAAGATTACCTGCAACAGCGTAAGCAGGCGCAAGAAAAGGCAGAAGCAGACGCAGCCGAAGCATCTCAAAAAGCTCTTGCATTATCGACGGTTTTTACACCAAAACCAGTCACATCTACTACGTATTTGGCCCATTTGAAAGGCAAAAACGCATTTGGTGAATTAGATTTTCCTGTAAATGACGCCTATTTTTTCACAATAGAAGATAGGTTCTATTATGCTGAGTTGCCTAAGGGAAGATATATGGTCGTTAAGACCCTTAATGAATTAGAAACGGAATTAGATCCGAATCAATTTTTTCGCATAAAGCGAGATTATATTGTAAACCGAGATGCAGTACTGAACTATGCTTATTGGGAGAACGGAAAATACATCGTCCGTCTCAATACACCTACACGATACGAGATTGTAGTTCCTCGCGCTCGTATGCAGGAATTTCGGGAATGGTTGCAGAAAACATCACCGCCTGATAGGGCATCCGATGCCCTATTAACTACAACCCACCTCAACTGACTTTTTTTAAAGATAATTCTTTACGGCAATACCATATCGGGGCAATTGCCGACAGCTGCTCAATTCTAATTTCCGGGCGATGTGTGTTTTATGATTAACCGCTGTTCGGTAACTGATACCCAGCACTTCTGCAATTTCAGTCGCTGTATGGCCAAAAGCTATCATACGCAGGACTTCTCGTTCTCGTTCAGTAAGACGATTTAATTCTTCACGTGTCTGTTCAGCCATAACTTCTACCCCATAATTTCGGAGTAAATTCATAAACCCATTGCTGTAATAACATCCACCGTCACTAACTGTCTGAAAACAGCGGTACAATTCGTCTAATCCATCAGACGCATAAAGAAATCCGTAGAAACCCATTTGCATAGCATTCGCAACAATCCGCAAGTCAGGTTTACTGGTATAAAGGATAAACTTTGTCTGAGGATTTGCCTGCCTCATTTCCTGTACAATTTCAAAGCCACGTTGGCCTGAAATCTCAGACTCCAGAATAACACATTGAGGTCGTTTCACTCTAATTTGCTGGAGCGTATCCTCCATTTCAACTGCTCGCCCGACAACGTTATATCCTTGCTCTTTAAGAAGCTGGCTTAGAACCTCACAAGTAAAGAGTTCTGATTGCGCAACGAGAATTGAAAAATCACGCCTGCGAATAGCAAATTTTTTATTAGCCTCCTGGCTAATGGCTGAATCATTCATGTCGATCTTACACTTATGGGAGATTGAAGATAACACAGATATTTTGTGTTTGTTAATAACGGTTCAAGAAATTGATTAATTCATTGGTGATTTCACACAGTATTTCGGGGCGATTTGGGTGATTTCATCCGGCGAAATGGTGATTTCACACAAATGGACTTGATTTAGGGCATATATTGAGGATACCTTTGATTCATCAAAGCGAAAAAAAAAGATTTGAAAATTTTTATCAGCGCAGGCAATGAATCAGGAAAATTTAGCAAAGTCATCTAACTACGAAGCTTCACCAGCCGAAATGGAAAAAATGATTCTGGAGTGGGCAACAGCTACTGATGCATTCCACGCCCGTTATGCAAAATTAACCCGTGTTATCAGCGGCTTACAAGGCTCTGCCCGTCGGCAACCAAATGAAACCCGTGCCCGTTTGCGTAAACTAATGGACTTGCGTCAGCACATGGGTGATGTTTTAATGACATTACTTCTTGACATGGGCAATCAGCAGCCTGGTCGTTCAGCGCTTCCATCAAAACCTGGCCAACTTCGTTCACATGCAACTTTATTGCGCGAAATGAGCCGTGAAATCGATGCCGAATTGATTACTGTCACTACGGTAGCGCAAGCATAGTGTTCAACCCTCCTTATTGATAAAGGTAAGCCCTAGACTGAATCTCAGTCTAGGGCTTTTTAGGTCAACTATTAAAGTATTACTTTAACCCGAAATAACCGTACCTAGTAGATTGGAGATATGCATGTCAATACGTTTGAAGTGCATAAATTCAGTTAAAAGCTGATCAGCTTCTTCAGGCGATTGCTTATTTGAATCGCGTAATAACTGCTGCAGAGCGGCCATACGCTGTTCAGCAAGCATTTTCTTGATACGTAGTATGTTCCGATACGCTGCGTCGGCTAATATTGAGATTTCTTCTTCAGACGGAACAAAAATTTCATGTTTTTCCCAACCGTTGCTGATTTCATAACGTGGGGTAGTCAGGTGAATTGCCTGTTGTTGAATTAGTGTGTTATCACTTTGCCGATTTAGAAAATCTTTTGCCGACAAAATTTCCCCCTTGTTATATGCTTCCCGAAACAAGGCTAATATTAAATCGAATGGTGAGGTCTGAAAGTTAATTTCATGCAATTCACTAAGAATATATTGGCACAGTGTAATGCCTGGCTCCAGTTCCCGCGCTCCATAATTCATGAGTAGCCGAACACATTCTTCCTCCTGGTATGAAATGGGTGTACGAGTTAGCTCTCGCGATTCCTGAGGAACTGCCGAATGGCTTGGTGCTACGTTTTCGAAATCTGGTATTGGACCATCTTCCGCACCAAAGCTTTCAAATAGCGCATTTATATCATCTACAGATGGTTCAACAGGCGATTTTGGAGCATCACTCGAAGGTTGATGTCTACTGTTGATACTACGTTGCTGCCGTTCTGAATCTTTCTGATGCTGCTCCTGCTGCTTACGTAGTAATCGATTTATTTCAGAAATGACAGATTGCTCACTAACATGAAAAACCTGAGCAACCCGTTGAGACAAGGTTTGTCGCTTGAGTAAGTCAGGAATTTTGGTGATACTGGCACAAACATCTGAAATACCCTCCGCTCTTTTGAGGGGATTTTCGCCGGCTTCTGTTAACCAATAACTGGCTTTAAAATCAATAAAATCCTGTGAGTGTTCTTTAATATATAATTTAAAGGATTCGGCTCCAATTCTGTGAACGAAGCTATCCGGATCTTCGCCATCGGGTAATAATAATAATCGGAGATTGAGTCCCTCCTCTAATATCATATCCAGCCCACGTAGTGCAGCCTTGATACCAGCCGCATCACCATCATATAGAATCGTTACGTTAGGTGTAAAGCGGGAAATTAATCGAATCTGTTCTGTGGTTAACGAGGTGCCAGAAGAGGCTACTACGTTCTTGATGCCAGCTTGGTGCAGCGAAATAACGTCCGTATAACCTTCCGTCAGGTAACAAACATCTTCCTGACGGATTGCCTGCTTCGCCTGGAAAATTCCGTACAATACCTGGCTTTTGTGATAAGCAGCCGTTTCTGGTGAATTGAGGTACTTGGGCTGATTCTTATCTACCTTTAAAATCCGTGCTCCAAATGCAATAACTCGCCCCGATACGTTATGGATAGGAAACATGACCCTCCCTCGGAAGCGGTCGAAAGTTTTACGATTGCCTCCTCCCTCTTTTTCCTTTGTTAAAATTAAGCCTGCTTTTTCGAGTAGTTCAACACTATAGCCCCGGCGTTGACCTTCCTGAAGTAAAGCATCCCAAGCATCCAGTGAATAACCTAATTCAAAAGCGTCGATGGTTGGGTTTGTGAATCCGCGTTCCCGGAAATAACTTAATCCAATGCTTTTTCCTTCGTCAGAATTTGTAAGTAATTCCTGAAAAAACGTTTTGGCAAAATTGAGTACAATCAATAAGCTTTCTCGTTCATTCTGACGTAGAAATTCCTCAGGGGTCTGCTCCTGCTCTTCAATTTCGATTCCGTATTTCTTCGCCAAATAACGTAGCGATTCGCCATAGCCGATGTTCTCAATGTCCATCACAAAGCGAACAGCGTCACCTGCTTTTCCACAACCAAAACATTTATAAATCTGTCGGCTAGGATTAACGTTGAACGAGGGAGTTTTCTCGTTATGAAACGGGCAGCAGGCTATATAATTCGTACCGCGTTTCTTTAACGATACGAAGTCATTAATTACCTCCAGAATATCAGCAGCCTGACGGATTCGTTCTACGGTTTCCTCGGGTATGCGCATCAGATAAAATTATTGCGTTACGTAATCATCAAAATTACGTCGAAAGTCGCCCAACTGTATATCATCATTTCGAAAAGGATGATTAGTCTGGAGATATAGTTCACTCAAATTTGTTTATATTCTTTTTCTCCATTCAGGATACAAATTTGGCAGCGTTTTTGCTAAAATTCTGTTTACGCTACGTGCGTTTGCTTCTAATAGGTTACCTCTGTCCGTAAATTGTTATGATCAAAAAATCTACACGTATTAATGATAGTGCAGATACTGCTTTCCAAAGCCGAGGCAATCAACGTATCATCGCCTTCACCATTGCTTTAGTTGCACTGATTCAAGCTTGTCAAATCCAGCCAGAACCAGACCGGCCTGCCCCTCCTACTGTGAATGGTAAAGCCGCTGATTATTATAGCAGTGATGTAGCAACCAAATGGGCTGGTCTTCAGTTGAAGCTTACTAAAACAACGCCTGGTTTTTCACCACCCGTTGCCTCACGGGCCTATGGCTATGCTGGTGTAGCTATGTACGAAGCCACTGTCCATGGAATTTCCAATCGAAAATCACTTGCCGGACAACTTAATGGATTGACTACGTTACCTCAGCCAGAAGCAGGTCAGACCTACAATTGGGCGCTTAGTGCTAATGCGGCAGAAGCCGCTATAATCAAAAATCTATATCCAACTACCAACGTAGCAAACAAGGCAACGATTGATTCGCTTGAAGCAGCTTTACAAACCGATTTTAAAGATGCCGATGATGCCGTTAATCAGCGTTCCATCGCTTTTGGGAGGCAGGTTGCTGATGCGTTGTTCGAATGGTCAAAAACCGATGGTGGTCACGAAGGTTATACCCGAAATTTTCCGGCAAGCTACGTAGTACCAGTGGGTGGTGGGCTATGGCAACCAACAGAGAATGGCCTGAAAATTCCAATGCAACCTTACTGGGGCAAAGTTCGAACGTTCGTCAAGGCAAATAATGATTTACCTATGCCGCATCCGCTGCCTCATTCTACAGACGTAAAGTCCGCAGTATTCGGTCAATATCTGGATGTTTACAACAAATCGAAAAGTTTAACGGAGACGGAAAAGGAAATTGCTGTCTGGTGGGCCGATAATCCTGTTGAAACATTTACTCCGCCCGGCCACTCCTACAGTCTCGCCCGAATTGCTGTAAAAACCTCAAACGCTACGTTGGCGAAAGCTGTTGAAACATTTGCAAGAACAGGAATTGCGGTTGCTGATGCTTTTACGCTATGCTGGCGGTGTAAGTACGTCTATAATAACCTACGTCCTTATACCTATGTACGGCTTGCCATCGACCCTGCTTGGGTTCCGTTCTGGCCAGCGCCCCCTTTCCCGGGATATCCGTCGGGTCATGCTACTCAATCGTCATCAGCCGCCACGGTGCTGACAGCCATCTACGGTGAAAATTTTGCCTTTACTGACGATTCGCACGTTGGCCGACCCAAAGATGCACTACGTAATATTGCGTTTAAAGCGCGATCATTTACATCCTTTACCCAAGCAGCTCAGGAATCAGCCGACTCGCGTTTCTACGGCAACATTCATACGAAACAGGATAACGAAACTGGGCTTACTGAGGGTAAAAAAATTGGGAATAATATAAACGCGCTGTCTTGGGCGAAGTAAAAGATAAAAGAGTAAGGTCGGCAGACTAGTCAATTGACTCAGCCTACCGACCTTATTCTTTTATAAGCTATACTTAATAAGCCCGCACTAATTTGCCTTCCATAAAGTTTACAAAAGCTTTGTTAACAACTTTATTTCCTCCGGGCGTTGGGTAATTACCTGTGAAATACCAGTCACCCGTGTGATTGGGGCAGGCACGGTGTAAATTGTCAACTGTTTGATAAACAACCGCTACTTCCGCTTTCAGATCAGGGGGCGTCACAATCTGGGCTACTTTCCGAGAGATTTCATCGGGCGTAAATACGTCAAAAAGGGCTTGTACGTAGTTCTGTTGCGAGGCATTGCCCGACTCGATAGCTGCTACGCACTGCGCATAAACTTCCTCCAGCAGGTATTCCTGATTACGATCACGTAGTAAATCGAGTACCGCCCGGAACGCAATAAATTCCTTGAACTTCGACATGTCGATGCCGTAACAATCTGGGAACCGAATTTGCGGAGCCGACGAAACAATTACTATTTTCTTAGGCCCCAGCCGATCCAGCATACGTAATATACTCTTTTCCAGCGTAGTACCACGTACTATCGAATCATCAACAACCACTACGTTGTCTTTCCCTTTTTTGATGACTTCGAACGTGGTGTCATACACATGCGACACCATGTCGTCGCGTTGTGCATCGTCGGTAATGAACGTGCGAAGCTTTACGTCTTTAGAAACCAGTTTCTCGATACGTGGCCGGAACGACAACACGCGATCCAGCTCTTCCTCGAACAGGATTCCCTCCATAATTGCTTTTTTGCGTTGCTTATAGAGGTATTCTTCCAATCCTTCTACCATGCCGAAGAAAGCAGTTTCGGCAGTGTTTGGTATGTAAGAAAAAACGGTGTTTTCGAGGTCGAAGTCTATTTCCTTGAGAACCTGTGGGATAATCAACTTTCCGAGCATTTTACGCTCGTTATAAATATCGGGATCGGTTGCCCGCGAGAAATAAATACGTTCGAAACTACAGGGTTTCTTTTCAATAGGTTCTACAAATTGTTGCTCCCGGTACTCCCCATATTTGTCAACGATAAGCGCGTGGCCAGGTCTCACCTCCTGAATGGCGCTGTAGTCTACGTTGAAGGCCGTTTTGATGGCCGGTTTTTCTGAGGCAACTACAACTACTTCATCATCAGCATAGTAATAAGCGGGACGAATACCAGCCGGATCGCGAGCTACAAACGCAGCACCATAACCCGTCATGCCCACCATCGCATAGCCACCGTCGAAATCACGACACGAGCGATGCAGAACACGCTGTAAATCAAGGTTATCCTCTATGATATCCGATAAATCGGGGTTTTCGTAGATGCCTTTGAATCGTTCAAATACGCGCTGATTTTCTTCGTCGAGAAAGTGGCCTATTTTTTCCATCACCGTAACGGTGTCCACTTTATCTTTCGGATGCTGACCAAGTGAGACGAGTTTGGCAAACAACTCATCTACGTTGGTCATATTAAAATTGCCCGCGACGACCAGATTCCGACTGCGCCAGTTGCTCTGACGTAGCATCGGGTGGCAGTTTTCAATTTCGTTAGATCCGTGCGTACCGTAACGTAGGTGCCCCATCCAGACTTCGCCCGTAAATGCTACGTTCTCCTGAAGCCATTTGGCATCTTTGGCCTTGTCTTTATTGCCTTTTAATGCCTTACGAAATTTTTTGTTGACCTTCTCGAAGATATCCGTCACCGGACGCTGATCGACGGAACGATATCGGCTGATGTAGCGATGACCGTGCGGAACATCGATTTTGATGTTCGCAATCCCGGCACCATCCTGGCCGCGATTTACCTGCTTTTCCATCAGCAGGTAGAGTTTGTTGGCCCCGTAGAGAGGAGTGCCGTATTTGTCGATGTAATATTGGTACGGTTTGCGGAGCCGAACTAGGGCAATGCCGCATTCGTGTTTGATGGCGTCGCTCATGAGTGAGTTGTCGAAGCGCGTTGGTTGTAGTCAGTAATGAAGTAACGGCTCCCTGAAGGCATTGGTTCGCGAGAGTCTATAACAAAGGTAGGCAAAAGGCGGTCTAAATTCCGTCGCCATTATATTTCTTTATTACCCACGGCCACATTAAAGTATATATTAGTATCGACGAAATCGTGCCTACGAGCGAGCCAGCATACACATCCTCAACGAAATGCTGAAATAAATAGACGCGGGAATAAGCCGTCAAAGCCGCCAGCAGAAGAAAAATTATGCCACGTTTTTTTTGCGGATCAATCAAAGCAAGCAACAGAAACATCGCAAAAGCAGTGGTGGTATGTCCCGAAGGAAAACTGTTGTAACTGTATATGTCTAAGCCTTCGATGATATGATACTCAAACGTCGAATGTTCAAAGTAACGTAGCGGACGTAGTGAACCGGGGTAAATTACCGTCTTCAAAAATAGCGACGTAAGTGACGAAAGCGCAAAACTGGCAAACGCCATGAAACCGATACGTCGATTATAGATCAATAACGCCACGCAAACTACTACATAGAATGCCCCGTCGCCCATGTACGTAATGTACGGAAATACCCAGTCACCAATTGAGTTGTTCCGTACATTCACCCATTGCATCAGTTGTTCTTGTGTAGAAACCAGTTGCAATACGCCAACAACCACCAGCAAAAAGGCGTAAGGAAGAAAAAAGAACCAGTTCTTACGTAATAAATTGAAGAGCATTAGGGAGAATGTATGATGTAGAATGTATGGTGTAGAATGCTGATCTATATATTATATATTATACATTCTACATCATACATCATTTAACCGCTTTTTCTACAGTAATGCCTACACTGAGAATATTAAGCAAAGGATCTTGCCGCATGTACTGCCGAATCTGCATAGTGTACTTACCCGGCTTTGGGAACCGGTAATTGCGCTTCATCAGAAACTTATGATCGAAAAGATCGCCGAGACCGTCACCGTTGGGTTTGCCGGTTTTGGGGTCCATCAGGATAAGCTCGTCCAACCGAGATTCTAGCTCTTTTCCCGACTCATCGCGTAAATAACGAGTCAGATACAGATTGTAGTAACCGTACGACAGGCTGTTACGTAAGTTGTAATATATATTATAAGGCACAGAAGCATCGTCGATCTGGAAGGTAAACGAGGGCGCGTTTTTAATGAACCATTTTCCCTCATCAATGTCCGTATATTCCTTATAGACAGCATTTGAATCGCAACTCGCAACGAGTGCCAACAACATCAGTCCTGCAATCCACTGTTTCATAGTTCACTCAAATAATCAACAAAGCTACAACGACGCGACTGGCTTTTCAAATCATAAAAACTATACAAATAGTTTTCAAACGAGAAAAATAGTTTTAAGTTTGTTTTATGGAAAAGCTAACTGCCAAAGAAGAAGAAGTAATGCAGGTGCTCTGGAAAATGGAGCAAGGATATGTCAAAGACATGGTTCCGCAGTTTACGGACCCGCCACTGCACTACAACACCGTTTCGACCATTATTCGAAACCTCGAGGAAAAGGGTTACGTCGGCCACCGAGCCTATGGTAATACCCACGAATACTATCCAATTATTACAAAAGAAGCCTACCAGAATCGGTTTGTGCTAACCAAAGTGGTGGAGCAATATTTCGACAGTTCGTATAAAAATCTGGTTAGCTATTTTGCGGAGAAAGAAAAAATTTCGGCCGATGAGTTGCGTGAGATTCTGGCAATGATCGAACAAAAAAAATAGCGATATGGAAATCCTGCGCTACGTTGTATTAGCCAATTGAAAATTTACAATTTTCAATTGTGAGACAATTCAATATGTAATCTTATATACTGTTTAGCTTTATTTAAGCTTGATTACCGAAATTTCTATTGAATTAATTAAATACATATCAATCAAAGTGATATCCTTTTCGATTAGCACCGTAATTCTCCTTACTGTTCTGTATGTTAATGGCTGGTACGTTATGCTTTTGATCAAAGTATAAGAACATCATCGTACTTGGATCATCCTTGAGCTTAAAAAGAGATGAGGTTATTGGAATCAATTCTGTTTCCAAACGACCTGGTAGTGTTATTGATAAAACAGCATTCTTCCGTTCAATTTTGATCTCAGGCCCTGAATTACCAATTAAATAGATACCGATAATCTTGTTCAAATAAGTAGAGTCTGCCAATACAGCTTGCATATCTTTTTTAGTTTCGTGAACTATTCGAAACCGTCCAGATGACACTACAGTATCTTTCTGATTAGAAATAACTTTAATAGGGATATCCTTTTTTATAATATAGCTACTGTCCTGGCACTTAACCTTATAGGATGCAAATAGACAGAATAGAATAAGGAAGTTCTTCATAAAAAAGGTATTTATCATTATAACGGTAACAGACTAAAGTTGATTAAATGTTTAGTCTGTTACCGTTATTGGTATCTTGCTATTACTGAGGTTCTATGGCGTAATTAATAGTTGGGCCATTCGGACCATTCAATTGTATTGTTCCTGAACCCCATCCACTACTCATGTTGATAGAAGCATTTACGTAGATAGTGCCTGACTGTGTAATCGTCACACCATTAGCAATACTAGTATTTACGTTAGCTTCTAAACCAATAGAGCCAATAAGACTATTAGGACCTATGCTACCTGTACCTGTTAATCCACCACCAAGTTGATATTGAATTTGTTGCTGATAGCTGTAATAAATGTTACCGATGACGGTGCTTTGACCATTATTATAGTAGGAAGTCGTTGGTGCATATGTTGACCAACTAGGCGCATTATTGCCATAAACGGCAACCCCATAACTGACAGCTTTACCAGTACTAACCTCATACGTGACAACAACCGATACCCAAACCGTTTGTCCATTGATTTGAATTGGTAAATCAACTCTCCATGTATTTTGTACTCCATCATCGAAATTATCTTCTTCACATTCGTCCATCCAAGGATCACATCCTGATCTAGCTCCTTTAGGGTTTAGCTGATTGTGATCTTTCAATAATTTATAAATTGTTGGATTTTGGCCGGTTGCAGCCATTGCACGCAAATATGCCCACGTGACTCTCCGTGCTTTTCCTTTAGGCTCCTTTCCTACTCTGGCTGATGCTTCCTTAGTTATTTCGTCAGAGGTACTGCGAGAACAACTTGAAAATAGAGCCAAAGCAATCATAAAAGCTACTTGATAAAATAGCCGTAAAGGGCTAATAAGCGAGTTAATTGAGAAAGTATTCATATTATTTGTGGTTTTGTTGATTATTGAAAACTAATTAACTATTATACTGAATTAATATAAATTAAAAAATAGTTAAATTTATTATATAAATATACTTATTTATATTTATATTCATCAAAAGTAAATACTTAACTAATATTTATTATCAAAATAGAGTCTGAGACAAGTTTATTATACTTAGAGTTTACCTTTAAACTTCAAGATTTTTCCAAGCAAACAGCACCTATAACTGTATATTGCTTTTCCGTTCCCTCATGGGCTACTCCTCAGCATAGCCCACGTCCGTTTCGACTAATATATTTCTCTCACTTTATAGTAGTTTACAACTCCGCTACCCAAAAGCGTTCAGGTGTGGATTATACGTTAACTAATGATCCATGTACTCCTTCACGAACCGCTTCAATGGCTCCGGCCTGAAGCAACGTATCTCCTTGATAAACTGCCAACGTTCTGGCTCAACAACGTGGTGGCGCTACGTTGCCTGGACGGTTGTGATGAGTATTATGGGACTCGCTTGTCGGCATAGGCAACTAGAAAATGTGCCTCTAAAGGCTACGTTGCCCCAAACGAACGTAACCCACACTTTGATAGCTGACCTCAAAAATTGCTGGTTTCTACTATCTAGCCTATCATCCGGCCACCAAACACGAGTAGTTAATGGTAAACGAATCAATATGGGTTTAGCCCAGCACTATCCGCTACTATTGTGTTTGCGCGAAAATCATCTGGCCCTCAAATCGGCAGATTCCCTTCAGACGAAACTATTTATCAATGGACAGGAAAAATCGGCTCAGGCGCTGTCAGCACTAACTTTCGAGGAAGTTGATGAGCTGATGACATACCAGAAACTGGAACAGATGCTCGACGCCGAAATGTATCCAGAATCTTTTCGGATATACATCAGCACTACTCATAAAACACCCCGGCAGAACTTTACTCGAGCGAGCTGGAAAAAGTTTCTATCAGCTAACGCACTGACCGATTATCCCCTCGGCTATTCCAATAGCTTTTCCATGAATAAATTGATGGAAGCTATATTTTTTAGCGATAAACATGCTTTTGTGACCCGCACCAAAGACGATTACCTGAAGCTATATGATGACTACGCGCACAATATCGACGTATATATAAACGGGCTCGCGGTTAAACCTGCACGGATTGAAAGTGTACATATTCGCGAAGTTGACAAGCTCTATACGCACGAGCGGCCATTTTATGAATGGGCTGATAGCACTCGGCAGGTTCATCGATTTGTTCTCTACGTTCAGACAGCTCCCAAACGTGCCAAGCGCGATAGCAGTTACTACGTTTTCAGCCCCTTTTACTCCGGAGATTTTTAAATAAAGCAGGTGGCAATCTGTAGATTCATTTACTATCTACAAATTGCCACCTGTTTTATTTATTCGCAACTAATTTCCTCTAGGCTTCTTCTTTTTCTTTTTGGGAGAACGTGACGTGTACTTGGCATCCAGTTTTTGTAAATCGCTGTTGAGAGCACCTGGAGCCATAGATTCCTTTTCGCCGATGGGCGTTAGTACGTCGAACGATTCAGGAGTAATGCCTTTTTTATTCAGTTCAACGATTTCGAGTACGCGGACGATGGGCAATGCATGCCAGGTACTTTCAGCCCCGTAGCCAAACCACATCAACTTTCGAAAAATATCCGTTTTCTGCAAATACGCTTTGCCTTTCTGCGTTTCCAGCGGTTTATCGATGGTTGGAATATCGCGGAGAGCATCCATATACGTATCAAGCTCGTAATTCAGACAGCATTTCAATCTCCCGCATTGCCCGGATAATTTCGCTGGATTGAGCGACAAATTCTGATAACGAGCTGCCGACGTAGCAATATTTTTAAAATCAGTGAGCCAGGTCGAGCAGCAGAGTTCACGTCCGCAGGAGCCTATTCCACCCAAACGACCTGCTTCCTGTCGCAAGCTAATTTGGCGCATTTCGATACGTGCCTTAAACTCACTCGCCAGCATTTTGATTAGCTCCCGAAAATCAACGCGCTCTTCCGACGAATAATAGAACGTAGCTTTGCTGTTATCTGACTGAAACTCAACGTCAGAGAGTTTCATACTCAGCTTCAGCTCACGAATAATTTCGCGGGAACGATAGAGAGCGGGCAGATCACGTAGCACGGCCTGCTCGTGCCGTTCCATATCTTTTGGCGTAGCTATTCGGTGAATCACTTTGGTATCGTCGGTAATTTTGACGCCCCGTTTTTTCACCTGCAAACGTACCAGTTCACCTTGCAGCGATACAGCACCAATATGAAAGCCCGATTGCATTTCGGCCACTACGTAGTCACCTGTAGTAAGATCGAGTTGATGAACGTTGCGATAGTATTCTTTACGTCCACCCTTAAATTTCACCTCTACTACGTCATATCGTTTTAGACCGGGCATGGCGATGTCGCTTAGCCAGTCGAACGAATTCAATTTATTACAACCTCCAGAGCTGCATCCGCCACTTCCACATCCTGCAGTAGCCGTTTTCTGGCCGTTGGATGCTCCGTTTTGAGTGCCACACCCGCCGGTTGCGCAGGATTTACAACTCATATAGATATATCGTTATAGAGTTGTACGGTTTTAGGGTTGTGTTGTTAAGGCATTAAAAATTACTCATGAACTTTATAACTATACAACACTAAAACTTTATAACTCTGTGATCAATCAGCATACCGGATCAGGTCAACCCCAATGTCACGGCGATACTGTTTTCCATCAAATTGCACCATCCGGGCCGCTTCCTGCGACTTTCGGACAGCATTTTCGAGCGAATTTGCCTGTGCCGTTATGGCCAGTACACGTCCGCCATTCGTTACTACGTCGCCATTTTTGGCGAGCGTTCCGGCATGAAATGCCATTACGTCGTCCAGACGCTCTAACTCTGAAATAACCTGACCCGTCTCATACGCACCGGGGTATCCACCCGACACCAGCACAGTCGTTACGGCTGTCTGCGGAGAGACTTGTACGTCGAGTTTGTCAAGTTCACCATCGGCCGTAGCCACCATGAGTTCAACAAAATCAGTTTGAATACGTGGCAATACTACTTCTGTTTCAGGGTCGCCCATACGTGCGTTATATTCAATAACGTATGGCTCGCCATTAACTTTCATCAACCCGACAAATATAAAGCCTTGGTAACGAATACCTTCCTGCTTCAAACCGTCGAGGGTTGGTTTTACAACTTTGTCTTCAACCTTCTTCAAAAACGTTTTGTTGGCAAAAACCACTGGCGAAACAGCACCCATGCCACCTGTATTGGGCCCGGTATCATCTTCGCCGATACGTTTGTAATCTTTGGCTTCGGGCAGAATCTTATAGTTCTCACCGTCGGAAAGCACGAAAACCGACAATTCGATACCACGCAAAAACTGCTCCACAACCACTTTGCTACCAGCTTCGCCAAACTTCTGTCCTTCAAGCATTTCACGGATAGCAGTCTGCGCGCTGGCTGTTGTTTCGGCAATAATTACCCCTTTACCAGCCGCAAGACCATCCGCTTTAAGGACAACAGGCAATGCATGGGTTTCCAGATACGTCAATCCATCCTGAAGTGTTTCGGCCGTAAACGTTTGTGAAGCCGCTGTCGGAATGCCATAACGTAGCATGAATTGTTTGGAGAAATCCTTGCTGCCCTCCAGTTGAGCTCCTTTAGCATCGGGGCCAACGATACGTAGATTAGCTAAATCGGGGGTGTTACGTATAAAATCGACGATACCTTTCACCAATGGCTCTTCTGGACCAACAACGAGCAAGTCGATTTGGTGGTCGCGAATGGCTTTCACAACCGCCGAAAAATTGGTAAAAGTGATGGGTAAATTAGTAGCAACTTGGGCTGTTCCCGCATTTCCGGGTGCTACAAACAACGTATCACACAACGGGCTCTGCGCCATTTTCCACGCAAACGCGTGTTCACGCCCACCCGACCCCAGTATTAGTATATTCATAAATAGTGATGAGTGATGAGTGATGAGTGATGAGTAGTTGTACGTCAGCCGCATTCACTACTCATGACTCATTACTCATCACCTAGTTTGCTACTTCCGACAGGAACTTGATGCGCATCAAACGCAAATCCTGTTCGGTGAAATCATCTCCCCCAAATTCACGCATGGCGATGGCGATGTTATCGCTTTCGGCCCGCATGAAGTAGTCATAGATTTCATCCTGTCGGTCTTCATCCATTACCTGATTAATGTAATAATCAAGATTTAATCGTGTTCCAGAATAACAAATGTGCTCGATTTCCTCCATCAAATCTTCCATCGATAGCGATTTCGATTCGGCGATCTCATCTAAATCAATCTTGCGGTCGATTTGCTGAATGATGAAAATCTTGACTTTGGATTTATTGACGGTCGACTTTACTACTACGTCTTTCGCCGTTTCAATCTCATTATCTTCTACGTACTTGGTAATCAGATCAATGAACGGCCGTCCAAATTTCTGTACCTTACCCATTCCGACTCCATTAATCTGGGCCATTTCTTCCCGCGTGGTCGGATAGGTCGTCGCCATTTCTTCCATAGATGTCTCCTGGAAAATAACGTAGGGCGGCAGGTTTTTTTCTTTAGCAATCTTCTTGCGAAGCGCTTTTAGCAGACCGAGTAATTCTTCATCATAGGCTACACCTCCCGACGATGGTGCCGAGTCTTTGTCATCATCTTCTTTTGTATCAGCCGTTTGCTGTTCGTAGTCGTGGTCTTTTGAGAGCGTTATCGGATACGGATCTTCGATGTAATTCAAACCACGCTGCGTGAGCTTCAGAATGCCGTGATTATCCACATCCTTTTCCAGATACCCATAAATGGTAATCTGTTTGATGAGTGAGCACCAGAAATTACAGTCGTCATTAAACTCGCGCCCTTTGCCATATACGTCAAGTCTATCGTGTTCATAACTTGTTACGTACTGGTTGTGAGTAGCCGTTAATACGTCGGCCAGATGCGCTACGTCGAAACGCTGGTCCGTTTGCAAAACGGTTTGCAGCGCCAGTACTACTTCATGCTGCGCCTTGTACTTCTCAGTCGGCTTTACACAATTATCGCAGAAACCACAGTCTTTGTCTAGAAACTCACCGAAATAACCCAGCAACTGCCGACGACGGCAAACGCCCAAATTAGCGTATGACACCATTTCGTGAAGCAGGTGTTTGGCGTTGTCGCGTTCAGTAACTGGTTTGTCTTTATTAAATTTTTCCAGCTTCACGATATCGTCGTAGCTGTAAAACATTACGCAGTTACCTTCCAGTCCATCGCGGCCCGCCCGACCGGTTTCCTGATAGTAGCCTTCGAGCGATTTGGGCGCATCGTAGTGAATAACGAACCGAACATCTGGCTTGTCGATGCCCATCCCGAACGCAATAGTCGCGCAGATTACGTCAACATCTTCGTTCAGAAACGCATCCTGGTTATGCATACGCGTCTGCGGATCCAGACCGGCGTGATAGGGCAGCGCTTTTATATCGTTAACGCTCAGCAATTCAGCAATTTCTTCGACGGTCTTGCGACTCAGGCAATACACAATCCCCGATTTGCCTTTATTCTGCTTAACGTATTTGATAAGCTGTTTTTTGGCATCAACTTTCGGTTTGATCTCGTAGAAAAGGTTTTTCCGATTGAAAGACGACTTATAGAGATTGGCGTCTTCCATCTGCAGGTTTTTCTGAATATCCTGCTGTACCTTGGGGGTAGCCGTAGCCGTAAGCGCGATGACCGGCAGGTTACCAATGTTATCGACAATTCCCCGTATTTTTCGATACTCTGGCCGGAAATCGTGCCCCCATTCGGAAATACAGTGCGCTTCGTCGATGGCAACAAATGAGATATTGGCTTTCTTTAAAAAATCCAAATTCTCTTCTTTTGTTAATGATTCGGGAGCAATATAAAGAAGTTTCAACGTGCTGTTGAGCGTATCTTTTTTCACCTTGTTCATTTCCGCTTTCGACAGCGTCGAATTGAGAAATTGAGCATTGATACCGAAGGCATTTAACTGGTCAACCTGATTTTTCATCAGGGCAATCAAGGGCGAAATCACCACCGCAGTGCCATCACTAACAATAGCAGGCAATTGATAACACAGTGATTTACCGGCTCCGGTGGGCATGATAACAAACGTATTACGCCCGGCCATGATACTATAAATAATAGCTTCCTGCTCACCCCGAAACTGACCGTACCCAAAAATTTCTTTTAATCGCTCTTTAAGCGTCGCATGGACTGACTCATCAACCTGCATCATTCTACAAATCGTACAAAAGTTACTTTACTCTTCTATGTTGCCGTATCTTTGCTTTATAAAGTTAGCGAATATACGTAGCAAACGGGTCTTGATAAACAAAACTAATATTGAAAGTAGTAAAAAATACGCAAATGGTCGCCCATTCAGTGCTGTTGGCTGAAGCTGATGCCATTCGCAAAGCGGCTGATTTGCTTGATGACCAGTTCGATGCTGCCGTCGAAGTGATTTTGCAAACAACTGGTCGACTGGTAGTGACGGGTGTAGGCAAAAGCGCATTGATCGGGCAAAAAATCGTTGCTACGTTGAACTCTACAGGAACTCCGGCCTTGTTTATGCACGCGGCCGATGCCATTCACGGCGATCTGGGTATGATTCAGGAGAATGACGTAGTAATGCTGATTTCTAAAAGTGGTAATACGGCTGAAATTAAGGTTTTGTTACCATTGTTGAAGCGTGCGGGCGTTCGACTAATTGCTCTCGTGAGCGCGCGCGATTCTTATTTAGCACAACACGCCGATTACATACTAAATGCCTACGCCGAACGCGAAGCCGACCCTCTAAACCTGGCACCAACCACCAGCACTACAGTGGCACTGGCACTTGGTGATGCGCTGGCAGTTTGTCTCCTTAAAATGCGCGGATTTACGCGGCAGGATTTTGCCCGTTATCATCCAGGTGGCTCACTTGGCAAAAAACTTTATCTGAAGGTTGCTGATATTTTTCCACACAATCAGTGTCCGAAGGTATCGCCCGATACGCCCGTTCGGGATTTGATTTTCAATATTTCAGCTAACCGGCTAGGTGCAACAGCCATCGTCGATGAGCAGGGATTATTAGCCGGAATTGTTACAGACGGCGATATTCGGCGCATGGCTTATCAACACGATTCGTTCTGGCAGCTTTGCGCCCGCGATATAATGACTCATTCTCCTATCTGCGTATCGCCTGATGATTATGCTGTAGCCGCGTTGCAAATCATGCAGGAACGTAACATTACCCAACTGATCGTGGCTGAAGAGGGGCATCTTAGAGGTTTCGTGCATCTCCACGATTTGCTAAAAGAAGGTTTAGTATAATTTTCGACCTACACAATACGCATAAAATTCTTATATTCAAGCAATTGCAATTGATTTTTATATAATTAGTACTGCTTAACAAGTAAATTCTTCTGTTTAAGGAAATTTCATAAATGTTCAACAATGTGGTGGTTTAAGATTCCACAGTATGGGGGAAATATTCCACACTCCACAATTAATTCCACAAACGTATATAGGTATTAAAAATATTTTAACATACCTTCAAAATTCTCATTTTCAGTATATTACAAGAGAAAATTAAGTAACAATTCTGATTTTCGAAAAGACTGGTTTTGTTTTTGTCTAATAGCTTAACAGATTTGATTCAACAGGAAAAACTTAAACGACCATGACCGCTCTTGAATTTACCCATCATATCGGCAAAGTATCGAAATCACTGCGCCCATTCGCCCTCCGTCTAACGAAAGATGTTGAAGACGCAAATGACTTGCTACAGGATACTTTATTAAAGGCGTTTACCAACCGCGATAAATATACGGACGGTACTAACCTTAAGGCGTGGCTCTATACTATTATGAAGAATACGTTCATAACCAATTATCAGCGTATGCTACGTAAGAACACGTTCATCGATACGACGGATAACTTACACTACATCAACTCGACCGAAAGCAGCACCGATAACCTCGCTTATTCGTCGTTTGCTCAGGATGACATTAACCGGGCTGTTAATCGGCTCGACGACACATACAAGACTCCATTTATGATGCACTTCCGGGGTTTTAAATACCACGAGATTGCTGCTAAACTAAATATCCCCATCGGCACCGTGAAAAATCGTATTCACATTGCCCGCAAGGAATTGAAAGATCAGTTAAAAGTTTACGCTTATTTCAATGCGTAGCGATACTTTTTCAATCATGCTCCGTCTAAGGAATATTGATTGAGTAGTTTTTGGTTAAAAAAGAGGAAGGTTCGAAAAGCTGGAGGGAATCCCCTCCAGCTTTTTTGTTTTATATATCTTATAATCAACTAATTAAGAAACGTATCAAAACTGAGACGAAATGACTTTGTCGACTGTCAACTTCCTGTAAAATCCTCTTAAATCAGGTCCGAAACGTACTACCAACTACATTTTTACGAGCTTCAAAACTGGTCTGTCACGTGTTTTTGCAGAAAAAATTGAAAAATTTTTCATGAATTTTTACGTAGCTGTTTGAGCGACTGGACGAAACATGTTTACTTGCTCGTTCACCACAGACGTCAGTTTGGAATGAAAAAATTCCAAGAGTCTCAAACAAACAAATTATATCTACAATCGCTTACCAGACAAACCCAATCAATCAAGACGTACTAATGCCCCGACGTATACTTGTAATCGGAGCCGGATTCGCTGGGCTGGCCGCTGCTACCAGTCTCGCCGATAAAGGTTACGACGTTACCATTCTTGAAAAAAATAGTACGCCCGGTGGCCGCGCCCGCGTATTTCAGGCCGAGGGATTTACCTTCGATATGGGCCCTAGCTGGTATTGGATGCCCGACGTTTTCGAAAATTACTTTGCTCGCTTCGGTAAAAAACCTTCCGATTATTATAATCTAGTCCGGCTCGACCCGTCATACAGCGTTATTTTTGGTCCGGACGACGTAGTGAATATTCCTGCGGGAATGCCCCAACTAGAGGCACTGTTTGAACAGTTAGAAACCGGAAGTACAACTAAACTGCGAGCGTTTCTAAAACAGGCTGCTTATAAATACGACGTTGGAATGAACCAGTTCGTCTGGAAACCCAGCCGGTCGATTACTGAGTTTTTAAGCCTGAAATTGCTTTTCGACGTAGCGCGGCTGGACGTATTTCAGTCATTCGCTATTCACGCCCGAAAATTTTTCAAAAATTCCCGTCTACTTGAAATCATCGAATTTCCTGTGCTTTTTTTGGGTGCTACGCCCGAAAATACGCCTGCTATGTACAGTCTGATGAACTATGCGGAGATGGCAATGGGCACGTGGTATCCGATGGGCGGTATGCACGAAATCGTGAAAGCGATGGTAAGTCTGGCGGAAGAAAAGGGCGTAAAAATTCTTCTGAATCAGACGGTTCAGAAAATCGAGATAGCGAAAAATCAGGTGCACAACGTAGTAACACAAGATGGTATTTTCGAAACGGACGTAGTAGTGGCCGGTGCCGATTATCATCATGTTGAATCCAAACTTGTCGACGCTACGTATCGAAACTATAGTGATACGTATTGGCAAAGTCGGGTGATGGCTCCTTCGTCGCTGCTATTCTATCTGGGTATCAACAAACGAGTGCCACGCTTACAGCACCACAATCTTTTCTTTGACGAAAATTTTAAGCTGCACGCACAGGAGATTTACGAAACACCACGCTGGCCAAGCAAACCGCTGTTTTACGCGTCGGCTCCGTCGAAAACCGATCCCAGCGTAGCACCGGAAGGTTGCGAAAACCTGTTTCTGCTGATTCCGGTAGCGCCTGATCTTACGGACGACGAAGCAACGCGCGAACATTATTTTGATCTATTAATGGACCGGCTCGAAGCGTATGTGGGCGAAGATATCCGAAACCACATCGTTTATAAACGAAGTTACGCGCACCGCGATTTCAAAAGCGATTATAACGCGTTTCGGGGCAATGCGTATGGTCTGGCTAATACGTTGCGACAAACGGCACTTTTAAAACCTGCGTTAAAGAACAAACGGGTAAACAACTTGTTCTACACCGGTCAACTCACCGTACCGGGGCCGGGAGTGCCGCCCTCGCTAATTTCGGGGCTGGTTGTAGCGGATGAGGTTGCCAAAGAATTTCGTTAACTTACAGACTTGAGTAAATGTAGAATGTAAAATGAATACCAAATAACGTTCTTTCAGCTGACTATCGGGACTAAAATTATTCATTACATCGTATCAATTATTCAGTCAATTAACCCTTACCTCTTTACTTTATGATGGCGTTGTTCAACACAACTGCGATGGAATGTAGTAAACTTGTTACCGAGCGTTACAGTACGTCTTTTACGTTGGGGATCAAGACCTTAGATCGCAAATTCCACATGCCGATTTATGCCATCTATGGGTTTGTGCGGTATGCCGATGAAATTGTTGATACGTTTTACGAACACGACCAGAAAAACCTGCTCGAACGTTTTCGGCACGATACGTATCAGGCCATTGAGGAAGGTATCAGCATGAATCCCATTCTTCATTCGTTCCAACTGATTGTCAGAGAATACAAAATTGAACACGAGTTGATTGAATCGTTCCTGAAAAGTATGGAAATGGATTTGTATCAACAGCAATATGACGCGGACGGCTATGACGAATATATTTATGGTTCTGCCGAAGTAGTTGGTCTGATGTGTCTGCGCGTGTTCTGCGAGGGTGATAAAGCTGAATTTGACCGGCTATGCGGACCGGCTCGTAAGCTAGGATCGGCTTTCCAGAAAGTGAATTTCCTCCGCGACCTGAAAAGCGATTTTGTTGATCGGGGACGTACCTATTTCCCCGGCATCGATTTTAAAGACTTCTGCAGCGACACTAAACAGCATATAGAAGCTGATATTCAGCAGGATTTCGACGAGGCTTATATTGGTATCATGAATCTGCCGCGTGGTGCCCGAATGGGCGTTTACCTGGCTTATATGTATTACCAGACGCTGTTCAACAAAATCAAACGGTTACCAGCCTCCCGTATCCAGAACGAACGAATCCGGGTGCCGAACCCACAAAAAATAGCCCTGCTGGCCCAAACTTACCTTAAGTATCGGCTAAATGTGATTTAGAGACAAGCCGCCCTCCGTGCCTTTTCGCTATCTTTGCGCAAACAATCAAATATCCACAATGGTAGCCGAAGCAAGCCTTTCGCCAGAAGTGATGGCACGTTATGAAGCCGTTATCGGCCTGGAGGTGCACTGTCAGTTACTAACACAAAGTAAAATTTTCGCGGCCGATGCCAATGCGTTTGGCGCTGAGCCAAATACCAACATTAGCGTCATTACGTTGGGGCATCCCGGTACGTTGCCAAAACTTAACCGTAAAGCCGTTGAATACGCCGTTCGGATGGGGCTGGCCTGTGGTTGCAGCATCACGCGACGTAACGTTTTTGCCCGCAAAAATTATTTTTATCCCGATCTGCCAAAAGGCTACCAGCTTTCACAAGACAAAGGTCCAATCTGTGTTGGTGGGGGCGTTCCAATAACTGCCAAAGATCCTGCTACGGGTAAACCTTATCAGACAACCATTCAGATTCATCATATCCATCTGGAAGAAGATGCTGGCAAAAGCATTCATGATGGCAGCGACTGGACTACGCAACTGGACTACAACCGCGCCGGAACGCCACTGATCGAGATGGTAACAGATCCTTGCCTACGTACTGCCGACGAAGCCGGTCAGTACCTAACCGAGGTCCGTCGACTGGTACGTTATCTGGATATCTGCGATGGTAATATGGAAGAAGGTTCGCTACGTTGTGACGTAAATATTTCCATCCGTCTGAAGGGAGCAACACATCTCGGCACGAAGGTTGAGGTAAAGAACTTAAACTCAATTCGGAACGTAATGCGAGCAGTTGAAGCGGAATTTCGGCGGCAGGTTGAACTAACGGAATCCGGTGCTGGCGAACGTATCACGCAGGAAACACGCACATTCGACGCGGCTACGGGACAAAGCTATTCCATGCGCGAGAAAGAAACCATGAACGACTATCGCTACTTTCCTGATCCTGACCTTACTCCGGTTCTAATTTCGGACGAGTGGTTGGCTGATATTCAGGAACGTATGCCAACCTTACCCGCAGCGCTGCATCAGAAATTCACGACCACGTATGGTCTTCCAGATTATGACGCTACGTTGCTGACTGATGCGAAAGAGTTAGCAGAGTTCTACGAAGCCGTTTGTGCAAAAACCAGTAATTATAAAGCGGCCTCGAACTGGGTGATGGGTCCGGTGAAAGGGCAGCTTAACGAAAAAACGTTACGTGAGCGAAAGTTCCCGGTTTCGGCTGATCAACTGGCAGCTTTATTATCCTTGATAGACGAAGGAACGGTAAGCCAAACGGCTGCGCAACAGGTATTTACGCTGATGATTGACGCACCCGAAGCAACTCCCGCCGATCTCGCCAGCGCACACGGATTAATTCAGAATCGCAATACGGATACGTTGCAAACGTTGGTAGAAGAAGTACTGGCGGCCTGGCCCGACAAAGTGGAGCAATACCGAAAAGGCAAGAAAAATCTGCTGGGTTTATTTATGGGTGAGGTTATGAAAAAATCAAAAGGTTCGGCTGATCCCAAATTGGTTAACGAGTTATTAGCGAAGACACTCCAAAAACAATGAAGAACGTAGTTTTCACCATCCTCAGTTTGCTGGCCGCTGGCGTCGCGGCTCAGGCTCAGGCCACTAAGCCTTTCACCGTAACCGGTAAGATCAAAAATGCCGCTCCCGGTAGTTATGTCTATCTGGAGGCTAATACCCAGCCGACTCGCAAACTCGATTCGGTCAAAGTTGCCGCTGGTAACACCTTCACGCTCAAAGGCAACGTAGCGGAAGGGGGTGAAGTTTTCGTCCTGAATGTGGGCGGAGGCCAGAAAATGGCGTTACTGGTTGAAGGCGGTGAAACGCTTAACGTAACAGCCGACGGTTTCCGGATGGATGCCAAAACTGGACAGGTTGGAAAGGCATCGGTTACAGGCTCCAAAAATATGGAGTACTACGAAAAACTGATGGCGCTACGTACCGATATGGAAACCAAAGTGCAGAACTGGAACAAACAGATGGCTGCCGCTACGGAGAAAAAAGACAATAAAAAAGCCGCTCAGATTGAGCAGGAATATCAGGCCGCTGAGCAGGACGTAGTGACCAAAGTGAAAGCTATGCTACCTGAAATGGGTACGTCGCTGGTGTCATTGTTTGCACTAAATTTCATAAATATTGAGAACGATTTTGCTACGTATGAATCACTGGCGAATCGTTTCGAAAAGGAAAATCCAAATAGCCCGCACGCTAAATCACTCATTGGCCGCGTGGCACGTATCAAAGGCGTATCGGTTGGTGCTCAGGCTCCTGAGATTGCGCTCAGCGATACAACAGGCAACCCGGTTCCGCTTTCTTCGTTACGTGGCAAATACGTATTACTTGATTTCTGGGCGTCGTGGTGTGGACCGTGCCGGGCCGAAAATCCGAACGTAGTACGGATGTATAATAAGTACAAAGACAAGGGCTTCGCCATCTACAGCGTCTCGCTCGATCAGGCAAAAGCCAATTGGACCAAAGCCATACGTAACGACAACCTCACCTGGACCCACGTATCCGATTTGAAATTCTGGCAATCGGCAGCGGCTCAGCAATACGGCGTTCAGGCCATCCCCGCTACGTTCCTGCTCGACAAGGATGGAAAAATCATCGCGAAGAACCTTCGGGGCGAAGCGCTGGAGCAAAAATTAGAAGAAGTTCTCAAAGGTGGCCAATGAGTTAACCGCTAGTCATTAGTTTTGCAGGGTCAGGTTTTATTAACCTGACCTTTTTTGTTTATCACTTCATCAGCATGTATCATTTTTGGCAGCTTTGGCGGCTTATTCATTCATTTTTAGTTCTTGAAAAATGAAAATTGCAATTGTTGGCTGTGGTAATATGGGTATGGCGTTTGCCAAATCGTTTCTCCAATATGATCTGGTAAAAAAAGATGACCTGCTACTCATCGAAAAAAGCGCTGATCGATCGGAAGCGCTCAAAGCTGAGAAAGCCGGGGTTGTGGTCGATACGATCAGCCCACGCGTTGGCGATGCCGATTTGATTATTTTGTCAGTCAAACCGCAGGATTTCAATAGCGTACACGAATCGCTACGTGATGTAGTTCGGCCGAATCAAGTGGTTTTGAGTATTATGGCTGGTATTCCAATTAGCCAGATTCAGGAAAAGTTGGCGCACCCGCTGGTGGTTCGGGCCATGCCCAACACACCTGCCATGCTCGGCATGGGCATCACCGGTTTTACGGCCGCGAAAGAAGTCGATTTAGCCAACCTGCGCCGGGTCGAAAACCTCATCAACGCAACGGGTCGGTCAATTTTTCTTGAAGATGAAGCCATGCTGGATGCAGTAACGGCTCTTAGTGGTAGCGGTCCAGCTTACTTTTACTACGTTGTGAAAGCCATGATTGACGCCGGTAAACAAATGGGTTTCGATGATGCCGTATCGGCCTTGCTGGTTAAACAAACCATGCTTGGTGCGTATCACCTCATCAACACTGCTGACAAATCGCTGGACGATCTCATCAAAGCCGTTGCCTCGAAAGGCGGTACTACCGAAGCCGCGCTACGTACCTTCGAGAGCGGTGCTTTGTCTGATACGTTGGTAGCAGGCATCAAAGCCGCTCAGGTTCGGGCTACAGAGTTGTCGAAGGGGTAGTTGAATTTGAATAAGGCCCAAACAGGCTCCGGCTGTTTGAGCCGAAGGCTAATTTGTAGTTATAATTCAAACAGCCGGAGCCTGTTTGGGCCTTAGTTCATCTTTTTCAACGCTTCTGCTACTTCAATCGGCCGGTCTGTTTCCAGGATAGTGGCTCCGTCAGCAATAATCGCTCGGTAGGCGGCTGCCCGTTCTTTGGAACTGGTTAATTTATCGTACGACGAAGCCGCTGAAATCATGCACATAATACCACGTCCGTTCAGCAGTTGGTACAATTGCTTGTTTTCCGGTTTTACCGTCGGGCCGATATAGGCTATCATGTTGGATGTCGGAATACCCGCTTTTTCGTAGGCATCCAACTCGGCTTTGTTTTTGATAAACACCGAAAACATGCGATTTTTATTATCCTTGAGGTAATACTGAGCCTGTTCGGGCGCGTGAACCGTAAGCATCATAAATGCATCGGCGTTGAGTTTTCGGATGAGAGCGGCCGTCATTGCAAACGGTACGTCCTTTCGGTCGAGGTTGAGGATGGTTTTGCCACGCGCCCACTCAATGACTTCGGCGAGTGTCGGAATTCGATGCTCCGTTACGTTACCTTCTGCATCTTTCAGCCGAAGTTTTTTCAGTTCTTCCCATGTATAATTCGACAGTTTGCCGGTGCCCGTGGTGGTACGATCTAACGTAGCATCGTGCAGGAGTACAATTACGCTGTCTTTGGTCAGGCGCGGGTCGATTTCAAAAAAAGCGGGTGTGTGTTTTAGCGTATTTTCGAACGTAGCAATGGAATTTTCCGGAAAGCCTTTCACCATTCCGCCCCGGTGCCCACTAATGATGGGTCCTTTCTGGCTCGACCATTTGAAGTAGTCGTGCAGATCCTGAACCGTTTTTATCGGAAGCGTTTGTAAGGACTGGGCATTTAGCTGAAAACCCGAAACTATAATCAGTAACGTAGCAGATGTGATAAAGGAAATTATGGTCTGTTTCACACGCATGAGTACTTTCGTTTTTTAGTAATTGATACGTTTTTATTACCGGCAGTTCAATTTCAACAAACTAAATTCTCCTTCCTCGTCTAGATTGAATAACGTAACGGACGAATTTTCCTGAACCAACCTTCTGTAATTTCTAAGCGGCATACCCAGCTTCCAGGCCATGTAAAATCGATTTACTGCATTATGGGCAACCACCAGAATTATTCCATTCGGATGTTTTTGGCGCATTTCTTCAAAAAATGCATTTACCCGTTCCACAATGTCGGTAGCGGTATCACCTTCGCCACCAGCGCGAGTTGTGTCCGGTTCCTGACACCAATCCTCCCATAGTTGTGGAGCTTCAGCAATAAATTCTTCGCGGGTTTTTCCTTCCCATTTCCCAAAACTGGCTTCGATCAAGCGAGCATCTACCACTACGTTGTTTGGCTTTCCCGAAGCGATTTGCGCGGTAATAAATGCGCGTTGGAGGGGTGATGAATAAATAGCGTCGAACGAAATATCCTTTAGCACACTGGCGGCAAGATGCGCTTGCTGGATACCTTTTTCGGTCAGACCAATGTCAGATGCACCACAATATCGATTGCCATCGGCATTCCAGAACGTTTCACCATGACGTAACAAATAGACAGTCAGCATATTATTATTCACTTAATAAATCCTCTTTCTCGTAAAGCCCCTAAAAATTGTGTGTACCCTTCGTCGTACGGTTTTATCCAATCGGCACGAGGGAGAACCTCTTTTTCAACTTGCGTCATCGCCAGCGCGGCCTCGCTCAATGACTCGAAGTACGTTTGTGAAGCGGCCAGAATAGCGGCTCCAACAGCACCCGTTACGTGTCTGCATTTGTAGATAGGCCGGTTCAATACCGCACTACGTATCATCAACCACGTATCACTGTTACTGGTGCCGCCCGCCGTATATACCGCCTTGACTGTTTCACCCGAAAGCTGTTCAATTAGTTTGTAAGCGTATCGTTCGACGTAAGCAACGCCCTCCATACTGGCCGCAAATAACTCAGCTTCCGAAAGTCCATCAGGAGCGAAACCACGCGCATTGGGTGAAATAAACGGAAATCGCTCACCCAACTGACGTAACGGATAAGCAATGTTAAACGTAGGAATGAGCTGAGCTGCTTTTTCATTCAGCGCCTGAAGATCATTTCCAAAATCGGTTGCTACCCAGTCAGCACCGATATTGCTGGCGCCCCCCGGCATCCAATACCCTTGCGGATGTCGGTGACTATAGAGCCGCCCCTCCGGATCGATCAGCTCGTTTGCCGTTACCCCCTTGACGACCAACGTAGTACCGATAGTCGTATTCCAATCGCCCGGCCGAACAGCGCCCGAAGCCACTTGTGAGGCACAGCCATCCGTCATACCAGCAACAACTGTTATTGCAGGCAGCCCCAGTTCAGAAACTAATTCAGGTAGCAACGTAGCGATAGGTTTTCCAGAAGCAACTACGTCCTGCATCCAACTTTTCTGCAATGGTAACTGATCAAATAGGTACGTTGGCCAGCAATCATTTGCTACGTCGTAGCCTGATTTTAGCGCATTGGTATAATCCGTAACGCGAAATTTACCGGATAGCTTACCCGTAATGTAATCGGCCGCGTGTATCCAGGTGTAAATTCGACTCGCCTTTTCTGGAAATTGATTGACGAACCACACCATTTTCGACAGTCCACTCGACGCATTAAATCCCGTATAACCTTCGGGATGATACGTTTCGGCAATATTTTTACAGTACTTTCCTTCAGCCGCCGAACGCGGGTCACTATACATGAGCGCATCATGTAGCGGTTCGTTACGTTCATCCAGCGGAATCACCGTACCCGAGGTTGACGTAACAGCTACTGATCTAATGTCTTGCTTCAATTCGCTGGTCGATGCATCGGCCAGTAGCGTTTTGAGGCAGCGTAGACAGGATTCCCACCATTGCTGGGGCGATTGCTCAAGCCGGGATTGCTCTGTTAATGCAAAAGATTCTGATGCCGAGCCTTTCAGCGCCCCTTTCCCGTCAACCAGAACAACCCGAACGCCCTGTGTACCAACGTCGATTCCAATAAAATAAGCAGGCATTAACTCAAGGTTTTAAAGGTCTGACGAACGCGCTTCCAGTCGGCGTATAAATCCATAAAACGCGGCTCGTTAGTTGGAACAAGGGTTTCCAGTGTGGATGGTTCAGGGTCGGGAAAACCCAGCGCCTGGTTGCACACAAATACGCCACCAACCACCGATGCCTGTCGATACGTATCGCGAATGATGATGTTTTTCCGGGTCAGATTGGCTAGATATTGACGTAGCACCCGACTTTGTACTCCTCCCCCACACGCCCAGATGTAGTCCAGCGAATGAGGACTGACCTGACAGAGACTTTTATAATTCTCGTAGATGCTACAGGCAATATCCCAGAGCGTAGCAAACACGAAATCGCCACGCGTCAACTGGTGCGAAACCGGCGTATTGAACAGAAAACCACCTCGAATAAGGGGCATTTTTTCATCCGCCAGCAACGACCCCAAAGCGGCCACGCACTGCGATTGCTCACTGGCAATAACCTCCTGTTCAATCGTTTCGTAGGCTTCGTTGGGATAGAAAATTTCTTTCAATCGCTGGTAATTGAGTCCCGTTACGCCGGCGTTGGCTTCCAGAATGAAACTATCGGCGTCGGTATGGCGGCTGGTCCAGGTACGTTGCTGACTATCAGTTATGTAGTGAGCCGCTATCTGGGTGATGGGCGTAGTGGTACCGGACACAATCACGACATCATCAACCGAAGGCTGGGTACTTCGGATGGCCAGTTGCGTATCAGCACCGCCAACAACCACCAGCGCTTCGGACGTAATACCAAGCTCAGCAGCAATCGACTCATGGATTTTACCCAAAACTGTTCCAGATGCTACCAGAGGTGGTAAAAGCGACGTATCAATACTGAACGTAGCACATAGATCTGTTGACCACCGTTTGGCTGCTACGTCGTAAAGAAGCGTTTCGGAAGCTTGCGAATGTTCATACCCAGCGATGCCGCTCAATTGATACTGAACCCAATCGCTGATACTCAGGAACGTAATTACATTTTGCCAGATGTTTTCTCTACGTTGCCGTAATCCAACGAGTTTCAGAGCGGAAAAAAGCGAGGTCGGGTAGCGACCGGTCAGGCTATAGACCCAATCTTTGTCGGCGATGTCGTTTTCCCATTCACGGCCCCGATGGTCAATGTTGGGCATGCCAATGAGCGATTGTCCGTCTCTATTCACGACGACAATGCCTTCACGCTGACTCGTGGCCGTTACGGCCCGTATTACTACGTTGCCGACATTGGTTAGCGCTGTTTTTGCAAGCCGAAGAACTTGTCCCCAAGTCTGTTCAGGATCGAAATATATGGATTCCGGATAATGGCTATCGCGCTCATACCGAACATCTTCGCGTTCAACGTGAAGAATTTGGCCATCCGGTTTTGCTACGGCTACCCGAACGTTTCCCGTCCCGACATCAATAATCAGATAAGCGTCCTGTGCTGTCATTGTCAATGTCGGATCAGGCTTCGTTGATTGTTAGCGCAGCTGGATTAACCAGTTGTCGAATCGCTTTTTTATTCCCGATAAAATAATCGTGTAACGCCCGGTTCATGATATCGGCGTGGTGATCTTCCACCTCGAACGTAGCACCGGCAATATGCGGAGTCGCCAGTACGTCGTCACGATGAATCAGCTTGTAATCGATTGCATCCGGCGGTTCATAATCGAACACATCCAGAATGGCCCCGCGAATCTGTTTTCGTTCCAGTACGTCCAGCAAATCCTCTCGGTTTACTACCACGGCGCGGGCTGTATTGACAAAAACGGCATCGGGTTTCATTAGCGAAAACAATCGTTTATCGATCAACCCTTTCGTTTGCTCCGTAACTGGCAAATGAATTGATACTACGTCGCTTGTGGAAAAGATTTCCTCCAACGTTACTTTCTGGTAATACGAATCGTCGGATGTGTAAAACGGGTCGTAATACTGAATCTGCGTCGGGAAATGACGTATCAAATTGGCGATGGTTTGCCCGACGGCGCCAAAGCCAACCATCCCAATCGTTTTACCAGCTACTTCGTTACCCTTGAACTGAAGATAGGACGTATGCGCACCGGCTTCCCAGTTTTCGCCCTCCAGCCAACGAATACTCGCCAGTGTTTGCCGGTACATCGTAATCAGATTGGCAATAAACAGTTCGGCTACTGCCTGGGCGTTCCGGGCGGGCGTATTAAAAATCGGAATGCCTTTTTGTGTAGCCGTCTCTACCGCTACGTTCGATGGCGTTCCGCGACAAACGCCAATAAAGCGCAGATTCGGAAAAGATTCGATAACGCCTGCTGTTACGTGGTCGTGTTCCGTAATCAGGGCATCGGCCTGCGTTTCCTGTAACAAACCGACGAGCTCTGCTTCAGTGTAACCATGTCCTAAGTCTTTCCAGGGACGGTAAATCACCTCGCCAAACAATTGCTGTAATTCATCCTGCGCCTTCTGATAATAAGGAGCGGTGATAACGATTTTCATATTGATTGTATTCAGATTGTTCGATTAGAAAAATCAGTTACACACTGGCAGTAGCTGCTTCGGCCTTAACTGATTCGCTGGGCAACGTAATGAAACGGGTGAGAATGGCGCTGATGAAATACAGAATAGCCAGCATCCAGACAACGCCTTCATTACCAATAGAGCCGATAAAAAGCCCTACTAACGCCGGACCGACAAACACGGGCAGGCCGGCTCCCAAGTTCAGAATAGCCATAGCCGCGCCTTTATCCTCCTTCACCAGCGACGGCACCAGAGCCGTTAGTGGTACGTACCCCGCCAGCAATGCGCCCCAGAGTACACCCGAAAGCAGCACCATGCCATAACTACCGTCGAACCAGATGGGTGAATAATAGAATAGCAACGTAGTGAGGCCACAGCCCACCCCGCCAAACCACATAATTGTGTTTTGCCAGCCTAGTCGGTCGCCCACGAAGCCGAAAATCAGATTAAAAATAATGTTGCTGGTAAAAATAGTCCCCCAGATTTGCAGCCATTGAACAGTATCGAAACCATGCGTAGCCATGTAGATGGGCAGAAAGACCGGAAAAGCGAACTGCGCTGTAGTGTTAATAATTCGCACAATACCCCCCAGCAATACTTTGGGCTCTTTCTGAATGATAGTCAGGCCGTTGAGAAGTTCTTTCGTTTTCACTCCGGCAGCGGTTACCGACGGACGAAACTGGTCGCGGTTGAGAACAAGCGCAAAGAAAGCGCCCAAAGCCACCCAGAAAATTGATGTCCAGAGCGTATTCTGGTAGCCTAATTCCTTGATGGCCCAACTCGAATAATAAGCCCCAAATACGTTGAGGCCGCCCGTAAACACGAACCAAAACCAGCCTACCGCCCGACCGAGCTGATTTTGTGGAGTTCGATACGTGACCCAGACCAGAAACGAGTAAGCAAACAACGGATAGCCAAAACCGCGGATGGCATAGGTGAATAGCATGACCGGAAAGCTGAGTTTTTCCATGCCATAACCTACAAAACCAACCGTTCCAATAATATACAGCAGCAAACCGGCCAGCATGGCTTTGCGTGGCCCGTAACCTTCAGCTAGTACGCCCGAAAACCAGGACGAAATGGCAATAGTAATCCCATAAACCGTAAATAATGAAGCCGATTGTTGAATGCTCATGCCATGTTCAAGCAAATACGGACTGAGCCATCCTTGTTCGACCCCATCACCCATCATGAAAATAATGATCCCCAGATAGCCCCAGGCCAAGGGCTTCGGCAGGCCAACTTTATCAAATACAGAATTCATGTTTTGAAAGGTTTAGGAATTCAGAACCGGGATTTAGCAGATTTAAGGATTGACTGGATTTTGTTAATTGATAAAACGCTTCGGAGAAGCGAAAACAAAGTCCAGTCAATCCTTAAATCTGCTAAATCCCGGTTCTAAAACTTATTGTACTTAAACAACAATAGATAGGCACAAACAAATATGAAAAGACGTAATGAAACAAATAAAAAGTAAATTAAATTTTTTGAAAGTGTTTTAAAAGTATTTATAATACAATAAAATCTTAATTAGATATGCTTTTTAATAGCTTTGCGGTTAAAAACTTTCTTGGTACAGCCGACAAAAGACCAGCTTTATTGCGATATACAGCTTATTGATAATGAGAAATATAGCCGAGAGACACCAGCTAATATTACAACAACTGAAAGAAAGCGGGCGGGTAAATATTCAGGAGTTAAGCGATCTGATGGACGTTTCAGGCGTTACGATCCGAAAGGATTTGAAACTTCTTGAAGACAAAAGTTTGCTATTTCGGACGCGCGGGGGCGGCTCATTAACGAATCCATATGCATTCGAAAAACCCATCGATGAGAAAGAGCTTATTAATGCGGAAGAGAAACAGAAAATCGCTAAAGCGGCTCTTACGTTGGTGAATCAGCAGGATTCAATCATCATTGGATCAGGAACGACCGTTTTTGAATTAGCTCGTTGTTTATATCCCCAAAAGGCGCTGACTGTCATCACGCCCGCCGTTAAAGTGGCTCACGAACTCAGCAGCCGTGCTAATGTGGAAGTTCTGCAATTAGGCGGACTGATTAGACCTAATTCTCATTCGGTAGTGGGAACGCTGGCCGAGCAAATGCTGGATAATTTGTCGTGTGGCCTTTTGTTTATTGGCGTTGATGGTATTGACTTTGACTTTGGCCTGTCGATCAGCAACCTGACCGAAACCAGTATTAATCGAAAAATGCTGGAAACGGCCCAAAACGTAGCAGTTATGGCCGATTTCTCCAAATTTGGCAGGCGAGGTATTGGCAAAATAGGCGACCTTGACCATGTTCAATACGTCATCACAGATGCTAATACCTCGCCGGAAATTGTCCGAAATTTAGAAGACCGGGGCATTAAAGTTATTATCGGTACGTAATATGTTGCCGA
The DNA here is from genome assembly GCF_054778555.1 of Spirosoma flavus. Classification (NCBI taxonomy): domain Bacteria; kingdom Pseudomonadati; phylum Bacteroidota; class Cytophagia; order Cytophagales; family Cytophagaceae; genus Spirosoma; species Spirosoma flavus. The sequence goes on from NZ_BAAGZL010000003.1 coordinate 887,973, forward strand.
CTATTCATAACAACGGACTTCTAGTAATGCTGCTGGGGCCAGCCCTGCATTCGGTTTTAAATGAATCGTTAACTGACTGGTTTCTACAGGATTTTCGAATAAAATTGTATTTCGTGCCTGGTGGTTATTGGCCGTTTCGTGAATACGTTCCTGACGGTCATTGCAAATAACGTACTGCTGCACACAGAAGGGCGAAACCGTTTCAGGATTTAACATGATAACCGTTTCGAGCGGGTGATCGAAGTCGGCGTCGAAAAACAGTTCGACTCGACTGATACGTTGTGTTTCCGGCCAGCGTAGCGTTAAGGTCGGGTTGGTATCTATTAAATCAGCAACCCACGCATTGGGCTGATTCGTAGGTCGTTGCACTCCGTTCGTTACGTTACCGGCTGCAAAAAGCGAAATCCCTCCTTCTATTTTCAATGCAATATTATGGCCATTGGGCCGACGGCTGGGGCACCAGAACTCAAACGCATCGACACCAATATCTTCTGTTGGCACCTGCTTTCCGTAATTCGATACTGCCGGATTGGTTTTGTTGAAAACCGACAGTACTCCTGTAAGGCGCAGCTGACTGTATTGCAGCTGAATGTGCGGATTTTTTATAAAGCAGACAAACACGTATTGCGGATCGTCAAGTGCTACGTCAAACGGCAGTGTTACGTCCTGTTTTCCTTTTTGAATGGGTAACGTCAGCGTTTGGAGCGTTACGTCGGGCGTATGATTAACTGGTTTACTGCTCCGACGTAGCTCAACCGTTAACGTCGTATCAGCATCCGACGTAACAAAAGCCGTCATTTTTGGGACAGAACCAGCCGGTAACGGAAGCATCTGAGCCGCCGAATCAGCCAATGGTTCAAGTGGACCATCGGGCGGCAACTGCGTCAGAATGAGCTCACTCGATGAGGTTAACGTAGCATTTTGCACCAAATCCTGTTCATCCTGCAATCGTAAATTCGGAATATGATGACCAGTTCTGAGTAACTCTCGTTGCAAATCTTTCATGCGTTCGGTAGCCAGCAAATCGCGCGGATTGAGCCCTTCGCGGGCACAAATCGCAGCCGCCATACCCGACGCCTGACCAACATGCGCACTCGTAGCCATCACCCGCGACGAGCCAAACGCTACGTGTGTAGCCGAAATGATACGTCCGGCCAGAAACAGATTATCGATGTTTCGCGAATACAGACAACGGTACGGAATCTGGTAAATTCCCTTGCTGTGCCATTGATTACAACCCGGTTTTTCGCTGAAAACTCCATCCGCCGGGTGCAAATCGATGCTCCAACCACCAAACGCAACGGCATCGGCATGCTGACGCTGTTCCACTACGTCCTGTTGGATCAGCATATAATCGCCCTCAAACCGACGACTTTCGCGCTTGCCGGGAATGGTGCCGACCCATTCAAGCGTCAGATTTTCGGCTTCGGGAAACTGACCCGAATTTTTGATGTGGTTCCAGACGCCATACACGACTTTCCAGAGTTCCCATTTGATGGTTTCGGTATCGTGTACCGTGTCAAGCCGACCACCGTATTCAATCCACCAAAGCTGGCAACCAAATTCCTGGGCGTTGAAATTTCGGTAACGCGGAATTTTCGTGATATCGTTCAGCGCATACGCAGGTGGCACAAATCGAACCGGACGACCGACATCTTTCGTATAGAAATACATTGAATGACCCAATAATTCGCCGTATTCAGCCGTGGGCGCAAACTTCTCGCCGAACTCTTCCGACGACTCGGCCCCCATCCGGAAAGCTGCACCTGACTGAAAACCAACGATTCCATCGCCCGACGCATCAACGAAAAGTGGCGCGGTCAGGTCGTACAACGTACTGTTCTGGCTACAGAATCCTTTCAATCCGCTAATGGTGTTCGGCCCGGATTTTTCGACTTCGTAAATGGCCGTATTTAGTAGTAGTTTGATATTTGGCTCCGACACTACTTTTTCGAGCAAAATAGTGTCGAAAATGAGTGGATTCCCTTCCGGGTTACGGTTCCAGTTTTCGACAAGTAGTTCGTCGATAACGCCCCCTTCGCGCGCCCAGCGGTTGTTGTTGCCCATGTGCGACGTAGCGCCCAAGACCCACAGTCGTACCTCACTCGACGCATTTCCGCCCAGCACGGGCCGATCCTGCACGAGCACTACGCGCGCGCCCGCCCGAGCCGCGGTAATGGCACAGCATGTACCGGAAAGGCCGCCCCCAACCACAATCAGGTCAGCGTTATGAGTAATTGTATTTAATGTTCGTTTATCGGTTGCGTTGGATTTTATCATTAGGCTGACCTGTTAAACTTATGGAGTATGGAGACTGACCGACATTGTTCAGAGTAGCGAGTCGGTATTGATATATTTTTTTAGCGTCTAATCCGGTGAGGAGAAACCGGCCCGTTTGTGCCGCCGAAATCGGTTTTTGAAGCCATGCACTGCTTCCGGCTGGCTGATATTCCACTACGTAGCCGGTGGCTTTAGAAACTGGTTCAAAGCAGATAACAGCGTCGCTCCCCGAACGCAGAACACCTTGTAAAACCGGAGCTGCTGGTTTTTGTCCGCCATCGGGCGTAACGCTACGTTCCTCCGACCAATCGCTATCGCTCCAGCTATCAGTAACGCGCTGAAATCGAAACGAATACGGCTGGCCATTTATCAGATTTGGTACGAACAACGTACCGGCAGCGGACGTTTGTATGGTGCGTGCATTGGCATAATCGCCGGGCTTCGTAGTTACCTGCACCCGGTACATATAGTCCGTTTCGGGGCTAGCGTATCCAATGAAAAAGCCCCCGTCGGCTGGCTCTACGTGCTGAATAATGGGTGGAGCAAACTGCGCCGTGTCAACTTTTATTTTACGTACTTCAGACGACTGCGTTTCGCCCACGTTGTTCATGGCTACGAGCGCGACCTGATACGTTTTGCCCAGCGTTAGCTTTGGAATCTCGATGAAATCGTTGATCGTAGTGGACGTTTCCTGATCCAGACCTGATTCGCCATAACGTGCTTTATATGCCGTTGCCGTCGGGCTTTTCTGAAAATGAACGCGAATCACACCACCTCCATTTGTGCCATTATAATAAATTCTTCCGCCGTTGGAATAGGTCAATTTGACGGGCGCTGGCTTTTGCAGAAATAACGTAGTATCAGCCTGAACGTCGCCAGTCGGAGCCAGCAACTCGACGCTCATAGCAAAGGCGTTGTCAGCTTGCCATTTGACAGTAAAATTCTTTGCAGCATCGCCAGGACGGATATCAGGCAACGTCACTAAACCACCCTGACCAATTTTGCCGGTTGCGTCGGTCCGTTTCCAAATCAGTCGATAGCCGTGTAATGCGTAAGCGGGTAAATCAAGAATACCACGCGGGGTTATTGTCAACGTAGCAGACGTACCGGTTGCTTTGACTGCCAATTCACGTAGCGGACTGTATTCTTTTCGAATCGACTGATAAGCCCGTTTCTTGTTTCGGTATACGTCCACAACGCCCCAGGCGCGGTTTCCGGAACCTTCTTTCGTGCCGTTGAACCGACTTCGGTAATCGTTAAACGTCCACAATGACCCGCCGATCAGGTAAGGAATATTTCGGATTGAATCGACCAGCAAATGCGCGTTGAAGTTACCATCGAGATTTTCGGTAAACTGTGTGATACCGTATTCGGTGTAGAAGAGCGTTTTGTTCGGGTGCTTCTCGTGAATCTGGCGAATGTTCGGACCTAAATTCTGGCTGTACCCATTCACCAGCCCCATATCACTGGTATCGACGACATCCGGCGTAAATCGACCCGTATGACTGACCGCCGATACGTATCGCGTGCTATCCAGCGTACGGGCAAACGGAACTGCTTTTTCGACATACGGCAGCGATTTGGGGAAGTAGCCAATTTCATTTCCCACGCTCCACATTATCACGCTTGGGTGATTATATTGATTGGCAATCAGCCGGGTAAGCCAATCGCGCGACGTAGCACTATTCGGATCAGCAAACCGGTCGAAACCCCAAAGCGGAATCTCGGAAATGACCAGCATACCCCGTTCGTCAAGATAATCCATCACTTCTTCGGGCAGGCACAGGTGCGACAATCGCGTCATGGTACAGCCTACGTTTTTCAGCAAGTCAATATCTTCCTTGATGCGCCAGGTCGGTAACGTATTACCCGTCGTGCGGTCATCGGGTACGAGGTTAAAGCCCATCGGTCGGATAATTTCGCCGTTGAGTTTTAGTGTGTACGCTTTGTTATCGATTTCAATTTTACGTAGCCCGAAGCGATTGGTTTGTTTTTCAGTATTGGAAAGCGTTACGTTGGATGAGTATAAAAATGGATCATCAAAATGCCAGAGATGCGTTTCTTTAGTTGTCAGTGCAGCTTGCACAACGGTAGAAGCAGTGCCGCTGGCCGGTACACTCACTGTAAACGGTAATGACCGAGTAAAACCATTCGTGGCAGATAACTGCACCGTTCCCGTTACGTTAGCGGCCTGACTTCCATGGTTTTGAAGAAAAACCCGAACAGAAACCGTCGCCGATTTTTTACTTAAATCGACCGAAGGTGTAATGTGCTGACGAACAATCCGAACCGGCTCCGACACCACCAGCGAAACCGGCCGGCGAATACCACCCCAATTCCAGATAGCCCCACGCGTGAGTGAGTTATCCGCACAGACAACCAACGTATTAGGGCCGTTGGCGTTCAGTAATTTCGTTACGTCGAATTCAAACGGCAGGAAACCACTATGATTTTCGCCCAGTTTCTGACCATTGAGCCAGACGGCACAATCGTGATAAACCGCTTCGAACAGCAACCGAACAACCTTATCACCGCTACGTTGGGGCGCAGCAAACGTCCGACGATACCAGCCTTTCCCGACGTAACTGGCGTACTCATTCCGCAAATCCCAGTTCCCCGGAACCGGCAGTGAATCCCAACTGGCAACATTCGCTTCTGACCGGAACCAGCCTTGCTGTTCACCCACATCGTTAGGGTCTGTCCGAAAAGCCCATTTGCCATTGAGCGACGTATTTTGAGCCAAGACTGGCGCTGTCATTGCCAATACAATGAAGGCAAGAATTGATAACGTATTGACTTTAATATGGTTACTAAGGAACTGCATTCTATGTATTAGTTATTTTGATTCAGCATTCATTGGTTCCGGTTCACTCGTTGATTCGCTACGTCGGGAAGCTCGCCAGGGAATTAGCGCGGCTAGTAAAATCACGACGCCAATAACAGACGTAACAGTCCCGCCGACATTAGCCAGAAAACCCAGCCCGAACAGCATGATCGCGGTGAAAACCAGCGAGCCAGCAATCACTTTAAGCCCGAATCGATTTTGCTGAGCAATGGCTTCTTTTTCTTCCGCCGAAGTGGCTTCTGCTACGTTGTCGCGCTTCTGTTGCCGGGCTTCGAGGTAACGTAAATGCTCATCGGCGACCAAGTCTTTCGAACGGGCGTAGAGTTCATAAATCAGCAGCAACGCCAGCGTCAGGCCAACGCCAATCACCGTCTCCGTTCCGCGTGAGAGTTTGAAATTCAGTAAAGCCGGTGATAGCACTTTGAAGAACAGGTTCACGGCCAGGCCAATACTCGTAATCCATAACGTAGCACGACTGGTCAGGCGTTTCGAGAACAGGGCCCAGAGCGGAGGAGCCAACAACGGTCCGCCTGTAATCGATGAGATACTCAGCACTACCTCAACAATACCGCCTGCTTTTGGCACCAGTAGCGCGATACCAATCATACCCAACCCAAAGAACCAGGACGAACCGCGTGCCACACGAATCAACTGTCGGTCAGACGCTTGCGGATTCATCAAGCCCTTATAAATGTCATTTGTAAATACGGCGGACACTACGTTCAAAGCCGTGTTGGCGCTGGCCGACGTAGAGAAATACATGCCCGTCAACATCAGGCCGAGCAATCCCGGCGGTAGTACCAACTGGCAGATTTTCAGGTATGCATTTTCAGTATCCAGCCCCGTCAGTGATGGGTCAATAACGTGGTAAATCATCGGTGGCATCATCCAGATAACTGGGCTAATCAGATATAGTCCAGCAAACAGAAAGGCCACTTTCCTGGCTGATTTCGGGCTGTCGACACTAGTGTATCGCTGCACGAACGTCCAGTTTCCCCCGATGTAGGCGATGTGGTAAAAGACAAAAGCCAGCACGAAACCAAACGTATATTCGCCATTCAGAACGTTGAAAAAATCGTTGGGAACAGCGTTTATAAACCCATCGAAGCCGCCCACACGATCAAGCGATAAGGGCAGCAGGATAAACACAGCGGCCGAAAGCACCACGAATTGCAGAATGTCGGTCACCATAACCGCCCATAACCCACCAACGGCGGTGTACGCAATCATGAAAATACCCAGCCCAATCGTCGTAGGCACTAGCGGCAAATTCAGCGATGAACTGACGAGTTTGGCTACCGGATACAGCACCGATCCTTTGATAAAAATGCTGACCAGTGTAAAGATGAAAATGTAGGCTTTCTGCACCGTCAGTCCCAGCCGTTCACGGATGAACTCAGCGGCTGTGAGCGCACCTGTGGCTTTCCAACGGGGAGCCAGATACAGACCGGTTACCAGCGCGCCGATGCACATGGTCCATTGAATCGTAATGGCCACCCAGCCGTATTTGTAGGCAATACTACCCCAGGCCACGAACGTACCGGCCGAGAAAAAGCTCATGAACAGCGACAGGCCACCGATGAACCAGGGAACGGCTTCGCCACCGGCAAAAAACGATTTCAGGTTGCGTCCCGTCCGGGCAAACAGCATCCCGATTCCCAGCACAAACGCGGAGAAAATGACGATGACGGCGGTATCAATGGTTGTATTCATCAGTTAATTACGTAGCGTCATAGGGTCGATGGTTATAGATTTTCCATCAGTTCCAATACCTTCTAATTTGTATTCCAGCACTTGTTTCGGGTCGTTCAGATGAATGCTGAACTCATACGGATAGCGTGTATCCTCAACCGTTTTCCACTCCTGATTCCCAAGTCGGTAACGTAGCGTCACCTGTTTCAGCGTTTTTTCGGTCGCGTCGGTAAAGATGTAGGCATCCGAAAATTGCGGCACCAGATTAAACAGCATTCCTGTTACGGTGCCAAGCTGCGTAGCGGTTTCTTTACGATGAAACGCTTCCTTCGGCAACGTAGTAGCACCCGTAGACGTACCATTACCGGTTTCCAGAACGGCTTGTTTCTGCAACGGTACGTCTACTTTCAACCCGTGAATCTTAATACCGATCAGCCCAAGTGCCGGTACGTTGGCAGACAGTTTCCCGTCGGTCATCGTGCCTTCTATCGACGTACCATCAGCTTGATAAATCGTGAGTTTATACGTCTGGCCTTTGTTCCAGGGAATCAAATCAGGTTGCAGACTGAGCGTCGACGTAATGGCCTTGTTCGCCGTATTCATTAACACTACGTAGAGGTCATTCTGCCCAACGCCGAACAAATGATTTAGCGCAATGTCGTTTACCTGCATCGCGTTAGCCGGGAGCCACAGCCGAACGTCTTTATTTCCGAAAACTTCACCCGATTTGTGCCCATATACCTTACTGCTCAGGTAGGCGTAACCGGGTGCATAGGCCGACGGAAAATTCACTTTCCCTTTCGACATTCGGTACGCATCGCTCACCAGAAAATCCATCACCAGCGCAATGTGCGGCCAGATGTGATTAAAAAAGATGAAGTTAAATTTGATGTCCCAGTAATCGTGGAGCGGGTAATCCGGCGACTGATAGACGTTGGTTGCCAACGTAGTAAAATAATAACCGGGGAAATTAGCGTATCGCCCAACCACCGCGTTGTAAGCCGCATCGCGAAACAACGTATCATTAGCCAGATGCGCCAGACGTAGCAAATAAGCCGCATGATGCGCCAACATAATGGGGCCATTACCCACATAAGTATGCGGCTGTTCAGGTGATAAACCCACCAGCGACGTACGCCAGGCATCTATTTTCTGTTCAGGAGCCTGAATCGTAGCGTCGAATCCAGGCAAAAAATCGAGGCTGTTTATTTTGTACCGTTTATGCGCCTGCCCCTTCACAACCCCCCCCTGATTGACGGTGATCAGCGAATCGGGAGCCATTGGGTTTGAACGTAGCCAGAGCAACATCTGACGCGCACCAGTGATAGCGGCCTCCAGATAACGCGGCTCTTTTGTCTCTTCATAAAGCTCAAGCAAATCGAGCCAGCGGGGCGTAAAATCAGTGTAGAACAGCGCTTCCGTATCTTTCAGTCCTGCATTAGTCTGGAAATTGGTTGGGTATTTTCCTAGCTCCTGTTTGACAGCCGCGTCTGCTTTCTGGCGTGTTTTTTCGAGATCAGCAGGGGTACGTAGCATCCGGTATCGGGCCAGAAAATCCTGCCACGAATCACCACCGGTTGCCGTGTTCAGATTCAGTTTACGAGCTTTTCCGAATATGCGCTCCGTTTCGAGTTGAAAGGCCGAAGTTCGACCACCCGTCATATCATGCAAACCTGATAATTCACCGATTTCGACACAAGGGCCTTTCAGAAAATGCGACGGACTTTGCAGTCGTATCGTGTCGGAAATGGCATACAAATACTTCTCCCGCGACATCACGTACTCCATCATCGGCAACGCCCGACGCCGGTAAATTTCCATGCTTCCCGTACTCAACGCTACACCCAGCGCGTGCAGCGCCGATACGTTCTTCACCGAACCCACTACGTCCTGCACGTAGTCAGAGCCTTTCAGCTCTTCCACCCAACCGCCATACGGCCCCATCGCGTAGTCAATCATGTTCTGGAGCGTCTGATTGAGCGAAACGGTGGCGTTCTGGCGTTCTTTTTTGTAATGAAAAATGTCGCGCAGAATGAATTGCGTACCCGTGTACCAATCGCCCGGATGCAGGACGTAGCGGAGTTTGAACGAATACGTTTTGCCCGGCGTCATCTTCGAATCGTCGCTACCCAGAATTGGCGCAAACAGCATCGGGCGGGCTTTTCCAGCTTCGTCACGTAGCACCAAACCAAAGCGCGAATTTTTGGTAAATGCGTACCGATACGGTATCTCCGATGGATCAGGCGCTACGCCTTCGGTCAGGCCGTTGGTATTGACGAACGTAGCAGCCGTAAGCGCAAACGCTTCGGGAGCCAGGTACGATTTGTTCGGAAACCTCCGCCAAGACCACGTCATCGGCTGATACAAGAACTGGACATTAGACGTATCAGTCGGTGTTAACCCTGTGAATCCCAGCGAATAATACGCATCTGTTTTAGGAGTAAGCTGCATCTCAATGACAGACGCTCCTTGCCCTGCTGGCAACGTAACACGTAGCGATAAACTCCCCTGAGACGTTTCTTTAAACGAAAAAATCAACTCGTTGGCCTGTCCCTGCCGAACACTCACCGCCTGATGATACGTACCGGGAGCCACTTTAAATGCATCCCGTTCAATGTCTGTCGCCGAGCGTTTCCAGCCGCCAATCGGATAGCGCGTTTTTTCCGCAGCCGTATTTTGCAGATTCGGATTTTGCGTGGTGGATTGTAACAGCAACTCAGGGCGAATGCTACGTCGTAAATTGCCTTTGGTAATCGTTAAAACCGATTTTGAATTTAGGCGGGCGGGCACCGAAATCTGGTACGTATCGTTGCGAATAGTAAGCACTTGCTGCGACCATACCGGGGCAGCCAATATCCAACTACTGAACAGAGCGAAAACCAGATTCTTTAGATTCATGAACGATTGTGTTTAAATCTGTTACGTTGAGTTTTATTGCCATTCATACGACCAAACCGCGATTCCAAAAGCCGGAAGTTGAATGGCCGGATTAGTTCCAGACAAAGTTTTGCCGTCGGACAGGGATTTCAGATTTCCTTTTCCGGTACGTAGCCCTTCTGGTTTTAATTGAATGTTGGCTGTAGTTGCCTGCGCCCGATTGTTCAGCAATACGATAAACAACTGTTTTTTATCGGTTGATTGTGCTAGTACGCATTCTACGTTTGGGTTATCGGGCGTCACTACGTCCTCGCGAATCAGTAATTCCGCTGGTTTTCCGTAAATGCGTCCCGGCGCGAAACCATAGGTCTGGTGCGGGCCAACTTTTGGCGTTACAAATCCACGCGGAAACGCTATGTTACCCGCCGAACGGAGCTCGGCTTCAGCGAGTAAGTAGTCGGTCAGCCAGCCGATTTGCCACCAGGCGTGGTGCGGATACGGGCCCGCGCCTTTGTTCATGGTATTCCAGTAGTACGACGCCACGCTGGTCTGCGGATCGACAAACGCATGACGACCAACAGCTGCTGCCCGCGCCATATCGGCAAAAATGGGTTCTTTAGTCAGCCCGTACATCCGGATGAACATGCCTGCGTGACTCGCCAGTTGAATTGGGCCATGTCTCGTAGCCGACCCAAAAATGCCACCGTGTTCGAAACTCAAACCCGTCTGACTGATTTCCCAATCTTCGCGGGTAATGCCGTTGACATTTTTGGGTTTATGACTGGCAATCGGATGGGTATAAATTGAGGTCGTGTAAACTTTGGCTGCGGTGATGGCGGCTTTCTGATAGCGAGCGTCTTTCGTCAGGTCGTACAAATCCAGATACGCCTGCGCCGTTTGTCCTGTCGCGAAGTCGGGAGCGTAGCGCGCATCACCACAAACGCCAAGGTAACTACCCGTTTCGATGGCATTTTTCAGCATCCACTCCGCTCCTTTTTTAGCGGCATCCAAATATTTTGGGTCTTTCAGCAATCGGTACGCTACAATCAGGCCGTAGAACGTTGGCCGGACATCCTGCACATCTTTAAAAATCTCAGCGTCAGTGTGGTGATCATACGCTACAGCCCAGCTACCGTCAGACTTTTGCCAGCTCAACAGGCGGTCGGCTCCCAGCTTCAATCGTTGTTTTAGCTCGGCGCTGTTCGGCTCGAACAGGAGCATGTTGCCTACGTCAAGCATGGTGTAGTACGTAACGCCGATGGGTTCCATCACGTCGCCCCATTCTTCCACAAACTTTTTGGATTTCGCCAGATAATACTGTCCTCTGACGGCTCCCTCAAAAAATCCGGGTGTCGTTTGTTGTTGCACCAATTTAAAATTCAGCGCATAAGGCAGTACGTTCTGTGTCAACAGCGGATCTTTGGTAGCCGATGCCAGCATCCACATTGCGCCATAATCCGAATTTTTCATGGCGTCTTTGTTGGAACCAACCACTCCGCCGAGGTACGACTGCGCGCCAATTTTCTTTCCATCAAATTCCTCTACGTTCCAAAGCGACGTTTTTGGGTCGATGAGGTAATGATGCATTTTCTGAATTCGGTCGGTCAGCGGTTGCTTGTTTTGCCGGATCGCCAGCGATTCCTTAAACTTATAGACATCGTATACCGCGTGATTCAGGGCTTTAAACCAGTCGCCATCGGTCAGGCTGTAGCGAAAGGTGTAACTTACTGTTTCGCCAGTGTTCATCGCCGATTTCGCTTCACCCAAAACAGGGTAATACAGCGTCGGTGAAAGTTGCGCTTTGCGGTTCATGTGCGACAGACCAAGCTGCCAATCAGTTTGCGTGATTTTGTCGTTTGCCCACGGATCACGAGCCAGACCGGGTTCGGGAATAACCGACAACGTAAGGCCGTTACGTGTGCTGACCATCGGCGACAACGTACTAGCGCTACGCTCACGATACACAACTGGCAGCATTGGAACGCCATGCCCATACGCATAAGCCAACGCAAAGTTTTTCTGAAATGCGTTCCCTTGAAAATAACCCGGTACCGTAGCCCAACTCAATTGCGATTCGGCAACTGTAGTTAGCGTAGGAGTCGCTAATGAGAAATAGCCCTGTTTTTTAGCCGTAAGTCGCTGCGTCACTACTACGTCCGATGGAAATTTTGGATCGAATTTCCATTCTGTCGTGATCGTTGCTACGTCGGTTTCCTGGCGAAACGTTACGTTATTCTTGCCACTTGTCTGGGCGTTATGCGGGAAAAAGTGAATGGCCTGGCCGGCAGTATTTAGCGAAACGGGACTCGTCGTTTCGGCCCACTGTGCCTGCTGATAATGGTATTTCGGGCCGGGAAAGTCTTCACCCGTAATGGTTTTGAACGTAGTATCGGCCGGGCGGCCGTTGCCGTTATCAGATGGTTTTTCGGCGGCATACAGAAGCGTGTTTTCGCCCGATGGCGTACCAATTGTCTGCCAGCCATTTCCCCGCCGAACCTGTACCTCTTTCAGAGCATAACCTTGAGCCGTTTTTGTCCAACTTAGCTTCACGCGATCATTCGCCAATTGAGGCAAACCCGACTGACTTTTTGCTACGTTACCCGCTGCAAGCAGCAGAAACGAAAGTGCATAAACGAAAAATAACGTACCGTTTTTCATAAAGTTTTTACGCCATTCGTGGCGAATACCTGAAGCTTACCCTCCGGATCGGTATAGAGGAGGTAAGCATCTAATTCGGGATGGGTTTCGAGAAAACGTTTCGTTTTTTCCAGCCCCATCACCATAAACGCCGTATCGTAAGCGTCGGCGGTCATGGCATCGGCGGCAAAAACCGTTACGCTCAACAGATCACTTTGCTCCATCAGCCCCGTTTTTGGGTTGATGATGTGGCTGAACACTTGCCCGTTTGATACGTAGCGATTGCGGTAATTACCTGCCGTGGTCATCGCCCGATTCGTCAAAGGCATTTTGGCCTGCAACTGCTCAGGCCGTAGCGGGTTGGTAACGCCCACAGTCCAGGGCTGCCCCTCTCCTTTTTGCCCTTTCGTCCGAATCTCCCCGCCAACTTCCACCATGTATTGATTAATGCCTTTACTTTCCAGCAGCTTCGCCAGCACGTCGACCGTATAACCCTGCGCGATACCGTTCAAATCAATCCGAATGTTTGGTTTCAGCTTTCGAATCGACAACGAATCGAACGTAACGTAATGAAATCCGACCAGTTGAAGCAACGAATCAACGTTTGCACTTTCCGGCGTTCCTACTTTTTTAGCGCCAAATCCGTAAGCTTCAACCAGCGGCAAAACAGTCGGATCAAAGGCCCCCTCCGTAAGCCGAAAAACCTCGACGGCCTTTTTCAACACCGAATAAAAATGTCCTGACCGAAACCGATACGTTGTACCGCGATTGAATTGCGAAATCTCAGAATCAGCCCGGTACAGCGACAAACTTTTGTCAATATCTGTCAGCGTTGACTCAATTTCGGCCTTGACGTTACGTTGCCGCTCGTCGCGGTATTTGATGTGATACGTTGTTCCCTGCGCTTCCCCCTCCAGACTAATCAACGGCACTTCCCCTGCCGCTTCCATTCCTGTTAAGAGAAACAGAAGCGGTAGGAAGGGCAGTAGAAGTAGGTTAGGGTTTAGCAGTAGTTGGTTCATCTTTGATAATCCCCATCAGTTCGGGTAGGTGTGCCTGATAAACACCCCGCGGGGACGTATTGTATTTTTTCGCTACGTAGGCGGCAAAGCCAACTACCTCGCCCATCATGCCGCAGGTCCGCATCACGCGGGTGCTACCGAATGCTACGTGCGTCGTGCTGATGTTACGTCCGGCCATGAACAGATTCGAAATGTTTTTCGAATACAGACAACGATACGGAATGGTATACGGCGCTACTTTAATATGCTTCGTGCCAGCGAAAAACTCCTGACCTTCAAAATATTTGCTGTTTTTAGCGTCAGGAAAATGCAGGTCGATGGTCCACGTAGCGGTTACGGTGCCGTCATTATATTGCTTCCCTTCCTGAATATCCATCTGGTTCAGAATGTGATCGCCAATGATCCGGCGCGATTCGCGTTTGCCACCAATAAAGGCTACCCAGGCCAGTTCGCGTTTGGCGTATTTTTCCTTCTTGTTGTTTTTCAGATACGACCAGTTTCCGAAAATCGCCCGCAGGTTATGATCGCGGATTTTTTCGGCGTCAGTAATCGTGTTGAAATTGCCGAAACCCGTTTCCCACTCCCAGTCGGCTTTTGGTTGATCGATATGATATTCATCCGTGAAGGGAAGCGCCCAGGGCGTCTCGGGAAACGACGATACCGTATCACGCTCCAGCGACGCCCACAGATTCGACGTACCGAGCGTGAAATCGTCCGATTTCTCGGCCGCCAGCGATTCTCCCGTTTCAGCTTTGCTCTCGCGTCCAAACCGATACTCAGCGCCAACCAGATGCCCCAACGTACCATCGCCGGTGCAATCGGTGAAGTACGTACCACTGAAACGCGTTTCCTGATTGGTGGCAATGTCGCGTCCAACAACAGCTACGACCTTATCGCCTGATTTTTCGGCTTTGTAAACGTGTGTGTTCAGGAACAACGTAATGTTACGTTCGGCTTTCACGATGTTCGTTTTGCGCCCATCACCGTATTCTTTGGCGTCGGCATTACCGTTGCCGGGGTCGCCGTTGTCCATTTCGCGAACGATACGTCCGAGTTTGGGGTAATGGTTTTTGTCGGTATCACCCATCAAGTGCACCCGAATTTCGGAACTGTTGTTACCGCCTAAAACCGGCCGATCCTGAATCAACGCCACTTTCAGACCCATCCGAGCCGCCGAAATTGCCGCACATGTACCAGCAATTCCACCACCTACAACAACCAAATCAAAATTGCCAGCGTCAGCAGTTTTACCGGTCAGATTCAGCAATTTATTCCGAAACGCGTTCAGTTCTTCCAGTTTGTTAGGGGGCGTAAATTTTGGGGTATTCGTAAACAGAATCGCGTCGCAGCGACCGTTGAAGCCGGTCATGTCGTGAAGCGCCAGCGCAACTTGTTCGTTCGTTACGTTCACTTCGCCACCGTCATACCATTTCCATTCGTCGGAGCCGCTTTCACCAAAAACCATTGGTAATGCCTGATTATCAAGCTTTACCTGAAATTTGCCCGGTCCTTTCGGGAAGGGTGCCCAGTCTTTGGTACGTACCCAAACGTGATACTTTCCTTTTTTCGGGAATTTGACCGTTGTGGTTGCGTCTTTTACGGGTCGACCCATGCCGTGTGCCATGATGTACGACGAGCCCTGCACCACAAATGACTGCTGGTCGATAACCCAGCCTCCTTTGTTTTCGAACGATTCCGTTTCGACGAAAACCTGGTCCTGCGCCGATAGTTTCAGGCTGATTATCAGGCAAAACAATAGGCTAAAAAGTGTTTTCATGTTACTTATTGGTTTGAGTAGCACTCCGTTCAAATGTTTTCAACTGAGCAATAACTTCCTGATTTTTAGGCTTCAACTTCGTCAGCAATTGATAAATCGCAGTACTCTGTTCCGAATTGGAAGCGCTGAGTTGACGAGCCAGTTGCCGTTGTGCCTTGTCAGGTAGATTCGGCTGTTTTGCCAGCAGTTTCAGCATCATTCCCGATTGCTCCTGATTGCTTTCTGGTAATTTCTGCGCGATAGCTTCGGACAACGTAGCATGGAATGGTACGTTCGCTAGTTTTTTCAAAATGGCGATCTGAAATGCGTAACCGGCTTTCTGATACGTTTCCCACAGCCAACTCTGCCGACTATCGGTCTGAAAAAAACGGTCCGAGAGTTTTTGAAGCGCATGTCGGGCAGTGAACAGATTTTTTCCCTGGACGATTTTCTCTACGTCGGGCATAAAACCGGGATAGATGTCACCCTCCGACGTAATGACGCGCTCCATCGCCCAGTACTGATAATCGAAGTTGGTACTACCCAGAAACCGATGCAGCAACGTATCGTCCTGGTACGTTTCGGTAATTCGGCGAATCTCGTTCACTACGTAGCCGTGGGCAATGTGCCAGAGTGTGTAGCACGTATAAACCGCTCCGTCAATGACTTCATTCTTAACCGTTTTCAACGTAGCGCCTGCCTTCGCATCAACCGAATCAGCCAGATTCTCAGTGCCTTTTCCGACCAGATCTTCCATTGCTACGTCCTTCAGCAACGAATTGGTGTTACGCAGAATGTTCTGCAACTTTTCGTAATCTTCTTCCTTGAATTCCTTGTGATCCATTTTGGTGAGCACCTCGCCCGGCGGAAAATCGAAGCGTTGATAGTTGCCCAGCAGGTCCCAGTAGAAATTGATGTAGACGGGCTTGCACTCGCCCGTCAGACAAACCGGCGTGAAGATGTTCCGAAAGAAGTAGGCTGGCTGCCCATCATCGTCCATCACGAGTTTGAGCGTGTACGAGGTTGTGTCATTTTCGCGGATATGAAACTCCCGAATTTTTCCGGGATCGATAGAAAGAGCGAATGAGTGAAAGAGCGAATGAGCGAAAAGTAAAAGAGTGAAAAACAGAGAACGTAGTGATAAGCCAGAGCCTACGCGCTTCATTTGCTTAAGCCAGGAATAATCCGTTACAAATCTCATCCTTCACATCCAAAATTTTCGCTCATTCGCTCTTTCACTCTTTCACTCTTTCACTCTTTATTTCCAATCCGGATTCTGCTGCAATTTTAGGTTTGCGTTCAGCTCGTCCTGAGGAATGGGGAAGTATTTGTTCTTCGCCGTAACCGGGCGCGATGGATACACGCTGTTAACGGCTTTTGGAATGACCGTCAGGTATTTACCGGTACGTGTCAAATCGTACCAGCGGTCGCCTTCAGCGAAGAATTCCCACGCACGCTCCTGAATAACAGCATCGACGAACGCATCTTTGCTGAGACCAGCCTGTAAATCAGGCAAGCCAGCCCGTTTCCGTACTGTGTTGATGTAGCCATAGGCAGTTGCCGTTGCGCCATTCAGTCGAGCTTCGGCTTCGGCGGCAATCAGGTACGTATCGGCCAGACGGAAAATCGGGATGTTTGAGATGTTACCCTGCGTCGAATTCGGGTCCTGGTATTTTTTGATCAGTACGCCATCGGTTGTAATCGGCGTGATGTTACGTTGCGGCACGACCTTGTTGCTGCGATCGATATAGGTTGTGTCAAGCAACAGACGACGTTTATCGGCAGGGTTGAACGAATTATAGAACGACATGTAGGCAAACATCGACCCGAAGCTCGTACGCGCATACTCGAGTCCAGCACTACCGGCAGGACCGCACAAACCCACTAGCTGGTGTCCCCGACCCGGTGAAATGGGATCGCTTTCGTAGGCCCACATATTCTCGATACGGGCGGCATCTTCCTGATCGAATTTGTAAACGTTACGTACGTCGGGCATCAGCGAGTATTTGCCGGACGTAATAACTGCCTGTGCTTTTTCCAGTGCCTTAGCCCAATCTTCGTTGTACAAAGCCGCTTTCGCATAAAGCGCATTGACCACTTCTTTCGAAGGACGGCCTTTATCAACCGCTGGATAGGATGGCAAACCAGCCGCAAACGCCATATCTAAGTCTGCATAAATCTGCTTGTACACCTCAGCTTTCGTGCTTTTACCGACAACCGCGTCGGCTTCCGAATAACTGGGTGTTGTTTTGATGGCTACATCACCAAAGTTTTTTGCCAGTGCCCATTCGTAAAACGCCCGCAGAAAATATGCTTCACCAATAATCTGCTTCTTGCGCGTTTCGTCCATAACGGCGGCAGGCACTTTGGCGATAATCCAGTTGGCTTTTTCGATACCATCGTAGCTCGACGCCCAGATTTGCTGGGGCGATTCGTTGGTACGTCCGTTGCTTTTCTGAACCGTGTAGTTTACGTCGTACGAAAAGAGTGTCAGCGTGTTACGTCCTACCACGCCACGCGGATAGGTCTGATCATCACTGAAATCAGGAACCAGCGTCATGGCCGGACCGCTGTACAAGTCGGCGACCGGGTCATACGCGGCAATCAGCCCTTTTTCAGCATCGGCCGCCGTTTTATAGAACGCTTCGGTATAGATGGACGAATAAATGGTTTCGTCCAGTTTGCAGCCTGCCAGGCAAAGGGCTGCGAGTATGGGAATGAGAGTCTTTTTCATTTGCTTAAAGAGCGAAAGAATGAAAGAGCGAAAGAGCGATTTTGTGGAAAACAGAGTGTCTGATGCGTCATTTTCGCTCATTCACTCTTCGCTCTTTCACCTCTTTATAGCGTGATCTGCAAACCGCCTAAGAACGACTTAGCTTGTGGATACACGAGGTTATCAATACCAATTTGTGTGTTCGAGCCAGCGTACGTATTAACTTCTGGATCGAAGCCGCTGTACTTCGTGATCGTAAACAGGTTGTTGGCGCTCACGTACACCCGAATGTTCTGAATGCCTTTGATACGTGGCAGCGTGTAGCCCAACGTTACGTTCTTGCAACGCAGGTACGAACCATTTTCCACTACGTAGTTACTGATAGGCATGCGGCTACCCTGCGCCGGAGCAGGAAATTCGTTGCTTGGATTGGTTGGTGTCCAGCGGTTTACGACGCCCTGCAACATGTTACGTTGCCCCAGCGGCTGAGAAAACGAAAGGCGGCTGGCGTTGTAAATATCGTTACCCTGCGAACCCGACAGGAACGCGTTGAAATCGAATCCTTTGAACGCCAGATTGGTCGAGAAACCATAAATAAATTTCGGATTCGGATTACCCGTAATGATCTGATCGGCAGCCGTGATGGTACCATCGCCATTCAGATCTTTTACTTTCTGACTGCCTAACGCACCACCGTAGCCTGGCAAAACGGTTTCGCCAGTTTGGTTAACCCCGTCGAATACGTACGTTTTGAACAAACCAAGTGGGCTGCCAACCTGCAGAACAGAGTATGTTGTCACGAAACGCTCTTGTGTAGTACCGCCGTCCAGATCGAGCACTTTGTTGCGGTTGAACGTAGCGTTGGCCGATACGTTCCATTTCAGCGCCCCGTCCAGAATCCGCGCATTGGCAGCCAGCTCTAACCCTTTGTTTTCAAGAGCGGCAAAGTTTCCCGTAATGGTGCTGTAGCCAGAACTCAAGGGCAGCGTTTTCACGTAGAGCAAGTCTCTGGTTGTCTTTTGATAGACATCGACAATAAAGCTGATGCGGTTATTCAGGATGCCCAGATCTAAACCAATGTTAGTTTGTGCCGAACGCTCCCAACGCAGATCGGGATTGGCAATCCCTGATGGGTTGATACCGGTTACGTAAGCGTGGTTAATGTTATAATCGCTACCCGACGCCGAAACCGTTGCCAGAGACTGATACGGATCGATGCCGGCCGCATTACCCGTAATACCGTAGCTAGCGCGCAGTTTCAGATCAGAAACCCAGCTAACCGATTTCATGAACGGCTCTTCGATAATCCGCCAGCCCGCCGAAACAGCTGGAAATAGACCGTATTTGTGGTTGGCGCCGAAACGGCTCGATCCATCGATACGTGCGGTTAGGTCAAGGAAATACCGGTCTTTAAAACCGTAGTTGATACGTCCGAGATATGAATCCAGTCGTTGCGTCGAGCGAAAGCTGTTAACGGTTCGGTTAAGCGCCAGTTGCAACGCTTCATTCTGTGTAGCATCGTTTGGAAAACCCGTACCGTTAATCTGATTTTGGTTGTAATTCTCTGACTGTGAAGCAAATACGCCGGTCACTTTCAACGAGTGATCTTTCGCAAACGTAGTGCTATACGTCAGAATACTTTCGTGTAACAGCGCCATATTACTCGTGTTCGTCTTGGACGCTGAACCCGAGTTATCATTCAAATCCGATTTATTGACAATCGAGCGGGGCGAATACGTATCACGAAGCGTGTTCTGCATATCAATGTTGAACGAAGCCCGATACGTAAGACCTTTCACGATATTGAAATCGGCGTAGAAGTTTGCCAGCGTCCGGCGAATGGCCGTCTGGTTCAGAATCGCGGTATAATTCAGTGGGTTAATTACCTCGCGATACTGTCCGTTGGCCTGCTCACCAAAGGGAAAAATCGAGCCATCTGGACGGTAAGGCTGCAAGGTTGGCGGTGCCCCAACAGCAGCACCGAGCACCGTTCCGGTCACTACGCCGGCATCGCCAATCGATTGGTTCCCCGTTGTAACGCCCGAGTTGATTGCATAGCTCCCTAAAATACTGGTCCCAATTTTTACGCGGTCACTAATCCGGTGATCGACGTTCAGGCGGAACGAATAGCGTTTGAAGTTTGAGTTGATAATGATACCATCCTGATTAAAATAACCAGCCGAAAGCGCTAGCTGCGTTTTCTCCGAACCGCCATTAATCGACAACTGGTGGTTTTGGATAGGTGCTTGACGGAAGATAATATTCTGCCAGTCAGTGCCTTCACCAAGCGACGATGGATTTGGATAATAGTTGTTTTTGAACGTTTCGTTTTCTACCTGCGCAAATTCGGCCGCATTGAGCAAATCCAGTTTTTTGTTGACGTTCTGCACACCATAATAGCTATCTAACGTAACACGTGTGGCACCCGTTTTACCGCGTTTTGTCGTAATCAGTACAACGCCATTGGCGGCACGCGAGCCGTAAATGGCTGATGCAGACGCATCTTTCAGGATTTCTACCGACTCAATATCATTTGGATTGATCGTCGACAGTGGGCTGACGCTGTTAATTTCACCACTGTTGTTCGAGCCATTCGAAATCTGAATACCATCCACTACGTAGAGCGGCTCCGAGTTACCATTAATCGAGTTTGTTCCGCGAATCCGAACGCTGATGCTTCCACCGGGAGCGCCCGTATTCTGGCTCACCTGCACACCCGATACGCGAGCCTGCAAGCCCTGTGCTACGTTGGCAACGGGTGTCTGTACCAGTTCCGTCGATTTTACAGAAGCAATCGCACCGGTTGTTTCCACTTTACGCTGCGTACCGTAACCCACCACCACTACTTCATTCAGCGAGCGGTCGTCCGATTGCAGTGTTACGTCGAGCGTAGAACGATTGCCAACCGTTACGTCCTGCGATACGTAGCCGATGTACGAAAAAGTCAGAACGGCGTCGTTAGGAATGTTTGGGATTGAGAAACGTCCAGAAGCATCTGTAGTTGTTCCGCGTTGTGTGGACTTCAATACCACACTTACACCGGGTAGTTCGCCCCCATCGGGACCGAGCACACGCCCACTTACAGTACGGCCCTGCGCCCACGCACCCGTTACTATACTTAGGGTTGCCAGCATCAGGAATGCCAGGAAGCGTATTCGTTTTTCCATGTTTAGAAAATCTAGGAATAATTAAATTTTGCAATATTTACGAGAATTAGCCTGGATTAAGTGCCAATTCAGTTAAAACCACCAAAAAAGCGGCTTCAAATGTCCTTTTTTCCAGAACTACTTGA
The DNA here is from genome assembly GCF_054778555.1 of Spirosoma flavus. Taxonomy (NCBI): domain Bacteria; kingdom Pseudomonadati; phylum Bacteroidota; class Cytophagia; order Cytophagales; family Cytophagaceae; genus Spirosoma; species Spirosoma flavus. Next base: position 909,087 of record NZ_BAAGZL010000003.1, read on the forward strand.
ATTTGGCTTACAAACAGACTTTTGTCAAGGAATAATTTGATTATTTTTTTGGGAACATTCCCAAAACCAATTGGGAACTTTCCCAAAAAGAACGCATTTGTTTTTCCTGTTCGGTATACTAGACAGCAATAAATTAAAATAGTACAATAACGTGCAGCGTCACTTAACAACAATCATTGATATTGCCCGCCAGTTAGGCATCTCAAAATCGACAGTATCCCGAGCATTGACGGACCACCCTAACGTGAATGCGAAAACCCGGCAGAAAGTGCTCGAACTGGCCGAACAGTTAGATTACCAACGAAACCAGTTGGCTATTTCACTGTTAACCAATCGCACCGGAACGGTAGGCATTATGGTACCTGAATTCATCAGTTATTTTTTCCCGAGGGTAATTATTGGGGCGCAGGAAGAATTGGCCCGATCGGGGTTTAACGTAGTAATTTGCCACTCGAATGAGTCGTATGAAACAGAAGTCTCGAACGCCAAAGCTCTGTTATCCAGCCGCGTAGATGGACTTATCGTATCGCATACAAAAGAGACGCGCAACTTCGATCATTTCCGGATTTTTCAGCGCAAGGGAGTTCCCGTTGTCTTTTTCAACCGTGCTTGTGAGGATATGGACGTTTCGAAAGTGACCGTCGATGATTATAACGGCGCGTTTCAGGCGGTCGAGCATCTAATTCAGACCGGCCGACGACGTATTGCCCATCTGGCTGGCCCCGATACGTTAACAAACAGCCGCAATCGCCTTGACGGTTATCGGGATGCACTGCTCAAAAATGGCCTTTCCATTGATCCAGAACTCATTATTTCCTACGATTTGAATCTGGACAAGGCGAATATTTACGTCAACCATCTTCTCAATCTGGCCACGCCACCCGATGCGCTGTTCACTATCAACGACCCAACGGCGCTCGAAGCGCTCAGCGTAGCCAGAAAGCGCGGCATTCGCGTTCCACAAGATTTAGCGATTGTTGGATTCAGCGACGATCCAATTTCAGCCCTGATCGAACCAGGATTGACGACCATTTCGCAGCCCGTCGACGAGCTGGGCAAACAAGCCGCTCAATTACTGATCAATCAGCTAGTTGCCGAAGAAGAAAGACCAGCCCCGGAGACGATTGTTCTCCCAACCCGGCTCATTGTTCGGGGTTCTTCGGTGGCCAGTTAGGAAGTTATAGAGTTGTAAGGTTATAAAGTTGGCTGATGCATAGAATACTTTCGCGTCAGCCAACTTCAACCTTACAACTCTATAACTTCCCGACTTAACGTACTCTCCGCTTCGTCTGTTGAATCACGAACGGAACGCAGATATCAGCAGGGCAGGCGCATACAGTTGGGTCAAGCACAACGGTTACGTCACTATAACAACCCGTGCTGTTGTAAACCCGTACCGTATAAAACTGACTCGTTGCCGGATTCGCTAACGTATTGACCAGTACCCCGTTTGCCGGAATTGTTTTAGCCGCGCCCGACAATACGTTAGCCGCATCGAACGTAGCACCGGCGCTATACTGATACGTGTGAGACGCATCGAAATCCGACAGGACAATTTGCCCACTAGTCTGCACCGCATTGCCCAAACACGTAGCAGCGACGGTATTCGCCTTGAAAGACGGTAACGGTTCTTCTACCAGAATAAACGGACAGCAGCTGAAATCGGGGCAATTGCCCGACTGATTATTCGTGAGCAGGCTATACGTACCAACAGCCGTTATCGACAACGTATTAGACGTCTCACCCTGAATTGGCTGGCCGTCTTTTAGCCATGTGTAGGTGCTACGTCCCGGACGAACCCGTATGATGAACGTAAACTGCTCACCCGCGCATACCTTAATAGGTATAGACGTACAGGCAATAACCGTATCGCCGGACATACTAGCCGTATTGTATAAAATCCCCGAACTATCGGCCCGCACCTGAAACGTCATCGATAAGCTCTGTCCCGGCGAAAGTGACGGCACGTTCCATATACTGATCGGAACACCCTGCGTAAACGTAGTGGAAGCGGGAACGTTAGCTGAGTTTGCCAGATACGTTACGCCAACGGCCATCGAATCGCGGACAACGATGTTTGTGGCGGGTGCCAAACCCTCGTTCGTCAGTACAAGCTGATACGTGAGCGTATCGCCTTGTTCAGCCCGAGACTTGTCTACCTGTTTCTGCAACTTAACAACGGGTTGCTGGCAGGCCTGCGGAGCCATATAGGTGGCGCTGTTCATACCGCAGCTACTGAGCATGGCCACTACCGTATGCGTACTTCCATTTGCTGTGATGCTCGACAAGGAAAACGGAACTGTTGTTGTGCTGCTGGTAATGGTAAGCGTAGTACTGGCGGTTCCGTCGGAGATCACCACATCGCCCAACTGAGCATTGGTGAGTGTTAGCGTGCCTGCAACTGAGTATAGGTTAGCTACCGTATTGCAAACACCGGGCATGACGGTCAGGCTAATGGGTGTGCTACGTATAATCTGGAGCGTATCGGTGCAGCCTGTGCCTACAGTTAAAATGAAACGATACGTACCATCGGCGGTCATACCCGTAATCTGTCCCTGCTGCGTGATGCTGGCACTTGCCGGATTGCCCACCTGCGCCGACCATGTTTGTCCATTACCAGCCGCCGATACACTTGCCGACGTAGCGGGGGAGCATATGGTTTGATCGGCTCCGGCAACGGGTTTGAAACAGCATCCGGCCGGTTGAACAGTCACCTGTTTTTCGGAATAACAGGTCGGATCGGCCGGGTTGAATACACGAATCGTATACGTTTTGGGCAACAGGGCATCGTCCAGGTTTTGAATAATTATCGACGAAAAACCCGATAAAGCTGCCGGACTGGCCGGAATTTTGGTACCTACCGCAAAATCTGTCCCTTCTACGTATTGATACGTACTACCCGCTACGTAGTCGCTCAGCGTTACGTATCCCTTTATTGACGTACCAGCGCCATTAGTACTGCATACTGGCGATGTTGCAACGGCCTTAAAATCAGCAAAGGCGGTGAACGAAACGCTTGTAGGTTTTACGATGGCGCAAAACCCATCCGCCGAAACCGACTTGATGTAATACGTAGTCGGGAGCGAAACCGGATTGGCAATTGGAATGGTAGCGGCTGCGTCGGCATAATAGCTGATCGTAGCTCCACTGTTTGTCAGAATGGCGTTGGTCAGATCGAACGTAGCATTACCATTGGTGTTCTGGCAGGCCACATTCAGATTTCTAACGGTCAATGTTGGGTTCGACGTAGTAACCTGCACAATCAGATCATCGCTGAACGAACAACCCGACGACGCATCGTAATAACTCAATTGATACGTAGTGTTCGACGGTGGGCACACGGTGGGCATGGCCGATGTCCGATTCGAAATCTGCGCTACTTTGGTGGCATCGTAGGGGATCGTCGTCCACTCATAACTGTATCCAGCCAGAGCGGGTACCCCAATCTGAACACAATTTCCCAGACAGACATTTTTGTCTTCCCCGGCCAAATTTCTTGCAGCTTTACCCACTTTCACCAGCACCGAAGCCGTTGATACGCAACCACTTCCGTAGGTTATTGTCGCCGTATAACTATACGTACCAGCCGGAGCCGACGTAATGTCGAAAACAGGCTGGCTATCCGTTACTGAGCTTAGGTAAGCCGTAGCACTAGCCGGACTGGCAATCCAAATTACGGTGCTGCCGGCGGGTGGTACGTTCAACGGTATTTGCCGCGGGCGACCATCACCTTCGCAGAAATTGAGCGACGTGGGCAGCAACGCTACGTAGCTGGCCGCCGGAACCGGGAAAAGGAATGTTTTTGAGCAACCCGTTACATGGCTGGCCGTCAGGGTATATTCTGTTGGTGCACTCGGGAAAACGCTGATTGTCGACATGTCTCTGGCCGATGATACGACTTCCGTAAATGGACTCCAGCTGTAGCTCCAGCCACCATCGGGCGAGTTGTTTACACCGATCAATAATGGTCCGTTACAAGGGGCCGGAATTGGACTGGCGTCGAAATTTACCGTCGGATCGATGGACGGTTGCACATCAATGGTAGCTGTTGCCACGCACGAACCTTGCCCGGCGGTTAACGAATACGTACCAATTGCCGTCGCGCTGATCTGAGCCGTTGTTTCGCCGGTCGACCATAGATACGTCAGGTTTGGATCGGGAACAGGGCCGATGGTTACTGAGCCCCCTCCCCCATTGCATAAGCGTCCGGGCGTGGCGATACGTAGCGAGGGCGAGGTAAACTGTCGGTAGTAAAGGGTATCGGCAAACGAACAATTGGCTGATGTATTTCCGTTGGTTGCGTTCCGGATAAATAAGATGGGGCCAGACGTGTTGGGTGGTATGGTTACGTCGGTGATGGCGCTGGTGGTTGAGGAGAACGTAACACCCGTTGTTGGCGACGACCAAGTATATGTATAACCCGATTTAGCAGCCGTTCCAATCGTCAGCGTACCGCCCGATAGTTCGCAATACGTACCGTCGGCTCCGGCGCTGTTATCAATTGGCGTTACCACAATAGATACTGTATCACGTACCGAACAGCCCGATGTGGCATCCGTTACGTTGACATATAGGGTTTTATCTGAGGTTAAAGGCAACGTAGTGGGGTTCGCAACCGTCGAATCGTTGACCATAGATCCCGGCGACCAATGATACGTATAACCCGGAATAGGTACCTGCTGAATCTGTACGGTATTTCCCTTACAGGCAGCGAGTGGCGACGAATACGACGTAACGGGCACCGACGCCTGCGCCGGAAAGACTTTCACAAACACACGGCACGTATCGGGCACTCCCGGCAGTACCAGCGACAGTGTATATATCACGGCAACCGTACCCGACGGATTCGCAATTACTCTGGATGGATGCGGTCCTCCCGGTGTTAAAGGCAATCCGGTATTTGGGTCCGACAAACCCGTTACCGGCGACCAGGTATAAATGCCGTTAGCGGCCGTTGTGATAGGGCCAATCGTTGTGCTGGAACCACCGCACTGGCCATCCGTACCGCCCTTCTGGTCGAGCTGGCAGAAATCACCGCCGGGGCCACACCCAATCATATACCGAAGAATAGCCGTATCAGCCCGCGCACAGATAGCGTTGGCGGTATTCTGACTAATTCGGATATACTTAATGTCATACGAGCCATCTGCCAGCCCACCGTTCGGAATACCCGGGCCGGGCATCTGCATCGATACGTTCGAAGCGGTCGTACTGCTCAAAAACGTAAGTGCCTGTTCGGGCGTTGGTAGTCCTTGTGTGGCCGATACGTTCGTAACAACCGCTGTCCAGCTATACGTGATTCCGGGTTCAGACGGAGTACCAAAACGAGTGGCGGCCGGTGGCCCCGCCTGTGCGCAATATACGTAAGGCTGAATATGGTTAAAGGCGTTGTTTGGCGTTTTGAAAATGGTAACCTGTTGCGTGGCTGTCTGAATGCAGCCCGATACGCCATTGGATGCCTGCACGACATACGTCAGTGAATTTACACCCTGCGGAGCAAACGAAGCGGTTAGAAGCGGATGAATGGAAGCCGGTTCAGCAATACCAAGCCCCGGCGCCCATCTATAATCGACACCGGCCTGCACCGTAAGCCCCTGCCCCAGTCGAACCGTATCACCCTGGCACATAGTCAGGCTGGGTAAAGCCCGTAAAGGGGTTACACTTTGATTGATCACTGTAACGGTATCAGTGCGGCATCCGTTGAAATTCAGATAGTAATCCTGCGATGCGCCCGATGCCGGTAAGCTGGATAATCTTGGATTGATGCCATTCGGGTTATCCAGTCCCGCCGTGGGCGACCAACTGAACGTATTGGTCGGTACGTTGGCATAGGTTGGCGGTAAAGCCGGTGGTCCCAACGTAACGCTCGAATTTCCGCAGGTAAATACCGTTCGGGCGGGTAGTTTTATGTGAAAGAAAAGCGTTTTCAACGTATCATAAGTGGTGCAGCCCCGATTGTCCGTTACGTTCAGCGCGTATTCGCCTTCGGTATTTATGGGCAACGTAATGGGTGTTGCCGACGTAGCAACGCTTCCCGACAAAACCGGCGTTCCACCTTTTAATGGGCTAAGTACGTATGTATAAGCCCCATGGTCGCCATCGCTGCCCGGCGTAATTGTTACGTCGATGGGCAACGTAGTACCTCGGCAAATACCATAAGGTTGGCTGGCTAGATTCGTCGAAGCGGCTTTGCTGGTCGAAACCGTGTATTCCACTACGTTGCTGTAATTTGTTTCGACACAACCGGCAGCGGGTGAGCACGTAGCATCAAAAGGTGTTTGCCGAACGGCCCGACGAAAAAAAACGGATCCTGCCGTTAACGAAGTTGGTGTATAATCTTTTGACGTTGCGCCAGGAATATCCGTCCACGGCCCCGCTGCCGAAGAGCCGCTTTGCCATTGGTAATACAGCGAATAAGGTACCGGATTGGTATCGGCTACACCTTTAAGTTTTGGCGTGTTATAAACTGGTTTTGAACCCGTTATTGGAAACAAACCCGCACCCTCGCAATAGGCCGTAATAGTGGCCGCAATCGTATTCGTGTTATCGACGTATTTCGCAAAATTAAACGCAGTCAGGTAAGCGGTAGAGCCTTCCTGGTTGGCGGTCAGGTTATAACCCGTGCGGGTCGTCGTACCGTCGTTGGCGAATCCAATTGGCGTAACCGGAAAGGGTTGTTGCGAGCCAGCGGTTGCCAGAATGGTGGCGCGGCATCCGCTCACTTCCAGATCGTAAGCCCCCGTTGTAGCGTTGTTCTCGCCGGTATTCAGGTACGTAGCGTACAGAACTTTGTCGAAATTGCAGTCGGCAACCAGGTAATACGTATTGTTATTACCAAACGAGGAATTCAGTGCACCGGGCGTTGGACTGATGGCCCCCGCCGAATTAGCTTTTCCACTGATATGAATGCGGCCCTGCGCATCAATTTCCATATCCGACGCATCCACATTGCCGGCACTAATCACTACACTCCGAATCACCGATCGCAACGAGGGATTGAATTCGGTCAGCGTTAGTTGCCCATTATGCGAGGCTGTGTAAGGCGATGAACCTACAATTGTAAACTCAGCCGGTGTAGTCAAAACGCCCATTACCACTATGTTTCCATTGGGACGTTTGCGAATGCCCTGCACCTGCGTTCCGGGCAGAGCCGTTGCTTCGATCAGTTGCCCCGACAAATTATAATGGGCAATGTACCCCACCTGATTGGTTAGTGACGGGTTAGCATAAGCCGTTCCGGGCGTAACCGGCAGAATATACCCGTTACCATTTCGATACGTTACGTAGAAACTACCATCTGTATCGGCTAGAATATCTGTTGTGAATTGAGCTCCGGACGCGTTGGTTGAGTAATACGAAGCGTAACGTAGCGTACCATCCTGGTTGAAAATGGCCATATACGGGTCGTCGCTGCCACCTTTTGGCATAGCCTGGTAGGCGTTCGGCGTAGTTGGCAACGCTCCCGACCAGGTCTGATTCTGTAGCATCAGAATCATAGCACCATCGGGGGCCACAATCAGGTTCTGGAAATAAGGTGATTCGTTCCAGAATCGCGCCCGTTCGTTCGCTTCGCCACTAACAGAACCCAGGTACGTACCGTAGTTGATTGTCTTGCCATCGGCCGACAGTTTCATTAAAATCGCTACGTTTCCGTTGGATGGGCTCGTTTGGAAGCCATTGGGCGTAATCAGCGCTGGTACCTGGTCGCTTCCGTTCACCGAACAAAGCAGTACTAGTTCGCCGTTGGGAGCTAGTTCGAAATCCAATGGAGAGAAACTGCTGTTGTTACCCCCGTTGAAAATTCGTACCCACAACAACGTATTACCGTCGGGCGAGTATTTTGACAAAATCGCGTTGTAACCACCGCCCGGTCCCCCTAGCGGTGGACCAAATTCTTTAATATCACCCGTTGAGTAACCGGATGCGTTATTTTGTCCTTCGGTCAATACATAGATAGAGCCATCGGGGCCGATTTTATGCGCTACACCCTGCCCTGCATATTTGTTAGGCGCCGAAGTGCTCCATTGAAGGTATTGCGCCTGAACAGCACTTGAACCGAAAAACAAGCCGATAAGCTGAAGACTGATAAAGGTGATCAGCTTCCTGCTCAAAGAGTTACGTATTGAAAGAAAAGCCCGACTTCTGTCGCTATGGGTACGGTTTTCCCAGCGGCAGAAGCCTGTTGAAGTACAAGTAGTCATACGGTTAATATTAGGGAGGTACGCTAAAGCGCAAAGGCATAGCCTTTGCACCCGTCATGCGGTTTACAAAGGCTATGCCTTAGGTCTATTGGCCAACTATAACTTATATACTATCTATTATTCGGTAGGCTATGTCTTCGGTTTCTAATTTTCATTATACCAACCAGCTAACAAACTATCTGGTAAGTAACTCTCTTATTTATAATATCAAATAGTATGCCAACCTTTAGTTACAAAATAGAAGAATAGAAGTAAGCGATCAGGAGTTTAGTATTTATTTCTGGCCTTGTTTTAACCGAATAATGCTCACTTTTAAGTCTAATCCTTAATTTTCATACCAGGCACTAACGGATTTACTTCTACCAGTTCCAGCGACTTTACCATGTCCTTTGTCCCATTCTTATATTTCAAAAAATGTGGGGTTTGAATATGGGCTTTGTATGCATTGGTATCTGCATAAATTTCCAGAATTGTAAAGTGATTAGGAGCGTCTTTTTCGGCAACTGCATATAGGGTTAATACACCCGGTTCCAGTCGTATGGACGTTTCAATTTCTTCTTTAGCAAACGCCTTATACGCTTCAACCTGTGCCGGGTCAACTACGATTTTAGCGATTCGTACCATCTGAGTTTTAGTTTGGGCAAAAGCACGCTCAGTGCTTAATAAAGCCAACAGGCCTGCTGTCAGCAGCCCTAGTAACCGTAAGCCATAGCAACGAGGAATCTTATTGGGCAATTTATCACGAAGATTGGACTTGTTCATCGTAGTAAGTAAAAGTCTATACAGTATAAAAACCGTCTTTCTGGACCAAACGTCATCGTTTATCAGTCAACAAAACAACTGGTCAAAACTGGTCAAACTCTAGATCCTAACCGAAACATTACTGCTTTTTTCATTGCAGAACAAAGAATTGAATGTAAGTCAGAAAGCGTCTTTATCGAGGTGTTCAACCCAGCATAACACACTTCGTTGAACACCCTTGATAAAGACGCTCGGGTTTGAGGTCATAAAATATACAGCAGACTTTTGTTAAATGCCTGTATACGTAAATGGCGAAATAGCTCGCAATTCGGCTTTTACGGCATCAGATACGTTCAATTCGTTAATAAACTGGCTGATGGTCTGTTCCGTTACTTTCTCGTTGGTTCGCGTTAATGCTTTCAGGGCTTCGTAAGGCTTCGGATAACCCTCGCGCCGGAGAATGGTCTGAATAGCCTCGGCAACAACCGCCCAATTATCTTCCAGATCGGCGTTGAGTGCTGCTACGTTCAGTTCCAGTTTATTTAGCCCTTTCAACAGTGATTTCAGGGCAATGATAGAATGAGCAAGCGGTACGCCTGTGCTACGTAACACAGTCGAATCGGTTAAATCACGCTGTAAGCGCGAGATGGGCAACTTGGCCGATAAATGTTCGAACAGCGCGTTGGCAATGCCCAGATTACCTTCCGAATTTTCAAAATCAATAGGGTTTACCTTGTGTGGCATGGCCGACGACCCGACTTCCCCTTCTTTCAGTTTCTGCTTGAAGTAGTTCATCGATACGTAGGTCCAGATGTCACGATCAAGGTCGATCAGGATGGTATTCAGCCGTTTGAAGGCGTCGAACAGGGCAGCCAGCATGTCGTAATGCTCAATCTGAGTCGTAAACTGACTACGTACCATTCCCAGACTTTCAACGAATTTATCTCCGAATTTTTTCCAGTCTTCGTTCGGATAAGCCACTACGTGTGCGTTGAAATTGCCGGTAGCCCCGCCGAATTTTGCCGCCGTCGGAATAGCGTCCAGCAGGTGAAGCTGCTTTTCGATACGTTCCACAAAAACCATCAACTCCTTTCCCAATCGCGTTGGCGAGGCAGGCTGACCGTGGGTACGGGCCAGCATCGGTACGTTATCCCATTGCTGCGCCAGTTCCTGCAAGCGAACAAATACCTGCCGATACGTTGGCAAAATCTCTGTATCGAGCGCTTCACTTAACAGCAGTGGGGTCGCTGTATTGTTAATGTCCTGCGAGGTCAGACCAAAGTGAATAAACTCCAGAAATGGCTCAACTGGGGAGCCTTGTAGTTTCTCCTTAATGAAATATTCAACCGCCTTTACGTCGTGGTTAGTCGTTTTCTCGATTTCCTTGATACGTAGCGCATCGGCTTCCGTGAAGTTCTGATACAGAGCACGTAACACTTGAAACTGTGCCGGATCTACGCTGGCCAGTTGCGGAATGGGCCATTCACAAAGAGCAATAAAATATTCAATTTCAATACGTACCCGATAATGAATCAGGCCATATTCCGAGAAATAAGGAGCCAGCGCATCGACCTGCGACCGGTAGCGACCGTCGATAGGCGAAATGGCGGTGAGGGGAGAGAAAGTCATGAGATGTAACATCTATGAAGTATGATGTATGAGATATGGTGTGTCTTCTACATCATACTTCATACACCATACATCCTATATCGTATCAGAACGGATTGAGGTACAGGCCAAAGCCGATCCAGGAAGTTTGCTGATTTTCGTATTGGCTATACGGCCGGAATCCTGAATAACCTTCCAGCAAAAACGTCAGGTTGTTCTGCGTGCGGCCCAGCTCGAAGCCGATACCACCGTGGATACCAGGCCGGAAATCGGTTTGCTGCCAGAATTTAATGTCCACGCCACCTACTAATCGGGCCGCCTTCAGCGATGGTTTTTTGTAGTATGTTCCCAGTTGTGCACTCAGCAACTTGCGCTCTTCCGCCTTACGTAGTACAATACCGGCACCCCCATAAAGACGCCAGTTGTTCACCGTGCGGCTGTACGTTACGTCCAGCAATTCATAATTTACTGAATTGGGGGTTGGAGCCGTAATCTGGTTTCGGTAGATGTAATCGTCACCCAGGTGCGACGAGATATGGTACACCCGGAACCGGTAGTTATTTTCGCCCCGACGTAGGTTGTAAATGATACTGACTTTGTAATCATTGTTCATGATTGTCCGCCGGGCTTTGTCAGCTTTGTAATCATACCAGGCTTCAAACTGCGTAAAGGAGGCTAAATCCAGTACCCACTCCGACGACCGCCCCGCTTCGGTGGTTCGACGATAGAACGGTTTCGCAAAACCAAAGGCAAACGGAACGATACTTCCCGGATATTTTTTTCCCTCCGTCCAATAACCTGGCAATACACTGCCATACGTCTGCGCTTCAAGCGGATCGAGCAGAATCGGGTCAAACAAATGGCCTTTTGGCAGAAATTCTTTCCGAGGCTGTACTACGTTGGGTTCGCTAGTGCTGCCCGATGCTACGGCTACTGAATCTGGCCTGACCGTCTCTCTGGGTTTTCTTTCTCGTTTTGGTTTTGCCGGCTCAGCCACTTTCGGTGGCTCAACCGGTGTCGGAGTAGCGGCAGCGGGCGCTTCTGTTGCCGCTGGTGCTGTAGCCGCAGGAGCCGGTTCAACAGCCTTTTTCTTCTTCTCGCGTTTTTCTTTCCGAGATGGTTCAGCTACAGCGGGAGCTGCCGTTGCTGGCGCATCAGTCGCGGGTGCCGACGTAGTGGTGGGCGTTACGGCTGGAGCCGGAGCTGGTTTTTCAACGGGATTCTCTTTCGCAGCTTTTTTCGCCTGACGCTGACGTTCTTTTTCAGCTTTTTTGGCTTCATAATCCCGTTGGTCCTGCAACCACTTCGCCCGAATCTCCCGTTCGCGCTGAACTTCCCTTTCTACTTTTTCTTTTTGCCGCTGCTCGGCAGGCGTCAATACGCGCCCTTGCTGGGCCGAAGCCACTATTGTAAAACAACAACTGAACAAAAGAAGTAACAGCGTTTTTTTCATACGAATAAAAGCAACTCTGTCTGGGCCAAGCTCCAGTTTGGTCTATGTAAAATGCTTATTAATTCTCAAAGGCCAAGCTCCAGCCTGGCCCAGACAAGGTCACTAGCTTTTCAGAGCAGCGTAGTGTTTATAGAAGTAGGGAATCGTTTCGATGCCTTTATAGAAATTGAATAAGCCGTAACTTTCGTTAGGCGAGTGCAACGCATCGCTATCCAGGCCAAAGCCCATCAGAATCGATTTGATACCTAGTACTTCTTCAAATAAAGCCGTAATTGGGATACTCCCCCCGCCCCTTGTCGGAATCGGTTTCTTTCCCCAGGCTTCCTCAAAGGCTTTACTGGCCGCTTCAAATTCGACGGAGTCAACGGGCGTTACGTAGGGCATACCGCCATGATGGGGCGTTACCTGTACTTTCACACCCGCCGGGGCAATCGCCGTAAAGTGTTTGGTAAACAGATCCGTAATTTCGTCGGGAGTCTGGTTGGGTACCAGCCGCATACTGATTTTAGCCGATGCTTTGGAAGGCAGCACTGTTTTGGCGCCTTCACCGGTATAACCGCCCCAGATGCCGTTCACATCCAGCGTTGGACGTATCGAAGTACGTTCGTTGGTCGAATAACCAACTTCGCCCATTACGTCGTTGATGCCCAGATCACGCTTGTATTCATCCAGATCAAAAGGGGCTTTTGCGAGTTCGCTACGTTCCTCATCGCTCAGATCAACAACTTTATCGTAGAAACCAGGGATGGTGATACGTCCGTTTTCGTCGTGCAGCGATGCAATCATTTCGGCCAATACGTTGATCGGATTAGCTACACCACCACCATACACACCCGAGTGCAAATCACGATTTGGCCCCGTAACCTGAACCTCTACGTAGGAAAGTCCCCGGAGACCCGTTTCGAGTGACGGCGTTTCGTTGGAAATGATACTGGTATCTGAAATCAGAATGACGTCAGCTTTGAGCATTTCGCTTTGCTCGCGAACAAAGGTACCCAGATTGTCGGAGCCGACTTCTTCTTCACCTTCAATCATCACTTTTACGTTGCAGGGCAGGCCGTCTGTAGCCACCATTGCCTCAATGGCCTTGATGTGCATGTAGAACTGGCCTTTATCGTCGCAGGCGCCACGAGCGTAAATACGTTCGTTACGTATCGTCGGTTCGAAAGGGGGCGTATGCCAGAGTTCATACGGATCGGCGGGCTGAACGTCGTAGTGACCGTACACTAATACGGTTGGCTTGGCAGGGTCTACAATTTTTTCGGCGTACACAATTGGATGGCCCGCCGTTTCAAACAACTGAGCTTTATCCAGTCCGGCCGCCGTTAATTTATCCCTGACAAATTCGGCCGTTCGGCGTACGTCATCTTTGAAGCGTGAATCTGCCGAAACAGACGGAATCCGCAACAGTTCGAGCAGTTCATCCAAAAACCGCTGTTTGTTGGTTTCGAGAAAAGCAGTCATATGTGATGTATGATGTAGGGCGTAGGGTGTACTAGTTTCTTTCAGAAAACTCCTACACCATTCAGAGTACACCCAAAAATTTGCCCCGAAGTTACGTACTTTTCACGCAACGCCGGGGCATTTATGTTTATGGAAAACCAGGTTTCTTAGCCTATGACTTTTTTCGGAAGCGAATCAGGACGGTGCGGTTTTCCTGCCCACGTAGCAACCGGCTGATATTTTTTTGGTGTGTTACCACCACCAGCACGAAAATAACGAACCCTAGTACAATCAGCAATGGATTTTCTTTCTGTCCGAAAATCTGGAGCAGCAGCAGCACCGGAAATGCCAGTGCAGCCAGAATAGAGCCCAGCGATACGTACTGGGACGCAATAACCACCAGCAGAAAAATACCGATGCAGACAGCGGCCATTTCGGGATGAGTTGCCAGCATCATTCCCAGCAACGTAGCAACGCCTTTGCCACCCTTAAAATCAGCGAAGATTGGATATAAATGACCGATTACGGCTACTAACCCAAAGACAATCTTAAACGTCAGGATTTCTTTCTCAGTAATAACGTCGCCATACCATAGCAGCGTCGATAGGCTGGATGCGGTGTAGCCTTTCAATACGTCGACCAGCATTACAATTGTACCAGCCCGTTTTCCTAACACTCGAAACGTGTTTGTAGCCCCCGCGTTTCCGCTACCAAATTGGCGGATATCGAGCCCAAAAAAGCCTTGTCCATACCAAACTGCCGTGGGAATTGAGCCCAACAAATACGCTACTACCGTTCCGATGATGATAAGAAAGATATTCATTAACTTTTTCGAACTACGTATTAGATACTGGAGACTGAGAACAAAAAAAGACCGTTTACTCAAAGAATGTAACCCCAAAATTAAGGGATTGTTACTAAACGACCAACCCTTTACGCTGTTACTTCCCTTGCTTTTGTACTAAAATGCCTCCGATTTTCCTCATTTGCCGCCAACCACCACTTCGCGTAATTGCTCAATTTCCAGATACTGGTTTGCCGTATTCATAATTTCTTCGGGTGTAACCGCTCGGATTCGCTGAATATAAGCCGTTAGAAAATCGGTTGGCATGCCATCGAGCAGAATAACTTTATAGCGGTCAGCAATCTCGAACGGGGTGTTGAGCGAACCTACAAATTCGCCCGCCATATAGTTCTTAACTACTTCCAGCTCGTCGGCAGGAACGGGGCTGGTTTGCAATATGCGAATTTCCTTATGGATTTCGTCTAACGTTTGCTGTGTGTTTTCTTTGTTAACGTCGGTACCGATGAGAAAATAACCTTCATGCCGAAACGAAGGCATATTCGACGAAATTCCGTACGTAAAACCTTTTTCTTCCCGAATATTCTTCATAAGTCGAGAGCCAAAATAACCGCCTAATATTTCATTGGTTACCAGCATCTTAAAAAAGTCGGGATGAGCCCGCGTAAACAAACGACGCCCTAACCGAATCGACGATTGAATACTTTCCGCTTTTTCAGATAGCACCGGCAGTTCATCATCCGGCAATGATAAACCAGTAACAGGAGGCAATTCTTCACTACGTATCGGAAGTTGCCCAAGCTCTCGGTTGATCAGTAATACTTCATTTTCCGTGGCCGCACCCGCTACGATAATCCGAAAGGATCGTTGTTGAATCGCCTGTTCGTAAAAACGAACGATAGCTTCGCGCGGGAGTTGCGCTACTACATCGGGGCGCTGGCTACGTCCGTATGGGTGATTAAGACCAAATAATTTCTCCCGAAACAGAACACTCGCTAAATAGGCGTTTTTTTCGTAATTGATACGTAGGTTCTGTAGCGTAATGTTACGAAGGTCGTCTAGTTCTTTCTGGGGAAAAACAGGCTCAGTAATAAGCTCACGCAACAAAGTCAATACGTTCGGCAGAAATTTGGTCAGGCAATAGACGACAATACTCGCCCGGTCGGGACCGCTGTTTAATTCCAGAAAAGCGCCGTAACGATCGAAATATTCGCTGATTTGAGCCGAAGATCGTGTTTTGGTTCCATCGGCCAGCATTTTCATAGCGAAGAAAGCGGTACCGGGCTGATCGGGCGTAATACTCTGTTCGTACCATGTTCCAGCGTCAAACACACATTCAATCCGTAAAACGGGCTGCTGCTCAACCGAAATTAAGTACAATGGCAAGCCATTATCTAACGAATGTCTTTGAATATCAGGGAGTCGTACGTCCTGTATAGCCTGAAAAGAGGGCGCTTGGGTTCTGTCTAGTATCATAAAAAAACAAAAGAGCGAAAGAATGAATGAGTGAACGAGCGAAAGCAGACCGTTTAAGCGGTGCTTTCGCTCGTTCACTCATTCATTCTTTCGCTCTTTAATTAGAATCGTCGGTTGCGGAATCGTCTTCGCCAACGGCGTCACCAGCATTGAAATTCAGCAATAACGAAAGTCGGAACGTATCAGACAGTGGGTTTCCTGTCTTAACTGGGATCAGGTAAGAGAAATCAACACCGAACCGCTGCTGCAATCGCAGACCTATACCGGTTGTTACGTATTTGCGGCCTCCCTTGTCGTCTGATTCATTAAAATAGCCAACGCGGGCGGCAAACTGATCGTTGTACCAATATTCAATACCGGTCGATAGTGTAACTTCTTTCAATTCTTCGCTAAAGCCTCCTGGCGCATCGGCGAAGGATCCGAATACTGAACTAAAGAAATTCTTACCAGCGTTCCGATCTACAGTAACGTTATTAACCACCTGAATATCAGGCGTTGGGACCATCAATTTATTAGCATCTACAACAATATTAAATTTGTTATATTGATCGGCAAACAAGGTTAATCTTGTACCGATACGTAGATTTGCTGGTATAAAGTAACGTTCTGTGCCGCCGTAATTTATTCTACCACCGAGGTTAGAAATCATCCCGCCAAATGCCCAGCCGACACCCTTGCCTGTTGCATTATCGCGCGCTTCGTTCTGGTAGTAAACGCTGATGTCAGCGGCTGCGGTACCACCCGGTTTCAAGCCCCCGTATGTACCCCCAGCGGCCAGGTTTGAGTTTAAATATTTCAGGTCGACCGCCAGCGAAAAGTTCTGCGATAAACGTTGCCCAAACGAAGCGGTGATGGCGTATTCGCGAGAGTTGAACGTACCAGCCGCTACGCCGGTATTCGTCGTAAAATCAACCGTTCCCAGATCGAAGTACATCAGCGAGCCCCCAACGACCGAGTTCTTACCCAATTTTGAGTAGCCACTCAAATACGTGTAGTACATATCGCCGATAAGATTCCGAAGCCAGGGCGTATACGAAATAGAAGCGCCTTTGCTCTGCTTGGCAAAAATCAGCTTGGATGGGTTCCAGAAAATAGAATTTGCGTCGGCATCACCCAGCGCAACCCCTGCATCGCCTAACGCACCAGAACGCGCATCAGGAGTGAAATTTAGAAAAGGCACCGCCGACGTGGGTACATTCCGTCGACCATTAAGGTCTACTTTGCCTTGGGCCGATGCGAAAAGAGGGAGAAACGTACTGATACCGAGAAGAACACGGGAAATATTGTGCTTCATACAAAGAATGTTGGTCAACGACGACAACGGGTTGATGTGCGTGTGGCAATCGTCAGGGCTCAAAATTACGACGAATGTTGGATTAGAAAAAAGGGTTTAAAAGTAATTAAATGAATAATGTCCAATGCCTGATGAATAGTTATCTAATTGACAATCAGCCAATAATCACTCATTTTTCATTATACATTTGTTTATTACCCGGCAAATCATTTCAACAGAATTAATCGACTGGCCCCCTTGGTACTTGTGCCATCGGCTGCCGAATGAATTTGTAATCGAACAATATACAGGCCATTGGGCATCGATTGTCCGTTAGCTGCCCGGCCATCCCACGTACCGAGTTCTACCGAAGCGTCACAGTCAGTACACTGGCCAGTTTGCTGAGTTATTAACAACCCATTCAGATTGTAAACACCCCACGTCCAGTCGAGCGGTTCACCGGATCGGTCCAGTTCAGCCGTCAGGGTTGCCTGCGTCGCTACCGGATTCGGACTGGCTCGGAACGCACGTAACGTTAGGCCTGGTCGCTCCGAAACTACTATGGTCAACGACCCCTCTCCCGAATTATTGTTAATGTCCCAGGCTTTGGCGCGAATCGTATACGTACCAGGTTCAAGATTTCGAAACATATATAAGACTTCACCCTCTCGCCCACCGACTCCAGTTGCTACGTAAAGATCGTTCACAACAATCGGTGTTTGATTGTTTAACTGCACCGTTAGTTCATGCCCTATTCCAGATCTAGCAATATTAATGCCTCGATTATCGGTCAGGCCAATACGTATTGCTACGTCCGGCCCAGTTACACGTATTACGTCTCCGTCGACCATACCACCGACGGCCGAAAGTTTGACAACAGGAGGTTGATTATCAACCGTATCGACAAAAACGCTGCCGCCAACGCGCAGGCTATCGTAGTTGCCTAAGGCTTCCAGCGTACTATCAGTTCGAATAGCATACGTGTAAATTTTACCGGGACCAACTGTATAATTGATATCTTTCGGCATAGTAAAACGAACCACAAATCGGCCTTGCTGCACCGGTACCTGCCCTGTAAATAACGGACTGTTGTAAACCTGATACGTCATTGTGGAGCTACCAGCCTCAGATCCTAACGTAGCACGGGTAATCGGTTTGTCGTATAGCGTTAACCGCAACATACCAGAAAAATCGGCCAGCCGGGCGCCCTGCTGTCGAATTTCGCCAGCTAATTCAACCGTTTGAAGTGCTTTTAGTGTATCGATTCGCGTAGCGCCTGCCAGCGGTTTGCCGTTTATCTGCGTAAGCTGTACCTGCGCCTGAGGGTAAGCCAGCCGCATGGACGGATCGCCCAGCAGCGCAAAGTTTCGGTTAAGCGATCCGGCCAAACTATTGTTTTTGGTAAGCCGGATTACATCACCCAGACGCGGCATCTGCCCATTAATTGGCTTGAATAGAAATCGATAAAAGGCTTCGTTCAGGAGTAAATTGGTGTTGGCGTAAACAGGTCGAGTCGTTGTAAGTAAACCGATTGGGCCTCCTGTACGGCTCAATAATGCCAACTCAGCCCCCGAATTAACATTTGGGTCGTCATAGCGGCCAAACTGACACGTAGCAGTTACCATGAGTGGAAGCCGACGATTTTTCCAGGAAAGAATATCCTGAAGAGTAACAATCTGCTCATCGGCCAGCGCCAACACGCCCCCATGACCGCTGTAATTAATCACCAGCCGCCCGTCGACCATTGCCTGATTAATTAGTTGGTTCACCGTCGGCGCTTTTTGTCCGTTAGCTGTATTTTCCTGTGGATACGCATCCAGAAAAACGCGCTCCGGACGATAAGCTGGAGACTGCGTTTCAACAATGGTTGCCAGCGAATTGGCATCCTGCTGGTGAATGTTCCCATCACCATCATCGGCCACCATCATTACTTTGGTTTGCCAATCGCCAGTAACTGATTTATCAGAACTGTATCGAATTAATTTATCGACAACCGTCTGCGCTTCAGACACCGATTTCACCGGCAACCGACCGACACCTATCGCCATTTGGTAATCGCCCGCTACCGATTCGGGCCACTCACCCTCATCGACGCCCATAAATCCGTAATAATCATCGGATGAATAACTCAGAACCGGATGCTGTGATTCGCGACTTTCGTAAACAGGAACCATGTTTGCCTGCTGCGTAGGGCTTGTCATTCCCATAATGTTCCGATAATCATACGTAGCGTCACCGAACAGGAGCAGATAACGTAGCGTATTAGGTTGTCTGAAGTAAAAATAACGTACCATATCCCGAATGGCCGTTACGTCGGGGCGCCCCGAACCAAACTCGTTATAAACCTGCGACGTAGTAACTACCAGTACCGACAACTGGTCATGTTCGCGCCGGAACGTAGCGAGCCGTTCTGCCTGTTCACGCCAGGCGGCTGGTGTCACAATAATGAGGTTGGCAGTTGGCTGGCTATGCAAATCCTGATTAGCTATCGTAACCAGCGACGCTGGCGTAAGCAATTGATTGTCAGTAAACAGTAAATAATCAGCCAGGCGAGTCGAGGACCAGGCGGCTTCCTGCGCTCCGGAAAGTGAATACGTCTGCGCAGTAGGAATAAACGGATTCGTTACGTCCCAGATACGTAGTGCGTTTGTTGCCTGCCGCACAGCACAGGAACCAGCCCCCAACCGGCGTACCCAAGTTTGGGAATCGTATTGACGAAGATCACGGCGGGCCTGAACACCCACAAAATTTAAATAACCCTGCGCCGAAATTTGACCACGCTTCTGAAACGTAACGCTGATACGTAGCGGATTGGTCGCTGTCGGTTTAGCTAGCAACGTATCGATGCTCCGTATAATACCCTGAAAGTCATATTCATAGCCCGAAATAGACGGAATATTTACGGAACCGACTGCTACGTCATTAAGCCCAAATCTGTAGCCCGTTGACGACGTAGCACCCGCCATCACCGATGAAACCACTCGAATTGGCGCATTTGCAACCAAACCTGACACGTCGAACGTAACGGTTTTAGTCGTATCGATAGTCAGGTATTCGCCCAACCACTCGCGACCTGAACGTACCGAAGATGTTTTCGTAATATCCAGTTCGTGAAATTGATAGTCATCAAAAACCGTATTCGTAGCCGTATCCGATACGGTTCCGGCTGGCCGCTCCTGAATGCGCAGCCCCGACGTACTACCAATTGTTAAAAAATAAAATGTAGTATCTGAGTACGTGTTGATTTGATGCGAAAATCGCCGGGCCGCCGAATCGTAACGTATCACGTGCGGACTTTGTCCGAAAAACAGAATCGCGTCATCGGCGTCGAAGCGGCCATCAGCTTCACCTGAAACCTGAATCGCATTTTCGGCCAAATCATTTATACGAGGAATTGCGTTTGATTGGGGTAATATGGCCCCACCATTTCCAAAGAGCCTCAGTTTGCGAGGGTCGGCGGTGGCAAAAGCCGGATTGATACGTGTCAACTGGCTTTGAGTGAGCCGATAAACGCCGGAAGTTACAACACCAATTTTTATCCAGCTCCCCTCCCGAAGCACCGACTGAGCGGAGGTCTTGGGATGAATACTGAGTAATGTAACATGAATAATGAGAAGCAATAAATAGTTGGTCCAACTACGTCGGAGAAGCCCATTGCTCACTATCCATATAAAATTATTCATCAAATTCTACTTCTACCAAGGCGTGTGCCAGAATTGTATAGGATTTTCCCGACGACGTTTCTTTACAAACGACGCGGGTCCGTCGTAGCGTACCGCGTCTGAAAGTCTTTTTTGCAAATTGAAAATCTTTTCCTTCCGGTAAATCTTTCAACATCATCCGGCGAACCGAACCGGTTTCGGTTGCTGGTACGTCTGCCTGCCTTAATGCGACTACCAATGCGGGATGTGCGTAGGTAGTTGCGGCCGGATTGGCCATATATTGAGTCAACGGGAGTAAAATATCAACAGGAAATACGCTTTCGGAAAGTATCGGTTGCATCAGTTGCTGAAAGGTTGCTTTCCATCGCTTGCCATGTGGTGGTTCAACCCGTTTCCGACCAATACGCCACTGGCTTTTATAGTGTTGATGCACGGCTGCATGCGCCACCTCATGCACATACGTAATAAGAAACGCATACGGATTCAGATTAGCGTTTACAGTAATTTGGGTTTGCCCCTGCGGCATAACTCTAAAATCGCCTAATCGAGTCCGGCGTGGTCTTACCACACGAAATATAAACGCATAATGTTGCCAAAGCTGTCGGCAGTAACCAGCAGCCGTGGACGGAAGATATTGAATAAATGGATCAGTCAATTTTTACTACAAAATGTATGATACGTAGTACTAAAACGCAAAAAGCCCTATAAAAATAGGGCTTTTTGCGAAATTATAAAGTCGTAAACTATTACTTGGCACTGTCGGCAGCCGCAGCTGTATCAGCAGACATCGTCGAAGCGGAATCCGTGGCCATCGTAGTGGTGTCGGTCGACATCGTAGAAGTTGCAGTCGAATCAGTAGTGGTTTCTTCAGTTTTTGTTTTGCTCTGGCAGGCAGCGAAGGTCAGCATGCTACCAACAAATAGTAAAGCGAATACCTTTTTCATTCTTGAATTGCTATTTTAGGTTTAACGCAGCAAATATAATTTCTAAATAATAAATACAATAAATAGCAGCGGTAAATAGCCCAAAAGAGAATTTCTACTTTAGAATATCCAATTTCAGATTTAATTTATCTAAGATTTTTTAAAGTTGTTTTTCTTCCTGTTTTGATGAGCGGGCCCGTAGTTTGTCATAGAAGCCTGTGCTACGGAACGTAAGAAGTTTATGACCGAAATAATTAGCCATAAAGCTAGCGCCCATACCCACTACGTGTGAGCCGGTTTCGCGCCAGATTTTTAAATTGGGAGAGGGCAACAAAGGCGTGGCAACCCATTCAAGCGTGTATTTTGATACGTAGACCTGCACAACCAGAGCTACTAACGCAATACCCAGAAATTTAATGGCTTCGCGAGCCGTATTTCCGGTCTTACCAGCTGAAAAAGCGTATTTTTTAGTAGGGATAAATGTGAGTACAGTTGCTGTTAGATAACCGCACAGTACGCTGGTCGCATAATCCAGCTCGAAATAGTGTCGATAGAAAATACGGCTAACAAAATTGATGGAAGCACCCAACAAAGCTGTTAGAAAATACGTGAAAAATTCTCTAAATTCTCTATGCTTAGGCCGTTGAATACTGCTCACATTCACTGAATTACAAACTGATTACAAGTTGTTAGCCGGATTGAATCTATATAATTTGCCAAAAGTACGAAATAGACGCCAAAGGCTTGTACTCTATCCTGTCAAATCATATAAAATACGCTAACCGTTTACTAGAAAATTCCCTGCAGAACCCCCGGAGCAATACCTAATCCTAATGTTAGTATCGTGGCAGCCAACAGAACGTATCGGTAAAAAGGGGCAACCTGAATCGGCTCAGTAGCTCCATCACGAAAGTACATGGCAATGATAACTCGAAAATAGTAATAAATACCCACCGCCGACATCAGCACAGCCACCACCAATAGCCAGATTTGCCCTCGTTCAACAGCGGTAGAAAACATATAGAATTTACCCCAGAAACCGGCTGTTAGCGGAATTCCAGCCAACGACAGCATTGAAACCGTCATGGCAAAACCTAACAACGGGTTCTGGCGAGCCAACCCATTGAAAGAATCAAAATTTTCGGTAACGGTCCCTTCGCCAGTGATGGTTTGAGTGCTACGTTGTTTTGCAACCAGCAGTAGCACACCAAAAGCCGAAATCGTAGCGATAGAATAAGCCAATGAATAAAATACAATAGCTTGTTTTGTTTGCGAACCTAACGCAGCCAGCCCGATCAGGAGATACCCCGCATGAGAGATGCTGGAATAAGCCATCATACGTTTAAAGCTATTCTGGTACACGGCTGTTACGTTACCGGCAACCAAAGTAAGGGCCGTGATAATGGCCAGAATCGTCCACCAAAATGCATAAACGCCGGTAAACGAAGCCGACAAAAGGTGAAACAGGGCCGCAAATCCAGCCGTTTTAACCACCGTCGACATAAACGCGGTGAAAATAGTTGGTGCGCCGTCGTAAACATCGGGTGTCCAGAAATGGAAGGGAGCTGCCGATACTTTAAAGAGCAAGCCGATCAGCAACATTAACAAGCCAACGTAGAGCAGGAGCGAAAGACCAACTTGTGGGTTAGCCGCATACGTGCCAATGCCCGCGAGGGTGAATGAGCCGGTGGCACCGTAAAGCAAAGCCATCCCGAACAGCATAATTCCTGTAGCAAATGCCCCCATCAGGAAATACTTTAAAGCCGCTTCATTAGAACGTAAGTTTCGTTTATCGCTTCCGGTCAGTACATACATTGCCACTGACAGAATTTCTACTCCAACAAAAAGCATAATCAGGTTCTCGAAGCTCACCATCATAATGGCTCCGACCAGCGAGAACAGAATAATACCATAATATTCAGCTGGCTGCGCTTCTTCATTCTCCGTAAAACTACTGGACAAAGCGACTACCATAAATGCCGACCCCAGTACAATGGCGGTAAAAACCATCGACAGATTATTGGTTTTCAACATGCCGTTGAAGTACATGTAATTTTTATTCCAGTCGATAAAGTTGACGACCAGCGTAAGCAGCAGGCACAACAACGTAGCGGGCAACAGAATTGCTTTTGATTTCAGAAAGCCCAGAAACAGCAGGCCAACACCAAAAACCGATAACAGAACAATAGGAAGCATGTTTTAAGTCGTTAGTCGATAGTCATTAACCGACAGTTCTCAATTACGCTAGTCTTATGACTAACGGCTGAAGACTGTCGACTTACTTCATAGATACAGCCGTAGTACCAATATATTTCATAAGGCTGGCAACGGCGGGTTCGGTTACGTGCAAAAATGATTTTGGGTAAATCCCAATCCAGAAAACCATGAAAACCAGTGGAATCAGCACCCAGCTTTCAGACGTAGTAAGGTCGGCAAAAGACTCCGTTCGTGACGTAGTGGCACCAAACATACTTTTCTGAAACATACGTAGCATATACACCGCGCCGAAAATGATAGTGCAGCCAGCTGCCAGACCCAGATAATGATTATAGGTGTAAACGCCATGCAGTAATAAAAACTCGCCAATGAAACCATTCGTAAGCGGCAGAGCCACGCTACCTAACAGCATAATCAGGAAATAAACAGTCAATTTTGGTGTCGATTGGGTAATTCCACCAAGTTGGTCGAGCTGGCGCGTGTTAGCCCGCGAAAAAATTACGTCGGCGATAAAAAACAGCCCTACTACGTTGATACCATGTGCCAGCATCTGTACCAGCGCACCCTGCATACCCGTTTCCGTTTGTGAGAAAACACCTGCTGCCATCAGCCCTACGTGCGAAAATGACGAATAAGCAATGAGCCGCTTCATATCGCGCTGGCGAATGGCGATAATGGCTCCGTAAAGAATCCCAATGACCGACAGAATGATGGCCGTTTTTCCCCAGGTTTCCACTCCTAGCGGCACTATGGGCAGAATAAAACGGATCAAACCATACACCCCCATTTTCAGCATGATACCAGCTAATAGCATAGTAGCTGGCGTTGGTGATTCGACATACGTATCAGGTTGCCAGGTATGGAAGGGAAACACAGGCATCTTGATGGCAAACGCGATAAAGAAGGCCCAGAAAATCCAGTTCTGCGCTTCGGGAGTTAGTTTAAGTTTATAAAAATCAGCAATGGCAGCCGAGTGAGCGGCATTAGCTGTAGCGGGAGTTTGGTAATACAGATAAACCAAGGCTACCAGCATGAACAAACTCCCAAAAATCGTATAGACAAAGAATTTGAACGTAACGGGTATTCGATTTTCGCCACCCCACATAGCCGCCAGGAAGTAAATAGGAATCAGGGCCGCTTCAAAAAAGAGATAAAACAGAAAGCCGTCGCGGGCGGTGAACACACCCATCAAAGCCGCCTGCATGTAGAGCATCAGGGCGTAGAACGTAGCAGGACGTGAATAATTCCGATCGAATGTAGAAAGTACAATGAACGGCACCAACAACCCCGTTAGCAGCACCAGCAACACGCTGATTCCGTCGATACCACCACTGAAGCGGATGCCCAACTGCCCAATCCAGGGGTAATCGAAAGCAAACTGCGACGTAGCATCGGGGATAAATTTGGCAAATGCATAGCCAGCTCCCGCCAACTCAACCAGAGCTGCGCCCAGGGCTATCTGCTTTGTTCGTTCGCCCCCTACCATTAAAATCAACGTAGCGGCAACAACAGGAAATAAAATCAGAAATAGTGTAAGCATATCAATGATTTACGAATTACGTTCCGGTACTCCGGTTCGTTCGATGGACGTTACGTTGCCAATCGACGGAAATTTTTTAGAATCTAACGAAGAATCGCAGGGCGAAAATGAGTACAATACTGACCACCATTGCCAGTACGTAAAACCCAATGGAGCCGTTCTGGAGCAACCGCAGTTGCGCCGAACTTTGACGTACCAGCCAGGCCACGCCATTTACGATTCCATCGATCAAACCTTCGCCGAAACTATACAGCGCATCGCCCAGACCACGTATTGGCCGAACAATGATGTTTTCGTACAGTTCATCGACGTAGTATTTGTTGTAGATAACCTGTTCAGGCAGAGAACGCTCAGCGGCATCAGGCGCGGGTACTGCCTGCCGACTTACATACATGACGTAGGCAATAATCATCGACACCAGCGCAACGCCTGCCGAAACCGCCATCAATACGTATTCGGTGCTGTGCGACAAATGTGATTCACCAAAGGCTTCGGGATTCACCTGACGCGAGCCCTCAAACAAGGGTGCCATAAAGTGACTCAACCAGCCGCCACCCGGCAAATTTAAACCACCACCCAAAGCAGACAGAACGGCAAGTACCATCAGGGGTAACGTCATTGAAAGGGGTGATTCATGCAAATGGTGTTTCTGCTCCTCTGTACCCCGGAAATCTCCGAAGAAAGTCAGGAATAACAGACGGAACATATAAAAGGACGTCAATCCTGAACCGAGTACGCCAAGTGCCCAGAGTAGTTTATTGTGTTCGAACACGTGCGCCAGAATTTCATCTTTCGAGAAGAAACCAGCGAACGGCGGCAAACCCGAAATGGCAATCGTACCAATCAGGAACGTAACGAACGTAATAGGTAAGGCTTTCCGCAAACCGCCCATTTTTCGAATATCCTGCTCGTCAGACATGGCGTGAATCACGCTACCAGCGCCAAGGAACAACAGCGCTTTGAAGAAAGCGTGGGTCATTACGTGGAACATACCCGCTGTATAGGCCGTAGCGCTCAAACCAAGGAACATATAACCCAGTTGTGATACGGTTGAGTAAGCCAGCACTTTCTTAATATCGTTCTGAAGCAGGCCGATCGAAGCAGCCAACAGAGCAGTGGCAATGGCTACACCGCCAATAATCTCAAGCGTCAGTGGCGAAAGTGTGTATAGTACGTTGGAACGTACCACCATGTAAATACCGGCCGTTACCATCGTTGCTGCGTGAATCAGGGCAGAAACCGGCGTAGGACCGGCCATGGCATCGGGAAGCCAGGTATAGAGCGGAATCTGAGCGGATTTACCCATTGCGCCCACAAACAGCAGTAACGTAATGGCTAGTACAGTTTTATCGCCGACCGCTAAACTCGTCGCCTGTTTAAATACGTCCAGATATTCAACCGTACCGAACGTATTAATCAGCATGAATATACCCAGCAGAAAGCCTAAATCGCCGATGCGATTCATGACGAAAGCCTTGCGAGCAGCATTATTGTAGCTGGTATTCTTATTCCAGAAACCAATAAGCAAGTACGAACACAGGCCAACACCCTCCCAGCCAATAAACATGATGACGTAGTTGGAACCCATCACCAGCAGCAGCATGAAGAAAATGAACAGGTTCAGGAATGCCATAAACTTTCCAAAACCTTCGTCGTGGCTCATATAGCCGATACTATACAGGTGAATCAGCGAACCAACGCCTGTAACAACCAGCAACATAAGCAATGATAGCTGATCAATCTGGAACGAAAAATTAATGTGTAAATCGCCAACGCTGATCCAGTCGAAGAGGTTGGCAATAATAGGTTGGCTATTTCCAGACTGGAAGGTGCCAAACAAAGAGATCGATAGTAGGAAGGAAACGATAACAGCCCCAGTTGCCACGATGCCCGCTAAACCTGTTGGTAGTCGCCGGAAGCCCAGGCCATTGATAAGAAAGCCAATGAGGGGTAAAAGAGGAATTAGAGCGCAGAGTAATTCTAGTTTCATTAAAGTCGATAGTCAACAGTCAGTAGTCAATAGTCACGGTCCGCTGTTGCGGGTAGTCGATAGTTATATTACAGTAGTCACGAACGACTGTTGACCATCGACCAGTAACCTATTTTACCATTTCAGTTTGTTGAGCAATCCCACATCGATGGAGCGGGTGTTGCGGTAAATCATAACAATTATAGCCAACCCAACCGATACTTCGGCAGCGGCAACGGCCATTATAAAAAAAACGAATACCTGCCCGGCCGAATCAGAACGATACGAGGAAAAAGCGATAAGTAATAAGTTCACCGCATTCAGCATCAACTCGATTGACATGAAGATAATGATCGCATTGCGCCGGGTCAGTACGCCAATAATGCCGATAACGAACAGTGCGGTACTGAGAATCAGATAATACGTGAGCGGTATTTGCTGAATGACTTCCGGAATGAGGACGTCCTGCGTGGGTTGCATGGCTTGCCAGTTAATAAAAAGTAGCGCAAAGGTAAAGATTATTCGGGATTGGAGGAAAGGTGATTTTTAGCATCGTATTTACAGCCTATCATCCTTGTTCTAATACGTTCGCTTAAGTCCTGAATCCTATCGGGGTAAAAAACTAGAAAAAACCATCGTTATCAACACTTTTTGTTCATAATCTTCACTTTATCATTTGCAAAACGATTTCCGAAACACTCACGACATACGCACTCATTAACCATTTATTAATTCATCAGAGCCACTTTATCAGTTACTAACTTCTTTTTCGTACCGTTTACGAAGAGGTTTAACAGACGGCCTTTCCAAGCAACTACTTTTAGAGCAACGTATTGACTGTACTCAGGCTAGATACTATAAAAAAACGCCTATGAAAGAAGTATTCACGTGGATTGGTCACCTGTACAACTTTGTGATATCGTTGCTTGTGACCAGCCTGCTGGGCGTTGTGACCTGGGGATGCTGGCAGCTTTATCAGGAAGCACATTTAGATAATTTATTCGTAAAAGAGGGTCAGCGGCAGATTGTGCAGGTTGGCAAAGCGGATATGAAGCATCGATCCTGGCGTGACTGGCTGGGCAATACGGTTTATTTAACCTTTACGTATCAGGGGAAAGATTATACTACGCGCTACGTAGCAAATGACCATTTTGTAGGCAGAGGAGACACTGTTCAACTACTCTATATTCCAAAGTACGATACTTTTCGGCAACCAGCCCGACCGGCTCAGAAGAATCAGTCGGTACGAAAATCCCGGCTGGTCGGCTGGACAACCATACGTGATTTCAACCAGGAAACCGCTCTACTTCTGCTCTGTGTTATTCTCGGAACAGCGTTCCTTTTCTTGGCGTCAGGTCTTATTGTAACGATCATTCCAGTACCGTTTCTGCAAACGATGGCACGTATCGTTCTTGTCGCCGAACTGTTAATTGCTACAGTTTTCTTAACCTACGATACCTGGCAATATCTCAAGTATTATCAGCGTCTGAAAGAGCAGGGACAAACCGTTTCTGTTCAGGTTATCGATACCAGACGTCATGTTGTTGGGGGCCACTCTAGTAGAAATTCGATAGACTGGTATGATTACGAAGCAACCGTTCGCTACCAGACACAGGAATGGATTATTGTTATTAGCGAACATGACTACGATATCCTTAAACCAAAGGATTCGTTGCAGGCACTTTATTCGCCATCGGTGAACGATCTTATGGCCGCCGACGCTCCACACGATTACGTGCGAATTTTTATGCCGCTGGTTTTTGGGCTGATCACGTTCATACTTCTTCGTTCAGCGGTGGCTGACATGTACTCGGCCAATCGAAAAACGATACGTTGAAAAAACGGGATTTCTACGGTTTATACTACCAGTAGTTTTACGCTAAAAGACTTAGACAATTTCACTGAATTTTGTCATGATAAGTTACCAAAATCCAACTTACAGACTAACCACTCTCCATTATGAAGGCACTTTGTTTTGTACTGCTACTAGCCCTGATTATCAGTTGTAAAAAAGGAGAAGATACAGCGACTACCCCTGAAAAAACGGTCAACGATGTTACTGTGACGGCCAAACAGCTTGGTGTTCCATTAAGCACTTTTGATACGGGCCCTTATCCACTTCAATCGGTGCTGGTCGGGAACAGCATCTATTTCGGAAACTACTCCAATACCGCTAAAGCACAGTTTTTTGTACGCTACAGCATTGCTTCAAACTCCTTCTCATCATCTCTAGCTAAATCGAGCAATGTGTGCGGTTGTGGCTATAGCAGTAAGTTGGTGTCGGATGGCACCAATATTTTCTTCATTGCCAACGATGCCACCAAATACACAGCCTCCTCTAACGCCTGGTCGGCTATAAATTACCCAACTACGGCCAAAGACAACAATGGCGAGGCTGGCGTGGGTTATTATAACGGCAATATTTATTTCATAGGAGGACGTACACCAAGCACACTTTTCAAATATTACTCCATCGGTCAGGATAAGTGGTTCACGGCACCGAACTATCCATTTGCTACAAATAGAAGTCAGGTAGCCGTTTATAAGGACCGTATCTACGCAATCGGGGGCGAAAATGCTCAACGAAAAGTAGCTTATTTCTCAACTGCCACAAACACCTGGACAACGTTACAGGACACTAAATTCGACGTATCCAGTAGCTACGAAAGTAATTTTGCGGCCGTATTGGGCGACTATCTGTACTTACTGCAAAACGGCGCGGTTTATGTTTATGACATCGCGAAAGATGCATGGTCTACCGAACCCATTAAAATTGATGGTCTACCCAGCTATGGGAACTTGTTTTCCGACGGTCAGAAACTTTATATTGCCGGAAAGAATACTTCGAATATACCGGTCGTTTTCGAGCTGACGTCGGCGTTCAAATAACTGCTATCGCTTAATGGCTCCGTTCAGGCTATTGCTGAACATACGTAATCGGATTTCGGTGAGTCGGCGTTTGGTATCAAGCGGGAAATCTCCTTTGAGTATCCAATCGTAAAAAGAAGGCTCTTTTTTCAGTACATCCAGCACCGGAATGCCTTTGTGTTTGCCAAAATTGAAGATTTCTTCGCCTTTGTCGTTGAGAATCATGCGTCCCGCCAGATCGACGTTCGTATTGGCAGTCAGGCTGTGGAGCATATCAATATCGTTCTCAAATACTACGTCCTGCCCACTGTCGGTACGTCCCATCATGCCAACGTAGCGTTGCACCTGTGCGTTGAGCACTTCGAGGGTTGCCAACGTATCAACTTCGGCACTGTGCGCGCCAATTAATTCTTTGTTACAATAGAATTTATAGGCTGCTGACAAATTACGTGGTTCCATCAGATGAAAAATCCGCTGGGCGTCTACCTGGCGACGATTTTTCAGATCAAAATCAACGTTAGCCCGCAGAAACTCTTCAACCAGCAGCGGTACGTCAAACCGATTGCTGTTAAAACCAGCCAGATCGCAACCTTCCAGAAATTGAGCCAATGTCCGGGCGACAGCCTTAAATGGGGGTGCATCTTTTACATCATCATCATAAATACCATGAATCAAACTCGACTCAATCGGAATGGGTATACCCGGATTAACACGCTGATTCTTAGTAACAACATCGCCACCGGGCATGGCTTTCATGATGCAGATATCAATGATACGGTCTTTAGCCGTATTGATCCCCGTTGTTTCGAGGTCGAAAAAGGCGAGCGGCTTTTTGAGGAAAAGTTGATGCGTCATAACCAAACCGATTTTCGCACGGTTAGACGCAAAGGTAAACAGGTTTCCGTGTAATCAATTTTGTCAGAACCGGGATTTAGCTGAATTAAGGATTTGCAGGATTGTCTGAACGAGGATTTCAACAAGATCGTGAAGATGTCCAGGTTTTACTTACTGCACTATTGCCCGTCATATAAGCCAATCCTGCAAATCCCTAAATCTGCTAAATCCTGGTTCAGAATAACTTCTTCAACCAATCCACACCTTTCCGGACCTCCTCCACCGATGGCATCCGACCTTCCTGCATCAATTCACGTATCGCGATAATCTCCTGATCACGTTTTAGCCCGGCAGCAGCTTTAATCTGGTTATCCTGAACGTATAAAGCCAGGAAATTATCATCTTTTTCAGGTTCGCCATCGTAAATAATGTCATCAATTTTCGTTGCATGACCCACGTAATTGATACGTTGCCCCTGCTGGTTAGTCCAGAAAAATGGAACAGAGCGATATGGCTCTTCATTACCAGCCATATTCATTCCCGCTACGTATCCCTGTAAGCCAGCTACTTTCCAGTGTTCAATACGTTGCGAACCATCATCAGTTGGGTAGTGAGCAATATCACCAGCCGCATACAATCCCTCAGCGATTTGCAGGAACTCGTCGGTTTTAACGCCACCGTCTTTTTCCAGAGGTATGTCTTTCAGAAAATCAGTACGTGGTTTAACGCCTAATCCAACCAGCACGAAATCGGCGGGCAGTTTTTCGCCATGATCAAGCACAACAGCATTTACAGTTCCCTCGCCTTCGAGTCGATCAACTTTTCGGCCCAGATGGAAGCGGATCCCTTCTTTCTCATGCCAACCCTGCATTACCCGACCAATTTTTTCGCCCAGTATTTTCTCGAAAGGCACTTTTTCAAGCCCCACTACGTCGACTTCGCTACCAAGTTTCCGCAAACTCATGGCCCCTTCCAGACCAATAAATGAACTACCGATGATAACAACACGCTTACCTTGTTTGCCTAACTCACGTATCTTCTGACTGTCGTGCAGCGTCCGGAGCGGATAAACCCCTTCGAGATCAGCGCCGGGAACTGGCAGTACGTTCGGTTTACCGCCCGAACATATGAGTGCTTTGGTATACGTTAACGTATCACCTGAAGCCAGCTCGATACGTTTGGCTGCCGGATCGAGCGACGTTACGTGTTGGCCAGTACGTATCTCGATGCCATAATCGGCATAGAATTCATCGGTACGTAGCGGCATCCATTCATCGGGCGCTTTCCCCTGTAGGTAATCTTTTGAGCAATTAGGCCGGTCGTAAGGCGCTTCTCCGCTTTCGGTCAGTACTATGATTTTCCCCGTAAAACCACCTTCACGTAAAGCTTCAGCGGCAAACGCACCGGCTCCTCCGCCCCCAATAATTACGAAGGTGTCAAGGTTTGCATCTTCCGGGGAAACCATGGGATTTTCCAGGCTTTCTTTAGTAGTCGTCAGCCGGACAACAACCTGTTCATTTTCAATACGTACCTCGTGTGTGGGCAGCCCACTTAACGCAGGTGATTCGAGCCGGTGGCCATCACGTATATCGAAACAGGCATTATGCCAGGGGCAAATAAGTCGGTTACCATGAAGAACACCTTTCACCAAAGGCCCCTGATAATGAGAACATTTAGGGTAAAGCGCATAAAACTGTCCATTGGCGCGCGCCAATAGTACGTCGGTATCGCCAACGCGCACCAGTTTAAGTTCGCCGTCAGCCATTTCATCAACTCGGCAAACGGGCGATTCCGTATATTCAGCTATCATACGTGGTTCTGTTTTAAACTATAAACCACGTAGCGCCAACTATTGATTTTTGTTTTTATTCAATTAGCCACAATTTCCAAAAGAAAAGCCGATGCACTATGTTGCATCGGCCAAACAAAATCGTGTTAATCCTTAAATCTGTTAATTCACACCCGGCAGCCGGAGCGGTTTATTTAGACGTAGCCATCACCATCTTAATATTTAACTTGGCACCCGTCTGTAATACATCTACCAGATCCTGAACCGTCAGCGATTTATCGAAACGTACTACCACTGTTGGCTCAGCAATACCGGCCATAATGGTTTTCAATTCGGTTTCCAGATTCGCCGGATCAACTGGTTGTTTATCAATAAAATACTGCTTCTTATCATCGACTGATAAGGTTACCTGTTTCTTACTTAGTTGCTGCGAAGCCGATGCTTTAGGCAGCATCAACTTTATTACGTTCGGATTGGCAACCGTTGAGATAATCAGGAAGAACAACAGCAGAAAAAACATGATGTCGTTCAGCGAGGACGTAGCAACTTCGGCGGCAAACTTATTTTTTCGGCGGAGTTTCATATTGGAGTGATGGACGATAAGAGATGAACGATTAGAATTAGGTAATGGTGGCGTCAGCCAACTTATCACCACCCCGGCGGCCCGGTTACCGTTCATCACTTAAATTACCTCATCCTTGCGGGTTCGTTGGTTGGTTTCTGAAGCACTTCAATGAATTCGAAAGCGTTCATTTCGAGAGCCAGCGTAAAGCGCTCAATCATCATATTGAGCAGGTGATAGCCCGAGTAGGCGATAACCCCCACAATCAGACCGGCACCCGACGTAATCATCTTCTCGTACAGACCGCCGGCAATAATGCCGACGCTGATATTATCGGACAGCGAGATATCGTAGAAAATCCGGATGATACCGGAAATGGTTCCGATAAAGCCCAACATGGGCGCAATACCGGCAATGATTCCCAGATAACCCATGTTACGTTCCAGCCGCGAGAGTTCGATCTGACCGACGGTTTCGATGGTACTTTCGATGTCGCGGATGGG
Organism: Spirosoma flavus; assembly: GCF_054778555.1. NCBI lineage: Bacteria > Pseudomonadati > Bacteroidota > Cytophagia > Cytophagales > Cytophagaceae > Spirosoma > Spirosoma flavus. The sequence goes on from NZ_BAAGZL010000003.1 coordinate 942,951, forward strand.
TGAACCGATACGTCCGATAGCCTTTTCGAATACACGTCCCAGCGCGGTACGTTGATTCTTGGCAAAGGACTCAGCCGATTTTATATTTCCCTGCGCGATCATGTCCCGAATATTGTCGATAAGAGCGGCATCCGTCTTTGTTTGCGAGCGGATGACGAAGTATCGTTCAAAAATCAGGTACAACGTAGCAAAGAACAGAAACGCAATGGGGACCATTACCCAGCCACCTTTGGCCACTAAATCAAACAGTTGCAAGGTTTGGGGTTGCGTAGCCGTCGTGGCCGACAACGATGTGGCCGTAGTATCAACAGCCGGAACCTGGAGCAAGAGCATACAAACGAGTCGGGTAAGTGTATGAGGTTAAACCAACGTCATTACAGGAACAAACGCGCTGATTTCCTCGGATATTGTTTCAAAGATAAGAAGTAACGTCGACATCCTGTCCGTAAATGGCAAATTGGGTCCAATACGTTCAGGTAACGGCTTTTACGCTGTTTACGGCTTTATCAATATTTTCCCCCATCGGCCGGTATTTTCGGCATGTTTTACAGCCTCTTTTATCTGGTCGAGTGAGTACGAAGCTTCTACGGGCAATTGTATTTCTCCAGATGCCAGCAAGTTTATTACGTTTTGTGCTACGTCCTGCCGCGTCTGACTATCCACACGTTGCATCCAGTCCGACAGCCAGAACCCCTTGATCGTTAGTTCTCTAAAGATCATGAGCCCTACGTTTATCTCGGGATCCTGCAAACTTAATAAGCCATAAATCAGCATAGTGCCTCCTTTGCTCAGGCATTTCTGCGCTTCGGTGGCCGTATGTCCACCTACGGCGTCGAGTATGCAGGAAACACCTTTGCCGTCGGTAATCTCTTTAACGCGGGCCGCCAGTTGTTCGGTTTCTACGTTAATGACTTCCGTTAAGCCCAGCGATTTCAGTTCATCGTTCAGGTCGTTACGGCGAACTGTACCGATGGTTTTTATACCTCGCTGCTTACAGAGTTGAATCACCATTTTACCAAACGCCGACCCAGCCGCCGTCAGCATCAGCCAGCCGCCTTCCTGCACGCCCGACTCCTGCACCATCGCGTAAGCCGTAAAGGGATTTACGAACAGTTGAGCCGCTACATCGTCTGACATCGCATCGGGTACCGGAATCAGAGCGCGGTGGTGCGCAATGGCGTATTGCGACCACGTACCAATACTCGTAAAACTCACTCGTGTACCCGTCTGCATCTGTACGCCTTCGCCAACGGCATCCACTACGCCCATGCCTTCGAAACCTGCACCTGATGGCAGCTTAGGCCGAATTCCATACAGATTCTGCACAAACATAAGGTCGGCCGGATTGATCGGTGCGGCAATTACTTTGATACGTACCTCGTTCGGTCCTGGTTCGGGAACCGCTCTATCTGTTACGTCAAGAATATCGACAGGTTTGCCAATTTGATCAAAAATGACGCTTTTCATTAGCTGATGATTGAAAAATTATCGCTTTGATGAGTTTCTGAGATATTGTTTAGCGTGGTGCCAAAAATATGACTTAATTCGCACAAACTATTCCTAAACCATGAATACAGTCGATACGTAACCAGAGTCGGTTGATAGTAACGAAGCTATTAACTGACTCCTATCGACTAAAGCCTATTTCCTGATTTATGCAAACCTCTCCGTTTCTGGGTGAATTAATTGGCACAACAGTATTATTATTATTGGGTAACGGCGTTGTAGCAAACGTTGTTTTAAAACAAACGAAAGGCGAATCCGGCGGATGGATTGTCATAACGGCGGGATGGGCGTTTGCGGTAACCATGGGCGTCTTTGTTTCGAAAGCCTTTGGCAGTGTCGACGCACACTTGAATCCGGCCGTAACGGTAGCTTTTGCTGTAGCCACTAACGATTTTAGCCACGTAGTACCGTATATCACGGCCCAAATGATTGGCGGTTTTCTGGGCGCTACGTTAGTCTGGTTATTTTATCTTCCTCATTGGTCTGCCACGCCAGATCCAGGTTCTAAACTTGCCTGTTTTGCCACTGGTCCCGCCATACGTAACACTGGCGCTAATTTTCTAAGCGAAATGCTGGCTACGCTTGTTCTAATTTTAGGGCTGGCCGGTATTTCATCAAAGAATCTAGGTGAATTAGCTATTGGCGTAGGCCCATATCTAGTCGGTATTTTAGTTTGGAGTATTGGCCTTTCCCTTGGTGGTACAACTGGTTATGCCATGAGCCCCGCTCGTGATTTCAGTCCCCGATTGGCTCACGCTCTTTTACCCATTCCTGGTAAGGGCTCATCGGATTGGAGTTACGCCTGGATACCTGTAGCAGCACCTTTAGTCGGCGCTGCTATTGGTGGTTTTCTGATACGTCTGTACGCACTGTAGCTTCAAAGAGGAGTTATAAAGTTGAAGGGTTATATAGTTGTTAAGTTTTCCTTTGCGGAGCCAACTTTACAACCAGATAACCCTTCAACTTTATAACTCTACGTTAAGCTTCCAAAAATATTCGTATCCAGAAACGCATTCCTGAATTTACCCTGCGGGTCGTATTCCTGAAGCATCTTTCTGAACTCCGGCAGTTTTTCGTAACGCGACTGCAACTGTGCTGGAGCAATGGTAAACAGTTTTCCCCAGTGCGGACGTACTTTAAACGGAGCTAGTTCTTTTTCAATCATCGGCAGCACTTTCCGGACTGACGCCCAATCCTGTTTCCAGGTGAAGTGAATCGCTACGCTGGGTTGTTTGTAACAAGGACTCATCCAGAACGTATCGGCGTCAATAGTACGTATCTCCGAGATTTGCAGGTGTGGACTGATATGATCGCGAAGCTTTTCGACCGCTAAAATAGCTTCCATTGCATTTTTGCGGGGAACAAAATATTCAGATTGCAATTCTTTTCCACTACTTGGCGTAAAACCCATTTTAAAGTGAGGCATTCGCTCATACCACGGACCCGGTACGCCCATCTGGTCGGTACAGTGAATGGCGGATAGTTCGGCAATGGGGTGCAGGTTTTTTGTGGCGAGTTTGGCACCGTAAAATTCGGGTTTGGCTTCCAGCGTTTTGCCCTTCTCAATTTTGCGTTTTATCCACACTTCGTTCACGCGCTTTTTCTGCCAGTCGGTGAACAAACTAACGCTGTATCCGCTCGACATAATCGCGTCGAAATGTTCCTGAAGTTGGGCATTTGGCAAATCCACATAAACGTGCTGGCCCATCGTAAACGTTGGCTGGATGTCTAACGTCACTTTGGTAACCACCCCTAAACCGCCCAGATGCACCACGGCAGCTTTAAACGCTTCTCCGTCTTTTTCCCGCGACAGAGTACGTATCTCGCCTTTCGCCGTCACGAATTCCATAGCGGCCACAGCCGTCGAGAGGTTACCATTTTTCACACCCGATCCATGTGTGGCTGTAGCACAGGCCCCGGCAATGGAAATGTGCGGTAGAGACGCCAGATTGTGTAGCGCAAATCCCTTTTTATCAAGATAGGGGGCCAATTGCCCGTATTTCATGCTGGCGTCGACGGTAACGGTACGTGCCTTCGGGTCCAGCGATATTACATCGTCCATCTCTCTTAGCGAGAGGAATTGATTTTTGCTGTCGGCAATACTGTTGAAGCAATGACGAGTACCCAGCACCTTCAATTTGCTATATTTTTTTACGAGTTCCTGGGCCTGTTGAATGGATTTGGCAGAAGCTATTTTATTGGTACTGTACGCTAAATTACCCGCCCAGTTTTTGATCTTATCGTCTGGTATCCAGCTTACTAATGGAGCTAGTACAGGTGCTGCCAAAAGTGATGAGTATAGCTTTATAAATGTTCTTTTTTGCATGATTATAGGGTTTTTCGCTAAACTAATTGGATAATTTGACAATTTACACACCCAAACGAATATCCCCTAAACACCTCATGCCCTCATACGTAGCCGCTATCGACCAGGGAACCACCAGTACTCGCTGCATTGTATTCGACCGACAGGGTCAGATTGTTTCGCTGGCGCAGAAAGAACATAAACAGATTTATCCGCAACCCGGTTGGGTTGAGCACGACGCCGAAGAAATCTGGCGGAATACCCTCGAAGTGGTTGCTCTGGCACGTATCAAAGCCAAACTGTCGGTGCAGGACATTGCCGCCGTCGGTATCACCAATCAGCGCGAAACGACCGTTGTCTGGAATCGCCGAACGGGCAAACCGTATTACAACGCAATTGTGTGGCAGGACATGCGTACTGCTGATTTAGTTAATCAATTTGCGGCTAATGGAGGACAAGATCGCTTCCGACCAAAGACGGGATTACCACTTGCTACGTATTTCAGTGGATTAAAACTCAAATGGTTACTGGATAACGTAGCAGGTCTCCGCGAAGACGCCGAACGGGGCGACGCACTCTTTGGCAATATGGATACGTTTGTCGTCTGGAATCTAACAGGTGGACCGCAGGGCGGTTTGCATATCACCGACGTAACGAATGCCAGCCGAACCCAATTAATGAACCTGGAAACGCTGGCTTGGGACGATACGTTGCTCCGTGATTTCGACGTACCACGCGCCATGCTCCCAGCCATTCGCCCAAGTAGTGAGGTTTACGGCAACGTAGTATCAGAAGTCTTGCCGGGCGTTCCAGTGGCGGGAATTTTGGGAGACCAACAAGCGGCCTTGGTCGGTCAAACGTGTTACGAACCGGGGCAAGCCAAAAATACATACGGTACTGGCTGCTTTCTGTTAATGAATACGGGCACCGAACTACGCGCTTCCACTTGCGGCCTGCTGACAACTGTAGCGTATCAATTTAAGGATCAACCAGTTCACTACGCTTTAGAGGGTAGCGTTGCCATTACGGGGGCACTCGTACAGTGGCTACGTGACAACCTCGGTATTATCAAAAAAAGCACGGATATTGAGAGCCTTGCCCGTTCGGTCGATGATAATGGCGGTGCTTATTTTGTGCCAGCATTCTCGGGTCTGTTTGCTCCCCACTGGAAATCCGACGCTCGTGGTGTGATCGCCGGTCTGACCCGTTTTGTGACTAAAGGCCATATTGCCAGAGCCGTTTTAGAAGCTACGGCATACCAGACTGTCGACGTAGTACGAGCCATGGAACAGGATGCTGGTGTGTCGCTCAGTTCGCTACGTGTCGATGGCGGCATGGTGGTCAATTCGTTGCTGATGCAATTTCAGGCCGACGTACTGAACCAACCCGTTATTTGTCCGCGCATGACCGAAACAACTGCGCTTGGAGCTGCGTATGCCGCCGGATTAGCGGTTGGATATTGGCAAAACCTGGATGATTTACGTCAGAATTGGGGCGTTGCGCAGACGTATCAGCCGGCAATGGAAGAAAACCAACGTAACAAACTAATGCGCGGCTGGCAAAAAGCCATCGAACGATCGTTCGGTTGGGAGGACAATTGATATATGAAGCAGGATGTATGATATATGACTATTATAGAGGTAATACATCATATATCATACATTTTTTTCGCTTGGTTTTAGTTCCTCCGCCAATCTAATCCGCGTTTGAGGTAAGCTTTCGGGATATTCGTCGCGGAGGAAAGCAATAAGTTTTTCACGAACATGGCAACGTAAGTCGAACGCTGATGGCGCGTCCCGTGCCGACACCAGTACACGTACTACGATACAGGTAGGCTGTGTATCAGTCACTTGTACAACAAATACGTCCTGATTCCAGAGGGGATCTTCTTCCGCAAATTTCCGTGCCTGAGCCCTTACTTTATCGATGGGCGTATTATAATCGAGATATAGGAAAACGGCACCGGTGATGGATGCGTCGGAGCGAGTCCAGTTTTCGAATGGAGTTTCTACAAAATACGTAATTGGTAAAATCAGCCGACGACGGTCCCACAGCCGAACGATTACGCTGGTCAGGTTGATTTCCTCAACCCTACCCCACTCTTTTTCAACCACAACAGCATCGTCTAACCGGATTTGCTGATTAAACGCAATCTGAATGCCCGCCAGTAGGTTCGCAAGGGTTTTCTGGGCAGCAAAGCCAAGTACGACTGATACTACCCCCGCCGATGTTAATACGCTTAAACCGACTTTCCGGCTTCCCTGAAACGTAATCAGCAGCAATGAAGCACTTAATATGATGATAATAATTGCTACCATTCGCCGAAAAAATCGCACCTGCGTAACGAATTTCCGGTGCGACAAATTGATGTCCTGAGCGGTATCATACTGGCCAATCAGCCGTAGCTCGCCAACTTTCAAAAGTTGAATAATCAACCACGTAGTAGCGATTAAAAAGGTGATCTCAGCCGTTTTATCCGCCACTGGATGCCGACGCAGAAATCGCTCCGACTGCATATTGGTTGCCAGCAGAAAAAATACCGAAGGCACAAAAATCCAGAATGCCCAGCGCGCATACACTTTGAGAAGAGCCAGTGTCTGAAAAGGGCGCCGACGGACAATAAATCGGAGGATCTGGGTTATGAAAAGATCAACGGCAAAGCCTAATACGACGGCCGTAACGAGCAGAATCCACCCTGATAAATCGCGGTTTGGGACGAAGCCAAACCAGCGAACTATGCTTCGTATCCAGATATCCAGTTGCTGTTGCATGGCGTAAAAATAAGCAGAGCCGGAAGGATTTCCTTCCGGCTCTGCTTCACATAATTTCTAACACGTTACTAGTCAAGAGTTAAACTTCGTTTTGCGATAAATAGTCTCCATTGGCAAAGCTAAATCGCCCAAGTGCACTACCGATTCAAGTGTGCGGTAATCATGGTTCAGCCATTCATCTGGTACGTTCGTCCGCGTATAAACAGATGCAAACGGGCGATACTGGTCTACAAACAAAATGTGTTGTAACGAAGGAATCAATTTGTAGTAGCTTAGTTTCTCTTCCATGTCAAACTTCCGGGTACTTTTTGAGAGAACCTCGACAACAATTTCGGGATTTTTAATGCGCATTTCGGTTATTCGACCGCCAAGAGTTGTCCCATAGTCAACAGGCACCTTCACCACAGAAATATCAGCATTTACGTCGCCGTCCTGGTTAGGAATGACAATCTTAATATTACTCCCCAAGACATCATACCCATCTTTATTGAAAAAGTGGTTAGATAACAGCATTCCCAAAATAATCACTAAAGACTCATGACGGCGGCTGGCCTGACTCATTATAATTTCACTATTTAAGAATTGTACGGTGTACGGAACACTGTCAACTACACCCACGTATTCTTCCCAAGTTGCTGGCATACGTAGCAACTCATCCTCTTCCAACGTATCAGGCAGATTTAACATAACGGCTTCCATGTTTCTTGGACGGGTTCACATAGACAAGGTAACACTTTTACGAAAACAAAAAGCAGGCAATCCAAATCGAATCGCCTGCTGCTATAAAACTAAATTTATTAACTATGCCAAAAGGGGTTTCACAACTTTCCCGTGCACATCTGTTAAGCGATAACGGCGCCCTTGGCTTTTAAAAGTCAATTTTTCGTGGTCGACGCCGAGCAGGTGTAATACCGTTGCCTGAAAATCGTGAACGTGAACAGGCTCTTTAATCACATTGTAGCCAAAATCATCCGTTTCGCCGTACACCACACCTTTTTTCACACCAGCACCCGCCATCCAGACCGTAAAAGCGCGTGGGTGGTGATCGCGACCGTAATTATCGCGGGTAAGTTTTCCTTGTGAATAAGCACCTCGCCCAAATTCGCCACCCCAGATAACGAGCGTATCGTCGAGCAGACCGCGTTGCTTTAAATCCATGATCAGGGCTGCAGAAGGCTGGTCGACGCTCTTCGTCTGAATTTTAATGTCGTTTGGTAGATTACCATGCTGGTCCCATCCCTGATGGTACAATTGCACAAACTTGACGTCTTTCTCGATCAACTTACGAGCAAGCAAACAGTTCGCTGCGAACGTACCGGGCTTGCGGCTGTCGGGTCCATACATATCGAAAATGTATTCCGGCTCCTTCGAAATATCGAGCGTTTCTGGTACGGAAGTTTGCATCCGGTATGCCATTTCGTACTGCTGCATCCGATTGTTGATTTCCGGGTCAAGCACTTGTTTAAATTGCTCCTGATGCAGTTTTCCCAGATAATCGAGCATCCGCCGGCGACTGGTTTTATCAATGCCCGGTGGATTATTCAGATAGTAAACCGGATCGGGCCCTGACCGAAATACGACGCCCTGATGCACCGATGGCAGGAATCCATTGCTCCAGAGTTTAGCATAGAGCGGCTGATCGCCATCTCGCCCTTTGGAAAGGAGTACGACAAAAGCTGGAAGATTTTGATTGTCAGAGCCTAATCCGTAACTAACCCAGGAACCAAACGAAGGCCGCCCCGCTTGCTGACTACCCGTTTGAAAGAACGTAACGGCGGGATCGTGGTTAATGGCCTCAGTATGCAACGACCGAATAAAGGTTAAATCAGGTGCGATGCGTGACGTATGAGGCAGCAATTCGCTAATCCACATCCGACCGGGACCGTATTGAGCGAACTTATACTTCGAAGCCGCCAGTGGAAAGCGGCTTTGCCCCGCCGTCATACCCGTAAGTCGTTGACCTTTACGTACCGACTCAGGTAAATCCTGACCCCACATAGCTTCGAGTTTCGGCTTATAATCGAACAGTTCCAACTGCGAGGGAGCCCCACTCTGGAACAGGTAAATAACTCGCTTTACTTTCGGCGAAAAATGCGGTTTGCCAACAGCCGGATTCTCCCCCGGTGTGGATGGACCCGCAAACAAGCCGGTCGGATTGAGCAACGAAGCCAACGCTATCGTTCCTAGTCCGGCGCCCGCCTGCCCCAGAAAATTCCGGCGGCTAAGTTGGTCATGTATTTGATCCTGAATATCCATAATTGCATGGAACATAGGGCATGGGGTTACTATTTACCCTACGCTCTTACCTTTTTATTATCGCTTCATCGAAATTCATAATCGTACTCGTCACTACCGTCCAGGCAGCTAATTCGGCGGGATTCATTGTTTTATCTACAGGATATTCGCCTACAGATAGCAACTCACTAGCTCGCTTCGGATTCTTTTTAAAGTCAGCCAGCTCTTCGTCATAAAGTTGTTTCATTAGCGCAACTTCCTGAGGCCGCGCGGGGCGACTTACCACCGTTTTGAATATTGTCGAAACACCCTCACTATCAGTCTTCTTTCTTACAGCTATTCGTTGTGCCAATACACGGGCGGCTTCTACAAACTGCGGGTCATTCAGCGTCACCAAAGCTTGTAAAGGCGTACTGGTTTTCTGTCGCTTCACAATACAGGTATGGCGTTCGGCCGCGTCGAAATTAAGCATCATCGGCGGTGGCGACGACCGTTTCCAGATTGTATACATCGAACGACGATACAAGCTATCACCATGATCCTGAACATATTTAACCGCGTTACGTGTCGCTAATGCCTCCCAGATACCATCCGGCTGATAGGGCAACACGCTTGGTCCGCCGATACGTTGGTTTAGAAGCCCGCTAGCGGCTAATGCGTTATCACGTACTTGCTCCGCCGACATCCGGAAGCTCGGTCCACGCGTCAGGAAAATATTGTCAGGATCGGTCTCGCGTGCTTCATTCGATACGTTAGATGCCTGCCGGTACGTTGCCGACATGACAATCAATTTATGCATTGCCTTAGCGTTCCAGCCCGTTTCCCGGAACTTCACAGCCAGATAATCCAATAATTCGGGATGACTTGGCAATGCGCCCTGATTCCCAAAATCGTCGGAATTTTTCGCTAATCCCTGCCCAAAATACTGCTGCCAGAACCGATTGACCATCACCCGACTAAACAGCGGATTTTCAGGCGACAACAGCCACTTAGCTAAGCCAAGCCTGTTTTTAGGCATCGACTCATCCATCTTATTCAGACTGTGCAGTACGGCTGGCTTAACGATTTCCCCAGGTGCGTCGTAAGCACCTCTTTTAAGCAGATGAGTTTCGCGCGGGGTCTTTCGTTCCTCCATAACCATAACCTGATCAGAGTTGGTGTAAAGCATAATTTGCTCTCCCCGCAATTTCATGGCTTTGGCAAAATCGGCCCGGTAAATAGGGTCCTGCGTCGTTACGTAGTATGTATATAGGCCACTACGTTGGGCGGGCGTCCGGCTAGCTACGGGTGTACGTAGCGCAGCCTGAAGTTCATCAGATTTTCCAGCCAACTTGGGCAATTCAAGCGGAGTAAGACAACGGTTATAGATACGTAGCTCATCGACTGCAAAATCTTTATAAAAATAATCGTGCATCCGACCCACATAGAACGAATGCTGAGCCCAATGAGTCTTATCCTTACCCCATACAGTGCTGTGAATCAGATGATCATTAACAACTTTAGTACGTAGTGGATTTCCATTCAGGTAAAGCGAAAAGCCTTTTGCCCGGCCCGTTCCATCATAGGTAAAAGCAACCTGAAACCACTGCCGTACCGGCACTTTATCAACCGTCTCTATGTCAATGGCGTTGGACGGCCAAACGTGGCTGAACGTCAGCTTTAATCGTCCATCGGCCAGTAAATCAAGTTGATAACCACGTTGACCATCCATCGGACCAGTGGTACGTCCCAGAAGGGTTAAGGCCATATTTGGCTTGGCCAGATTGAACCAGCTACTTATCGAAAACGGTTCATTTTGTTCAAAAGCACCAAATTCGCCCGGAAGCTGAATAAAGCTGTCACCCGGCAAGAAACGCGCCTTGCCGAAACGCCCCGGCACCGAGTACGGAACTTTGTCTGGGTCGCCACCAAGCCGCGCCGGAATCGTATCATTTACCGAATTGGCAAAAGCGTTACGGGGATCTTTCCAAAGTTCTTCTTTCGTTTTGCGCTTTGGCGGCTCTTTCTTCTCATCCTTTTTCGTTACTACGTTCTTTTTGCCCGTTAGCAATTCTTTTTTCTTTTCAGCCTCTTCCAGTTTCTTTTTCTGCTCAGCTTCCAGCTTTTTCTTCTCATTTTGCTCCTTCACATACGCGCTGATATCAGTCCGGTCTGCTTCGTCGAATGTGTAATGGGCCAGCAAACCCGAATCAGTTGATGAGATAGCGTAAGAACCAGCCTGAGCCAGCCACTGACTAAATCGCTTCTGATAGTCAGGGCGATTGGGGTTCAATTTTTGTTGAACAGGCGTCAGTTGATTCCGAATAAATTTGAGCTTGGCGTCAGTTTCGGGCTTGGTTAACGTAACGGTTGGGGCCGCTTCGCCGTTGTACGGAATCTGACCACGCTCATTGTTGCTGTTGAAAAAGGCGTATAGTGAATAATAATCTTTTTGGCTGATGGGATCGTATTTGTGGTCGTGACAGCGGGCGCATTCGACCGTCAGACCAAGCATGGCTTTCCCAAACGTATTGGTACGGTCTGCTACGTATTCCGTCCGGTATTCTTCGTCGACAATACCACCTTCCTGACTCTGCTGGTGATTCCGGTTGAAAGCCGTTGCAATCAACTGATCCCGATTAGGATGCGGCAATAAATCACCAGCCAGTTGCCACGTAATGAAGCGATCAAAAGATAGGTTTCGGTTAAAAGCCCGGATGACCCAATCCCGATACGGCCACATCGTTCGTAAGCCATCATCCTGATACCCATGCGTATCGGCGTAACGTGCTACGTCGAGCCATTCAACAGCCTGACGTTCTCCAAAATGCGGATTCGCCAGCAATCTATTTACTACGTTCTCGTAAGCGTTGGGCGATTTGTCGGCTAGAAAAGCATCCACTTCGGCCGGGGTTGGCGGCAAGCCAGTGAGGTCTAACGTAACACGACGTAGCAACGTAGTTTTATCCGCTTCTGGCGTATGGCTCAATTTTTTGTCTTGTTGCTTGGTCAGGATAAAGCGGTCAATATCATTCACAATCCATTTGTCGTCCTTAACCTTCGGCACTTCGGGCATTGTCGGCGCAATGAGCGACCAATGTTCTTTGTATTCAGCACCCTGTTCCACCCAACGTAGCAGCAAGGCTTTCTCGTCGGCAGTCAACGTCAGATTCGACTTCGGCGTGGGCATCATTACGTCAGGGTCAGTGCTGAGAATACGGTTCACCAGTTCACTCTTGGCGAGATTACTTGGAACGATGGCCGTATGACCACTTTTCGAAAGAGCTTCATAAGCGCCTTCGGGGGTGTCGAGACGTAGCCCTGCTTGTTGCTTAGCTTTATCGGGCCCGTGGCAGGCAAAACAACGGTCGGATAAGATAGGCTTTACGTGCAGATTATAATCGACCTTTTCGGGCAGATTGATTTCAGCCGCCACTACATCGGCTGGTTTTTCCACGGAACGATTGCAAGCCGTCAGCCAGATTGTAGCGACAAATAAACCTGCCGTTGCGCAGAGTAAACCGAATCGGAATCGTATGTCGGACCAAAAAGCCATTCTTACGAGTACGTTGTATTTGAAATAATACTACTTGTTCTACAAAAATAACAATCAATCAGGTACAGAAAAATACCTTATCGGGCAGCCTGCTGAAACTATTTTAAGTGCTTATGCTGAACGTAGAGGAAGGGCAAGCGAGAAGTCTCCACTCAACGTAGTAAATCATTTTCACTACGTTAGTTTACTTGTAACAACGTATCAGGCTACTCTGGTTCACTTCGCCGGTATAATATCCTGCTAACGTAGTATTTTTTGAAGGTAGGCGTTCATACGAACTGCTACGTTATATAAACTTAATTTTTCTTTTCCTCACCCGTTTTAGCTTCCTGACCGGCTTTGGCAAATTCGGCTACGGCCTGTTCTGTAACACCACCTACAATCTCCAGATTTGGTAGCGCTTTTTTAAGCATAGCCAGGCCACTTTCGGTCACTTTCGTCTGCCAGAGATATACGGTTTTCAGGCTTTTCATGCTTGCCAATTCAGCAAGTCCAGCGTCAGATACAGACGTACCGTAGAGATTTAAATATTCCAGATTTGATAAACCTTTTAGTTGCTTAAGGCCGGCATCTGTAATTTTTGTTTGTTCCAGATGAAGTTTCTGAAGGTTTTTCAACTTAGCAATCTGCGCCAACGTAGCGTCGGAGATTTGCGTATCGCTAAGCTTTAGCCAAACAATCTGATTACTCAACTTGGGCAAAACGGCAGCCTGTGCGTCGCTGAACGAACGGGCATTGACAGCGCTCACTTCCAATTGATTCTGCTCCTTCGAAATAGGAAGCACCAGCAGTCCGGTTTTCTTTACTTCCTCCATAACTTTCGGATCGGCGGCTGGCACTTTCATTGTCAACACAGGCGATTCAGGCGCTGGCCCTTTGGTTGCAACAGCATTTCCACCTGCTTCAACGGGTCCGCCACCGCCTAAAGATGCCAACACGGGACGTATCGCGTCGTTAACGGCCAATTCCGATACTTTTTTGTTGAACGGCGCCCCTTGATCAATCCACCAGGTCAGTAGCGCAATCTGACTTTCCTCAAGCTGTGGTTTGCCTTTTGGGGGCATATGGTGGTCATCTTCTTCGGGCAGCAGGCATACTTTTACTAACTTACTTTGTACGCCCTTGCCAGCCACCAGCACTGGCCCTTCCTTAGAGCCTTTTTTGATCAAATCGGGCGTGTCAAGACGAAGTCCGCCCTTCGATTTGTCGGCGTTATGGCACTGAATACAACGGGTATGCAGAATTGGATTGACAATCTGCTGGTAGACCATCGCCTGATTTACGTCGGTGATCGGTTCAACTTTCAAAGCAGGAAGTTTTGGTGGCAATCCTGCCACTGACCGCATTGGTCCGGGCATGTATTGCGTCAGATAATCCGAACCATGGGTAAGATTTCCACCCAAATGGCCAGCCGACAAAATCAGAATTAGTGCTATTCCTAAAACCGGAAGATATAAGACAGAAGCGGCCGGTAAAATTCGACCAAGATTCTCCGATTTAACTCCCCAGGCAATCCAGGCAAAAACGGCAACGCCAATGCCCTGCCACATGTGCGAATTCAACGTATCAGCTTCATACCCACCGCCCAGCGACAGCATATAGCCGAACACACAAGCCATCGTAGCACTGACCGCTGACCAGAATAAAATAAGCGTAATGGTATGCTGACTAACCGAATTTCGTCGGGTTAACCGGTCAATTTCGAGAAGACCGGCAATTAATAAAAAGCCAATCGGCAGGTGTACGATTAACGGGTGAAAATGCCCCCAGAATAACACCCAATCCGCTGGCGAAGTGGCCGCCTGCAATAGAATTAAACTTATCATAATCAGGGATTAAACTCAGGCTATCCGTTCCAGCTTAACCGGATATGTTTTTTTTGAAGCCCACTGCGCTACGTAGATACTGTCGTCCTCATCAACCAGTACGTCGTGTGGGTGAAGAAATGCACTTTGAGTAAAATCTTTACGTTGCTCGCCCAGTTTACCGTCCTGATACGTTGGCGTTGTTCCGCCCGGCGTTGAAATAACTCGGTCGTTTTTATCCAGAATCTGAACGTAGCCAGAATCAGGATAGGAGTCGGACGTACTGCGGAAAACGGCCCCGTAAATATTATCCTTATGAATAACCGGACGGCAAATATAAGAACCTGGCAATGAGATTGTTGATACGTATTTACCGTCTAACGAAAAGCGTTTCAGAGCATTATGTCTACGGTCGGTAATCAGCAGGGTTGGATTTGCTGCGTTACGTCGGTCTACAGCAATACCGTGGCAGCAGTCGAACGTATCGTTGGTTTCGCCTTTGCCGCCCCAATACCGAATGAGTTTGCCACTTTTATCGTATTGCATGACGTAGTTCAGACCATAGCCATCTACTACGTAGATATCGCCGTTGGCCGGGTTAATGGCGGTTTCGGTTGGTTTAAACTGCGTTGGGTAAGCGTATTTACCCGTTTCTCTGGGATATTCGATTTTCATCAACTCCTGCCCTTTCAGATCGGTTTTGATAACCTGATGGCGATCCGTATCGGCAATGAGAAGGTACTGATCGTTACCCTCTCCACCAATAGAGAAGCCGTGAGCGCCGGGATAATCATGCCCCCAGGATTCCAGCAGTTTACCCGATTTATCGTAAATCAATACGTTATTTTTAGTCTCGTTGGTCAGCAGCAAAATGCGTCCTTTAGCGTCCTGTACCATTTCGTGACAGTCGTTCACAGGATTTTTCGACGCATCCAAAACACCCCAACCTGGCACCACACGATACCGGAAGCCATTGTGGCCCAGCATCACTTGCTCGGCATGGCGATTGTGCGACTTTGCAGATAATATGGTTGGTGCTGCCATACCGGCCGCCGTCGCAAGAGAAGCCTGCCGCACAAACGACCGGCGCGATAAGAATGATGACATAGCGTTTTGACTGTTTTGGGGAAAAGGCTTAAGTCAACAAACTTTACTGCATGTGACCTCACAGGTGGTTACTACATAAAAAAGTCAGCCCGAACAGTTGTCGAACTGTTCGGGCTGACTTTTTTATGTAGTAAGCAAACTTATTTCGATCCGTTATCGTCGGATTTTTCGCGGTTAAATCCACCACGACCTCGCCCCATTTTGCTTCGCATCGACTCAAATTTGGCAAACTGGTCGGCTGTCAATACTTTTTTCATATCACTTCTGAATGATTCAGTACCCGCTTTCATTGCCTGCATTTTCGTTTGCCGGTCGTCTGAACTTTTCTGGATAGCGTCCATTTTTTCGGCACGGGCCAGCACTAATCCGTATACTTTTTTTGACGTAGCGTCGTCCAATGCCAACTCTTTGGTCATCCGGTCGGTCATGCGTTGCGCGCGGGTAGCCGGGTCAACGTTCTGCATGGTACGTCCTCTACGCTCCGTACGGTTCTGAGTAGTAGCATCCTGTGCATTTGCCCGCTGATTGAACAGCGGTAGAGAGAGCAGCGAAAGAAAAAATCCGCCGACGATGAATTTCTTTAACATGGTTCATTGGTTGTTTAATTCGGTCCTAAGACGGCCTAAACAGCCAATGGTTTAATAGTTCACGCGACAATTAATCGTTACTTAATTTCCCAAAGTAGCGTCAGCCGCCTACGAAACAGGCAAATTCGTAATCAATTGGGCGATTTTCTCAATCCCTGCTACGTCAATTTCACTAAAATCGTCCAGTTTATCGCTGTCTACATCAAGCACCATCGTTACGTTACCATCCTGATCAAACACAGGGACAACGACTTCCGATTTTGACGCTGAGCTACAGGCAATATGCCCCGGAAACTGCTCTACGTCAGGCACCAAAATGGTTTCCCGACGCGAATAAGCAGCACCACAAACGCCCTTGTTGAAAGCAATACGTGTGCAGGCAATAGGTCCCTGAAACGGTCCAAGTACGAGTTGATCTCCTTTCCTGATGTAAAAGCCAATCCAAAAAAATCCGAATGCTTCTTTCAGCGCTGCTGCTACGTTCGCCAGATTGGCCACTAAATCAGACTCTCCCTCAATTAGAGCAGCAATTTGAGGAATCAGACTTTCATAAACCGTCTGACGATCTGATGTTTGGGGAAGAATGAGCGTTTCTGCCACGTTTGTAATGTATGAAGTATGATGTATAAAGTATGATATGTTGCCAGCATTAGACACCTATCATACATCATACTTTATACATTAATTCAGTTTCTAGTGAAGAATTGAATCAAAACAATGCTCACTGTGGTAAAAAGCGTGCTGGCACCGACTCGGATGAGCGTTGGGATGATGAGCGTCAGACTGCTGGCTTCGATGAAAAACAACGTAAGATGATGGATGAGCGCCAAAATCAATACGTATCTAAAAAAAGCGCCTGTCCCTAATTCACTCAAAGAGAATTCAATACGTGTTTCCAGACCTGGTACGTCAATTTGCGAACGTACCACCAACGGCCTAACATACGCCATCAGCACCGTAGCGGCTGCATGCATTCCCAACGTATTATAGAACGTATCGATGATGATTCCCGTCACAAAAGCGATAAGCAACAACCAGGTCAGACTGGTTTCGTTAGGCAGCAGCAGGATGCAGGCAATGTAAACAAAACAGAAGGCGTAATCGAACAGGACTATATTCCGCATGAGCAGAATTTGCAGCACGAGGTACAGCAAAAACAATAGTGAAGTCGTTACGATTTCGCGAAGGGTCATTTTATATAATTATCAGTCGTCAGTCACTGGTCAGTAGTCTGAATAAATTACTTTAATCTAATGACTGATGACTAGCGACTGACCACTTATTTTTCCGTTTCAATTTGTTTTTCTAACTGATCCTGAGATTCGCGCAATTGGTTTTCAACAACATAGACGAATGACAGGTTACTGAAGTTGGTAGCCAGATCCAGTGTAAGGGCGTGGAATGTCTGGTTAGGTTGAACACCCACCGTGCGCACTCGTCCGACCAGTATACCAGGGGGAAACGTTGAGTTAAATTCCGACGTCACTACTGAATCGCCTTTGCTAACCGGTTTGTAACGAGGAATGGCATCCAGTTCGATCACGTGAGGGTCTACCCCATCCCACTTCGCCGAACCAATTTCACCGGCTTTCACCAATTTTGAGGACACAAGAAATTCAGAGTGCAGAATAGACGTAATAACTGAGAAATGCTGATTACAAACTTTCACTTTCCCTACAACTCCTGTTGGCGAAATCACGCCCATCCCCGGCCGGATGCCATCATCGGAGCCTTTATCGATGGTAATGTAATTGTTGGCGAACTGGGTCGTGTTATTGACCACTTTCGCAACCGTGAACTTAAATCGATCCGCAAAAGCAGAATCGGCCTGATATTCGACTGGGGAGGCTGGCTTACTTTGGATGAGTTGGGTGAGTCGCTGGTGAAGTCGTTGGTTTTCCAGAGCTAAATCAGCGTTTACCTGACGTAGGCTTGCATACTGATTTGCCGCATTCGACCACGCCAGCAATTGAGCCGCGTACCGATTCGACGTATTGAAGTACGTTACGCCCCAATAATTGCTGGTGTTGATGATGAAGTAAAAGCAAAGTACTTCCAGCAACACAAACAAAATGAAGTTCCGACTTCGAAGAAAAAAATCAACTAATTCACTCATGGTGAGTAAAGAAGTAGCCTGGACGCTACGTCCGGGTATCCGTTCGATGTTACTTCAAAACAGACACCCGAACGTAGCGTCCAGGCTACAAAACCTAGCTAATCAGAACAGATTTGTATAAATCCAGATTCTTAATCACCTCGCCCGTTCCTTTCACAACGGCCTTGAGCGGGTCGTCTGCTACGTGAATTGGCAGTTTGGTTTTTGCGCCCAGCCGCTTGTCGAGACCGTGCAGCAACGCGCCACCGCCTGTCAGGTGAATACCATTTGTATAAATATCCGCCGACAACTCTGGTGGCGAAATTTCGAGCGCCTTCATCGTGGCTTCTTCAATCTTCGAAATCGACTTGTCGAGCGAGTAGGCGATTTCGCTATAGGTCACTTTAATTTCTTTCGGAATACCCGTCATCAAGTCACGACCCCGGATTTCGTAATCGGCTGGTGGGTTGTCGAGTTCAGGCAGAGCCGAGCCAACTTCCATTTTGATCTGCTCCGCCGACCGTTCGCCGATGAGCAGGTTGTGTTCGCGACGCATGTAATCCACAATGTCGCGGGTAAATACATCACCAGCGATACGTATCGACTGTTCGCAAACGATCCCCGACAGGGCAATTACGGCAATTTCGGTAGTTCCGCCACCGATATCGACGATCATGGTCCCGTTAGGTTGGGTAATATCGATACCAATACCAATCGCAGCAGCAATCGGCTCGTGTACCATGTATACTTCTTTAGCGCCAGCGTGTTCGGCCGAGTCTTTAACGGCCCGCTTTTCCACCTCTGTAATACCCGATGGAATACAAATAACCATCCGGTGCGAGGGAGAAAAGAGCTTGCTGCCTGTATCAATCATTTTTATCATGCCCCGAATCATGAGTTCGGCGGCCGTAAAGTCGGCAATTACACCGTCTTTCAGGGGGCGAATGGTCTTGATATTTTCGTTGGTCTTTTCATGCATCTGCATGGCCTTATGACCAATAGCCAGCACTTTTCCGCTGACCTTGTCCATTGCAATAATCGAAGGCTCATCCACCACAATCCTGTCCTTGTGAATAATCAAGGTATTCGCTGTGCCCAGGTCAATCGCAATGTCGCTGGTTAGAAAATTAAAAAGTCCCATTATAGGTTGACGCAGAACGCCTTATTACGAGTACTGATTTTTTAAAAAGTGTGCAAAAATAGGGAGAATCTGATAAAATTCCCGTTTCAGTCGTACGTCTAAGTAAATAGTTTTTACATCAGCCCATTAAATAAGTTATACGGAGGACTAACGGCGATTGTGCTTTCTTCATTTCGGTGCGAAGCTTATCAAACAACTTCACAAACTCCCGACAATCCTGTTGCAACAACAGTAGAAATTCTCCCGTCAGCTCGGCGAAAGCAGAGCTCATAACGCTGGTAATTGCCGTTTCCTTCTGCAAAAAGAACTCTATTTAACAGTAGTACGTAGCCAAATCAGACAAACCGTTTAAGAAGCCCGTCGGCCTGATCCAGTTAAGAACGTAGTATACAAAGTGTATTCTCCATTACCTTTGTATAACTATGGGAATTCGTTCGGTTGTGAGTAAGCCTTTGGCCAAATGGGTTGTAGAACGCCAGAAAGAGTGGATGTACCAGCCGACTCAGGCGCAGCAACGCTGTTTTCAGAAGTTGCTCGAAGGAGGACGTAATACGGTTTTCGGGCGCGACCATCGGCTGAACGATGTGCAAACTATCGAAGAATTCCGTCAGGCTGTTCCGGTACGTGATTACGAAGATCTGAAACCGTATGTCGAACAAATTCTGAACGGCGGAACCGACGTGTTGTGGAAAGGAAAGCCGCTATATTTTGCCAAAACGTCGGGCACTACGTCGGGTACGAAATACATTCCGATTTCGCAGGAGTCGATTCCTAATCATATCAACTCAGCCCGCGACGCCTTACTGAACTACGTCAACGAAACGGGCAAGAGCGACTTTCTAGACAAGAAGCTGATTTTTCTGTCGGGCAGCCCCGAACTCACGCAAAAAGCAGGAATCAACATCGGTCGACTGTCGGGCATTGTCAATCACCACGTACCGGCTTACCTACGTACCAATCAGTTACCCAGTTACGAAACGAATACGATAGAAGACTGGGAAGCAAAACTGGAACGTATCATCGACGAAACGTTGCCGCAACCGATGTCGCTGATTTCGGGAATTCCGCCCTGGGTGCAGATGTATTTCGACCGGATTAAGGAACGTACTGGAAAGCTCATCAAAGACGTATTCCCCGATTTTTCGCTGTTTGTCTACGGCGGTGTCAACTTCGAGCCGTACCGCGCCAAACTCTACGAAACCATCGGCAAACGTATCGACTCCATCGAAACGTATCCGGCTTCGGAAGGCTTCATCGCGTTCCAAGATTCGCAGACGGAAGAAGGTTTGTTGTTACTCTTAAATAGCGGCATATTTTACGAATTCATTCCCGCCGATGAATTTTTCACCGAAAACCCACGACGATTGACCATTGGCGAAGTTGAGTTAGGCAAAAACTATGCTGTGATCATCAACAACAACGCGGGGTTGTGGGGCTATTCTCTAGGTGATACGGTCAAATTCGTATCTCGCGAACCATATCGGCTGCTGGTAACGGGACGTATCAAACACTTCATTTCGGCTTTCGGCGAACACGTTATTGGCGAAGAAGTGGAAAAGGCGCTCAAAGATGCTATGCAGAAACACCCCGAAACCGAAGTGGTTGAATTTACCGTAGCGCCGATGGTGAGCCCCAAAGAAGGCTTGCCGTATCACGAGTGGCTCGTTGAGTTCGCTACGCCCCCGCACAACGTAGCAGCCTTCGCCCACGACGTAGATGCGCGACTGACCGAGTTGAACGTTTATTACGACGACCTCATTACCGGCTCCATCCTGCAACCGCTACGTCTGACGAGTTTGCCACGTGGTGCCTTTCAGCGGTACATGAAGTCTCAAGGGAAGTTGGGCGGTCAGAATAAAGTGCCCCGATTAAGTAATGATCGGAAGATTGCCGAGGGGTTATTGCAAGGAGATAAAACGGTTTAGGGTATGGAAGCAGTAGCTGTCACTCAGGAGTTTATTCTGGAAACACTGAGAGCGAGCCGGGAGCGTTTACGTAGCGAATTCGGTATCGAACGTATCGGCCTTTACGGTAGCTTCGCCCGAAATGAACAGACGGAGAAAAGTGATATTGATTTGGTATATGAATTAAAACCAGACTTTAAGTTACCCTGGGCCGAGAAAGAACGCCTATATCGCATTCTTCGACGGAAACTCCACAGGAGAATGGATTTAGTAGACAGTCGGTTTATGAATCCGTTCATTGAGTATAAAATGGAAAAGGATGTAATCTATGTATAGTGACAATAACTTAGTATATATTTTCACTATGCTGGAATGCACTGAGAAGATTTTTATCTATGCACAAGACTATCCAAATGCAGAAGAATTAAATTGGGGAGCAGACCAAAGAGATTTTAATACCATATGGGCACTTTTACTGGTCATTGGTGAAGAATCTAAAAAAATAGAAGCGGATCTAAAGAAAGAATTTTCGCAGATTCCTTGGCATAATATAGCAGGCATGAGAAATTACTTAGCTCATGATTATCGTGGAATCGATCATGAGCTAAGTATGGGAAGTGATCAAAGATGGACTTCCTGGTTTGAAAGATGTCCTTATTTCGATGATTGATAGAATAGTTTATGTTAGTGAGATGTTAATTAGAGCTCTAAATTCTCCTTATTATAAACACATTCAGTACCTCCGCAAAAAATTAAATGACAGAACATAAAAAACGCCATATCGCCATTCTTGGCTCTACGGGCTCCATTGGTACGCAGGCCGTTGAGGTGGTGAAGGCGCATCCCGACCAGTTTCAGGTCGAAGTGCTTACAACCAACAACAATGCTGAATTACTTATTCAGCAGGCTGTTGATCTCAAACCGAACGTAGTGGTTATCTGCAATGAAGACCGCTACGTTCAGGTTTTCTCGGCCCTCGACCCACTCGGCATTAAAGTGTATGCAGGCGCAAAAGCTATAGCTTCCGTCGTACAGATGGATACGATTGATATGGTCTTGACTGCTATGGTTGGTTATGCCGGTCTGCTACCTACCATCAAAGCCATCGAAGCCGGGAAATCCATTGCGCTGGCTAACAAAGAAACGCTGGTTGTGGCGGGTGAGCTGATTACACAACTGGCCGCTCAGAAAGGTGTCAACATTTATCCGGTTGATTCTGAACACTCTGCCATTTTTCAGTGTCTGGTTGGTGAGTTTCATAACCCGATTGAGAAAATTATTCTCACGGCGTCGGGTGGGCCTTTCCGGGGGAAATCGCGGGAGTTTTTGGCGAACGTAACGAAAGCGCAGGCGCTCAAACACCCCAACTGGACGATGGGCGCAAAAATCACAATTGATTCTGCTACGTTGATGAATAAAGGGCTGGAAGTTATCGAAGCCAAGTGGTTATTCGGCCTTCGTCCCGACCAGATCGACGTAGTGGTTCATCCGCAGAGCATTATCCACTCTTTAGTTCAGTTTGAAGACGGCAGTTTGAAAGCGCAGATGGGTTTGCCCGATATGCGGCTGCCGATTCAATTTGCACTTGGCTATCCAAACCGGCTGAAATCGGATTTCCCGCGATTCAACTTCATGGATTATCCGTCGCTTACGTTTGAGAAGCCTGACCTTGATACGTTCCGCAACCTGCAACTGGCGTTCGATGCGCTGGAGCGTGGCGGCAATGCGCCTTGCATCATCAACGCGGCCAATGAAGTTGCCGTCGATGCCTTCCTGCACGACCGCATTACGTTCCTGGAGATCTCGGAAATTATTGAAGCCTGCCTGTCAAAAACGGCTTTCGTTCAGCATCCAACCTACGATGATTACGTACGTACCGATGAGACCACTCGTCAGCTGGCTACCGAACGAATTAAAAGTTTTGTTTAGCTGTTTGCATTATATAACCCTAACGTAGCGTTTTTAGCATCAAAATGCCTAAAAATGCAATCGGCCTTAAAGTAAAATCTGGCTTAAATGGTACGTTTGCGCGGAGATGCTTTCGTTAATTAATCTTAAATTTGAGTTTACCCCTGTTCTGAATACATGGAAATTTTAGTGATGGTTGGACAGCTCATTCTGGGTCTGTCTATTTTAGTTGGATTACACGAGTTGGGCCACTTGCTGGCAGCCAAAGCCTTTGGCATGCGGGTAGAGCAATATTTTATTGGATTCCCACCTAAAATCTGGAGCATCAAACGGGGTGAAACCGAATATGGTGTGGGCGCGATTCCACTCGGTGGATTCGTTAAAATTTCGGGTATGATCGATGAATCACTCGATACAACCCATACCGAAACTGAACCTCAACCTTACGAATTCAGATCGAAACCAGCCTGGCAACGATTGATCGTAATGCTCGGTGGTATTATTGTCAACGTAATAGTCGGCATCCTGATTTTCGTGGTGCTGGCTTACAAAAATGGCAATACGTACTTGGCCGCTAAAGATGCTAAATATGGCATCGTCGCTTATGAACTTGCTCAGGGTATTGGCCTGAAAACAGGCGATAAAATCCTGAAAGTGAATGGCAAACCCCTTGTCGATTTCAGTGATGTTCGTAGTTCAGACGTATTTCTGGGCGACAATAGCTATTATACAGTAGAACGTAATGGACAGGTCCTGGACATTGAAATCCCGAATAATTTCATCGATAAGATTGCCGATAAAAAATCGGCTGCACAATTCATTGAGCCAATCGAGCCGTTTAAGGTTGGTGAGCTGGCACCCGGACAGCCGGCGGCAAAAGCAGGCTTAAAGGCTGGCGACGTGATCACTAGTGCCAATGGTAAGCCGATTCAGTTTTACCACGAATTTACTCAGGCCGTAAAGCCCCTCAAAAGCAAGCCATTAACGCTTTCAGTGAACCGAAACGGTAAAGTTGATACGTTGAAGATGACCACTACGTCAGACGGAACTATTGGCTTTTACCCTGAAATGCTACTGCCGATGACCACACAGGAATATACCTTTGGAGAAGCGTTGTCGGTTGGTACGCAACGGGCGTTTCAGGTGGTGTATGACAACATTAAAGGATTTGGTAAAATTTTCCGGGGCGAGGTTTCGGCTTCGAAAGCGATCAGCGGCCCGATTGGTATTGCCCAGAATTTATTTGGTGGTATCTGGCGCTGGGATCGCTTCTGGACTGTAACGGGCCTTCTTTCAATGGCACTCGCCTTCTTTAACATATTGCCAATTCCAGCTCTAGACGGAGGTCATGCCACCATTTTGGGTTACGAAATTATTTCTGGGCGTAAACCTTCTGATAAATTTCTGGAAGGTGCGCAACGGGTTGGTATGGTTGTTTTGCTGGGTCTGATGGCCTTCGCTATTTTCAACGATGTTTTCAAGGCTTTTTTCTAAAATAATCGAACGTAGTAACGTAGCATTACCGAACTGGAACGTGACGTTTCGGTTCGGTTCGTTGTTGCTGTGCGGGCTAAGCGTTACGTTGCTGTTCAATAGCAGCCGTCCGGCGCATGACTTCCACGCAAGCGTAACCCAAATGCAGTTTAATCCCAAAGAGCACACATTTGAAATCAGCATTCGGATATTTACCGACGATTTTGAGAAAGCTCTTTCAGAAGTATCGAAAACGAAAGTCAATCTGGGACCGGATAATAAAAATGATGAACTCATTGAAAAGTACATCCTGGCGCATTTTGGTTACGTTACTTCGCAAAAGCAACCTAAGCCGATCAAGTACGTTGGGCACGAGACCGAAGCTGATGCCAACTGGCTTTATCTGGAAATGCCTTATAATGAACCTTTTCGAGGAGGTTTGTTAAAACAAAACGTATTGATGGAGATGTTTGATGATCAGGTTAACATGGTAAATCTTCAATATCAGGGCCAGAAAAAAACGTTTGTCTTCCGCAAAAATCAGCCCGTTCAAGCACTTTCACTCGAATAATAAATTTATTAGGACACTCACCCGTCTATTTAGTTAATTTTGCAGATTACATGGTGACCTGCCATCTGGTCATAACTCTAAAGAATGGCACGTCCCTTGCAACTACTTCATACCCTTATCTTTCGGCAGATTCGGTCAAGTACCACGTAATGAAAGCTGTCAGCTTGGCAGTGTACCCATGATTTCAGAAAAAGAATTAGCTACCCGTTTATTATTATCCGATTTCGATTCGGATAATCTGGAAATTGTTCCGCTCGGATCGCCAGAAGGGTTAGATGACGATTACGAATTACCCGCTAACTTACCCATTTTACCAGTCCGCAATACGGTTTTGTTTCCGGGCATGGTTATTCCCGTAACGGTTGGCCGTGCCAAGTCAATCCGCCTGGTTAAACGCGCCTATAAAGGCAATCGCATCATTGGCGTAGTAGCTCAACTCAATCAGCAAAAAGACGAACCGACGGCCGATGATCTGTATCGGTTTGGTACGGTTGCCTATATTATCAAAATGATTACGCTGCCCGATGGTAATATTACCATTATCATTCAGGGCAAGAAACGTTTTGAAATTCAGCAGATTACCCAGGAAGAACCTTTCATGACCGCTCAGGTACGTCAGATAGACGATACGTTCATGAGCGTCAATAAAAAGGAAGGGAAGGCTATGCTGCAATCCTTGAAAGATACAGCGTATAAGATGCTACGTCTGAATCCTGAGATTCCGCAGGAGGCACGTATCGCCCTTGATAATATTGAAAGTCCGACGTTTTTGCTGCACTTTTTATCATCGAACGTCAACGCCGACGTAGCAGATAAGCAACGACTGCTGGAAAGCCTTGAAGGCAGTCAGCAAGCTAATATGCTGCTCGAATTTATGCTTCGGGAAGTACAGTTGCTGGAGCTGAAACGCGAAATTCAGTCGAAAGCTTCGTCAGATCTTGACCAGCAACAGCGCGACTACTACCTGCGGCAGCAAATGAAAGTGTTGCAGGACGAGCTGGGCATGGACAACCCCGACCGCGAAATTGACGAAATTCGTATGAAGGCCGACCGCAAAAAATGGCCGACCGAAGTACGTTCGCATTTCGACAAAGAACTCAACAAACTACAACGTATCAACCCGATGGCTCCGGAGTACCCGGTCACGATGAACTACGTTGAGTTGATGGTCGATCTTCCCTGGAGTGAGTATACGAAAGACAATTTCGACCTGAAACGGGCGCAGAAAATCCTTGATTCTGACCATTTTGGGCTCGAAAAAGTGAAAGAGCGGATTATTGAGTACCTGGCCGTTCTGAAACTTAAAAACGACATGAAGGCTCCGATTCTGTGCCTATACGGTCCTCCGGGTGTAGGTAAAACCTCGCTGGGAAAATCGGTAGCAAAAGCGTTGGGACGGAAATACAGTCGGATGGCTTTAGGTGGCGTACATGACGAAGCCGAAATTCGCGGTCACCGGAAGACGTATATTGGTGCCATGCCCGGCAAAATTATCCAGAATATTCGCAAATGCGGCACCGCGAACCCAGTGTTCATTCTGGACGAGATAGATAAAGTAAGCTCTGATTTCCGCGGAGATCCGTCGTCGGCTTTACTTGAAGTACTTGATCCTGAACAGAATTCAACGTTCATGGACAACTACCTCGAAACCGAGTTCGACCTCTCGCGGGTGTTGTTTATTGCCACAGCCAACTCACTCGATACCATTCATCCTGCCCTGCGCGACCGGATGGAAATCATCGA
Organism: Spirosoma flavus; assembly: GCF_054778555.1. Lineage (NCBI taxonomy): Bacteria > Pseudomonadati > Bacteroidota > Cytophagia > Cytophagales > Cytophagaceae > Spirosoma > Spirosoma flavus. Next base: position 969,637 of record NZ_BAAGZL010000003.1, read on the forward strand.
CATTGCGGGTTATACGGTTGAAGAAAAAGTCCAGATTGCCAAGAAATACCTGATTCCGAAGCAACGTAAGGACCACGGACTCAAACCCAAAGATTTGGTTATTGAGGACAAGGCTATCCTACGTATCATTGAGGGCTATACTCGCGAATCGGGGGTTCGGAACTTGGAACAGAAAATCGGGGCATTGGTACGTAAGATCGCCAAATCCATTGCGATGGAAGAGGAATACAATCACACGATTAAAGCGACAGATATTCCGAAACTGCTTGGTGCTGAGGTCTTCGACAAAGAACTCTACGCCGACGATGATATTGCCGGTGTAGTGACGGGTCTGGCCTGGACGCAGGTGGGCGGTGAAATTCTGCTTATTGAATCCAGTTTAAGTCGTGGTAAAGGTGTGCTGACGCTATCCGGGCAGTTGGGCGATGTAATGAAAGAATCGGCTATTACCGCTTTGTCGTACCTGAAAGCCCATTCCGATGAGTTAGGCATTGATTACCGGATATTCAATCACTACGATTTGCACATTCATATTCCGGCGGGTGCTGTTCCTAAAGATGGTCCATCGGCGGGTATTACCATGTTGACGTCGATGACGTCGATTTATACCCAACGGAAAGTGAAACCGTACGTAGCTATGACTGGCGAGATAACGCTACGTGGTAAAGTGCTGCCCGTGGGTGGTATTAAGGAAAAAATTCTGGCGGCTAACCGGGCAGGCGTTAAAGAAATCATTCTTTGCTCCAAAAACCGGAAAGACATCGAAGAAATCAACCAGACGTACATCAAAGATCTAACGTTCCATTACGTCGATACAGTTGATCAGGTATTATCAATTGCTTTATTACCCGGCCAGGTGGGTAAACCAATGAAGTTTATTCTACCCGAAGAAAAAGAACATCGCGAAGTAGAAAAAGTATATTGAGTTAAGCTTTAAATTTGAAAGCGTGAATGATAGAATGAGCTGTTAGCCTGTTCTATCATTCACGCTTTCAAATTTAAAGCTTAAGCTACGTTGCTTGATTTTCAAAAACTTTCCAGCCAGTATCAGCAGGCGTTGCTACGTCAGGTGATACCGTTTTGGCTTAAAAATAGCCAAGATACGTTGTGTGGAGGGTATTTTGATATGCTAACAGATACCGGCGAAGCAATTGAGGGCGATAAGTACGTAGCTATGCAGGCCCAGCAGGCTTGGGCTTTTTCCTGGCTTTATAATACGTATGATAAGCAAGCCGACTGGCTCGAGCACGCCCGGCACGGTGTTACGTTCCTTAGCCAGTTCGCCCACGACGAACGCCTGAACTGCTACGTCCAAATCGACCGTCGAGGTAGACCGGTGGCTTACTCTGGCAACCTTGTTTCAGCTAGTTTTTCAGCGATGGCCTATACGCAATTTAATCAGGCCACTGGTGAGGACGAATGGGCGATGTTAGCCAAGCAAACCATTTCAAATGCGGTACAGCGCCGGGAAAAGAAACGCTTATCCGCTGCCAATGAGCCAGGTCTGTTTCGACAAACAAAGCACCTCAGCGAACCCGTAGCACTCTTAAAATCCCTGCTAGATATGCGCCAGCTGTTCGATGAGGCTGTCTGGAAACAACATACTGATGAGATTTTAACAGAAATTCTGGCTGAGTTTGTCGACCGACGTAGCGATACCTTGCGTGAGTACGTATTGCCTGACGGGGGTTTTGTGAATACGCCCGAAGGTCGCCGGTTGAACGTTGGCCTAACGTTTCAAACCGCCAGTTTATCGCTGGATCTATACACAGAAAGTTTGCAGCAGAAAGGCAACTCATCAGTGGTCAATCGCAAATTGGTGACTCAGGCCGTTGACTGGTGCCTAAAAACCTGCGAACAAGCCTGGGATGACGAACCTACAAGTGAGTCTAAAGTGGGGCTGAATCAATACATTGATATGAAAGGCCAGCCATTTATTTTTCCTGAATGGCAGCAGAAATGGGCTTGGATACACGTAGAAGCTTGTGCTGTTCTGTTAAAATGCTACGTTCTTACTCGTCATCCCGAATGCCTGAAGTGGTTTAAGCGGATTCACGATTATACGTTTCAGTACTTTCCTGACGATGAACATTCAGGCTGGCATCTGGCTATAGATTCGTACGGCCAACCGCTTGTACATGCTAAAGCGATTCCAACCGTGGGTTGTTTTTCACTTATCCGCTGCTTGACTGAAGTCATCCAATTGTTGCCCAAATGCGAGGAATTTCAATCACCAAGACCATCCCGGTTAGGGCAAACTAGAGCATCTTTGGCAAGTAAGGTAGTTGGAAAGCCGCAATAGTAACTCTAAGTACGGCTTTCCAATAAAACGTTAATCCGGCAGCGTTACTTATAATGGCAAAACCAGCAAATCCCGGTCGTAAACCTCAGCGGCTAAAAACCTAATAGTTGGCGTAGCGTTTTGATCCATCATCAGCGAATACTCGTGCACTCCCGCCGAAACGGATTCAGAAACAAGCCTTTTCTGTGTTGTTTGGTGAATAGCGTCTAACTCATACAGATCTATAGTTAATTCGCAGGAAGCCAGTACGTTAACGCGGGCTCTTTGTTCCGTTACACGGACGAACTCCGTCAAAATTTTCCCAGCTTGTTCACCAGATATGGCTAGCTTAATCTGCTTCACCAATAGCGGAATTACTGGAGCCAGCCCGTCGACAAAAATCAGGTTTGGATTCTGGGTTCCAAGATTGGTTCTGAGTCGATGATTGGTGGCCTCATCAATGCCACGACCAAAAGCGACTAAGTCAAAGTTGGCTCCGTCAAAATCTTGATCAGCTTGCTCGACAAAGTTTGTAGTCGTTATGTTAAATCCTGCTTCGGTAAGTGCTGAAGATAGGTTAGTTAATACGTTAGGGTTGCGTCCGATAAGTAATACGTTACTGCTCATATTTCTATGTGATAGCCTCCCGAACGTAACAAACTTCAGGAGGCTATAAGGAATGGTTGATACGTAGTAGACGCGTATCTCAGATAAAATACTTTACAGCTATTGTTTTTTGTAGCCCTCGATGGCTCCACGTACGTTGCCAAATTGCTTGAGTAATGCTTCAGCTTCTTCCCGGCCAACGCCAATTTCACTCATAACCATTTTAGCCGCCCGGTCCTGCAATTTGATGTTTGTCAGTTGCATATCAACCATTTTATTGCCTTTTACGCGACCTAGCTGAATCATAACCGAGGTCGAAACCATATTCAGAACCAGTTTCTGAGCGGTTCCGGCTTTCATACGCGTGCTACCCGTTACGAATTCGGGACCAACTACAACTTCCACCGGAAATTCAGCCGCTTTTGCCACCGCCGAACCTTCATTACAAACAATACAACCTGTTAGCAAACCCGCTTTTCGAGCCTCTTCCAAGCCCCCTATTACGTAAGGCGTTCGACCAGAAGCAGCGATTCCAATTACGGTATCGTGTTCGTCCGGTTGATAAGGTGCAATATCTTTCCAGGCTTGTTCGGCATCATCCTCCGCAAATTCGACAGCTTTCCGAATGGCGCCATCGCCACCAGCCATTAAACCAATTACCAGATCGTGCGGAACGCCATAAGTTGGCGGACACTCCGATGCATCGACTACGCCAAGTCGCCCACTAGTTCCGGCACCTATATATATAAGACGCCCGCCCTGTTTCATACGCTTAACTATTTCCGTGACCAGTGCTTCGATTTGCGGAATAGCCCGCTCAACGGCTAGTGGTACAGTCTTATCTTCCTTGTTAATATTTACGAGCAAATCATGGACTGACATTTGCTCTAGATGGTCATAATGGGATGCGGTTTCTGTAGTCATGCCTCAAAAGTAGGTATGTGCCTGTTTTAGTGAATAAATAATTGAAATTTTCTTGCCTTTCCCAAAAACTCACTGTTTATTTACAGCGTTATTACACCATCAGCGAAATTTCGCTAATTGCAAAACATGACTACCGACCAATCAACAATTGCCCTGAACCGTTTTAGTCGCGTCTTAACTCAAGAAGTTAGTAATCCTGCTGCTCAAGCCATGCTATATGGCGTCGGGCTTACGGAAGAGGACATGCAAAAGCCTCAAATCGGTATTGCCAGTACGGGTTATGAGGGCAATACGTGCAATATGCATCTTAACGGCTTGTCAGTTTATGTAAAACAGGGTATTCAGGCGAGTGGATTGGTTGGGCTGATTTTTAATACAATCGGCGTTTCCGACGGCATGACCAACGGCAACGACGGTATGCGCTATTCGCTCCCCAGCCGTGACCTCATTGCTGACTCTATTGAATCGGTAGTTGCCGCGCAATGGTACGACGGTGTAGTGACAGTTGTTGGTTGCGACAAAAATATGCCGGGTGCCGTGATGGCAATGGCTCGACTCGAACGTCCGGGCATTATGGTGTATGGCGGAACGATACGTTCGGGACATTATAAAGGTCAGAAGTTAGATATCGTTTCGGCTTTCGAAGCGCTGGGCAAAAAATACGCCAACAATATTTCTGACGAAGATTTTAAAGGCGTCGTTCAAAATGCGATTCCAGGTGCCGGTGCTTGCGGTGGTATGTATACCGCCAATACCATGGCTAGTAGTATTGAAGCGATGGGATTAAGCCTACCCTTTAGCAGTACGTATCCAGCTACGCACGAAGGCAAGCAGGAAGAATGCAAGAAAATTGGTGCCGCTATGCGGTTGCTATTGGAACGTAACATTACACCTAAAGAGATTATTACGCGGAAATCGCTCGAAAATGCGCTAACTATTGTAATGGCGCTCGGTGGTTCGACCAATGCGGTTTTGCATTATCTGGCCATTGCCCGGGCAGCCGGTATCCAATTGACTATTGATGACATTCAGGAAATCAGCGACAGAACTCCACTACTCGCCGATTTAAAACCGAGTGGTAAATATTACATGGAGGATATGTTGGCCATTGGCGGTGTTCCTGCCGTGACAAAATATCTGTATCAAAACGGCTTTATCCACGGTGACTGCCTGACCGTAACTGGCAAAACAGTAGCTGAAAATCTGGAAGAAGCATCTGACCTCAATTTCGAGACGCAGAAAATTGTTTTCCCGCTTGATAAGCCGATCAAACCGACCGGTCATATTCAGATTCTACGCGGTAATCTCGCCCCAACGGGATCAGTTGCCAAGATCACAGGAAAGGAAGGCCTGAAATTTGAGGGAGTTGCTAAGGTGTGCGAACACGAAAGCGAGATTATTGATGCCTTGTCAAAAGGTGAGATTTTGCCAGGACAAGTCATTGTGATACGTAACGCTGGGCCAAAAGGCGGTCCTGGGATGAGTGAGATGCTGAAACCAACCTCAGCTATTATGGGCGCTGGCTTTGGTGATAAAGTTGCGCTGATTACTGACGGACGTTTTTCGGGTGGTACCCATGGATTCGTCGTCGGACACGTAACACCCGAAGCTTTCGAAGGCGGCCCGATTGCCCTCGTTAAAAACGGCGACCGCATTACAATCGACGCGACTACTCGTGAACTGACTTTACACGTATCAGACGAAGAACTGGCATACCGCAAAAGCGAGTGGCAGCAACCGGCTCCGCTCTTTACCAAAGGCGTTCTGGGCAAATACATTCGCAGCGTGAAGTCGGCGAGCGAAGGCTGCGTTACAGATGAAGACTAAGCCTTACTAAGTCCTAATACAACAAACTGAATACAATCTTTAAACTGTATACGTGTCATGGAAGCAATTGCCAGCATCATGCCGGAAGCGATCGAAACCAAACCGGCTCCTACTTACATCAATGGTTCACAAGCTCTCATGATGTCGCTTCTAGCCGAGGGGGTCGACACGATTTTTGGCTATCCCGGCGGGGCCATTATGCCCGTCTATGACGCGCTATACGATTATCAGGAGCAAATCAACCACATTCTGGTACGTCACGAACAGGGGGCTGGTCATGCCGCGCAAGGATACGCCCGCATGCAGGGACGAGCTGGCGTGTGCCTCGTTACGTCGGGACCAGGCGCTACAAACCTCGTTACGTCCATTGCCGATGCCCTCATCGATTCTACCCCAATGGTTTGCATCGTGGGGCAGGTTGCTAAAAAGCTGTTGGGCACCGATGCATTTCAGGAAGCCGACGTAATGGGCGTTACCATGCCGATTACAAAATGGAACTATCAGATTACTAACGCCGATGAAGTAGCCGACGTTATTTCGAAAGCCTTCTACATCGCCCAGTCTGGTCGGCCTGGGCCGGTTTTGATTGATATTACCAAGAGTGCACAGTTAGAGTTGATGACGAAACCGTTTGCGTATGAGAAGTGCCAGACCATCGTTAGTTACCGCCCGCGCCTGGTACCAAAGCAAGATCAGCTCGAACTAGCTGCTCAATTAATTAATTCAGCCAAGAAACCCTACATTTTGGTTGGGCACGGTGTTCAGATTGCCAAAGCGGAAGATGAACTTCAGGCGTTCGCTGAAAAAACAGGTATACCGGTTGCTACTACGTTGCTGGGACAGTCAACCATCTCAACGAGCCATCCGCTTTACGTTGGCTGGTTAGGTATGCATGGTAACTACGGGCCTAACGTAATGACCGACCATGCTGACGTAATCATTGCTATTGGTATGCGTTTCGACGACCGCGTAACGGGTGATGCCAGCAAATTTATCACGCAGGCAAAGGTCGTCCACATCGAAATTGACCCATCGGAAATTGATAAAATTATTCGGGCCGATGCGCCGGTTGTAGGCGATGCGAAAGAAGCACTTTCCGCGCTTTTGCCGCTGGTTAATAAAAATGACCATACCGTCTGGCGCAACGAATTCCGCAAGTACGATGCCGTTGAAAACGAAGTCATTACGGAACCTGCTCTAAATAATCCAGAAGGTAAAATCAGAATGCCGGAAGTTATCGACATGCTGTCGAAGAAAACAAACGGCGAAGCAGTTCTGGTTACCGACGTAGGGCAGCATCAGATGATGGCATCTCGCTATTACCAGTTCCGTCGCCCAAACAGCCTTGTTACGTCAGGGGGGATGGGCACGATGGGTTTTGCATTACCGGCAGCTTTTGGAGCCCAAGTGGGGGCGCCTGATCGGCAGGTAGTAGCAATTATTGGTGATGGGTGTTTCCAGATGACGTTGCAGGAATTGGGAACTATTGTGCAAAATAAGCAGCCCGTTAAAGCGATCATTCTGAATAACAACTTCTTAGGAATGGTACGTCAGTGGCAGCAACTGTTTCACCAGCGCCGGTACTCATTTGTTGAGTTACAAAACCCAGACTTCATTACTATTGCCAGAGGCTTTGGAATGGATGGACAGACCTGTGACGAACGTGAGAAATTATCCGAAGCGCTCGATACTATGCTCAATCATGATGGTCCTTACCTGCTTGAAGTGGTTGTTGAGAAAGAAGAAAATGTGTTCCCAATGGTACCCGCCGGTACCAGCGTATCACAAATCAGATTAAGCTAAAATACTTTAGCTAAACGTAGTACCTCTCAACAAAACCAGCAGAAGACAGCAAAGTTATGACCACCTACACTATCTGCATATTCACTGAAAATACCATCGGATTGCTCAATCGCATCACGATTATTTTCACGCGCCGACGTATCAACATCGAGAGTTTGACTGTATCGGAAACCGAACGTAAAGGTGTATCCCGTTTCACGATTGTCATTAAGCATGAGTCTCGGGATGAAGTGGAGAAACTCGTCCGTCAGATACGTAAAATCGTGGAAGTTCTGGCTGTTTTTGGTTATCTCAACGACGAGATTGTATTTAATGAAATCGCTCTTTTTAAGATTTCTACGCCCCTGAAAAGCAAGTCGCTGGATGTTGAAACCATCAACCAGCAGTATAAAGCCTGGGTTGTATACTGGGGGCTTGACTACGTAGTAATTGAGAAAACAGGCAATGACACGGAGATTTTCGACTTTTTCAATTACCTCAAACAGTACGAGATTCTGGAATTTGTTCGCTCAGGCCGGGTAGCTGTCGGTAAGACAGAAAAGGGCTTAGTCGAGTACCTGCCCGAAGCCGAATGGGCGTATTATTTGTAGCAATTACCCTAATAAGTACCAATTAGTAACCCCACATAAAGAGTACCAAACCAATTTAACAATGGCAACGATTAATTTCGGAGGAGTAGAAGAGCAAGTCGTAACTCGGGAAGAATTCCCGCTGGAAAAAGCCCGTGAGGTGCTGGCCAACGAAACCATCGCCGTGATTGGCTATGGCGTACAGGGCCCCGGTCAGTCGCTGAACATGCGCGACAATGGTTTCAATGTAATCGTCGGACAACGTAAAGGCAAAACTTACGATAAAGCTGTCGCTGACGGCTGGGTTCCGGGCGAAACGCTATTTGAAATTGAAGAAGCACTGGAAAAAGGCACGATTATCTGCTTCCTGCTCTCCGATGCTGCTCAGATTGAACTCTGGCCAACCGTAAAAGCTGCTTTGAAACCAGGTAAATCGCTGTATTTCTCGCACGGATTCGGTGTTACGTATAAAGAAAAAACGGGTATCGTTCCCCCAGCTGATGTTGATGTATTCCTGGTTGCTCCAAAAGGTTCTGGTACGTCGCTACGTCGCCTTTTTGTAGAAGGCAAGGGTCTGAACTCGTCATTTGCGGTGTATCAGGACGCGTCGGGTAATGCACGTACCAAAGCCATTGCTATGGGTATCGGCGTTGGTTCTGGTTACTTGTTCGAGACAGATTTTTACAAAGAAGTAACGTCTGACCTCACCGGCGAACGTGGTACGTTGATGGGCGCTATCCAGGGTATTTTTGCCGCTCAATATGAAGTGCTACGTGCCAACGGCCACAGCCCTTCGGAGGCCTTCAACGAGACGGTTGAAGAGCTGACCCAGTCGCTGATGCCGCTGGTAGCTGAAAACGGTATGGACTGGATGTACGCGAACTGTTCGACTACAGCTCAGCGCGGTGCTCTGGATTGGTGGAAGCCTTTCCGCGACGCAACCAAGCCCGTGTTTGAAAAACTTTATAACTCGGTGAAAGACCAGGAGCAGGCCGAAATCAGCATCACGCGTAACTCGCAGCCTGATTACCGCGAGAAGCTGGAAGTCGAACTGTCCGAACTTCGCGAGTCAGAGATGTGGCAGGCTGGTGCAGCCGTTCGTTCACTACGTCCAGAGCGGAGCTAAAAATAATTATTACGCAGAGATCTAGTGAGGAAAGAGATCCGCAGAGAAATTTTCTTTGTGGATCTCTGCGTTATGTCCGTAAACCGCTGTGTACTAATAAATGGTAGCGCCCGACACGAATATCCCCACCCTCGACAACATCTATCTGGCGGCTAAAAGGTTGCAGGGCATCGCTACGCATACGCCGTTACAGGAAAACCTCAATCTATCGGACCGATACGGGGCTACAATTTTCCTTAAACGCGAAGATTTACAGGTAGTTCGCTCATACAAAATTCGGGGAGCCTACAACAAAATGGCGAACCTTTCCCCCGAGGCCCTGGCCAAAGGTGTCGTATGTGCCAGTGCCGGAAATCACGCGCAGGGGCTGGCTTATGCCTGTCGAAAAATGGCGGTACGTGGCACTATTTTCATGCCCACCACGACGCCCAATCAGAAAATAAAACAGGTAAAACTTTTTGGAAAGGATTATGTAGAGGTCGTTTTGGTCGGTGATACGTATGACGATGCATTCTATGCAGCCATGGAATTTGTGCAAACGCACGACTGCACGTTCGTTCATCCGTTCGATGATTTGCAGGTGATGGAAGGTCAGGGAACGGTTGGGTTAGAAATCTTCAGAGATTCGAACGTTCAAATTGATTACCTGCTGTTAGCTATTGGCGGAGGTGGACTAGCCGCTGGCGTATCGACGGTTTTCAAGCAACTCAGCCCAAGAACCAAACTCATTGGTGTAGAGCCGCTTGGCTCGCCATCCATGAAGATATCCATTGACGAAGGCCACGTAGTAGCTCTCGATAAGATTGACAAATTCGTGGACGGTGCAGCCGTGAAACGCCCCGGCGACGTAACGTTTGAGGTATGCCGCCAAAACCTCGACGACGTACTATTAATCCCTGAAGGAAAAGTCTGCACCACCATTCTCCAGCTATACAACGAAGACGCCATCGTGGCTGAACCGGCTGGCGCCCTAACCATTGCTGCCCTCGATTTCCTGGGCGCTAAAATTCGTGGCAAGAACGTAGTATGTCTGGTCAGTGGCGGCAATAACGACATTACGCGCACCGAAGAAATCAAAGAGCGTTCCCTATTGTATGAAGGGCTAAAACACTACTTCATCATCCGGTTTCCGCAGCGAGCCGGTGCCTTCCGCGACTTCCTGAACGTACTAGGCCCTAACGACGACATTGCCCGTTTCGAATACGTAAAGAAAACCAATCGCGAAACCGGCCCGGCTGTCGTAGGTATCGAACTAAAGAATCGTGAGGATTTTGAACCACTCATTCAGCGTATGCAGGATCAGAACATCGTCTTCGAATACCTCAACGACCAACCTGATTTGTTTCAGTTTTTGGTTTAATCAATGGCTTTTTATCTTCGATGCTACGTGTCCCATCTTCCATTCAGGATAATCAGTTTCAGTCGCTAAATATTCAGCGGGGCGATGGCTCGGAGATGACGTTTGTAGCCTACCGTAGTGACGTATATCCCGAACGTAACGAAGTTTTTTTTGAAGAACACGCCGTTATCGTAGTGCTCGAAGGTGAGAAGAAATTCAGTTCACCCAAGCAGGAACTGCATGTACATAAGCGCGATATTCTCTTTTTTCAGCGCGGCTGTTACTCCATGAACGAATCCATCGACAACGATTATCGTAGTCTGGTATTTTTTGTCAATGAGAAGTTATTGAAAGAATTTGTTGGCCAGCACATTACGTTATTCCAATCAAGTTCATCGGAGCTTCCTAATGACCTTATTCTTTCGTTTTCGTCTTCGCCGACTTTTACTACGTTCATCAATTCGTTACTACCGTATTTTGGGGCAAAATCTCCTTTTCTGAATGAACTGCTACGTCTGAAGTTTCAGGAACTCTTGTTGCATTTACTTGAGCTCGATACGTCCAAACAGCTACGTTCGATTTTATGGCACATTTATCAGGGACAGAAAACCGACCTTGACTATTTGATGAATACGTATCTATTGAAGCCCTTATCAATGAATGAGTTGTCTCGATTATCCGGGCGAAGCCTGTCGGCGTTCAAGCGTGATTTTGAAGCTCATTTTCACACATCGCCTGGTCAGTGGATTCGTCAGAAACGACTTGAACATGCTCATTTTTTACTAAGAAATACTCCCAAGAACGTATCAGAGGTGAGCATGGAAATTGGCTACGAGAGCGTATCACATTTTATTAAAGCGTATAAAGATCAGTATGGTTTTACGCCCAAACACACCTCCTGAACTAAAATCGCTATTTACTGGACGAATGGCGAGATGCTTTGTTACAGAAAATCAGACAACTTTGTAGCCATATTTCTCTAACTAATTGCTCTAGAGAAATTCTTGAAGAAAGTTATCATATTCTCTATACCACTATGAGTACCGCAAAAACCCTCTTTGATAAAGTGTGGGATGCGCACGTCGTTCGTCAGGTTGAAGACGGTCCAGACGTGCTGTTCATCGACCGGCACTTTATTCACGAAGTAACCAGCCCGGTCGCCTTTTTGGGGCTTGAAGGTCGGGACGTACCGGTTTTATTTTCCGGACGCACGTTCGCTACCGCCGACCACAACACGCCAACTATAAATCAGCACCTGCCCGTTGCCGATCCACTGTCAGCCAATCAGTTGGCAGCTCTGGAACGTAACGCCACCAAATACGGCATTTCGCACTGGGGGCTAGGCCATATTAAAAATGGTATTGTACACGTAGTAGGCCCCGAAAACGGCATTACGCTGCCCGGCATGACCATCGTCTGTGGCGATTCGCATACCTCAACACACGGCGCATTTGGAGCGATTGCTTTTGGTATCGGTACGTCGGAAGTCGAAATGGTTTTGGCAACGCAGTGCATTATGCAGCCTAAGCCGAAGAAAATGCGGATTACCGTTAATGGTACGTTGGGTAAAGGCGTTCTGCCAAAAGACGTAATTCTTTACATCATTTCGCAAATTTCGGCGAGCGGTGCTACCGGATATTTTGTTGAGTATGCCGGCGATGTTTTCGAGAATATGAGCATGGAAGGCCGCATGACGGTCTGTAACATGAGCATTGAAATGGGTGCACGGGGTGGCATGATCGCTCCCGACGATAAAACACTCAGTTATTTAAATGGCCGCGATCTGTCTCCGAAAGGCGAGCAGTGGGATAAACTAGTGCCTTATTGGCAATCGCTTAAAACCGATGAAGGCGCTACGTTCGATGTTGACCTTACCTTCGATGCGGCTAACATCGAGCCTCAGATTACTTATGGCACAAATCCAGGACTTGGGACGGGCGTAACCCACCAGATTCCAGCCGCTGGTGCCGTGAAGGACGGAGCTGCGAGCTACAAAAAATCGCTTCAATACATGGGCTTCTCTGAAAACGAATCTATGATTGGCAAACCAGTCGATTTTGTGTTTTTGGGTAGCTGCACCAACGGACGTATCGAAGATTTCCGCGCATTTGCGTCTGTCGTAAAAGGACGCCAGAAGGCTGATAACGTAACGGCCTGGCTCGTGCCGGGTTCGCACATCGTTGAACAACAAATCAAAGAAGAAGGCATTCTCGACATTTTGACCAATGCGGGCTTCCAACTTCGTCAGCCTGGTTGCTCGGCTTGTCTGGCTATGAACGACGACAAAGTGCCGGCGGGGAAATACGCTGTTTCTACGTCGAACCGCAACTTTGAAGGCCGTCAGGGACCGGGCGCACGCACCCTGCTAGCTAGCCCATTAGTAGCAGCCGCTGCCGCCGTTACTGGCGTCGTTACAGATCCAAGAGAATTTTTATAGTAATGAAAGATGAACGATGAGTGGTAAGTTCTGACTTTTCATTCATCGTTCATCTCTCGTCGTTCATCACTAAAAATATGGCTTACGATAAATTCACTATACTACGTAGCACGGCGGTTCCGATGAATATCGAGAACGTCGATACGGACCAAATTATTCCCGCCCGCTTTTTGAAAGCAACCGAACGTAAAGGCTTCGGCGACAACCTTTTCCGCGACTGGCGCTACAACAACGACGATACGCCTAAAGCCGATTTTGTCCTGAATAATCCGACATATTCGGGTAAAATTCTGGTTGGCGGCAAGAATTTCGGCAGCGGATCAAGCCGTGAACACGCAGCCTGGGCGATTTATGACTATGGCTTCCGTTGCGTTGTATCGAGCTTTTTCGCTGATATTTTCAAGAACAACTGTCTGAATATAGGCATTTTACCAGTTACAGTTAGTCCAGAATTTGCTGATAAGATCTTCGCAGCAATCGACGCTGATCCTAACACAGAACTTGAAGTTAACCTGCCCGCCCAAACCATTACGTTACTAGCTACGGGCGAGAGCGAAAGTTTCGGGATCAATGGCTACAAGAAACATAACCTCATCAATGGTTATGACGACATTGATTATCTGCTTTCGATGAAAAAAGAAATCGAGCAATTTGCTGATACGAGACCATTTTAAAGAGCGTAAAGGTGAAAGAGTGAAAGAGTGATGATGCAATTCAATTAATAATCTGGCGTCAGCAACTTTCTCACTTTCGTTCTTTCGCTCTTTCACTCTTTGAAAGATGCGTTACATTGAAGTTATGGACACGACCCTCCGCGATGGTGAACAGACCAGCGGAGTTTCGTTTTCAGCCTCTGAAAAGCTGGCTTTGGCTCAACTGCTCCTTATGGAGGTTAAAGTTGACCGGGTCGAAGTGGCTTCGGCGCGGGTGTCAGCGGGCGAATTGGAAGCGGTTCAGCAGATTACTCGTTGGGCGGAAAGCGTGGGACTTCTCGACAAAATTGAAGTACTCACTTTTGTAGATGGAGATGCCTCGCTTGAATGGATGCGAGCGTCGGGGGCAAAAGTGATGAATCTGTTGACCAAAGGGTCAATGAATCACCTGACGCACCAGCTCAAGAAGAAACCTGCAGAGCATTTTTCCGATATACAAAAGCTTATCAGCGAAGCTCAAAAATCTGATTTACAGGTTAATGTTTATCTGGAAGATTGGAGTAACGGCATGCGTAATTCGCCTGATTACGTGCTCCAGTTTCTGGATTTCCTTCAAACTCAGCCTATTCGTCGCGTTCTGCTGCCCGATACGTTGGGTGTGCTGACTCCTTCTGATACGTATGTATTTGTTAGTCAGCTAGTAAATCGCTATCCCAATCTTCACTTCGACTTTCACGCTCATAATGATTACGACCTGAGTATTGCCAACGTAATGGAAGCTATTCGGGCGGGTGCTCATGGCATCCATTTGACGGTAAATGGTTTGGGAGAGCGAGCTGGCAATGCACCGATGGCTAGCGCAATAGCCGTGTTACGTGATTTTATGCCCGACGTAACACTTGGCGTTATTGAGAAGTCCCTCTATCAGGTCAGTAAAATTGTGGAAACGTTTTCAGGGCTTCGAATCCCTGATAACAAGCCTGTCGTTGGCGACAACGTATTTACGCAAACTGCTGGTATTCATGCCGATGGTGACAAAAAGAATAACCTGTATTTCAATACCTTACTCCCTGAACGCTTTGGACGGCAACGTAGCTACGCCTTAGGAAAAATGTCGGGGAAGGCGAATATTGAAAATAACCTTCGTGATTTAGGCATTCAACTATCGGAAGCCGACCTTAAAAAGGTTACTCAGCGTGTCATCGAGTTGGGTGATCAGAAAGAAGTGGTTACACGCGAAGACCTGCCTTATGTCATTGCCGACGTATTGAATACCAATGCAATTGCATCGCGGGTGGAGGTACTTAACTACGTACTGACCCATTCTAAAGACCTCAAACCGTCTGCTACGTTACGTGTACGTATTGCCGAAGAGCAATTTGAGGAAAATGCCCAGGGCGATGGTCAGTACGACGCCTTTATGAACGCGTTGAAGAAAATTTACGGCAAGAAAAAGTTAACGCTGCCCGAATTGACCGATTACGCAGTACGTATCCCAACAGGCGGGAAAACGGACGCGCTTTGCGAAACCATTATTACCTGGAAAGACAAACAACGTGAGTTCAAAACTCGTGGTCTCGACTCTGACCAAACTGTTTCAGCGATAAAGGCCACCCAAAAAATGTTAAATACACTTGACTAAGTGGAGTTATAAAGTTGTAGAGTTATAGAGTTGTAAAGTTGGCTGACGCATGCAGAGCTAACTTTACAACTCTATAACTCTACAACTTTATAACTCTCTTTTAAATCCTTTTATGAAAAAACACATCCTTGTAGTTCCCGGCGATGGCATCGGGGCCGAAGTAACCACCGTAGGTAAGCGAGTTCTGGAAGCAATCGCCCAAAAGTTCGGTCATGAGTTTACGTATGATGAAGCGCTAATTGGTCACGTAGCAATTGAAGCAACCGGCTCTGCCCTGCCCGACGAAACTTTAACCAAAATGAAGGCTGCCGATGCCGTTTTATTCGGTGCCGTTGGTCACCCAAAATATGACAACGACCCTTCGGCCAAAGTCCGACCAGAACAGGGGTTGTTAAAAATGCGGAAAGAGTTAGGTTTGTATGCCAATCTCCGTCCTATTAAACTTTTCGACGAGTTGCTCGATGCGTCAAGTATCAAGCCAGAAATTTTACGTGGGGCTGATATTTTATTCTTTCGTGAATTAACGGGTGACGTTTATTTTGGTAAGCGGGAACGTATCGATGAGGGTAATACAGCCTATGATACGATGATTTACAGTAAATATGAAGTAGAACGTATCGTTAGAAAAGCGTTTGAAGCGGCCCGTACACGTAGTAAAAAACTGTGTTCAGTTGATAAGGCAAACGTACTGGAAAGTAGTCGCTTATGGCGTGAAGTTGTGCAGGCTATCGCCCCAGAGTATCCCGACGTAACAGTTGAGCACCAGTTTATTGATGCGGCTGCAATGTTACTTATCAAAGATCCGAAGCGTTTCGACGTAGTGGTTACCGGAAATCTTTTTGGTGATATCCTTACCGACGAAGCTAGTCAGATCGCCGGTTCCATGGGTATGCTGGCTTCAGCTTCGGTAGGTGACAGCACAGGTGTATACGAACCCATTCATGGCTCAGCACACGATATTACAGGTAAGGGGGTTGCTAATCCTCTGGCATCAATATTGTCGGTAGCTTTGTTGTTGGATATTTCATTTGGTCTGCAAGAAGAAGCCCAAGTTGTGATTGACGCTGTTGATGCTGTTTTAAAAGCCGGTTACCGTACCCGTGACATTGCCAACAACAGTACACCATCGGACATGATACTTGGTACCGACGCAATGGGTTGTCAAATTTTAGAACGCTTAAATAGTTAATTCAGAATCTTAGTAGATTCGTTAAAAAATTCTCTGCATTACTTGTAGAAATTTTAAAAACGGCTATTTTTGTAGCGTATTTACGCAACCAGCGAAATTTCGCAAGCACAAAATGACTATTATTTTATCCTGCCGACTGCAAAACCTGATCGTTTTTTAGAACGGAGAAAAGGATATTACTGATAAAAAAGGCCCTTTTCTGAACGGATTAGGGCTTTTTGCTTAATTGCTAATTTGATATACATTCATTCATAGCGTCCCATGAGCCAACGAGTCTATATTTTCGATACCACCTTACGCGATGGTGAGCAAGTTCCAGGTTGCCAGCTTACAACTGAAGAGAAAATAGTTGTTGCCAAAGAGCTGGAACGACTTGGCGTTGACATCATTGAAGCCGGTTTCCCTATTTCAAGCCCCGGTGATTTTCGCTCGGTGGTTGAAATCTCGAAAGCTGTATCTGAACCAACAATCTGTGCTTTAAGTCGGGCTGTAAAAGGAGATATAGATGCGGCTGGGGAAGCACTTAAATGGGCTAAACGAGGACGTATTCACACCGGAATAGGCTCGTCAGACATTCACATCCGAAATAAATTCAACAGCACTCGGGAGAAAATTCTTGAACAGGCCGTTGCTGCTGTAAAACATGCAAAGACGTACGTAGAGGATGTTGAGTTTTACGCCGAAGATGCTGGCCGGGCTGATCTGGCTTTTCTAGCTCAATTAACTGAAGCTGTTATTGGAGCCGGAGCTACTGTTGTTAATATTCCGGATACAACAGGTTATTGTTTGCCAGATGAATACGGCAGGAAAATCGCATATATCTACGAACACGTTTCCAACGTGCATCAGGCCACGATTTCTATACATTGCCACAATGATTTAGGCTTGGCAACAGCTAATACATTGGCAGGAGTTATAAATGGAGCTCGTCAGGTTGAAGTGACAATAAATGGAATCGGCGAACGGGCGGGCAACACGTCGCTGGAAGAAGTTGTAATGGCCATAAAGGTTAAAAAGGAGCTAGGATTACATACGAATATCGACTCAACTCGCTTATTCCCAGTGAGTCGATTAGTATCTGAAATGATGCGTATGCCTGTTCAGGCTAACAAAGCTATTGTTGGTCGTAACGCGTTTGCACACTCATCAGGTATTCACCAAGATGGCTTCTTGAAGCATTCTGAGAATTACGAAATTATGAATCCAATTGATGTAGGCGTAGATAAATCATTGATTGTACTGACTGCACGTAGTGGTCGTCATGCGCTCAAACATCGGCTCGAATTACTCGGTTTCCGTTACGATAAACCGACTTTAGATGGTATTTACACTCGCTTCCTTGATATGGCTGATATTCGCAAGGAAGTTAACGATAAAGACTTAATGGAATTGGTACGTTAATCTAGAGCCCGCTACGTAGCGGGCTTTTTTATTAGAAGAACAAAAGTCTTAGATTGACTGTTTCGCATGCAAGAACGACACGTAGTAATTCACTAGTAAATTCACCTTGATATGGCTCGCCCAACACCTGAACTTATAGCCGCATTACGTCGAACCGCTCACAAACTTACTAATGGCGTGCATTACCAATGGGGACATATGGGTGGCTGCAATTGCGGTAATCTTGCCCAAGAATTAACGAATTTGAGTAAGGATCAGATTCACAGCTATGCTATGCAGCGATATGGTGACTGGAATGAACAACTCGATGATTATTGTCCAACCAGTCAAATGCCTCTTGATTTACTTATTAATCAGATGGTTGGAGCTGGATTAATGCTCGAAGACCTAAAGCATCTCGAAAAACTCGATGATCGGCAAATTTTATCACGTCTACCACTAGAGAAGCGGTTTCTAAAACATAATGTGCGGGAAGATGTAGTGATTTACATAAACACTTGGGCAGATCTACTAGAAGAGCAATTTTTGGAAACTATCTCGCTTCCTAAAATTCATCTGATTGAGTTCGCTTAAAAGAAAATCAACTGTACAGGGAGAATTAAATTCAATAGTCTATAAAACCAGAAAAGGTCGTCAACTTATGCTGACGACCTTCCTCTGTCTCAAAATCAACGGTGGCACCTACCTACTCTCCCACCTTTGACAGCAGTACCATCGGCAGTACGGGGCTTAACGGCTCTGTTCGACATGGAAGAGGTGTCCAC
>NZ_BAAGZL010000004.1:0-837677 GCF_054778555.1 Spirosoma flavus
GTGAACACCTCTTCCATGTCGAACAGAGCCGTTAAGCCCCGTACTGCCGATGGTACTGCTGTCAAAGGTGGGAGAGTAGGTAGGTGCCACCGTTGATCTAACGAAGAGTCGTTAACCACGTGTTGACGGCTCTTTTGTTTTTATACGTACTGCATTTATAACCTAGTGAAACCTAAAAATTTAAGGGGTCTAGGTTTTTAAAATGTCCATTCATTTTGATACGTTGCTTGGTACGTTCTATATCCGAAACTACTGGCATTACTCTATCGATATGCTGAATTAAAAACAATTGACGTTCAGCTTCACTAGTTATAGTTAATAATTCATATTCTTGTTCAATGGATAACCCTACTTTATGAGCGACTTTAAAAGATAAATTTTCGGTCGATATCGAAAAGTTGTTCTCAATCTGAAGTAAGTTATACAGCCGCTTGAGCCGCTCAAGTAGCGCAACTGAATGGGCACTGAATCCATCGCCGGAACTTATCAACTCTACATCGCCACCTGCGTACAATTTATCTGCAAGAGGGTTTTCGAAATTAATAAGTCGGAAAATAGTAAGCCCTTTAGTTTTGATGTCCATTCGCCCGTCAGGATATCGCTTGTGCAGCGTCGTTACGTGCATTTCTGTTCCATAGCCGGGAAACTTGTTATTGATAAATGTTGGAATCCCAAAGGTTTTTTCGTCTTCTAAACACTCATTGATTAACTGACGGTAGCGAGGTTCGAAAATGTGCAGATTCAAATCTTCACCGGGATACACAATTAAATTGAGTGGAAATAATGATAGTTTCTTCTCCATATAAAAAAACAATAAGCTAGTTGAATATTGAAGCTGATTCCATGAAACGCACTTGTCTCAACTTTGCTTCAGCATAAATGGGTTCTCCTAAATAACCCAGTCCCGTTACGTCTGACATACAATCCGTTACAACAACAGTTTTTGCTACCAATTCAGGCGCAAAGTCTAAAAGTTGCTTCAGGCTATTCGCTACACAATGCGATTTAGCTTCACCCATTAAGTAAACTGTATCAAAGCGGTTTAAATCGTCAATAAGGGACGTATTTAGTTGAGTTTCCGCTACGTTTGGATCAGGTACTTGGGCCTGAAAAATTCCAAAATGTTCAGATAATGGATATAATCCCTTCTGCACGGCGACGTAATCCATGTTACGTTCTCGCGACCAATCTTTCAGTGCAGATAACAAGTCACCGTGCAAGGCCGCGCCTTTCGAACCAATTAAACAATGCTCGGGCCAGATGAAATGCGCAAACTGGCCGTCGGCTTCTAAATCAGCAATGTATTTGCGCGCTTTTTCCGCAGAAAATCGAGGGAGCCATTCCCCTGCTTCAACTTCAGCACTCGTTATTTGCGTAAACGGTTTGGGATGTTCGCCATATGGATTTTGCCAGAAAAGAGGGTGGGCAATATCCATAATGTGGTGCGTATCCAACGTAGCAACGATATAATCAATATCAGCAGTGTGTTTCCGAATTAGGGTAGCGATACGTTCTATATCCTGATCAGCTCCCGGTACAAACAAGGTTCCATCAGGATGACAGAAATCAAATTGTGCATCGATAATTAAAAAAGCATTTTTCATAAACAGCACCAACGTAGCATTTTACTATCTGGGAAAGGCAAAGAAACGAACTTGATGCGAGAAAAGAACCCCTGTAAATAAGTGTGCGCCCAGTAACTTTGTTTTTGTTACTTTGATACTATGAATTACAGTGAACTAACATTGCGTTTATCGCCCGATTACACGGAAATATTGATGGCCGAACTGGCGGAGATTGGCTTCGACTCATTTGTTGAGACGGACGAAGGACTCATGGCATATATTCCCGAGTCTGATTTGGACGAGTCCGTTTTACAAGAAGTAATTGCTAAATACAGCGCTCAGACTGCAATAGCCTATGAGCTCAGTTCGTTAGAAAAACGTAACTGGAACGCCGAGTGGGAGCGTGAATATGAGCCGATTGAAGTGGCGGGCCAGGTCCAGGTCCGGGCGTCCTTCCATGCGTTGGACGCCCGGTTTCGTTACGATATCATCATCAATCCAAAGATGTCGTTCGGAACGGGCCACCACGAAACTACGGCCATGATGCTCGAACAACAACTTGGCCTTGATTTTGCCGGAAAAACAGTACTTGATGTAGGCAGTGGTACCGGTATTTTGGCGATTCTGGCAGCGAGAATGGGAGCGAAGGGAGTTTTGGCTTTCGACATTGAGGAGTGGGCTGTAGAAAACGCCCGCGAAAACGCTGAACTGAATGATTGCCCACAAATCACTGTTTTTCAGGGCACAATTGACGATCTAAACCCACCGAAAGATTTACTGAACCAGACGCCCAAAACGTTTGATATAGTGTTGGCTAATATCAACCGCAATGTGCTTTTACGCGAGATACCAATTTATACGGATTTATTGCCGGCAAGCGGTTATCTGATTGTGAGTGGTTTTTACGAGCATGACGCGCCAGATATTGAGCAAAAAGCCATTGAAAGTGGTCTTGGAACGATAAAGACAATGTCAAATCGGGAGTGGACATCGCTGGCATTTCAGAAATTATAATTGAGCAGGTCAAACTGTTACGTTAACATTTTCACAACAAGTACGTGATGAATCGCATTTACACCATCGTTTTTATTAGTTTTCTCGGGCTCAATGCTACGTTCGGGCAGGCAGTTCGTATTTCGGACAAACCCGACCAATTTATGTCTGATGTTCAGAAGCTGATGGCTTCGGGCGGGGCAGGAGCAGCCAGAGTGGGCACGAATTTACAATCACTTTGGTCGGAGAATAAGCTGTCGGCAGCCCAGCAGGAACGCATCATGGCGCTGAGCCGTAAAATGAATCAGAAACGGTGGCAGCCGGCAACGCAATTTGCCCCACTTTATGAGTCACTCTATCAGGCCGTAAACTCACAACAGCAGCCTACTTCTCCTACAAGCGTCGATGAGATTTTGACGATTGCCGAAAAGCTGTTTGACGCAAACGACCCCAAAACGTTCTCGAAAAGTCTGGAAACGATACGTCAGTTTTTAGAGAAGCGGGAGTTGTACGCCAGCAAATACAACAAGTTATTGGCGAATGGAGGAACGTATCAATTTCGCTACGTTGAAGGTGGCCAACCAGTGAGCAAACCCGGCCAGCCGCAAACAACGGCCGATTCGCTAGCGTCGGCAAAAGCATCAGCTGAACGTTCTCGTTTCGATGGTTGGGATGTACCTGCTACGTCTGATTCAACTCAGCCGCGCCAATACGGTCCTCAGTACATTCCACAGCGTCGCCCAATTCCTTCGGTTTTCGGGCCGGTTATTACGTTGAAGGACGTATCGCTGGCTATCGTTGCCAACGGCGATTCAGCGATTCTCTCAAATACGTCGGGAGACGTAATGTTGAAAGATGGGATTCTTGTAGGTCAGGGGGGGAAATTTACCTGGGCTACGGCGGGCCGTCCTGACATTTTCGTTACGTTGAGTGAGTATGCACTGACGACGATGAATCCGCGTTTACAGGCCGACGACGTGACACTCACGTACGAAAGTCGTCCCGGAACGCCCACGAAACCTACCAAGGGGGTTTTCGAATATGTCAGTAAGAAAAAAGGTGGCCCCGTTACGTATCCTCGATTCATGTCATGGCAGAACGATGTCAAGTTACCTGATTTGGGCGCAGATATTGATTATCGGGGTGGATTGGCATTATCTGGAACGCAGATGGTGGGTGCATCAGCAAGTGGACAGCCAGCGCAGATAACTGTTAAACATAACGGCAAACCCGCGTTTAAAGTCAGCAGTCGCCGGTTCGATTTCAGCAACGATGCTACGTCAATGCCAGTCGATTCGACGCAGGCTGGATTGGCTCAATCGGGTTTTAATACGACAGAACCCGTAAAACAAACAAAAGCGGGTGCAGCTGCTAATCCAATGATTTCGGCAAATTCGGCGGCTTTCGTTGGCTACGTCGATACCGATTCCGTCAGCCATCCGTCGGTTAAATTCCGGTTCGATAAAAACCAGAAAATTGCCTGGCTCGATCGCGAGCAACGTACCGACTACGCCAGAGTTCCCTATGCTGATTCGTACCATAAATTTTACATCATGCCCGAAGTGGTACGTTGGGATTTGCCGCGTCGCAAAGTTGATTTTTATCAGGTGGGAGCTAAACGCGAAGTGCCGGTACGTTTCGAATCGTTCGATTATTTTCAGCCGCAGCGCTACGCGGATCTGACGGTCGATTACGGTTTTCACCCCCTGCAAATCGTAGCGAACTACGTAGCAACCAAAAAACAGCAGACGTTTCTGGACGAAGATATTATCCAGTTTGCCAGCGCCAATAAAGTAAGTCCGGTGGCACTACGTGGTGCGCTCAGTCGGATGGTGCTGGAAGGCTACATGACCCGCGATCCTAATACGCAGGTTATGCGGTTGAGTCGTAAAGGTATTCTTTACGTACTGGCTTATGCCGACAAGAGCGATTACGACAATTTTCAGATACAATCGCTCTTTGCTTCCAACGACAGCATCAAAAACGCGACTATAAATCTGGACGATAAAATGCTGACCATTCGGGGCGTTGAACGGTTCACGATTTCTGATTCGTTGAAAATCTTCGGATTCCCTTCCGATAAAGTGCTACGTGTTGGCAAAGGCCGTGATTTTGCTTTGAATGGCCAATTGAAAGCCGGAACGCTACGTTACGCCGGTCGCGATCTTAAATTCAATTACGACAAGTTCGCGATGAGTCTGAACAAGATTGACTCCATTACGTTCTCGTCGCAAAAATTGGCAGCTCAGGGTAAGGACGGCGAAGTTGGGGGCGATATCAAGTATGAAAATCCGGGTATGGTTTATCTGGCCGGAGCCGATAACAAATCGGGACGTATCGCCGGTAAGAAAACGACTCAGCGGCTAGTGATGCCCGAAGGCATGACCGTTTACTTTAATCAACTGGTTCGCGGAAATATTACATATAATGAGAAAGTCTATTTCAAAATTCCAGCAGTCGACAACGATAGTCTCGGTAAAGGCGACATCTCATTTATGGGTACATTCTATTCCGACGGTATTTTCCCACCATTTAAAGCTGAGTTGAAAACTATGCCCGACAATACGTTGGGTTTCGTTCATAAAGCGCCGGCAACGGGTTATCCAGTTTACGCAGGCAAAAAGGGCGGTGGCGCTTCAAATGTGAAGTTTACCGGTGATTTAACAATGGATAAAGGAGGTTTGAAGGCAGACGGGATCCTGAGCCATTTGACTGCCAGCCTGAATACAAAAGAAATACTGTTCATGACCGATTCGTTGTTGGCATCGGGTGAGAAAGGCGAAATTAAAGAAGGCTTGACGGGTAAACCCGGTGGCTCACAGATATATTTTCCAGCGGTGCAGTTGAACAACTATGCGTTGAAATGGTGGCCGAAAGCTGATAGCATGGTCATTTCGACGCAGAAGAACAATTTCAATTTCTATAACGCCACGACCAATCTCGAAGGTGGCCTGGTGCTACGTTCGGTAGGGTTGTTTGGAAACGGCACGCTACGTCGAAAAGATTCGGAAGCTATTTCAAACAGCATCAAGTTCAACAAAGACGGATTTATCGCGAGCAAAGCACAGTTTAAGGTTCTTTCCGATAAACAGGACGCCCGGCCAATTCTGCTTGGTAATGACGTGAATGTCGATTTCAATCAGGTTAAAGGGATCGTTGGATTGGCGATTAACAAGAAAGAAAGCCTGGATGATACGGTTAGTTCAAGCATGGAATTCCCGTTTGCGGCCTACAAAACCAGCATCAACCGCGCCCAGTGGAACCTGAATGCCAAAACGATTGCCATGAAAGGCGATGTGAAAACATCTACGTTTACGGCAACGGCGCAGGAGCAGGAAGGACTGACCTTCAATGGAGGATCAGCCCTCTACGACGTAGAGAAAATGATTCTTAACATCAGTGGCGTTCCTTACGTTACGTCGGCGGATGCACGGATTTACCCCGATAAAGGCGTAGTGACGATCAAACGTAACGGCGAAATGCTGGCCCTCAAAAACGCTCGCCTGGAACTGGATACAATCAGTTTGTTTCATAAGCTGAAAAATGGAAATATTCAGGTGCTCTCCCGCACGCGGTTTACGGGCGATGCTACGTATCAGTTCGCCACAGCCAAAGGCGATACGGCCAGCATTAAAATGGGTAGTTTCGAGTTGAAAGAAGCTCCCGCTTCGGCTTCTCCTGCGTTGACTGCCGATACCAAAAAACCAGCCAAGGGCAAACGGGGCGCTAATTCAGGCGCAACGACGACTTATTTTACCGTAGCACGAGCCGAAGTTGACGAAGCTGATAATCTGCAACTGGCCCCTAAAATGCTGTACAAGGGCTCTATTTCGATGCAGGCTCCGCAACCTGATTTAGCTATGGACGGATTTATTAAACCTGCTCTGAAGAAACGACAGGATTTGGTTGCTGGTTGGATTCCGTTTAAGGAAAAAGTTGAGGAACGGCTTGAAATCAAAGTTGATAAGAATCTGAAAAATGAAGGTGGTCAGCAATTAGTGGCTGGTATTCATTTACGATCCGATGGTTCGGGCCTTTACCCAACCTTCCTGTCGCCCAAAGAAGATTCGCGCGATCAGGATTTGTTTTCGGCGACGGGCGTGATGCGCTACGATGAAAAAGACAAAGTGTATCGCATTGCTTCGAAAGCCTCCGACCTTGCCACCACAGCCACCGCTTCGACCGATAGTACTGCGAAAGTTGATAGTAGCGATGCCGAAGCTGATGTTGAAAATGCGTTTACCTTCAACGACGCCCGTGGGCTGATGACGTTTAAAGGTAAAATGAATTTGCTTCACGCTGGTGCGAATGAATACCTGTTGTCGGCGGGTTCTGCACGGGTGAACATCGATAGCGCGCAGTATCGGTTCAATACGTTGCTGGCCTTTGCCTTCCCTATTCCTGAACAAATTAGTGCTGCGATTTCCGACAAAATCGTTAAAACGAATCTGGAAGAGAAAAACGACGAAGCGGCCGACGATGACCTGAATCGACTTTCGGACAAGCTGGTGCCTCTGATTGGACAACAAGCCGTAGATGCCTATCGGACAAAAGCGCAAAATTCACACGTAGCGCTTAATCTGGCTTCTCCGAAACTGAACGCGATGCTAGTACTGGCCAACGCCAATTTGCGCTGGTCGCCAAAATATAACGCCTTCTATAGCACGGGCCAACTGGGCGTATCGAACATGATGGCGACCGACATCAACGCCCAAATGGATGGTTTCGTCGAAATCCGCAAAACAGTTAATGGCGATGAGGCCAGCATTTACTTGGAATCGTCGCCGGACGTGTGGGTATTCTACGATTACAAACCGGGTAATGGTCCGAACGCTCTCGGTCAGTTAGCCATCATTACGTCGGAGCAGGACATTAACGACCGCCTGCTGGCTAGTTCGAAGAATTCCGGAAAAGCAACGTTAGAAGTTTTGGCCGCTACTGCCGACGAAAAAACGCTTTTCGTTGATCGCTATCTCGACCAATACAAGACCAAAGCCAAAACTCCGCCAAAGCCGAAACCACAACCAGGCCAGAAAGTGGTGAAGGAAGAGAAAAAGAAAGAGGAAAAGAAAAAAGACAAAGAAGCCGAGAGAGAAGGATTTTAATGACGTTTTTTGTTGTCCGGTGAGAGCCTACTTTCATCGGACAACGTAACACTACATGAAAGCCTTCTTGCGTGATTTGCGCGACCACTTTCGCGCTGCTTTTCAACTCAACCTCTACCTAGCAACCGGGCTCTGGGCTTTCTTACTGCTGGTTGTCAACTACACCTTCGACCTCGAAGATTCTTTCATTGATAGCTATCAGGGAAAACCGCTGTGGGGCGTTCTTTATTTTTGTCTGTATGCCACTGCCTACTACGTCAGCGTTGCTATATGGACGTATTTCAAGCGACGTACCGACATCTGGCGCAACCGCGAATTCTGGCTACGTAGCGGTATGGCACTGGTTTGTTACTCAGCCTACGCTGGTTTCTACGCCGATAGTGACTGGGCTCGGCAGCTTTTCGATGGGCAGATTTTTGTTTTCGCTTATTACTGCCTCCACAACCTGCAATCCGTTTTAACAATTGTCCTGCCGTTATTCCTTTTCTACAAACTGATCGAAACCCAACGTAACAGTTTTTATGGCATGGCACCGAAACGGAAAGGATTAATTCTCTACGTTACGTTGCTGGCCTTGATGATTCCGCTCATTACGTTGGCGTCGTTCCAACCAGATTTTCTAGCTTCTTATCCGACGTATCGCGACACCAACGCCAATGATTTTCTTGGTGTACCAGAGTGGGTTACTGTACTGATTTACGAACTCTGTTATGGATGGGACTTCGTTCCGACTGAACTGCTTTTTCGAGGGTTTCTGGTGATTGGCATGAGTCGCGTTCTGGGACCGGGAGCTATACTACCGATGGTGGTTTGGTACTGCTCCATTCATTTTGGTCGACCCTTGGGCGAGGCTGTTTCATCCATATTTGGCGGTTATTTATTAGGCGTATTAGCCCTGACAACACGTAGCATCTGGGGCGGTTTACTCATTCATATCGGGATTGCCTGGGGAATGGAAATAGCTGCTTTTCTTCAGAAGTGATACGTTGCTGACGCTGGTACGAAATGATGCTTGCATCATTCTCTGCGAGTACTACGTTATTCGAATGGACCCTTTCCAAATTATTTATCATGAGCCAGTATACTTACTCTGAACCACCTATTCCGTCAGGTAAAAAATTTGATGCTATTGTCGTTGGCTCGGGTATCAGCGGAGGTTGGTCGGCTAAAGAGCTTAGTGAGAGAGGGTTGAACGTATTGCTTCTGGAACGTGGTCGTATGATTGAGCACGTAACGGATTATCATACGGCTACCAAAGCGCCGTGGGAGTTTCCGCACCACAACCAGCAAATGCCGCTTGATCTGCTCAAAAAATATCCAGTTCAGAATCGCACCGGTTTTACCATAACAGAGGCCACACATCATCATTTTGTGAATGATCTGGAGAATCCGTACGTAGAAGAAAAACCGTTCGACTGGATTCGTGGCTATCACGTGGGTGGAAAATCGTTGATGTGGGGACGTTACTCCTTCCGGTTTTCAGATCTCGATTTTGAGGCAAACGCCAAAGAAGGCATCGGTACCGATTGGCCGATACGTTATAAAGACCTCGCTCCCTGGTACGATTACGTCGAAAAATTTGCGGGAATTGCTGGCGACCGCGATGGGTTGCCGCATCTGCCTGATGGTCAGTTTCAACCTGCCCTGCCCGACAATTGCGTAGAAATGCATTTCCGGAAAAGCGTTAATACGTTGTTTCCGGATCGAAAGGTCATTTCGGCGCGAGCGGCTCATTTGACGGCTCCTACGCAGCAGCAAATGAATTTGGGACGGGCTAAGTGCCAGTTTCGAAACCTATGTATGCGGGGTTGTCCGTATGGCGCATACTTCAGTACGCAGTCTGCTACGTTGCCAGCCGCTCGACGTACCAAACGACTGACGGTACGTCCGCACTCGATTGTCAATTCAATTATTTACGACGAGCAGAAAGGGCGTGCTACGGGCGTGCGAGTTATTGACGAGCAGACGCACCAATGGCATGAGTTTCGGGCTAATATCATCTTTCTAAACGCGTCGGCGCTGGGTTCTACGTACATTCTGATGAATTCAAAGTCGAAGCGTTTCCCGAATGGAATGGATGACAGCGGTCAATTGGGTCGCAACCTTATGGATCACCATTTTCACGTCGGTGCCACCGCCGATTATGAGCACGATCTCGATAAATATTACTACGGTCGACATCCGGCAGGTCTCTACGTTCCCCGCTTCCGAAACTTGCCCGGCCAGCCTAAGCAGGACTTTACACGTGGCTATGGTTTTGAAGTGTATACCAATCGCGAGAATTGGGAGCATGCGTTCGGAGAAGAAGGTTTTGGGGCTGACTTCAAAGAAAAAGCGACGCAGTTTGGCAAATGGAAAATCACGCTGGACGCGTTCGGCGAGTGTATGCCCTATGCAGATAACCGGGTTTATCTGACCGACGAACTGAAAGACAAGTGGGGTCAGCCGGTGCTGAAAATGGATGTGCATTATCGGGAAAATGAAATGCTTATGCGGAAAGACGCCCATGATCAGGCTGTTCAGATGCTCGAAAAATCGGGCTTTTCCAACATAAATGGTTTCGACGCGCAGGCACATCCCGGTTTGAGTATTCACGAAATGGGTACGGCTCGCATGGGTACAAGTCCAAAAAATTCGGTCTTTAATAAATTCAATCAGCATCACGTCGTGAAAAACGTGTTCTGCACCGATGGCGCCTGCATGACTTCATCTCCCTGCCAGAATCCATCGCTTACATACATGGCTTTGTCGGCGCGAGCGGCCGATTTTGCTGTGAAAGCCCTCAAACGGGGCGATATTTAATTCTTATAACAGTAAGAGTTTTAAGAAGCTATCTTTTGGTTTTACGCTTAACGTAGTAGTATGAGAAAGGTGAATGCCAGTCGGTTTTTCTTGACGATAGGTTTCGTAACGAGTGTTTCTGCTACGTTGTTGGGGCAGGCCAAAACTACGACTTCTGGTTTGCGCCAGGGGGCTTACTTTACGGAACAGCAAGGCGCTGAAGCACTCAAAACGTTCGCCCAGACGTTTCAGGATAAAGCTTCATGGGAAGCTCGTGCTACGTTAATTCGGCAGGGTATTCGCGATGGCATGACACTACCCGAAAAACCAGTCTTTGCCCCACTCGCGCCCATACGTCACAGTGTGCGCGAACTGAACGGCTATACGGTTGAAAACGTAGCGTTTGAGAGTTTGCCCGGCATCTACGTAACGGGTAATCTATATAAGCCACTCAACGTAACGGGAAAATCGCCGGGAATCCTTTGTCCGCATGGCCACATGCCTTCGCAGGATGCACGCCTGAAAGAGTATACCCAGCAGCGTTGTGCTACGTTGGCCCGTATGGGCGCGGTCGTATTTACGTACGACATGCTTGACTACGGCGATTCGAAACAGTGCAGTCATCAATTACCATCTGCGCTGAAACTCCAGACGCTCAATGGCCTGCGTTCGCTGGATTTTTTAACCAGTTTACCTGAAGTTGATACGTCGCGAATTGGCATGACGGGCGAATCGGGTGGCGGAACGCAGACATTTATTCTAACCGCCCTTGATCAACGTATTAAAGTTTCTGTGCCGGCCGTTATGGTTTCCTCTTACTTTTTTGGGGGCTGCACCTGCGAAAGTGGAATGCCCATTCACAATCGCCCTACCCACCAGACAAGTAATGTTGAGATTGCCGCGCTGGCTGCTCCCCGGCCTATGCTAATGATTTCGGATGGGAAAGACTGGACCAAGCACACGCCCGATGTGGAGTTCCCATACATCCAGACTATTTATAATTACTACGGGGCTAAAGAACAGCTTGAGAATATTCATATTCTCAACGAGGGTCACGATTATGGCCCTACCAAACGGGCGGCTGCTTATGCTTTTTTAGCTAAAAAACTGAATCTGGATGTAAATCGAGTACTCAGATATGGCCAGATTGATGAAAATCCGAATCAGATTCTTGAGCCTGCCATGTTGCAGGTTTTTAACGCAGAACACCCCCGCCCAAAGAAAGCTGTCATGGGCGATGAAGCCGTAATGCTTCTACTGAAATAGATAAAACGTTTAAACCTGAACTCTCCACTTTACCTTATGCACAATTTCAATATTAATCGACGACGTTTCTTAGAGGGATCTACCGCTGCATTGGCACTTTCTACGTTTGGCGCCAGAGGTATGGACCTTATTAATCCGCCAAAAGCCTATCGCGTGGCCCTGATTGGTACGGGTTGGTACGGCAAAAGCGATTTATTCCGTCTGATTCAGGTGGCTCCCGTTGAAGTTGTAGCGCTCTGCGACGTAGATAAGCGCATGATGGAAGGAGCCGCTAAACTCGTTAGCCAGCGCCAGAAATCAGGAAAGACGCCTAAACTATACGGCGATTACCAGAAAATGCTTGCCGAAAATCAGCTGGATATCGTGCTTATCGGTACCCCCGACCACTGGCACGCGCTGCAAATGATTGACGCCGTAAAAGCGGGAGCCCACGTCTACGTTCAGAAACCCATTAGCGTCGACGTAATGGAAGGCGAAGCGATGGTAGCTGCAGCCCGGAAATACAACAAAGTAGTGCAGGTTGGTACGCAGCGTAAAAGCACTCCCCACCTGATCGATGCCAAAAAAACGGTTGTCGATGCGGGGCTGCTAGGGAAAGTCTCACACGTGGAGATGTGCTGTTATTTCCATATGCGCAACAATGGCAATCCACCTGTGCAGGCTATTCCTGATTTTTTGGATTATAATATGTGGACAGGTCCAGCCCCATTACGTCCCTACGATGGCCTGCCGCACGTTCGCTGGTGGCGTACGTTTAAAGAATATGGCAATGGTATCACTGGCGATATGTGCGTACACATGCTCGATACCGTTCGCTGGATGCTAAACCTCGGCTGGCCCAAACGTATTTCGTCGGAAGGGGGTATTTACGTGCAGAAAGACGGAAAATCGAATATTTCCGATACCCAGTCGGCGGTGTTTGAGTTCGATGAATTAAACGCGGTCTGGCAGCACCGTACCTGGGGGGCGCCCAATAATCCAGAATATCCCTGGTCGTTTACGCTCTATGGCGATAAAGGTACGTTGTGGGGCAGTACGATGCAGGCCGATTTTATTCCTGAAGGCAAGGATGGCAAGAAAATTCATTTCGATGTCCTTTACGAAAAAGAAAAATATCCTGAAGACGTAACGGAACCCACAGAACCCAAAATTGAGCTAAATGCTGCGCCCGCAACACGTCTGCATATGCTCAATTTCCTGGATGCTATTGAGAAAAATAGTCGTCCGGTTGCCGACATTGAGCAAGGCCATATTTCTACCGCTAGTTGCATTCTGGCCAATATGTCGATGGATTTAAAACGGCCAATGGTGTATGACCCACAGAAACGGGAGGTTGTAGGAGACAAAGAAGCGACAAAGATGCTCGCTCGCTCCTACCGCGATCCCTACAAACATCCAGATCCAAATAAAGTATAGAACGTTTCGATAGCTGACTTGCCCGTTTTATCACTGATGGCGCTCAATGAAAATCCGAACAGGTTTTCGTTGAGCGCCATCGTTTTATGAGGAAATGGCCAGCCGTTCCAAAAAAAGCGTAAACAAAATTTAGGTAGGAGTATTTTAAAATAATGCTGTCTTTGGGCGGCATATTTTTTGACCTATTTCCCTGGAACAACAGCAAACGTTATGGAAACTATACATGTACTGGCAGAAGGGTTGAAATTTCCGGAAGGACCAACATTTGACTCCTCCGGAAACTTGTGGTGTGTGGAACAGGAAGGAGAAGGGCTATTTTGCCGAATGGCCGATGGAACAACCAAACGTATTCATACGGCTGGACGGCCCAACGGTGCTACGTATCATCAGGATTATATCTGGTTCTGTGATTCAGGAAATAATAACATCCGGCGCTTAAACTTAGCCACCGAAGAAATTGAAACCATCATTAGCCATGTAAGCGGGCAACCTCTCAATAAGCCCAATGACCTCCTTTTCGACGCGCAAAATAATCTGATCGTTACGTGTCCCGGCTCGCCCGACGATGGTCTTCAGGGGTACGTAGCCGTTTATTCACCCGATGCTTCGATTACTATTATTGCCGATGGATTATCGTATCCGAATGGGCTGGCTTTTCTACGTGATGGCCAAACACTCTTGATTGCTGAAACGCACGAGCAACGCATCTGGAGCGGTTATTGGGACGTAGATACCTTAAGTTGGGAGAGTATTCGCGTCTGGACAGACGTAATAGAAGCGCCAGATAAAGCCACAACACCTGGCCCAGATGGTATGACTTTGGGGCCAGATGGTAACTTGTATGTAGCCGTTTATGGCGCAGGAATCATCCGGGTTTTTTCGCATGAAGGTAGTTTTATTCGGGATATAAAATTGCCCGGTCAGAATCCCTCAAACTGCATATTTGACTCTACTGGAAAACTTGGATTAATAGTCACAGAAACCGAACGTGGTGAACTGCTAAGTATTCGAGTATAATATTTGCCCGGCTTCGTCAGCAGAACAAAAACAGAGTTCATGACTAAGAAATAGATAAGGGCTGAATTTGAACGTAGCATTTGCTACGTTTAAATTCAGCCCTTATTATCATTTCGGTACTTACTAAGATTCTGGCAGTTCAGCAATTACCGTTACGCCACCTCGTGTTACGTCGCCAATATTTACGTTGATTTTAGCATCCAATGGGAGAAATACATCAACGCGGGAGCCAAACTTGATGAAACCAAACTCCTCGCCCTGATTGACGGGTTGGCCTTCTTTTACGTACCAAATGATACGTCGGGCAACAGCGCCGGCAATCTGACGTAACAACACCTCTACCCCATTTTTTGACTGAATAACGACTGTAGTACGTTCGTTTTCGGTGCTCGATTTTGGGTGCCAGGCAACCAGGTATTTGCCTGGAAAATACTTGAAATAACGTACAATGCCCGAAATCGGATTCCGATTGACGTGCACGTTCAGGGGCGACATGAAAATGGAAACCTGCCGACGCCGGTCTTTAAAATATTCGTGCTCAGTCGTTTCTTCAATAACCACTACCTTGCCATCGGCAGGTGCGATTACTTGTAAATCACCTTGCGTCAACTGACGGTTTGGTACGCGAAAAAACTGAACGATAAGTCCAAATAGAATCAGGCTTACGACAAGCAATAGGCCAATGGCAACTGGGTTGTCGGAAAATAAATAAAAGTAAGCCAGCAAGTTGAGAGCTAGCAAAACCAGCCCTGTTGTTAGCATAATGGTATTCCCTTCGCGGTGAAAGCGCATAATTTGATGTATGATATATGAAGTATGATGTATTCTCGATGTATCAAGGACGAACAAAATTATACCTCATACACCATACATCATACATACAGGCTAATATCCTCCCCGGAATTTGTACGTACTGGCAACTTTATCGATGGCTACAATATAAGCGGCCAGACGCATCGGTACCTGATAACGTTGTGATGTTTCGAATACGCGGTCAAACGCATCTTTCATCACCCGGTCAGCCCGGCGGTTAATACGGTCTAGCGTCCATTTATAACCGATACGGTTCTGTACCCACTCAAAATACGAGACGGTAACACCACCTGCATTGGCCAGAATGTCGGGCACGACTAGAATGCCTTTGCTGTTAATGATTTCGTCGGCACTGGCCGATGTTGGGCCGTTAGCGCCTTCTACAATCATTTTGGCCTGAATAGACCCAGCGTTGTCATCCGTGATTACGTCTTCTTTGGCAGCTGGTACTAGTACGTCTACGGCCAACGAAAGCAACTCTTCGTTTGAGATTTTTTCGGCTCCGTCGAATCCTTCCAGCGTACCTTTGTTACCGTTCCGATAATTAACCGCAGCGGTAATGTCGATGCCCTTTTTGTTGTAATAACCACCCGAAATATCGCTGACAGCTACAACTGTAACCCCCCGTTCGTGTAGCAGTTCGGCAGCAAATGACCCCACGTTGCCAAAACCCTGAACAGCCGCTGTGGCTCGGTATGGATTCATTCGTAACTTATCCATAGCGGCTAGCGCGGCAACCGTAACCCCTCGGCCAGTAGCTTCGGTACGTCCTAATGACCCCCCAAGAACCAGAGGTTTACCGGTCACTACGTTGTTTACGGTCATACCTTTCGCTTTCGAGTATTCGTCGACAATCCACGCCATTTCGCGCGGGCCGGTACCCATGTCGGGGGCCGGAATATCACGATCTGGGCCAATGACGTCGAGCATGGCTACTGTGTATTGCCGAATAAGCCGTTCGATTTCACCGGCCGACATTTCGCGTGGATTACAGGCGATTCCGCCTTTTGCACCACCGTATGGTATGTCGACAACGGCGCATTTCCAGGTCATCCAGGCGGCCAAAGCACGTACTTCGTCGAGGTGAACGGCCGGATCGAGCCGGATACCGCCTTTGGCTGGACCGAGAATGTTGGAGTGTATAACCCGATACCCCTCAAATACTTTGATAGCGCCGTTATCCATCGTAACGGGCAGCCCGACAATAACCTGACGGGCAGGTACTTTGAGAATGTCGTACATCTCATCGGAGATGCCAACCAGTTTTGCAGCCGCGTCAAAACGCGACATCATTGATTCAAGCGGATTCTCTTTATCTTTTATTGGAGCTGGCTCAATATATCCCATGATTTTACCGTGTACTTCTGTCTAAAAACAATTTTACTGATAAAGTGTCCCGCAAACTTAATAAATCATATAAGATATTGCGAAAGGTATATTTTTTCTAAGATTAATATAATATTAATAATCAGTATAATCGTTTACTATACATGTTACCTACAGAAGACTTTTTTGTTGTAAATAACTTATTACGAAATATTCATTGGTGAAATTATAAATCGCCAGTTAGTCAAAATTTTACAAAATCAGATTTATATTTTAATCGGGGGTTGAAATACCGCTTAGAAAGCATTAATTTTGTGGCCAAAATAAAGCACCCCATCTTAACATAGTATTAGCTATGGTTCAGGAAGAAAAAAAGCGCTATTCAGAAGAGGATTTGAAAGAGTTCGAGGAGCTGATTAGTAAGAAACTCGACGACACACGTAGCGAGCTAAACTATATCAAAGAATCGCTCAGCAAGCGCAACGACAGTGGTACCGATAATACGTCGGGCAACTCCAAATTACTTGAAGATGGAGCCGACACCAGCGAACGCGAAAACCTAAGTCAATTAGCGGCCCGTTTGCAAAAATTCATTCAGCAGTTGGATGCAGCTATGGTACGTATCAAAAACGGAACTTATGGCGTCTGCAAAGATACCGGCAAGCTGATTCCGAAAGAGCGTCTGCGGGCTGTGCCTCACACTCAGCAGACTATTGAAGCAAAATTGCGGCAGTCGCGTTAGGTAAGGCTGCTGAAGTGAAAGTTAGTTCCGATATAAAGTTTTCTGAATGGATAAACTCTTTACCGGGTAGTTATTCTTGTGAGTACCAAGTACTACGTTCGAAAGCATGCATCAACAAACGTAACGTTGTGGCTTTTCTGAATCAGTAGAAAACACTACGTTGTTCGGCTTGAATAAAACAGCTCCGCACCTGCCGGAGCTGTTTTATTTTATCCTCTTTCTAAAACAAATCAGGCGTTTTTTGGTAAATAACGTAGCGTGAAAAATAAACATTAAAAATATGCTGGAACGCTTGGATGAAATTCGGGAAAATATATTCCGCTATCTGGAAGCCCGTATCGAATTATTTACGCTGGAAAGCCGGGGAAAAA
Source organism: Spirosoma flavus (assembly GCF_054778555.1). Lineage (NCBI taxonomy): Bacteria > Pseudomonadati > Bacteroidota > Cytophagia > Cytophagales > Cytophagaceae > Spirosoma > Spirosoma flavus. The sequence continues at coordinate 17,396 of NZ_BAAGZL010000004.1, forward strand.
TTGAGGAGGGGGTTGTTATTGGTATTCATGGTATTGTGCTGGCCTTGCTGGGCACTATGACAACCTTATTTATTTTTATTCTGCTGGCCGCTTATATTAATGAGGTAACGGAAAGCCGTTACCTAGGTTTTTTAATTATGACCGGTTTCTTTCTTTTGCTGACAATAATTTGGGCAGCTGCGAAAGGCTTTTTTAAAGATAAGATTCGTGTGATGGCTTACAGCGCTATCAAGAAAAGTCAGGAAAAGAAAATTCATGAAAAGTCAGAAGCCGTTGAAGAGTTAATGGCACAAACCCGCTCGTCGATGAGTAACGCTGGCCGGGACGTTTCATAAATTTGCCAAACCGAGTAAAAACCTGATAGTTATTTCATATTAACGATTTATTTACCCACTTTTTAGCCAGATAAAAAATGGAAGATCCCAAAGTACCATTTGCTGATACGACGGCTCGGCGTGCCCAATTAATGGCTGCTACAGAGCGATTTAAGACAACAATTAGTGACAGTGTCGACAACCTGAAAGACGATGCCGTCGATGTTGGGAAAACAGCTGCATTTGTAGCGGGTGCTGCTTTAGCCGTATATTTGGTAGTTAATGCCATTCTGCCAAAGTCTGATGAGTATCGGTATGCCGAAAAATACGGCGAACCCGACGACTGGGATGATGTGTATGATGAAGAAACGTCATCCTATCACGAACCAGTTTCTTTGAAAGATCATTCAGAAAAGATACAGAAGGAAACAGCAAAAACGTCGGCAGCCGCGGGTTTGGTTAGTGGGCTCCTTACATCGGTTCTCACAAACATTGCTCGCGAGCAGCTAACTGGATTTTTAGCCCGCATCCGTACAAATAATGCCATCAATCCAACCGCTGAACCCACAGAATACCACAAACAAGCTCCCGTCGAGCCTGTTAAATATACTCCGTGATTTCAGACGCACTGGCCGGAAAGCCTTTGCCGTTCTCATCGACCCCGATAAAATCGATGAGAACGGCCTTTTTGATTTAGTAGCACGTACAAATAAGTACCCTGTCGATTTTTTCCTGGTTGGCGGGAGTCTGGTCACCGATTACGTTCACAAAGAGGTGATCGCTTTGATTCGGAAACACAGTCAGGTACCTATCATTTTGTTTCCGGGTAATCCGCTTCACATTGAGTCGTCGGCCGACGCTATATTACTTCTATCACTTATTTCAGGTCGAAATCCGGAATTTTTGATTGGTCAGCACGTTATTGCCGCCCCGCTTCTGAAAAAAAGTGGATTAGAAATTCTGCCTACAGGCTATATGGTTGTAGATAGTGGTACGCAAACCACGGTTTCCTACGTAAGTGGTACGATGCCCTTACCCCGTGATAAACCGGCTGTTGCTGCGTGTACAGCTATGGCGGGCGAAATGCTGGGGCTTCAGTTGATGTATCTGGATGCTGGTAGTGGCGCTCGTTGGCCTGTATCGCCGGAGATGATTGCCGCCGTTCGATCTGTGGTCGATGTACCCTTGATTGTGGGTGGTGGATTGAATTCAGGAGAACGCGCTTACGAAGCCCTCAAAGCAGGTGCTGATATGATTGTTGTGGGAAACGGTATCGAACAAAATCCTGAACTCCTGCCACAATTGTCGGCTGTGGTGCAGGAAATTAATCAATCGGTCGTGCAGGCCTAATCTATGAAACATCTTTTTTCTGTCGGGCTTGTCCTGGTTTCTATAGCAATTGCTACGTCGGTATATAGCCCTAAAGCTTTTGCCCAAATTGACAATCGCAAGGTATACACAGTCGTTGAGCGACAGCCCGAATTTCCAGGTGGGAGTGTTGCCCTAAGTAGGTATCTGGCGGCTACGATTAAGGTACCGAATTCACTGGTGCGGAAAAATAATAATACGGGACCAGTGGCGGCTAAATTTATCATTGACGAACTCGGATACGTCCACGATGTGCGCGTAACGACAAAGCCGCTCGATAAAAAAGCAAAGAAAGGAATGGAAGCCTTTATGGCGAATATTATTGCTGCCGTCGAACAAATGCCCCGCTGGGAACCTGGCCAGGTCGATGGAAAGCACGTAGCAGTATTTTATACGTTACCAATTGAGGTAAACATGCAGTAACTGATTCTAGGATAACGCAGATGAAAATAGAAATGGGGAAGGCTTTGACGTATCAAAGCCTTCCCCATTTCTATTTTTTAGAAAACCCTATACATTCATTAGCGACTCCCGACGGCGCATTTTACCGGCCGGAATACCGAACATCATTTTAAAGCGACGGCAGAAATAAGCCGTATCCTTATAGCCCACTTCGGAGCCGATGGCCCGAATGCTCTTCTTGCTGGTACGTAGCAAGCCAACGGCGGCTTCCATACGTTGATATTCAATGTAATCCTGTGGATTGATGCCAGTCAGCATTTTAAAATACTGACCTACGTAATCTTCTGATACGTTCGCTACGTTGGCCAACACTTTATTCGACAGATCTCCGCCCAGATTTTCCTTAATATAAGCGAAAATATCAATTAAGCGAGGGTCTTTAAAATACGTACTGTTCGTGACCAATTGCTCGACGAACAGGTGATTTTTAAGAATATACCGAACTACTTCGATAACGATTTCTTCCGTTTTGATCTTAATGATCCGGCCTTTGCCTGCCAAATCGGTCATATCTTCGGCCAGAATCTGGTCAATAGTCGTAGCCAGATGTTCTTCGCGTTTGATGATGAACGGTGGTACGTCGAGCGAATTGAAAAAGTTGACGGAATCGAAAACTTTTGCTTCGAACGATACGTAGCCAAATGAATTAGGCAAATGCCCAATCAATTTTGGATCGTGATTGCCCTCCCAATACGATTCGCGATGGGTCATAAACTCTTCGTTCGAGACCGTTTTTGCGTTCGAAGGGTCTCCGTAAGTGACTGTTACGTGTTTCCCGCCGGGAATAAACAACATGTCACCGACGTCAACTTTTATCTTTTCGTCACCAATAGATACTTCACCATTAAATAAAATCAGTAACGTATTTTCTACGTCATAGAAATTCTTTATCGTAATAGGCTGTAGAATCCGAATGTTACGGGCTTTGATAAATTTCACGCCCAGTGATTCGATTATTTTATTGTAATCTTCCATAGCTGAAAGGTTGTATCGCTAAAATATACGTTTTGCTCAAAGTTGCACAAAACTAATAATTTGTACAAAACTAATACAAGTATAAAAATTTCCAAAAAATAAAAAAAATAGTGCGTATTCAAGCTGAACACACACTATTTCTGTAGAAAAATTCTATTTTACCAAGAATTGCCTTATCGAATGAGCTCGCGGGCGATAACTAATTTTTGGATTTCGGACGTACCTTCATAAATCTGAGTAATTTTTGCATCACGCATTAGCCGCTCTACGTGAAATTCTTTTACATAGCCGTAACCACCATGAATCTGTACGGCTTCGGTAGTGGCCCACATTGCTACGTCGGAAGCGAACAATTTAGCCATTGCAGCCGCCTGAACGTAGTCTTTTTGCTCGTCTTTAAGTCGGGCAGCTTTATAAACTAATAAGCGGGCAGCTTCGATTTTAGTCGCCATTTCGGCCAATTTAAACTGGATAGCCTGGTGGTCAAATAGCTGTTTGCCAAATGCTTTACGCTCCTGACTGTATTTTAAAGCTAATTCGTAAGCTCCAGCCGCAATGCCCAAAGCCTGAGCCGCAATGCCAATTCGCCCGCCGTTGAGCGTCGACATGGCGAATTTGAATCCGAATCCGTCTTCGCCGATTCGATTGGCTTTAGGTACTTTTACATCCGTAAATAACAGCGAATGTGTATCGGAAGCCCGAATACCCATTTTGTCTTCTTTTTTTCCAACAACAAACCCAGGCGTGCCTTTTTCAATAATCAAGCAATTGATTCCACGGTGTTTTTTTTCACGGTCGGTTTGGGCAACGACAAGGCAAACCCCTGATGAGTTACCATTAGTGATCCAGTTTTTAGTACCGTTAACTAAATAATGATCGCCTTTGTCTTCGGCTGTAGTGGTTTGCGACGTAGCGTCCGAACCCGCTTCTGGCTCCGACAGGCAAAAAGCGCCGATGATTTCTCCGGTAGCCAAGCGAGTCAGGTATTTTTGCTTTTGTTCTTCAGTTCCGTAAGCCTCCAGCCCGTAACAAACCAGCGAATTATTAACTGACATGATCACCGAGGCCGACGCATCAACTTTCGATATTTCCTCCATCGCCAATACATAGGAAACAGCATCCATGCCTCCCCCGCCGTATTCGGGCGATACCATCATACCTAGAAAACCCAGCTCACCCATGCGCTTTACCTGCTCGGCGGGAAACCTGGCTTCGTTGTCGCGCTCGATAATGCCCGGCAATAATTCATTTTGCGCGAAATCGCGGGCGGCTTCCTGTACGGCGAGGTGTTCTTCCGATAAGTTAAAATTCAATCCCTGTAATTCAATTGCTGCTGATGCCATATCAATTGCCTTGTTTGGGCCTTTACGTTACGTTTGCAATACGAGGTAAAGATAAAAAATGCTACGTTAATAGTATGCATGCATACGGTATGCTACGTCTGATTTTTGCAATTTTACCGAATGAGTACCGAATCCATTTTCTCGTTTGAAGGTAATCAGTTTGCCTATCGCAAATTCGGGAATGGGCCATCAATTTTGCTGGCCTTTCACGGGTTTGGGCAAACTAGCCAGGTTTACTCACCTACAGCGAATCAGATTGGACGGCAATATTCCGTTTTTGCCATTGATTTATTTTTTCATGGTCAGAGCCAGTATGTTGTGAGTCAATTGCTTACAAAAAAAAACTGGAATAAATTACTCAAAGCATTTCTAGACGAACAAAAAATTCACCGCTTTTCCTTGATGGGATTTAGTTTGGGGGGTCGGTTTGCCTTGACGATGGCTGAGGAATTTGCCGACCGCTTAGATCAGCTTATTCTGATTGCCCCCGACGGTATCACCCGTAGCAACTGGTATGAACTGGCAACTAGCTCAGTTCTAGGCCGTAAAGCATTTCGCTACGTATTAGCGCATCTGCCGGTGCTTACTACGTTTGGTCATGCTCTAACACAACTTGGATTGTTAAACCGAACTGTGATGCGTTTTGCTGAAATCTCGCTCGGTACGTCGGCCCGACGTGAATTGGTCTATAAAAGCTGGACGCAGTTCAGGCTTATTCATCCTGATCTGAGTTTAGTTAGTAAATCATTAAATGATAGTGTAGTACGTATCCGGTTCTTCACCGGAGTCTACGACCGAATTGTGCCAGGTTCGTATATTCTTCCGTTAACCAAACGCCTTCGGAGATACGAATTGACGATTTTAGAGACGGGTCATAACCACTTGATAGAGATGACGATAGATCTTCTGTGAGTTGTTACAAAACAACTACTTCAATGATTTATTTATAGCATGCCAAAGGCCGGCAATGGAAACGATAACCAGCGCAATAACAATGATTTGCGTAGACGAACCCTGATTCGGGTTTTCGAGTAGTGTTCGAATTTCGCGGGCTTCGTGCCCCGTCCAGATAGCCAGGATTGTTCTTGGTGTCATCCCTAGAAAACCGCCCAGCAGAATATTTTTCAGCTTCGCCCCAGATAAGGCAAACAACAAATTAGTGAGACCGAAGGGGAGGATCGGCGATAGTTTGGCGAAAAAAATTACTTCCAGCTCGTTATTCAGGATACGATCCAATACCGATTGCGCTTTTGGATTTCGTTGGATGAACGCCAGCACTGAGTCATGATCGAGCCATCGAACCAAGCCATTGATAAATAGAATTCCTCCGAAATTGACAACAAACATAGGCAGAACGGCCTGCCACCCCAGAAAATAACCAAAAATCAGGGCAAGCATGGTCGGTGGCGTTAACCCAGCCGACGTAATTGCGCATAGCAACGTAATACCGGCCCACTGCCAGGTCGTAAATTGAGCGATTACGTTTTCGTAGACAATAGAGTAGTAAGTCAGTACGGACGTAAAGACAACGGGAGTTATAGAAAGGACGATGCCCGCAATGGCAGGGCCGGTAAAGGCTTTAGAAACGTGACTCTTCACATTCTATCAAACTTCGGGAGGGCGGTTGTGGTTTTCGGAAAGAACGTGAATCCCTATTTTCGCTACTTTTGACCATGAAATTTGGAACCAAAGCCATCCATGCCGGCATTGAACCGGACCCCACTACCGGCGCTATCATGACGCCTATTTACCAAACTTCGACCTACGTACAGGAGTCGCCGGGCAAGCATAAGGGATACGAGTATGCCCGCACGCAAAATCCAACCCGAACCGTTCTGCAAAATAACCTGGCTGCGCTCGAAAACGGAAAACACGGTATTTGTTACTCATCTGGCTTGGGAGCCACCGATGCCATTCTAAAACTGTTTAAACCTGGCGACGAGATCATTGCCAGCAACGATTTATACGGCGGTACGTATCGAATTATGGTACGCGTTTTTCAGGAGTTTGGCCTAATATTCAAATTTGTCGATTTATCGAACCCCGCGAATCTGGAGACGGCCATTACGTCGGCCACAAAAATGGTCTGGATCGAAACGCCGACAAATCCACTGCTACGTCTGGTTGATATTTCTGCGGTAGCCGCTGTTACAAAACAACGTAACATTCAACTCGTTGTCGATAATACGTTTGCGTCGCCGTACCTGCAAAATCCGTTGGATTTAGGCGCTGATATTGTGATGCATTCCGTCACCAAATATCTGGGCGGGCATTCCGATACGGTGATGGGAGCGATCATCCTGAACGACGACGACGTAGCGCAACGGCTGGCTTTCATTCAAAACGCTTGTGGTGCCGTTCCGGGTCCGCAAGACTGTTTTTTGGTGCTACGTGGTATCAAAACACTTCATGTTCGAATGCAGCGCCATTGCGAGAACGCCATGCACGTAGCAAAATACCTGCAACAGCACCCCAAAATAAGTCAGGTGTATTACCCTGGTCTGGAGTCGCACGTGGGTCATGAGTTGGCGAAACGGCAAATGCGGGATTTTGGGGGGATGCTTTCGTTTGAACTCAAAGGCGATTTGATGACCGATGCTGTTCGGGTTATGGAAAGTTTCGAAGTGTTTTCACTGGGTGAATCGCTGGGTGGGGTCGAATCCTTGTGTACGCACCCGGCTAGCATGACGCACGCCAGCATTCCGAAAGAAGAACGGCAACGGAACGGTTTGAAAGATACTCTGATACGCTTGAGCGTGGGCATCGAAGACGTTGACGACCTGATTCAGGATCTGGAACAGGCGATTGGGTGATACGTTAATTGAGTTAAAATTCTAGTCGAGACAGGACCTTTAGCCTAACCAAGTCGGCTTTGAAAATTAGATTTCACTTGAGGGAGATACATAGTTATGAGTTGACCGGTTCCCGCGTATAAGAGTCTAAAGTGTTAACTTACAGACCCGTTCTGACTGTAAATGCGCTTTATCTACTCGTTTTTACTTCTTTTCTGCCTCCATTCGGTACGGGCGCAATTACCTCCAGGTTTTGTGCAACGACAGGTAGCAACTAAGCTGAATCCAACCGCATTGACGTTTTCGCCGGACGGTCGCCTGTTTGTGGTAGAAAAAGATGGGAAAATTCGGGAAATCATAAACGACGTACTGGCACCCGACCCATTCCTGACTATTTCGACTATTGACGTAACTAACGAACGGGGTTTGTCGGGCCTATGCTTTCATCCCGATTTTCCACAGAAGCCCTACTGCTACGTCTACTATACCGTAAAAAATCAGAACCGAAATCGGCTGAGTCGCTTTCGGGTTTCAAATGGCGTCGCTGATCCGCAAAGTGAAACAATACTGATGGCGTTTGACCCGCTGCCGGGTACCATTCACAATGCGGGAAGTTTGAGGTTTGGATCTGATCGAAAATTATACGTAGCAACCGGCGATGGAACCAATGCCCGAGCCGCTCAGCAGCTGACAAGTTTATTGGGGAAAATACTACGTCTGAACGAAGATGGCAGTATTCCGACTGATAACCCTTTTGCGAGCCAGTTGGCGGCTCCCTATAGTGCCATTTATGCGCTGGGTTTGCGTAATCCATTTGCAATGGACATTGACCCCATAACAGGACGTATCCTAGTGGGCGACGTAGGTGGGAATAATTTTGAAGAAATTAATGAGATAAAACCCGGTCAGAATTACGGCTGGCCGCTTATTGAGGGGCATAAAACGAATCAGACGGCACCTGAACAGTACGTCGACCCAATTTATTGCTATAGCCATGACTCAGGTTGTGCCGTAACAGGTGTCGCTTTTTATAGCCCAGCTACTATCCGCTTCCCCGATGAATACAAGGGCAATATTTTCATCTCCGATTATTGCAACGGTACCATTTCAACCCTGAATCCTACGAATGGTCAAATAACCAGCACGTTTCTGACGAAGGTTGATCGGGCATTATCCATTGCCACTAGTCCTGATGGGTATTTGTATTATATCGCCCGAGGAGGACTTGGCAGTGGGAGTCAACAGGATAATACGTCAACCTGGAATGGCTCTCTGTATAAAGTATCGTTTTTTGATTCGGGAAGCCCCTATATCAGCAGCCAGTCGTCAGGAAAATTAGTGCCTACTGGCGAAGCCGTTACGTTCGATGTTAACGCTGTGGGCCAAAAACCGCTAACGTATCAGTGGTACCTAAATGGAAACCCGATAAACGGGGCTGACCAACGTAGTTATACAATTGGCGCCTGCGCCCTGGCTGATAACGGTGCTACGTTCTCCTGCAAAGTTGCCAATGGTTTAGGGAGTGCTACGTCGGCGAACATATCCCTGAAGGTGGTGCAGGCGCAGCGGCCCGTGGCTCGAATTCGTCAGCCCGTGACGAACACAACGTATCGAGGGGGCGATTTACTATTATTTGTTGGCGACGCACTTACAAATAATCAACAACCACTTGTTAATGCGAAGATGACCTGGTGGATCGATTTTCACCACGATGAGCACGTACACCCGGCACTTGATCCCATAACTGGAGTGAATGCAGGCAGCTATCGCGTACCGCGTGTGGGCGAAACCGCTACGTTAGTCTGGTATCGGGTACATTTGCTGGTTACGGACGTATCGGGGCTAACGAACGAGACGTTTGTGGACGTAAAACCTGAATTGGCAAGTGTTACGATTGGCAGCAGTTTAACCGGCGTGCGCGTCTATCTGGATGGCGAACCCAAAGATGCGAACGTAACATTCAATGCGGTTGTAGGCATGCTACGTCGGCTGGAAACCAAACCTTATCTGGCCGCGCCCGATGGTTTTCGTAAGTTTCTGGGATGGGGAAATGGGCAGAACGCACCTCTAGTCACGTATGAAGTACCAGCCGGGGGCGGCAAGCTGGATATGCACTATGAATCCTTACCCGCTTCTGCTGGCAATGGCCTCTGGGGCGAATATTATAAAAATACGGATGAAATAAGCGGAAGCCCAGCGCTCAGTCGCACAGATGAAACCATTAATTTTGATTGGGCCCAAAATGAACCGGCTCCAGATATTGGGTCAGATAAATACACCGTGCGCTGGACTGGTAAAATAATCGCCCCGCTTACGGATACGTATAGTTTTTTTACCGAAACCGACGATGGAGCCCGACTTTGGGTAAATAATAAATTATTGATTGACCATTGGACGTATCAACCTTCCAGAGAATGGCTTGGTCAGATTGATTTAGCAGAAGGCCAATCGTACGATATCCGAATGGAGTACTTTGAAAATGAAGGATACGCCAATGCTCATCTGTTATGGAGTTCACCCCAATTTGAACGGGCTATTATTAGTAAAACTCAACTGCTTAACGACAAGGTTGTTACGTCGATTCAGCCTGAAACAGAACGTAGCATAACCGTTTTTCCTGTTCCTGCTCATGATCAGCTAACCGTTCGCTACGTAGCAACAGCGTCTGGTAACGCCCAACTCGAAATTACCGATTTACTGGGACGACGTATCTACGAACGTCCGGTTCGCTTTATAATCGGCCAAAACGAATACCGAATAGAAAGTAGAGACTGGTCAGCGGGTTTGTATCAGGTTAACTTGAAATCTGCCGACCAGCCAGTGTTGTATCGGCGGGTGCTGATCCGTTGAAATGTCTGAACCGGGATTTAGCAGATTGATGGATTTTCTGGATTTTGTTTTTCGCTTCTTCGAAGCGCATTAATTTAATCACAACAAAATCGTGAAAATCCATCAATCTGCTAAATCCAGGTTTAGACGAGCTTCTTATACTTAATCCGCGTTGGTGTTGCGTCGGTACCCAAGCGTTTGCGTCGATTTTCTTCGTATTCCGAGAAATTACCTTCGAACCAGTATACTTGTGAATCGCCTTCGAAGGCCAGAATGTGCGTCGCAATCCGGTCGAGGAACCAGCGGTCGTGACTGATGACTACAGCGCAACCGGCGAAGTTTTCCAACCCTTCTTCCAAAGCACGTAACGTATTGACATCAAGATCGTTGGTTGGCTCATCGAGCAAAAGCAGATTAGCACCTTCCTTGAGAATCATGGCCAAGTGAACCCTGTTACGTTCCCCACCCGATAACGTACCGATTTTCTTCTCCTGGTCGGCACCGGCAAAATTAAACCGACTCACGTATGCACGCGCGTTCGATTGTTTGCCGCCCAGCATAATCCATTCATTACCGCCCGCAATCGTTTCAAAAACGGTTTTGTTGGGGTCGAGCCCGTCGTGTTCCTGATCAACGTAAGCCACTTTCACGGTCTCGCCCACGTCGAACGTACCGGTATTTGGTTTATCACGGCCCGTAATCAGCTTGAAGAGTGTCGTTTTACCCGCTCCGTTGGGGCCGATAATTCCGACGATACCGCCCTGCGGCAATCGGAAACCCAGGTGCTCAAATAGGAGTCGGTCGCCGAACGCTTTTGATACGTCCTCGGCCTCAATCACTTTCGCGCCCAGTCGTGGCCCTGATGGAATAAAGATTTCTAATCGTTCTTCTTTCTGGCGATTGTCTTCATCAAGCAGTCGTTCGTAAGCGCCCAAACGGGCTTTCGACTTAGCCTGACGCGCTTTGGGGGCCATACGTACCCATTCCAACTCGCGTTGCAGGGTTTTCTGGCGCTTCGATTCCGACTTTTCTTCTTTAGCTAAGCGCTGCTGTTTTTGATCCAGCCACGACGAGTAATTTCCTTTCCAGGGAATACCCTCGCCCCGGTCGAGTTCAAGAATCCAGCCTGCTACGTTATCCAGGAAATACCGGTCGTGCGTAACGGCGATAACCGTGCCGGGATATTGCCGCAAATGTTCTTCCAACCAGAGAACCGATTCAGCATCAAGGTGGTTGGTGGGCTCGTCAAGAAGTAATACGTCGGGTTGTTGAAGCAATAATCGACAAAGGGCAACCCGACGTTTTTCACCGCCGGATAGGTTATCAATGATCGCTTCCTGCGGTGGACAACGTAGCGCGTCCATCGCCCGTTCGAGTTTCTGGTCGAGTTCCCAGGCGTTGTAATGATCTAGTTTTTCCTGTACTTCTCCCTGACGCTCAATTAGTTTGTCAAAATCAGCATCGGGGTCACCGAAGGCTTCGTTGATCTCGTCAAATTCTTTCAGAAGGTTAACTACTTCCTGCACGCCTTCCTCTACTACCTCACGAACCGTCTTGCCCAGTTCGAATTTTGGCTCCTGTTCGAGCATGCCCACAGAATATCCTGGCGAGAAAACAACTTCTCCGGTATAATTTTTGTCTATACCTGCAATGATGCGGAGCAATGTAGATTTCCCCGAACCGTTTAATCCTAAAACGCCTATTTTGGCACCATAAAAAAAGGAAAGGTATATATTCTTTAGGATTTGTCGGTTTGGCGGAATATTTTTACTCACGCCTGCCATCGAGAAAATTATGGTTTCCTGACTCATTAATTTCTAATAGATTTGTGGTTGGCAACAATCCTCAAAATTAACCTACAGCGCAGCCTTAACCAAGTACATTAATGGAAAACGCTTCACTGGTAGACGAATACGGTTACGTCAAAGACGGAAAGGTATTTTTGAAAGGCTACCTGGAATATGAAGACCGCCAGATTGGCGAAGTAAAACGCACGGAGCAGGAAGCGCTCGATTATTTTAAGAACCGCTTCATCATTGCGGAGAACAAAGTTAGTCAGCTCGAAAAGGACATCGAAGAAGCCCAGAACAAGGGCTCTTATCTGACAAAACTGGTTCAACTCCGCAAAAAACTCATCGGCTTCGATGCGCTCGGCGACTTTTTGCCCCTGCTCGACCGATTGGACGAGCAAGAAAAACTGTTAGCAGATCTAATAACAGTTAATCAACGCAAAAATCTTGAGATTAAGCAGGCACTAATCGCCGAAGCAGAAGCCATTGTCGATAGCAACGACTGGCGACCAACCGCTGATGCCTTGCAGGAAATCAAGACGAAATGGATCAAGACGGGACCTGTTGAAAAAGCGTCGGATGCAGAAATTGAAGGGCGATTCCAGCAATTGCTGGACAGCTTTTTCCAGCGTCGGCGCGAGTTTTTCAATGAGCAGAACAAGATTATTCAGGAACGTCTGGATAAGTACGATGAACTGATTCGGCTGGCTTTCCGAGCGAATCGACTGGGCGATCTGGATGCTGCTTTTCAGGAAGTACGCCGGTTGAACAACGCCTGGAAAGCAGTGGGCGAAGTGCCCATTAAGAAAAGTGGCAAACTGTATAAGCAGTTCAAGAAAGCCACAACAATGTTCTACACGAAGTACAACGACGCGAAGGGCATAGTTATCGAGAAAAAAATTGACCCGCGGATCGAAGCGCAGATGAAAATGGCCGACGAGGTCGAAAGACTGTCCAAACAGTCCGACATTTTTGCGGCTGCCGAACGGGCGAAAGTGTTGCTCAATAGCTGGAAAGAGATTCGGGTTCCGTTCAAAATGCAGGATAAAAACCTGAACGAGCGTTTCCGAGCGGCTTGCGACAAGATTTTCGAGCTCAGCTATCTTGGTCGGGTCATTACCCGAAAATACCCTGCTTTCGAGCTTAAAAGCCAGAGCGAGCAGATTCGGACCAAAATTCGGGAAATGGAATACCTCGTCAGACGGGAGAAAAGCGACTTACAATTTGCGCTTCAGGATGCCGACGGCCTCGATCCGAACAACGATGCCGATAAGCAGGTGCTAAACAAAATTAATACCCAGAAACGTAAAATCGCGATGAAAGAAACTATTCTTCGCGAGTTGCAAAAACAACTGGAAACGGCTGGTTATTAGTCTATACGTATCAATAAAAACGAAACGTGCCACGTAGTATTACGTGGCACGTTTCGTTTTATGAACTTGTTATTGAGGTATGGAAACGAACCTGAATAACTTTGCTACGTTGCCTTCAGATGCCGATTTTCGTTCGGCTATTATTCCCGGCAAATTCGTCCGGCTTGAGTACCTAACCGACCTGAACGAGTTTATCAAAACAGACGTGCTGATTAAACAACTCACCTGGGCCGACGGTGCGGAATGGCTCGAACTGGCTACGGGCGAAACCATTCCGCTCGACCGCGTCATCAGTATTTCGGGTAAATTATCGCCCCGTTATCCAGGGTACGCAAATTACTCTTGTGATTGTTAGTCGATAACGTCAAATCCACAATAGGGCACCAGCACTTTCGGGATACGAATGCCATCTGGCGTCTGATTGTTTTCCAAAATCGACGCCAGAATCCGTGGCAGCGCCAGTGCTGAACCATTGAGCGTGTGCATAAGCTGCATTTTTCCTTCGATTTTAGAACGTAGCTTGAGCCGGTTGGCCTGATATGTTTCAAAATTAGATACAGAACTCACTTCCAGCCACCGCTGCTGAGCCGCCGACCATACTTCCATGTCATACGTCAGCGCCGACGTAAAGCCCATATCCCCCCCACAGAGACGTAGCACCCGATACGGCAATTCCAGTTTCTGGAGCAATCCCTGAACGTATTGACTCATTTCTTCCAATGCTGCGTACGAATTTTCGGGCTTCTCAATGCGAACAATCTCTACCTTATCAAACTGATGCAGCCGATTTAGCCCGCGCACGTGTGCACCCCAGGAACCCGCTTCGCGCCGGAAACAGGGGGTATAACCCACATTCTTAACCGGCAACTGGTTCTCAGGCAAAATGACGTCGCGATACAGATTGGTAATTGGAACTTCGGCTGTGGGAATCAGATATAGTTTGTCTTCAGTAACGTAGTACATTTGACCTTCCTTGTCCGGCAACTGCCCCGTGCCGAAACCAGAATCTTCATTGACAACAATCGGCGGCTGAACTTCAGCGTAACCCGCTTTCAAGGCTTCGTCCAGAAAGAAGTTAATCATGGCCCGCTGGAGCCGCGCACCTTTTCCCCGATATACCGGAAAGCCCGCACCCGAAATCTTAACGCCTAACTCAAAATCAATGAGTGGTCCGCCATCGGGTCCGTATTTTTTGATTAGTTCCCAGTGAGGTTGTGCGCCGTCATGAAGCATAGGTTTCTCGCCGTGCTCTAAAACAACCTCGTTATCATCGGCGCTATGTCCCGCTGGTACGCTGCTATGCGGAATGTTCGGAACGGTAACCAATACGTTCTGTAAATCAGCTTCTACCTGACGTAGCGATTCAGCGAGATCTTTAGAACGTACTTTCAATTCGGCTGTTTCAGCTTTAGTCGCTTCTGCACCAGCCTTGTCACCACTTTTCATCAGCGCCCCAATCTGGCTCGCCTTCGCGTTCGACTGAGATAATACATCGTCAAGTTCACGTTGGGTATCGCGTCGTTGCTGATCGAGCGTTAGTAGCTGCTCAACGACGTCGGGCGCATTGGCAAAGTTCCGTTTTTGAAGACCGGCCAATACGGTTTCTTTGTTCTCACGAATGAAAGCAAGTTGAAGCATCAGGTTGTAATGATAAGGCGTTTTATAACGTCAATAAATTCTTCGGCCTTGGGGTATAATGGTGTTACGTCTTCTTCGGTGAAGATGGCAAAATCTTCATAATCGCTGTCATTACGTTCATTAAATAACTCTGCGTAAAATTTGCCCCACTCAACCGATAGAAATCCAGTTTTAACAAAATGCAACTCCAGCATGGCTTTTGCCCCGGAATGTGCTCTTACTTTTATGTCATTCTTGAAAAGTAAAGCAGACACGGCGTGGAAAGCGGCATAATACAAACGATTAATGGCAACTTCCCAATCTTGAGCTGCCATCAACGTTTTAGCAGCCTTTAAATCTTTATCCGCTTTTATCAAGCGAAAGGCAATAATGTCATCTTTAGTTTTACTCATAATATCCGTCCATCTTGACTGACATTTTGATAGAGATGCGTTACTGCCAGATCGTTCCAAGCAGCTTTATTTTGAATGACGGTTCCAATGACACGTTCACTATTTAATCCCAAAAAAAACAGATTATCCCGAACAAGTTTTTTGTAGGATCGATTAACTGCTTTATTAGTAAGCACTAAAAAGTCCCAATCGGAATCTTTGCGGGCGTCGCCACGAGCTCGCGAGCCAAACAACCACACTTCGGCCTGTGGATCGACTTCCTGAACGTATCGCTTCACTTCCTGTAAGAACACTTCGTCAGTCATGCTTGTTAGGCTTTAATGAATTCACTAAGATAACCACAAGTGCTACATTACGTAGCAAATTTATACCGAAAATAAACCCTCATTCAACGCATTTAGCGCGTCGGCTTTATATTTTCCATGCACCAATAAGGACAGATTACTTTCGGTGCCGCCATACGAAATCATCCGAATCGGAATGTTTTCCAGGGCGTTAAAAACTCGAACAGCTACTCCCTGATTATCAGCACTAAAATTACCGACTATACAGATAATAGTCTGGTCGTAATCGGGTTCTTCGAGCGTACAGAACGTATTGAGTTCATCCGTAATTTCCTGAATACGTTCGGTATTGTCGATCGTTACGGATACCGACACTTCCGACGTAGTGATCATATCGACGGGCGTCTTGTACTTCTCGAAAATCTCGAAAATCCGACGTAGAAAACCATACGCATTCAGCATACGGGTCGAGTGAATGTACAGAGCCGTAATGCCATCTTTGGCTGCGATCGCTTTGAACACTTCGCTCGAGGTGCGGTCGGCAATTAACGTACCGGGCGCACTGGGCTCCATCGTATTTTTCAGACGTACCGGTACGCCAAACATCCGGGCGGGCGTAATCGTCGATGGATGCAGAATTTTTGCGCCAAAATACGCCAGTTCTGCCGCTTCATCGAAAGTCAGTTCACGAACCGGGAACGTATTTTTCACGATACGTGGGTCATTGTTGTGCATGCCATCAATGTCGGTCCAGATCTGAATTTCTTCGGCTTTAATAGCGCCACCAATCAACGAAGCCGTATAATCAGACCCCCCCCGCTTCAGGTTATCAACCTCACCACGCGGATTCCGGCAAATGAAGCCCTGCGTAACAATGATATGTTTATCAGCATGCTGCGATAATAATTCAGCCAGTTTATTCTGCGTAAATTGAATTTCAGGCTCATTATCAGCATCGATCCGCATGAATTCCAAAGCGGGTAACAACGCCGATGAGACGCCTTCTTCAACCAGATATGCCTGAAACATTTGCGTACTTAGCAGTTCGCCCTGCGCGACAAGTTCTTTCTCCTGCTTCAGCGTGAAGGGTTTGATCGTTGCCAGCGAGCGGATGAAAGAAAACTCATTCTCAATTATTTTCTGCCCGGCAGCCTTACCCGCTTCCGTTTTATATAACTCACCAATAAAATTATCGTAGTGAGCTTTCAACGTATCAATCTTGGCCTGAGCGTCAGCATCATTGTTCGCTTTCAACGATTCGCCAATAGCCAATAAAGCGTTGGTTGATCCAGACAGCGCCGACAGAACAACAATCTTGGATGTGCTGTCTTCAGTAACCAGACTACGTATCGACTGCATGCGCTCGGGCTTTCCGACCGACGTACCACCAAATTTCCAGACTTGCATTTCTAAAGAGTGAAAGAGTGAATGAGTGAAAGAGCGAATGAGTGGTTGGCATCTAAACGCTCTTTCACTCTTTCGCCCTTTCGCTCTTTAAAACTTACTATAAACCTGTTGTTGTAATCCAATCATTTTGATGGCGGTAATGGCCGCTTCATCGCCTTTATTTCCGTGAATACCGCCCGCCCGGTCAAGAGCTTGCTGCTGGTCGTTGGGGGTTAAGACACCAAAAATGACCGGCTTTCCAGTTTTTAATCCAACATTCGTAAGCCCTTGAGCTACAGCATGGTTTATATAATCATTATGCTTTGTTTCTCCCTGAATGACGCAACCAATAGCAATCACGGCATCAATATCATCGCGCTGAGCAAACCACTGCGAACCAAGACTTAATTCATAACTACCCGGTACGTTACCCCGAATTACGTTCTCAGGCTTAGCTCCATGTTGAAGCAACGTTTGATATGCTCCCGAAAATAGCGCTTCAGTAACTTCACTGTTCCATTCGGAAACCAGTATAGCAAACCGGCGATCACTGATATCCGGTAATTCGTCCGTTGAAAAGACACTCAGGTTTTTTTGGGCAGAAGCCATAATTCTGAACCGCTCCGGCGGCCCGGCGGGATTTTAAGGATTGTAATGATTTTCAGGATTGTCTGAACCGGGATTTAGCTGATTTAAGGATTTACACGATTTTGTTTTTCGCTTCGTTGAAGCGCAATAATTGTAGAAGGCAAAATCTTTTTTAATCCTTAAATCAGCTAAATCCCGGTTCAGAAATGAAAAAAGGACAAAACCGGGGTCGGCTTTGTCCTTTTGCAGTATTGAAAGTTCAAGTACGCTTACGACTCGCCGACCGTTGCTTCGAGCATGGATTTATACTTCTTGGCATTGACCGCTTCTGACGACTGGCCGTACTTTTCAATGATTTCGTCGTAAGCCTCGATAGCTTTGTCATTTTGCTTGGCTTGCTCATAAGCAACCGCCAGTTTCAACAAATAGCCGGGCGTAAAATATTTATTAGCTTTATAATCAGCTGCTTTGCGGTAGTAGCTGGCCGCTTCTTCGAAGCTTTTCTTCTCCATGTTGGCATCGCCAATAAGGGCATAGGCACGTGCCTGCACCAGCAGATCCGACGAACTGAAATCACTCAGATGAGAGATAGCGTCGTCGTATTTACCTTGTTTAAGCAAGGCAAGGCCAGCGTAAAACTCAGCCAGATTACCACCGGGGGTAGAACCGTAATTTTCAGCTACTGAAAGTAACCCCGCCGTTTTGCCATCGCCATTCAACGCTTTCTTAAGCGAGTCGGCTTCGAGTTGGTAAACCGCTGGGAACATTTCGGTTTGTGCAGTTGAATCCTCAGTACTGATGTAGTAGCGATAGCCAAAGAAGCCAACAACCAACAGCACAATACCACCCAACACGCCTAAAACGATATTTCGGTTCTGGTCAAAAAAATCTTCAGCCCGCTCAAACTGGCCGGCTAATGCATCCGGATCTTCCAAAAACTCCAATCCGCTATTCTTCTTGCTCATGCTTTTGCAATTTGGACTGCAAAATTAGGAATATTTACTTTCGTGAAAAAGCCTAAGTCTGAAATATTTACGTTTTTTAGTCGGCATATACCGCCATATCGCGTACTGCCAGCACCTCAGAAGCTCGCACAGGTCTGATTTGGCTAGCCAATAACGTTTCAATGGCAATAGCTTCGCCCGTAAGCGTCACAAACTCAACCTCATACGCCTGACCATTATTATATACGGTCAGAATAGTACCTACGTCGCCTACTTTCAATCGTCCGTTGGCGATATCTTCCTGTAATACAACCAAATCAAATTCGCTCATACGTAGTGATAGGTGTTTAATAAAGTAACGGTCGATGTCTGGACTTGTTTTGTTAAAAATAATTTACCTTTGCCGCAGCTAATCTTCTTAGGGGTGCCCTAAAACAACGGGCTGAGATTATACCCATTGAACCTGCGCGGGTAATGCTGCGAAGGGAAATGTGCTCACAGATGTAACTCTATGAGCTTTTGCAAAAACTATACCAACCAAAGGTAGGTTTGGCCCCTTGCCTATCGTAACTCTTTTTCAATGATGAAAAAAGGTACGATTGCGCGATTTTTCGCTTATTTATTGCTGACGGGCTTATTTAGCCTGTCGACACTGCCCGCCTGGGCGCAATTAACCATTTCCGGTACGGTCAACGATGCTGATGGCGGTACGTTGCCCGGTGCCGCTATTGTTATCGAAGGAACATACAAAGGCACGTTTACAGATGCCAGCGGTACGTTCCAACTCACCAATCTGAAGCCGGGGAACGTATCGCTACGTGTGTCTTTATTAGGTTACGAGCCGCAAGTGCAGGTCGTCGATCTCACACAAAATGCTACGTTGTCAGTTAAATTGTCCAAAACGGCGGTGGCTGTCGATGAAGTAGTAGTTAGCGCCACGCGGGCCAATCAGAAGTCGGCGATTGCGTATACCGACGTAACGCGGCAGGAGTTGAACAAACTGAATCTGGGGCAGGATATTCCGCAACTGCTCAATTTTACGCCGTCCATCGTCACTACGTCCGATGCGGGGGCGGGTGTGGGCTACACGGGAATCCGGATACGTGGGTCCGACGCGACGCGGGTTAACGTAACGCTCAACGGTATTCCGTATAATGATGCCGAATCGCAGGGGACGTTTTTTGTGAACATGCCCGATTTTGCGTCGTCAGTCAGTACGGTGCAGATTCAGCGGGGCGTCGGTACGTCGACGAACGGGGCGGGTGCGTTTGGTGCATCCGTAAACATTCAGACTAACAAACTAGAAGAAAAGCCGTATGCCGAAACCAACGTATCGGTCGGTTCGTTCGGTACGCGAAAAGTGAACGTACTAGCCGGAACGGGGCTGCTGAATGGACATTTTGTGCTGGATGCTCGCCTGTCAAAAATCCACTCCGATGGCTACGTTGACCGCGCTTTCTCTGATCTCCGTTCGTTCTATATTTCAGGCGGTTATTACACCAAAAAGAGTTTTTTCCGGTTAAACGCTTTTTCGGGACAGGAGCAAACGTATCAGTCGTGGGGCGGTGTGCCGGAAAGTTTGTTAAAAACGAACCGTACGTATAATGGTTACACGTACGACAATGAAACCGATAACTATCAACAGGATAATTATCAGCTCATTACGTCGCACGAACTGAGCCGAAACTGGCGGTTGAACGTATCGTTTTTTTATACGAAAGGCCGCGGTTATTATGAGCAATTCAGACCCGACGACAGCTACAGTAAATACGGCCTGCCGAACGTAGTAATTGGCGATTCAACTATCACCAAAACGGACTTCATCCGCCGTCGCTGGCTCGACAATAATTTCTACGGGACCGTTTTTTCGCTCGATTACAACAGCTTCGGTAAACTAACGGCCAACATCGGCGGTGGCTGGAATCAATACAGCGGAAAACATTTCGGCGAGATTATTTGGGCACGGGTGGCCGGAAATACCAACATCCGCCAGCACTATTACGACGATGACGCGCTCAAGACAGATTTTAACCTCTACGCAAAAGCTTTTTATCAGTTCAGCAATCGTCTGAACAGCTTTTTGGATGTGCAGGTACGTAGTGTGGGGTATTCATTTCTGGGATTTAACAGTCAATTGCAGAACGTACAGCAGGAGGCTAACCTAACGTTTTTCAATCCCAAAGCGGGTGTTACGTATACCCTGAACGACCAGGCGACTCTTTACGCTTCGGTAGGCGTGGGCCACCGCGAACCCAACCGAGATGATTATACCCAGTCGACACCGCAAAGCCGACCCAAAGCAGAACAACTCATTGATTACGAAGCTGGCTATAAACTACAGACGGAAAAACTGGCGTTCACGGCCAACCTATATTATATGGACTACAAAAACCAACTGGTTTTGTCGGGTCAGCTGAACGACGTCGGTGCGTATAACCGCATTAACATTCCGGTGAGCTACCGGGCTGGAATTGAACTGGAAGCGGGAGTCCGATTAGCTAAACAACTCCGCTGGAACGTGAATGCTACGTTCAGCCGCAACCGGGTGCAGAATTTCACCGAATATCTGGACAACTATGATGATGGAACCCAAGTGGCTCGCCAATACAGTCAGACGGATATTTCGTTTTCGCCAAACTTGATTGCTGGCTCGCAACTAATGTACACACCCGTTAAAGGGCTGGAATTGAGCTTGTTGTCGAAATACGTTGGCAGGCAATATCTGGATAATACGTCGAATGAGGGACGTATTATAAACGCATATTTTACGAACGACATTCGGGCGATTTATACCCTAAAGCCATCCTTCGCGCAGGAAATCGCCGTTACGTTCCTCTGCAATAACGTATTGAATACGTTGTATGAATCGAATGGCTTCGCATACACGTACTTCTCCGAAGGAAAAGTGGTAAACGAAAATTATTACTACCCCCAGGCCGGACGTAACATTCTGGTGGGACTGCGTTTGCGATTTTAATGAGTGTTGATCAAAGCGTACAACGAATGCCATTTCGGGGACGTAGTGGCATTCGTTGTTTGTACCGATTTTAAACGATTGAAATTCCGGGCGTTCCATCCATTTGACGTACCTTTGCCGCTGAATTGATAGACGACGTATTATGTATTACGGCTATTTCAACGGCACAATTGCCCCAACTGATCAGATCGCGGTGGGCATCACAGACATCGGCCTGCTCCGCGGGTATGGTCTGTTTGATTACTTCCTGACCTATAACGGCAAACCGTTTCAGTGGGATTGGTACTGGGAACGTTTTCAGAATTCAGCCATGCGGATGCATTTGCCCCTGCCCGTTACCAAAAATGAAACCTTCGGAATCATCATGGACCTTATCGAACGTAGCGCCGATGCCGGGGCTCCTGCAAATATGGCGTTTCGGTTTGTGATGACAGGTGGGTATTCTGCCGATGGAATAACTGTCGAACGGCCGAACCTGCTCATTCTGGCCGAAACCATCCACCCGGTTCCGCCTATTCAATACGAGCAAGGTATCAAGGTGATTCTGGACGAATACGTGCGCGAGATGGCGGAGGTAAAAAGCACAGATTACAAGCGCGTTATCCTGATGGCCGAAGCGATACGAGCTGCCGGTGCGTCGGATTTATTGTATCAGAAAGGGGGCGAAATCAGTGAATTGAGCCGTAGTAATTTCTTTATTGTTAAAGGTAATCAGCTCGTTACGCCCAACCGGTATATTCTTCACGGTATAACTCGTCGTACGGTGATGCAGCTGGCACAAGCCGATTTTCAGGTAGTAGAACGGCCTGTTCTGCTCTCCGAACTCTACGACGCCGACGAAGCGTTCACGACCAGCTCCACCAAAAAAGTACTTCCCATTGTTCAAATCGGCGACCTGACCATTGCTGACGGGCACGTAGGGCCAACCTCAAAATTCCTGTTGCAGCAGTTCGATGAGCTGAGGAGAAATTGGTGATTCTGCTTCGTTTCTCAGCATGACAATTCAATTCCAGCAGCGTATCGCTTAATAACTTCAGGCGTAATTTCCGTTTCTTCCTGAATCCTTGCAAGGCAGGGCAGTTTCGTATAGGAAAGAATAAACTCCTCAGTAGCCGGGTTTGAAGGTCCGTTAAAAATGAGTCCTAACAGCGGAATTTGCCGATTTCGGCAGGCTTCAACTGATAGCAGAGTGTGGTTTATACTTCCCAGGTAATTTTTCGACACCAGCACAACTGGTAAACCAAATTTCTGTACAAGATCAATATTCAGGAACGTATCATTGAGCGGCACCATCAATCCCCCAGCCAGTTCAACAACTAATGCGTTATCTGTTTGGGGCAACGTAACGATACTTGGGTCAATTGTGATACCATCCAGTTCGGCAGCCGCGTGGGGCGACAAAGGTTCCTTTAGCCGATACGTTTCCGGATGAAACTGCGAAACCGGATTGCTTATTAACTGACGTACTGTATTTGTGTCTGAGTCAGTTATAGCTCCCGACTGAATAGGTTTCCAGTAATCAGCCTGAAGCGCTTCGACTAGAATTGCTGATGCAACTGTTTTTCCGATTTCGGTGCCAATGCCCGCAACGATCAATTTAAGTGGTTCACTAGTAGGATTCATGGGACTGATAACGTAGCGCAGTTTGTAAGACCGTCAATAATTGATCGATTTCCTCATTCGTATTAAACGCGTGGATACAGATACGTAGCCTTTCCTGTCCAGCCGCAACTGTCGGACTAAGAATGGCCCGTACGTCTAATCCTATTTTCTGGGCTTCATTGGCAACGTAACGCGCTGATTCATTACCCGGAATAATCAGGCATTGAATGGGCGACTGACTATCGGTCCACACACTATCTGGTAATAATTCCCGTGAAAATTTTTGGAAATAAGCGAGCCTGTTCTGCAATAGTTGCCGAGCGTATAGGTTCGTTTTCAGGTAGTTATGAGCGCTACATATCGCCAGCAGGCTATGCGGGGGGAGGGCAGTTGTATAGATAAAAGAACGAGCGAAATTAATCAGATAATTACGTAGCGCGGCCGGACCAACAACAGCCGCGCCATGAACGCCGAGCCCTTTTCCAAACGTGTGCACGCGAGCCAGCACTCGATCCTGCAAGCCTAACGCAACCACTAACCCTTCGCCTGTGGGGCCATAAATGCCCGTTGCATGTGCTTCGTCAACGATCAGGTTGGCCCCGTAATGCTCACAAAGATCAACTAGCTGAAGTAATGGTGCTACGTCGCCATCCATCGAATAAACCGACTCTACTCCAACGAACAGTTGCCCTTCTGGCCGATTTGGGGTTGCTTCCTGAAGCTTGGTTTCTAAGTCTTCAAGATCGTTATGGCGAAAACGATGGCGAGTGGCATAACACAATCGCGCTCCGTCAATCATACTCGCATGTACCAGCGAATCGGTCAGCAACGTATCACCCGCTTTAGGCAGACAGGCCAGCAAGCCAAGATTGGCGTCGTAGCCCGAATTGAAAACAAGCGCGGATTCAGTTTGATAAAACCTGGCTAATTCCTGCTCAACTTCGTCGGCCAAGGTTGACTGGCCAGCCAGCAACCGACTGCCGGTAGCGCCAGTCCGGTCGGTTATTGCTACGTCGGCCTGCTGAATAGCTCTTTTTAATTCGAGTGAACGGGCAAAACCCAGGTAATCGTTTGAACAAAAATCCACTAGCCCATCCGACGTACGGAGCTGACGTAGCAGACCTGCCTGTTCATAATTCGCCAGTCGGTCTGACAGTGTAGTAATTATTGAATCTCTGGAAGGACCCATGTCGCAAAGGTAAAGCGACTAAATGAAATGATCGGGTAAGTATACCCTTGAAATCGGAAAATGTGTGTAACTACAGAGTTATCCACATTCGGGCTGTGGATAACTCTTTCAGATTGTGGATTACGCAATAAAAACTTAGGTAACGGCCTAAAATACTTGTAAACAATTACTTAGGCTATAAGTTAACTGCCAATTTTTAGGATGATTTTACCGGACTGATTTCCCGAGTTCATTTTTTGCATAGCCTGTTCAGTATGGGCTAGTGGTAAAACGGTGTCGATTACAGGGACGATTTTTTTAGCTGCAATAAAAGTCATCATAGCCGCAAATTCAGATTCAGTACCCATCGTGGTGCCGTAGATGGAAAGCTGCTTGAAAAACACCTTGGGTGGTACTACGTCAGTAATATTTCCAGTGGTGCCTCCGAAAAAAGCGATACGTCCTCCCGGTGCTGCTACGTCGATCAGTTTGGCAAAACCAGGGCCACCTGCGCTATCGATAATGACGTTGAAGTAACCGCTACGTCCGCCACCGGTCTGTGCCATTAACGTTTTGTGCCAATCGGGTTCACGGTAGTTAATGCCGCCAACGGCACCTAACGCTTTGGCTTTTGCTAACTTCTCATCCGAACCTGACGTCACCCACACTTCGGCCCCCGACGTTACGGCAAACTGCAGCGCGAACAACGCAGCCCCACCGCCAATTCCCGTAACTAAAACCTTCTCCGGCGACGTAGCATTTCCGGTTTTTAAACCGGCCCGCGTCATAAGAGCTCGCCAGGCGGTCAGACCCGCCAGCGGAAAAGCAGCTGCCTGTTCAAACGAAAGATGTTCGGGTTTAAGGTGAACGTAGCGTGCGTCAATAGCGACGTATTCAGCAAACGTACCATTATCAGGCATACCAAGTATTCGAAAATCTGAACCATAAAACGCTGGATTTCCGCCCCAATGCAACGCTGGGTTGATAACTACTTCCTTCTCCTGCCAAGACGTATCAATATGTTCACCAACGGCTTCTACAATTCCTGCACCATCAGATCCCAAAATCACGGGCAATTTGATAGCCGGATAAAGCCCTTGCTGAACATAAACGTCGCGGTGATTGAGCGCAGCAGCGTGAAGCTTTATCAATACGTCGCCAGCCCCAATAGTGGGCATGGGCCGGTCAGTGTATTGAATGGGTTGGTGAATTCCTTCCAGATAAATCGCTTTCATAATGAGTAATTCAAGCAATAAGATAAATTGGTTACGCCACCGCCGGCCTGTAGATTTGTCGCAAATTAGCGAACGTAATGATAACGTATCGGGAAGCAACTCCAGCAGACGCTGAATCAATAGCGCAGTTGCATAGCCTTAGCTGGCAGCAAAATTACCGAGGAATATGGAGCGATGAATTTCTGGATAACCACGTAGTAGAAAACCGTCGGGTTGTATGGCAGCAGCGGCTGAGTCAACCCAAAGATAACCAGTACGTTATTGTAGCGTCAGATAACGAAACAATTTGTGGTTTTGCCTGCGCTTATGCCCACGACAATACTATCTGGGGAACGTTGCTCGACAATCTGCATGTTCACAAACAGCACAAAGGACGTGGAATTGGCACTGAACTAATTCGGCGAACGGCGACCTGGGCGTATCGCGAACAAGCCGATTCCAGCTTTTATCTGTGGGTGCTGGTGAAAAACACGAGCGCCCGAAAATTTTACGAAGGGCTCGGTGCAGTTAATCAGGAAGAAGTTTCTGTCAAGAATCCTGACGGAAGCTTTACAGACTGCTGCCGTTACGTTTGGCCAGATATTACAACACTATTATGATTCGTTTTTTCAACGAGGACGTACCGTTTAAACTTCCTCAAAAACAGGCCGTTCGTAAATGGCTCAAAGAGCAGGCTACACGAGAAGGTTATTCCGTTGGTGAGTTGAATTACATTTTCTGCTCCGACGACTACGTTCTCCAGGTAAACCGGGACTATCTCCAGCACGATTATTATACCGACATCATTACATTCGATCAAAGCGATGAAGAAGGTAAAATCGAGGGGGATATTTTCATTAGTGTCGAACGGGTAGTCGATAATGCGGCTCAGTTAGGCCATTCGCCCGAACAGGAAATGCATCGGGTCTTGGCGCATGGCTTGCTTCATCTCTGTGGCTACGGCGACAAAACTGATGAAGAAGAAGCACAAATGCGTGCCAAAGAAAATGATTGGATAAGCCATCTAGCGATTTAATAGCCAATGATACATAACGTTCGATTGCTGCTAGCAATGTGGCTAGGAATTACCTCGTTAGGTTATAGCCAAAAACAAATTGCGATTACTATTGATGATCTGCCAACCGTATCGAGCTACTACGTTACACTTGATGGGCAAAAACAGCTGACGCAAAAGTTGCTGGCTCATTGTGCTACGTTCCAGGTTCCGGCCATTGGCTTCGTCATTGCTGGTAAATTACAACATGATGCACAACCAGATCCGAACGCTATCAAACTGTTATCCATGTGGTTGAACGCAGGTTTAGAGCTGGGAAATCACACATTCGCGCACAAAGATTATAATCTCGTTACGTTCGAAGAAATGAAAAACGATGTTATTTCTGGTGAGAATATGGTCAAAAACCTTGTCCAAAATCAGCGTAAACCGTTTCGGTTTTTCAGGCATCCCTATTTGCGAAAAGGCGATACGCAAGCTAAAAAGGATTCACTCGAAGCGTTTTTGAAACAACGTGGCTATCTGGAAGCGCCCGTTACGGTGGATAATTCGGACTGGCTATTTTCCAGAGCTTACGACAACGCATTGCTGCTTGGGGATACGTTGCTGTCGTCGCAGGTGGGTAAACGCTACGTTGAGTACATGACTGACTGCGTGGCCTATTACGAAGCACAGAGCGATTCACTTTTCGGTCGGCCGATTAAGCAAACCTTGCTAATTCACGCCAACACTATCAACGCTGATTACCTGGGCGCTTTGTTTGCACGACTGAAGCAACGCGGCTACAGATTCATCCCATTGAGCGAAGCATTGACTGATTCTGCTTATAAAACAGATGATCGATTTTATGGAAAAGGTGGGATTTCGTGGCTGCACCGCTGGGCGCTGACGAAGGGAAAGAAAGGGGCTTTTTTTAAAGGCGAGCCTGAAGTTCCGGCGATGGTTGATGAGCTGGCGAACAGGAAGTTATAGAGTTATAATCCAATAACCTTATAACTCTATAACTTTTTCAAGTAATCTCCTGATTCAATTACTCTTAATTCATTAGAAGGGAAATTGTACAAATAAATCCAGCAACGTAGCGTTTCGCCAGCACAATTAATGGGAACGATAACTCGAATGTACTCGTGTGGTTGCTCGAACGTAGCACCGATTCCTTCGTACTCATCCAGACGTAGCAATAGCTCAGCCTTATGCTGGCGGATTTCATAAATATCGCCCCGAACAAAACTGCCACTGTCAGGTTGATAAATAGCGCCCGGATACGTACCGATGTCGAAAAGCTGACCAGAAAAATTACCTTCGCCAACGTATTGGCTATGCTGGTGAAGATATTGGGCAAATGGATTCTGGAAGGAGGCACGTAGCGTACCGTAGACAAACAGATAATCAGCGTCCTGCATCATCGAAAACTCAAAAATTTGCGCCTGGCGTATGGACTAATATCACTAATTTAGCGTTACGTTTGAAACGGGTTGATGACATGAAAAAGACAAAAGTAATTCTGATGATAGCCGCGTCGCTGGTGCTGGTAGAGATTCCGTTCGAAACAATGGCGTCTTCCTCGGCTTCGCCCTCTGAAACAGCCATCTTCAAACGCAAGCGGAAAGGCTATAAACCCAAGCGCGGAGGTCTGTTTAACACAGGTCTTTTTCGGAAGAAAAACCCCTGTGGTTGCCCAAATCATTAAGCAACTGTTAAGAAATTGGATTTATATCA
This sequence comes from Spirosoma flavus, assembly GCF_054778555.1. Lineage (NCBI taxonomy): Bacteria > Pseudomonadati > Bacteroidota > Cytophagia > Cytophagales > Cytophagaceae > Spirosoma > Spirosoma flavus. The sequence goes on from NZ_BAAGZL010000004.1 coordinate 45,569, forward strand.
TAGTAAGGCCCTCAGACGGGCCTTTTTTCGTTTTATTAGTTGTAAAAATCTGTGTTTCAGTGTAAAATTTCGTACCTTTGCGCCCTGAACCAGGATTTTAACAAGATTAGAAAGATTTACAGGACCATTACAGCGTCTGCTAATCTTGTTCAATCCTTATAATCGTGCTAAAATCCTGGTTCTGAGACTAAGACATCGTATGCAATCAATTCGCAATATAGCAATCATCGCCCACGTCGACCACGGTAAAACTACGCTGGTTGACAAGATTATTCATGCGTCCAAAATCTTTCGGGATAATCAGGAATTTGGCGACCTGATTCTGGATAATAACGATCTGGAACGCGAACGGGGTATTACCATTGTGTCGAAGAACGTATCGGTACGTTACAAAGATGTTAAAATCAACATCATCGATACACCGGGCCACAGTGATTTTGGGGGAGAAGTAGAGCGCGTGCTGAAAATGGCCGATGGCGTTTGTCTGCTGGTCGATGCCTTTGAAGGTGCCATGCCGCAAACCCGTTTCGTGCTCACCAAAGCCCTACAACTGGGCCTGAAGCCAATTGTGATCATCAACAAAGTCGACAAAGAAAACTGCCGTCCCGATGAGGTGCACGAACAGGTGTTCGATTTGATGTTCAACATTGGTGCTACCGAAGATCAACTCGATTTCCCAACGGTCTATGGTTCGTCGAAACAAGGCTGGATGGGCCCCGACTGGCAGAAGCCAACCGATAACATTACGTATCTGCTCGATACGATTATTGAGACAATTCCGGCTGCACCGGTGAACGAAGGTTTACCGCAAATGCAGGTTACCTCGCTCGATTATTCGTCGTTCGTGGGTCGTATCGCTATCGGCCGTGTACATCGTGGTACGTTGAAAGAAGGTGCCAGCATGGGCCTGATGAAAGCCGATGGTACGGTGAAGCGGGTACGTATCAAGGAACTGCAGACGTTTGAAGGACTGGGTAAACAGAAAGTTGCCGAAGTAAGCAGTGGCGACATCTGCGCCGTAACGGGTCTGGAAGATTTCGAAATTGGTGATACGTTGACCGATTACGATAATCCAGAAGCACTCGACCGGATTTCGGTTGATGAGCCGACGATGAATATGCTCTTCACCATCAACAACTCACCGTTTTTCGGCAAGGAGGGCAAATTCGTTACGTCGCGCCACCTACGTGATCGGTTATACAAAGAGATCGAAAAAAATCTGGCGCTACGGGTCGAGAATACTGACAGTGAAGATCGCTTCCTGGTGTATGGCCGGGGTATTCTGCACCTTTCAGTATTGATTGAAACCATGCGTCGCGAAGGCTACGAATTACAAGTTGGCCAGCCGCAGGTGTTGTATAAAGAAGATGAGAACGGCCAGAAACTCGAACCCATCGAAACACTGGTTGTTGACGTACCGGAAGAAACCGCCGGTAAAGTGATCGAACTGGCTACCCAGCGCAAAGGCGAACTGCTGATTATGGAGCCAAAAGGTGATTTACAGCACCTTGAGTTCGAAATTCCGTCGCGCGGCCTGATCGGTTTACGTTCGAACGTACTGACCGCTACGTATGGTGAAGCTGTGATGAGCCACCGATTCAAAGAATATCAGCCATTTAAGGGCGTTATTCCAGAGCGTATCAACGGTTCGATGATTTCGATGACGACAGGCCAGGCAACGGCTTACTCGATTGACAAACTGCAGGATCGGGGCCGGTTCTTCGTAGAGCCAGGTGAAGAAATCTACACCGGCATGGTTATTGGCGAACACAATCGGCAGAACGACATCGTGGTGAACGTTCAAACGGCGAAAAAACTGACGAACATGCGTGCGTCGGGTTCGGACGATAACGTAAAAATCGCGCCAAAAATCAGTTTCTCGCTCGAAGAGTCGATGGAGTATATTCAGAAAGATGAATATCTGGAAGTTACGCCCAAATCGATTCGAATGCGTAAGATTTTCCTCGATGAAAACGAGCGGAAACGGAACGAAAGTAAATTCGCAATGGCTTAAAAATTTGCCATGCAATGCATAAAAAAATCCCCGGCCATGTGGTCGGGGATTTTTTGTATAAGTCAATCAAATTAGAAAACCCAGATTCAACAGATTTAGTAACTACTTCCTCCAGCCAGTACTACCTAAACTAAATGCAAATGTTGGACGTGAACTAACAGGAACAACTAAGGGAGACATTACGGTTACAGGTTTTACCTCTGCATTCTGAGCGGCCATATACTCCGCCTGCCGACGTTTGTGGTAGTAGCCTGCCACAAAAAGTGAGATACCAATGAGGGCCATCATAATCTTTTTCATAACGGTTGTTTTGCTTACTAAAAAGTGCAGATATGCATGTGTTGATCCAGAAATCTGTTAATTCTGCACCAAGTTATAGATACGTTATGCATATGCTACAGACCACTTATTGAACGGTTTCCTATCGCTAAACTGTTCAGCCACGTTGAGACTGCATTACTCCCCAAAAGGTGACACTTTGTCTATTAAATTTTTATGACGTAGTGTAAAAAAACTGCAACCAAGGAGATAGTATGGATGAAAACAGATAAGGTAAAAACTAATCAATTCGATAGAGTTTTCAACGTTTGATCGATAAGATAACCGGCCGCCCTACGAATTGTTAAGAAATTTAAGATACTACCAACCTAGATTTAAGGTTTTCATTCAGAAACTAACTCCTAATCGAACTGCCACACGATTGTAAACACGCGTTTCATGTTTAGCTAATTCGTTAACGAACAAGGCTTTATCTGCTTCTGCTTCCTGCCGTTTGTAACTTAGGGCCATCACGAAGTTAGAGTTTGAAATTTTTCCAATCCGGAAGCCAATTCCTGGCGAAATGACCCAGCCGCCCGTTGTTTTATAACCCGCTGCATCCTCATTGAGCCAGGTAAAGCCCCAACCCGTATCCAGACTGGCAAAAACGCGTAAGTTTTTATTATTGGGGCGGGCGAGGTCGTAACGGGCACCGGCGCAAACAGGCGTCAGTAAAGCAGCATTATACCAGTCGACACCAACCGTAGCGCCAACCGCCAGTCGTGGATTCAGTTGGATTCCGTTAAACGTCTGTGCCGTAAGATTGACCCGTTTCGATACCGTCTCTGCGCCCTGAGTACCAAATTTCACCTGTCCGAACAGCGCGCCGATTTCGGTCATGTTGGTAAATACAGGTTTAAACGGAGTCGTTTGTCCCATGGCCATAACAGGAACCAGCCAGCCCAGAATGAGTGCTATTTTTCTCATAATACAGGATGGTTTATAAAGCATAGGGCCGGCTGACCATAATTTTGCTGAGCTGGCGTAATTGGGCTGGGTTCGTGTAGTCGAACTGGTAGAGGCCATCTTTACCAATCATCAGAAGTGTTTTATTCAGCGGAATCACATCGTAAGCATCCTGGCCAGTCAGATGCTCCATTTGCTTAACATCGAGCGCCGACGTAGCATCGAACGTTTTTAGACCGTACTTTCCTTCACAGATGAATAGATTTGGGAAATCGACACCCAGGCCGTGCGGATTCTCCATCGGATAGCTTTTAATCAGTCGAGGAGCCGTTAAGCTGCTGATATCTACTACGTCGAGCTGATTGGTATAACCTCCGCACTGGGTTCCATTACGTAACGTTACGTAGGCAATATCGCCGTTTACAGCTACCGGATCGCAGACACGCGCGTGCTGGAACGTAGAAAGGCGGGTCGGATTGGCCGGATTCGAATTATCGTAAATCAGCATTCCGGTTTGTGAACCGATGAATAGCTTGTCTTTATACGGGAAGATAGTTTCGATGCCTGTGCCCAGATTCACACGGCTGCTCTGCTTCGGATTCGCTGCATTCTGGATATTAAACAACTGCATGTCCGACTGACTGACCGTGTACAGAAAGTTGTTGTATAGGGCAAATCGCGCCATCGAACCCGCCGTACCATTGTTGCCCGGTGCTACTTTGCTGTCGGAACTAGCCGATGCAAACACCATGTCGATCATACAAGTTGGGCAACTAGACCAGCCTGACGAACCCGCTACGTCGCAGTCGGTTTTTCTTGTCTCCGTTACGTAATCCACCCGTTGATCGCTCAGTGTCAGCGTTTGGGCATTTACGTTCCACCAGCCTCCTTCAAACTGCCCATTCGTAAATACCGACTGTACCCGGTTTACTTCTTTAGGTTGTGCCGGATTGGTGATGTCGAAAGCTACTAAATCCATATAGCTATCGGCATACAGAATGTTGTCGCGAACGGCCATATCGCCATTGCCTGGAATCCGCAAAAAAGCAATCTTCTTAGGGGCAGACGGGTCGCGGTTATCAATGATGTGAATCCCTTCTTTTAGTTCATTGATAAACAGGTAGCCACTTTTGGTGTAGATTTTCCCGGGCTGTTTCAGATCGCGGGCTTCTTCAACCCGAACACCTTCACGAACTTGGGTTAAGGTTAACGTAACGGGCGTATATCGGCGAAACGTGCGCGTTTCCTCGCAACGGTCAGTACAACTAGTTTGACAAAACAGGGGAACAATAAGCAGGAAAAGTAGACGATTTGCTTTCATAGCGCCAAAAGGTGAGGTTATGAATGTAAGATTCTCAATACGTTAAAAGCGTTGGAAGACGTAGCAAAAAAATTACCCGGCTGTCTTAACTACGGCCGGGTAATGTTAATCTTACACAAAAAGTTAAGCAATTATTGTCGTTGATACTGATACGTTGCCCCATCGGCAATTGTGGCTCCTTTTGGGACACGTTCCGATAAATACAGTGTCTTGTCAACCCGGCGGAAAGGTTGCTCCGTCGAATCGATTGAGTAAAAAATAGTGCCTTGAGCATCGCTGCCACCAGATAGCGAAAATGACGTCGATGGTTTAGCAACTCCGTTACGTACCTGTTGAAACGTACCCCCTTCGTAAGAGCCCGTAAACGTCAGCGTTTCTGAATAACCGGCTTCGGCTGCTGTAACCGTTTTGTTGGTCATCGGATACGTAATACTAACTAGCGTCCATTCTCCAGACAATGGAGAAGGAATTACACAGCCACACATAGGCCGTTCACAGCTGAAGACCAGCAGGATTAACAAAAGGCTGGAAGAAGCTAGTCGGTATCTTTTCATCGCTATTTCACTCGTTTATAAACCAGCTCTCCCGGTTTGTCGCCACCGTAAGTCAGCTTGAGTTGATCGGCTGTTAACTCGTACCGAACAACGGCTTTCAGGTTCGTGTAATACGCTTGCTCAAACTGCATGGCGGCTGGTTCGCCCCCTACTTTGGTTGAGCTAATGGGATCAACGACCATCATGCCATCAATCGTAGCGAAAAAACGCGCACTGTATTCATTAACCGGCGAACGGCCGCCCCCAAACAGGGGCGTTACGTCGTTAGGCGGATTTTTTTCGTCCAGCGTGAAATTCAGGTTTACTTCATAGGCCGACGTTGGGTCTACCAGTTGCCAGTTGCCGAGCAGGGTGGCAATTTTCGGCGATAGGTCATCATTTTTTTTGCTGCACTGAGTGAGCGTGAGCAGGCTGATCAGCGAAAGAAGTAGAAACGATGCACTTCTAAATGACTTCATGACTTTCATAGTTTATGGCAAAAAATAGTTGGAGTTATAAAGGTACAACTGCTCAACAAGTTGAATGGTTGACTTTTAGTGTAAGGCCAAACAACCTTCTTGCCAAACCTCTATTGCCTTAGTTATCAAGCCGTTTTTTGTTATGCGGACGAAAAACAAATTAATTTTTCGATACGGTTGGATTCGCGATTTTCCCAACGAACAAAACCGTACCCGACGTTTTTTCGTGAATAACAAACACAAACGGACGATTACACAGCGTTGGCATAGGCACCGACGTAGTGACAACCCCGACGCTGGTAACTGCGGCCGCTTCGGTTCCCTTTTCGTCTACCGCAACGAACGTATTCTGCTTCACGAAACTGAGTTTTAAGCCGGTGGCCGTGCTTATTTTGCTTAAATCAGCTCCATCGGTGAATGCAGTGGGCATACCCATACCCTGCAATACGTCGTTCAGCGTAATTTCATAATCCATCGTAAACTTCGGCAAACCAAAATCGACGGTGGCTTCTGTCATGTCTTTTTGCAATTGCGTCCAGTCGGATTCAGTGAAGCTGGCCAGCAAAGCGTCGGCCGATGAATTTTCGGCGGGCAGTAATACCGTCATGGCATACTTATCAGAACCGTAAGGAAGCTCGAAGGCGCCGTAAGTGGGATGAAATGCCCGACGCATAGCCATGTTCTGACGCATCATTTTCACCGTCGTCTGACCACCCGAAGCCAGTTTAAAGGGCGAATCGACCGTTAACTCTGGCTTGAACTGCGATTTCCAGTCGCCCTTGAAATACAGCGCGTTCAGCAGAAACAGTACGTTATCCGGATTGATCTGGTCAATCACTTTTGGAATTTTACCGTTTGTTTTCTGACTCGCCCAACTGTTAATATCACTTAGCGTGGATGGGCTATTGAAATCTTTGGCAGCAATCTCCGCCTTGAACGACTGCTTCAGCAAATCCTGATACGTAGTAGACACCGGATACGTATTGCGATACCAGACCGAATTAGCCAGACTCAATGTCACTTTGGGGTCCACGCCGGGCAGATTCTCCATCAGATTCTGATACGTCTGATTGGCTTCGGCCAGCGTCTGCGCATCCAGTTTCAGCGTTTTCTGAATCTCCTGCGCCGTTTGACCGTTTGCTCCATTCAGCACCATGCCCAGCGCGATATGAAGACTCAGGGGCGAAATAAATACGTTTTTAGCAGTACCTTCCTTCACGCTTACACGCTTGGCCAGGTCGAACGCGAATTGCGTTGTCTGATTCGCAAATGGGGTCGAAACGCGCAAATTCTCTGCCGTACTAGTACCTCCGTCCCCCGGTGATACGTCGGCGTTTTTGCAACTCACCGCCAACAGCAACAGACTGCCTGTCAGTACGGTTACGGCCGAAAAAAGATTCGTTCTCATGGTTCATTATGATTTGTTGTTATTGACACGCTGCCTTCGTCTCCCGAAGCTTCCGCAGGTTTTCAACAAGTCCCTCGAAACCAGGGATTGTTCCATTATAGGGAAACGTAACCCGGTGTTTCTGGCCGCTGAGCTCCAGTTCGATGTACTCCGCACCACCGTCGGCGCAGTCCGGGCAACCAATTCGTTCGGGTTGTTTGTTGAACTCATCCACGTTAGCAGCCGCTTTTACGGCATTCCAGTCGGCTTCGCTAATGGTAAACGAGCAATTTCGAGGCTCAAGTGGAGTTGTCTGACGACCTCCCCCGATTTCGTTGAGTGTTACGTTGGTTTTATCGAAAACGTAATTCTTATAACAATAGCCAACGCAGAAGCCAAACGATGTGCCACTACGGACAATTAAATCTGTATTGAGATTTTCTGGATTCAGAGAATCAACGTTACTGCTGCATTGAACGAAGAGCAACGTTACGGCGAAAAGATTTCCAAGACGTTTCATAATCGTTGTTTGTTTAAAAATTATAATCAACTCCAAAACTCATTCCCATCACGGTCGGATGGCTTTGTATCTGCGATTCGGCTGGCGTGCTGGCTACGATAGAAGGTTGATAAACACCGGCTAGTGAAGCAGACCACTGACCCGACGGCCGGTATCGAAAACGGGCACCCATGGTAGCAGCCAGCGAAAGCGGCCGATAAACACCATCTTTTGCTGTCACTACCACATCATTACCAACCGTGTTCCTGACGAAAATGTTGGTCAGAAAACCGCCTAGTAAGGCCAATCCCAGACGTTTACGCGGACGTAGCTGATAGCCCACCTGCACCGGAACCTGCACATATTGATAGTTGTTGGTCAGCACCTGCTGGTTGCGCTCGTTGTAAACAGCCTGGTTGACGTAGTTGATGCTGGCACCTGTCATCTTGTCGGCAGCTACAGCGGCATAACCGCTATTGTGGCTGCTTGTATTACGTAGCGCATCCAGAAACAGGTTGCTACTTGTAGTAACAGGCGTGGTGTTTGTACTGACCAGGCCAGAAACGCTCCCCGCCGATTGGATAGGCGTTTCCACCGTTGAACGACCCGCCAAATAACCAACCCCCGACTCAATTGACCAGTGCTCGGTTACCTGAACCCCTGCGCCAGCCTGATATGCCACCGAAAAATTAGCCCGGCTATTGACCGAGGGCTGAACGGCCTGTAACGTATTGGTTGGTGTATTCTGATAAGCGTTATTGGCCAAAGCCAGCACCGGGGCCGACTGTACCGACACCATCGGATTAAATGTTCCCGACATCATACCAACCGAAGCCCACATTTCCTTACGGTCGCGTTTGCGCGTCGCTACGTCGGCTACAAGCGGTGCTTCTGCCGGACGGAACCAGACAATTCGCTGAATTGGGCGCGCACCACCGATGCGAAGCGGTTTATTCCGCAACTGACTGTAAGACGTCACCAGGTACGTATTTTCATTCAACGTTACGTTGGCAGTTGCCTCTGCACCAGCGTTGGCAGACGTAGCAGGTAATCCATAACCCGTGGCCACTCTCTGGAACGAGGCATCTGGAAATGAAACAAATGCAGGCTGGCTTTGAATCTGGCCAGACCGGGTAGAACCAGCAGCGAGTTTTTGCTGGGTAGCTACAGTTGCCGCAAACCGGTCAGAAACAGACGTAGCAGGTGCCGAAGCAACCGCGTTACGTTGCAGTTTCGTTCTGGAAGCGATCCTATCGGAAGCGTTTTGATCAGACGTACTGACCTGATTCACTTTATATCGACGTACTGTTTTATCCGTTGACTTTTTTGTTTCCAGAGTTGCTACGTTATCAGAATCGGTTTTCCTGTCAGAATTCGCTACGTTATCTGTTCCACTTTGTTCCGATTGTTTGTGTACCTGACTGATACGTTGCTCCGGTTTATCGACCGACAACGTAGTAAACGTCCACCAGCCCAACAGCACCAACATTACTGCAGCCGCCACGCGCATGCCCCACATCAACGACTGCGACGAAGCCAGTCCATTACCCCACAGAGGCAGTATTTTAGGCCCGCTGGATTCGTCTAACCGGCGCTCAATCGTGTCCCACACCCGAGGAGGGGGCATTTCGCTGGCTTCGTCAAATACCTTTCGCCACAGGTCGTCGGGTATGTTCTTGTCTAATTCATCCATTTCGTTCCTTGTCATTAAGAGCGTCCTTGTGCCGGATGCCCATCAGAGTATAATTTTTGCTGTAATAGCCCCCTTGCGCGGGCATACTGCGATTTTGACGTTCCTTCTGCAATGTCAAGTAGCTCGGCAATTTCCGGGTGAGTATAGCCTTCTATAGCGTAGAGATTGAATATGGTACGGCAGCCGGCTGGCAATTCCTGAATCAGCTGCAACAGATACTTATAATTCAGCGTTGGCAAACTTTCATCGGCCTGGGGCAGCACAGGGGCCATTTCCTGAACGTCGGCTGCGTTTTCCCAAGGTTTATTTTTCCGTAATTCTTTCAGTGCCGTATTAATCACAATCCGTTTCAACCACGCTTCCAGCGGACACTCAAACCGAAATGAATCGATATGTCGGTAAATCTTCACAAACGCATCCTGCAACACATCTTCCGCTTCGTCGGAGTCTTTTATGTACCGTTTACAAAGGACAAAGAGCTTACCGGCAAACCGCTCGTAGAGCAGCCGCTGCGAAACCCGGTTCTGTTGTCGGCATCCTTCGACTAGTGCGTAATCATCCTGCATAGCAACGTTGACCTATCTATGACCCTGACTGTCAAGCAAGGGTTGGAAACAGGCCACAAAAAAATAATTTCCTCTTTCAATTATATACGCTATAAGATAATTCATGTTGAATGCTTTATATCGTAGACGGAAGTCGGCAGTCATTCAAAAACAAAATTACTATGAATCGTCGTGATGCACTTCGCTACACCTTGGGCACCGGTTTGGTAACGCTTACAGCGCCTGGCTGGTCAACGATGTTGTTGGCTGAGAATCGTTTCAAAATTGGTGCCTGCGATTGGTCTATTGGCCCGGCGGGCGATATCAATAGCTTTACGGTAGCGAAACAGATTGGCCTCGACGGGGTTCAGGTAAGTTTAAACACCAAAGATGACCATGAGCATCTGCGCAAGCCCGACGTGCAGCAACAGGTTAAAGCCGCATCCGCTCAGTCGGGCGTGGCGATTGGCGGGCTGGCGATTGGCCTGCTCAACGACATTCCCTACAAATCAGACCCTCGTACCGAACAATGGGTAGAAGATAGCGTGGACGTAGCACAGGCGCTGGGCGTGAAAACGATTCTGCTGGCTTTTTTCAACAACAACGACTTACGAAAAGACAAAAAAGGTAAACAGGTTGTCATTGATCGTCTGAAAGCCGTAGCACCAAAAGCCGAAAAAGCGGGCGTTACGTTAGGCATCGAATCGTGGTTGTCGGCTCCTGAACTCGTGTCGATTTTGGACGCGGTTGGTTCGCCCGCGGTGAAGGTTTATTACGATGTCTGCAACTCGACGGTACGTGGGTATAATATTTTTGATGAAATTCGTAGTCTTGGCAAGTCTCGTATCTGTGAAATTCACCTGAAAGAGAACGGCCATCTACTCGGCCAGGGCGACGTTGATTTGAAGAAAGTGCGGCAGGTGCTTGACGAAATTGACTATTCTGGCTGGTTGCAGATTGAGGGAGCCGTTCCCAAAGGCAAGCCGATGCTGGAAAGCTACATCGAGAATAATAAAACGGTACGTTCGCTATTTAGTTGATTTTCTATGAGTTTGCTCTTCTTGCTACAGTAGCATCTAAGAAGAAACCCGTTTACTAATCCTGAAATTCTGATGAAAAAAATCTTATCCCTGAACCCTTTCTCCCTGGCGCTGACAACGGCGGGTCTGCTATACCTGATTGGGCCGGGCATTCAATCGGATAAATTCACTACGTCTCATCAGAATACAAACCTCCAACGTAGCGTCATCGCCGATCCGGATTCAAACCGATTGTATTTGCCAGATGATCTGGACGTTACGCTCTGGGCTGAGTCGCCGATGTTTTTTAATCCGACCAACATTGACGTTGATGCCAAGGGCCGTGTCTGGGTAACCGAAGCGGTGAATTACCGCAAGTTCAATAACAAAGCGCAAAACCGACTGAACCACCCGGAAGGCGAGCGCGTGATGATTCTGGAAGATACCGATGGCGATGGAAAAGCAGACAATAGTAAAGCTTTTGTTACCGATACGTCGTTGGTGTCGCCCCTGGGTATTGCCGTTTTGGGAAACAAAGTCATCGTGTCGGCAGCTCCCAACCTGGTCATGTACACCGATAATAACGGCGACGACGTACCAGACCAAAAAGAAATCATACTGACGGGTTTTGGTGGCTTAGATCACGACCATTCGCTGCATTCCGTTGTGGCTGGTCCCGATGGGAAGTATTATTTCAATACCGGAAATGCTGGGCCGCACGTAGTAACTGACAAAAACGGTTGGACACTACGTTCCGGAAGTTTATACACCGGCGGCACTCCGTATAACAAAATCAATCACGGCAATCAGGTAAGCGACGATGGCCGCGTCTGGACCGGTGGTATGGCGCTACGTATCGATCCTGACGGTTCCAACCTGAAAGTGATGGGCCATAACTTCCGCAACAACTACGAAACGGCGGTTGATTCGTACGGAAATATGTGGCAAAACGACAATGACGATCAGGTAGTTGCGTGCCGAACGAGTTGGTTGATGGAAGGGGCCAACGCGGGCTATTTCAGCACCGATGGTACGCGCTACTGGCAGGGCGACCAACGTCCCGGTCAAACGGTGCCGACGGCTCACTGGCATCAGGAAGACCCGAACGTAATGCCCGTTGGTGACATCACGGGCGCCGGTTCGCCCACAGGTATGGTTTTTTACGAAGGCGATGAACTAGGGCCGCAATATCGGGGCATGCTTCTCAGCGCCGAAGCCGGGCGTAACGTGATTTTTGGCTACAAACCGGAAGTTTCAGGAGCTGGTTATCGTTTGCAACGTACCAATTTTATCAGTAGCGTAGCCGAAGACAACCCAAACTATAAATGGAACGACATCGACAACGATACCCGTAAGTGGTTCCGTCCCAGCGACGTAGCGGTTGGCCCTGACGGTGCTTTATACATTGCTGACTGGTATGATCCAGTTGTGGGTGGTCACCAGATGAAAGATAGCAAAGGCTACGGCCGGATTTACCGGATTACGCCCAAAGGCAAAAAACTCACCGTACCAAAAATCGATTTAAGCACGACCAGAGGCCAGATTGCTGCCCTCCTAAACCCAGCCATAAACGTTAGAATGCTGGGTTTTGAAGCGCTCAAAGAACAAGGCGAGAAAGCGGTTGAACCCGTAATGGCGTTATTAACCGCCCCTAATCCGTACCACCGGGCACGGGCTATTTTTCTGCTGGCGCAGTTGGGTGCCGAAGGTCAGTTTGAAGTAGAACGATTGCTAAAGGCCGTCGATGCGCCGGTACGGGCTACGGCCCTGCGTGCGCTACGTAGCATTACACCCGAAAACTCGAAAGCTAATCCGGCCTTGACGGCTTCTCAAAAAGCGCTGCTTCCCTTATTGGGAAATCTCTCGACCGATCGCAGTCCGGCGGTACGTCGCGAAGTAGCGGTTGCTATCCGCGACGTACCGTACTACGATTGCCGGTGGTTATTACTGAATCTGGTAAAAGGGTATGATGGGCAAGATCCTTATTACCTGAATGCAATTGGTGAAGCCGCCGACGGAAAAGCAGAGTCATTATTGGCCGATTTGCTGCCTACGCTTCCTGAAGATCCTACGAAATGGGACAAGCGCACGGCCAATCTAATCTGGGAACTTCATCCCGCCAACACCGTCACTCAATTGAAGAAACGTATCGAATCGCCGGAGTTGAATGCTGACGATAAACGGCAGGCACTTACTACGTTGGGTTTCATTAGAACGACAGCTGCTGCCAAAATGATGGTCGATTTCACCAAATCGGCCGATAAAAACGTGGCTGAGCAAGCTACGTACTGGACTAATTTCCGGAGGGGAAACGACTGGGCTAAACTACTCAAGTGGGAGGACGTAATGCCTACAAAACTATCGGCCGAAGAACAGAAAATGCTGGCGAACCGACAGGTGTTGATGGATGAATACAAATCGGATTCTGAAAAGCGGAGAACGGCAATGGAAATGGCCAGCAATCCCGAAGGCGGCAAAGTGCTGGTTGGGTTGGCGGCTGATAAAAAGCTCTCCGACAATCTGATGGCTGCCGTTGCGCCGACTATTCTGAAAAACCCAGACCAAAGCGTTCGGACGATGGCCAAAGAGTATTTCAGCGTAAAACAGGAAGCCCCCGTTGCTGCTGAAACAACGGCTCGTGTTGAAATCAAACCATCAACTGCATCAACGGAGTCGGCTCCGGCCAGAGTAACTGAATCAAGTACGACGGTGAGCACCGACCCGGCCATTGCCGAAATTGCAATGTTGTCAGGGAGTCCGCAGACGGGCCGGTCAATTTTTACGAAAAGTTGTTCGAACTGCCACCGTCACGGTAAACAGGGAAATGACATTGGTCCCGAATTGACGGAGATTCACCAGAAATTTGACAAGAATGGCTTACTGGATGCCATTCTGCATCCCAGCGCGGGTATTGCATTCGGCTACGAACCCTGGCTCGTTACAACGAAAAAAGGACAGGCGTTCTACGGTTTTCTGGTGAGCGATGGCGAACAGACCGTAGTTGTGAAGGGAGTAACAGGGGTGAAGCACACTGTTCCTACCGACCAGGTTGTCTCGCGGAAACAATTCAAAAACAGCCTTATGCCCGATCCAAACGCACTGGGCCTCAGTCAGCAGCAACTAGCTGATTTGACAGCGTTCCTGCTGAAACAGTAAGGGAGAATGATTTATCGTGCTGAGGAATGAAGCCTTAAGCTGCTTCGTTCCTCAGCGTGACAAAAAACATAGTCAATACCGCTAATTAAACCCTTCTTCATAAATCAGAGTCATAGTAGCGAACGTTGTGGAATAAAAATCCTTTACGAATCTATCCCAACAGGCACTCATTGCTACGTACTATGCAACTGCATCTAACAATTTTCTTCTTACTACTTGCTATGGCGGCATCGGCGCAAAACCGTAACCAGCCCGATTATAATCGCGACTGGAAACGAGCCGACTCCCTGGCCGCGAAGGGTTTACCAAAATCGGCACTGGAAATCGCCGACCGAATTTATAAGGAAGCAAAAGCTCAGAAAAACTATCCGCAGGTCACGAAAGCCGCTATGCGTCGGTTAACGTATCGCAATTATTCGGACGAGACGGGTTATAAGGACTTGGTACGTTCGTTGCAGGTAGATATTGCCGAAATACCGGAGCCAGCTAAGTCGATTCTGCAATCGGTTTTGGGCGATACGTACTGGCAGTATTTTCAGCAGAATCGCTACAAATTCTACAACCGAACGACGATCAATACGTCGGATAAATCATCGGGTGACTTTACGACCTGGGACCCACAACAAATGGTTGGGGCAATCACCAAGGCGTATCTGGCTTCGGTACGTTCGAAAGAGTTATTGCAAAAAACGCCGATTTCGGCCTACGATGCCCTACTCGAAAAAGGTGACGCGGATGCTCGCCCGTTACGTCCCACGCTTTATGATTTGCTGGCACACCGCGCCATCGACTTTTTCCAGAATACGGAGCCGGATTTGCTAAAACCCGTTTTCCGTTTCGAGCTGGACCGGGCCGATTATTTCGCGGCACCCACTGCGTTTGTTAAACTCCCGATTCAAAGTCGCGATTCATTATCAGGGCGTTATCAGGCGTTAGCGTTATATCAGGACTTATTGACTTTGCATCTTTCCGACGCTAATCCTGATGCGTTGGCCGATGTCGATGCGTTACGGCTGGCGTTTGTGCATCGCTACAGTGTGTTGCCGGATCGGGATTCAGTTTATCAGAAAAGCCTTGAACAGCAGATCGTTCAGCATAAAAATAAGCCAACTGAAGCGGTTTACGCGTATCAACTGGCTGAGTTTCTGAGCAATTACGGTGGGCCAGTACGTCCGCTGGATGCCGATGAAGAGCAGCCGTCAGAAAAGGCTAATTCAACAAAGTGGAACCATAAAAAAGCCGCTGACTTATGCCGGGATTTGGTTAGTCGTTTCCCAAAAACGCTGGCCGGGAAGCAAGCTGCTCAGTTGTTAAATCGCCTGTTACGTTCCAGTTATTCGGTTCAGGTAGAGCGGGTGAACGTACCGCAACAGCCCTTTCGAGCATTGCTCAACTATCAGAATGTTAATAAAATAACGTATCGTATTGTCCGGTCTTCGGTAAAAGAAGCGCAATCTTACAATGATTTCTTGGACGATAATCGCCGGAAAAAGGCACTCAGTACGTGGCTGAAATGGCCGAACGTAGTGGAAAATACTGTTACGTTGCCCGACGATGGTGATTTAAATCCGCACTCGGTTGAAATTCCATTGGCGGGTTTGCCTGTGGGTCAATATCTGCTTCTGGTCACTAATGAGGCTACGTTTGGTGATAAATCCGAATCGATTCAATACGCAGTCTTTACCGTTTCGTCGTTGAGCTACCTGGCCCAAACGAACCGTAACCAGGATGAGGAATTGACATTGCTGGTAATGAATCGTTTGACGGGCGAGCCGGTGAAAAATGCACAAGTGAGTGTTGAAAGTGAAGCGACGCTGAAGCTCACCCAAAACCGTCAAGTTTTCCTAACGGACGCAGAGGGCCGGGCGAAAACCAAGCCCTATAACGGTGAAATTTATTTCCTGATTACGGCAGGTAATGATACGTTGTTATCGGAACGGCAATATAATAATGGCTATTATGGAAATCGGCAGGAACCGGAGGATGAGCCGCAAGCCCGATTGTTTACTGATCGGGCCATCTACCGGCCGGGGCAGCCGATTTATGTAAAAGGGCTGATTTACAACGGAAAAGACAATCAGTTTAGCGTATTACCCAATCGGGACGTAGAAGTTGAATTGCTGGATAATAACGATGACACAGTAACAAAACAAACCCTGAAAACCAATGAGTTTGGTACGTTCAATGGTAACTTCACTGCTCCGGTTGGCCGACTGACGGGCAATATGACGTTAAAAACGCCCTACGGCAGTACGTCAATCCGCGTAGAAGAATATAAACGACCCACCTTTGAGGTTAAGACCAAACCCATAAAGCAGGCGTTTAAACTGGGGCAGACCATTACGTTATCGGCCGAAGCCAAAACCTTTTCCGGGGCCGTTGTCGACCGGGCCGAGGTGCGGTATCGGGTCGTTCGGAAATTGCGCCAGCGTTGGTCGTGGTGGTATACGCCACGTAACACGAACCAAACTGAAATTACCAACGGAACTGCTCAGACGGATGAAAAGGGGAACGTAAAGCTGACATTCGTAGCCTCGCCCGACCGCGATCAGTCTCGCGAAAGTAATCCCGTTTTTGAGTTCGACGTAACGATTGACGTAACGGATCAGGCTGGCGAGACACGTAGTACCACGCAAACGCTACGTATCGGTTACACGGCGTTGCAGGCCGATTTGACCATTCCTGACCAAGTGGAAATTGGTGACCCCAAGCCGTTTTCACTACGTGTTACGAATCAATCGGGCGAGCGGGTTTCGGCAAAAGGTCAATTGACAATTTCTCAGTTGCAATCGCCTACACGCGTACTGCGTACCCGACTGTGGCAGCGCCCCGACCGCCAGTTATTGAGTCGAGCTGAGTTTGAAAAGATGTTTCCGAACGATTTGTTCGCCAATGAAAACGACCCGCGTTCATGGCCCAAAAGCAACGTAGTACAGCAGCAAGCTATCAATTCGGCAGATTCGTTGATCAAACCAGACATAAGCCGCTACGTTCCGGGTGAATACGTAGCGGAAGTAACGCTTACGGATTCGACGGGCGAAACTACCAAAGAGAGAACGTTCTTTTCTGTTGTCGATGATAAGCAGCCAACGGCTTCGGTACGTCCCGATGGCTGGTTGCAGGTGCGTAAAGCCAAGGCGGAACCGGGAGAAGAAGCCGTGTTTTGGGTTGGTAATAATCAACCCGCGTGGGTGCTGATGTCTGTTGAAGAAAATCGAAAAGTGATTCGGGAAGAGTGGATCAAGACAGACGGTAAGCCCCGGCGCGTTACGTTGCCGGTTACTGAAAAGCAACGCGGTGGCTTTGCCGTCCATTTTGCGATGATACAGAATGGGCGACTTTATCAGAAGACGCAGACCATTACAGTGCCATTCACCAATAAACAGCTTACTATCGACACCAAGACGTTCCGAAGCAAGCTCAAACCCGGCGACCGTGAAGAATGGACATTGACGGTTAAAGGCCTGGACAAGGCACCTGCCGAAATGGTAGCGACGATGTATGATGCGTCGCTTGATGCTTTCGGCCGCCTGGACTGGCCGACGTCATTATACAGTCCGTATTCGCCTGTTTTTTACGGCTGGCGTTCAGGCAGTTTCAGCATAAAAATGGGTGAGTTTCTTCGTTATAATTATAAGCCGGAGCCATCTGTTCCGGTGCGTCAATACGACCAGTTAGCTGTCAATGTCAATGGCTCGGCGGTACGAATTCGTGGACGAGGAGCGCCCAGAGCAATAACTGGCGGTGTTGCTAAAATGAGCCGCGCAAAAGAAGGAGTGAATTATGAGGCTCGATCTCTCGCGGCTGCGGCACCGGGGATGGCTGCAGATAATGATGGGCTTGCCGAAGTGGTGGTGACAGGGTATGGTAACACTAAAAAGCCAGCTGATGGGAATAATCCACCGGTAAATCCGCGCCGGAATTTTAACGAAACCGCGTTTTTCTTTCCACAACTTCAGACTGATGCTCAGGGAAATGTGATTCTGAAATTCACCATGCCCGAAGCGCTCACCCGCTGGCGACTGTTGACGTTCGCGCATACGAAGGACCTTAAAACCGGTACGTTGGAGCGCGAAATCATCACGCAAAAAGAACTGATGATTACGGCCAATGCGCCCCGTTTTCTACGCGAAGGCGACACTATTCGCGTAACGGCACGTATCAATAACCTGAGTGACAAAACGTTGCCGGTAACGGCTAGTCTTACGTTGCTTGATGCTTTAACCGGTGAGCCAATCAGCCAGAAATTAGGGTTGTCGGTGTTGCAAACGAACGTAACGGTTGCGGCCGGTCAGGGTCAGGCGGTAGGCTGGACGTTGATTGTCCCGGCGGGGCTGGATGCCGTTACGTGTCGGCTTACGGCGCAATCGGGCAATTTTACCGATGGTGAAGAGTTTTCGGTACCAATTCTGCCCAGCCGGATGCTCGTAACTGATTCCCAGCCGTTTTGGGTAAACGGGAAAGAAAAGAAAGAATTTCGACTGAAGCCGCTGACAAACCTTAATCCAGAGCTCCCGATCAAACACGAACGATTGACGGTTGAGGTGACGAGCAACCCGGCCTGGTATGCGCTGCAATCGCTGCCGTATCTGATGGAATACCGTTATGAATGCGCCGAACAACTTTTCAGCCGACTATATGCCAATAGTTTGGCGGCTCACATTGTCAGCAGTAAACCGGCATTCCGGGAGGTAATTGCCGAGTGGCAGAAATCGCCACCAAAAAGTCCGTTGGAAGCGAATCAGGAATTGAAAGCCGTTACGTTGGAAAACTCCCCCTGGCTGGCCGACGCCCGCTCCGAAAACGAACGTACTGCAAAACTGGGCCAGCTGCTGGATGCCAATCGAATGGAAAGGGAACAATTTGAGGCATTCGAAAAACTGAAACAGTTGCAGACCGAAACAGGGGGTTTCCGTTGGTTTGGGGGTATGCAACCGAATTTGTCGATAACGTTGCACATCCTGAGTGGTCTTGGGCATTTACAAAAACTGAAGGTGAATTTTCCAGATGCGCTGGAATCGAAAGTGGAAGAAATGCGCGTTAAGGCTGTTTTGTATGCTGATAACGAAATGAAGCAATGGGTAGAAGAACAGAAGAAAATGGACCAGCAGAAGAAAACGAAAGCCATTGGTAGTTGGTATTTCTCAGCGGTTCAATTTCTCTACGCTCGCAGTTTTTATCTCGATACGTTCATCGATAAAAGTATGCTGGCCTATCTGAAACAACGCGTAGCCGATGAATGGACGAAGCAAAGTTTGCAGGGACAGGCGCTTTCGGCAATGGCGTTGTATCGATTTGGCGATGTAAAAACGGCGGAAGGCATTCTGCGTTCGCTACGTGAGCGGGCACGGGAATCGGAAGAGTTAGGGATGTACTGGCCCGATAATACGAGTGGTTTGTACTGGTATCAGACGCCCATCGAAACGCAGTCGTACATCATTGAAGCGTTTGAGGAAATCAAACCTGACCACAAGGCGACCGACGATATGAAACGCTGGCTGCTACGTCAGAAACAAACGCAGTCGTGGTCATCAACTAAAGCGACCACTGAGGCCATTTACGCGCTTCTGCTACGTGGCAGCGACTGGCTAAACACGGGCGTTACTACGCAGGTTAGCCTAGGTGGTCAATCCATCGAAAGCCGCGTAACGAAATCGGATGCCATTACAGGCTATCAGAAAGTGACCTACGCGGCCACTGAGATTAAACCCGAAATGGGTGTGATTCAGGTTGAAAAAACGAACGACGGACCAGCCTGGGGGGCGCTATACTGGCAACATTTTGAACCGTTGGATCGGGTGATGCCGGGGAGTGCGGGATTATCCGTCCAGAAAACGCTCTACGTGCAGAAGGATTCACCGAAAGGCCCGGTCATTACGTCGGTTACGCCGAAAACGGCTTTAAAGCCCGGTGATCTGATAAAAGTGCGTTTGGTTCTGAAAACCGACCGTGTAATGGAATACGTGCATTTGAAAGACAGTCGAGCATCGGGTTTTGAGCCTGTAGCGGTGCTGTCGGGCTATAAATATCAGAACGGGTTAGGTTATTATGAATCGCCCCGCGACGCAAGTACTGATTTCTTTATGAGCTACCTGCCCGTTGGTACACACGTATTTGAATACGAGCTGCGCGTAGCGCAAACCGGCGATTTCTCCGCTGGTGTGGCCACCGTGCAATGTTTCTACGCACCCGAATTTTCGGCTCATTCCGCAGGTGAGCGGGTACGGGTAACAACGAAGTAGAGTTTTAACGAGCTATTATCAACGTAGCAATCCCCAAATGTCATTACGTTCAGCAATGGTATTTGGGGATTGCTACGTTGATAATCATTCGCTTACAAAATTTGTTGATGTGCATCACTGCTCTATAATAGCAACGGCTTCTATTTCAATGCCGAAGCCATAATGCAAAGGCGAACAGGGAACAACGGATCGGGCGGGGCGGTGTTCGCCAAAAAACTGCGCGTAAAGTCGGTTCACTTCACCCCAGTGCTCAATATCAGCAATAAATACAGATGTTTTCAGTACATTTTCCCGCTTGCTACCTGAAGCTGTTAGGATAGCGTCGAGATTGGCCAGTATCTGTTCCGTTTGCTCGGCAACGGTAGCTTCGTTCAATTTTCGTCCGTCGGGCGTGATAGGTAAAATACCAGAGATGAAGATAAGTCCATTATGAACGACGGCCTGCGAATAATGACCGCCGGGTTTTGGCGCATCAGGAGTTTCGATAAAAGTCATGGTGAAAGGGGAGGCCCCGACAGGCTCTGGCTGTCGGTTAGAGCTACGTTGTTAGCCGATACCATGACTCCGACAGCCAGAGCCTGTCGGGGCCGTAGAAGCAACAAACGCCATGTCTTACGATATGGCGTTTGAATTATTAGCGTTTACTACGTCAGACAATCGCGTCGATCAGAGCCGTGATTATAGATACCACAATACTGAACAATAGAGCCGCAATAAAGCCTGTTACGTGAAAATTCGGCACTAGATATGAGGTTAGATACACCATCAATACGTTGAGAACCAAGAGGAATAATCCTAACGTAACGATTGTAATCGGGATGGTCAACACAGTCAGTACAGGCTTAATGAACGCATTCAGAAAACCGAGTACAATGGCTACGATCAGATACGTACCAGCACCTCCGGTTACGGAGACACCCGGAATAAAATAAGCCGCGATCCAGACGGCCACGGCGCTGATTAGAATTCGAATGATTAATCCCATGTAGTGAATGATTTAGATAGTTAGCATTTCCAGAAACAAATAGCCATCGGGAGAAAGGCTCACGTTTCTAGAAATGACAAACTTACCAAAGCCCGCTATTGTTTGGCATGACGATGCTCCAATACGGCGATAATGTCATCTAAATCAATATTTTTCTGTTCAAGCAGCACGAGGAAGTGAAAAAGTAAATCAGCGGCTTCACCTTTGAACAAATCGTCGTTCGAATCTTTGGCTTCAATGACTAGCTCAACCGCTTCTTCACCGACCTTCTGCGCAATTTTATTGACGCCCCGATTGAACAACGTAGTGGTATAAGACTTTTCGGACGGATTTACTTTCCGGTCGTGAATAATTCCCTGAAGATAATTCAGAAACTGGCCTTTACCCGTTGTGCGTTGATTAACTTCATCAAAACACGTATCAGCACCCGTATGGCAAACCGGACCGGCGGGGTTGGCCTTGATTAGCAACGTATCACCATCGCAATCGACCCGGATTTCCTGAACGTGCAGAAAATTATTAGAGGTTTCGCCTTTGGTCCAGAGCCGTTGTTTGCTGCGGCTGAAAAAAGTCACTACGTTCTCAGCAACGGTTTTGTCATAAGCTTCCCGGTTCATGTACCCGAGCATCAGCACTTTGCCCGTTTGAGCATCCTGAATTACAGCGGGAATTAGACCATCAGGCGATTTATCGAAATTTAGTTCGGAATTCATGCCGCAAAGGTAATCCACTACGCCCGAATCGACTGCACAAACTCGCGAATGCTATCGGCCGACGTACCGTTTTCCTGTAAATGCCGGATGAAAGCAGTACCTATAAAGGCTCCATTCGAATACTGGCTGGCCGTATCAAACGTCTGGTGGTCTTTAATACCAAAGCCAATCAGGTGCGGGTTGCGCAGATTCATTGCCTGAATACGTTCGAAATAGTCGCGCATGGAATCGCTCACGCCCTTTGTCGAACCGGTAATACTGGCCGAAGAAACCATATAAATAAACCCATCAGACTCGTCATCAATCTTACGAATGCGGTTTTCAGAGGTTTGGGGCGTAATGAGGTTCACATTTATGATGCCATATTCCCGGAACGTAGCGGCATAGTCGGACAGATACAGATCAAGCGGTAAATCAGGGATAATGACTCCATCGATGCCAACTTCCTGACATTTCCGGCAGAAATTTTCAACCCCAAACTGAAGCACTGGATTGATATAGCCCATCAGTAGAACCGGCATTTGAACTGGAACGCCAGACTGTTCGTCGCGAAAGCCCTCCAACTGCGCAAACAACGTTTTCAGCGACATGCCGTTGTCAAGCGCCTTACCATTGCTCTGCTGAATGATTTCCCCATCGGCAACGGGGTCAGAATAAGGCATGCCTATTTCTACAAAATCTACTCCAGCAGCCTGTAAACCACGTAGTATAGGCAACGTATCGGTGAGATTAGGAAATCCAGCCGTGAAAAAAATACTTAATAACCGTTCGCTTTTCTGAGCGAATAAATCGGTAATGCGGTTTTGGGTGAGAGTCATATTGTAACGCGGACATTATATCCGCCATGTAGCTAATGGGACTGTGCGGACGTAATGTCCGCGTTACAAATGTTTCGAATACGTAGCTAAATCTTTATCACCACGTCCTGATAGACAAACCACCACTACGTTTTCTGGCTTGAGGTTCATCTTCGACAAAGCGGCCAGCGCGTGAGCTGATTCCAGCGCGGGAATAATGCCTTCGAGTTTACTTAGCTCAAAACCAGCCTGTAATGCTTCGTCGTCGGTAATGGCGTAAAAATCACCACGACCCGAATCAAACAGGTGTGCGTGAAGAGGGCCAATACCCGGATAATCCAGACCGGCTGAAATAGAGTAGGGCTCTACAACCTGCCCATCTTCGGTCTGCATCAGAATGGTGCGACTCCCATGCAGAACGCCAGGTTTGCCAAGTGCCGTTGTCGCTGCCGAATGACCCGACGTAACGCCCTGACCCGCAGCTTCAGCCGCAACCAGACGTACCGACGGCTCGTGCAGGTAATGGAAAAAAGCACCAGCCGCGTTGCTACCCCCGCCTACACAGGCCACTACGTAGTCAGGATTTTCACGACCCGTTTTGGTAAAAAGCTGTTTTTTGATTTCTTCGGAAATGACGGATTGAAACCGCGCAACCATGTCGGGGTAGGGGTGAGGTCCAACCACCGAACCGATGATGTAATGCGTATCAACGGGGTTATTAATCCAGTGACGCATGGCTTCGTTGGTAGCATCTTTCAGCGTCTGGCTCCCCGACGTAGCGGGCACAACCGTAGCGCCCAGCATCCGCATCCGGTCGACGTTGGGTTTTTGACGCTCCATGTCGATGCTACCCATGTACACAATGCATTCCAGACCCATCAGTGCACACACGGTTGCTGTAGCCACGCCATGCTGACCGGCTCCGGTTTCAGCCACGATGCGTTTCTTGCCGAGCCGCTGCGCCACCAAAATCTGACCAATCGTGTTATTGACCTTATGAGCTCCTGTATGGCACAAATCCTCGCGTTTCAGATAAACCGTCGCGCCAACCTGTTCGGAAAGCCGTTTGGCCAGAAACAAAGGTGTTGGCCGGCCAACGTAATCCTCCAGCAATTGCCAGAATTCAGCCTGAAATCCGGGGTCGGCAATGATATTGAGATAGTTCTGCCGTAGTTCCTCTACGTTCGGATACAGCATTTCGGGAATAAACGCGCCACCGAAATGGCCGTAAAATCCTCTATCAGATACCTCAAAAGAGGTTTGGGGTTCGAGCGTGGTTTGCATAATTGTTAATGCTTCACTAAGCGTAATCCTAGAGCGGAAAGATGATCGAAGTCGTTATCGGTGGTGTGGAGTTCCATATCCAGATACAAGGCCGTCGCAGCTATCCAAATATCATTTTTGCCCATGTTACGGGCTGATGATTTGAGTGGAATTGTTTTGAGTTTCCCCTGACTAAACGCATCGATTTGGGCATAGACTAGTGTTATATCTAGTTCTATATCGGCAGTCGGGTAATCACTGATAATACTGTCTTTGCGCCTTACTTTTTGAATACCCCAGTCCGATTTTAATGCAAGTGCTTCTAATTCACCAACAACTACAATTGGTACAACAAGCCGAGAAGGTACTGGTAAATCCTTACGGATGATGTCAATTAACAGATTGGTATCGTATATCATTTACGGTTTTTCTCTTCTTCTAAAATCTCATCCATCCGTTGATTCTCTTCATCCGAGAATTTAATTCCGAAACGTAATGGCTCTTTCGGAGAAACGGCGTCCAAAAACCGCTCAACTCCCCATCGTTTAATATCGCTGGGCTTGTACACGTTTGAACCCCGCTCTTTAATAGTCGGAATGTGTTCTAACTCTTCTGCTTTCGTCGTTTCCATCAGCGTTGTTGTTTAGTTAGTTAACAAGATTGGAGCGGCAAAAAGTTGATCAAACCGTTTCTTCTTCTTCAATCGGACGCACTCGGTTGATCAGCTCTTTTACTTTCGCTACGTCTTTCACGCCCGGTGCGATTTCGACCTGACTGTTTACGTCGACGCCGTACAGTTTCATGCCTTTCAACGTATCGAGTTGGCTCAGGTTATCCAGTCCGATGCCCCCACTGATGAAAAACGGCTTTTCATTATCGTAGCGACTCAGAATTGTCCAATCGAACGTAACGCCGTTGCCGCCGGGCTGATCGCCTTTAGCGTCGAACAGGAAAAAGTCGCACTGGGCTTTAAAGTTGTTCAGCATCGAAAAGTTGAACGACTCATCCACCCGAAACGCTTTGATGATATTGATACCCCGGTTACGCAGGCTGCGGCAATACTCTGGCGTTTCGTTACCGTGCAACTGAACGTATTGAAAATCGTATTTCTTAACGGTACGTAAGATGTAATCAGGGCTTGCGTTCACAAATACGCCCACCTTCCGAATCGACCGGGGAAGGGCTTTAACAACGGCTTCATCTAACTCTTCGCCAACAAAGCGCGGTGACTGGTCGTAGAAGATAAATCCCACAAAGTCAGGCCCAAGGGCGGCAATCTCTTTCAGGTTGTCAGCATCACGCAGACCGCACACTTTGATTTTCATGGCTTGTACAAGTTAAATTGACAAAGTATTGTTTAGATTAAATTGAGAAACCAAGGTCGCCAACGCCTGTGCGGGATCGTCAGTTTTCATAAAGGCTTCTCCAATCAAAAACCCATCAAAACCGGCACGAAACAAAGTGCGCATGGTTTCGGCATCGTGCAGGCCACTTTCTGTGATTTTGGCAAACGTATCGGGAATGCGCTCGACCAGACGTAACGACGTGTCAATGGACGTAGTAAAGTCCTTCAGGTTACGATTATTCACGCCTACCAGATCAAGATTGGGATTCAGGCTACGTTCCAACTCGTCTTCATCGTGTACCTCTAGCAGCACCTGCAAGCTCAAATCATGCGCCTGCATACTTAACTCGGCCACTTCTTCGGGCGTCAGGCAGGCGGCAATGAGTAGTACTACGTCGGCGCCCCAGGCTTTGGCTTCGAGAAGCTGGTAACGGTCAACTATAAAATCCTTACGTAGTATCGGCGTTTCGGGATTGGCGAGTCGGGCCGCCTGTAAATCAGCGGGTGTACCGCCAAAAAAAGGCTCATCGGTTAGCACTGACAACACAGCCGCGCCCGCCCGGACGTAGCCCTGGGTGGTTTCCGTTACGTCGGCCTTATCGTTTATAATGCCTTTGGATGGGGATTGCCGTTTAAATTCTGCAATGATACCCGTCGAGCGAAAGCTCTGAACGGCATCGCGTGCTGATAAACAATGCCGCATAAAGTGAGGCATCTGCTCCAGTGCAGTTATAGGCGTGGCTTCCCTGCGTTGGGCTACTTCAATTCGTTTCTGGGCAATAATACGGTCAAGAATTGTCATTTCAGTTGAATGAAGAATGTTTGATGTATAATGAATGATAACCTTTTAGGAGATCTTATTTCTAAAAAGTAACTGTCTCAATACACGTTATACATTATTCATTTTGCATTATTCATTATCCAATCAATTTCTTAAAACTTGCCAGTGCCCGGCCGCTTTCCAGCGATTCGCGCGCTACGTCTACGGCTTCTTCCCGCGTAGTTGCTTTCCCTGCCGCCAATAAAGCCATTGCTGAATTAGCAAGAACTGCCTGTTTCTGAGCGGACGTTGCTTCGTCGTTCAATACGTTCATGAATATCTGAGCCGATTCGTCGAGGGTATGGCCACCTGCCAACGCGTCTGCTGCCAAGGTAGTCATGCCTAATTCGCTCGGTTCCAGAATCTGCTCGGTCTGGTTGCTGATAACTTTAAACGGCCCCGTCAGCGAGATCTCGTCGTAGCCATCCAGCGTGTGCAGAATCATAAAACGTTTATCGGTTTGCTGATAAAGGTACGCATATAATCGCGCCAATTCAAGGCTGAACACCCCAACGAGCTGCTTTTGAGGCTTTGCGGGATTGATCATCGGCCCCAGCACGTTGAAGAATGTCTTTACGCCCAAGTCCTTCCGAATCGGTGCTACGTTCTTCATAGCCGGGTGAAACAGGGGGGCGTGTAGAAAACAAATGCCCGCCGTTTCCATTTTGCGCTGCAACTCGCCTACATCATTGGTGAACTTGTAACCAAGCCGTTCCATAACCGTCGATGACCCTACCAGCGACGATACGCCGTGATTGCCGTGTTTGGCCACGCGCTGACCCGCCCCGGCCACTACAAAAGACGACAGCGTAGAGATATTAAACGTGTCTTTTCCGTCGCCCCCCGTGCCGCAAAGGTCCATTGGGTCGTAGGCGGCTAAATCGACGGGCAGACAGAGTTCGAGCATGGCGTCGCGAAAGCCTTCGAGTTCTTCCAGTCGCAGGCTGCGCATCATGTAAACGGTTAAAAACGAAGCTATTTGAGCCGCATTGTATTCGCCCCGTCCAATGCCCAGCAGCACTTCACGCGCCTGTTCTTTGGTGAGGTATTTGTATTCAAAAAGATGATTTAAGATTGCTTTCATAGTTAATACAAGTCGAATGGGCTAAGGAGTTTTTCGGGTAAGACGTAGCATTTGAAAAGCGCCTTTTTGAAAATGATAATCAACATTCAGAATATCCGCCTGAATTCCATTCTGCTGACAATCAGCGAAAACGCTGGATAAATAAGGCGATGGCTGACCATTCAGTGAAATAATCGGGAAAATGCGAACGTCGTTTGCCAGGCGGGTTAATTCCCGAATAGATTCCAGATGAAACGATTCTGGTAGCTGTTCAGAATACAGAAAAAGCAGATGCGAACACAACACTACGTCGAATGAACGATCGGAAAAAGGTAACGTAGGTAACGAAACAGGCAGATACCGCTGTTCCTGTAAGCCTTGTTCATAATCGCTCAGGAACAGAGCCATTGCGTTCATCCGTTCACGGGCTACCGATTCAATATCGCGAAAGATTGTCCAGTTATACTGTTCTGAATGCGTTGCCAACTGTTCGGTAATCGTCTTGTATGTAGCATCAATACGTTGTTTTAGATCAGTCGTTGAGAAAACATAAATTGGATCGACAGATACTATATTGTACCCGGCCCCCGTCATTTCGGCATTAACACTCGCAGGTCCATCGCCTACACCCAGCATCCGTTTGGTCAAATCAGTACTCGTGAGGTCAAACATCCGTTGATACTCACTCAATGTTCGACCCCAGGGGACAACTTCCGCCAGTTTCATATCGACAACCAGTTTTCAATCATTTTCACGCCGTTTTCGGTCAGAACCGATTCTGGGTGAAACTGTAGCCCTCGCACGTCGTAACGGGTATGCGATAAGCCCATAACGCGACCGTGCTCATCGATGGCCGTGATACGTAGTTCGTCGGGCATTGAGTCGGGAACGACAGTCCAGGAATGATAGCGGCCGACGTTTAACTCATCGGGAATGTCCGTAAAAAGTTTTTCGGAACGGTCGGTGATGGCGGCTTTGTGGGCGACACCATGCAATACGTCACCGAGGTTTTCCAGGCGGGCGCCGTACACTTCACCGATGCCCTGATGACCCAGACAAATTCCCAGAATGCTTTTCGTAGGGCCGTATTCACGTACCAAATCCTGCATGATACCTGCTTCAGACGGAATACCTGGGCCCGGCGAAAGCATGATTTTGTCGTATTGCCCGACATCTTCAAGCGCAATTTTGTTGTTCCGAATGACATCTGGTTTCATGCCTAGCTCTCGCAGGATGTACACTAGATTGTAGGTGAACGAATCGTAATTATCTAGGACTAGAAGTCGCATTTTAGTGATGAGTTATAATGGATGAACGATGAGTGATTTAAAGGTTTTACCTGGCAATTCATCGTTTATCGTTCAAATAGATTTCGCTTGATCAAGTGCTGTTCGTAAGGCGGCCAGTTTGTTGTGAACTTCCTGTAATTCACTTTCTACCACCGACTTCGCTACAATACCGGCACCGGCCTGATAGTATAACGTATTGTCTTTGCTCATAAATGTCCGGATCATGATAGCGTGATTAAACTCGCCGTCGAAACCCATGTATCCAATGCTGCCGGAGTAAAAACTGCGGCTTATATTTTCGTACCGATCAATGAGTTGCATCGCCATGTGCTTGGGGGCGCCCGATAACGTACCAGCCGGGAAGGTTTCAGCCACGATTTGCAGCGGGTCGGCGTTTTCGGTCAGATCACCAACAACTTTCGAAACGAGGTGAATCACGTGCGAATAGTATTGGACTTCTTTAAACGTTTCGACGTTCACTACGTCACAGTTGCGGCTGAGGTCGTTACGTGCCAGATCAACCAGCATGACGTGCTCAGCCGATTCTTTCGGGTCGTCGTAAAGCTTCTGAGCTAGTTCGGCATCGTGAACATCGTCGCCCGTGCGCCGGAACGTACCAGCGATGGGGTAAATAGTTGCCTGTCGATTTTTGATAACAATCTGTGATTCAGGCGAGGAGCCGAATAGTTTGTAACTGCCGTAATCGAAATAAAACAGGTACGGTGAAGGATTCAGCGAACGTAGCGCTCGGTACACATTAAATTCGTCGCCCTGAAACGGCGTTGAAAACCGGCGCGATAGAACAATCTGGAAGACATCACCCCGCTGGCAGTGGTCTTTCCCTTTTTGAATAACCGCCCGAAACTCATCGTCCGTAAAGTTTGATTGCTCAGGGCCAGACGGACTGAACGAATACGTCGGATAGTTACGGCTCGTAATCAGGTCGCTGATGTAGTCGAGGCCGTCCGTTGTTTCGGCGTTTTCGGATTCCGTTACGTTATCTGGAAGATAGCTATGCTCAAAGAGATAGAGTTCGTCTTTGAAGTGGTTGATAGCCAGAACGTAGCGATACACCGTAAAAACTGCCGCCGGAATTTGATTTTCGGTCGGGACGTGAGCCTGTAACGTAATGTCTTCGAAACCCTGCACCGATGGAAAACCGAAGTAGCCGAACAAGCCATTGGTAATAAACGGAAACGGGGCTTTCTCGTGCTTGAAACTGTCTTTGAACGTCTGCAATGCATCCCGCATGGCTTGCACAGGCAGTTCCCGAGTTTGCTCAGATTGACCCGGTAATTGTGTGGTTAACCGACCTTTATCATAAGAAAACCGGGCTACTGGATCGAAAGCGATGTACGAAAAACTGTTATCGTTGCCGTGGTAATCCGAGCTTTCGAGCAGAATGCTGTTCAGAAACCGGTCGCGAATACGCAGGTAGATGCTTACGGGCGTAATGATGTCGGCCAGCATCCGCTTGTGGCGGCTGACGACGCGGTAGGTGGGGGTTTTGAGGTCGATAGTCATAAATCGTTTGTTTGGTCCCGACAGGCTCCGGCCGTCGGTGTAGTTACTGGGTTATCGCTACCGCGATGCCGACAGCCGGAGCCTGTCGGGGCCTAGCCAAAAAAATAAGGCTCACCGGGATGACGGTGAGCCTTTAGAAATTGTGCTGGTAAACAACAATAGCGGCAACCCTCATCCCAACGTAGGAGAGTGCCACCACCAAATCATGTTTACCGTATTATTCATGTCTTTCTTAGAATCTGTTTGTGCTGGTCGGGGTGGCGGGATTCGAACCCACGACCTCTACGTCCCGAACGTAGCACGCTACCAGGCTGCGCTACACCCCGCATTGAGGCCACAAAGATAAAGCGTTTGTTTTATTCCGAACAAGAGCTAAAAATTTTTTCTAAAAGAAATTACATTTCCAGCATGCTGATACGAATGCTTTTGTTCTCGGTCAACTCGAATGACGATTGGTCGAAATCAGGCGGGCCCATAAGCATCGTTACGTTCGAAAAGCCAAACGGTTCGCTGGGTATCTGACCTGAGAAATCCAGTTTGTTATTTGCATTAAGATCCTGATAGGCTCGAACAGCATATCGACCAGGGGCTAATCCTTCGAAAACAACACTAATTTCCCCCGAGGGCGTTACGTCCGCCGATTTGTTCTGTTTGGATTCGCCCCGAAAGGTTGATGCATTATCCGCTAAACCAATGTAAAGTTTTCCGGTACGATTGTTTACGTTGTGGACAACAACCGTAAGCGAATAAGTTTTAGTCGCCGTTGCCGACGTAGCGGGTGTAGTTTGCTGAGCGATGGTCAGATTTGAAAAAAATACCAATAGGCTGAGGGCGATAAGCGTTTTCATTGTCTGCATTGTTTTTGGTTCGACAGCACAAACATATAAGCCGCAACCAGTACCTGGCAACGTAGTGGGACAAATAGCACGAATTTGGGGCAAATGGTATGTTTGGGGCGATAAACAAGCTTTTTAGGGCTGTTCAGAGAAGAAACTTAACCGAGATTCAGGGTCAAATTGCCGCTTTTTGTGTACCGGATTTCTTCCTCGGCCAGCATCTGCCGCACAATTTGCGCGAGTGCGTCAGCGTCGGTTTGCGCGAAGTGATGGGCAAGCTGTTTTGGCGATACGCCGGGTCCGTTGGCGAGTGCTACGTATTCGCGCACCTGCTCCCGAAAAGCCGCCGTTACGTTCTCGGTCTTCTTTTTCTTTTTCAAACAATTGTCGCAGATGCCGCAGGCTTCACCGGGTTTTTCGCCGAAATAAGCCTGCAAAAGTCGGGTGCGGCATTGGGTAGCGTGTTCGGTGTAAATGGTGGCGGCCTGCACTTTACGTAGCGCCAACTCTTTCCGGCGATTTAGCTCTGCTACGTTCACCGGCAACGATTTTGCATCAATGCGGGGCGTCAGAAACGTGAGTTGGGGTTTGTCTTTCTGCTTTTCGTAAATCACTACGTTACGCTGGTGAAGCTGCTCCAGCATGTTCTCGATTTCGCCCTGATTCATGAGGTACGTACGGGCCAGCGTCGATTCTGAAATCGTAACGAAATCAGTGAATAACTCGCCACCATACAAACGTAGCAACAGTTTCAGAAACGAATCGAAGCGCGGATTCATTACCTGAAATTCGTATAACTGGCGGTTATCCAGCACAATAGCTAGTCGCGATGGGTGAAAGAAGTTTTCGGTTAGCTGAATAAAGCCTTCCAGTTGCAATTGCTTCAGGGCGTAGTGCGTTTCCTGCGGAGGCAAACTAAATGTAGCCGTAAACGCGCCCATGTCGAAGTCGTAGCTGCTGAATTCGCCACCACCAACGGGCAGGGCGGTATAATTGGCCAGTGCCTGATAAACCCGACGTAGCATCTCAACGGGCTGGTAAAGCTGCTCGGTTCGGAACCGTAAATTCTCTAAATCATTTGGCGTATAAAGCATTACGGCGTACGATTTCTGCCCATCGCGTCCTGCCCGACCTGCTTCCTGGTAATACGCTTCGAGCGAATCTGGTACGTCGAGGTGAACCACAGACCGCACATCAGGTTTATCGATACCCATCCCGAAAGCATTGGTCGCCACCATGACCCGCGTTTTGTCCTGAATCCAGGCATCTTGTTTGTCGGCCCGTTGTTGTGTTGTCAGGCCAGCGTGATAATAATCGGCGGAAATGCCCTGTTTTACAAGCCACTGCGCGATCTGCTGGGTTTGTTTTCGGCTACGTACATACACCACCGCGCAACCCGGTACGTTGTGCAGAATACGTAGCAACCGGGTTTCTTTTCCTTCTTCCAGAACCGCCGAATACGACAGATTTGGTCGCGCAAAAGTCTGTTTGAAAATTTGGGGTGTTCGTAATGTCAGTTTATCGACAATATCGGCCTGTACATCGGGCGTGGCCGAAGCTGTCAGCGCAATAACGGGCGTATCTGGAATAAGCTGACGAAACTCCGCGATTTGTAGGTAGGGCGGCCTGAAATCATATCCCCAGGCCGAAATACAGTGCGCTTCATCGACCGCTAACAGGTTCACCGTCATTTGTTTGACGCGCTCAATGATAATTTCAGTACGTAAACGTTCGGGCGATACGTAGAGAAATTTAAGGTTTCCGTAGATGCAGTTGTCTAGGGTTGTATCAATTTCGCGGTAGTGCATCCCGGAGTAGATCGCGGCTGCTGGAATGCCTCGTTTACGGAGTTGCTCCACCTGATCTTTCATCAGGGCGATGAGTGGCGTAACAACAATGCAGACACCCCTGGTAGCCAAAGCCGGTACCTGAAAACAGATTGATTTACCACCGCCTGTCGGCATCAGTACCAGTACGTCCTGACGTTCCAGCACGGCATTTACTACGTCCTCCTGCTGCGGCCGGAAGGTCGAGTAGCCCCAAAATTGCTGTAAAATCTGCTGGACAGTCAAGGTAAAATCAGTCGAGTGTTAATAGTTGGTACGTAGCACGGGTGACCACTCACGCTACGTGCAAATTTACAGCGTAGAAAAGACAAATCGGAAACGTAGCGGTTTACGTTTATACGGACAGACTCAACCAAGAGCACAAAAAGTTATGATTCAGAAAGTTATTAAAACAGATGAAGAGTGGCGTCAGCTACTTACGCCCGAGCAATATCGGGTAACGCGCACAAAAGGAACCGAGCGTCCTTTCACAGGCGAATACTGCGAAGCACACGACCCCGGCATTTACGCCTGCGTCTGCTGCGGCACCGAATTATTCGAGTCGACAACAAAGTTTGAGTCGGGAACGGGCTGGCCGAGTTTTACGGAACCCATTGAGGAAGAGCGCATTCGTCTGGAAAAAGATTTCAGTTACGGGATGATTCGGGTAGAAGTATTGTGCAACGTTTGCGATGCACATTTAGGACACGTTTTCAACGACGGACCGGCGCCAACCGGAATGCGCTATTGCCTGAACTCCGTAGCGTTGGTGTTGAAACGAACGGCTGATTCTCATTAAATTCTAATCTAAAAATAGGATTGAGATTGCCGAGTTAAGCGAATCGTTTGCCATATTGCCTTGCTTTTTTTGCTGTGACGCAGAGACACACGGAGTAAACACGAAGATTCGCTGAGAATTTTTCTTTGCGTATCACTGTGGCTTCTCTGGTCCTCTCTGCGTCACAATACTTTATCACTGATTTGCAGCATGAATCATTGGGTGTTGAGGGGCATTTGGGGAATCGTTGGATTCATCGTGGCGATAAACAACGTAACGGCGCAAAAAACAGGCGAAACAGCGCCGTATTCGGTAATTGGAACACCGGCCTATGGCCCTCGAATCGTATATTATAAAGACGAACATAACGCGCTTACAACGGTTCCGGCTCCCGAAAGTTTCCTGAAAAAGACCGACGCCAATGGTCGACTTGCTGCGCCTACTGCCCAATTTATCGTTACGTATACCAATTTTACAACCGAGGCAAAACAGGCTTTTCAATACGCAGTAGATATTTGGTCGAGGCTAATCAGTTCACCCGTACCCATCCGCATTCAGGCGAATTGGATTTCCGATACACCCAACGTATTAGGTTCGGCAGGGCCAGCGTCGTACCGCTATAATTTTGATGGGGGACAGCGGGCGAATGCTTTTTACCCTATTGCGCTGGCGGAAAAAATTGCCCGACGTGAACTGAATGCGCCCGAAGAAGCTGACATCATCGCCAATTTTAACCGAAATAATGACTGGTATTTCGGTACGGATAGCAAAACGCCCAAAGGTCAGACCGATATGGTGACCGCCGTGCTGCACGAACTAGCGCACGGACTCGGATTTATTGGCTTCTTCAGGGTTGTTGGCGATAATGGACTTTATACCCAGGCACTTGCGTCTATCTATGATCAATTCATCGAAACCGGGCAGGGGAAGCGGCTGGTTACGTCGACAAAGGATTTTCCAAATGATTCGGAAGAGTTAAAACTGCAATTGGCCGGACATAATCTGTTTATCAACGGCACTACGTTGAAACAGGCAACCGGCGACCGGGCGAAGGTGTATGCCCCCTATGATTTCGACCCGGCTGCCAGCGTTTACCACCTCAATGAAGATACGTATCCGCCCGGAAACGTCAATTCGCTGATGACACCCATTTTAGCACAAGCCGAAGTCATCCACTCGCCGGGGCCAATTGTCATGAATTTTCTGGCCGATATGGAATGGAAAACGACGTCGGTTCTGCACGAACCGATTATTGGTAGTGAAGATCCTACCGACCTTGTTTTCAGTTCGCGCGTTATCAGCGATACTACGTTAACAGCCGGTTCGGTACGTTTGTATTACCGGAAAACGCAGCCTACGGCGAAGGATTCCGTTTTTACGACCGTTACGCCCACGCAGGTTGGAACCACCAACGAATATCGGTTTACACTTCCAGCATCGCAGGCTACCGGCGATATCTGGTATTATTTTTCGGCAAAAGATGGTCTCGGACGCACATTCACCAATCCGGGTAAACTCGTTAGTGGCACGCAATTGCTTTACCATACACAATCGGGCCCTGACAACGTAGCACCGACGATCCAGTTTTTACCCACTAAAAATTTCATTTTTGCCACCAACGCCGTTGACAGCTTGCCAATTTATTCACGGATTAAAGACAATCGAGCAGGTATCAGCGCGGCTTACGTAGAATACAAAATCAACGGTGTAGCACAACCCAATCTGAATCTGAAGTTTACCAAACTCACGATCAATAACCTTACGTACGACAGCATGTACGTGAATCGTATCACTTTCCCGGCAAATTCGCTGAAAGCAGGAGATAAGATTACGTATCGAATTGTGGCTGTGGATATGTCGAAGGCGAAAAATCAGACTTTCAGTCCGGCCAGCGGTTTTTATGAAATTCCAGTTCTGGCTCCCCGAGCCGCTCGTGATCAATATATTACTACGTTCAGCGACGCTACGTCAGCCAGCGATTTTATTGGGTATGGTTTTAGTGTTACGACGGCTGCTGGTTTCAGCGATCCGGCCATTCATTCGGAACACCCGTACCGAAATGGGGCCGATTTTAAGGCGCAGAGTAATTATGAATACGTGCTGTTATCGCCGATACGCATCAAAGCAAATCCCGACAGCGCCGTTGTTCGTTTCGACGAAATTGTGCTGATTGAACCCAGCGAACCCGGCAGTAAGTTAGGAGACGCCAACTTCTATGACTACGTAATTGTGGAAGGTTCATCTAATAACGGACTGACCTGGAGGCCTTTAGTCGATGCGTACAGTTCGCGGGATAAAACGGAGTGGTTAAACGCTTACAAGGCGAGTATTGTGGCCGATAATTCAACCACAGTCGGCGTGCCGGCTCTGTACCGACGTCGTGAGATTCCTTTACTCAAACAAGGCAGTGCTTTTAAAGCCGGCGACCAAATTTTGATTCGATTTCGGATGTACGCCGATCAACTATCGTACGGTTGGGGCTGGGCCATTGATAATCTGCGGATTCAGGTGGCCCCTCCGGCTATTGTTCTGGCTGAAGAACCAACACGTAACGCTACGTTTTCGCTGTATCCCAACCCGGTCAATGGTGGTTCGATACGTATCGTTGCCGATTTACCGAACGTAGTATCTGAAGTACATCTTAGTCTGATGGGGTTGTCAGGACAAGCCATTCGTCAGCAGACGCTGAAAATAAGTGGTTCTCGGGTGAATGAGCTGGTTGATGTGAGTCAGTTACCAACGGGGCTTTATTTCCTGCAACTGAAAGCAAATGATCTGATACTTACTCAAAAGGTTCTGGTTGCTGATTGACGACGTATGAAGGTTCTGCTCTACCTGTTTATTCCGCTCCTGCTTATCGGCTGTTCGCCCGCCCAACGTATCGGCCGTGCGTTACGTACCCAGCCTATTTATACGGATCATTTTACGGGCGTAGCATTGTATGACCCGGTTCGGCAGAAGCGATTGATTCAGCACAATGCCGATAAACCGTTTACCCCTGCGTCTAATACCAAGCTATTCAGTTTCTACGCCGGTCTCGTGTCGTTACGTGATTCGCTGCCGGTGCTACGTTACGTTGTGAATGGTGATTCACTGATTTTCTGGGGAACCGGCAATCCGCTACTGCTCCATCCTGATCTGCCCGATACAACCGCGCTTGCGTTTCTGCGGAATCGCGCTGAAAAACTGTTTTTTTCTGCTGACAACTACAAAGGACCACGCTTTGGGGCGGGATGGGCCTGGGATGATTATAACGACGATTATTCGGCAGAACTGGCACCGATGCCCATCTACGGCAACGTGCTACGTTTCCCCAAAGGAAAATTGTTGTCGACCCAGATTAAGCCGCGTCAGTTTGCGGATAGCGTTCGTGTAATAGCTGGTGGCAAAACAGGTGGCGTACGTCGGATGGAGTTTGCGAATCAGTTTACGCGTATGACGGACGTACAAAATTCCCGTCAGGACGTACCGTTTCGCTGGTCGCCGGGGTTAGTTGCTCAGTTACTGAGCGATACGTTACGTAGACCGGTGGGTCTTGTCAATCGATCTGTTCCGGTAAACACGATCCTGCTACGTGGACCTTCTGCCGATTCACTCTATAAACGAATGCTTCATGTGAGTGATAATCAATTTGCCGAGCAGATTCTGTTCATGATTTCGGCGGAACGTAACACGTCGATGCTGGAGCCTAGTGCTGAATTGCGTCGAATTGCCGACAGCCTTCGATTAACAACGCCGGAAGGACGTAACGTGGCCAGGTGGGTCGATGGATCGGGCTTGTCGCGCTACAATGTGTTCACGCCAAACGTATTGATTGACTTACTGATCAAAATTTACGCGCTCGTTCCGCAACAGCGATTGTTTACGTTGCTTCCCGCGGCTGGTCAATCCGGTACGTTACGTAGCATGGGTACGAGCGAGAAACCCTACATATTTGCCAAATCTGGTTCGATGACAGGCGTATATAATCTCAGTGGATACGTACTGACGAAACATGATAAATTGCTCTATTTCAGTATCATGCACAACAATTTTACGCAGTCAGTAAGTGAGATGCGCCAGCGAACAGCAGCCTTACTTAAAGAAATTCACGACAAGTTTTAGCTTATGAGATTATAAGCTACTGGTAGCTACAGTGATGAATACATAGGCTGATTGCCAACTAGATTTGAATCGCCGTGTCGATTTGTTATTTTAGCTGTTTACTTACTCCACAAACCATAATGATACGTTCTTTACAAGTTATTCTGATTTCGCTACTGGTCGCTTGTAGTAGTATTGTCCAGGCTCAGAATAAAGGATTTAGTCCTGTCAGGAAAGGAACTGCGCCTGCAGGAACTGAAAGACGCCTGGCGCTGGTAGTGGGCAACAAAGATTATGTGCGGCCCGATGCACGGCTTACCAATCCGGGTAATGATGCTGACAGCATGGCCGCAGCGCTCGAAACGCTGGGTTTTACGGTCATAAAAAAGAAAAACCTCGACTACCGCAACTTAACAGCCAGTATTGATGACTTCGGACGGCAGTTGAAAGGCTATGACGTAGGGCTGTTCTATTATTCGGGTCACGGTTTGCAACAAAATGGCGAAAATTACCTCGTGCCGACTGACGCCAATATGAACAGCGCTACGGAAGTAGATTACCACTGCGTACGGTTTGGGCGCGTGTTTGGCACTATGGAAGGTTCGGGCAGCAAAGTAAATCTGGTGTTGTTGGATGCCTGCCGGAATAACCCGTTTCCGAAAAGCACCAGCCGGGCACTAGCCAGTGGACTCACTATTCCTCGCAACCCACCCGGTAGTTTTGTGGCCTACTCCACCCGTGAAGGAAATACCGCCGACGATAATCCTTCGTCGCGCAACGGGCTATTTACCGCTGAACTTCTGAAACATCTTCGGGAACCGGGGCTGGGCTTGCGGTCGATGATGGACCGAACGATTGCGGGCGTACGTAAACGGTCGGGCGGCAACCAGATTCCGGGTCGGTACGATGAGCTGGAAGGCGACTTTGTATTTGTGGTGCCAGCCTCAGCCGCTGTTGAGCAAAAGCCCGATGCCAGTGTTGCACCCGTAGCCGATAAACCGGTGTCAAAACCTATGACCAAGGAACCAGCTAAAGTGACACGAGAAGCCGCTACCGGCGATATCAATCAGCTAAAGGCAGACATGATGCGCTATCAGCGGAAAAAAAACGTGTTTCTCGGCGTAGCAGCAGCAGCCCTTATAGCTGGTGGAGCCACCTACCTGATTGCGAACGGCAAATACAACTCCTACACCAGTGAAGTAATCCAGCGCAACGCTACGTATACCAATCAATATGCAACTATTTATCCCGGTCAGGCGCCCCCGTCCGGTGATTTGCTAACTCCCCTTTCGAAAGGGTCATATATGGGCAGCTCCCTGGCTATAGCCGGTGGGGCAGTAGTAGGAAGTGCTATAATGTGGGTAGTGAGTAACAGTGCGGGGCGTCGGTATCGAAGCATTCGACAGCAGGTAGGCTCACTTTCGGCAATCAAGCCTATGTATGACCCAGCCCAGCAATGGGGTGGACTATCACTGGCGCTTACGTTCTAGGTTTCTGGCTTTAGTATTATGAAAATCAATTACCTATCACTCGTCCTGATTTGTGCAGTTGGCTTACTGACCTGTACTAAAGAGCTGGCCCCTTTAACGAACGCAGAATTCAAGATTCAGAACGGGGGCTGTGAAGCTCCCTGTGAGGTGAGTTTCACGGGTCCGTCGGGAGATGACCTGCGTTACCGCTGGGATTTTGGCGATAATACCACCAGTAGTGAACAATCGCCCAAGAAGACGTATGCTACTGCCAATAACTATATCGTGAAACTGGTTGTGACAGGTTCAGGCGGCAGCGCCATTAGCAGTCAGAGTCTGAGTATAAAACAAAATCCTAATACCCGGCAATACCTGACGGGTGTTTCATATGCTTCCATGACCCTGGTGAAGGGTGGTACTTTCCAGATGGGAGATACTAGAAATGAAGGGCTTGCTGATGAAAAGCCGGTTCATCAGGTAACAGTGAGTGATTTTTTTATGGGCCAGTATGAAGTAACGCAGCAGCAATGGAGGGCCGTTATGGGTAGTAATCCATCTTCATTTACTGGCTGTGATGATTGCCCGGTAGAACAGGTGTCCTGGGATGACGCGCAGCAATTTCTTCAGAAAATTAATCAGCAGCGCTCTTCAGGTACGCCAGCGTTTCGATTACCTACCGAAGCTGAGTGGGAATATGCTGCCGGAGGTGGGGCGATTTCCAGCCGAAGTCGCTTTGGCAATGGAAAAGACATCGCTAATCCAGCCGAAATAAACTTCGTTGGGAGTGCAGAGTTTAAACAACCTTATTCCGTTGAAGGCGTTTATCGGGCCAAAACCATAAAAGTGGGCAGTTTTGCCCCAAACGGATTGGGTTTGTATGACCTGAGCGGAAATGTTTGGGAATGGTGCTCGGATTTGTATGCGAACTACACCAGTGCTGCAGTAACAAATCCTACTGGTGCCGCTAGTGGCACAAACCGAATATTCCGGGGTGGAGGCTGGCGCAATGCATCTCAGGACAATCGGAACACGTATCGGTTCAATTATCTTCCCTCGCTCCGGTCCCATGATTTAGGTTTCCGCATCGTTTGCTCGGCTCAGTAAGCTTAAACAGTCAACCAGATTTCGGTTGATAAGCGAAGTTTTAGTTTAAACGATTTGTGTTTGGCTTCATTTTCTTTTCCAGAATCACAGTTCCCGTTTACGTTAAGTATCTTTCATCACTGGATAAGATAATTTCTGAATTGCCTAAATTCAGATACAGACGAATTGATTATAATATAAAAATATTATACAATTGCAGAATTATATAATATTTGTATTATAATCGACACATCCATGACAAGACAAAACAAGCACAAAACGCTTCGTCTGTTCGCCTTACATGAATTTATCCAGCTTTACTTTACCAAGTCTGACTGGCTTAAAATCGGCTATCTGACCGACAATCTTGAGTTAATTGAAGACCACCCGCGCCTGCTCCGTAGTCTGGACTTTAAAGATGATGACTATGAGGGGAATAGCTTCCAGGTCTTATCAAAATTGATCAGTGAGAACGTGGGAAATTTGTATGAAATAGAGCGATTCATCGAAGCCAAAAAACAAACGTTACACCAACGTTCCGCCGGAATACCTGAGTTCATATCAACCGTACATACGCGGCAACCCGAACGGGTCATTACGTTCGCGCCTGATGTTTTCCGCATTCCCGATAAAGCGGTCGAAAGCAACGTACTATCGGTGATGATGCCATTTGATGGGAAGTTTTCGGGGACGTACACGGCCATACGTAACGTTTGCCAGAAGTTACGCGTAGAATGCCGACGAGCTGATGACATTTGGGATAACAGCATACTGATTCAGGACGTATTCGACCTGATTTTTACCTCAAAAGCTGTTATTACCGACTTCACCGACCGGAATCCGAACGTATTTTACGAAACGGGCGTAGCGCATGCGCTTGGCAAACTGGTTATTCCCATTACGCAATCGGTGGCCGATATTCCATTCGATTTGCGCCATCATCGGGCATTAACGTATCTGCCCAATACGGAAGGCTTACAGAAATTGGAAAAGGATTTAGAGCGGAAACTCATGAAAGTGTTCAGCTAACGTAGCGTAATTGTTGAAGCTGGCTTAAAAAGCAACTTCCCGAAACAGGAACCTGCTCCGGGAAGTCTTTGCAAAACACTACGTTAGTCTGCTATGTTAATTCAAACCAAAAGCAGACAACGTAACGAATTCATTTACACGGGCTTGAATTTCGTCCTGCGTGAGGTTCATGATACGTTCGGCGCCGAATTTCTCTACGCAGAACGACGCCATCGCCGAACCGTAAATAATGCCTCGCTTCATGTTATCGAACGATATATCATCCGTTTTGGCCAGGTGGCCAATAAAACCGCCCGCGAACGTATCGCCAGCGCCGGTTGGGTCGAATACTTCTTCGAGGGGAAGCGCGGGCGCAAAGAAAGTACGTCCCTCGCTGAACAATAGCGCACCGTGTTCGCCTTTCTTGATAATAACCGTTTTTGGCCCCATCGACTGGATTTTCGCGGCTGCTTTCACCAGTGAATAATCGCGGGTAAGCATTCGGGCTTCCTCATCATTCAGTACCAATACGTCAACCCGCTTCAGCAAATTCAGCAGGTCGTCATTCGCAATCTCGATCCAGAGGTTCATCGTATCGAGCACGATCAGCTTTGGGCGGTTTTGCAGCCGGTCGATCACCATACTCTGAATGGCTGGTGCCGTGTTACCCAGCATCAAATATTGACAATCTTGATACGAATCGGGAATGGCTGGATTGAAGTTCTCCATTACGTTCAACTGCACTTCCACCGTATCGCGACTGTTCATGTCGTTATGGTATTTCCCCGACCAGAAAAACGTCTTCTCGCCTTTCCGAATCTCCAATCCTTCGGTATTGACACCGTGTTGTTCCAGGTCGTCAATCATCGACTGCGGGAAATCGTCGCCCACCACGGCAACCAGATTATTTTCCTTCACGAAATAGGACGCCGACAGGGTAATATACGTAGCGGCACCACCAATAATTTTGTCAGTTTTGCCAAATGGGGTTTCCAGCGCGTCGAAGGCAACGGAACCAACGGTCAATAAGCTCATTTTTTGTTTGTTTTACGTTCCTGTGAAACCTGGAACAATTTTTACTTTTTCCGCCCAATGACTGGGCAGCGTTTAAATGGTTTGGTCTGATCAAATAAATAGCGGTACGTAACGTGAGTTTTGACAATTTTCGATCCAAGCTGGCTTACGAAACGTACCATGATCGGATTAAAATCGCCAACCCAGTTCATTTCCAGCTCAGTATATTGAAAATCTGGGTTATGGTCGGCTTCGTGCGGCATACGTAACGCGATGGCCGCTTCCACACCCTTGCCCTGATGTTCGGGTGATACGCCGAAAACCACGCCAAATGCTTTATGATTGGTTCTCAATAGCATATGCCACAAAAATTTCAGCTTGCCAATCAGATTGAGTTTGCCGTTTACGTGCTTAAATACCTGATTCAATTCGGGTAAGCACACGAAAAAGGCAACGGGCTCGTCGTGGAAGTAAGCGAAATAGATAATTTTTTCGTCGAGAACGGGCTTCAGCTTCTGCATCAGCAATTGCGCCTGTTCCGCCGACATTTCTTTCACGCCACTGTGCCCGCCCCAGGCTGCATTATAAATATGCCGAAACTGCTCGGCCGCAGCGGGCAGATCTTTTTTGTCAATCGTCCGAAAGCTGTACTCTGGATTTTCGTAGATAC
Source organism: Spirosoma flavus (assembly GCF_054778555.1). NCBI lineage: Bacteria > Pseudomonadati > Bacteroidota > Cytophagia > Cytophagales > Cytophagaceae > Spirosoma > Spirosoma flavus. The sequence goes on from NZ_BAAGZL010000004.1 coordinate 88,247, forward strand.
GTTTCGCGCGATCCTTCACCGCCTGCGACATTTCCGTCAGTTTCGACCAGGTGGTTGGAATGCCGAACGTAAACTGTTTGAAATAATCTTTAAAGCCGTAATCTTCGAAAAAAGGAACGTAGTACGGCTTTGTATACGGCATGCAGTAATTCGGCTCCCGGTCGAACCCGTCAACCAGCAAACCCCACCAGCGGTCGCGGTCGCCGAAATTGATGGGGCCGTCCATCGCTTCCATGCCCTTTTGCTGAAGCCATGATTTTGCTACGTCGAAAAGGGCAAAAGCGGCTTTCTGATCATCGATACACTCGAAAAAACCGACACCTCCCGTTGGCTGATCGTTGTCCAGATTGGCGATTTCGTAATCAACAAAGGCCGCGATACGTCCGATCGTTTCGTTTTTATCATTTAGCAGCAGGTAGCGGATACACTCGCCGTTTTTGAACCGTTTGTTACGTGCCGGGTCGAACACTTCCTCTAAGTCGGCATCGAGCGGGCGTATCCAGCACGAATCTCCACGATAGAGACGTACCGGAAACTGAATAAATTCTTTCTGATGGGTGACGTTAGTGCCTACCTCAACGAGCTGCATTACAGATTAATCGATGGTCAGTGACGAAAACAAAACGCGAATATAGGCAAAAGCATCCGGCCAGTACGTCAGGCAACTGTTTTCCGCCGAACAATCCTTAACTTCGCGACCGCCTTCTGGCTTCTACTTGTTTATGCATACGGAACTGCAAACGTCCCGGCTTACGATGCGCCCCGTTCAGCAAACGGATTTTGATATCCTGCAAACCATTCTGACTGACAGGTTTGTCCGGCGTTATTTGTGCGACGACCAAATTCTACCGCCCGACGAAATTCAGGAATTTATTTCGACCAGCGAGCAAACGTTCGACGAGGGAGATTATGGTTTGTGGCTGTTGCATGAGCAATTAAAAAACATGGTAATTGGATTTGCTGGCCTGTGGTCTTTTTTTGAAGAAACCCAGCCACAATTGCTGTATGCGCTTTTGCCCGCCTTCACACGGGAAGGTTACGCCACCGAAGCCTCGAAAGCAGTCATTGATTATTGTTTCAATAAACTCTCTTTTCCCTATATCGACGCAAGTTTCGATGAACCCAATATTGCCTCGCTACGGGTTGCTGAACGTCTGGAAATGACATTTCTTAAAAAGGAGTGGATAAATGAGAGTCCTGTTTTGTTCTATCGAAAAGTAAATTCCGCTGTCGCATGACACAACCGCTTCATTTATATAATACGCTTTCCCGCAAAAAAGAACTGTTTGAACCACTGAATCCGCCCTACGTCGGTATGTACGTCTGCGGCCCGACTGTTTACAACTACGTTCATTTGGGTAATGTCCGTACGTTTCTGACGTTCGATACGCTGTATCGCTACCTGACATTTATTGGCTACAAAGTTCGCTACGTTCGCAACCTGACCGACGTTGGGCACCTCGTCGGTGATGGCGATGAGGGTGAAGACAAAATCGGGCGGATGGCCAAGCTGGAAAAAGTGGAACCGATGGAAATCGTGCAGCGCTTTACGAACGATTTTCATAACGTAATGGCGCAGTTCAATACACGGCCGCCAAGTATTGAGCCAACGGCTACGGGCCACATGGTCGAGCAGATTGAGGCTGTTCAAACGTTGTTGGGCAAAGGATTGGCTTATGAGTCGAACGGGTCGGTTTATTTTGACATCGAAACGTACAACAAGCGTGGAGGCAATTACGGCAAACTATCGGGCCGGATTCTGGACGACCTGCTGAACGAAACCCGCGAACTAGACGGTCAATCCGAAAAACGTAGTCCCCTCGACTTTGCTATCTGGAAACGCGCTTCGCCTGAGCATATCATGCGCTGGAACTCGCCCTGGGGCGAAGGATTTCCTGGCTGGCATTTGGAGTGCTCCTGCATGAGTACCAAATACTTAGGCAAGCAATTTGACATTCACGGCGGTGGTATGGATCTGAAATTTCCGCACCACGAATGCGAAATTGCGCAGGGCGACGGTTTAACTGGCGTTGATCCGGTACGTTACTGGATGCACTCGAACATGCTGACCGTCAACGGCCAGAAAATGTCAAAATCGTTGGGGAATTCGTTTTTGCCCGCCGAGTTGTTTGCGGGTAGTCATCCTCTGCTTGACCAGGCATACAGCCCCATGACAGTACGTTTCTTCATGCTTCAGTCGCACTACCGGAGTACGCTCGATTTCTCGAACGATGCGCTGAAAGCCGCCCAGAAAGGTTATCGTCGCCTGGCTAACGGACTACGTATCATCAAGGAAATGACGTATCAAGGCGGGGAAGGTGAGCCTGATGAAGCAAAACAAAACGAAATTCGACAAGCCGTTCAGCAATTCTACGAGGCAATGAACGACGACCTGAATACGGCCGTTGGCATTGCGCAATTGTTTACCATGCTGAAATACGTGAATATGCTCTACCTAAATCAGCTCCAGGCATCGACGCTGGGTGAAGAAGTCTTTACGTTGCTGAAAGAGTCGTTTGTTACATTCATGCAGGACGTACTGGGGCTACTTGAAGAAGGTACATCTAATCAGCCCGTTCTGGAAGGTTTACTGACGCTTTACCGAGAATACAAAGAGCAGCGGCAATACGACAAGGTTGATCAGATTCGTTCATATTTCAAAGCGCAGGGACTGGCAATCAAGGACATGAAACACCAGATCGACTGGGCGTATGAAGAGTAATATTCATGCCAGAATATAGTTCAATCGTAGGCAAAATGCTACGTAGCGAACATTAGTTTGCATCTAAACGAACATGACCAAATACACCATTTTCCTTTTTGCCCTCGCCCTATCGGTTGGCTCCTGCAAAGAGAAACCCAAACAAACCGACACCACAGAAACCGCTGCTACGGTATCGGCTCCGGCTTTTAATGCCGATTCGGCTTATGCTTATATCGACCGTCAGGTGAAGTTCGGGCCACGTGTGCCCAACACGCCCGCTCATGTGCAAACAGGAAATTATCTGGCCGCTAAACTCAAAGAGTATGGTTGTGAAGTAACTGAACAGCCATTCGTAGGCAATACGTGGGATGGCAAAAAATTGAACGCCCGCAACATCATTGGTAGCATTAATCCAAAAGCTACCAAACGTGTCGTGTTGGCTTCTCACTGGGATTCCCGCCCGTTTGCTGACCACGATCCGGATAAAGCGGATCAGAAGAAAGCTGTTATCGCTGCGAACGATGGGGCCAGTGGAGTAGGGGTTTTGCTCGAACTGGCACGTACCATTCAGCAAAGCAAACAGAAACCAACGGTGGGCATCGATATTGTTTTCTTCGACGCCGAAGACTGGGGCAATGGCGATAAAGCTTCCGGCGATTACGAGCAGGCGACTGGTAATCAGTTCGATTACATTGGCTTCTGTCTTGGGTCGCGCCATTGGGCGAAAAATCCACATAAGCCGGGCTATTCAGCTTATTACGGCATTTTGCTGGACATGGTTGGCGCAAAAGGCGCTACGTTCGCCAAAGAAGGACTTTCGATGCAATACGCACCAACCATTGTTGACAATGTCTGGAAAACGGCAAGCGGACTGGGTTACAGTCAGTATTTTGTCGATGCACCAGGCGGGCAGATTACTGACGACCATCTTGCACCGAATACGATAGCCAAAATTCCGATGATTGATATCATCCATACCAACATTGGCACCGGAGGCTTTTTTTCAGGCTGGCACACCGCCGAAGATGATATGAGTAACATTGACCGCGGAACGCTCAAAGCAGTAGGCCAGACGTTGTTGCAGGTACTTTATAACGAGCAATGAGCGAGCCAAAGAGTGAAAGAGTGAAAGAGCGCGGGCCGCGTTCGGCAAAAGGCGAAATGTTCGTTCGGCCTCTGATGCAATTGGTTACTGTCTGCTTTATTTGGGTAGGTCTAGTAGCATGTAGTTCGGCCCCTGATACGTTCGGCAAACTCAATCTGAAAAAATGGCGATCTGATCGAGGTGGGTGCAATGGCGTTCGTGCTACGTTGCTGGATGATTTTAAAGCGGAAAGCCAAAATTTGAAAGGTAAATCTGCCAACACGATTGGCGATCTCCTTGGTCGGCCGGATGTGAACCAGATTGAAGATCGAAATCAGAAATTCTACGTTTATTTTCTGGAAAAAGGTCCTCAATGCGACAAGCCCGGCGCTAAATCTCAAAGCCGATCCGTTGCAATTCGCATGAGCGCGATCGGTCTAGCGACGGAAATAACGTATCAGAATGGGATTCCTTAATTCACACGTAAAACTTCTTTCGCTCAATCATTTCCTCCACTACGTCGGGGACCATGTAACGTATTGAGCGATTAGCGCGAATGCTATCGCGGATGAACGTAGCGGAAATATCGAGCAGGGGCGCTTCTACCAGCTTAACGTTAGGGTGGGTTTTAAACTCGCTTTCTTTGCTTTTTGGCCGGGGGTAGACGTAGAGACCGTAGAATTCCAGAATCTTATCGTAGTTTTTCCAATTGGCGAACTGCTCCAGATTGTCTTCGCCCATAATCAGCCGAAACGTATGCTGCGGAAACTTTTCGCTCAAGCGTACCAACGTATCAATGGTATAGCTTGGTTTGGGCATCGAAAACTCGATGTTCGTGGCTTTCAGGCGACTATTATCGGCAATGGCTCGTTCGACCATATCGAGCCGGTCAAATTCGTGTAGCAGACTTTTCGTCTTCTTAAATGGGTTCTGGGGAGATACCACAAACCACACCTGTTGCAGGTCGGTGCTGGTCGCCATTGTGTTGGCGATAATCAAGTGCCCCACATGAATGGGATTGAACGATCCGAAGAATAAGCCGATGTTCATTATTGAGTTATAAAGTTTAAAGGTTGTAAAGTTATAGAGTTAGCAGACGCACGCTGAACTCTATAACTTTACAACCTTTAAACTTTATAACTTTAAATCACTGTTCCTTTCGCTGGAGTTTTGTTTTCTTGTACAAAATCATCAACCAGTTTCTGAGCCTTTTCCAGCGACGTATCAAGGTCGTCGTTCATCAGAATTACATCGAAACGATTCTGAAAACTCATTTCAAAGTGCACTTTAAAAAGCCGACGCGACAGACTTTCTTCGGTTTCGGAACCGCGTCCAATCAGCCGCTGACGTAGCGTTTCTTCGTCGGGCACTTTTACAAAGACTGCCAGCGCCTTTTCGCCGTAGAAATCTTTTAGTTTCAGGCCGCCTTGTACATCTACGTCGAACAATACGTGTTTGCCGCTGTCCCAAACCCGCTGAATTTCGGACTTAAGCGTACCGTAAAATGCGCCGGTGTAAACCTCTTCCCACTCAACGAATTCGTTGTTGTCGATTTTACTTTTGAAATCTTCGGGCGTCAGAAAATAATAGTCCTTGCCGTTTTCTTCGCTACGTCCCCGGCGATCGCGGGTACAGGCCGAAATGGAAAAGCCGAGATTGGAATTCTCGGCCAGCAGATGCTTAACGATGGTGGTTTTACCCGACCCGGAAGGGGCTGAAAAAATGATAAGTTTACCGTCCAAGGTATGATTGGTTTGTCCGTTGTAATGAGATGACAGCTACCGTAATCAACTACAACTTATTAAAATTAATTGGGGTAATTAAGGCCGCTCCCTGAAGCATTCCCTAATTACCCCAAATGGAGAAATTCCTGTTAACTAAAACTCTGAATTCGCGTTTTGATCGTTGCCACTAACTGCTCAGGGCAGCATCGTTTTTCAATACGTTTAGTCAGTAACTCTTTGACTTCCTGTTCGAGGTGATACATCTCAATACAGGGTTTACACGATTCCAGATTAGCTTTTACACGGGCCAGCTGTTGTTCATCAGCTTCTCCGTCCAGAATCAGTTGAATCATCTTCAAGCAGTCTGCCCTGTGACTGCAATGCTCTTTCATCTCAGGCCTGGCACTGGATGAAGATGACGTTGGCAACGGCGTTTGCATTGGAAAAATTTAATTTATTCCAAAAATAATAATATCGTTAAGTTATTTGCAGAACCAAAAAAGACTTAGAAAAAGTTCGGTTTATTCTTCATTTTCTTCTTTATATCCCATCGAAGATGCATAATCACGCAATTTTTCTTTCAATAGATTACGTGCGCGGTGTAATCGGGAACGTACTGTACCGATTGGAATATCCAGAATTTTTGCCATTTCCTCGTACGTAAATCCTTCAATATCGCAAAGGATAATAACGGTTCGAAAATCGACTGGTAGTGAATTTAAGGCATTTGCAACTTCATCGCCAATTAAATCCGAAACTGATTCGGCCCGGAGGTCAACCGTATGCTCCGATTCAGCATCTTCCGAGTTATAGGTCGTCTCTACGTCCTGATAATCGACTTTAGCTGGTTCTTTGCTTTTCTTACGGTAATCGTTGATGAAGCTGTTCTTCAGAATCCGAAACAGCCATGCTTTGGCGTTAGTTCCTTGCTCAAAGGACGAAATGAACCTAAACGCTTTTAAATACGTATCCTGAACGAGATCATTAGCATCATCCTCGTCCATGGTTAAGCGAAAAGCAAAATTGTACATGGAGTCGATGTGGGGCATAAACTCCTTATTGAAAACCTGATACTTCTGCTCCTCGGTGTATCGCCGGGCAGGGGTATCTTCCGAGGGTTGTTCTAAAGAATCGCCATCGGGTAAAAATTGGTCTGATCCGGCCGGTCCGCTGGTGCGGTCCCGGTCGTCGCGAGTTGGCGTGTCTGACATAACTGCTGGAATAGTCGCCATAAAAGTAAGAGTTAATTGCCGTTTCCTGATGGCAATTCTCAACGAATTCGATAATTACCCGAACCAAATCGCTGAGTTTTTTGTAAATCACCCTGCAAAAATTAAACCTTTGTGTAAAAAGAAGGTTTAAAATCATTTATTCTGACGATTTGGCAGTGAGCACATTACCTTATAACAGAAAAGCCGGTCAGGTACTCCCACAATTTGAAGCACCTAACCGGCAAATTTTAGTTAAAGGCCTACCTAAGCGACAGCCTGTTTAAAATACCGGCCTAACCACGAATCAGCCGCACGAGTCCGCCAATTTGTCAAAAATTCAGATTTTGTTTTCACTAACGTATTGAATACGAACGTATCAACCGTAAGTTGGCCACTCGCAATAGCATTTTTTATAGCTGGCAAGGAAATTGTTTGTACAACCCCATCAGCCATTTGGACAGCCGCCGACCGATCAAAGAAATCGACGCCAAGCTGTTGTCCTACGTTTCGTAGCGTACGTACCGAATCATCAATAGAGCAACCGCTGGGCAAACTATAACTCTCATCAAGCCCGATTACAACAAATCTGTTTTCGCTGATTTTAACCGAAGCTAGTAATGGCTGGCCATGTGCTGCCCATTGACTCAAGGCCGGTTTCAGCAAGTCTTCAACGGTTCTAACGTCAGCATCCGTCAGCGGTCGGTCTGCCTGATACACCCAAATTCGGGCATTATCCGGCAATTTGTCAAAATCAACGTACATAGAATTAATAAAAAATGGATAATGAAGAATATACAATGAGCGATGAATGAAACGAATCAAGCATTCCTCATTTTACATTATCCTCACAACCCTTCTGCCTGCGCGATGAGTTCCGATACATCGAAAACCCGGACGCTATCTTCTTTATTCTTGTTTTTAACCCCGTCTGACATCATGGTCATGCAAAATGGGCAAGCCACCGCAATGGTATCGGCTCCGGTGCCGAGAGCTTCTTCGACCCGCTCTACGTTCACGTCTTTTTTACCGGGTTCTGGCTCCTTGAAATACTGACCACCACCGGCTCCGCAGCAAAGTCCGTTTGCTTTACTACGTTTCATTTCGACCAAATCGGCATCTAATGCGGCCAATACGTCGCGTGGCGCTTCGTAAATCTTATTGGCCCGACCCAGATAGCATGAATCATGGAACGTAATACGTCGCCCTTTAAACGACTCGCCGTCTTTGACTTTGATACGCCCCTGATTGATTAATTCCTGCAAAAACTGTGAGTGGTGCACTACGTCGTAATTGCCCCCAAGTTCGGGATACTCATTCTTTAACGTATTAAAACAGTGCGGACAGGCTGTCACTATTTTCTTTACATTATAGCCATTCAGCACCTGAATGTTCGATACGGCCTGCATCTGAAACAGAAATTCATTTCCTGCTCTACGTGCTGGATCGCCAGTGCAGGCTTCTTCTGGCCCTAAGACGGCAAACTTGATCCCAACGTGATTCAGAATACGTACGAAAGCAATCGTTACGCGTTTGTACCGATCGTCGAAAGAACCCGCGCAGCCAACCCAGAACAGAATTTCCGGCTCTTCGCCAGAGGCTGTCATATCGGCCATTGTCGGCACTTTATAATTCGTTTCTGTTGTCATTTTGAAAAGTTGTAAGGTTGTAGAGTTATAGAGTTGTAGAGTTATACAGTTAAAAAGTTGGCTGAATTGCCAGCCAACTTTTTAACTGTATAACTCTACAACTCTATAACTACTTTTCATTCACTTGTTCGGCCCAGTTAAACCGATCGCTGGGCGAGAATTTCCAGGGGGCCATGTTATTTTCAATATTACTGAACATCGCGTTCCACGACGCCGGTGCCTGCGACTCTTCCATTACCCGATACCGACGTAGCTGGAGAATAATATCCAGCGGATTAATGTTGATCGGGCAGGCGTTCACGCAAGCCTGACACGTAGTACAGGCGTTAAGCTCTTCGGCGGTTATATAATCATTCAGCAATGATTTATCGTCTTTGTAATCAAATCCGTGGGTTTTCCAGCCCTGCTGAATTTCTTCGAGCCGGTCGCGGGTGTCCATCATGATTTTGCGGGGCGACAATTTTTTACCCGTAATATTCGCCGGGCAGGCTGCCGTACAGCGACCGCACTCCGTACAGCTATAAGCGTTCATCAGGTTAATCCATTTCAGATCTTGTACGTCCTTCGCGCCAAATCTGCCGATTTCAGCAGGCTGCTGACCATTGTCATTTTCCTGAGAACCGTCGGCAGCCGTTGTAGTCGGCAGCCCCAAAGCCAGTTGAACTTCTTTCGTAATTTCGGGCATGTTCTGCATTTCCCCTTTTGGCTGAAGATCGGAGAAATACACATTGGGGAAGCCAAGCGCAATGTGCAAATGTTTTGAATACGTTACGTAGACCGCGAAGGCCATAATCCCCAGAATATGTGCCCACCAGGCGATACGTTCATAGGCCATCAATCCTGTATCGCTAAAGCCAGCAAATAATGGCTTAAGGAATTGGCTAATGACGAAATCAGGAATGATACCCTGCAACTCCCCGTAGTGGCCAACACCCCGGTCACGTAGCACGCTATCGGAGGCATTCCAGGTCAGAAATGCAATCATCAACAGAATTTCGGCAGTCAGAATAATGGCGGCATCGGTTCGGGGCCAGCGTGTCATCTCACGGTGGCGTTCCTGTTGGAAACGACTCACTTTAGCCACAAACCGGCGTAGTAAAAACACAACACAGACGGCCAAAACGCCAAAGGCCAAAATCTCAAACGTATTAATCAAAAACGGATAAATGGACGTAATATAAGGCGCAAACAGCCGATGAGTTCCCAAAATACCATCTAGAATAATCTCAAGAATCTCAAGATTGATGATCAGAAATCCTGCGTAGATGATAAAGTGCATAAATCCGACCAGCCAGTTTGTGAACATCTTTTTCTGGCCAAATGCCACCAGAAGCATTGTTTTCAGACGTTCGTCGGCATGGTCGAAACGGTTCTCGGCCCGGCCAAGCTTAATCGCCCGGCTGATCAGTTGCACTCGTTTAGTTATATACCAGGCAGTAAGAAACAGCGCGGCAACGAATAAAATTTGTTGTACTATCTCCATTTAAGTATGGCTTTGTATGTCTGACAATCAATACTATATACCGATAGCCAAACTTTATTTTCAAAAATTTCTGATCAATGTATTGCAAAAGGGGAGAGAATCCGTACTTTTGCACCCACGTTTTTAACGGTTCGCCGTTGCGCTAGGCCGTTGTTACGGTGATGTAGCTCAGTTGGTAGAGCAAAGGACTGAAAATCCTTGTGTCGGCGGTTCGATTCCGTCCATCACCACTTCAAAATCAGGCAGTTACGACTAAATGTTGTAGCTGCCTTTTTCTTTATTACAGCAATCTTACATCATTTATTTTTTCATATAAACTTTGTAATCAACCGATTAACAAAGCTTAATGTTGATTTTGCTAGCTATTACTCACTACGAATAGCCTTAAGAGGTTATCTTCTGTTATTTTTCGTGGAGCGTGGGGCAAATATAATCATTCTACTGTGGTTGTTATGCATGCATACTAATTATTTATAAATCCTCAATTATATCGTTTGGAGACGACTAATAGATAATTCAAAACCACATAGATAAAGAATAAACCAAGACGAGATGAGGACGCGCGATACTCAAGAGGCCCACCAACATATTGTTACCGATTCAATCAAGACTCACCGTCAGAAACCTCCCTCTTTTGCCAAAATCGAGTATGATCTCAAATCTGCCTAAATGAGGTTTCCTATTGGATGTGGCAAGTCCAGTACTCAACAGGTACAGTTGCTATTGAATCTGACGCATGAAAAACTTTAATGCCTCCAGATGAACATCTATGTCATTAGGATAATCATGTTTACCACCAATGACTTTCAGCAGAACAACTTCAGGTTTTCCTTTCTCCCGATACGTATAACGCTCAATGGTTTTTCCGTCGTTCGGGTCCGTATCAGGTAACTTTTCCATCGTAGGTTTCCCCTTATAACGAGCTAGGTCAGCCCAATAAGCCAGCGTTCGATCGGTAGAACGCACTTCGCCCATAGTCATATTTTGCCCCAAAATAACAGGACCGCCCTTGTAGGGATTGGTACGATCTTCGGTACCGTTGATAATCATAATTGGCACCGCTTTGCCGGAAGGAACGCAATCCAGATTCGTCGTATCGGGCAGATTCGCAATAATGGCCGTTACGGCTTTGAACGCCCGTGGCATCGTCAGCGCCAGCTTATAAGCCATGTGCCCTCCGCCCGACGTACCAACCGCAAATACATGCTCAGGGTTGATCTGATACCGCTTTTTAAAGTATTGAATCATACCCTCAAAGAAAGCCTGCTCATTAACATCCTCCAGATTGGCTTGTGCTGGAGAAGCTTTTCGGCACTCGTTCCAATACCGTTTGTAACCGCTCGGGTAAACAATCAGCGCATTATCGGTAAGTGCCTGCTTCTCCATCTTTCCCGTGGATTTCATCATGCCTAAGCCATCGCCACCCGAACCGTGCATGACAAAAATCAGACTGGGCTGACGTAGCGATTTAGCGGGCGTGTTGTAATGAAATGTGCGGTAGTGGCCCTCAATCAGAAGAGAATCGCTGATAACCTGCGCTTTTAAAGAAAAACAGCAAAGGCTAAGCAGAAGAAGGGAAATAAATGACTTCATCATGTGAATTATGTGAAAGGCTCCGACAGGCTCTGGCTGTTGGATTCGCGCTAGCGACTGATGAGTAGCTACAACCGACAGCCAGAGCCTGTCAGTGCCTTTCACATACTATTACGCCGTAGCGCCTTCTTTTAGCCGTTCGGCGTTTTCAGCGATACGTAGTTGTTCGATAAAATCGCCAATATCACCATCCATCACGGAGGGAAGGTTATAAACCGTAAGGCCAATTCTGTGATCGGTTACGCGGCTTTGTGGATAATTGTAGGTTCGTATCTTATCCGAACGGTCGCCACTACCCACCATCGTTTTACGTTGCGACGCGATGGCTTCGTTATGTTTCTGCAACTCAATTTCGTACAAACGGGAACGTAGCACGGTTAGTGCTTTATCAAAGTTTTTCAGCTGCGAACGTTCGTCTTGACATTGCACCACCAGTCCCGTAGGAATGTGTGTAAGGCGTACCGCCGAATACGTAGTGTTAACTGACTGACCACCAGCGCCCGATGAACAGAACGTATCTTTTCGAATGTCGTTCATGTTTAGCTCTACGTCTACTTCTTCGGCCTCAGGTAATACGGCTACGCTGGCGGCTGAGGTGTGAATACGTCCCTGCGTTTCAGTAGCGGGCACTCGTTGCACGCGGTGCACACCCGATTCAAATTTCAGTTTGCCATACACATCTTCGCCTTCGATTTCGGTTACAATTTCCTTATAGCCGCCCGATGTTCCTTCGGTATAATCGACCAGCGACATGCGCCAGCCCATTTTCTCGCAGAAACGCTGATACATCCGGAATAAATCGCCGGCAAAAATGGCGGCTTCATCGCCACCTGTACCGCCCCTGATCTCAAGAATGACGTTCTTGCTATCGTTCGGATCTTTCGGAATCAGCATCTCTTTGAGCACCTCTTCCATCGTTTCCCGACGGGGCAATAGTTCGTCCAGTTCAGCTTTGGCCATTTCCCGAAAATCTTCATCTTTTTCGGTCGAAATGATTTGCTTCGCATTCTCAATTTCTTCGAGTAACTGCGTATAAGCCTGATACTGAGTGACTATTTTTTCTAAATCTTTATATTCTTTGCTCAGCTTCATAAACCGCTTCTGGTCGGCCACGACCTCCGGCTGGACAATCTGCTGAGATACTTCGTTGAAGCGTTCACGGATGGCTTCTAACTGATCAAGCATGTTTTATGATTTTTAGTCCTATTTCGGTAAGCGGAATAAGACGCGAAGGAAATTCTTTAAAAAGACAAAATTACGAAAATCCAGCCAGTTCGACTCTATATGCAACCAAGCTCCTGTGGTTCCTGTTTTCCAACAAATGATGTATTTTAAGTCGATGAAGTTCCTGTTTATGAGCCGCCTTTTGTTTAGTTGTGTTTTAGTCTCCTATTTTTTAATCGGCTGCGGACCCGACCGCGTTAAATATACCAGTGAATTAAAGCAGGAGATGGCCGACTCGAAGATTAAACGTATCACCGACGTCGACGTAGTAGAAACTGTGGATAATCTGGGCGGAAAAGTCACTGCTGTTATCCAGAAAGAATTGACAGAACAACTCCAGAAAACGAACGATCCGGCCAAACGCGCTCAACTCTGTCAATTGCAAAATCTGCCACGTACCAAAGCCATCGCCAACCGTTACGTTCTGGATATTCGCCTACTTGGCCCTACCGATATACGCAACGTAGCACTAAATCAGAAGGAACGTGAAATTCTGGACGCCTACCTCTATAGCGCTAAACAGAAGCAGATGGCCCCGTCGAATATCCAAAAAATAAACGATACGTTGTTTGTTTATAACGTACCGATTGCTCCAGAAAGTCCTATTTGTGAGGCCTGTTTTGGTAGACAGGACGTACCGTTTGCTGTCTGGCATTTAGGTTTCCAAAAGCGCGAAGTGATACGTCGGATGAATGCGACCAAAAAGAAATAAGCTTTACGAGCAAAATTCAGCTAACCCTAACTTGGCTTAATTCTAGCGACCAGCGTCCTGGTTCAAACAGCGCAAATACATTTGAATCGTGTTATCGAGTCCGTAATACAGCGCATCGCAGATAAGCGCGTGACCAATTGAAACCTCTTTCAGATCAGGTACTTGCTCATCGAAAAAACGTAGATTTTCCAGGCTCAAATCGTGACCGGCATTTAGCTCGAGACCCAGTGAATTGGCCAGTTTAGCCGCCCGAACAAACGGGGCTACAGCAGCGTCCCGGTCGGCAACGTAGTGAGAAGCGTATGGTTCTGTATATAACTCAATGCGGTCAGTACCAACGGCTTTAGCACCTTCAACCATTTTCTCGTCAGCATCTACGAATATAGATACGCGAATCCCGTCGGCCTTGAACGTATCGACAAGCTGGCGTAAATGATCGGCGTTACGTATCGTATCCCATCCCGCATTCGACGTAATGGCATCGACGGCATCAGGTACTAACGTAACCTGCTCAGGCTTAACCCGTTTGACGAGTTCAATAAAACGCTCGTCCGGATTTCCTTCAATGTTGAACTCAGTCGTCACTACGTCCTTTAAATCCAGTACGTCCTGATAGCGAATATGCCGTTCGTCGGGGCGGGGATGCACAGTAATTCCTTGTGCACCAAATCGTTCACAGTCGAGCGCTACCTGAATCAGATTCGGGTTATTACCGCCACGTGCGTTACGTAACGTAGCGATTTTGTTGATATTGACAGATAAGCGAGTCATATTTTTAAAGAGTGAATGTGCGAAAGAGTGAAAGATCGGACTGGCGCACCAGCGAAATACGTTCTACAGATTTGTAACTTTGCCGAAATAGTGAAGGTTCACGTTTATAATTACACTTTCAATCATTCACTCCGCTTCGGCGGTCCGATTTCGCTCTTTACTTATGTCTCTAAAGCAACAAATTGACGGCGATATTAAGCAGGCCATGCTGGCTAAAGATCAGGACAAATTGCGGGCGTTACGTGCCGTGAAGTCGATGATTCTGCTCGAAGAAACCAAAGAAGGTCAACACGGCGACCTGAAACCCGAAGACGAAACCCGCATTCTGACCAAAGCTGTAAAACAGCGGAAAGACTCTGCCGACATTTATCGTCAGCAAAACCGGGCTGATTTATTGGCCGTTGAGGAAGCGGAAATTGCGGTTATTGAACACTATCTGCCGAAGCAACTATCTGAAAGCGAACTCAAGGAAAAATTGCAGGCCATTCTTACCCGCGTAGGCGCGTCGTCTCCCTCGGACATGGGCAAAGTGATGGGCGCAGCCACAAAAGAACTCGCTGGCCAGGCTGATGGGAAAGCCATTTCGGCGATGGTGAAGCAACTTTTACAATGAGTGAACGAGCGAACGAGTGAAAGAGCGGTAAAGCTGGATCACACGTTCGCTCGTTCACACTTTCGCTCTTTAAAACTTGAACTCCTTAGATTTATTCATGCTCATTCCCCTCGCCTGGGGCGCTTTTAATGGATACCGGAAAGGTCTTCTGGTAGAAATCGTGGCCATTATTGCGTTTGTAGTGGCTATGATAGTCGGGTTTAAGTTTTTGGCGTTCGGCATTGATTTATTAAGTCCGTACATCAGTCGCGAATTGGCTCGGAAAATATTACCCATCCTTGGCTTTTCGGTTATTTTCTTCCCGACCGTATTGATGGTCAATCAATTAGGGTTGGCATTGCGACGGTCGCTAAAATACACACTGCTCGGAACCTTTGACAGTATCGCCGGAGCAGCCGTCGGGCTTTTTACCTGGATTTTTGGAATTAGTGTACTCCTTTGGTTGTTCAGTTATTTGAACGTAATAATCCCTCCCCGCTACGCCGACAACGCGTTTCTTTATCCTTACATCCGGCCCATTGCGCCGAAAGTAATGGACAAAGCCGCCGTTTGGGTGCCCAAAGGACTCGAAGCTGGTAAAAAGTGGCGGGCGGAAAACATAAAGAGCGAAAGCGCGAAAGAGTGAAAGAGTGGTTATACTACTCCGCTCTTTCACTCTTTCGCACTTTCACTCATTGAAAAATGCAGGACATCCGCAAACTAAATACTCCTCAGTTAAAAGACTGGCTTACGCAGCACGGCGAGCAGGGCTTTCGGGCAAAACAGATCCAGGAATGGCTCTGGAAAAAATCAGTTTTGTCGTTCGATCAGATGACGAATCTGTCGGTGCCGACGCGTGAGCTATTGAAAACCAACTTCGAAATCCGGCCATTAACCGTTAATCAGGAACAACGTAGCAGCGATGGTACGATCAAATCATCGTTTCGGCTTTTTGATGGTAATCTGGTGGAAGGTGTGCTGATTCCGGCGCTACGTAACGATGACACAGATCGCATGACAGCCTGTGTGTCGAGTCAGGTAGGCTGCTCGCTGACTTGTAAGTTCTGCGCGACGGGCTATATGGATCGCAAGCGTAATCTGGATGCGGCTGAAATTTATGATCAAGTTGTTGCGATTGATCGGCAGGCGAAGGAAAATTACGACGTACCGCTTTCCAACATCGTTTACATGGGCATGGGCGAGCCCTTACTGAACTACAAGAACGTACTGGAATCCGTTGATCGCATTACGTCGCCGGATGGGCTGGGCATGTCGCCGAAACGTATTACGGTTTCGACGGCGGGTATTGCCAAAATGATACGTCAGCTTGGCGATGATGCGGTGAAATTTAATCTGGCGTTATCGTTACATGCGGCCAACGACGTAAAACGTGACCAGATCATGCCCATCAACGAAAGCAATACGTTGCAGGCACTGGGCGATGCGCTGAATTATTTTTATAAGAAGACCGGCACCCGTGTTACGTTCGAGTACATCCTTTTCTACAACTTCAACGATACGTTGCAGGACGCGCAGGAACTCTGGAAATTTACGAAGCGCGTACCGGCCAAGATCAACATCATCGAATACAATCCGATTGCCGAAGCCAACTTTAAAAATACCGATCCTCAAACGCTGGATAAATTCGCTGGCTTCTTAGATAGCAAGGGCGTAACGGTCAATGTGCGCCGGAGCCGGGGCAAAGATATCGACGCTGCCTGTGGGCAATTAGCAGGAAAAAAGTAGAGACAAAGCATGCCCTATCTCATGACCGGATGGTATTACTGACGCATAGGAGACAAGACATGCCTTGCCTCTACTTAACAATTTGATAATACTGCTCTGGTTAGTTTGACGTACTTTTGTGGCAATCATGGGCTTACAGACCTACTGTTCGCCTTTTTACAGAAGATACTCCCTTTATGTTTGGATTAGAAACGGATGTTTTTATCCTCCTCTTCATCAGCCTTTTTGCGGCCTGTGCCTTCGAATTCGTTAATGGTTTCCACGATACGGCCAATGCGGTTGCTACCGTTATCTACACCAATTCATTAAAACCGACCGTCGCCGTTGTCTGGTCGGGCATTTGCAATTTTACGGGCGTTTTACTCGGTGGAATTGGCGTAGCGATGGGTATTGTGAATCTCTTGCCCGTTGAATTACTCGTCGACCAGAATGTGTATCACAGCGTAGCGATGGTGCTGGCGCTGCTCCTTAGCGCTATTATCTGGAACCTTGGTACGTGGTATTTCGGGATTCCGAGTTCAAGCTCGCATACGCTGATTGGCTCAATTCTGGGTGTTGGACTGGCTTTCTCTACGTTACCGGAAAACACAACCGGAGCGGCCGTTAACTGGGATAAGGCCATCGAAACCGGTGAGGCACTTCTTCTATCACCCCTGCTTGGTTTTAGTCTGGCAATTGTGCTGATGTTCATACTACGTCGGTCGGTGCCAAATGACGTAAAAGACCAACTTTTCAAAGAGCCGAAGAAAAATAGTGAGCCACCTTCCTGGATACGAGCCGTTCTGATTGCTACGTGTTCGCTGGTGAGTTTTTTTCATGGCAGCAACGACGGACAAAAAGGTGTAGGCCTGATTATGCTGATCCTGATCGGCATTGTACCGTACCATTTTGCCGTTAAATCAGACCTCGACCCGCGCCTGATGCAGGCAAATATTGTGGGTATCGAACAGACAATTGCTACGTTAGATTCGAATCAACTTTCGCCGGTCAACCGGGAACGGCTCGTTCAGACACGTAGCGAACTGAATGACTTGAAAACGCTCATCAACGGGCCGTTGGTTGATAATAGAATTCCGAATGAAAAACGTCTCGATGTACGGAAGGATTTGCTGCTGATTGGCAGTAATATGAAAAAAATTACGTCGGATGAAGGTGCCAACGTCAGCCCGAATCAGATGGCGGTACTGAACAAGAGTTTGAGTGAAGAAAGTGGTCTGCGTCGGTTTACGGATTACGCCCCTTTCTGGGTTATCCTGATGATTGCGCTATCACTGGGACTGGGTACCATGATTGGCTGGCGTCGGATCGTTGTAACGGTCGGTGAAAAAATTGGTAAACAGCATCTTACCTATGCGCAGGGTGCCTCAGCCGAGTTGGTTGCTGCCAGTATGATTGGTTTTGCATCGTGGTTGAAATTGCCGGTTAGTACCACGCACGTACTGTCGTCGGGTATTGCCGGAAGTATGGTGGCCAGCAAGGGTGTTAAAAACCTACAAGCTTCAACGATACGTAACATAGCGCTGGCCTGGGTACTCACGTTGCCCGTTTCGATTCTGCTCTCGTTTACGCTTTATATTTTCTTTCGCTGGTTGTTGTAAATAGATAAATTACAATAGTCCAGCTTATTAAGCCCTAAATCCTCTGAAGGAAACTTTGCTCGTAGAAAAACAAAGTTTCCTTCAGAGGATTTAGGGCTTAATCTAAACACGTTTTATTGATCTTCACCTCTACAAGGCTGACCGGAAAAATAGCCCGCCAGGCACAGTTCATCCGCCAAGTCGCGCCATCCCCGAAAATCGCTTGGTTTCTGGATGATCTGATAAACATCCAATTCCTGTGCTTTTGTAGCAATATCCAGTTTCATCGTCTGACTAAACAAAATCATTTTCATGGAACTGGTCGTTGGGTTGTCTTTCAGCCGCTTAATCAATTGCAGCCCATCTGTATCGGGTAGGAAATAGTCGACAATCAGCAAGTTGGGGAGCGTTGTAGATCGATCAAGCGCTTCCTGTAGAGCAGCGTCGTTGGTAAAGCTAACAATCTGACAAGTCAGTCGCTCCATTTTGAACGCCCGTTCGATGATTTCAATAAGCTGAATGTCATCATCGACAAGCCAGATAGTAGCATTTTGGTGCATGAGCCGAAAAATGAGGTAACGGTCTAATAGGCTAGTAGGTAGAGCAGATTATTGATTTACATGCTATTACACAAAACTAACCAAGATGTTTGTATATACGAATTTCCTTGCAATAAGGATGACCTCAACCCTTTTCTGGGATCACCTTTTTATCTAAATCGCCAAATATTACATTTGTTTCTTTACAATAAACCATACGATGGCATACAGTACCGCGCAATTACTGAAGAGTAATAAGACCCAGTTGTTCAATACCTGGATTGAAAAGCAGTTACAGAGCGAAAGTCTTCGGGAAGACCTGATGACCGACGATGAGTTACGGGCTCAGTCTCAGGAGTTAGTAGACGTACTGGCCAAGGTCATCACGGACGATAATATCAGTCAGACTGAGTCAACGGATTTTGATGAAGTCTTCGAACTGTTATCGTCTATTTCTATGTCGCGGGCCCGCCAGGGGTTTTCGCCCCGCGAAACCGGATTGTATATTTTCAGTCTGAAAGAAGCTGTTTTTGAGCTACTCCAAGAGAAATTAAGCGACGATCCTGCTACGTTAGTTACTGAAAGTATGAAAGTTAATCGTCTCCTGGATAGTTTCGGCGTACTTACGTTCGAAACCTTTATCAAAGGACGCGAAGAAGTTATTTACCGCCAGACTGAAGAAATTTCCGACATTTCGACGCCGGTTATTCAGGTGTGGGACGGCATTCTGGCGCTACCCATCATCGGTACGCTCGACAGCGCCCGCACACAGGTGGTCATGGAAAGTCTGCTTCAGAAAATTGTGGATACGGGTAGCGGTATCGCGATTCTGGATATATCGGGCGTGCCGGCTGTCGATTCGCTGGTAGCTCAGCACCTCATCAAAACCGTCAGCGCTACGCGACTAATGGGTGCCGATTGTATTATCAGTGGAATTCGGCCCGAGATTGCCCAGACAGTTGTTCACCTTGGCATCGACTTATCCAATATTATTACCAAGGCTTCGCTGGCCAGTGCGCTCAAACATGCGTTCAGTATGAATCGATTAATTGTGAAACGTAGCGACAGCGAGAAGAAAGTAATCTGACGTAGCATGGATAAAATACCTATTCTGCGAATGGGCCATTTTCTGTTGGTTACCATTCAGATAGATCTTTATGATCGACTGGCCCTCAACCTGGAAACCGATTTAGTTAACATGGTTCATAAAACGGGCGCTCGTGGGGTTCTGATCGATATTTCGGCGGTATCAATCGTCGATTCGTTTATGGGCCGCATTCTGGGTAATATTGCCAGTATGACCCGCGTGCTGGATGCCGAAACCGTGGTGGTGGGTATGCAGCCTGCCGTGGCCATTACGTTGATTGAGCTTGGTTTGTCATTGACAGGCGTGCATACCGCGCTCGATGTGGAACGGGGAATGACGCTTTTACAAACAAGATTAGGACCGGATGATAGCTCGGACGATGATGATTACGACGCTGAGTAAGGACACTATGTCTATTACGCGCGAGCAGGATGTCGTTCCGTTCCGAAATCGTGTGAAAGAAATGGCGGTAAAGATCGGTATGGGTCTCGTGAATCAGACAAAACTCATTACGGCTGCCAGCGAACTGGTCCGTAACCTACTTCGCTACGCCGGCACGGGTGAAGTACGGATCGAGGTCGTCAGCAGAGGACGTGAGTCGGGAGTTCGGCTCACTTTCTCCGATAAAGGGCCCGGTATTCCCGACATTGGTCTGGCAATGCAGGACGGCTACTCAACAGGCAAAAGTTTAGGCTTAGGTTTACCTGGCACCCGGCGTTTAGTGAATGAATTCGATATTAAGAGTACGGTTGGCCAGGGAACAACCGTGACGATTTTGAAATGGAAGAATGGATAATTCCACACATGTGCGGTTTCTGGCAGCGGATCGGAGTTATCTGGCAAGTATAAAAAAAGGAATCAATCAGCTGGGAATTCAGGCTGGTTTTCAGCCGCAACGCCTGAGCGAAATCGATTTGATTGCTGCTGAAATAGCCACTAATCTGGTAAAACACGCCGGAGGGGGCGAAATCTTAGTCCGCTGTTTTCAGACTTCGGATAATGCTGGCCTTGAATTGATTAGCATTGATAATGGGCCGGGAATGACTGATCCTGCTAAAATGATGCAGGACGGTATTTCAACAACCAATACGTTGGGCCACGGGCTTGGTTCGATTCATCGACTGGCCGACCAAGCTCAACTATATTCGCTGAAAGGCTGGGGCACTATTCTGCTGGCCCGAATCTATAAAAAGCCATTAGTCAAATTCCCGACTGCAAAAACCAGTTTCGAATATCGGTCAGTGCTGGTGGCCAAACCGGGTGAGGCCGTCTGTGGTGACGGTTGCTACGTTAAACAGACGGGTACTCATATCAAACTATTTCTTGGCGATGGGCTAGGGCATGGGCCCGACGCTTATCAGGTTGTTCAGGCCGCTATCAATGCATTTCGGTATTGCCCTGACCAACTGCCCGCCGATATTGTTCGGCACATCCACCGATCGGTAAATAAAACGCGCGGTCTGGTCGGTTCGGTTGTTGTGTATGACACCCAGAGCAGGCATTGGAACTGGTGCGGTGTGGGTAATATTGCTACCCGAATCAGTAGTGCTACGTTCAGTAAAAATTTTCTTTCGTATAATGGCATTATCGGTATGAACTTGCCGGGTGCCATGAATAACCATCTATTGCCAATAGAGCGCGGACAACTGCTGATAATGTGTTCGGATGGGATACAATCGCGCTGGGATATTTCTCGGTATACGTCGATTTCTCGGTATGATTTGTCGATTCTGGCGGCTGCCATTTATAAAGATTATTCCCGGCAAACAGACGATACGTCTGTCTTCGTCGGACGGGTTCAGAGTTAGACCATGGAGGAACTACTTAAAATAGCGCTCGACAACGAAATGGACCTGATTGTGGCCCATAAACGGGCTATGAAACTAGCCGAAATGGCTGGTCTGTCGCTTGCTCAACAAACTACGTTTGCTACCGCCGTATCGGAAGTGGCTCGGTTTGCTATGGAACAGGGGTCTAGTCCCGCGCTTTCTTTTGGCGTCGACCGTTCGCTACGTAGCCAGTCGCTCATTGCTGTCATTGACGATAAAAATCTTCTGATTACTAACCCAATACATCAGGGGTTGATGTATGCCCAGCGACTGGTAGAAAAACTGGACATAACAAACGACGGAAAAACTAACCGGATTACGCTTTATTTCTCATTACCTAACTCCCGGCGAATAAGTACAGAGCGGTTTGAAAACTGGCGAACTCAGTTTCGGGTCGATCAGCCGCTTTCATCGTATGACGAAATCAAGCAGAAAAATGAGCAGTTAAAAGAACTGGCCATTCGTTTGCAGGATAGTGAGCAGCATTATAAGCGGGTAACTAATTCATTGCCGCTGATGATTTTTACGGCGAATCAGGCGGGGCAACTTCTTTACGCCAACGACTGGACTTCCGAATTTACAGGGTCATCTATTCAGGCGCTCAACCAGACAAAATGGGCCGTAGTGTTACATCCTGACGATCAGGACATTGTCTGGCAGATTTGGAACGAACAATCGGTGCACGGAATTGCGTTTCAGTACGAATGCCGTTTGAAAGAAGAATCAACCCAAACATACTACTGGCATCTGCTTTCGGTGCAACCGGTAAAAAGTGAATCCGAAAAAGTAACACTCTGGACGGGGTTTGCGGTCAATATCGACGCCCAGAAAATCGTTGGTCAGACGTTACGTGAAAACGAGGAACTGGCGCAGGCTAAATATCGGCTGGAACAATCGCAGCAGGAACTTGAAGCAACTGTTAACGAACTCAATGAGAGTAATGATCGGCTGAGCCAGTTTGCGTATATCGCCAGCCACGATCTACAGGAACCGCTACGTAAAATTCAACAGTTTGGCGATTTACTTCGCACGCGGAATGGGCATTTACCGGACCAGGATTTAACGTATCTGGAACGGATGCAGGCGGCCGCCAATCGGATGTCTGTGCTGATCAAAGATCTGCTTACGTATTCGCGTTTATCGACGCGCAAGCAATCTGCCGTGCCTGTATCCCTGAGTCAGGCGCTGGCCAGCGCTCTGGAAAATCTGTCCGTAATCATTGACGAAACAAACGCGCAGATTCATGTCGAAAACCTGCCTATCATCCAGGGCGATCCTTCGCAATTAGGCCAGTTATTTCAAAACTTGGTAAGCAACTCGCTGAAGTTTCGGGAAACCGAGATTCCGCCCATTATTGACATTACCTCAGAGCTGGTCGCAGCCTCCAATTTGCCCGCCACACTCCGATTTCAGAATGCTACCCGAGATTATTACCGGATAGACGTAGCAGACAATGGTATTGGCTTCGACGAAAAATACCTGGATCGGATTTTTCAGGTCTTTCAGCGTCTGCATACAAAACGAGAATATAGCGGAACGGGCGTTGGACTGGCGATTTGTGAGAAAGTTGTGTCGAGTCATGGCGGAACAATTACGGCTAGCAGTCATCCTGGTAAAGGCTCTACGTTCAGTATTTATCTGCCTGTCTAATCACTACGTTGCAACGTAGCGTTTTACAATTCTTTAATGGCAATATTGCGAAATCGGTGAGCAGCATCGGGTTTCCAGGAGCCTGACATTTCGAACGCTTCGGCTGCTTTGGAATAGACCGCCGACCAATGCGCCTGTAAGCCAATCATTCCCGACGTAGCACCCGCAATAAAATCGTTAACGGGTTCCGTTACGTCCCACATCAACTCATCGTTGACCCACAGGCGAATGCGTGGAATATCGCCTTCCATGCGAATGCGAAACGCGTTCCAATCGCCGGCTTTCCAGACCTTAGCGATGTTTGTGGCTTTCGCGCCCTTACTTACGTTCATGCGCTCGCCAAGCAAGTCGCCAAGGCTGCCGGGAGTGGCCAGTTCAACCTGATATGCCATTCCGCTTTCGGTAGATCGCAGGAAAATGCCGCCGTTACAAAATGAATCAATTTTGGCTTCGAGGTACAGTTCGAAATTGCCGTATTTCTTATCGGTTAGTAAAACACCACCCTGGCCATACGGACGCTGTTTTAACGTAATGACGCCTTTTTCTACGTAAAAATTACCCGTCGTTCCCTGGTGCGACGTCCGGCTAGTGTGCCAGCCTTTCAGATCTTTACCATTAAAAATCGGCGTAAAACCTGCCGGAAATTTTCCAGTCTGAGCGATGGAAAGATTGGCAATAAAGGTTAGCAGGAGAAGAATACGTAGTGACTGAATAAACATTTTTTTAAGTATCAATTGACTCCTTTTATCAATCACTTCGCTTCCATAACTATCCGAAAACCAACGTCCCAGCCATTACCCGGGCCGGCGGCATGAGCCATATACGTAGCGTTTTTAACATCGCCCACAAACGAAGCACCTTTCAGTACGTGCTGTCTGCCCGAACGGGGAGGAGTGGGGTCGGCGAAAAGTTTCTCGTTGTAAAAATCCTGTACCCATTCCCAAACGTTGCCTAACGTATCGTAAAGCCCCCAGGCGTTCGGTGTTTTCTGGCCAACTTTGGCGGTTGTGGTCGAGCCCATCTGTGCCGACGCCCAAATAGCTTTCCAGGAAATATCGTCGTCAGCACCGGCGCGGGCGGCATATTCCCATTCAAATTCGGTGGGTAATCGGTAATGGTGGGTTTTATCCAGCGCGTTCAGTTTGGCCAGAAATTTCTGCGTATCCTGCCACGTAACCTGTTCTACTGGGTGCAGGTCGGCTTCATCTTTCACCTTGTCGCCCTGGAACGTAGCGGGGTTTGCTCCCATTACTTTTTTCCATTGGTCTTGCGTTACTTCAAATTTGCCGATGTAGTAAGGTCGGGTAATAGTCACCGTAAAGCCAGACGTAGCATCCTGCCTGACCAGCTTTTCGGCCAATTCATAGTCTTTTGAACTCCACTGAACTCCAGATTTTTTAGACGCTACGTCCTCTTTGTGTGGTTTAGGATAGGGGGGCTGAAAACGACCTACTATCATGCTACCGGGTTTGATAAGCACAAAATCCATCCCAATCGAATTCCTATACGTAGTGGCCTGCGCGTAAGTGTTTGCTACGTATAGGGCAAGTGAGCAGGCCAGCAAGTATTTTTTGAGCGATGAATTCATAACGTCAAGTTGCTACGTATCAGCGAGGTTTGTTCCAATTAGTACGTTCGGCGCGGCCCAGCTTGAAAATCTCCAGTTCCTGCTGCGTCATCCCGCCCGGCATAACCGGCGTACTGGCCCGTACTTCAGCCACTTCCTGCGACGTAACAACCGACGATTTGTTGCCCAGTTCGCTGCTGTTCCGGATGTAGCTCAATACCGACGCAATCCATTTATCATCGTTGCTACCCATAGCTGGCATTAAATCGGGGTACGTTTTGCCATCAATGGGGCCTTTCATACCATTCAGCAGTAGCTGAATCACCAGCGTTTTGTCGCCCCGAACCCGTGGCGAACCGACTAGCGGTGGCGCGGGCATTTGAGTATTGCCAGCTACTTTAACGCCTTTCCCGTCGGGGCCGTGACACGTAGCACACAACTGTTTGAAAATCGTGGCGCCATGTGTAACCAGTGCGCGGTCGGCGGGGCTCAGGTTTCGGGTACGTTCGCGTTCGGCGGCCAGCATCTTCTGCGACTCAGTGAATGTAGTAAACGAAAACTGCATCAGTTCGTTTTTGGGATTGTTCGCCAACAGCGTTTGTACCAGTTCAGCTGTTCGAGGGGTTTTGTTGCTACGTAGCGATAACGCCAACTGAATACGTACATCTGGACTTGGGTCATTCATCAACGTAGCGAGCTTCTCAATAACCTCTGAATCGTTTTTCTTCAGATAAATTTCACTGATCCAGATGGCGGATTTGCGAACTTCAGCGTCCTTGTCAGTGAAAGCTTTGAAAAGCGTCGGTTTGTCGATAGCGTCCATGCCTTCCAGCGTCCAGAGCGCGTGGATACGTGCCAACGGGCTGAGCGCTTTTGCTAGAGATGCTTTTTCGCCAGCCGCAATTTGTTTTAACGTAGCAATAACAGACTGATCGTTACGTACCACGAGCAGCAATTGTGCATTATCTCGCCACCAGCCGTTGGGATGATCGAGATACGTAACGAGCTGGCCGCTGGACTCGTTGAGCAGATTTGGCTTTTTGTTGTCGCGTTTGAAATCGTCGTGAACAACGCGGTAGATACGTCCCATGCCCCGGTTTTGATACAAGCCTTTCTGCTGAATGACTTTACCCAGATAAGAGCCCGGCTTCGTCCATTCGCTCTCCTGAATGATGCCGTGGTACATATCGACGATGTAAAAACAACCATCTGGCCCCGTATACGTATTAATGGGTCGGAAATTCATATCGGCCGATGCCAGCCAGTCCTTTTGCTTATACGCATCTTCGACGAAAATTTTCCCATCGCGGTTAATCACTTTTCCGCGTTTGATGATACGTCCGACGGGTTCGGGGATGAAGTAATCACCCTGCATATCAGCCGGTAACCGGTCGCCCCGGAAGATGGATTGCCCACAGCCCGACGTATATTTTTTTAACGTATTGTCTTCCGGCCGTAAATCTTCGCGACCTCCCTGCGCATCGACGTTGCCAATAATTGGCCAGGGTTGAGCAAATTCAGGAGGATACTGATCGGCGAAGTTCAACGCTCCATACTTCGGATTTTGCTGAATCTGTACGGCGGGAAGTCCCGGCCCCGCTTCGGAATAAAACAGACGACCGTAGTTATCGGTAGTCATGCCCCATTGGCCAATCATGTTATCGACCAACGTATCGGCGATCAACTTTCCATTTTTGTACTTATAACGCAGGTTGTCGCGAGTCGGGTAAATCCAGTTGTCCAGATTCCAGATCATGCCACCGTTCTGGTGTTCCAGATTGCGCGAGTCGATGACATCGTTCTGAAACGCGATTTTCTTTTCGTCGGCTTTTCCATCGCCGTTGGTATCGCGGTAACTCCAGATGTGCTGGATGTTGGTAACCGTCACCAGCAATTGATCGCCGACGGGCAAAATGGTACGTGGCAGAATCAGGCTATCAATAAAAACAGTCGATTTGTCCATTTTGCCATCGCCGTCGGTATCCTCCAGCCGTTTGATTCGACTGGTCGGCGCGTATTCGCCCGTAGCGTTGGCGTCTTTCATGTACGTATTCATCTCCGCTACGTACAAGCGACCATTTCCGTCCCAGGCCATGGCCACGGGTTCCTGCACCATTGGTTCGCTGGCCACCAGTTCGACGTGATATCCAGGGGGCAATTGGATTTTTGCGATACTTGCCTCCGGCGATAGGGGTTCTATTGGTGGATTCGTATCCAGAACAACCCTAGTGAAATCCTTCTCCGTGACGCTTTTAGCCGTTTTGCTGCAACTGGCTGCGAGAGTAATAAGCGAAAAAAAATAGATGGAGAACAGGGTGATTTTCATATCGTAACGCGGACTTGTAGTCCGCATAGTTTAACCTGCGGACACAATGTCCGCGTTACAGTACCGCTACGTTACTAGTTCTGCTGATTCGACCACTCCGGCGGCTCTTGTTCAATGGCATGCCGAACGCGGGCCACGAGGTCTTCAACACTATCTTCGGGGCTGTAGGCCATGGGTTTTTTGAATTGGACGGTCAGCAGCGTGTTTCGTTTCTTAAAACGTAGCCCTTTTTTGTCGAACGCCCGCCGGAAGCCGTTGATCACGACCGGTACTACAATCGGTTCATTATTTTTAATTAGGTAACCCGTTCCTTTACGGATCGGAGCATAAGGCGTTGTGGTTCCCTGCGGAAAACTGACCACCCAGCCGTGCGCCAACGCTTTGGTAATCTTATCGTTGGCCGACGTATCAACACTGCGCTGCACTTCACGACCTTCGGCTCGCCACGAACGCTCGATGGTTAATGCACCACCAGCGGCAAAAACGCGGGGCACAAACCCTTTTTTCATGGTTTCGGAAGCAGCAACGTAGTATTGCCGGGCACGGGGACCGAATAGATACACAGGCGGTACGATCGTATTCTGAAACCCCCATTTAACTGCGCAAAAAATCTGAAAGAACGCAATTACATCTGCAAAATACGTCTGGTGATTCGACAGAAACAGTACGTTGTTGATGGGCAGATTTTCCAGGTTTTCAGTACCCTCAATCTGAATTCGATTCACTACGGTGTAACGTGCATACGTCAACCAGCCCACAATGCAAATCAGTATTCGTCTGACTAACAACGAACTACCAAAGGGATCACACTCAAATAGGCCCAATACGTCCAACGGCATCAGAAACTTAGGAAGGTAGCTGAATTTAGTTGGCTTTATATATTTCATCGTCCAGGTTAAGTCGTAGGTAGAGGGTAAAGTTAAATGTACGCTGCAATGTTTTCAAGAAAAAATACAAGTGTCTGATTTCTAAACGCTATTCAATGGCGATGTCTGGTTTTGATACGTCGATCAAAATAAAACGTAAAAATTTATTCAGGGCCATTAATCCTTTTCAACGTAGCACTCTCTAACCATCGTAATCAGTTAACAAAACAACTTTTTCGCCTATCGCCGACGGTTTACACAATCTAGTTCAGGTTTAATTTTTACCATCATTTTTTTCCCTTCAAAACCATGAAACGAATTGTGCTTGCCGCTGTCATTGCTTTAGCTGGCCTGTTTTCTACTCAAACTTCCTACGCTCAGGTGCAAATTGGCGTCCGGGGTGGTGCCAACTGGGGCTTTGCATCCAAACCTGATTTTTTAGGCAGCCTAACTCCCGATTTTCACGCAACCGTTGGCCCAACAGGTGCTCTTTTTCTGGAAGTTCCTTTAAGTGACTACGTATCGTTCCGGCCAGAAATTGCTTATATCCAAAAAGGAGTTGCCATTAAAGAAGGGTTCGATCTCAATTTGGGCGGATTTAATTTACCGCTAGGGGCCACAATCGCTTATCAGTCGCAAAATCTGGAAGCTCCTCTGCTGCTGAAAATCAATATGAGCGATGGTCCCGTCCAGCCTTACCTGATAGCTGGTCCGGCGGTTAGCTATGCACTTGATGGTCGGATTCGTACCCGCGCGTCGGCTCTATTTACCACTAAACCGTATGATATCGACGTGAATTACGGCGGAATGATGAATCGCTGGGATGTTAGCGCGGTTGGCGGCTTAGGGTTAGCGGTAAACGCCGGCCCGGGGAAATTCTTCGTCGAAGGTCGTTACACACACGGTTTCACGCGTCAGATTCAGGTTCCGGTAGTAAACGTAAATGTGCGCAACCGGGGCGTCGCTCTCTCGCTAGGATACTCATTTGCAATTGGTTATTAATACTTATATCCAATCCCCCCATTCCTGTTCCATTTTAATTTTTAGTGAATCAACCTGAATTAGTAAAGGCGGGGCTATTTAGCCTCGCCTTTCTTGTTAGAAAGAAATATGATTAAAATCAGGTAAATTTCAGCGGATTGCATAGAATTGCCAGATAAAATTGTGTTAATTTTACTGTCCGTTTTTCACCGACTTGTTCTGAAGACACCTCATCTATGACAAAAGTGACTGATTTTGTCCGTTCGAATGTTTCTGAGCCGCACCGGATACGTACCCGGCAGATTCTCAAAGCACACCCCGAAATCAAACAATTGATTGGTCAGAAGAACCCGACGACGTTTTGGGTAATTCTCGGCTGCGTATCCATGATGGTGGGCATGTCCTGGCTTGTCCGCGATCAGTCGTGGTGGATTGTGGTAGGAGCTGCCTGGCTTATTGGTGCTTTCCCGGCCCACACGCTGTTCGTTTGTATTCACGAAGCGGCCCACAATCTGATTTTTCGCAAACCTACGGCCAATGCATGGGCGGCCATTTTTGCGAACCTGCCCACGGTATTGCCAACAGCGCTTTCGTTCAAGAATTTTCACATCAAACACCACGCGTTTCAGGGTGTTCATGAGTTAGATGCCGATTTGCCGGACTGGTATGAAGCTAAACTCATTAACAATTACTCCATTGGTAAGGCGCTCTGGCTGCTGTTCTTCCCCATTTTTCAGGCGATACGTACGCTACGTATGCACGAGCTTGCGGTTATTGACAAATGGGTGGCGGCTAACATCATCGTTCAGTTCGCGTTCGATGCGTTGATCGTTACGTTATTTGGCTGGAAGGCCCTGGCGTTTTTGCTGCTTTGCCTGTTTTTCTCGGTTGGTTTTCACCCACTGGGCGCCCGCTGGATTCAGGAGCACTACCTGACGCTCGATCCTGAGCAGGAAACATACAGCTATTATGGCCAACTGAACGGCGTGAACCTGAACGTAGGCTTCCATAACGAACACCACGATTTCCCGTCTATTCCCTGGAATAAGTTACCACAGATCAAGAGTTCGGCGCCGGAATATTATGATACGTTGAAGTACCATACTTCGTACGTCAAGTTATTCTTCCGCTTCCTGTTCGATCAGGAAATATCGCTGTACTCGCGTATTGTGCGTAAAGAGCGCGGTCGCGTAACGGTTGCCGATCAATCGAAACCGGATTTAGAGCTTGTGCAATCGCAGGCAATTAAGCCAGAGCCAGTTGCCTAAGCAACGTAATAGTTCGCCAAAAAAGCCCGCCAAATTCTGGCGGGCTTTTTTGATGGTTAAAAATTTAATTCACTACGTATACTGATAGGCCCACCATATTAAGACACCTTGTAAAGGAAGCCGTAACCAACGTAACCAGGCCGGAAACTTTCGGAACCGGCTTGAGGTAGCCATATAAACGTTGGCTGGAAAAACGGCTACCAGCAGCAAAATGAGTCCCCAGGCCGAAATCGAGCGCGTCTGCGGAAACAACAACCCGATCCCCAAAACTACCTCTGCTACACCACTCAACTGCACCATGAGCGAGTGAGCCGGAATGTAGGGCGGCATAATACTCAAATACATTCTGGGGTTAACAAAATGATTAGTACCAGCAGCAACGTAAAGCAGGGCTTGAATATACAGACTGAGTTTATGCATGATTTATGAAAACAAGCCCAATGTCTTAATACGTCATTTATTTGACGAATAAGTAGAAGACTCACACCAAATATGCATTAATAACTCAGATTTGATACGTATTGATTTTGCCGCTTACTCCACAAGGTGTCCAACAAAACCCGACGTATTATCCAGAATAAGCCCACCCCGCCGGAAACCAAGCCCGCAGGCTTCGCCCGCGTAGAAAACGCCCGCCTGATAGCTATGCCCGACGGTGTCCTGCGGAAAATCAACGTACTGCTGGTAAATTTTTGGGTACGTATCATACTCTCCCACAGTGGCCTGACGCTCAGAACCATCCGTGTTTAAAATGCGAGTATTAGCTCCTTCACGCCCAAATATCACCTTCTCAACGCAAGGTTTACCCGGTAAGGGTTTCACGGCTGTTTCCAGAAGCAAGGGATGATACGGATACAGCTCCCACAACACTTTCAGAATGTATTTCGACTGGAAAAGCAATGTATAAGCCGGATTCAGGATAACTGCTAATCGCTTCCGCACAATTTCGGTCAGAATCTGTAATAGTTCGGGTTCTTCTTCAGCAATCGATTCCCAGGGCACCAGCTTAAACCAGAAATCGAGTTTTTCGAACTGCCCGTTTTTAGGGTTTTGCCAGAAAATTCCTTCATCGGCCGAAAACTCTACGTTATCAATAAATTCAAACTCCGTCTCGAACCCAGCTTCACTGGCTGCTTCTCCCAGAAGTGCTACGTTGGCATCGTCTTCGGGGCAATCGCGCACGGCCGATAAGAGCAGCGTCGGTTGCAGATCCGGGTTGAGCGCGAGAAGTTCTTCAAACTGGCTCGTCAGCGTTTCGAACACGGCGTTGAACTGATGGCTTTCATCCAGGCTGTTGGCCTTCAAATGGGCGTATTGCACCACGGCCGTCTCCGGCAAACACGTAGCGGTATCGGCGTTAAATTCAATCAGTTTGATGGACGATTGCCCACCTATGCCACCTGCCAAATCGAAGCGACCATAAAGATGAATATGCCGGTCATCATCCCACGATAGTTTGATAAGATCGATAAGATTGGCAGGAATGCCCAGTTCAGTAAACCGATTGTTGTCGATAATGTGCTGACCAGCAGTTACGTACATATCGAATAATTCATTGGCTGCTTCGGCATAGTCATCTGCTTCAGACGGAGTGACCCGTACTACTTCGTTAGCCAGATAAGGAAGCGTGTCCTGACCGAGCATCCAGTCCCAACCCAGATTTCGAAGCTGGGTGTTGGGGGGCGTTGTAAGCGGTTTCAGGGAAATCATACGTTAAAAATTTATTAGGGATGAATAAAGATTCCTGCGAAAACAGACCGTAATTCGCAAACCGCAAATTTCGTCATTCCTATGGCCCGGACGTATCTATTTTTGTTTTTTCTACTACTTATTGTGACAGTCGGTCCAGTATATGGACAACCGGTCAGTCAAAAAGTAACTGTTCCCGTTATCTTCGATACCGATATGGGCCCCGATTACGACGATGTTGGTGCTATTACGTTGCTTCATGCATTTGCGGATAATGGGGAAGCCCGGATTTTAGCGACGATTGCCAGTACCAACTATCCGAAAGTAACGCAGGTGCTAAGCGTGCTCAATACGTATTTCAAACGGCCTGACCTGCCCATCGGCGTTCCGAAAGGAAATGCTGTCAACGATAAAGACACGCAGCACTGGTCTGATACCATCACCGCCCGCTATCCTCACGCGATACGTTCGAACGACGACTTACCAGATGCTGTCGCCCTCTACCGACAGATTCTGGCCAAACAACCTGATCGAAGTGTAACCATCATCACGGTTGGTTTTCTCACTAATATGGCCAATCTGCTCAATTCAAAACCTGATCAATACTCTAAACTCTCTGGAAATGAATTAGTACGTCAGAAAGTGAAGCAACTGGTCAGCATGGCCGGTACGTTTCCAACGGGTCGTGAATACAACGTACACCGCGATACGCCAGCCTCAAAAACTGTCTTCGCCGATTGGCCGACGCCGGTTTTATTAAGCGGTTTTGAGATTGGAAAGCAAATTCATTCGGGGTTGCCGCTTGCCCAAAACAAAAGCATCCAGCACAGTCCGGTTAAAGACGTATTTACCATTTCATTACCAAAAGCCAAAGAGGACGCAGCAGGCCGGATGAGCTGGGATCAAACTGCCGTACTCGCGGGCGTTCGTGGTTATGAACCTTATTATAGCGTAAAATCAGGACGGCTGACCCTGAATGAAGATGGTTCCAACGGTTGGGATGACGCCGGGAAAGGCCACGAACATCTGGTCGTGAAAATGCCTCCATCCGAAGTTGAAACGCTCATTAATACGTTGATGCAGCATCAGCCGAGAAAGTAGAGCGGGTGGAACCTCACTCTACTTCCCCAAAAATATAGCTCAGAACGAAGCCTTTCAGCCCATAATTTTGTTCTATAGATACGATGACAGACGTAATAAAAGACGCGCTTCGAAAAGGCGCCATGTTTTGCGCGTATCAGGAGCGTACGCAGCAGGAAGTGCGCGACCGATTGAAAGAGTGGGGCATATGGGGCGATGATGCCGAGGAAGTAATTGCGTTGTTGATTGAGCAGAACTACCTAAATGAAGAGCGATTTGCCAAAACGTTTGCCGGAAGTAAGTTTCGGGTGAAAGGTTGGGGTAAGCGCAAAATTAAACAACACCTTCAGCAACGTGGCATCGCAGGCTACAACCTCGATCAGGCCATGAAAGAAATTGCATCCGACGATTATAAAAGCACATTAACGGATTTGTTAGACCGAAAGCGCCGGAGTATCCGTGACGATAATCCGCTAGTGGTGAAGCAAAAACTGGTACGTTATGCGCTCAGCAAAGGCTACGAATCAGACTTGATTTTTGCGGTACTCGGGGGCGAAGAATAACGAGTATTTCCAGAAGCGACCTTTTTACTCTATTTTGCGGACTCACCGTCTGTGCTGCTCATGCCCCATCTATTTCTGGATACCGAACGAATGGCCAATCTCAATAGTGGTCTGGGGCAACTTTGTCTGCATCTGGGCCGTGAATTGGTACGTCAGAAACCAGCCGGTTGGGACATTACGTTTCTGGTTAAGGAACATCAGGTTGATATGTTCGGCCCGACAGTTAATTACCGTGTGGCTACCCGTTGGGCTCGGCTGTGGCGCTGGTGGAAATACGATGTTTGGCATTGTCCTTACCAGGATACGCGCTTTTACCCGACACGGTCCACAAAATTCGTTTATACCATCCTCGATTTTAATTACCTGTCGCTCCCGCAGTATTCAGAACAACGTAAAGACCGCCGGAAGCGTCACTATCAGGTGATGGCCAACAAGGCGCAGGTGATTACCACGATCTCAAACTACGTAGCAAAGGACGTTCCGCAACGATTGAACGTAGCGCCTACTACGCCGATACGTACCATTTATTGCGGTGTCGATATTCCTGATAATAAACCGATTACCGAACCGGCAGTAGTGCCTGGCGGACCGTTTCTTTTTTTTATCGGGATGTTACAGTCGTACAAGAATGTACATACGATGCTCCCCATTCTGGCTGCCAATCCGAATCTCTGGCTAGTGCTGGCCGGTCCTGACAAGCCGGAATACAGTCAGCAGATTTGGGAACAGGCCCGCGAATTAGACGTTGCCGACCGACTGATGATGCCGGGGCCAATCGACGAATCGACAAAATGGTGGTTTTACGCCAACTGCGAAGCTTTTGTCTTTCCGTCGCTGATGGAAGGGTTCGGGATTCCGGTTGTGGAAGCAATGGCGTTTGGAAAACCCGTTTTCAGTTCGGCCCTGACCAGCCTGCCCGAAGTGGGTGGCTCCGAAGCCTTTTATTTTCCTTCCTTCGAGGCCGAGGCCGTTGTCGATACGTATCAAAAAGGTATGGATACGTATCGAAATGACCCCGCCATGCCGGAGCGATTGAAGGCACAAAGCGCAAAATTTCGCTGGGAAATCGCAGCCGCTACGTATTGGGAGTTATATCAAGGGTTGTTACGTAAATAGGCTCCGACAGCCTCTGGCTGTCGGAGTTGCGATAGCAACTAAGTCTGTAGCTACAAACTATCCGGCAACTCCAACAGCCAGAGGCTGTTGGGGCCTGTTTTACTTTCGCGTTGCCGTCAACGCGTAGCAAAATGAATTGATTGGTTCGTAATCCGTTACGTATCCCAATGATTGAACGTATTGATTAAAGTTTGCTACGTTGTTCTGCTTATCATCCAAATCATGAACTTCGACTATCATTCGATCAATTCTCTTTACCAGATCAGGCGATGTGTTGTAGATAATATCGTATTCGCTGCCTTCACAATCCAGTTTTAATAGATTGATTTTCTGAAGGTTATTTTCGTTGATAATGTCAGTCAGAGTAATGCAGGGAACCGTTATTTTCTCGGTGTTATTTTCGTGGAAATCCGAAAAAACCGATGCTACTACCTGATTCTTTCCGGCAGCTTCCATGAATAGTTCCAGTTTGTCGAGTGGCTTTCCGGTAACTGCTTTCTGAAAAAGCCGAACGCTCTGCATCATTCTTGGATTTTGCCCGACGGTTAGCCCAAAGGCTTCTACGTTGGCGGGTACTGGCTCGTAGGCGTAGATGGTTGCCTTGTCGATTTTCGATAGGAGTTGGATAGGAAAAAATCCGGCATTAGCGCCAATATCGAGCACAACGGGTGAAGCGGGTAAGTCACGGACCAACGTATCAATCTCGTACACATCGGCCATAAATATTTCCTTGAAAAGCTGATAGAGACTTTCGGGAACCTGAAATTTTATCTTTAAAGGTCGAGTCGTGAAAACAAGATCGCGTTTGTTGCGTTCGCCTTTATTAAATGCGTATTCTCCTGGATTGGCTATGTGTTTCCACAACCTGAAATACCGATTAATACCCGTTACGGCCATAAGACTATTTTTGAGGAAATGGCACAAGGTAAGAAGGTTAGCCGGAAAAATTACGTTTTATAGGCCAGCAAAACCAATTGGATACGTAGCAGGATCCTGTACGAATGCACACTATTTTGTTATACCGTAACGACGTTTAAGCTGAATTTTTATTCATTCAAATCGACCATAATCACTACGCTGATGAAAACATTTACGTATTGGCACCGGGCGGCAGTAGTCGCTGGTTTACTTATCATCTCGGCTTGTTCACGTAATCCTGTAACGGGTAAACGAGAAGTTATCCTGATGTCGAAAGAACAGGAAATTGCGCTTGGCCAGGAATCCCATCCGTCAGTGGTGGCAATAATGGGGCTTTATGAAGACAAAAAGCTTCAGGATTTTATCAATCAGAAAGGAAAAGCGATGGCACAAATTTCGCACCGGCCCGACTTACCGTATCAATTTTACATTGTCGATTCGCCGGTTGTCAATGCTTTTGCCGTACCGGGCGGCTACGTCTATTTTACGCGGGGCATTATGGCTCACTTCAACAACGAAGCCGAATTTGCCGGTGTGCTGGGTCACGAAATTGGTCATATCACCGCCCGTCACTCGGCTCGCCAGCAAACCAGTCAGCTATTCGGAACGGCCGGGCTGATTTTAGGCTCGGTCTTTCTGGACAAAACCGGCCAGTTTACGGAAGCCGCAGCCCAGGGTTTGCAACTGGCTATGCTCGGATACAGTCGCGCTCACGAGTCGGAATCGGATAAAATTGGGGTCGAATATTCCAGTAAAATCGGCTATGATGCGCACCAGATGGCTAATTTTTTCGGTACGATCAAACGGATTCAGGATAATTCCGGACAGGCCGTTCCGCAGTTTATGTCAACGCATCCGGACCCCGGCAACCGCTTCAACAAAGTGCATGAAATGGCGAAGGAATATCAGGCCCAAAACCCAGCTACGTACAAATCGGATCGGGAGTCTTACCTAAGAATGATTGACGGAATTATTTACGGAGAAGATCCAAAACAGGGCTTTGTTGAAAATAACGTCTTTTATCATCCAGAGCTGAAATTTCAGTTTCCAGTGCCGAGCGGCTGGCAGCATCAGAATTCGCCAGCGCAGTTTCAGATGGCCCCGAAAGATGGAAAATCTGCTATGATTCTGATGCCCGCAAAAGGAAATTCATTGGATGAGGCCGCCCAAAATCTGGTTAAAGAACTCAGCCTGAACGTACTGGAAAATAGCAAAACCACGATAAACGGCATTCCGGCTTTCGTACTGGTTTCTCAGCAAAAACAGCAGCAGCAACAGGGTCAGCCACAGCAAACTCCTGATCCAAAAACGACGTTACAAATCGGTACGTGGCTTATTCAGTACAATGGAGCGATTTATGCGCTTCACGGCCTATCGTCGGCCGCCGATTTTAACAATTCGTTCAATGCGTTTCGTCAGGTTGCTACCAATTTCCGGTCGCTTAACGACCCGGATAAACTCAATCGGAAACCAGAGCGCGTGGTCATTAAAACGGCTCCCCGCGATGGTACATTTCAGGAAATTATGACTGCTTTGGGTATGCCTGCCAAACGTGTCGAAGAGCTGGGTGTGTTGAATAGCCTGAAAGCTGCCGACCGCGTTACGCGAGGAAGTGCCATCAAAATTATTAGTCAGTAATGAAGTAACGCGGACATTCTGTCCGCACAGCTACTTGCGGACAGAATGTCCGCGTTACGTATGAGTACACTCGACGAACAGACAATCCAGCAATTTGAAACCATCATCGATGGCATTTTAGCCAGTGGATATGGCGTTGCCGACGATTTTTTGACCAATACCAACGTAGCAGCCCTCGCTGGTCAGTTGCACCAACGTAGAACGGCGGGGCAGTTTAAGGCAGCTGGAATTGGTAATCAGAACGTAACGGTTGAGACGGCGATACGTGGCGACGAAATTATGTGGCTCGATAAAGCCACTGCTACGTCCGCCGAAGCGGCTTTCCTGAACCGGATTGATACGTTTATAGAGTATGTAAACCGGACCTGTTACCTGGGCCTGCGCGAGTTTGAGTGCCACTACGCTCTTTACCCGCCTGGTACGTTCTACAAGCGCCATTTGGATCAGTTTCGTACCGACTCCCGCCGAAAACTATCGGTTATCTGCTACCTGAACACAGATTGGCAGGAGGCCGACGGCGGGCAGTTGGTACTCTATTTGCCAGCTAATGAAGAGCGTAGTGAACAACCGATAATCATAAATCCGACAGGCGGCCGACTGGTTTGTTTTGAAAGCGCCCGGCTCGAACACGAAGTTCTACCCGCCATCCGCGAACGGCTCAGCATAACGGGCTGGTTAAAAACTGCATAAAAGTCGTTTGGTTCCCCATTTCAGAATCGGGATATTTGCGCCGGAATTACGTTTTATCGGATGCCGCCTACCATGTCGTTTTCATTTCCTGCGTTGATTGCTACGTTGTTAAGTCTGCCCTTTGCGGGTTTTCTGACATCGGCAATCGCCGGACGACGACTGGCGGGTGGACTGGCCATTGGGTTAACCAGCGTCGGCTTGTTGCTCTCAACTTATCTGGCTTTATATCAACCGGTCAAAACCGAAATTGTACAGCTCAACTGGGCTGTGCTGTCGAACGTAGCGTTTGGGCTTAGTTTTCAGGTCGATACGCTCACGACGATGATGCTGGTGCTGGTGCATTTCATTGCGCTGCTGGTTCAGATTTATTCCCTCTCGTATCTGCACGACGAGCCGAAACTAAGTCGTTATTTCGCTTCGCTTCAACTGTTTATCGGAGCTATGCTTGGTATCGTACTGGCGGGTAATCTGCTGGTACTCTATATTTTCTGGGAATTAGTTGGTCTGGCGTCGTATCTGCTTATTGGTTTCTACGCCGAGCGATTATCCGCCAACCGGGCTGCGAAAAAAGCCTTTCTTATGAATCGGATTGGCGATGCGGGGTTTCTGCTTGGCATTTTTCTAACGTATTACCAGTTCGATACGCTTGAACTGGCTACGTTGGCCGCCAACGAGAACGGCGTCATGCCGCTTACCATACTCGGCGTTTGTCTGTTCATGGGATGCGTCGGAAAATCAGCACAATTTCCGCTGCTATCGTGGCTGCCCGACGCCATGGAAGGCCCCACGCCTGTATCGGCGCTGCTTCATGCCGCCACGATGGTGGCCGCTGGTATTTTCCTACTGGCACGTATCCACCCGCTTCTTTCGCCTGATGCGTTACTGATTGTTACGTTAGTCGGAACGATCACAACCCTTTGGGGCGGATATTCGGCTGTTTTTCAGACCGATATTAAAAAAGTACTTGCTTTCTCTACAGTTTCTCAACTGGGTTTGATGGTGGCGGGAATGGGAACGGGTAACGTAGCAGGGTCTTTATTTCATCTGCTGACGCACGCCTTTTTTAAAGCGGGGCTGTTTCTGGGTGCCGGAGCCGTTATTCATGCGGTTCACACGCAGGATATGCGCCAGATGGGAGGTCTTCGGAAAACGTTGCCTGTTACGTTTGTTGCCTATTCTATTTGTGCAGCAGCTCTCTCAGGACTTCCATTTTTCGCTGGTTTTTTGTCGAAAGAAGCGATTTTGGGAGGAGCTTTCCACTGGGCGCATGAACAACATAGCGAGTTACTAACAATCGTTCCCGTATTGCTGCTGTTTTC
Organism: Spirosoma flavus; assembly: GCF_054778555.1. Taxonomy (NCBI): domain Bacteria; kingdom Pseudomonadati; phylum Bacteroidota; class Cytophagia; order Cytophagales; family Cytophagaceae; genus Spirosoma; species Spirosoma flavus. The sequence goes on from NZ_BAAGZL010000004.1 coordinate 127,440, forward strand.
ATCGGGACTGACCGCTTTCTACATGGTCAGACAAATAAAACTGGTTTTTTTCGGGCCGTACCGAAACAGATTAGTGCGATTGAAACAAACGCATGAACCGGACTGGCTTATGCGAGGGCCCATTGTGCTTTTAGCTGGCTTATCGATCTGGCTGTGGTTTTCCGTCGATCCATTTTCGGCGGATTCCAGTTGGGCATATACTCTTTTTCAGCCGGTAGCAGAAAGTCATCCTGGCTGGCTGGCCCCGGTTTCTATCGCGATTGTTCTGGTTGGTGGCTGGCTGGGGTTCCGGCTGCAGGAACCATCGCCTAACCAACGCTACGTTCGTCTTTCGGTTTACTACGGTTTTCTTGATACGTGGTATCAGTACTTTGTTATTATCCCTACCCAAAAACTAGCAACCCTCCTGAATCGGGCCGATCAGCGTGGTGTCGATAAGGTTGTGAACGGCGCTGGGGTGACAACAGTAGTATTGGCCCATCTTACGTATGGCGTTGATCGTCTGGGTGTTGATGGTCTGGTGAATGGATTGGCCTGGCTGGTTGGCCGGTTTGGCCGAGTAACGCGTTACGTGCAGAACGGACGCGTACAATCGTATATAACGGCTGCTGTAGTTGGGCTGTTGCTCATGCTCTGGTGGCTGCTGTAACGCGAGTGACGGCCAATTTTTTCGGATATAGTGTGGACTATCCACGTTACGTATGCTGCTTTCGTTACTTATTTTTCTGCCTATAACTGGCTCACTGCTGATTGCCCTGCTACCCGAACATCGGGCAGGCTGGTTCCGGTGGCTTGCGCTGGCTGTTACGTTTGCCGAAGTATTGCTGGCGGGTGCCGCCTATGCCTATTTCGATACTAGCCTGGCCGGAAATCAATTGCTGGAACAAGCCAACTGGATTACGTTGTCTTTAGGCCGACTGGGTGTGGCGTCTATTGATTATCTGGTCGCGGTGGATGGAATCAGCCTGCCGCTGATCGTCCTTTCGGCAGTGGTGATGTTTATCGGCGTGATTTCTTCCTGGAATATCGCGTATCGGCAAAAAGCTTACTACGCGCTGTATTTGTTGCTGACCGGTACGATTATGGGCTGTTTTGCCGCCCTCGATTTCTTTCTGTTCTTTCTGTTTTTCGAATTTATGCTGCTGCCGATGTATTTTCTCATCGGACTATGGGGTGGGCCACGGCGGGAATACGCATCCATTAAGTTTTTCCTTTATACGTTGCTGGGGTCACTGCTGATTTTGCTGGTGATGATTGGTTTGTATTTATCCGTTATGGACCCGGTGAGTACAGCCGTTGCGGCAGGATTGGCTCCTGATGCGAGCGCTGTAACCGACGATATCATCCGTACGATTCAGACGTATCTTCAGAATGGACGTATTGACCCCGCACAGATTGTTCACACGTTCGATATGCGCTATCTAAGCGATGGCGGAAACTACCTGCCCAATACGTTTCTAAATCCGGCGTCGCAGCCCATTCTGATGGGTTTACCCGTCCGATGGCTGGCGTTCTGGGCGGTGTTCATTGGGTTTGCCATAAAACTGCCGATGGTACCCGTGCATACCTGGCTGCCCGACGCCCACGTAGAGGCTCCTACGCCCGTTTCGGTCGTGCTGGCGGGCGTATTGCTTAAAATCGGAGGGTACGGCTTTTTGCGTATCGTTTGGCAATTTTTTCCGGATGGAGCGACCCACTACGCACCTGTCCTGGCTGGACTTGGTACGTTGTCAATTGTGTATGGCGGTCTCAATGCATTGGCGCAGGCCGATCTTAAAAAAATGATCGCTTATTCGTCCGTTTCGCACATGGGTTTCGTGCTGCTGGGTGTTGCGTCATTGACGGCGGAGGGTATCAACGGGGCTATTTATCAGATGGTTAGCCACGGTATTTTGTCGTCCATGCTTTTCCTGATTGCCGGCGTTGTATACGACCGCACCCACGACCGACGTATCGATTCGTATCGTGGCCTGATGAAACCCATGCCGCAGTATACTACATTGACAACGGTCGCCTTTTTTGGTTCGCTTGGTTTGCCGGGTTTCTCGGGTTTTGTGGGCGAATTATTTACGCTCATGGGTAGCTTCCAGTCGGTCTGGTTGCCGGGCTGGTTTACGGTCGTTTCCACAACGGGTATTTTGCTGGCGGCCGCCTATTTCCTCTGGACACTCCAGCGCATGTTTTTCGGGCCTTACTGGTCGCGCCATGATGGTAAAACGGTACTTACTGACCTAACATACCGCGAGAAACTGCTACTTATCCCTTTGGGTATTATGGCTCTGGTACTTGGCATTTTCCCAAACCTGGTGTTTAACGTAACGAGTGCTACGGTGGCCCAATGGCTGGTAAAATTTTCGGTGGAATAGTTTATAAGTCGCAAAATGCATGGGGTAATAACCTCAAAACTTGCTCTATTCTGCCAACATAAACGCGTTTAGTACAGTTGTTTTGGTGAGTACAACCCAACAACGTATGGAAACAGGCGCGTCGAAAGAGCAAACGATTGGTATTGGTATCATTGGCATGGGTGGTTTTGGCTTATTTGCTGCCCAACAATTTTTACAGGTTCCGCACACAAAATTAGTAGCCATTGCCGGCTCAAAACGGGAAGAAGCTATTACTGCCGCCAAACGCTTTGGTGCCGAACAGCTGGAAAGCCTCGAAGAGTTGGTCAATCACCCCGACGTTGACCTGATTTATATCGCAACGCCCCCGTTTTTGCATTATGAACAGGCCATGCTGGCGCTCAACGCCGGAAAACACGTCATCTGTGAAAAGCCGCTGGCGACAAATCCTGAGCATGGGCGTGAAATGATCGAGACGGCGCGGCAAAAGGGGTTGCTGATGGTGACCAACCTGATGCAACGCTACAATCCAATGTTTGCCCGAATCAAGCACCTGATCGACAAAAAATTGTTGGGCGATTTTCTGCACGGTTACTTTGAGAATTACGCTGGCGATGAAGGTCTCGGGCCGCAGCATTGGTTCTGGGATCGCAGCAAAAGCGGTGGTATTTTCATTGAACACGGCGTTCACTTTTTCGACATGTTTGCGGGTTGGCTGGGCGATGGAACGGTAAAAGCAGCTCAGGTCGTAAAACGTCCGGAAAGTAATGATATCGAAGATCAGGTTCAGGCGACGGTTGAATACGGCGATGACACTACGGGCCGAAAACTCGTCAATTTTTATCACGGATTCACGCAAACCGGGCGGATGGACCGTCAGGAAATGCGGCTTCTGTTCGAGCGGGGTGACGTAACACTTTTTGAATGGGTGCCGACCCGCATGGTGCTACGTTGTGCTGTTAATGAAGAAACGACGCGCGCATTGATGGATCTGTTTCCGGGTGCACAATTGAACGTAACGGCCAATATTGGCGGCAAAGATCGCCCGTTACGTGGTCGGCACAAGGAGTTTGACGCCTACCAACAGATTGAGCTTAAGTTTGGATTTGGCGAAGAGAAACAGCACATCTACAGCGAGATACTACGTCTCATGTTCCGCGATCAGGTGCAGGCTATTCACTTTCCGGGCACGCATCGGATTATCAACGAGCAAAACGGATTATCCTCGCTAGAAACGGCTACGACGGCTGATTCGATGGCCCGGTCCTGAATGACGTAGCACGCCAATAACTTTATAAAAAAATTTAAAAATCTTACCAACGTTTGGTAAATTATCTGACAGCGCGCTTATTTTTTTCCGACCTTTGCGGCTCTACCTTTTCCTCACGTAGCGCATGATATCGGAATCTCCTGCACTCGATGCTCCAGACGGACAATCGTTGAGTTTGACAACAACATCTGGTGGCCCCATTCAATCAGCCATCACGTACGAAAAAATTCCTACCCACATTTACGCCGACGCGAAAGACGCTTCCAGAGCTGTGGCGCAGGAAATTGCTGATCTGATTCGGCAAAAGCAGAGCGAAGGAAAACCCTGCGTATTGGGTTTGGCAACGGGCTCTTCGCCTAAAACGGTTTATGCCGAACTGATTCGGATGCACCGTGAAGAAGGGCTGAGTTTTCAAAACGTTGTTACGTTCAATCTGGACGAATACTACCCCATGGAACCCGACTCCATTCAGAGCTATTGGCGGTTCATGCGGGAACAATTATTCGACCATGTTGATATTCCGCAGGGCAATTACCACGTTCCCGACGGTACGTTACGTACCGATAAAGTGGCCGATTTCGCTAAACAGTATGAAGGCGAGATAGAAGCAGCAGGCGGACTGGATTTTCAACTGCTGGGTATCGGTGGAAACGGCCATATTGGTTTTAATGAGCCGGGTTCGCTCATCAACTCGCATACCCGCCTGATGATGCTCGATAATTCGACCCGTGCTGCGGCTTCGGGCGATTTTGGTGGACTGCCTAAAACACCTCGCAAGGCGATTACGATGGGTGTAGCGAGTATTTTGGGGGCTCGTCGCGTTGTGTTGCTGGCTTGGGGGGAACGTAAAGCGCCGGTCATTCGTGGTGCAGTAGAAGGCAACGTAACGGAAGCCAATCCGGCATCGTACCTGCAAACGCATCCGAATGCGTTGTTTGTGATTGATGAAGCGGCCGCTTCGGAACTCACCCGCATGAAAGCGCCGTGGCTGGTCGACTCGGTGGTTTGGGATAACAAGATGAAGAAAAAGGCCGTTACGTATCTTTCTCTCGCCCTTAGCAAACCCATTCTGAAGCTGACCGACCGCGATTACAACGACAACGGTATGAGCGACCTGCTGGCGCAATACGGGCAGGCCTACGACATCAACATCGATATTTTCAACCAGCTTCAGCACACTATTACGGGTTGGCCAGGCGGAAAACCCAACGCCGATGATACCAATCGACCGGAACGGGCGCTTCCGGCTCACAAACGATGCCTCATTTTCAGTCCCCACCCCGACGACGATATTATTTCGATGGGCGGTACGTTCCAGCGTCTGCGCGATCAGGGACACGAGGTACATATTGGTTATCAGACTTCCGGAAACATTGCCGTTGCTGATGACGAAGCACTACGTTTCGCCGACTACGTAGTGGATTTCAATACGAAATTTGGCATCAAAAGCCCCGAAGCGACCCGTATTTTTAAAGATGCAGCGGTGTTCCTGAGCGAGAAGAAAGACAGTGAAGTCGATTCGGCGGAAGTGCGTTACGTCAAGGGCCTCATCCGGATGGGCGAAGCCAAAGCGACTTGCCGTTTCGTAGGTATTCCGGTCGAGAACGCGCATTTTCTGAATATGCCTTTCTACGAAACCGGCACCGTAGCGAAAAAGCCCCTCGGTGAAGACGACATCAAGATTACGATGGCGCTGATTGAGGAAGTTAAGCCGCACCAGATTTACGCAGCTGGTGACCTCGCCGATCCCCACGGTACGCACAAGGTTTGTCTGGACGCTGTGCTGGAAGCCGTTCGCCGGTTAAAACATAAGAATTTCATGAAAGACTGCTGGGTATGGCTTTATCGTGGTGCCTGGGCCGAGTGGGATATTCACGAAATTGAAATGGCTGTACCAATGTCGCCTGATCAGGTGATGAAAAAACGGTTAGGTATTTTCAAACATCAGTCGCAGAAGGATGGCGTAGTGTATCAGGGCACCGACTCGCGGGAGTTCTGGCAGCGCGCCGAAGAACGTAACAGAGCCACGGCCGGCTTGTATAATCGTCTTGGCCTTGCCGAATACGAAGCCATGGAAGCTTTTGTCCGTTGGCGGTTTTAATTTTAAATTCAAAACGAAATAGCCCGCTACGTAGCGGGCTATTTCGTTTTGAGTCATTGACCAATTCTTAATTTACCAGTTCCGCCATACCTTAGCCGCCCGCTGTTTGTGTATATAATTTTCCGACTCTGTCCCGACAATGATCCTGGAAGTGTTACAGTATTCCGAATCGTTACGTAGTCTTTTAGGGTAGGGACCTTTCCGCACGACCAAACTGTTGAATCAAACCAATTACCATCTTTAGTGGTCTCTAAACTGTTGGCACCAGTAGAACAGAATTCACTCCAGGAAGGCAAATTGTAGTTGTTGTCAATAAGGACGGTTTTACCACATAGCGCAGTAAGTGATGAAGGAATACAACCAGAGAGCTGATTATAATCCAATATCAATTGATATAAATTAGGTAAGGTACCAAGAAATGCAGGAATCGAACCAGAGAGTTGATTACTTCCCAGATGTAACGTATTTATCTTATTTAAGCTTGCCAATGTGCCCGGAATTGCTCCCGTTAATTGATTGCTACTAAGATCAACATATTCAGCGTTAATTAAACTACCAAGGCTAGCCGGAATATCACCTGTAAATTGGTTACTGCTTAAATCGAAATTTGCTACATTAGTTAAGTTGCCGAGACTGGCCGGAATATTACCCGTAAGTCGGTTAATTCTCAAAGAGAACCAAGTTAAATTAGTTAAATTTCCTAACTCAGACGGAACCTGGCCTGTTAACTGATTACTTGAGAGATCAAGGTGTTGCAGATCAGTTAGTTGGCCTAAACTAACGGGAATTGTTCCCGTAAATCCACCTGCATCAGAATTAAAAAGCCGACCTCCACTCAGATATAAAAACTTTAATTTAGTCAGCACACTGATGCTGGCAGGTATATTTTCACTGAATTGATTATAGGATAAATTTAGATTTTCTAAATCATTAAGCTTAGTCACCTTATCCAAAACAGTACCTGTAAATCGGCAAAAGGTTAAGTCTAATTTCTGCAATTTACTGAGTGCCGTGAAGCTGCTGGGAATTGTGCCGGTATCAAAACCAGTGTTATAGGATATATTTAATTCCTTTAATTCATTTAGGTTTCCAATACTTGATGGAAGCGTACCCTGCAGATTATTGCCCCACGCATAATTTACATTGTGTGTCAATGAAATGCTTGTTACTCTGCTATTTGTGCAAGTTACGCCAAACCACCCGCTGCAAGGATCACAATTAGTGAGCCAGCCAGTTTTGGTATACCAGTTTGGCCCGCCCGTCGAGTAATAAAAATCAACTAAAGGTTGGTAATCCGGATGTATGCTACTACCGACTAAAACAGTATTGCTAGCTACGCACGTTCCGGCATCATTAGTCGCTGTTACGCTGTAAACGCCACTTACCGTTACAGTTACGAAACCTGATAAATTGACTTCATTAAAATCGTTGGGGCCTACAAATAAGTACGTAAGTGATTCATTACAAGTAGACATCGCATGCAACATAGAACTTAAGTTCTGGCAGGATAAGTCGTTACTGGAAGTCAGGGTTACTGAAGCTACCTGCGCCCGACTCGGTAAAGACGTAATTAGAATAGCGCAAAGGATGGCAAATTGGAGGGAAACGATACGCAGTTTGTTAGTAATTAAATAAATGTGTTTCATTTGGTGTTCTTAGAAGTGAATCATTAAGGAGTAGTCTACAATAATACTATCTAATCTTTAGATAAGATAAGTTTTAATATGATAATAAAACAAAATCCGGCGTTCTCTAGAATTAGAAAACGCCGGATTTTGATTATGCTGAACGTATTATCCGTTAACGTTATCGGAGGTCAGTTTCGCCCCTAGATACTCACGGTTTAACCGGGCAATGTGATCGAGTGAAATCGACTTTGGACATTCGACAGAGCACGCGCCGGTAAATGAGCAGGCTCCGAAACCTTCAGCGTCCATTTGGGCAACCATTCGTTCGGCGCGCTCTTTGTGTTCCGCCTTTCCTTGTGGCAGAATCGCCAGTTGCGATACTTTAGCCGCCACAAACAGCATAGCCGACGCATTTTTACAGGCCGCTACACAGGCACCGCATCCAATACAAGCCGCTGCATCCATCGCTTCGTCGGCAATGGTACGTGGAATCAGAATTTCGTTAGCATCGCGCGCCGAACCTGTATTCACCGATACGTAGCCACCCGATTGGATAATCCGGTCAAAAGCCAGTCGGTCAACCATTAGGTCTTTAATGACAGGGAAAGCCCGCGCCCGCCAAGGCTCTACCACAATGGTATCGCCATCGTTGAACGACCGCATGTGCAACTGGCACGTAGTAGCACCCGTTTGCGGGCCGTGCGGCCGACCATTAATGTACATCGAACAAGTACCGCAAATACCTTCCCGACAATCGTGGTCGAACGCAATCGGCTCTTCGCCTTTGCGGGTCAGCGAATCGTTTAATACGTCGAACATTTCCAGAAACGACATATCTTCTGATATGTTATCCAGTTGATATTCAACCAGCTTCCCTTCAGTATTACTATTTTTCTGTCTCCAGACTTTCAGTGTAATTTTCATAATTGTAGTCGTTAGTCGATCATCGTCAGTCAATAGTTCATCTGAAGACAGCTATCGACTGACGACTTGACTACTGTTATTTATAACTCCGCTGTGTCAGTTTTACGTTTTCGAAAACTAATGGTTCTTGATTGAGTATTTCGGGTTTTCCTTCTCCCTGATACTCCCAAGCTGCTACGTAGGCGTAGTTAGCGTCATCGCGCAGGGCTTCGCCGTCGGGCGTCTGGTATTCTTCGCGGAAGTGACCTCCACACGATTCGTTCCGGTTCAGCGCGTCGTCAACCATCAGTTCACCCAATTCAATGAAATCTGAAATGCGCGAAGCCTGTTCAAGGGCCTGATTCATTTCATCGGCACCGCCCAAAATTTTGGCATTGGTCCAGAACTCCTTACGTAGCGCCTGGATCTTTTCCTTAGCAATTTTTAAACCTTCTGCCGTCCGTGACATACCACAGTATTCCCACATGATATGGCCCAGTTCTTTATGCAAATCATCAACTGGTCGCTGCCCATTAATAGACATCAACTTTTTGATTTGCTCTTGAACTTTCTGCTCCGTTTCCTTAAAGGCAGGCGATTCTACGGGAATTTTATCGGCCGGACCGATGGTAGCGAGGTAATCGCCAACGGTGTATGGAATCACGAAGTAGCCATCAGCCAGCCCCTGCATCAGCGCCGAAGCACCAAGCCGGTTGGCGCCGTGGTCAGAGAAGTTTGCTTCGCCAAGGGCGTACAAACCAGGAATGGTCGTCATGAGATTGTAATCGACCCAAAGTCCACCCATCGTGTAGTGAACAGCCGGGTAAATCATCATGGGCACCTCATACGGGTTTTCGCCGGTGATTTTTTCGTACATCTCGAACAGGTTACCATATTTGGCTTCGATGGTTTTCTGACCGTCGCGTTTGATCGCATCGGCAAAGTCGAGATAAACAGCCAGACCTGTCTTACTAACGCCACGTCCTTCATCGCAAACGTATTTAGCGTTACGTGACGCTACGTCGCGCGGAACCAGGTTTCCGAACGATGGATACCGCCGTTCAAGGAAGTAATCGCGTTGATCCTCAGAAAGATCATTCGGGCTCATCTGCCCTTTCTGAATCTTTTCGGCATCCTCTTTGGTTTTGGGAGCCCATACCCGGCCATCGTTACGTAGTGATTCTGACATCAACGTCAGTTTCGACTGGTAGTGCCCCGATACCGGAATGCAGGTGGGGTGAATTTGCGTAAAGCAGGGATTGCCGAACAAAGCACCTTTTTTGTGCGCCCGCCAGGCAGCCGTTACGTTACATCCCATAGCGTTGGTCGACAGGTAAAATACGTTGCCGTAGCCACCCGTACAGAGCAAGACCGCGTGGGCCGAATGCGATTCGATTTTTCCGGTGATCAGGTTGCGGGTAACAATACCGCGGGCCTTACCACCCTCTACAACGAGGTCGAGCATTTCGGTACGTGTAAACAGCTTTACCTTACCGTTTGCTACCTGCCGGCTCAAGGCTGAATAAGCACCTAGCAGTAGTTGCTGCCCGGTTTGACCACGAGCGTAGAACGTACGCGATACCTGCGATCCACCAAATGAGCGGTTCGCCAGCAAGCCGCCGTACTCGCGGGCAAACGGAACGCCCTGCGCTACGCACTGGTCAATAATATTGACACTCACTTCGGCCAAACGGTGTACGTTGCCTTCGCGAGCGCGGTAATCGCCCCCTTTGATGGTATCATAGAACAGACGAAACACGCTGTCACCGTCATTCTGATAATTTTTGGCTGCATTAATACCCCCCTGAGCCGCAATGGAGTGCGCCCGGCGGGGACTATCCTGATAGCAGAATGCTTTTACATTATAACCAAGTTCGGCCAGCGATGCTGCTGCCGATGCACCCGCCAGCCCCGTACCCACCACAATAATATCGTACTTACGTTTATTGGCCGGGTTAACGAGTTTCAGCGAGAACTTATGCCGTGCCCATTTTTCGGCAAGAGGGCCTTCGGGGATTTTAGATTCCAGTTTCATGCTTTAAAGAGCGAAAGACTGAAAGAGCGAAAGAGCGAAATCGGACCGCCCAGGCGGAATAACTCACTATCAAAGAAGTGAATTTTGACGTAAACTATTCGCCATTCACTCTTTCGCTCTTTCACTCTTTAAATTATATGGTGAACCTGTAAATACACATAAATAGGCATGGCCGCGAAGGCTGCCGGAACAATGATAGCAAAGAAGTATTTGCCTATAAACTCAACAATCGGCGTGTACTTTTTGTGCCGTATTCCTAATGTTTGAAAGCCACTTTGGAAGCCATGCCACAGGTGATAACCAATAGCTACCATGCAGATAACATAGAGCGTTACGTACCACAATTCACCGAATGCCACCTGCACAACGGCATACAAATCTTTGTACTGTTTGCCGTCATACTCCGCCATCGGTACTGAGCCAAAGTGCATTTCGTACCAGAAAGTCCGCATGTGAATAATGATAAACAGCAGCAGTATAGTGCCCAGAATCCCCATGTTCCGCGATGCCCACGCGCTATTCGCTTCGGGTTTGTTGTAGGCATACTTTACGGGGCGCGATGCCTGGTTGTGGCGCGTCAGAACAAATGCCATCAGCGCGTGAACCAGAATTGAAGTGTAGAGTACGTACGAAATCGTCATGATCAGCGGATTATGCGTCATGAAGTACGTATACTCATTGAAAGCCCGACCGCCATCGCCCTTAAATAACTGGAGATTACCGGCCATATGAACAATCAGAAATGAACAGAGAAACAGTCCCGTCAGCGACATAATAACCTTTCTGCCGAGGGAGCTGGATAGCGTTTGTGTTACCCAAGCCATAGGATGAACGACACGTAATTTTAGTGGTAAACTGTTGAAAAAAAGCCGGTTTAAACGGCGCATCAAAACTAAATCACAAACCCGATGGAAACAAGATTAAGCCACTTTATCCGTTGGTTTACGCCTTATTTACAGTCGGTATAAATTAGACTAAATAGAATGACTGATGACGTAACGGAATGTTGTAGTATATAGTTACGTTGATGGACCTATCCCTAACAACGTAGCAAAGATAATTCGTGAACTCATCGTTAACGTAGCAATAAGCAACGTATTAACTGGTTGAAAATGAGGCAATAGATGCTTTTGTGGAGAATTCATTTTTGAACAACGCATATTATCCAGCTAATTTGCGGCCATTCGCTATTTCATTGACTAATCTACTTTTAACATGAAAGCATACGTATTTCCTGGGCAGGGTTCACAATTTCGCGGAATGGGTCTGGACCTCTATCAAAATTCAGAAACCGCCCGCCGATTGTTTGACCAGGCCAACGAAGTATTGGGTTATAACTTGACGGCCATTATGTTTGAAGGTTCCGACGAAGACCTCAAACAGACCATTTATACCCAGCCAGCTGTTTTTCTGCATGGTGTTGCCATGGCTTTGTCGAATGCGTCATTTGCTCCCGACATGGTAGCTGGCCACTCATTGGGCGAACTATCTGCCCTGACAGCCGCGGGCGTACTTTCTTTTGAAGACGGATTAAGCCTGGCGTCGGTACGTGCCACCGCCATGCAACGCGCCTGCGAGTTAATACCTTCGACTATGGCTGCCGTATTGAATTTGCCGGATGACGTAATCGAAAAAATCTGTGCTGAAATTACCGAAGTAGTCGTACCGGCTAACTACAACTGCCCCGGTCAGGTTGTGATCTCGGGTAGCGTACCGGGTATTCAGCAAGCGGAGGAAAAGCTGAAAGCAGCTGGCGCTAAACGGGTGCTTCAATTGGCAGTGGGAGGGGCGTTCCATTCACCTTTTATGGAGCCCGCTCGCACCGAGTTTGCAGAGGCCGTGCAGAATATGCCATTTAGCGCTCCCCGCTGTCCGATCTATCAAAATGTGAATGCTCAGCCTGTAACCGATCCGGCGCAACTAAAAGCTAATCTGATTGCTCAGCTGACTTCGCCCGTTCGCTGGACGCAGTCGGTTGAGCGTATGATTGCCGACGGCGCAACTGAATTTCTGGAATGCGGGCCGGGTAAAGTATTGCAGGGGCTCATTAAAAAGATAAACCCGTCCGTTTCGGTTGGGAGTATTTAGTTTAGTATGTAGCGAGGGGTCTAAAAGCGACTGGAAACGAAATCGCTATTTTTTTCGAAACTCTATTTGCTTTTGACGCCCATTACCTGTTATCTTTGCACTCGCAAACGCGGATAGCCCGATAGTATAAGGGTAGTACGACAGATTTTGGTTCTGTTTGTCTAGGTTCGAATCCTGGTCGGGCTACTAGAAGGTTTACAGGGGTTAATTGTTTTCAAAGCAAAATTTTGCTCTAAAAACAATTAACCCCTTTTTCTTTTCAAAGCTTTACTACTCTTGATAAAGCTTTGAAAAGGTTTTTCGTCACCTGTATCCCTTTAATTGTAGAATAAACGCATCTGGCCTGTCCAGTTTCGGCAATCAATAGACCCGACAATTGGCTGGCAGGTTGCCATCGGCTTGAATTATAAGATTATTTTGGCAACGTCCTATTGTTTCGTCGAAGAAAGGCTCAGTAAACCGACGATTACGGAACTAACGTATTTGGAAGCCGATCGACAGGAAAACCTCCGGCGCATGGGATACCTGGCCAAAATGTTTACTCGGCAATGTGTACTTGTTCTAATAGCATCCATTAATCTATACCAGCACATTCGGGCCGAACTTGCTAAGTATAACGGCCCGCCAAAACGATTTTTGTCTCCTGCGGCCTTTCGACACTAATTGACCGAAACGCTAAAGGCTTGTATGCAAGGGCTTTATTCCCATCCGATCATCCCAACAAATTAATAAAGCTTACGGGAATAAATGCTCTCTACGAAATTCCCATACATCCAGGTTTCACTTCATATACGGATCAGCAATCGGAAGATAGTTGTAAAGAGCACCTTCTGTAATTCATTATCATATCACTACGTTAAGTAAACCTGATACATCTATTTCTCAAGTATTACCGGAGCCCATAAAATAAGTATTGCGCTATACGTCTGTATAAATATGTCTAAACTATTAAATTAATTACTACACCGGAAAAATTATATAAACAATAGAAATATAATAATAATGTTATGTTACCAAATATTTATTAATAATAACCTATATTAGCCCCCAAGAGGTAATAATTGAGTATTTGTACGTCATAAATGCCTTGTGATGTACATCTATATTAATTAATTGCTTTTTTTAATATATTAAGTACTAGCTATTTACAATTAGTGGATTATTCGTAAGTTTACGGTCGGCAAAACAGCTGCCCAAGCTTTATTTTTCGTATTGCCAAACTGCCACTCCATTGTTTGAATCAGGTTTCCAGATCATTACACACATTATGTAACAAACCTTTACCTTATGGACCGCCGTCTATTTATCAGACAATCCGCTATCGGATGCACGTTTCCTTTTTTGCCTTCGTCTATTCTTTCTGAATCTTACTCTGAGAATCGCCAATTAAACCAAGTAGCTACTGAGTTAGCTGATTTGATTCAGAATAATACAGTTGGCACTATTGAGCGATTGTTTTATTCGCACGTATATTGCCCCAAGCAAACATCCTGGTCCAGTCTTATCGCTACAGCCCAACAGGATTTTAGTCTTATTGCCAAAATGTCAGGTAATAAACTAACGGCTGATCTTCCAGCGCTTCTCATTGAGGCAAAGCCCGATGCTTTCGGCTCTTTTTCTACACGTATTGCTCATCGGGAAATGACGTTGGGCTGGCAGGCGCTTGCCCGCACAAATGCCCTGACAAGTACTCCGCTACGTTCGCTCGTGCTGGCTGGCAATAAAGGTGTTGTACACTTAAGCCTGGCTGATCCAGGCTACAAAATTGTTGACTTTCGTGGAAAGACCGTAGCTAAAACCAGCAGCAAAACCGCTTTCCGACTGGCTATCTAGCCGCTTATGGTCGTTCGCTGGCTGTACTACGTTTAGTGGCTTATCAGGGACCTCTTTATTTTTCTAAGGACTGATTATGAATCCAAACGTTACGCTTTCCAATAAGCCTTTGCCTGCAATGGCGGATACGCATTCGAAACGAATCCGCTGGTGGTTAGATCTGGAACCACAATGGCGGGCTGCTTTTCAATATTCTTTTTTCAGACATTCCGACCACCCCTCGGCAGAAGAATTAGAAAATCTCTGGCAAACAAACATTCTACGTCTTGTGGGCCCCAAAGCTCCGAATCCAAACATGACGTTTGAACTCACCAACTGCTCTGGGATCAAAGGCATGATCAATCTGGAAATCCTGATTGTAAATCACCATCAGCTCACTACAATTGACGAGCTAGCCGATTTGACTCACCTTAAAAGCCTTTTCGTTAACAACAATGCCATTCAGGACATAGCTGTTGTCAAAAAATTCAAAAAATTAGAGCAGTTGTACGCACAGGTTAACGCAATTGAGTCAATTGAGCCAGTTAGTGAGCTAACCAACCTGCGCGACTTGTATGTAAGCCTAAATGCGCTGAAAACCTTGAATGGTATTACCCGAAAACATAGTAAAACTCTCAAATCCTTTTTCTGCCTACCTAATGATCAACTTCCTGATAAGGAGGTGATTCGAGTTGAACGAAATCTGGGTATTCGATGCCGATACCTATAACTAAATCACCTTATTAACTAATTTCTCACTTACCAAAAACACTATTTTATGGAAGGTTATATTGCTGAAATGAGATTATTTGCGGGCAACTTTGCTCCACGTGGCTGGGCTTTCTGTAATGGGCAGATATTGTCAATCGCTCAAAACACTGCCTTGTTTTCGCTGTTAGGTACTACGTTTGGCGGAAACGGACAAACAACTTTTGCCCTTCCTGATCTACGGGGGCGTGTAGCTATTAGCCCTGGTCAAGGTCCTGGCCTTCCCGCTGTTAATTTAGGGCAAGTAGGCGGTGCGCCTACCCATACGCTTATCATCACCGAAATGCCTGGTCATAATCATACAGCGCAAAACAGTATACGAGCAAACAACACCTCTGGTACATCTGGCAATCCTACAAACAATTATTGGGCAGGCACGGGTTCGTTAGACCCAGAATATAGCGCTACGACCAATACCACCATGAATGCTGAAGCAGTAGCAACCACAGTTGGTATTGCCGGTGGAAGCCAGCCGCACAATAACATGCAGCCTTACTTAGGAGTAAATTACATTATCTGCATGGAAGGAATCTATCCTTCACGCAACTAGCCAATAGCTACTCTTATAGACTTTATCCTTTTCCGATCAAAAGCCAGCAAACTGGCTTTTGATACTAACCCTGTTTTCAGAACCACCTCAGACTCAATCTCCTCCTTACATGAATTATCTTTTCTATAGACAATGTACATCGCCTACGCTTCTGCATAACTGGCGGTTATGCTTAGCCAGCGGCCTGATTTTACTGCTTACACTTATTAGTTGGCAGACAAAAGCTCAAACGAATCCAGCCTCTATTACGGTCACTGGCGCATGCTTGAATAGTAGTTATGTGTTAACCAAAACTACAGATAACTATGATGGCACAGGAAGACCTCTCTATCAAGGTTCGGGTACTGTAACCATTAATACAACATCATACCCAGATGTCTCATTCGCCGTGTATTATGAGCCGGCCGGGCCGGCCTGGGTGCTTACCTTCGACGGGCAACCCTATTTGTCTAATCCATCAACAGCGACAATTCCCCCTACTACGGGTTGGACAGCTGTGACAGATGGCACTAATGGTAATAGCTGTACAGGTTCTGCTCCATTAGGTGTAATAACGATTCCGCCTTCTGTAAGTATTTCACCGGCCAATCCTGTGGCTGTCTGCGCAGGATCTTCTGTAAACCTGACAGCAACGGCCGCTGGAATTACTACACCTATTACCTATGCCTGGAGCAGTAATCCGGCCGGTTTTTCAAGTTCAAGCAACCCGCTTTCTCAAAATGCGCCCAGCGTAAGCACGCCCACTACGTATACTATCTCAGTAACAGCCAGTAACGGCAGCGCAAGTGCTACATCAAGTGTTACGCTCAGTGTAAAACCCACGCCTACGCTCACGTTGGGAAGCCCATCGAACCCAACTACATGCGGGGGAACCAATGGCAGCATTGCCTTTACTACGAGCAATCTGCCAAATGGTACGTATACACTTACCTACACGGGCACGGGAAGTCCACGGGCGGTGGTAGTTACCGGGGGTGCCTTTAGCTTGACAGGCTTGAGTGCGGGCAATTACTCGAACTTCTCGATCACTAATAATGGCTGTACAGGCTCTGTAGCTACACTCATTAGTTTAGCCAATCCTACGCCAACGTTAACAACTGGGGGTATTAATAATCCAACGACTTGTAGTGGAACGGATGGTTCTATCAACTTTACGACTACGAATCTTAACAACGGCACGTATACGCTTACGTATACGGGGACAGGTAGCCCCAAAACAGTTACTGTTACCAGCAACGCATTCAGTCTGACGGGCTTGGGGCAAGGGACGTATTCGAACTTTTCTTTAAGCGGTGGTGGCTGTACAGCCTCCAACACTTCTTCTGTGCCTTTAACGGATCCTACTCCTCCTACGCTGGTTCTGGGTACGCCGGTTAACCCCAGCTCCTGTAGCGGCACCAACGGGAGCATTGGTTTTACCACTAATGTTGCCAATGGTTCGTATCAATTGACTTATTCAGGTACGGGTAGTCCTAAGACAGTTTCAGTAACCAGTGGTAGCTTCTCGCTGGCAGGACTCGGTGCTGGTGTTTATTCCAATTTTTCGCTGACTCGCGCCGGTTGTACCGCAACGGTTCCTACAGCCGTCACGCTGACCAATCCACCAACACCAACGCTGGCCATTAGTACAACGGCTAATCCAACCACTTGCGGGGGCACTAACGGTAGCGTCGGCTTCACGACCAACCTGACTGACGGAACATACTCGCTCAATTATACTGGAGTTGGTAGTCCCAAGCTCATCACCGTTACGAGTGGTATTTTTGGTCTGACGGGTCTGGCATCAGGTACATACTCGAATTTCTCCATCACCAACAACGGTTGTACTGGCACAGCTAGTGTTACTGTCAATCTAACCGATCCAGCTACGTCTCCTATCTCATTGAGCAATGACGGCCCATTGAGTTGTTTGACTCCTAATGTTACATTGACGGCGACGACCGGTTTCACCAGCTATACTTTCAGCGCAGGAGCAGCCCAACAGGGTGGCTCGACCGGCAATACGGCCACGGTGAACGTAGCGGGCACTTACTCGGTCACTGCTGTAAACGCATCAGGCTGCATCTCAACCACCAACGTAACGGTAACCGGCAGCACGACCGCTACCCCAGTTGACCTGACCGTTAGTGGTACGTTGAGCTGCTCTAATACGACGGTGACGTTGACAGCAACGGCAGGTTTTACCAGCTATAGCTTTAGCGCAGGCGCAGCTCAACAGGGTGGTTCGGCAGGAAACACGGCCACAGTGAACGTAGCGGGTACCTATTCGGTGACTGCTGTCAACGCATCGGGTTGCGTTTCGACCAGCAACGTAACAGTAACGGGCAGCACCACGGCTACCCCCGTTGACCTGACGGCGAGCGGGGTGATCAGTTGTACGTCAACCAGCGTTACGTTAACAGCCACGCCAGGTTTCACCAGCTACATCTTCAGTGCAGGAGCAGCCCAACAGGGCGGTTCGGCGGGCAACACCGCTACGGTGAACGTAGCCGGTACGTATTCGGTAACGGCTACCAATGCAAGTGGTTGCCAATCGACCAGCAACGTAACGGTAACGGGCAGCACCACGGCTACCCCCGTTAACTTGACGGCAAGCGGGGTGATCAGCTGTACGTCAACCAGCGTAACGCTGACGGCCACGCCGGGCTTTACCAGCTACGTCTTCAGCTCGGGCGCTGCTCAGCAAGGCGGTTCGGCGGGCAATACGGCCACGGTGAACGCAGCCGGTACCTACTCAGTAACCGCTGTGAACGCGTCAAGTTGTATCTCGACCACCAACGTAACAGTGGTGGGCAGCACGACCGCTACGCCAGTTAACCTGACGGCCAGTGGTACGTTGAGCTGCTCTAATACGACGGTGACGTTGACAGCGACGGCAGGTTTTACCAGCTACGTCTTCAGCGCTGGCGCTAGTCAAGTCGGCGGTTCAGCGGGTAACACGGCGACGGTGAACGTAGCAGGCACCTATTCGGTGACCGCTGTGAACGCATCGGGTTGTGCTTCGACCAGCAACGTAACAGTAACCGGTAGCACTACGGCTACACCGGTTGACTTGACGGCGAGCGGGGTGATCAGCTGTACGTCAACCAGCGTAACGCTGACGGCCACGCCGGGCTTTACCAGTTACATCTTTAGTGCTGGCGCTGCTCAGCAAGGTGGTTCGGCAGGCAACACCGCTACGGTGAACGTAGCCGGTACGTATTCGGTGACCGCTGTGAACGCATCAGGTTGTGTTTCGACTAGCAACGTAACGGTGACCGGTAGCACTACGGCCACCCCCGTTGACTTGACGGCGAGCGGTCCATTAAGCTGCTCGGCACCGAGTGTTACGTTGACGGCCACGCCAGGTTTTACTAGCTACATCTTCAGTGCAGGCGCAGCCCAACAGGGCGGTTCGGCGGGCAATACGGCCACGGTGAACATAGCCGGTACGTATTCGGTGACCGCTGTAAACGCATCAAGTTGTATCTCAACCACCAACGTAACAGTGGTGGGCAGCACGACCGCTACACCAGTTAACCTGACGGCCAGTGGTACGTTGAGCTGCTCTAATACGACGGTGACGCTGACGGCCACGCCGGGCTTCACCAGCTACGTCTTCAGCGCTGGCGCTAGTCAAGTCGGCGGTTCGGCGGGTAACACGGCCACGGTGAACGTAGCAGGCACCTATTCAGTAACCGCTGTGAACGCATCGGGTTGTGCATCGACCAGCAATGTAACAGTAACCGGTAGCACTACGGCTACCCCCGTTAACCTGGCGGCAAGCGGGGTAATCAGCTGTACGTCAACCAGCGTAACGCTGACGGCCACGCCGGGCTTTACCAGTTACATCTTTAGTGCTGGCGCTGCTCAGCAAGGTGGTTCGGCGGGTAACACCGCTACGGTGAACGTAGCGGGTACGTATTCGGTGACCGCTGTGAACGCATCGGGTTGTGTTTCGACTAGCAACGTAACGGTGACCGGTAGCACGACTGCATCGCCCGTAAGCCTGACGGCCAGTGGTCCATTAAGCTGCTCGGCACCGAGTGTTACGTTGACGGCCACGCCAGGTTTTACTAGCTACATCTTCAGTGCAGGCGCAGCCCAACAGGGTGGCTCGACCGGCAATACGGCCACGGTGAACGCAGCCGGTACCTACTCAGTAACCGCTGTGAACGCATCGGGTTGTGTTTCGACTAGCAACGTAACGGTGACCGGTAGCACGACTGCATCGCCAGTTAACCTGACGGCCAGTGGTACGTTGAGCTGTTCTAATACGACGGTGACGTTGACCGCTACGCCAGGCTTCACCAGCTACGTCTTCAGCGCTGGCGCAGCCCAACAGGGCGGTTCAGCGGGTAACACGGCGACGGTGAACGTAGCAGGCACCTATTCGGTGACCGCTGTGAACGCATCGGGTTGTGCTTCTACTAGCAACGTAACAGTGGTAGGCAGTACGACCGCTACGCCAGTGAGCTTAACTTCAGATGGACCTTTGAGCTGCTCTACCACAACGGTGACGCTGACGGCCACGCCAGGCTTCACCAGCTACGTCTTCAGCCCAGGGGCCGCTCAGCAAGGTGGTTCGGGTGGTAACACAGCTACGGTCAGCACCACGGGAGTCTACTCCGTCACCGCTACTAATGCCGACGGCTGTGCATCCATCGCCAGTGCGGCCGTAACCTATCAGGATTGCCCACCCGCCAATAGCTTCACTATTGTCAGTGTGAACATACTGAGCTGTAGCCCATCGGGACCCAACCGTCGCTACTTCAGCTTCACGCCGGTGTACGCTGGGCTGACCGGTCAGCCGATCAGCTTCTCGGTAGTCAATCAACTGCCACCGACCACCCAGACAGGGCCGTATTCGTTAGATCTGTACACGGATAATCCGGTGATTGTCTTGAAAGCCACCCAGCAGGGAACACCCGGTGAAGCAACGTTTAGCTATAACTGGCTCAACGCCTGCATGAGCATGCCTGCTCCCAACACGCCACCCTCAGTTGTATCACCTATCGATCCACAGGTGGCCACGGTCAATCAGACGTTCAGCTATGTGATCAATCCAGGTACGTTCACCGATGCCGAAACACCCAGCAGCCTGACGTATGCGGTGACGGGTCTACCACCGGGTATTGGTTTCTACGCGCCTAACTTTATCTCGGGTACGCCATCGACTACCGTAGGAACACCCTTCTCGGTAACGGTGACAGCTACCGATCCAGGCGGTTTATCGACCTTTACAACGTTCGCGCTGACGGTTAATCCGGCCGCTACGACAGCTACGTTTGGCATCACGGGTGTGAATCTGGTAAACTGCGTTACGCTCAGTCCCAATCGCAGAGCCATCAGCTTTACTCCGGTTTACAGCGGTCTGACCGGTCAACCGATTAGTTTCTCGGTCGTTAATGAGTTGCCTGCCACCACTGCCTCGGGTCCCTATAGCTTGAGTCTATACACGGACAATCCGGTGATTGTGCTCAAAGCTACTCAGCAGAATACGCCAGGTGAAGCCTCTTTTAGCTATAACTGGTTAGACGCCTGCAACGGTACGCCATCGACCAACACCCCGCCCACGGTGGCCAATCCGATTGGTCCACAATCAGCGACGGTCAATCAGGGCTACAGCTTCGTGATTCCGAGCAACACCTTCACCGATGCCCAGACGCCGGGCAACCTGGCCCTGTCGGTGAGCGGTCTGCCAGCCGGTCTGGGCTTCACCCCACCAGCCACCATCTCGGGTACACCGTCCACCTCGGCCGGCTCGCCCTTCTCGGTGACGGTGACCGCGACGGATCCCGGTGGCTTGTCGACCTTCACGGTCTTCAACCTGACGGTCAATCCGCAAACCTCGACCCCGCCAAGCACCTTCGCCATCACGGGCGCTACGCTGGTCAACTGTAGTTCGCTAACGCCGAACCGTCGGGCCATCAGCTTCAGCCCAGTCTATAGCGGGTTGAATGGGCAACAGATTACCTTCTCGGTGGTCAACGAACTGGCGCCAACGACGGCAGCTGGACCCTATCAGTTGAACCTGTACACGGATAATCCGGTGATTGTGCTCAAGGCCACCCAGCAGGGTACGCCGGGCGAAGCCACCTACAGCTACAACTGGTTAGACGCTTGTAACAACGTACCCTCGACCAACACGCCCCCAACCGTGGCTAACCCGATTGGGCCACAGTCGGCGACGATCAACGTGAGTTACAACTTCAACATTCCGGCTAACACGTTCACTGACGCCGAGACGCCGGGCAGTCTGGCTCTGTCGGTGAGTGGACTACCAGCTGGTCTGAGCTTCAATCCGCCGGCCAACATCTCGGGTACGCCTTCGGTGTCGATGGCTGCCCCTTACTCGGTGACAGTGACGGCAACGGATCCCGGTGGCTTATCGACCTTCACGGTCTTCAACCTGACGGTCAATCCGAACACGAGCACGACGACTTTTGCCATCACGGGGGCCACGCTGCTGAACTGCACCAGCCTGAGCTCGAACCGCAAGTCGATCAGCTTCAACCCCGTCTATCAGGGCGCCACGGGTCAGGCCATCAGCTTCTCGGTGGTCAACGAATTGACGCCCACGACGAATCCTGGTCCTTACCAACTGAGTCTGTACACGGACAATCCAGTGATTGTTCTGAAGGCGGTTCAGGCGGGTACGCCTGGGGAAGCGACGTACAGCTACAACTGGCTGGCGGCCTGCAACGCCATGGCGCGGGTGGGTGCGCCCGAAACCTCGCTTGAAGTGGTGGTGCTGGGCAACCCGGTGGTTGGTGAAAGCGTGGAAGTGGGTGTGAAAGGCGCCGCCGGCAGTGCGCTGCGTCTACGGGTGGTGAATGCACAGGGCCACCCGGTTCACGAGCAGACGATTGAGCAAGCGGGCACTGACGAACGCATTCGGGTGCATGTGGGTCAGACCAGCGGTATCTATCTGTTGGATGTCAGTATTCCAGGCCAGCGGCAAACAATCAAACTGGTGAAGCCCTAGTTGTACATGTTGTTTTAGTTTAATAAAGTGGCAGACTTTACTTCGGTGGGGTCTGCCACTTTATTAATATTATTAATAAGCATATGGCTTCAGATGAGATTAAAAGAAATTGCAAAACCAAGTAATTGAATCACCATAATTTATAATAAGACGTTCCGAATTACCGGCCACCAAAATGGCCAGCTGGTGCTATAAGTTAAGCAAGGCAT
Organism: Spirosoma flavus; assembly: GCF_054778555.1. Lineage (NCBI taxonomy): Bacteria > Pseudomonadati > Bacteroidota > Cytophagia > Cytophagales > Cytophagaceae > Spirosoma > Spirosoma flavus. The sequence continues at coordinate 150,116 of NZ_BAAGZL010000004.1, forward strand.
AGCCTAACATTTTCTCTGTCTATATTACCGCATAATAAAACGCTCGACTTAATGATACGCCTTCGTCTCAGTTTGGATCGATTAAGGAGATGCACCATTAACAAGTACCCCCATTTTGAGTTACCTTTTTAACTAATCAATGCAAACGGATGAAGAATATGTCGATAACCTTTCTGCTGGCGGGGGCAGTATTGGGCCTGCTTTTAGTTGTCACGGTAGAACAGGCTCGTACCAACCTGAACCGATCACTAAAGGCTAAGTAATTGAGCAGAACAAGATAGGGGAGGAGCGCCACTGCGACGCCGAGTAGGCAATTCCTCACTTGACTAATGAGAAGCGGAACGTACTGTAAACAGGAGCGAAAGAGAATTACAAAGGATGGTTATCGCCTATCCTGAGTCAGTACGCGAGCGCAGCCAAAGTTTTGTACTACCCTACCAAAGGGTGCTCGAGGCTGTTGAAAGGGTTTTACGGACAGACGGCCAGCACAGCCAACATGAGTAAAGTAGGGATTTAACAAATTGGCTCGGTGATGGGCCGAGTTTAGCCATTGCTGTACTGCATACCGAGCATACTGCGCATAGCTGAAGGGCTTGTAAAGTGCCTGGCTCTCCGCATCCAGATACTCATATCGTTTACTGCGTGAGTTGAAGCGTACACCATACCACTCTGCCGTGTTAATCGTTTGATACTGACCAATATTTTCGGCTATTTGATAAAAGTGTTTAGTATGGTTCTCAATCCGTTTCAGTGGATTTATAGCCGCAAGTTGATATAAGTTTTGGTGCCCGTAAAAATCATAGCGAATCATGGATTGAGCATGGTGGCGAGCGGCTTTGTCTAAGCTTGGATCATAGTTAAAAATGGGAAGTTTAAAAGCTCGACGGGCTTCATTGGTGGCTTGAAACAGTGCCGCATCCAGTAAGAGTGTATCTGGCTGGTCGAGGTCAATAAGTTGGTGGCAATTGGGCAGGGCAAAAAAGGCAGCATCCTGGAGCTGGTAAAGCTCAGGCGTGTTCCTGCTGTCTGTAAACCATTGTCCAGCCAGAATAACCATCCACCAGTACATAGCCTTCTAAATAAGCGAACTTTTTGCTCTTATAAGTATTCATTGACAGGCGTTTACTCACCTGTTGGCTCCTCAATGGGATAGATACTTGGTTGGGATTTTTGTGTAGAGTACGGATCAACTACATAAACCTTCCTTCGTCTCACATAGGAGCGTTTTCATGAGATTATGCAACTAATTTCGACAGCCATTCAACATAAATATTAATTAGAAGCACGATGGCCTCAATAATTGACGGTGGTTCGGAACAAATTAATTTATACAGGCGTGACCACCCATTCCAGTGGGACAATCGTGCCTGTGTATTCATTGACCGACTCGTCAGGTCATGTCCTTTTGGATGCAGCCTGATTAATAGAAACTACATAACAACTAGCTTATGCCTATTCGGTAAATCGGTTGGGGTGCAGGCACACCTTCCAATAGTTGATAATGGCTTCTAGCTGCTGTTCCATCTGTTGAATACTGGGTAGTTTCTCGAAAAAACCCTGAATAGTTAGTTGATAGGCTTCATCCACCAAGTGCTTATCCACTGGATGCGTAAAGAAAATAAAGGGAACTGCTCTCCGCTTGAGCTGCGGATCATTTTCCAACTGGCGTCGTAGTTCCAGCCCATTGACAATCTGCATACTCACTTCGGAGATGATAATAAAAGAAGGTTGATTGGTTGTCCTGAAGTAATCGATGGCTTGCTGACCATTGTCAAAGAAGATAACCTGATTATTGGGGGCTAAACGTTCCAGAATGGGTTTGAACAAGATTCGATCATCTTCGTCGTCGTCAATAAAGATGATGGGGCCAGGGGTATCTTCCACGCGTTTGTTAGTAGATAAGTGAGTGTATTTGGTCCAAACTAATCAGCTATGAAAAATGATTTAAATTTTTATTAAACAAACGGTCAGACTAGCTAGCAGACTATAAATTATAACTATTTCTTCCAAACTGCGTAAAACAATATCGTGATGATTGAAAAGGGAATACTTTATAAAACGCCCCATTTTTGGAGTAGACACATGAACGCTCGTTCGTCTCAAGTGGGCGCATTTTATGAGAATGAACCTAGTCGGAATTTTTAATTTCTGACAACTTTACTTAGTAACATACGCCTGACTGTTATACACTCAATTATTGTACTATACACCCTCACACTGACTGTAGACAGTTTGCTGAAAGCGGGATTTAACGTTCAAGCCCTCATCGACCAGCACTCTGCCTATAACAAGCCATAAACGTTGATAGCTGTACGTGACTTTGCGTATCTACTTCCAAGACCACGATAAAAATAGTAGAAATAGTGCCGGAGCGTAGAACGTCGCTTAGGGTAGAAATTACGACCATACTATGGCTTTTCGGCTTCTCGGGTATACTCAGGCCAAAAATGATCGGTTCGTTAGAAATAGCGTTTTCGGGGTCCATACAGTGCGATTGTAAGTAATGTAACACGTTCCATTAACCATCTCCAGACGATCTCACTCTATGATCGTTTTTTCACCGTTCTTTATACTGGCAACTGACAAATAGGCTATAAGTAAAGCCCAAAGGTTGGATTTATACAACTGGCATGCAAGATTTGGTACCCGGGAAATAACTTACTTAGTATTACAAAGGAGGATGTTGTGAGATGAACCATTTGCAATGGAATTGAACCGTTTGTGTATCTTGTATAACAAGGTACACGGTAATACACCTTATTGCGGTGCTAAATCGTCTAACGAACTAGTGAGGGATTAATTAAACAACAAACAAACCAATCGATCGAAGAAAAGCTGATGAGCCCATTTCGTAACTTATATACCCTGATCCTTTTTGCCTGCTCACTGAATGCATTCGGCCAATCGAAGGCCCACAAGCTCGATGAATTAATGCAGGCTTATCGCAACGTCAATGAATTTAACGGATCTGTTCTGGTGAGTCGTCAGGGGAAGATCCTACTCAAAAAAGGCTATGGCTTTAGAGACCGTAAATTGAACGCAACCAACGAGTCCCAAACCATCTTCCAAGTTGCTTCAATCACCAAAACATTGACCGCAACGCTGGTTTTGAAATTGGTCGAACTCAAAAAATTAACCCTACAGGATAAGCTTAGTCAATTTTATCCCCAGTATCCGCATGGGGATAGTATCTCCGTCCAGGACCTGTTGGCCCATACCGCTGGGATCTATAATTATACCCAAGATCGGGAGTTTATGTTCCAGCAAGCCAGCAAGCCTGCCACCGAAGCTAAAATGCTGGCCCTATTCCAGAATAAGCCCTTGGACTTTTCGCCTGGAACGGATTGGAATTACAGTAATTCTGGCTATTCGCTGCTGGGCTATATTATCCAGAAGGCCACCCAGATGAGCTATCAACAAGCGCTCAGTAAGTATGTATTGAAACCCTTACAAATGACACATAGTGGTTTTGATTTTAGCCAGGTAAACCCCGACAAGCGGGCCACCGGTTATTACGCCCAAACGGGTAAAGAGTACACTCAGCAAGCCCCGATTGTCGATTCATCCGTCTCTTTTTCGGCCGGTTCGCTCTATTCTACGGTTGAGGATCTCTACCGATTTCATCAAGGCTTACAGCGTCATCAGATCATCGGTGCTCACTTACAAACGGAAGCCCATCGGCCTATTCGCCATCAATACGGCTTGGGCTGGATGATCGATACGGTATATGGGCAGCGGGTTGTTAGTCATAGCGGAGGTATTTTCGGTTTCCGGAGTAACATCGCTCGCCTGCCAGCCGATGATGTGTGTATCATTTTGCTGGCCAATATTGAGACGCCCGCGCTCGCTGAATTGACAAAGGGCTTGCTGGCCGTCCTCTATGAGCAGCCCTATGAGCTACCTGTTCAGAAACGATCGATTACCCTGCCGGAATCAATCTTGATGTCTTATAAAGGAACCTACGAAATAAGTGAACCACATCTGGTCATCCAGGTGAAAGTGGAAGATGGTCAATTAATAGCCTACCCTGCTAACGGGCCTCGATCGGTGCTGGTAGCGGAAGATGAGACTCATTTTTTTGATCAGCTACAGGAAAGCATCCGTATCTGGTTTGAAAAGGATTCATCTGGACGTGTGGATCGGATGCTGATTAAAATGAATGGGAATACGCGTACAGGGAAGCGAAAAAGTGATTAAAATTTAAAACGATATCTCATGAAATATCCCTTTTTCAAAGACAGTTATAAGGTCCACTCATAACTATAGAAGATCTTGCTAGGGTGGTCTTAAATTGTCATCTCGCGAATCAACGTCTCAAATTCGAACATGGATTGAGTTTGTAAAACGCTTTACTGAACAAATGTTGTTGCGGCTGATCAGTCAAACGCATATTGGCTAGTCATCAGCAGGTGATCATTCAACTGAGGACTGATATCTATAATACACTGGCTGGGCGCAAGTTATCGACAGCAGTCATGTCGGCAAAGAATGAATGGCCACTACCTGGTGAACTTTATAAACTGGCCAGTCTGGAGCTGGTTTACCCTGAACATAGACCCGTCAGAACGCCGGTCCGAAAACCGACGATTGATACGATGAGCACAGACAACCGGCAGGCCATAATTCACCGAGCGTTTGCTGTCTATCCATACCAGATGTATGCCAGCTGAGAGCTAATCTGATCGAAGCCGCTGAATACGTTGGTGTAGCCATGGCAAAAACACGCGCTGAAATATTCTATTCGATACCCCCATGTTGCAACTCGGCTGTCTGATCAAATGGGTGGAGTCTGGTCAGCGATTCGAATGCTAGCAACCTGATGTTGACTGGCTGTACGAACTAACCTAATCCGATACCTAGTGCAATGATACATCAATCACCACTTATCGCCCGCAAATACTGATCACACTGATATTTCTAAAACTCAGAAGTGATATTCTGAGTTATTATCTAATTGGCGACTCGGGTTACTAAAGACGCTTGATAGCCTCCTTCTAGGGCTTCTGATTTTCTCCGCTATAAATCCAGCTTGGCACGATTTTGTGTACCTTTCAGGTTAAAAACTAGTGGAATGCGCCTTCTTTGTCTGGTATTCACTTTGCTGCCTTTCTCGATCTTCGCCCAGTCTAAGGGATGGCAGGAAATTACTATATCTGAGGGCCTATCACAGGGCATGATCTATGATCTTAAACAAGATCAAAACGGGTTTATCTGGGCAGCCACCAAAGACGGATTAAATCGCTACGACGGTTATAATTTTACGGTTTTCACCCACGACGCTTATAATAAATACAGCCTGTCGTCTAATGCCTGTTCAACGATACTGGTCGATCATCGGGGGCGTTTGTGGGTAGGAACGCTCACGAATGGTCTGAACCTATTCGACGACCGAACGCAGCGGTTTTATTATATCGATATGAGTGATCCAGCATCGCCCGATGCCGGTAATTTCGAAATTGTCTCACTCCATGAAGATCCTGAAGGCAACATCTGGGTAGGAACCAGTCAGAATAAACTCGTCAAAATCACCCTGTCCGAATCGCTTAAAACCGGTTTCCCTGCTCAGGCTAATGCCACCGGGCAGGTTCGATTCAGCCGGTTCTCATTTCCGTTATTTGGCGCCGACAATCGAGATTCCCCTACGCATATTGTCTTTCATGCCGATGGACAAGCGATGGTGAGTGCCGCCAGAGGATTGTTTACGATCAACTGGCAGCATCCCGAAGGCGTTACGCAAATTCCTCAATTTGGAAGTATGGCCTCCATGGTCCAGGTCACGCCGAAAAAAAACCGATCCGATTACTGGTTTGGGTTCATCGCCAATAAGCTCTTTGGCTGGCAGAAGACCAAACGCAAGATTATCCGGTTGCCACCCATCAAAAACTACAATGTGTATCTGGTTGCGATGAACGACCATACAATAGCCGTGGCGACGCCCGATTTCTTGTGGCTCATGTCGCCTGAGCAGCTCTATGCCCAGGATAGCTTGTCGGCTCGTAATGCATTTGCCGTTATGCCCCCGAATGTATTTGCGGTGTCCAAACTGCTCATCGATAAGACCGGTAATATCTGGGTGGGTACGGGTGGGTATGGTCTACGACGATTCAGTCCACGTATCAAGCAATTTAAGACGTACCTCCCAGGTGCTTCACTTGCGTATCTATTTCAGGATAGACAGGGGCAAATCTATGTTCGGGATCAGTTCGACTACAGGCAGTTAGTTCAGTCCGATAATCGTCGGATAAAGATCCCTTTTCGGGATAATACCAGCAGTATCCTGTACGAGCAGTCAAAGTATTTAATGCAGGACCGGCAAGGTTTTTTCTGGGCATCCGTAAATAGTACCCAACCCGTTGCTACTACTCATCAGTTCGTTAAGTTTTCGGAGAATTGGCAACGGCTGAAAACGTATTTGATGCCGTCCGGAACCGCTTTTGGTCGGTATGGCAACCAAACCCGGGAAGACAAAGCGGGGCGTCTCTGGATCGGGGCAATGAATGGAAAACTCCTTCGATTTGACCCGACCACTGAACTTTTCACTGTATTTTCTTACCAGCATCTATTGCCCAGGCAGGCCGCAGAAGTTGAAACGTACTCTCTGTATTTCGATGGCAGCGGTACGTGCTGGATTGGTACGCAGAGTGGCCTTGTTCGGGTTGATCATCCAGAAACAAAGCCCGCTTTTTCGATCTACAAAAATGATGTTTCCAGGCGTGAAAGTCTGAGCAACGATTTTGTATCGAGTACCATCGACGACCCTGATCAGCCGGAAAAATACCTCTGGGTGAGCACGAAAGGAGGAGGCTTGGACCGGCTCGATAAACAAACGGGTCAGTTTCTGCACTTTACCGAAGCGCAGGGCTTGCCCAATAAAGTGGTGTATGGTATCCTGACAGACGAGTTTAAAAATCTTTGGATGAGCACCAACCGGGGAATGGCTCAGTTTAACCCCCGAACGCTCAAGTTTCGGAATTATACGAAAACCGACGGGCTTCAGGACGATGAATTCAATACGGGTTCGTTTCTGAAAACGGCATCTGGCGAACTACTTTTTGGGGGTGTAAACGGACTAACGGCCTTTCAGCCCAAGAACATAGCAACTACTACGTCCGGTTCGACACCCCCGGTTCATATTATTGGTCTGAAAATCAATAACGAAGCTGTAGTTGTGGGCGCTCCCGATGGTATTTTGCCGGTCAGTATCGAACAGACAAAACGACTCGATTTGTCGCATACCCAAAACTTACTGACACTCGAATACGCTCTCATGGATTACACCAATTCGACCAAAAATCAGTTTCGCTACCGGCTGAATGGCATTGATCAGGATTGGGTAGAGGCTGGTACTAACCGATTTGCCAACTATGCGCAACTGCCCAGTGGTACGTATACGTTTGAGCTGGAAGGATCGACCAATGGCGATGTTTGGAGTAAATCCGTTCCGTTGACCATTCGCATTCATCCACCGTTTTACCGCAGCTGGTGGGCTTATTTGCTGTATGTCTGTATCGTGCTGTTCATTATTTGGCAGTTGTATAAATTCCAGAAGCAACGGTGGATGCTGCAACAGCAGGTAGCTTTTGAGCACAAAGAGGCTAGTCGACTAGCCGAGCTTGATACGTTGAAAACGCAGTTTTTTACGAATATTTCCCACGAATTTCGTACCCCGCTGACGTTGATTCTGGGCCCACTGACGGATTTGAAACAACGGTTTCGAACCGAAAAAGTCGTTACGTTGACCGAGCCAGTCGTTACGTTGATGGAGCAAAACAGCAATCGCCTGCTGAGCCTGATCAATCAGCTCCTCGACTTGAGTAAACTGGAAGCCAACCAGCTCAAAGCCGAACCTCAACCGGGAGATATTGCTACGTTCTTCCGCACGCTGGCAAGCTCGTTTAGTTCGCTGGCCGAAAGCCGACAGATCAAGTTTTCGTTTTCGCAACCCTATAGCCATTTGCAGGCTAACTTTGATCGCGATAAGATCGAAAAAATAGTTACCAACTTGCTGTCAAACGCCTTTAAGTTCACGCCTGGGGGCAAGCAGGTTCAGCTACGTATCAATTACCCATCTTCGGGCGCTACTGGTGAGTTAGTCATTACGGTAGAAGATACGGGCATTGGCATTGCCGCGGCTAACCTGGCGAACGTATTTGAGCGTTTCTACCAGGTTGATAGTAAAGCGAACCGGATGTATGAAGGCACAGGGATTGGGCTGTCGCTGGTCAATGAGCTGGTGAAAGTACTGGGCGGTACTATTATGGTTTCTAGTACAGAAGGCGTTGGCACGACGTTTACCGTTCGCTTGCCGTTGGTCAGTCTCGATCAGCCGATACGTAGTGATAGCTCCGAATTACCTGAGCCGGTTAAACGTAGCACTACGTCTCTGGCAGACCTGAGTGATACGTCTTCACCGGCTCCTGTAACGGATAACGTACTGCTGATCATCGACGATAACGCTGATATTCGGGCTTATGTACGTAGCGTTTTTGAATCGGACTATCACATTATTGAAGCCACCGATGGGCAGGACGGGCTGGAGAAAGCCACCGCCAGCCTACCTGACGTAATCATCTGCGATTTGATGATGCCCCGGCTCGATGGACTGGGTTTCTGTCGGCAGTTGAAAAGTCAGGAAACCACCAGTCACATTCCGGTCATCATGCTGACGGCGAAGGCAACGGTGGAAGATCGCATTGAAGGACTTGAGTTAGGCGCTGATGATTACCTGACTAAACCTTTCAACCAGGCCGAATTAAAAGTCCGTGTGCGGAACCTCATGCAGAAACAGGTCCGATTGCAGCAGTATTACAGTGGTAAAATGAACGTAGTGAGCAGCGTAGCCAATGAACCTGTTCACTCTGTAAAAGAAGAAGCGTTTTTACAGAAAACTCATACGGTGGTAATGGCCCAACTAGTCGACAGCGGCTTTGGCGTAGAAAATTTTAGCCAGTTGATGAATATGAGTCAGAGCCAGTTGGTGCGCAAACTGAAAGCACTGACCGGGCAGACGGCGGTGGAATACATACGTAGCATTCGACTAGAGCAGGCAGCCCAGCGATTGCGTCAGGGAGAAGGTGTATCAGAAGTGGCGTATGGAGTGGGCTTCGAAAGCTTGTCTTATTTCACGCGGGTTTTCCAGGAAAAATATGGCGTATTGCCTTCCGCCTACGAGTCGCTCACGTAGTCGGGTAGTGCGTGTCTTATAATGATTTTAATCCAGTCTGTATTACCCATAACCCCTTTGAGGGGGCTTGCGTTGAGCATTGTTAAGCAAAGAGCCTTCAGGAGGCTGGGGGGTAATACAGACTGGATTAAAAATAAGTTGTTAGTGTTTTTCTTTAAAAGAATGGTAACAAATAATGGCCAATTATTGGCCATTATTTGTTTTTATAAACCTAAAAACGGCAAAATGACGAAAATGAGCTAAAGAATGACGAAAGAGAGTTAACACGCGCTGGCTGAAATAGGGCAATTTTACCCCCATCAATATGATGGAATTATCAATTGACTTTGTCCTCTTCCAACGCTCTTTTTATCATGAAACAATCCGTTTACCTGCTCATCATTGCCGTCTTTTTGAATGCCTGTTCCAAAAGTGATTCCGTCAATCAGCCCCAGCGTGTGTATGGTCCATCGTTGAAGATGGGCAATGGCACGGCCAAAGCCTGGCTCATGCCCGACGCTCAGGGCAACCCGGCCTCCATCGGTTTTACGCTGAGCAAAGGCGCATTTGAGAACTTACCCGCTACGTTGCCCGAAACAGACTTCATGCTGGCCCTGCCCGACGAAGCTACCAGCAAAACGCCTTACAAACACGTCATGATCAACTGGAATCCGCAGGGTCATGAACCGGCGGGTATTTACACAGTGCCTCACTTCGATTTTCACTTTTACATGCAGCCGATGAATGAGGTAATGGCGATCCCCGTGTATAGCGCTACCACCGCGGCCAAGTTCGATAAAGTACCCGCTTCGGCGTACCTTCCGACTGATTTTGTTAAAGGACCAGGTGGTGTGCCGATGATGGGCGCTCACTGGTCGGATATGACCAGCCCGGAGTTTAAAGGAAGCCCCTTTACCGAGACGTTTGTCTATGGCAGTTACGACGGACACGTTACGTTCTGGGAGCAGATGGTAGCGATGAGTTACCTAAAAACCAACCCCACGTTCGACAAAGCCATTAAACTACCGGCCCAGTACGAAACGCCCGGCTACTACCCCACGCGCTATAGCATACGTACCAATGCCGATGGCAGTCAGGACGTAGCACTCGACGGATTCACCAAACGATAACCGCTTTCCGCTTCACATACCATTCCGCTTTTTCCCGCTCAATTGATCCGGGGTCGAGACGCGCTGTCCCCAATAAATCCTGCGTGAACCTTTAGTCTTTACCTGTTATGAATAAATCGCTACCGCATGCTTCGGTTACTGTCTGGTTACGGCTGGTTCTGCTGCTGATAATACTGCCGTGTCTGAGTCTGAACGCACAGGCACAGACCATTCGCTACGTTAAACCGTCGGTTTCCGGCACCGGCGACGGTACGTCCTGGGCCAATGCTTCTGGTGATTTACAGGCTATGATTACCGCCAGTACGTCGGACAATCAGGTCTGGGTGGCGGCTGGTACGTATATACCGACTTCGACGACTGGTCCCGACAGCCGTACTATAAGTTTCTCGATGAAAAGCGACGTAGCGATTTACGGCGGCTTTGCCGGAACGGAAACTACGCTGAATCAACGTAACACGACTGCTAATCCAACGATTCTCTCCGGCGAAATTGGTGCTCCGAACAGCACCACCGACAATAGCTACCACGTAATTAGCAACACGGCGGTAACAGGTACGGCAATTCTGGATGGTTTCACGATCAGGGGGGGCAATGCGAACGGCAGCGGTACCAATCAACGGATTGGGGGCGGTATGCTGAATACGGCTAGCAGCCCGCAAATTTCCAACTGCTTTTTTATCAGCAATATAGCAAGTGATGGCGGAGCGATGTATTCCCAGAGTAACAGCAATCCGTCTATTCTTAACTGCGCGTTTTTGAACAACACCGCCAGCTCCTTCGGTGGAGGGCTCTACGTCAATAGTAGTAGTCCAACGTTGACGAACTGCTCGTTTCAGGGCAATACTGGATTTGGCGGAGCTATTTATAGAAGTTCGGGCAGTGTTACGTTAATGAACTGTGTGCTATTTGGCAATGGAAGTACTGCCCTTTTTATTGCCGGTACTTTATCTGCCAACTACTGCCTGGCCGACCCCACAACAGCGGGAAATTTTACGGGTACGGGTAACCTCTCAACAATTATTTCACCGTTTGCCAGTACCAGTAGTGTTGCGCTCAACAATTGTGCTGTCGCTATCAACGCTGGTAATCCGGCTTACACTACGTCAACAGTAGGTACTACCGATCTGGCTGGTAATCCCCGCATCTTTGGCAACGTAGTAGACATGGGGGCCGTGGAGTATCAGGCGGCAGGAAGTGGGTTTACCGTTACGTTGACAGCTAGCCCCAGCACAACGCTTACCTGTAACCAGACCAGTCTGACACTCACGGCTGGGGGGAGTGCCGGAGCGCCCTTCTCCTACACATTTGCGCGCTCGGGCGGAGGGGGCATTCTCAGCCAGAACGCATCGACGGGCGTGGCTGAGGTCAACCTGGCCGGCACCTATTCGGTTACAGCTACCAATTCGCAGGGGTGTATTAATGGGCAGACTACGACCATTACCAGCGCAACCCAGATTTCAGTTAGTAATCCGGCGACGAACACTGCTATAGTTGGCTACAATTTTAGTCAGACATTCAACGCATCGGGTACTGTAAGGCCTTACAGTTTTAGTCTGGCCAGTGGCAACCTACCGTCTGGCCTGACGCTAGCAACGACCGGTGTACTATCAGGTACGCCCACGCAGAACGGCAGTTTCTCCGTAACAGTACGGGCCAATGATACGAATGGCTGCACGGCTGTCGCGCCAACCTACGTACTGACGGTTGCGCCACCTCCTCCACCGATCCGGTACGTAAAGATGGGGGGAACGGGCGACGGAACCAGTTGGGCCAATGCCTCAGGCGATCTTCAGTCGCAGATCAACATACTAGGTGCGCAGCAGGTTTGGGTAGCCGCCGGTACGTATAAACCGACCAGTACTACGGCACGTACCATTAGTTTTTCGATGAAGAATGGCGTGGCGATTTACGGGGGCTTTCCCGCTACGGGCGTACCAGCCATGACCGACCGGAATCCGGGCAGCTTTACTACCCTCCTCTCTGGGGAAATTGGCGATCCAACCAGCACGACCGATAACAGCTATGCAGTTATCAGCAATTCCGACGTCAATACTACGGCTATACTGGATGGCTTTACGATTACAGGCGGGCGTGGCAATAGTGTAAGTTTTCCCTACTATTATGGCGGGGGAATGTACAACAGCAGAAGCAGTCCAACTGTGTACAACTGCCTGTTTATCGACAATAGTGCGACGAATGGAGGAGCGGTATACACTGGAGGTGCCTCTACTCCATCATTTATCAATTGCGCCTTTCTTAACAACACCGCCAGCAGCCAGGGTGGGGCTATCTACTCAAGCAGCAATACGCTGACACTGACGAATTGTTCATTTCAGAGTAATTCGGCGGTTACCGGTGGGGTTATTTATTATATCGGCGGTAATAATGCCTGTCTGTTAACGAATTGCGTCGTATTTGGGAATGGAAATAATGCCTTCTCCGGTAGTACCATTCAGGCTCGATACAGCCTGTTTGAAGCCACTATAACCGGCTACACCAGCCTGACGGGCAATCTAACCACCACGACTAATCCTTTTGTCAGCCCCAGTAGCTTTGCTTTAGTGAATTGCTCGCCGGCTATCAACGCGGGTGACCCTGCTACTACGTCGGCAACGGTAGGTATTACCGATCTGGTCGGGAATCCTCGATTCTACGCGAATGGTCGGATTGATATGGGCGCCGTTGAAAATCAGATTGCGGGAAACGGGTTTTCAATCGCCATTACCGGTGCTCCCAGCACTACTCTTTCCTGCGCAGCACCTAGTCTGACACTCACGGCCGGGGGCAGTGCGGGGGCACCTTTCTCCTATACGTTTGCGCGCTCGGGCGGGGGGGGGATTCTGACGCAGAACGCCACAGCCGGAACGGCCGAAATTAATCTGGCCGGTGTATATTCGGTAATCGCTGTAAATGGGTTAGGCTGTACAAGCACACAGTCGACGACGATTGTCGATACGTTCCCAGTGGTCAGTAATCCATCGGTAACGACGGCTACGTTTGGGGTTCCGTTCAGCCAGACCTTCACGGTGTCGGCGGGTAGTGGCGTCAGTCCGTTTAGTTTCAGCATCGTCGGGGGGAACGTACCGCCGGGCCTGAGCCTGTCGACTGCGGGTGTTTTGTCGGGTACGCCTATTCAGGGCGGTAGTTTTTCCATCGCTGTGCAGGCAGCGGACGCCAATAACTGCCAGTCGATTGTATCGATCTATACACTCCGAATTTATACTACGTCGCAGCCTATTCTGTTTGCCAGAGCAGGTGCCAATGGGGCAGGTTTCAGCTGGGCCGATGCGTCGGGCGATTTGCAAAGCCTGATTAATACGCCAACGGTGCAGCAAATCTGGGTGGCGGCTGGTACGTATAAGCCAACAACTGCAACTGGGCCCGATAGCCGAACCGTCAGTTTCTCCATGAAAAATGGCGTAACGATTTACGGTGGTTTTGCCGGAACCGAAACGACGCTCAGCCAGCGAAACCCGGCGAATAACCCAACGATTTTGTCGGGCGAAATCGGCGATCCGGCCAGCACCACTGATAACAGTTTTCATGTCATTTTTAATAACAACCTGGATAGGACGGCTGTACTGGATGGTTTCACCATCACGGGTGGTTATGCGAGCAGCGGTAATACGATACAGTCGGCAGGGGCTGGTATGGCTAATGTTGTCAGCAGCCCGACGATAAGCAATTGTTGGTTTACGGGTAATTACGCGCCACTTGGCGGGGGGGGGATATTTAGTGGGAACAACAGCAGTCCGCTCGTGACGAACTGCGCGTTTACGAGTAATACGGCCCTTTCGGGTGGAGGTGTCCGGTACGACAGCGCTCCTTCAGAGCTTATCAACTGTTCGTTTCAGGGAAATGTGGCCACAAGCTCGGGGGGGGCTATCTATAGCTTTGCTACTAGCCTGACGCTGACCAACTGTATCCTGTTCAACAACGGGGGCGCAACCGGTTTGGCCACTAATGGCGGAAGTGTGCGAGCTCGCTATTCGCTATTCGAAATCGGAATAACGGGCTATACGAGCCTTACCGGAAACGTTACCGCTTCTGTGTCGCCGTTTGTCAGCACCAGCAGTATTGCGCTGAATGCGTGCGCGCCAGCTATCAATGCGGGTTCGCCAGACAGTCAGACCGTTAGTAGTGCCCCCTATTCATCCACCGCTTTACCCGCCACGGATGTGGTCGGCAATCCCCGCATTTTTGGCAACGTAGTGGACATGGGAGCCGCCGAGTTTCAGACAACAGGCAATGGATTTGCCGTTACGTTATCGGCCAGCCCCAGTACTACCCTTACCTGCAAACAAACCAGCCTGACGCTGACCGCCGTGAGTAATGATGGTGCTCCGTTCTCCTACTCGCTCACCGGCGGAAACGTCGTTAGTCAGAGTCAGTCGGGGGGTACGGCCAGGGCCGTTATCAATACGCCTGGTACGTATACCGTGTCGGCAACCAACGCCCAGGGCTGTACCAATGCACAGACGATTTCCATCACCAGCAAAACGCTGATCGTGGTTTCTAACCCGACGGCCAACACGACTACGATCGGTGCTACGTTCAGTCAGACGTTTACGGCATCGGGCACCGTAAGTCCCTACAGTTTCAGTTTGGCGAGTGGCAGCCTGCCACCCGGCCTAAGCTTATCGGCAACCGGCATCCTGTCGGGTACGGCGACCCAGAGCGGCAGCTATTCACTGGCTGTGATGGCTGGCGATACCAATGGCTGCGTAGGTATGGGAGCAACCTACGTACTGACGGTGCCGGCTCCTCCGCCGACCCTCCGCTACGTTCGGGCGGGGGCAACGGGCGACGGAACCAGTTGGGCCAATGCCTCGGGCAATTTGCAGAGCCAGATCGATGCGGCCGGTGTTCAGGCGATTTGGGTATCCGCTGGTACGTATAAACCCACTAGTACCACGGCTCGCAACATCAGCTTCACGCTCAAAAGTGGAGTCGCAGTTTACGGGGGCTTTCCCGCTACCGGTACGCCCACTATGAACGACCGCAAACCGGGTAGTTTCACCACGATTCTCTCCGGAGAGATCGGCGATCCGACCAGTACCACCGACAATAGCAGCCGGGTCGTTTTTGGTACTGATCTATCCAGTTCGACCATTTTCGACGGCTTTGTCATTACTGGGGCCTACGGGGTTGGGCTGAGTATTTCAGCGAGTAGTCCGCAAATTCGGAACTGTGTCTTTATCGATAACACCGGCAACAATAGCATCCCTGGCTCCACTAGCCGGGGAGCAGGTATCTATAGCTACAATACATCGAACGTACCCTGTAGTCCCCTCATCATTAACTGCGCCTTTATCCGCAATACTGGCTCCTATACGGGCGGAGCTATCTATACGGGAAGTAGCGGAGCCAGTAATACGCCCGTGATTGTTAACTGCTCGTTCCTTAATAACGCAGCATCATATGGCGGGGCCATTGCTACCGAAAGTTTTCAGGAAGCATCCGCTCCACAGCTTACCAACTGCGTCTTTTTCGGAAATAATGCTTCTTCCGGGTACACTTTTTATAGCATTGCCTCCAGCGCAACACCGTCGGCCCGCTACTGCTTATTCGATGCATCGACAACGGGATACACGAGCGTGACGGGCAACATTACGACCACTACGTCGCCGTTTGCCAGCACCGGCAACGTAACCATCACGAATTGCTCGTTGGCCTTCAACGCCGGCGACCCGGCCAGTCAGACCGTAGCCAGCGGACCTTATTCAGCCTCGGCGTTGCCCGCTACCGATCTGGCCGGAAATCCACGTATCGTCGGGAATCGGGTCGATATAGGCGCGTACGAAGTTCAGGCGGCTGCGGGTGGTCTGGGCATTGTAAGCGTACAGAATGGCTCCTGGAACGATCCCGCTACGTGGTCCTGCAATCAGGTGCCGGGTGCGGGTAGCGTAGTGACTATTGCGCACCAGGTTACGGTGCCCGCCAGTACGGTCGTGAACTGCCAGCGTATTGGCTACGTAGCGCAGGGCCGATTAGCCATCGGTACCGGCGGAAAGCTCCGACTGGGGCAGTAAGCATGTGTTACGTTCCTGATGGCCCATCAGGAACGTAACACTACATCAATGATCGATTCGCTGTAGCATCAGCCTGTCGCTACGTATCACTACGTGAACTTTTTACCAAACGCGTTTATGAATTCATCTTTACTTTTCCAAAAACCTACCAGCGGTCTGCAACTATGGCTGCTGGTCATTGCCTTGCTCTCGCTAAGCCTGACGACCCAGGCTCAGACCATTCGCTACGTTAAACCCACCGCCAGTGGTAACGCCAACGGCACCAGCTGGGCCAATGCCAGTAGCGATTTGCAGGCCATGATTAACGCCAGTGGGGTGCAGCAGGTGTGGGTAGCGGCTGGTACCTACAAGCCGGGGGGTAATGCCAATACTAACCGAACTGTTAGCTTCTCAATGAGAAATGGGGTGACGATCTACGGGGGCTTCGCGGGCAACGAAACGGCTCTCAATCAACGCCCGGCGATTAACCCAACCAGTGGACAACCCTCCAGCAGCACCCTCTCGGGTGAAATTGGCAACTCCGGCAGTACTGACAATACCTTTCATGTGGTTAGCAACGACCAGACGGGCATTGACAATACGGCCATTCTGGATGGCTTTGTCATCAGGGGGGGCAATGCCAATGATATTGACAATGGTAACGATGGTACTGGTGGCGGCATGATTAATGTATTTACCAGCCCAACGGTTCGTAATTGTAGCTTCCTCAACAATTCAGCTTCTGATTATGGGGGAGGGGGAATATACAATCTCAGTAGCAATCCCAGTCTGATCAACTGTTTCTTCCAGGGTAATACTACGTCTGGTAATGGCGGAGGGATGTACAATGCTACCAGCAATTCCAGCCTGACCAACTGCGTCTTCCAGACCAATTCCGCTTCTGGTAATGGCGGTGGAATGTACAATGAATCCAGCAGCAGTCCCAACCTGACTGCCTGCTCCTTCCTGAGTAATACCGCTAGCAATGGCGCAGGGCTGTACAATTATAGTAGTAATCCTGGTCTGACCAACTGCGCCTTCCAGAGTAATTCCGCTTCCAGCACTGGCGGAGGAATGTATAACGGAACCAGCAGCAATGCCATCCTGACCAACTGCACCTTCCTGAGCAATACCGCTACTAATGCCGGGGGCGGGGTGTACAATGATCGCAGCAATCCCAGCCTGACCAACTGTTCTTTCCAAACGAATACCGCTAACAGTGGCGGAGGGATATACAATAGTAACAGTACGTACAGCCCGACCAACTGCTCTTTCCTAACTAACTCGGCACTCACTAACGGGGGTGGCATCTACAGCAATTCCAGCAGTGTAGTCAACGCGATTAACGGCTCCTTCCAGGGTAACTCGGCGCTCGTTAGCGGGGGGGCTATCTATACGGAGAGAGCTTGTACGCTGACGAACTGTGTACTATTTGGCAATGGGGCCGCCAATACGCTGGCTACCATTCGTAGTAATGTCACGATAACGCTCCTGTATAGCCTGATTGAGGTTTCTGAAACAGGCTTCACCGACGGAGGCAACAACAGCCGTACGCCCACCTCGCCCTTCACATCCACCACCTCCAACCAGCTCAAAGGCTGTGCCCCAGCCATCAATGCGGGCAGCAGCTCCGCTTATACCACCGCCAATGGACCTGCCAATGATCTGGCGGGCAACACGCGGGTGTTTGGCGGCACGATCGACATGGGGGCTTATGAGTATCAGGCCGCGCCCAGCGCTGGTTTGACCATCACCAATCCAGCTACCACAGTCGCTACGCAGGGGAACTCGTTCAGTGGTACGTTTAATGCATCGGGAGGTACGTCTCCGTATAGTTTTAGCCTGGCCAGTGGTACGTTGCCGACGAGTCTGAGTCTGTCCACAACAGGTAGTTTGAGCGGATCCCTCACGCAGACGGGTAGTTTTTCGATTGCTGTCTGGGCCGTCGATGCCAACGGCTGTTCAAGGATGAGTGCTGCGTATACGTTGACGGTGAATCCAGAACCCTGCCCGCCAGACTTACAGGTTACGAATACCAACGATGCCGGAGCCGGTAGTTTGCGCCAGGCCATGCTCAAGGTAGCCGCAACGACATGCGCGGCTCCTTTTACCATTACGGTCGGCGTAAGCGGTACGATCAATCTGGCCAGTGCACTGCCTGATATTGATAAAAACATAACCTTCATCGGGCCGGGTGCCAGCAATCTGACCATCCGCAGAAACTCGGGCGGTAACTACCGGCTTTTCAACATTATTCCCGACAGAACGGTCCGCTTCGATGGCTTTACACTAGCCAATGGGAGCGCGTCTGATCAGGGTGGGGCGATTTACTTTTCCAGCGGATCGTTGACGGTCGCCAATTGTGTGTTTGTTGATAACCAGGCCGGTTTGATTGCTGGAGCTATACGGAGTGGGGGTAATTTAGTCGTAACAAACTGTCAGTTTGTCAACAACAGGGGTTTGGGAGTCCAGGCCACGGGTGGAGCTATTTCTCAGGCCGGTGGCTCCTGTGCCATTACGAATACTACGTTCACGGGTAATCAGGCCAATGCTGGTGGTGCCTTTTTCAATGACGCGGGCGCGCCAACGCCTATATTTACCAATTGCACATTTAGTGCCAATACGGCTACCGTGTACGGAGGAGGTCTGTGGATACGAGGGGGCGGAACCTTAATAAACTGCACCATTACGAATAATAGCGCAAGCATTGGGGGCGGAATTTCTGCTCCTGACGTAAATGCGACCCTAAAGAACTGTATTTTAGTCGGTAATACGGGCGACTCTGATGCTAATTTAGATGGTACGGCTGCGGCATCATCTTCGTATAATCTTATCGGAGCCAACGGATCTGGCGGATTAACGAACGGTTCCAATGGAAATATTATCAGCGTAAGCAATCCGCTACTGGCTCCCTTAGCCAACTACGGAGGCACAACCCAAACCCACGCCCTGCTGCCAGGTAGCCCAGCCATCAACGCCGGTACGGCCAGTGGCGCACCCAGCACCGATCAGCGGGGCATTAGCCGGGTGAGTACAACTGACATTGGTTCGTTTGAGTCGCAAGGTTTCACGCTGGCGCTCAGTAGTGGTAGTTCGCAAACGGCTACCGCTGGAACGGTCTTTGCCAATCCGTTACGGACAACGGTGAGCAGTGCGAACAATGAGCCAGTAAATGGTGGCGTAGTTACGTATACGGGTCCTGGTTCGGGAGCGGGTATCAATCCAATATCGGTCACGGCCAGTATTGGCAATAATACGGCTTCTGCGTCCGTCACGGCCAACGCCACGGCGGGGTCTTATAACGTAGCAGCCACGGCCAGAGGTGCGTCGCCG
This sequence comes from Spirosoma flavus, assembly GCF_054778555.1. Classification (NCBI taxonomy): domain Bacteria; kingdom Pseudomonadati; phylum Bacteroidota; class Cytophagia; order Cytophagales; family Cytophagaceae; genus Spirosoma; species Spirosoma flavus. Next base: position 169,753 of record NZ_BAAGZL010000004.1, read on the forward strand.
ACCATCAATTTTAGTCTAACGAATTCGTCGGCGACACCAACTGTTACGGGATTTGCTACGTTGAGTACGTCTGTCTGTGCAGGCAGTCCCATTACCTTCACGGCCACGGTGGGCAACGTAACAGGCAGCTATAACTATACGCTCACCAATGGCAGCAGTACGTCGATAGCTAGTACTACGTCCAGCACGGCCTTCAGCCAGAACCTGACGGCGGCTGGTTCGGGTAGCCAGAGCTTTACGCTGATTGTAAGCGATAACGGGCTGAGTGCCCGATCAGTTACGAACGTAACGGTGGTTCAACCGCCGATTCTCACCATCACCTATCCCGGAACAAGGTTTTGTAATAGAAGTAATCCGCAATTAATAGACCCAGACGGAACTATAACGGCTGATTTCCCAATGGGCTCGGGAGTCTACACGAGCAGCCCGGCCGGACTTTCCATTGTGGCCGCTACGGGACGGGTAAGTACGGTAGCAAGTTCACCCGGTGCCTATACAATCACATATACCTACACCAGTACGGCCGTGTGTTCGGTGGTGACGGCTACCGCAGCCATGACCATTGTAGGTGCCCCTCAGTTTGTTAATTTGAGTCGCATTCAGCCTAGCTGTGCTACGCCCACGGGAACCATCAGTGTTACGTTTACGGGCAATGGTACACTTGAGTATTCCATTAACAACGGCTCCACCTGGCAAACCAGTAACGTATTCAGCGGTCTGGCACCCGGGTCATACGATATTTTGGCGCGTTCGCGAAGCGAGACAGGCTGCGTGAGTAATGTATCGCTTATCTCCATTAATTCGCTTCAGAATACAGTACGTATCAGCTACCCGGCGGGGCCGTATTGCCGGAACGCGTCGACTACTTATACGGCCAGCGTAACAAGCACCGGAGGGCAAGGTACCTTCACCAGTAGTCCGGCCGGATTGAGCATTGATGCAGCTGGTACTATTATCCCGAATGAGAGTGAGCCGGGCAGTTATACGGTCAGTTACGTATCGTCGACCTGTACGAACGTAACGGCAACAGCCGCTATCACCATCGTAGACAACCTTATCATCGGTCTTGACGTGACCCAGCCTACCTGCGCTACGGTTACGGGTACGATCAACGCGAGCGTGACCGGGTTGAGTGGGGTCGAGTATAACCTTAACGGAGGTGCCTGGCAGCCCAGCGGTCTGTTTAGCGGATTGGCCGCCGGTCAGTTGTATACGGTTCGGGCTCGTTTGGCAAGCTCGCCCACCTGCGAGAGCAATCTGACCGACATCCCGATCAATGCTGTTCCTACGCCACCGTCGGTGACGAATCCAAGCGTCACCACGGCTACGATTGGCGTTGCCTTCAGCCAGAGTTTCACGGCGGCGGGTGGCACGGGGAATGCCAGTTTCAGCCTGGCTAATGGTGCTACGTTGCCCCCGGGTCTGACGCTGAACGCTGTGACGGGTGTTTTGAGTGGTACACCTACTGCACTCGGTAGTTTTACGCTTGCGGTGCGGGCTACCAATGCCAATGGTTGTTTTGGGGAGAGTGCTACGTATACGCTGACGGTTCAGGAACCCTTTTCGCCCATCCGTTACGTCAAACAAGGCGGAGCCGGTACGGGCAGCGGTAGTAGCTGGACCAATGCCTCGGCCGATCTGCAAAGTCAGATTAATCTGGCAGGCGTAACGCAGGTGTGGGTAGCGGCTGGTACGTATAAGCCCACCACGACAACCGGGCCAGCTAGCCGTACCATCAGCTTCGTGATGAAGAACGGGGTAATAATCTATGGTGGTTTTGTCGGTAACGAAACCGTTCTTAGTCAGCGTCCATCGATTAATCCGGTAACGGGTCAACCCAGTAGCACTACGTTGAGTGGGGAAATCGGAGATCTCAGCAGTAGAGCCGACAATAGCTACCACGTGATCAACAACGCTCAGACGGGCATCGACAACACGGCGGTGCTGGATGGCTTTGTTATTACGGGCGGTAACGCCAATGGGACTGGTAATGCCGATGGTGGTGGGGGCATGCTCAACGTGTCGAGCAGCCCAACGGTACGTAACTGCAGCTTCCTGGCCAATTCCGCTACCTTTGGCGGGGGCATGCACAATTATACCAGCAGCAATCCCAATGTGAGCAACTGTAGCTTCCTGGCCAATTCGGCTCCTGCTGGCGGAGGGATGTACAATATGTTCAGTAGCAGTCCAATCCTGACTAATTGCAGCTTCCTGACAAACTCCGCTTCCAATGGCGGGGGAGTATACGATGGTAATGGCAGCAGTCCCCGCCTGACCAACTGTAGCTTCCAGGTCAACACCGCTACCAATGGCGGAGGAATGTACAATAGTGGCGGTAGTCCTAGCCTGATCAACTGTAGTTTCCAGGCCAATACCGCTTCTGGCCTGGGTGGGGGGGTATACAATGATAACGGCAGTCCCAGTGTGACTAACTGTAGCTTCCAGGCCAATACGGCTTCTAACAACGGCGGGGGGATGTATACTGAGGGCGGCAATCCCAGCCTGACCAACTGTAGTTTTCAGGCCAATACCTCTTCTTCCAGTGGCGGGGGGGTGTTTACTGTTAACGGTAGTCCTATCCTGACCAACTGCGTGCTCTTCAACAACGGAGGGGTCAAAACATTCGGTGGCAGCATGCGGGTCAGCTACAGCCTCCTCGATGAATCGGTGACTAACTTCACCGACCAGGGCAACAACCTGCGCACCAGGATATCGCCCTTTGCTTCAACCACATCCACCCAGCTCAACGGATGCGCCCCGGCCATCAATACTGGCAGCAACTCCGCTACTGGTCTGAATGGGATCACCACCGATCTGGCGGGTAATCCACGGCGCTACAACAATGGCACCGTGGACATGGGCGCTTATGAGTACCAGGCTACCCCAAACCCTGGACTGACCGTCACCAATCCCTCGATCACTTCGGCTACAGCGGGGACGCCTTTCAGCCAAACCTTCACGGCATCCGGTGGAGTGTCTCCCTACAGCTTCAGTCTGGCTAATGGTGCTACGTTGCCCCCGGGTCTGACGCTAAGCACTACCGATGTGTTGAGTGGGACGCCTACTCAAACGGGTGTTTTCACCCTCACCGTCAGCGCCTTTGACGCGCTGGGTTGTTCAGGAACCAGTGTTACGTACAGGCTGACGGTACAGGATGCGTTTTCACCCATTCGTTACGTGAAGCAGGGGGGAGCCGGTACGGGCAACGGGAATAGCTGGGCCAATGCATCGGCGGATCTGCAAAGCCAAATCGATCTGGTGGGTGTGACCCAGGTGTGGGTAGCGGCTGGTACGTATAAGCCCGGTGGCGATGCCAATTCGGACCAGTCTGTGAGCTTCTCGATGAAGAATGGAGTGGCTATTTACGGCGGATTTGCGAATACGGGCAGTCCCGCCCTGGCGGAACGCAACCCCACTACGTTTACTACGTTACTGAGCGGAGACATTGGTACGCCTGACGACAACAGTGACAATAGCTTTCACGTCATCAGCAATGACGGAAATGGACTCAATGCGACGGCTGTTCTGGATGGTTTTACCATTACGGGTGGTAATGGCGGTGATTATGGCGGAGGGATGTACAACTCGGGGAGTAGTCCGAGCATAACCAACTGCGTATTTCAGGGCAATACCGCCAGCGAAGGGGGTGGTATGTACAACACCAGCAGCAGTCCCGTGCTCAATAATTGCATTTTTCAGACCAATACGGCTTCGGTCGGCGGTGGAATGAATAACGATAACAGCAGCCCAACGCTGACCAGATGCTCGTTCCTGAATAATCAGAGCGATTCGTTTGGCGGAGGGATGAATAATTTCAATACCAGCAATCCGACTTTGATCAACTGCCTGTTTCAGGACAATTCGGGTGGCTTTTACGGTGGAGGAATCAACAATGACAATAGCAATCCATCGCTGACAAACTGCTCGTTTCAAACCAACTCAGGCGGGCTTATTGGTGGGGGAGCCATCTACAATAGCAGCAGCAATCCGGTTCTGACGAACTGCTCGTTTCAGGCTAACACGGGGAATGATGGTGGAGCCATGAACAACCAGAACAGCAGCCCGGTTTTGGTGAACTGCGTGCTGTTCGGAAATGGGGGAGCCAATACAATTTCGGGTTCTGTTTCGGCCAGTTATAGTTTGTTCGAGGCTTCCGAGACGGATTATACCGGTTCAAATAACCTGACTACTACGATTTCTCCGTTCATTTCCGCTACGTCTACCCAACTCAACGGCTGTGCCCCAGCTATCAATACGGGTAGCCCCACAGCTTACAACGGCCCCGGCAACGATCTGGCCGGCAATACACGCGTGTTTGGCGGTACGATCGACATGGGGGCTTATGAGTACCAGGCGGCTCCAAACCCTGGACTGACCGTCACCAATCCGACTACTACTACCGCCACGCAGGGCAGCTTGTTCAGCGGCATGTTTGGCGCATCGGGTGGTACGGCTCCCTACAGTTTCAGTTTGGCCAGCGGTACGTTGCCAACGGGTCTGACGCTGGCTGCGACGGGTGCGTTGAGCGGAACACCGACCCAGACCGGTATTTTCTCCCTCACCGTCAGCGCCCTTGATGCACAGGGCTGTTCAGGGACCAGTGCTCCCTATACCCTCACGGTCAATGCGGCAACGCCAACTATTGCCGGGTTGGCGGCTACGGTTACTCCCGTCTGTGTGGGTAGCCCTATCACCTTTACGGCAACGGTGGGCAACGTAACGGGCTCCTACAACTACACGCTCACCAACGGCAGTAGTACGTCGATAGCCAGTACTACGTCCAGTATGGCTTTCAGTCAGAGTCTGACGGCGGCTGGTTCGGGCAGCCAGAGCTTTACGCTGATTGTGAGCGTGAACGGACAAAGGGCTCAGGCGACAACAACTGTGACGGTCACCAACAGCCCTGACTATCAGCCGTTGGTGGATTTGTATAATGCTACAAACGGAGCTAACTGGACTAACAAGACCGGCTGGCTCAGCGGTTGTGACCCCTGCACAGGTAACGGGGGGCAACCCTGGTTTGGCCTGGCCTGCCGAAACGGGCGGGTAAGCCAGATTGTGTTATACAACAACAACCTGGTGGGCAACCTGCCCGCAAGTCTGAGTGCGCTCACGGGCCTACAGGTGCTTCAGATCAACGGTAACCCTGGGTTGAGCGGGATCATTCCGGCGGGACTAAGTAACCTGACCGCTTTGGTGAGGCTTGAGCTAGATGCTAACGCCTTGACGGGCGGCATCCCAGTTGAACTGGGGAGTCTGACCAATTTGCAGCGACTTGTTCTAAGTAGCAATCAACTGACGGGCAACATCCCGGTTGAACTAGGTAGTCTGACCAATTTGCAGCGACTTTTTCTGAGTAACAATCAGTTGACGGGGGGCATCCCGGCTAGTCTGGGGAGTCTGACCAATTTGCAGGTACTTTATTTAAATGACAATCAGCTGGGGGGCAGCATCCCAGTTGAACTAGGTAGTCTAGCTAATTTGCAAGTACTTTATTTAAATGGCAATCAGCTGACGGGAAACATCCCGGTTGAACTGGGCGGTCTGACCAATTTGCAGACACTGATTCTAAGCAACAATCAGCTGGGAGGCAACATCCCGACTAGTCTGGGTAATCTGACCAATTTGCAGAAACTTTATTTAAATAGCAATCGGCTGGGGGGCAGCATCCCGGCTAGTCTGGGTAGCCTGACCAATTTGCAGGAACTTAACTTAAGCAGCAATCGGCTAGAGGGAAACATCCCGGTTGAACTGGGTAATCTGACCAATTTGCAGAAACTCGATCTACGTAGTAATCAACTCGGGGGCAGCATCCCGGCTAGTCTGGGTAATCTGATCAATTTGCAGGTACTTTATTTACGTAACAACCAGTTGACGGGCTGCTTTCCAGCCTCGCTGACGTCGCTCTGTGGGGGCGGACGTACAATTGATTTTTCAATTAATTCAGGGTTACCAAGAGGAGGAGACTTTGGGACCTTCTGCAGCACGGGCTTTGGTAGTGACGACTTCGTAGCTCAGGTGTCGGCCAGCCAGCCTGCGGTCTGTATCGGTGGTGTGGTGAGTCTGAGCGCCAATGGAGGCAGTGGCTACACCTACAACTGGCTCGTTCCGCCAGGCGCTACGCTGAGCAGCACTACTACGCAGAACGTATCGACCACGTTGACTACTTCAGGGGTGCAGACCTTCACGGTGGTCATCAGTAGTGGCAGCAGTTGCAGCAGCACGGCTACCGTCAGCGTCACGGGTACGGCCGCTCCTACGGTGGCGCTGACCAACAACGGCCCCCTGAGCTGCACGCTGAGTGCGGTCACTCTAACGGCGACGGGCGCTGACTCTTACACCTTCACGAGTGCTGGTGGGACGCTGCTGACAGGCTCGGGCAACACCCGAACGGTCACCACACCGGGTACGTATTCGGTGAGAGGGGCCAGTGCCAGCGGCTGCGTGAGCACCACCAGTACGACCGTTACCACCACGACCGCTACGGTCACGGTGAGCAATCCGACGACCACGACCGCCACCCAGGGCAGCTTGTTCACCGGCATGTTTGGCGCATCGGGTGGTGCGGCTCCCTACAGCTTCAGCTTGGCTAATGGGGCTACGTTGCCCGCAGGTCTGACGCTGGCCGCCACAGGTGTGTTGAGCGGGACGCCAACCCAGACGGGTATTTTCTCCCTCACCGTCAGCGCCCTCGATGCACAGGGTTGTTTGGGAACCAGTGCTACGTATACCCTCACTATCAATGCGGCAACGCCGACAATTACTGGGTTTGCCGCAACGTCTACTTCTGTCTGCGTAGGCAGTCCAGTTACTTTTACCGCGACGGTGGGCAACGTAACCGGCAATTATACGTATACCTTGACGAATGGAACCAGCTCCACAACGGGCTTGAGTGCCAATACCACCTTTAGTCAGAGTCTGACCGCATCGGGTTCAGGGCTTCAAACCGTTACGTTGCGGGTAACCAACAGCAGTCAGACGACCACAGCCACCACCAACGTAACAATAAACAGCCTACCACTAGCTGGCATTCTTACCCCGGCGACCGGTGCTACGTTGACCTGTAGCAATCCGACCCTATCGCTGACGGCCACGGGTGGCGCTATGTATCGCTGGGATGACAATTCGGCCAGTGCGGTGCGTCCGGTGAGCAGCAGCGGTACGTATTCGGTCACGGTCACCTCGGCGGTTGGCTGTACGGCTATCGCCAGCACGACTATCACTCAGGATAACAGTGTGCCTTCGGTGAGCATCACACCATCCATCGGAACACCGACCGGCGCTACGTTGACCTGCGCCACGCCGACCATAAGTCTGAGTGCAATAGGTACAGGAACGTACTTGTGGAGTACCAGCGCGGTTACGTCCTCGATTAGTGTGACGGCTGGTGGCACGTATTCGGTTACCTTAACAGGGGCAAACGGTTGTTCCAGCACGGCATCCATCGGCATAAGCGCCGACCAGACTCCGCCTTCAATCAGTATCAGTCCGGTGAGCGCTACGTTAACCTGTGCTACGCCAACGGTGAGTTTGAGTGTGGTAGGCAGCGGTTCGCTACGTTGGAATACGGGGGCCACCACGCCAGGTATTTCGGTTTCTGCTATTGGTACGTATTCGGTTACGTTGACCGCGGCTAATGGTTGCACGGCAACGGCTCAGGCTCAGGTGGTTCAGGATAACAGCGTGCCTTTGGCCAGAATCCTTTCGCCAGCCAGCACTACATTGAGTTGTACGACAACGAGCATCAGTCTAACGGCTACCGGTGGGGGAACGTATCGCTGGGATGATAACTCGACCAGCGCGGTACGTAGCGTAACAGCTTCGGGTACGTATTCGGTCACGGTTACGTCGGCCAACGGATGTACGGTTACTACGTCGGTTCAGATCTTCCAGGACAACAGTGTGCCTTCGGTGAGCATCAATCCGAGCATCGGAACGCCGACTGGCGCTACGTTGACCTGTGCCACACCGACCTTGAGTCTGAGTGCTGTGGGTAATGGTTCGCTACGTTGGAGTACGGGGACCACTACGTCGGTCATCAGCGTTACGTCGGCGGGCACGTATTCGGTTACCTTAACGGCTACCAACGGCTGTACAGCCAGTACGGGTATTGCTGTAGTGGCGGATCAATTGGCACCTGCTGTTGGTATTAATCCAACTTCAGCGACGTTAACCTGTGCTACGCCAACAGCCAGTTTGACCGCAGTTGGAACGGGAACGTATCGCTGGAATACCGGAGCAACAACATCCGTCATCAGTGCTACGTCGGCGGCTGCTTACTCCGTCACGGTGACGGCGGCCAATGGTTGTTCAGCTACGGCTTTAGCTCAGGTTGTTCTGGATAATTCGCTGCCTGTAGTGACTATTAATCCGATCAGCGCTACGTTGAGTTGCGCAACACCTACCGTTAGCCTATCCGCTCAAGGGGCAGGCACGTATCGCTGGAGCAATGGAGCCACTACGCCGGTCATTTCGGTAAGTACGGCCAACACCTACTCGGTAACGCTGACAGGTGCCAACGGGTGTACGGCCATCGCTTCGGCGCAGGTATTCCAGGACAATAGCCAGCCTACGGTTACGATTAGACCATCGATCGGAACGCCGACCAGTGCTACATTAACTTGTGCCAATCCAGTCGTGAGCCTAAGTGCGGTAAGCAGTGGTACGTATCGCTGGAATACGGGAGCTGTTACCCCTTCAATCAGCGCTACGTCCACCGGTATTTATTCGGTTACGTTGACGGGTAGCAATGGCTGTACGGCCAGCGCGTCAATAGAGGTCTTCCAGGATAGCAATCTGCCTACGGTGAGTATCAATCCATCCAGTGCTACGTTGACTTGCGCCAGTTCGTCGGTGAGTCTGAGTGCGGTTGGAGTTGGTACGTATCGGTGGAGCACCGGAGCTACTACGTCAGTGATTAGTGCTACGTCCGCCGGTACCTACTCGGTTACGTTGACGGGTAGCAATGGCTGCACGGCTACAGCTACGGCTCAGGTTACTCAGGATAGTAATCTGCCGATGGTGAGTATCAATCCATCCAGCGCTACGTTAACCTGTGCTAATCCAACCATGAGTTTGAGTGTCGTTGGGGCAGGGACGTATCGGTGGAGCACCGGAGCGACTACCGCTAGCATTAGTGTGAGTACGGCTGGTACGTATTCAGTGACCTTAACGGGGACCAACGGGTGTACAGTCATTGCTTCGGCGCAGGTATTTCAGGATAATACATCACCTGTAGTAGCGATCTCGGCTAATCCGTCGCTTACTATTGCAACTGGACAAAATACGACACTTACGGCGAGCGGTGCGACTACGTATCAATGGTCGACTGGGGCGAATGGTAACGCCATCGTTGTCAATAGCGCAGGGCCTTATTCGGTTACTGGTTTCGTTGGCAACTGCTCTGCTCAGGCTTCGGTCACGGTTTTCCAGATCAACCAGCCAACCGGTCCGTTTGCCATTACGGGCGTTACGACCAACAACTGTCAGCAGATTGCCGCCAACCGCTACGTGGTCAGCTTCACACCCCAGTACAGCGGACTCAACGGGCAGCCCGTCAGCTTCTCGGTGCTCAACGAAATGGTGCCCACCACGGCACCGGGCCCCTACACCCTCCAGTTCTACACTGATAATTCGCCCGTTATCCTGAAAGCGCAACAGACTGGTACGGCGGGAGAGGTATCCTACACCTATAACTGGCTGGCGAGTTGCAGTAACCCGCAACCCAACACCCCGCCACGCGTCAATCAGCCGCTAACCGATCAGGTGGCGCGCGTAGGCGAGGGCTTTGGGTATACGATTCCTCAATTTACATTCACTGACAACGAGTCACCCCAAAGTCTGGTGCTGAGCGTGAGTGGACTGCCGGCGGGGTTGAGTTTCAGTCCACCGACTCAGATTGGGGGCGTACCCAGCATGACAGGCGTGAATACAGTGACCGTGACGGCCACCGATCCACAGGGACTGAGCGTGAGCGCCAGTTTCCGACTGACGGTTGTGGATCAAAATGCCGCCAATACCCCGCCTGCGTTGGTTAATCCGGTAGCGAATCAGGTGGCTCTTGTTCAGCAATCCTACAGCCTCAATCTGGCGTCTACCTTCACCGATGCTCAGACGCCCAATGGTCTTACGCTGACAGCCAGCGGGTTGCCAATGGGCCTGATGCTGACGGGCACTACGTTGTCGGGTACGCCTTCTCAGACGGGTACATCAACCGTCACGTTGACGGCTACTGATCCGGGTGGACTTACCGCTTCGACGAGTTTTGGTTTCACGGTGCAACCCGCTTCGGCTACCGCCACGGGTAGCTTCGCCATCACCGGGGTGAGTCCGATCACCTGTACGCAGGTCGCCAACAACCGCTACACCATCAGCTTTACTCCGCAGTACGTGGGGCTTAATGGACAAACCATCACTTTCCAGGTGGTCAACGAACTGGCTCCTACCACAGCCCCCGGTCCGTATTCATTGCAGCTTTACAATGACAATCCGACGATTGTGCTCAAAGCCAGCCAGGCCGGTAGTGCGGGTGAGGCTTCGTTCCGCTACGACTGGCTGGCGAGTTGCAGTAACCCGCAGCCCAACACTCCTCCGCGAGTGAATCAGCCGCTTACCGATCAGGTGGCGCGCGTGGGCGAAGGCTTTGGTTACAGCATTCCGCAGTTGACCTTCACTGATAACGAGTCACCCCAAAGTCTAGTGCTGACGGTGAGCGGATTGCCGGCGGGGTTGAGTTTCTCGCCACCGACTCAGATTGGCGGAGTGCCGAGTATGTCGGGCGTGAGCACGGTGACGGTAACGGCCACCGATCCGCAGGGGCTGAGTGTGAGCACATCGTTTCTGATCACCGTGCAACCGGCCAGTACGACGGTGGTGGTGCCCCCAACACCGGCTGGCTTCGCCATCACGGGTGCCCAGGTGGTGAGTTGTGAGTCGATCGGTGCCAACCGCCGGGCGATTCGGTTGATGCCCCAATACAGTGGGGTAACGGGTGAGCCGATTAGTTTTTCGATCGTGAACGAGTTGCTACCCACTACGGCGAGCGGTCCTTACCGGCTGGAGTTGTACACCGACAATACAGTGCTTCGGCTGCGGGCACAGCAGGGCAGCGCCAGTGCCAGTTATGACTACAACTGGCTGGCGGCATGTATAACTGCCGCCCGTCAGGGGGTTGACGAATCGAAGAAAGTGATGCAGGTGCGCGTGCTGGGTAATCCAGTCGAAGGTGATTGGGTGCGGGTACAGGTGAGCGACGTGGCAGGGCAGAAAGTCGATCTGAGTCTGATAAATCAGCAAGGGCAACTAGTTGGAAAACAGCAAATTGTCGAAGCGGGTCAGTCAGATATCGTCAGTTTGCCGATCCGCGGTCAATCGGGCGTACTCATTCTGAAGGTGCAAGCGAATCAGCAAAGCCAGCAATTGAAAGTGATCATTCGTTAAGAAATCGTTAAAAAATAGATTCCTGTCTCCTCCGAAACAAAGTCATTTAGGCGAAAGCCTGGATTTTGAGCAGAAGGAGGCAGGAATTTCCAATTAATAACCGAACCTGCTGACGTATTGACGAGTGACCAGCGAGCTGGTTAGCATGTCCCAACACTGTATCCTATATGGATTGTAGAACGACTTAGCTGGTTGCTTTTCACCCATACCGATACAGATGGAGAAAGCCTAATCCTTTTTGTATCCAGATGCTTAAAAAGAGCAAAAGAATGCCTAAAACGGATTAATGCAGAAGCCTTCGTAATACTAGTTTTGTCATGTCTTAAGGCCTATGCCTGAGCGCATTACCATCTAACCCATAAAATGATAATAAAATCTACGTACCCTCCAAAGGTGTATGCCATTGGCTACAGCCTTTTGGTTGGCCTTCTCCTTTGGCTGGGAAGCTCAACTACCGTCCTTGGTTTGCCGAGTCCAACCGGCGCCAATCAACCGCCCGTTGCCGTTGCTACGTCTACGACGCTAGCAGGCTCCTCACCGCTCAGCGTTACGTTTACCGGAAGCAAATCCTACGACCCCGATGGCGATCCCATTACCTATCTATGGGATTTTGGAGATGGCACTACGTCCACCCAGGCCAATCCTGTTCATGTGTTTACGCAAACGCGTGGAAGACAGGGTATTATTGTGCAGAGCTATACCGCCAAACTCACGGTGTCCGACAATAAAGGTGGTATCAGTGTGAGCACCAACTTCTTTGTGAGTATTCCTAATACGGCCCCAACAGCCAGGATTAGTAACCCGGCTAATAATGATAAATATGTCCTCGACAAAGCGACCATCTACACCGCAGCCGCGACCGTTACCGATGAGCTTCCCAACGATCTGACCTACGCCTGGACCGCCAAACTGCGACGTAACAACCGGAATATGCTGGTGAAAACTGCGGGTGGGGCTAAGCCGAACTTCGACATCTTGCCGATTGGCTGTGACGGAGAAGATTCGTACTACGTTATCTCATTGAAAGTAACGGATTTGGGCGGACTTTCCTCAACAGTAGATTCCGTTAAAATCTACCCCGATTGTAGCAAGCCTACACTCAATGTCGCAGCTCTGACCGCTACTCCGATCAGTAGTACCAGTGTGCGGCTCAACTGGACCAACCCCAGCGTGACGTTCGACGATGTGCTGGTCGTAGGCAAAGCGGGGGCGGGGTTCACCGAGATTCCGAACAGTGCTACGTATGCCACCAGCAATAGTTTCACTGCTACGAACACGGCGCTTTTTGGTGGAAAGGCGTTATACCAGGGAACGTCTACCTCGTTGGTAGTAACCGATCTGACGCCGGGGCAAACCTATTATTTTCGGGTATATACACGCAAGGGAACGGCTCCATCGACTGGTGCCGTGTGGAATGCCGGTATAGAGGTAAACACGAAATCGTCAGCCGTCAACCGACCGCCAGTGGTCGTAGCTACGTCGACTTCGTTATCCGGTACATCTCCGCTGAGCGTTACGTTCACCGGCGACAAATCCAGTGATCCTGACGGTGATCAGCTTTTCTATGAATGGGCGTTTAGTGATGGCACATATTTGAACGTAGCGAATCCGGTGAAGGTATTCACCACCCAAACAGGACCGCACGGATCAGGAACCATTAACAATTTTACAGGTCAACTCACGGTGACGGATAGTAAAGGGCAACGTAGTACGAGTCAGGTATTTTATATCTCGCTCCAGAAGGCTAATCAAGCCCCGGTTGCTGTGGCTACGTCGACTTCATTGTCCGGTACGTCTCCGCTGAGCGTTACGTTCACCGGCGACAAATCGTCCGATCCCGACGGCGACCCTATTACGTATGAATGGGATTTCGGGGATGAAAGTATTTATGGGACCGAAGCCAATCCCGTCCATGTTTTCTCTGCCAAACCCGCCAAAAATGGTATCGGACAGATTCTTAACTACACAGTGCGGCTTACCGTCATCGATAACAAAGGGTTACGTAGCTCAGTGCAGTCCTTCTACGTATCCCTGACCCCCACAGGCTCTGTTTTGAGTGTTGAGCCCGACAAATGTTACCGGATCGTTTCCCGAGTGAGTGGTAAGGTGCTGGGCGTAGAAGGTAGTTCTCTGGAAGATGGTGCCCTGGTTCGCCAGCGTACCGATGCCAGTCAGCAATCGCAGCGCTGGCGGTTCGAAGCCACCAACAATGGCTATTACAAAATCGGCGCGGTGCATAGCAACAAAGTCATCGACGTATTGTGGGGATCGCAGCAAAATGGGGCCGCCTTGCAACAATGGACGTTCAACGGAAACTGGAGTTACAACCAGCATTTCGCCCTGCAACGTAACGCCAGCGGTTATTTTCAGATCGCTGCCCGGCATTCAGGTAAGGCGCTCGAAGTGCAGAATGGCAATTCTGACGAAGGAGGTTTAGTGGTTCAGAATGCACCGAACGGAGGTAATAACCAGCAGTGGCTCATTGAAGAGCGTGCTTGTTCGACCACTACGTCTCCGCCTTCTTCAACCACTACCGCTCCACCATCAACGCCGGTCGCAAGCATTGATCCGGCCAAGTGTTACAAAATCCAGTCACGTAGCAGCGGGCTGGTGCTGAACGTACCGAATGGCTCTTACGATGATGGGGTTAACCTGCGCCAAAACGCCAATACCGATCAGGCCTGGCAGAAATGGCGGCTAATCCCGACCGACGGAGGGTTTTACAAAATGGTCGTACTGCACAATCAGAAAGGAATTCAGGTGCCCGGTTCCTCGACGGCGGATGACGTTCTGCTGGAACAATGGACGTACTGGGGAGGTAATCATCAGCAATGGGCGGTGCAACGTAACGCCGATGGTTTCTATACGTTCAGCAATCGGAATTCTAACAAAGCAGTTACGGTTCGGAACGCCAGTACGATCGATGGTGCTGCGATCACTCAGCAGACCTTGGGAACCGGACAGAATCAGCAGTGGAGCGTTTCGGAGACCACGTGTCCGGCGGGGGCTAGATCAGGTATTGATGAAGTGAGTGCTACGTTCAGTCTGTGGCCAAATCCGGCTAGTGATCATGTATTGATTGATCTGCGTTCGGCTCTTGGTCAACCGGTTGGGCTGCAACTGAATGATATTTCGGGACGACCAGTCCAGCAGAAGCAGGTGGACGTAGCAACCGAAGAACCCTACCGCTTGAATCTTGGTCAGTTACCGAATGGCTTGTATCTGATGCAGATTAAGCCCGCCGGGCAATCTCCTGCTACGTTGCGGTTACTGATTCAGCGATAACGTAGCGTCTTTAACATAAATAGTCCAGTGGTCAGCTTGAGGTTTCACCTCAGCGTTTGATCACTGGACTATTTGTATAAGGGTGCGATTAACCTGCCGGCAACACGTAAAGCAAGATACTATTTACGCTACGCTGTCAAACGTTTCTTGCTGGCAGAAAACAACCTGTGGCTTAACGTAGCGTTTGCGCTTTTACGCCTTCAACCGTGATCTTGACAGGTTTGATGCCGCCTTTTTCATCGAAATACATCCGGTCGATGCAGGTTTCTCGGTGGTTGCCGTCGGTTTCGGTAAGAGGGCGTCGATGGTAAATAATGTACCAGTCGTCGGTATTGGGGATCTGAATCACCGAGTGATGCCCGGCACCTTTGGCCACCGTTGGGTCTTGCTGAAGAATTTTACCAACGCGCTCAAACGGGCCAAATGGCGATGAGGACGTAGCGTAGGCAACCGAATAATTTGGCCCCGTCCAGCCCCCTTCCGACCACATAAAGTAGTACGTACCGTTACGTATAAACATAATTGGTCCTTCTACATAGTTTTTAGGGGTTATTTCCCGATACATAGTGCCGTCGGGGAAGGGCAGAAAACCGGTAAAATCATCCTTCAGCCGAGCCATGTTACAGTGGCCCCAGCCGCCGTAAATGAGGTAGTACTGCCCATCTTTGTCTTTAAAAACAAACTGGTCGATGGGTTGCGCGCCGTTGTGAATCTGACCAACTAGGGGTTTTCCTAAATAATCCTTGAAAGGCCCTGCCGGATTGTCGGCCACCGCTACACCAATGCCCCCTACTTCTTTTTTGTCATCGTGAATGTCATTCGCTCCGAAAAATAAAAAGTATTTCCCCTCTTTTTCCACGATAGCGGGTGCCCACATGGCCCGCTTCGCCCATTTAACCGCCGTTGAATCCAGGATACGGCTGTGTTTGGTCCAGTTTACCAAATCCGACGACGAAAACGCATCAAAAAATATCTGCTCATTATAAGGTGCCGAATATGTTGGGTAGACCCAATATTCTTTTCCGAAAATAACCCCTTCCGGATCGGCGTACCAGCCCGGAAAAATAGGATTTCCGGATGACGTTTTCTGGGCAAAACCCACCAACGTAGTGAGCGAAATGAGCGTGAGCAGGAATGTAGTACGTAGACAATTCATAGTGGAAAAATAAAAGCGCCAATAAATGCGCACCCGTAGATGGTCATGTATTGGCGTAAAGATAAAGCGACAGGACTTCTGTTCCAGCCAGATCAGGGCGTTACGTCAGGAAAAACCTATGAATGGTCAAAAATCATCCGCCAGCCATCTTTCGTTTTTGCCCAGACCGTCGTAAACCAGCCAGTCCGATCAGGCTTTTCGCCCCCGCTAAGCACGTACTGACCCGTTACCAGTGCATTCTCTTTGCCTAGCAAGCGTACGTTAACATGCTGGTAACGTAGCATTTGCAGCGGACGGCCTGTTTTCCAGAACCCATTTTTCATGGTATTCTCAATTACTTCGACCCCACCTCGCGGACCATTGGGCCCCATTTCCTGCGCGTCGGGCGTGTAAGCGCCGAGGTATTGTTGCAAATTCCCCCGATTCCAGCCTGCCGACGTAGAATCGAGCGCCTGACGAATCTGGGCTTCATCGGTGGGCTTCGGTTTCGCGAAACCTGCTAAGCCTGCCAGTAAAAGGAAGACGGTGAGCATGAAGACTTTCTTCATGGTCAAAAAGCGTTGGTTATTCATAAGCAAGTGAGGTTAAGATGGGCATTTAAAGTACAGAAAATTCCATTTGAATACCAATTGCCCCGGTTCAGACAAAAGGGCCTGTTTAGGTCAGCCTTCGCCTGTTGTTTTGCTTCATAATTCAGTAAAACAACAAGATACATGAACCAGACTCTTTTAAACTCAGCAATTTATCCCCTTTATGGTAGAAGATTGTATCTGATATTGAGGCAATTGCTTGCTTCACTCATTCAGTTTTACAAATGGCTCTGTCTAAAAATTACTATTTCGATGCCAATCTACGGTATCACGATAGTAATTATTCTGATCACCAGTGCCTGTAAGAAAGGAAACGATCCCCTCCCGGCCAGCGCATCGGTTGTTGGCAAGACGTATCAAATTATTTCATTCACGCTCAATCCGGCGCTTGACCTCGATAATGATGGTATAGCTGATACCGATCTTACGCTGCTTTTTAGTGATTGCCGGAAAGATGATACCGTTACGTTCGAAACGGGCGGTAAAATCCTGACAGGCTTTGGTACGTCGAAATGTACGAGCGATGATAACGCCGACCGAAATGGCGGAACCTGGACATACGATCAAAGCAGAAACGTAGTGAAAACGACCGATAAAAACGATCCGACAGTAATTACGGAATGGGCGGTAGAGGCATCGGGCAACACGCTACGTTCTGTTGAGCAGTTTGACGCGAGTGGGGTTACGTACACAAGTACGCTGGTGATGAAAGCGATCTAAACCTATAAAATTACCGGAAGCGAGTGCTACGTAGTTTCGTATAATAGACAGCTAAGAGGGTGGATACTAACTTACTACGTAGTACTCGCTTCCGGTATGTACGTTCCATGAAAACGTTTTTACTATGGCTGGGCATACTTCTCGTTATTATGCTCAGCGGTTGCCGTGCGGAGCTTACACCCAACGAACCAGCGCCTTTATTTCAGACCGTAACGATTGCGGAAGAGCAACAAGTGAACGTGCTGGACGGCTTAACGATACGTATCGACGAAATCACCGACAGCCGGTGTCCTGCCGGGAAACAATGCATTTGGGCCGGTAGTGCCGACGTCGTGATTACGGCTGCTCTAGGTTATGATTCTCAGGCGTTGAGTTTGTGTCTGGGCGCTTGCCGGGAGGGTCGTAACACCCGTGATTCGGTTGATGTGTATTTGAAAAAAGCTCACTACCGCATCGTGCTGGCGGATTTAAAAATATACCCCGACGTAACGCCCAATCTACCGCGTGAAGCGGTCTTAGAAACCAGACGACTTTAGCAGCAGCGCTCCGGGAATGATAAATTTTCACGACATGAAACCGTATTTTTTCTTACTTATTTTCTGGGCTTTTTCAGTAGCAGGCTGTAAGAAGACGGGCGGAGCCGATACGATTCAACCCCAAAAAGGCTACGTCAGCGGAACCGTCACCGACACGAGGGGTGAGCCTATTGTGAACGCTATTGTCTTTATCAGCAGTACAGGGCCTTACTCAAACGGTGCATCGGCCCATACGGATGCCAAAGGAAGTTACCGGCTCAAAATGGACTACGGTTCGTATCGAATCTATGCTACGTTCGAAAAGGCATATGCAGGAACTATCTATAATATACAGCTAAATCCCAGTAATTCAGATAGTTTTTCGGAAAACGACAGTCCAGTTATTAATTTCCAGTGGGTGCTGTCTGGCAAGAAACCAATACCACTTCAGGGCTATTTTGGCGGATACATCGGGCTATATCAGGGCGATTCCAATATCCCGAAAAATGAAGTTGAGTTTACATTTACGCCGTTAGAACTTATTGATGGTACTACGTCGGCGAAACCTATTGTGAAAAAAGCAACGGATGTTAGCACACAGTATCTGGAAGATTTGCCATTGGGAAAATACAAAGTGAGTGCCGTGCACAAACCTACGCGGGGTACGGCGAAGGCAATTGCGTTGAAAAATAAAGATACCGGCGAGGTAAGTTCGGTGGGTGGTAGCATCAACGTAGTGTTCAGGCCAGAATCGAGCGGATTTTATCGGGCTAATATTGAGTATTTCGAACCCTGAAAAGTTATAAACCGAGCCGTGTTTCGCTTGTCGGGTTATAATCTCATTTGACCGAAGAACGTACCGTTTCATTACCCTTTTTATACGCTTCATCACGAATCCAGTGTTCAACTGGGTGGATTTTGCAGATGTTTACCGATTGTTTATGGCCTTCCCGTATGACGCGATTCGTTGAAAAACTCATTCTGCAAGCCGGATTTACGGTCACGGTTCGGCAATTCTGGCGATATGCCCTTGTCTTCTGGAGCGCGCTGGCCCTTGTTTCGTACGCGCAGCATACAATCCTCTGGTTGCTGGGCCTTAGCCGGCAAATGCATTTCTCAGAATCGTTGCACTGGCTGATCGTGTACGTGAGCTGGCTGGGATTTACACCCGTCATTCTGTATGCCGGACAGCGTTTTCCCGTTCGATTCAGTTGCAGCGATCGTTCGTGGCTAAAGGGTGTTGCTGCTCATGTGCTTTTATCGTCGGGCTTTGGCTTTTTCGTGTCGCTGATCGCTTTTGGCTTGTTGCGCCCCATTCACGCGTACGAAACCGGCGAGTGGCTTGGGACGAAAAGCATACTAATCTGGTTTTTTTACGAATACAGTTTGACAATTACTACGTATCTGCTGGTGGTAGTTGGTTACAGCA
Organism: Spirosoma flavus; assembly: GCF_054778555.1. Lineage (NCBI taxonomy): Bacteria > Pseudomonadati > Bacteroidota > Cytophagia > Cytophagales > Cytophagaceae > Spirosoma > Spirosoma flavus. The sequence continues at coordinate 188,887 of NZ_BAAGZL010000004.1, forward strand.
TTGTAGTTTATTCACGGCAGAATCAGGCACTTCATCAACAAAATCTAACTTATGAACTCAACAATGAACAACTCAAGACCCAACTGGCCAATGCGCAGCTGCAATCGCTGAAAATGCAGTTGAATCCGCATTTTCTGTTCAACACACACCACGCCATTGTGAGTCTGATGATGCAGAATGAAACGCATAAGGCTATCGATATGGTCACGGCGCTGAGCGATTTACTACGTGGGGTACTGGTCCAGCAGGATACCAATTTCATTACCCTCCACGATGAATTAATGCTCACTCAAAAGTACCTGGCTATTCAGGAGATACGCTTTCAGGACCGGCTTCGGATTGACTATGCTATCGACCCTGCTACCGAACAGTGCCGGGTGCCGCAATTACTGCTTCAGCCGTTGGTGGAGAACGCCATTACACACGGCATTGCCGATTTAACCCACAACGCGCTGATCCGTATCAGTACGCAAAAGCAGCCGGGTAAATTACTCATTACCATTTACGACAATGGTGTGGGCAAACGGTCGAAGCGATCAGATGGTACCGGTTTAGGGCTGACTAACACGCGCTTACGGCTGCAGCAGGCCTATGGCGTAAATGCCCACCTCGAGATATCGCAGCCGCCCGTTGGGGGCACGGCCGTCACCCTTTCTTTTCCCTGTAAAGCCAAACTTGAAACTGTTGCTGCTTATGACAACGTATCGCTCGCTTATCATTGATGATGAGTTGCTGGCCCGAAAGGTCATCCGCACGTTTCTACAAAACGATACGTCAGTTGAGGCTGTCGATGAAGCGGCCAATGGCACCGACGCGGTCATAAAAATCATTCAGCAACGCCCCGATTTGATTTTTCTGGATATTCAGATGCCCGAACTGGACGGTTTCGACGTACTGAAGCAAATCTGGCCGCATCACCAGCCCGCCATTGTGTTTACGACGGCTTATGACCAGTACGCGCTACGTGCCTTCGAGGTGAATGCAATTGATTATCTGCTCAAACCATTCAATGAACTGCGATTTACGCAAGCATTGAGTCGCGCTAAAGAGCGACTTGGCCAATTACCGCAACAACGCATCGATACGTTATTAAATCAGTTGGCAACCGAACCGTCGAGAGTTAACGATGTTTACCAACGGCGGATATTGGTAAAAGAAACGGGACGTATGTATCTGGTGAAAACGGAAGATATCAGTTACCTGGATGCTGACGGGAATTACATTACGTTACATGCTAACAACCAACGGTATACTATATACGAAAGCCTGACCAGTCTGGAAGCCCGACTCGATCCGGCGGATTTTGTACGTATCAATCGGTCGTATATCATCAATTTAAATTACGTCGAAACGGTCGAAACGTATTTCAATGGCGAATACCTGGTGAAGCTTCAGACGGGTCAGCAGCTCAAATGGACCCGTAATTACCGGGAAAATTTAAAAGCGTTTTACGCGAAAGCGATATGAGGAGTTATAAAGTTGTAAGGTTATAGGGTTATAAAGTTTTTAAGGCGCCAGCCGACTTTACAACTCTATAACCTTATAACCCTACAACTTTTTTAGACTTAATTATTCCCCTCGCCCGCTTTTTTATCGTCGTTGCTGATGCGTTTCTTCTGACGCTGCGAGCCGCTCATTTTGCCGAATTCGTATTTCAGATTCAACCGCCAGCCGCGACGATACATCGCTACGTCCTGTATCTGCGAAAAGTTCGGTCCGACAAATTCATTGCGCCAGTTGATGGTTTCGCTGAATGGATTGTCGTATCCAAAGCCGATAGTGCCTTTCTTCTTCAGGATTTCCTTCTGTAATACTACGTTGTAGAAACCGAAACCGCCGTAGGTGCCCTGCAAATTGACCCGCGCCGAATTGTAAAAGCCGAAGAACTGCGCCTTGATACCTTTACCGAAATCGACGGTCGAATTGAGGTTGATTCGGTACATCCAGTCTGCGTTACGTGTTTTCAGTTCAGCGCTTTCCAGTACGTTGTAGAACATGTTCAGTGAGCCGTTTACCGACCATTGTTTCGTCAGTTTTGTATTGGCGCTCAGGTTGACGCCGTAGGCCGAATTCTGGGCTACGTTCTGAAAAATCTGTTTCAGTACGCCCTGATCATCAACCGTATTTATGCTTTCGATGGCGTTGTTGGTCTGCCGGAGAAAGAACGAGGCATTGAAGCTCGTTTGCTTGATCGAAATGCTGTAATTGGCTTCTAACGAGTGCGTTAGTTCGGGTTTCAGGTACGGGTTGCCGCCGTATAAATTCTTCGAATCGGACTGGTTGACATAGGGATTCAGATAATAAAACTGAGGTCGTTGAATGCGTTGTGAATAGCTCAATCGTATCTGCTGTTCTTTTTTCAAACTTCGTGACAGGCTCAGGTTGGGGATAAGGTTGCCGTATGTATTGGTAAACGGCGACGTTCCGTTCAGGAAATTGGCCTGAATAAACGTGTGTTCGTAGCGGGCGCCGACGTTGATGCCCCATCTCTTCTTTGGCGTCCGGCTGTATACTACGTAGGCGGAGGCAACCTGCTGCGCATAATCGAATACATTCGCCTGCGCCGGTACGTCCACAAAATTAGTGGTGCCATCAACGGCATTGGCAATACGGTAGTCGCTCAAAATTTGCCGAAAGATGGTTTTGGTGCCCATTTCCAACGTACTGATGCTGTCTAGTGGATTGGTGAAATCGAGTTGAATCGTGCCTTCTTTGTTGTTACTAATGTTGTAACTCTTCTCACGATAATAAATGGAATTACCCCGGTTCATCAGGTTAGACCAGTAATCGCTGTCTTCGCCCTCAAACGAGTAAAGCATCAGGAAATTGATTTCCTTTTTGGGTTTCTTGAACAGTCGGGTGTAATCCAGATTGACGGTGGCGCCAGCCCAATCGTACGTGCGGCTCATATCCCGGCGAAAGAACTGATTTACAGTGCCCTGGCTACGTTCTTCATAATTAATGTCGAAGCCATTTGTGTTGTCGCCGTTGTAGTAATTCAATCCGGCACCCAGTCGGTTGAGCGAGTCGATGTCCCAGTCGACATTCAACGTACCGTAGACGTTTTTGCCGCTCCCAATTACCCACTGCGTCTGATCCTGATCGGTTACTACGTTCTCTTTGGTGAACGAACGTAGTAACCGCATGTAGCGTTTGTTTTCCCAATTGTTAAAACCGCCATTGGCCGAAATGCCAAGGCTTTTCATCCGGTGGTTGATGCTGGCGTTTTGCCAGTTGTTCCACTGGCCAAAATTTGGACTAATGGAGCCGCTGGTGCCCTGTAGCGAGTTCTTCTTGGTGATGATGTTGATGATTCCGGCAGTTCCTTCGGCATCGTATTTCGCCGAGGGCGACGTAATAACTTCTACCTGTTTGATGATATCGGCCGGAATCTGTTTGAGGGCATCCGAAAGGCTGCGCGCTACAATGCTCGACGGTTTGTTATTGATCAATACCTTGATGTTGGAGCTGCCCCGGAGTTGTACATTACCCTCAATATCAACGGCTATCGACGGGATTTTTTTCAATACATCGGTAGCGTCACCGCCTTTTATACTGATGTCCTTTTCGGCATTGTACACCATCCGGTCCGATTTTTCCTCGAACAACGATTTCTGTTCTGTTACGGTTACTTCTGCCAGTTTTTGGGCGGTTTGAGCGAGTTTGATAACGCCAATTTCTTTCTCTTCTCCCTTCAAAACTGTGACATTTTCAATGGTTTTGGTGGAGTAGCCTACGAATGATGCCTGAACTGCGTAAGTGCCAGCGTCGGCTTTGGAAAAAACAAATTTTCCTTGGGCATCGGCCGTTACGCCTTCTACAATTTTGCCGTTTTTTAGTAGTGCAACCGTAGCAAATTCAACGGGTTTATTGGCTGTGGAGTCGAGTAGTAAACCCGAAATTTTGGTTTGTTGGGCCAATACGGAACCGATACTCGTCGCGAATGCGAGTAGAAAAAACAAGAAAGGTTTCATGAGTGATTGTTGGAGGGAAGTACTTGTTGTTGTATAGTCAGTAGCGAGTGGTAATTCAGGCTAATGACGCAAACAATCAGCAAACGTTGCAGCAGCGTCGTAAAATCCTGCGCTACGTTACTCGTAAAATCACGCAGGCGTTTGAAAAACGTATGTAATCGAATGCCATTTTGGTGCGTTTACGCAACTGATTAAACCGTTTACGTATCTGTCGAGTAATTTGTAGTTACATAACTGATTACTAACAAAATATTGTGTAAAATAAATTGCTTTGAACGGGCATCAACTAACGCCAGTCTACTTGTTGGGAAGGTATTTTGTACGTCAGGAGATAAATCTGTAAAAAGTGGCTGTCTATTGATCACTTAGTAAAGCCATGTTGTGACAGCCGGGAAAGGAGAGAGTTAGCGCCAGCCCGAAGCGCCTAATCAGAAAGCAAACGGAATCGACGATCCAATTGGGCGGCAAAAGAACCGGCGGGTTGAAATTAGAATCCGGAAAGTTGCGTAGCGGGTAACCAATTTTGTCCTGCTGCGGAACGCTTCGTTCCGCAGCAGGACAAAAAAATCAGACATAAGCAATACAATCCATCTCGACCAGCGAATCGCCGGGAACACCCCCATAAACGGCAACCGTAGTACGTACCGGCGGCTTACTGCCAAACCTGCCTTTATAGACCTCGTTCATGGCTTTATAATCGTTCAGATCATGCAGAAATACGCTCACTTTCAGCACTTTTTCCATCGAAGAACCGGCTTTGATTAACTGCTTTTCCAGTTCTTTAAGGACCTCGTCGGTGTGTACTTTAATGTCGCCTTCTTTATGATAGCCTATGCCCGCTATGAAGACCAGATTGCCCATTTTGGTTGAGAGCGAAAACAACGGTACGTCCTGATAATTCACTACGTCAAAGACTTCCTTTTCGGCAGAGGCAACGGACGTAGTAGCAGATTCAGACGTAGCAGTAGCTTTGGCAGTGACTCCCAGACCAATAACTCCAGCGGCAGAAGCAAAAAGACGTTTTAAAAGGGAACGGCGTTCGGTTTTCATATGGTACGTTAATGATTAAAAATTAGTACTTGGTTTGTTGTGTCAGCACTGTCACGCGTCTGAGCGGCAGGTTTTGTATTAATACTACGTTTCTTGTTTAGTTAAGTCCCAATGGGCTGACGATGCCATTGAGATCGTAGACGATTTTGCCGCCTTTTATGGTCATCTCACACTCAAACTTCTGTTTTCCAGGTAGTTTGTAGCCGGTTTTGTCATAAAAGCCAAAATTTCCCTGACGCATACTCAGAATGGCTACGTCGGCGATGGCACCAACGGATAAGTGGCCTAAGTTTTCTCGCTTGATTACCTGCGCGGGTGCCCACGTACTGGCCCGAATGACGCTGGGAATATCTTCACCCATCGCCACGAACTTCGACATGATGCTGAGCATGTCTTTCATGGAGCCATTCATGCTGCCCGTGTGCAAATCGGTGCTGATCGTATTTGGGTAAAATTTGCTTTTGAGGGCAGGAATCGCCTGCGAAAAATTGAAGCTGGCCCCACCGTATCCTACGTCAAAAATGATTCCCCGTTTGCGGGCTTCCAAAACGAATGGTTTTACCGTTTTCGTGTTTTCATCGACAATGGTTTCGCGGACGTCGTTTGGCAGCAACGTGTACGTGTGTGTGAAAATGTCGCCCGGACGGAGGTGTTTGAGAAATAAATCGGCCAGAGGCAGTGGGGGATGGCTACCACCAAAATCGACCATGATCGGCATATCAGCCAACTTGCCAGCGGCTACAGCATGATCGACGGGCGCCCAGCTAGAACCTTGGTAGTGAGCCACTTTGAATCCTACTACGTCGTTTTTGTTTTCCAGCGCGACTTTAGCGGCCATTTGCGAATCCATGTCGGTGGTGTCCTGCTCGTACTTGCCGCCCCGCATCCCTTCGCCAACGATGTTCATGAACGAAAGTACGCGTGTTTTGGCGGTCAGTATTACGTTCTTTTTAAACGTATCGAACGATTTCCAACCTGCTCCGCCCGCATCGACAATGGTTGTGATCCCGACGCGAAACGTAAATCCATCAGGAGGTAATGCGGTGAGGCCGTTGCTCAGATAGTGATTGACTTCGGTGCCGTGAAATACGTGGCCGTGAATGTCGATCAGACCCGGCGTTACGTACATTCCTTTAGCGTCGACTACTTGACGAGCTTCTTTAGGATCGATTGACTTGGCTACCTGCGCAATCTTTCCATCCGTAATCGCTACGTCCATTACGGCGTCAATGTTGTTCTTTGGGTCGATCAATCGGCCACCTTTGATGAGGAGTGTATACGTCTGAGCTTCAGACAAATAGCTCAGGCAGATAAATGGTAAAAGCGTAATGATTCTTTTCATAAGGTCGGGTTTTGTTGGATTGGGTTATATAGAGCCAAACTGGAACGGTCCGCCGTATCGGCTTGGCTCTACATAGATAGTACGCTAAACCGCTGCCTTCATCAGCTCTTCTTTCAGGCGAGTCGCTACGATTTTTTCTTCGCCCGGTTTCAACATCCAGGTGGTCATGTTGATCCCGTTGGACTCATTTAGCACGATTTCGATGGATGGATTGCCGTTACGTAGCCCTTCCTGTAAAGCTTTGGCAGTCAGGTTAACTTTGGTGGTATCCCAGGTGAATTTCAGGGTTGGCGTATGGTTGCCCAACTCTGGTGCGAAGGTTTCAACATTTACCCCTTTCACACTTTTTGCGGCTTCGGTAATGTGCGCGGCACGCGCTTCGAGCATTTTCCAGTCTTTGTCCTGATCGCGGGCGATGAATTTTTCCAGTGCTACGTACATGCCCAGAATTTCTTCTTTGTTCACCTTCATACCACGTCCGATGGTCGAACCGCGTGGGGGCATACTTAGTCGAGCGGCATCGATATACATTTTCTTACCCATCAGCAAACCAGCGCTTTGTGGGCCACGCATGGCTTTCCCGCCCGATACGCAGACCAGATCGAAGCCCATCTCATTGAATTTCCAGAGGTTTTCAACGGGTGGTACGTCGGCGGCAATATCGATCATCGTTGGAATGTTGTGCTTCTTTCCTAGCTCGACCCACTCCTTATGCATGATTTTACCCTTGTCAGACTGGATATTCAGGAACCACAGCATCGCCGTTTTTGGGCTGATGGCTTTTTCCAGTTCTTCGACGGTTTCGATGAACACGATTTTACAGCCCGTATTGGTCAGCGCGTGCGAGTAGCCTACGTTGTGGCCTTTCTGCATAATCACTTCCGATTTAATGTCGGTGCCTTCCAGTAGCGGCAGTTGCTCCACTTTTTTCTGGTCCATGCCGGTCAATACACCCGCCAGTCCCAGCGTCATCGCCGAGAAGCATCCTGCGGTTACTACGGCTGATTCGGCGTGGGTCAGGGTGGCAATTTTTTCGCCCACTTTCGTCTGAACATCATCGAGCAGCATGAATTCTTTTGACGCTGCCAGAATCGTATTCACTACGTCGTCTTCCATCAGCGAGCCCGTCATGGCTGTATACGTACCGGCGGCATTGATAAACGTACGGATGCCAAGTTCTTTAACCAGATTGCGTGGAGCCAGCGCCGGGGCCGCTAATGCAGTAGTAACCGGTACAGCTCCACCGAATAAACCACCAACTAGCGGCATGGCCGATAAATGCTTGAGTAAACTTCTTCGATTAAGCATAAAGAGTATTAAGTAACGTATTGATTGTTAGCGGTTGATACGTTCAGTTATGATGTAAGCCGGTATGGATTTTACTGCGTTAGAGGTAGCTTAAAGGTATGCAATACAATCCATTTCGACCAGCGAATCGCCGGGGATACCCGCGCGTGGAGATACGGTGGTGCGTACGGGTGGTTTTGGGCCAAAACGCCCTTTAAACACCTCATTCATTCCTTTGTAATCGTCCAGATCGTGCAGGAACACGCTTACTTTCAAAACCTTCTGCATCGACGAACCGGCTTTAGCGAGTTCTTTCTCCATCTCTTTCAGCACGTGATCGGTATGCGCTTTTATGTCGCCCTCAAAATGAGCACCGATTCCGAAAATGAATAACAGGTTGCCCAGTTTCGTCGCGCTGGCGTAAAGCGGTACGTCCTGATGCATCACTACGTCGGTACCTTCTGCCTGTGAAGATTCGGTTGTTGGGGCAGAGGCTACTGACGTAGTAATTCCTAATCCGGCGAGGTTGACGATAGAAGCGAAAAGCTGTTTCAGAATAGGTCGACGTTGGGTTTTCATTTGGTAGAAAGAGCAGTATGTCTTTATCGTCGCGTAGCGACCTAATATTTATAGCCAAAATGTCCCGAACTAAACTCCGTCGCGTAGCGACCTAACAAATTGACGTGGTTTTGTTTGGTCGCTACGCGACGAAAACCGAGTAGCGTTTTTTCTGTTTCTACAAATATTAGGTCGCTATGCGACGACAGGAAGTTGTCAAATAATATTAGACTTATAAATCGAGTAATATCAACGGTTTACTTATCCCACCACACAACGCTCGATAGCGTGTTGGTGCCTCCCTGACGCGTGCGTGCTTCGAGGAAGTTGGTTTTATTATAGATTTCTTCCGTATCCGGAATGACAAAACGGGTCGGAATTTTGCCGCCGGTCAGATTGCCCGGATAATTGGTAGGAGTCAGCACCGGATAACCGGTACGACGCCAGTTGGAGAAGATCTCGTACTCATCTTCCAGGAACAGCGACACCCATTTCTGCGTCTGAATCTGCTCCATTTGCTGCGCAATGGTCCCCGTTGCTTTGTATGGATTGGCCGTCAGATAGGCGTTAATTCTCGCATCCGAAATCGTTCCGCCCGTACCGAATAGCGACCATTGACGCATGCCCGCTTTAACAGCATTTGGGTAGGCCGTTGCCGCCGTTGTACCGCTGGCCCAGCCACGTACCGACGCTTCGGCCAGTAACAGATTCGTTTCGGCGTTTCCAAAGACAATCAGGGGAGCGCTGTATTTCAGCAACGTATTAGGATTGGGTTCCGAGAACGTATTGAAATTGGCAGGCAGATTGTTGAAAGCCGCGTTCGGCATTCCGCTTTGTAGGGCAGTCGTCGTGTCGGCGGTGAACGTTTTGTTGTCGGTCGTTGCCCAGACGATGGAGAACACATTCAGACGCGGATCTTTGGTTGTTTTCAGGTAATCGATAAACGTTTTGGCGAATTTACCGCCTTCTACGTTGTCGCCACCGGGTGTGATGTAATCGGTGCTCAGCAAAGCAGCGGCAATGAAGTTCCGGCTGGCAACCTGCGAACCATCGACGTAGCCAATCACAGCGCGGTCGGCATCGTCCAGAATAACACCACCCGCAATCGCTTTTTCGACCCAGGTTTTAGCTGACGCAGGATCAACTTCGGTCAGGCGCATACCCAGACGTAGCATCAGCGAATAGGCGAATTTCTTCCATTTCGTTACGTCGCCACCGTAGATCAGATCGGCAGTGCCGAAGGTGGTTTTGGTCGCGTCAAACGCTTTGATCGATTCGTCAAGCTCTTTCAACAAATCAGCGTAGATGGCCTGCTGCGTATCGTATTTCGGGCTGTAATTCTTGTCCGACAGCGCTTTCCCGGCGTCGAAATAAGGAATATCGCCGTACACGTCCGTCAACCGGTGGAACATATATGCTTTCCAGATACGGGCCGCGGAGAGTTTATTTACGTTAGCCGGATTGCTGGATACCGCGTCGATAACCTGACGAATAGAAATAACCGCTCCCTGACCAGCCAACGTACCGGCGTAGGCATTCCAGTTGCCGGTCGAGTAGCTGAAATTGAAGTACTTATCACCGGCGGCTGGCACTTCTTTATACGTAGCAAAGTGCTGCATCGATTGCCCGATGGTGAGGTAAGCCGCGCCCGCAAAGTTGGTGCTGACGCCATCCAGCAACGCCCTCGTGAAGAGGTATTCGGGCACTACTTCCGAATATTTGTTTGGGTCTACGTTCATTTCCTCGAACCCTTTGTCGCAGGACGACAACAGCATGATCGCCGGAAGAACATAAGCTATCTTTTTAACTAAACGATTCATTGTCAGAAAGTTTTTGGATTAGAATTTCACCATTAAGCTTACACCAAGACTACGGGTTCTGGGTACGCCAAAGGCTTCCAGACCCTGTGCATTCGTGCTGGTATAGCCCGATTCCGGATCGAAATACTGATTCTTTTTATCCTTATACAGAATAGCCAGATTACGCGCTACGAACGAAATAGAAGCCGACTGTAACTTCAGAAACTTCATTTTGTTGACTGGCAAATTGTAGCTTAACACGACCTGACGCAGCTTCACGAAATCGTTGTTGAACATGAACATCGCGGTGTAGTTCTTGTCGTTGTCGTAATACGTATCAACGTCTTCTTTCGACCACGTTTTGGTGAATGGATTGCCTTCTGGCGTTACACCCGTAACGGTTATACCCGTTTCGCGACCGGGAAGTGTTTCCTGCGGAAGACCAAAACGATACGCGTACTGGTACAGGTTCGAGTAAACGATAGCCCCGAACTTGCCATCGACCAGAATATTCAGCGAGAAGTTTTTATACCGGAAGTTGTTGGTGATACCCATTGTCCAAGGTGGCGTTCCCTGACCAATTTCTTCCAGATCACCACGAACCGCATAACCACTGGCGGTGTTGAATACTACGTTGCCATTCGCGTCGGTTTTCTTACGATAGCCCCAAACGGTTCCGTAAGGCCGATCCAGTACATTACGTACCAGACCACCGCCAACGCCCGTACCGATGTCAATACCCGTCAGACCATCGGCTAACCGTTCAATTTTGCTTCTGTTGTAAGCCATATTATAGCTCACGTCCCAGCCAAAATCAGCTTTCTTGATGGGCGTTCCCGTCACCAGCAACTCAACGCCTTTGTTGCTCAGCTCACCGACGTTCAGCAGCGCCGACGTATAACCCGACGAAAGCGCGATGTTCGACGTAACAATGTCGTTCGTGGTTTTCCGGTTGTAAAGCGTTACGTCGAAACCTAAACGATTATTCAGGAATTTGGCTTCGATACCCGCTTCCGACGTAGTGGAAGTCAATGGTTTGAGGTCGGGGTTAGGCACCTGCGACGACGAAAGCACCTGCACCGGACGACCATTGTGGCCACCTTGCTGCATCGAGTAATACTGGTAAATCTGGTAGGCGTTCACCGTAGCGCCACCCACCTGCGCCCACGAAGCCCGCAGTTTGGCAAAGCTGATGGCCGACGGAAGCCGGAACGCATCGGACAGAATCAACGATCCACCCACCGACGGATAGAAAATGCTGTTTCGCTTCGGGTTCAGTACCGAAAACCAATCCTGACGACCTGATACGGTCAAATACGCTACGTTCTTATAGCCGAAATCTGCCGAACCGAACACCGAATTGATCGCGCTTTTCATATAAGTCGGCGTCGTAGTCGAAGTGGCCAGATTGGTGTAGCTGTAGAAGTACGGTACCGTAAATTCGCTACCGGCAATCTGCGTCTGGTCGTAAATGGCGCGTTGTGCGTTGGCTCCCAACAACGCTGAGAACGTCAAATCTTTGAAAAAGCTGGTATTGTAATTCAGGGTCAACATGCCGTTGGTTTCCTGCGACGTAACCTTGCGGGCGTCATACGTACCGAGTGGCTGGTATGCGTTGTTGGTTGGCTGGACGTACTCCGACGAGAAGCTGTAATAATCCTGGCTCACGCTGCCTTTCAGGAACAGATTGTCCAGAATGTCGTAGCGGATGCTTCCCTGCGCAATGAAGCGGTTTTTAATGTCGTCGTTCTTGAATTTATTTACTACAAAATATGGGTTAGGTGCGGCCGGAACCGGATTCCATTCGATCTCTTTGCCGGTAACAGGATCATATCCCGGAGCCAGACTGCGGATGTCTACCACGTTGGCAATCAGATACGTTGCCCAGTGCGGGTTCATGTCGGCATAGCCAACTTTTGGTCGGTTGGTACCAGCTTCGTAATTATATTGGAAAACCGTCTCTACACTCAGTTTCTTGCCCAGAAAAGCGTTCATGTTGAGGTTGGCGATACGTCGGGTAAACGATGAATTCGGAACAATGCTGTTTGACTGTGTATTGTTCAGACCTAATCGGAAGTTAACAGACTCGTTACCGCCCGTAAAGGCAATCGAATTGATGTAATTGCTACCTGTCCGGTAGAAATTCTTCAGGTTATCTTTCTGGGGAGAGTAGGGGTGCAGTTGCCCATCGACCTGGATGGTAGGCGTACCATCCATTTTAGCGCCATACGACAAACGCCCTGTGCTTTTCGCTTCAGTAACCGTGGTTGGTTTCTTACCATCAAGGCCCTGACCGTATTCATACTGCCAGTTTGGGATAACGGCGATATCTTCGAACGTAGTGTTGCTGTTGACCTCGACACCCACACCTTTTTGGCTACGTCCTTTTTTGGTTGTAATAAGGATTACACCGTTCGAAGCACGAGCGCCATACAAAGCCGCAGCTGGGCCACCTTTCAGAACACTAATCGACTCAATATCATCGGGGTTCAAGCCGCCGATACCATCGCCACGGTCAACGTTCATTCCGTTACCATCGGCGGTTGTGCCGCCACCCGGAATGCTGTTGTCCATCGGCATCCCGTTGATTACGTAAAGCGGCTGATTATTGCCATTCAGCGAGCCATTACCCCGGATAATGATACGGCTGGAACCGCCCGGTCCCGTTGCCATACCCGTAGCGTTCACCCCGGCAATTTTACCCGTCAGCGCGTTAGCCAGATTGGTTTCGCGAGCTTGCGTGAATTCACTTCCTTTCACTTCCGAAACCGCGTAGGCCAGTGCCTTTTTCTCTTTCGAAATACCCAGGGCCGTAACAACCACCTCGCCGAGATTCGTAGCGCCTTCTTTCATGCCTACGTCAATGATTGATCGACCTGCTACGGCAACCTCTTCTGCGGCAAAACCGATGTACGAGAAAATAATGGTAGCCTTGTCATTCGTCAGCTTGAGGGTGTATTTCCCATCGCTGTCCGTTACCGTACCCTTCGTGGTGCCTTTTTCCAGGACGGTTACGCCCGGCAAAATCTGTCCATCGCTGGCGTTTGTTACTTTACCGGTTATGGTCTGCGCAAAAGCTGACAGACTTAATAACCAGAGCGTTGTGAGCAGCGCACCCGATCGGGTAGGCCAGTGAAGTAGCATACATTTCATACGCATTCTGATTGTTAATGTTAGCTAGGTTAATTGAAAAGAGACAATGTATTTGCAAATATTGCAAGTAAAGATGCGTTATTTGCACAATATAGATCAATTTAAGCGAAAATTCCAATTAATATACTGTATATTTGCAAATAATTAGTAGATATTATGCAAATAATGCATTTTTGGTGCAAATTGATCGGTTAACAGAATATTAATTTCAAAAAACGCAGCCTAGAAAACTTTATCGGCAACGCTTTCATTTATGGGAGTAAGTAAGTCAGAGTCCCAAAATCTCTTTTAGGTTGATTAACGCTATTCTAATTTCCCCTTATGTCGATAGCTTTTTTAAAAGACGAACGTAAAGACCTTATTATAAAGCAAATAAATCTTCATACGCGAGTAAGTCTGACGGATTTGGCAACGACGCTGAACGTATCGGAGGACACAATCCGGCGAGATATCAACGATTTATCGGAAGAGGGAAAGCTGATTAAAATTCGGGGCGGGGCTATGTCAAAGGCGTATCACCACTCCTCACTAATTCAGGAAACCTACGCGCACCTCAACAAGAAAACCATTGCTGAGAAAGCCCTGACACTACTTCAGGATGGTATGCTGATTCTGATTGGTGGTGGTACGACCATTCGCGAGTTTATCAAAATGATTCCCGCCGATTTGAAAGCTACGTTCATGACAGTCAATCCCTTGACTGCCGTGGAACTGCTCGATAAACCCAACCTGGAAATCATTATGATTGGTGGCCAGATTTCGCGTTACAGCCAGATGAGTGTGGGCGGAGAAGTGTATCAGCGCCTATCTGAACTACGCGTGGATATGTGCATCATGGGTACCAACGCCATCGACGCTCGCGAAGGGCTTACGGATTCGGATTGGGAAACGGTTCAAGCAAAAAAAGCCATGATACGTGCCGCCGATAAAGTAGCCGTACTGGCAATCTCTGAAAAAATGGACAGCGTCATGCGCATGAAAATCGCTGATCTAAATCAGGTGGATTATCTTATCACCGAACTCCCCACCGATTCACCACAGCTTGGTCCATACAAAATGGGTAAGACGATTGTGCTGTAATGGCAACATAGTAACTGTGTGTGGTATCTAAGGTATTAAGATGAGTTCTTCGTCGCGTAGCGACCTAATGTTTATAGCTATCTATCTATCTCTATCATTTCCCGTCGCATAGCGACCAAACCGATTGGCGTAGTTTTGTTTGGTCGCTACGCGACGGAGCACGCGGTGAGTGAACATTTTGACTACAAACATTGTGTCGCTATGCGACGGAATATAAGCGCATCGTCAGATAAATAACACCATTCTGATTGAGAATATAACGTAACAAAAAAGGGTCGCTAATTTTAGCGCCCCTTTTTTGTTACGTTATATTCTAGATTTTACATCGTAAATGACTCAACACCCGTGTCTTTCCAGCTTCTAGACGTAGCAGATTCGAGCACAGCTTCGCAAACTTTCTGGGTTTCGAGCGAATCCTGGAAATTGGGCGAGCAAGGTTGACCGGTTTCCAGGCTTTTCAGAAAATCGGCTACCTGATGCACAAAGCTGTGTTCGTAACCAATGCCAAGCCCCGGCACCCACCATTTATCCATGTAAGGCTGATCGCCATCCGTTACGTGAACAGAACGCCAGCCACGTACGATACCCTCATCGCGGTGATCGAAATATTCAAGTCTATTTAAATCGTGTAGGTCCCAGCGGATGGAAGCGTGCTCACCATTGATTTCGAACGTGTATAATGCTTTGTGTCCACGTGCGTAACGAGTCGACTCAAACAAACCCAACGAACCGTTGGCGAAATGGCAGTGGAAAATACAGGCATCGTCGATCCCCACGGGCTGCACTTTTCCGGTTACAGCGTGCATCCGTTCTTTCACGAACGTTTCGGTAACGGCTGATACGTCGGTGATGGCACCGTTGATCCACATGGCTGTGTCGATGCAGTGGGCCAAAAGGTCACCCGTAACGCCTGAACCGGCAGCGTCTACGTCCATACGCCAGGTGCCAGTGCCGCCCTGTGGTACGTCGGCGCTGATGGTCCAGTCTTGCAGAAAGTTGGCGCGGTAATGGAAAATTTTGCCCAGTTTACCTGAATCAACAATCTGCTTCGCCAGCGATACGGCCGGAATACGCCGATAGTTGTACCAAACCGTAGTATTTACGCCGGCTGCGTTTGCTGCATCGACCATTTCCTGCGCTTCGGCTACGGTTCTTGCCAGCGGCTTTTCGCATAAAATCATTTTGCCTGCTTTGGCAGCTGCAATGGCGATTTCGGCGTGTGAATCGTTGGGCGTGCAAATGTCAACCGCATCAATGTCATCGCGGGCAACAAGTGCTTTCCAATCGGTTTCGACAGATTCGTAACCCCACTGATCAGCAAACGCTTTTACTTTCTCGGCGTTACGTGAACAGACTGCTTTCAGAACGGGGGTATATTCCAGATCAGGGAAAAAATTCGGTACGCGGTTGTAGCCATTGGAATGTGTGCGGCCCATAAACCCGGTACCAACCAGACCAATTCGTAATTCTTTTTTAGCCATTTTAAAAAGGGTTTTATATGTAGGAACCGGTTCGCCGTTGCTGAGGCATGCCTTCTATGCGTCAGCAATTTTTAGGTCAGCAATAAACCATCCGGATATGAGCCAAGGCATGCCTTGGCTCTACCTAACGTTACGTTATTTTTCTGCTTCGTACCAGCCGTGCGCCTGACGAACTTTAATCATCGTAGCCAGGATGTCGTTCCAGGTCTGCTGCTTCATCATGACCTCGTTGGGGAACATGCAACCATCCCAGCAAATGTGCTTGAATGCTTTCGTCAGCTCGCCGTTTTCGTTACGTAGCCAGTAACCCGCATCGTGAACGATATCGAGTTTCCCGTTTGGATCAAGCGCCTGGCAGTGGCGGCCGGTTTTGTCGTGCGAACCTGAACCAAATACGGTGCCGTCGTTCTGTGCTACGTGGAAATCGATGGTCCAGGGACGTAGCGCGTTGGTAACTTTTTTCAACGCTTCCGATAACGTAGCACGGTCGCTCCAGTCGAAATCTACTGGCAGGATGCGATCCTGTTCGCGGTTGTAGCCCATCGTGTAAAGTAACGTGTGGGCCATATCGGCCTGGAAGCCCATATTTGGTCGGTCGACGGCTTCGAGGGTTTCGAGCATCACTTTCCAGCTATGCATGGCTCCCCAACAGATTTCGCCTTCAGCTGCCAGTTTTTCACCGTAATCGGCTGCTACGTCGCAAGCTTCCTGGAACGTCTGAACGATCAATTTTGAATTACCCGTTGGGTCGGCATCCCAATCGTGTGGCGAACTGGCCGAGTCGATACGTACCACGCCACTTGGACGGATACCCAGCTCGGTTAATTTCTGACCAATGTGGCAGGATTTCCGTACCATTTCAACGAATTGGGTACGTTGCTCTTTGGTCCCCATTGCCGGACCGCCCCAGATTGGCGCCACCAGCGAACCCACTTTCAGGTTATACCCTCCAATTTTATCGGCCAGTCTTTTGATGTCATCATCCGACAGGTTGACGTCGATATGCTCAAACAGCGCAAGGTCAACACCGTCGAATTTTACGCCATCGACTTCAGCGGCTGCTGTCTTTTCCAGCATGGTGTCGAATCCTATTACTGGCTCAGAGTCAGGGCCTTTCCCGACCACGCCCGGCCACATCGCGTTGTGGAGCTTGGGATAATTATTTTCGTTCATTACGTTTTATGGTTTTAAGGTCTATAGGGAAGTTACAAAGTTGTAAGGTTATAAAGTTGTAGAGTTGCGATTCCACGCCAGGTCTGACGCGCAAGCCAACTTTACAACCCTATAACTCTAAAACTTTATAACTTTAAATCAGGATTGGCTGGGCCGAAGTGCTTGAGCATTACGATTGGGTCGGTGGTGGAGTGGTTGGCGATTATAACGCCTTCTTTGGCCGCTTTTTCACTGACGAAGAATTCGTCGTTGGTCAGTTGGCCGTACCGAATCATAGTTGGGGTTTCGATGTCCCAAACGCCCATTTTGCCGTGACCCTGCATCATGATCAGACCGTAAGCGGCATTGTCTACGATGGTCACCGTCTGACCGGGTTGCACGGTTAATTCTTTGGCGCTGAACGCATCCGATTTGTAGCAAACCCACACTTCGCGATAACCACTAGCTTTCATTTCTTCTTCATCACTGACGGGGAGCGGTGCCATAAAGCGATTGGCCATCATTTCAGGATCGGTATTCAAGTCCCAATCGATGGCTTCCATCAGCTGTTCGTAGTCGCCAATCCGGTCTTTGGGCGTACCGTTCCAGAGCAATTCTTCGGGGATAATCGCTTCGTTCACCAACGATTGGTACATAGCGAATACATCAGAAGCCTTTTGCGGCTCATACGTACACAAACTACCCGGCGCGTGAAGCAGTCCCGGTGGTACGTCCCAACCCGTGCCCGGTTCAAGCCGGTAAGCCGACGAATAATTCGTGATTTTGTTATCGCCTTTGGTGAAGTTTTTCAGGCACTCTTTAATTGTTTCTTTCGACGTACCGGGCGCAATACCAATAAACGTATAAGGAAAATCACCGCCGTGGTTGTTCACCTGAGGTGGGAAATAATACGCTTCGGGTTTGCCTAACTGACCGATCAGCGCAGCCTGTTCGTCGTTATGGTGCAGGTGGTGCGGCAATGGACCCATATTATCGAAAAACTTGGAATACATTGGCCAGCTTTGGTACTCATCCCATAGACGGTCGCCAATGATTTCGCCTTTCAGTTCATCGATGGCGTCTTTCAGCAGAAACAGGGATTCTGTTCCGTCTTCATCTTTATAGATAATATGGCTTAGGCCTTCATTTTCGCCCGTCAGAGGGCCGTTTTTGGCGGGTGTGGTCGAAGAGAACCAGCGTTCGTCGATGCCACCACGTTCACCACCTAATACGTAGTAATCGTCAGGGTGCAGTTTGATACGTCGGCCCGGTACGCAGAACGACCGTGGAACCCAGGTCGGTGTTAGCCGTACAATTCCTTTTCCCTGTTCTAATGCCTTTGCGGCCAAGCTCACTGATGCGGTTGTTTCCATAAACTCGATTGTATTACTTCAGCTCAAACATTATTTTTCAAAAATTCCTGGATTGCCGCTTCCGTATTCAGGATTTCGATTTCCAGATCATACGACCGAGATTCACCCGGTTTCAGAAACAGCAATTCGTTTTGCTCACGAGCTTTAGCCTGTCCGATGAGCGGATTGGTGGCGGGTTCGAGACCCGTTACGTATTCACCGTTGCCCCAATGCTGCCAGTTTACAAACCAGGGCAATTGCGCTTTCTGGAAACGTAGCGCCAGTGCTACGCCCAATTTTGCGTTATGCAATCCAACTGTACATAGTCCTGAACTGTCGGGCGTTACGTCGATGTTAGCGGCAGCTTCGCCCGTTCCATTATGATCTTCCAGTGGAGCCGGACATTTTTTGAACGTACCGCCGTCACGAAAAATACGTTCGCTGATACCACCCGGACGCGCTTCCCACTTGCCCTGCCAAACGATATCGGTTCCTTCATCGACCAGCGGCCAGCCGTAGTTGAAATGATACAGCAGCATGTGCGGAGCCGACGTATTACCCCGATTCGTCACTTCGTCGTGAATGCGGATAACGGGTTGCCCAAGGGTGCCCGAAATGGTACGTTTCAATTCCAGCCGAGGGCCGAAAATAGTCGTCTCTTTAATACGTCCCGTAATGCTCATGTCCAGCTTTCCCATGACCGGGTCAGGCTGAATAATGGATTCGATTTCGGCTGGTATATTGCTGATTTTCCCGTGCAAACCTCGCTGTCCGTATTCGTCCTGTTCAGGACCGCCCACGTGCGAGAGGCCGCAGGTTGTCAGTAAGCCACCGCCAAACGTGCGAAGCCAGTCAGCACCTTTGTCAGAGAACGGCTCTGGGGTTATGATACCAGTATGACTCAACCAGGCCAGACTATGCTCATTATAAAAAGCGTCGAAAATGTCCATCGCCCGGTCCAGCACCAGTTTGTAGCGGAGTCCGGTACCAGTATTTATCCAGGCAATACGCGTGCCTCGTCCGCTTCCGTTATCCAGTATTGAGGTTTCAATGCCCCCAAGCTGGGCTGTATTCGAGATTTTGTTATGCCAGGGTTGTGATGCCAAAAGAATGAATAATGAAGGCCCCGACAGGCTCCGGCTGTTGGTTGTAGCTACTAGTTTAGTCGCTGTCGCGACTCCGACAGTCGGAGCCTGTCGGGGCCTTCATTATTGCTTGATTCTCAGATTGCGATACTGAACTTTCATGGGCGGACCTACGTGTACCTGCACACCGAGTAAGCCTGTTGATTTTCCATTAACTGTATCATTGTCAGTAACATCGCTCATCAGTACGTCGTTGATGAAGTGCTGTAAGTGATTGCCTTTAATGACCAGGTGAAACGTATTCCAGTCTTCGCTTTTAATAAAAGTCTTTAGTGAGTCGGAGCTACCCAGCGAACCCGTTACGTTCAGACCGGTCCAGGCGTTACTTTTTACTCCGGAACGTATCGCTTCTGGAGTGTTTGGACCACTGTACGGAGTGATGGTTGTTTTCTGTCCACGATACGCCAACGTAGTACGTTTACGTTCTTCGTAGTTCTGGCCTGTATAGCGATTCTTACCGTCGATATCGGCCTGGTAGCCACGTAGCGCGAATGGTACGTCGGTGAGCCGGTCGCTGCGGTAGTTGATACCGGAGTTACCCGCTTCGGCAATCTTAAACTCACCTTTTAGTTCAAAATCGCCCGGTTCGCCACCTTTCCAGATGATGAACGAATTGGTTTTCAGTAGTTTGTCTGGTGTGATTTCGCCTACCAGATTGCCATCCTCAACCCGCCAGTAATTTGGGTCACCGTCCCAACCGTCCAGCGTTTTTCCGTCGAAAATAGAAACGTAGCCTTCTTTGTCTGGCTTTTTTGACTGGCCAAAGCAGGTTGTTCCGGCGATACCCGTCAAAATGGCTGCTACGACAAGGGCTTTAGGCAAAAATTGACTCTTCATGTGTGTCAGCATGGTTGGTTTGTTTTCTCACTACGTTGCCAACTGTTACAAATGACAACGTAGTGATAATGACTAAAACTTATTTACCCCCGCTCGATTTATAAACGTCGTTATTCTGATTGCCACCCGACTTGAGGTAAGCCATTAAGTCTCTGAGTTCCTGAGGATTCAGGCTATTGATCAGGCCAGGGAACATAATCGATTCGTAAGAATACCGTTTCGACGTTACGTCTTTCTTCGGAATTTTACGTACCTCATTAGCTGCGAAGGGATTCTGCGAAATCGAGTAGTTAACTTTATCTTCATTCACCAACCGACCGACAACTGATTGTCCATTTTTCAGGTAGAAAATGGTCGAAGCGTACTGATCTGATACGGTTTTGCTTGGCTCAATAATGGCTTCCAGAATGTCTTTATTCGAGAAGCGAGTACCAAGCTGCGTCAAATCAGGGCCGATGTCACCGCCCGAACCCTGCATGCTATGGCAACTGCTGCACAAAACGGCCGCGTATATTTTCTTACCTGTATCAAAATTCGGCGCTGTTTTGCCCGTATCAACGGCTGCCACTGCATTCTCCAGCATCCAGCGACGACCTGGGCCTTTGGGCGTATAATCCGTCTTGACAAGGTCATTACCTGAGCTGGTCAGGATGTCAGCACCAGACATTTTGTTGAATTTGTCGAACTGATCTTTCGGTACGTGTGCCAGAGCCAGTTTGCGCGCCCGGTCGATGAAACCAACGTAGCTGCGACCACCTTCGTACTTAAACGCATTACCGAACCAGGTAAAGTACTTAGTGCGGGTTTCGGGTGTCCAGCCTGCATCGGCGCGGCTCAGCATCACGGCATAATACGTTTGCTGGAGGGGTGGTACTTTCGCCAGCATTTTGGCAATGTCCATACCATACTGTGGGTTACGCAGAATCAGGTCGTTCGAAGCCGTAGTTGGATCTAAGTCGAGCGCCTTCATGCCTGGTTCCTCTTTCAGATCCATCTGGGCCAGCGTTTTATTAACTACGCCTGGCGCTTCCAGATAGATGAGTACTTTGCTCAGTCCACGGTTGAGAAGAGCCGCTTTGGCTGGGAATTTCGGATTCAGTGCCGCGATAATTTTCTCCTTATCACCAGCATCGGGTGCGCCCATTCGCAGGAAAATCAACTCATAAGCACGTAGCACATCGAACTGCTGCGACTCCGACAAGCCCGCGAAGTTGATTTTCAGCAACGTATTGATGGCTTTGCTTTTCATGTCGGCGCTTCCCTGACGAGCTAATGCCACAATGGCCTGTGTTGCGCGAACAGGATCAGTTTCCGCAACGGCTTTGTCCTGCCACTGAGCAACTGGCTGATGCTCAACGGCAATGCGGGCAGCGTACCGAACAAAACGATCAGGGTGATTCAGGTTCGGCCAGGCAGCCGCCAAAGCAGCCGAATTTGGTTCGCCGTGGAATTTCTCCAGGCTCATACGTAGTTTGTGTTCAGCGGTTTCCGCAGGAACTGGCGCTGGTGCTGTGTCATTACCCGTGTAATAAACCCGGTATAGATCAGACTCCAGTCGGCGGCCACCCGTCAGGAAGTAAATTGCTCCGTCGGGACCAATCGCTCCATCCGTAAGCGGTAGGGGAGAGCCGGAAATAAATTCCTCCCGGATGCCCTCATACGAAGCGCCCTTGGGCTTGAGGTGAATGGAGTACATAATCCCGAAGCTCCAGTCAAACGCATAAATCGACTGACGATATTTTTGCGGAAACTTGGCATTTGCTCCATAAAATACGTTCGTAGGCGAGCCCTGACCAATGTTCACAATGGCGGGTAGGTTGTCTGGATTGCCGGGCAGCCATTTGCTATCACCCGTACGCCAGCCAAATTCAGCGCCACTCGGTACGTGGCAAATACGGGTTGGACGATACCAGGGCAGACCAAAATCCCACTCCATGTCCGAATCGTACGTGAACATATCACCCGCTTCGTTGAACGCGATGTCGAACGCATTGCGGAAACCGGCACCGACGAGTTCCCATTTTTTGCCTTCCGGGTCGATATTCGCAATCCAGCCACCGGGAGCCATCCGGTCGTTGGCGTGGCCGCGTGGGTCTTTAATGAGCGGGAACAGGTTGTCTTCTTTCCAGTTCGAAGGAAGGCGGTAAGCGTCCATCTGCGGTACGTCGGTGTGGTTCCCGCAGATGAGGTAAATCGATTTCTTGTCGGGCGACAACACAATGCTGTGCGGACCATGCTCCCCTTCGCCCTTGAACTCTTTCATCATGGTCACCTTGTCGAACTGGTCGTCGCCATCGGTATCCTGCAAGCGGTACAGACCACTTCCTTTGTTGAACTGCTTGTTTGCCCGGTTATTCACCATGACATACAGGCTGTTAAAGGCATACAACAGACCCTGTGCATAGCCCATACCAACGCTCGTGTCCTTGGCAATAACGAGTTTCTCGATGGTTGGTGCGGTTGAACCAGAACCAATAGCGGGTATTTTCAGGCGGAAGAGGCCTCCATACTGGTCAGAACAAATCATACGACCTTTGTCATCGAAGGTCATCGATACCCACGAACCTTCTTTGTTTTCCGATGGACTGTAGAGATGTTCCGCTTTGAATCCGGGCTGTAATTTTAGCTTGTCGACTTTGGGATTTTCTGCGCCCTGTCGGTCGTTTTCCGAGTAACGCAGGCTAACCCAGGAAGCTCCGACCAGAACGAGTGCCGAAGCCGCGAGCCCGAGCTTAGCCTTGTTGAGTCTGAATTTCATAGCATTTCGTAGAAAAAGGGTTGAAAATATGTTGGCTGTCACTTTTTAGTAACTGGCCTATGTCAATTGTTAGGTTGCTATTCTTTACTAAGAGGCAGCACTAGGGTGTACTCTACTGCTTTTTTGCCTGAATACTGGGGTACTCTACCAGCATATTCATTCTAAAATCAATAACGAATTTGACTGGATTTAAATGTCTTGGTGATTACTACGTAGCGTTTGTCTGTTATTGAACTGTGTATAAACAGCTTAAATCGCGAGCAATCATTACGTTTATTGAGAAGCGAAATTTGAACGATCAGCTTAAGGTTTTGGCGGTTGGATAACGTAGTGTAAGCGTGTTGAAAAGCGTTACGTATTCAGTTTAAAGTAAAAAAAGAGGTACCGAAGTGCAGGACTCCGGTACCTCCGGACGTATTGTTTAGAAGCTTGGTGTCAGAGCGGCTTCAACAGCAGGCAGACCGTAGTAATCATCAAGTACTGTGAACGCGTTTGGTGGCGGAACGGCTCCTTTCGGGAAGTAATAATCCTGTGGATTCGCCTTCACTTTAGCGCCATACGCGCCAATGATCTCTTTCACACGACCGGTACGTGTCAAATCGAACCAGCGCTTGTTTTCGAAGGCCAGTTCAACACGGCGCTCTTTGAAGATAGCTTCCCGCATCGTAGCCTGCGACGCAGCAGTAGTAGCGGCCAGGCCAGCACGGGTACGTACCTGATTCAAATACGTAGCGGCATCGGCTGTTTTGCCCTGCTCGTTCAACGCTTCCGCCATAAATAGCAGCACTTCAGCGTAACGATAAACAGGCCAGTTCTGACCGGTATTCTGGTTCAGTGAGTGCGTGCGAGCGTACTTCTTGATGTACGGATAGGTTTTGTTTTCGCGCAGGCTCTGGCTCAACGTAACGTAGCCAATCGAGATGTCTTTCCGTTTATCGCCTGGTTCGTAAGCTGCAATAAGATCCGGTGTCGGAATATTATTGCTTTCCTGCGACGTAGGCTGTGGATTCGACACACCAACAATCGGCGCTATCTCAGTAGCGGTAATTGGAGAAGGCAGGAAGCGGTAAATCTGGTTGCCGTTGTAGCCTGCCGAACCTTCCATGTACTGAATCTCAAATACCGACTCCTGATTGTTCTTGTTCGTGCTGGTAAACGAGAACGCGTTGTTGTAGTCAGGCATCAGCATATAACCATCGTTGGTTATTACGTCTTTCACCAGCGTTTCGACCTGTGCCCATTTTTTTTGAGTCAGATACAGGTTGGCCAACAACGTTTTAGCCGCTCCCGACGTAGCACGCCCAGCTTCCTGTTTGGCCTTGTTCGGTAACAGTTTGCTCGCTTCCGTAGCATCTTTTTCGATTTGCGCGTAAATCTCCTCGGTCGACGATAGCGGAGCGGCTGCGTCATTACGTCCCGTGATTGGCGTTAAGTGCAAGGGCACCTTACCAAATAACCGAACGAGATCAAAGTAAGCGAATGCTCTCAGGAACAGCGCCTGACCTTTCTGGTTGTTCTTGTTGTCGGGACTTGCGAACGTAACACCGTCGATCAGCGACAGAATCTGATTGGCCCGGGCAATGATTACGTAGTTTAACCGGTATTGAACCAGTACGTTATCGTTGGCAGTAACGCCACCCGCCGTTGGAACAGCAAAGTCTGCTACGTTCTCGGTTGGGTCAACCGCGCCGTACAACGTATTACGGGCGTAATATGTATTATCGGAGTGCATCTCCTCCAGAACCCATGCCCGTTCGTTGTACATCTGCCGGAACGGTACGTATGCGCCATTGACAGCCTGCTGGAAATCTGATTCAGTTTTGAAGAACGTAGCCGAACTCAACGCTGTTTCGGGCACTACGGTTAGAAAACTTTTGCCGCAACCGCTCAGGAGAACTCCCAGAAAGCAGGCTGCTATATATTTTATTTTCATTCTTTTAGCGAAGTAAGAATGTGAAAAAATAAGTTTGACGAACCTGTTTGCTTAGAAGTTAAAGTTAACACCTAGCGTGTAGGTACGTGGAACAGGATAGCTCGAGAAATCGACACCCTGGCTCAGGTTACCACCATCACCGTTACCATCGCCCTGTGCGCTGGTTTCCGGGTTAGGACCACCCCAATATTTCGTGAAAACGTACACCTGTTGCGCCGAAGCATACACACGAGCCGATTTGAAGAACTTGTTCAGCGCGCCGAACGTGTAACCCAGCGTTATGTTTTTAATGGTGAAGAACGACGCATCCGCCAGAAATTGGGTACTGTTCCAGTCGCGCTCGATACCGGTGAAGTTACCACCGTTGTTAGTGGCGCCAAACTGACCAGCGCCCGGCGTGATAACCGTTGTGGCAACACCGTTTGCATCGTTTTTAACCCGGAAACGGTCTTTTACACCTTCAACCATGTTGAACACGGCATCCAGGTTAGCGGTGCTATACAGGTGACGTACCCACAGTTGGTTGCCATACGAACCAGAGCCTGAAATCGAAAAATCGAAGTTGCCGTATTTCAAGTCGTTCGTGATACCATAGGTGAATTTCGGGAATGGGCTACCAATGATCGTCCGGTCATCAGCATCACCACCGTTCGTAATGACACCGTCGCCGTTGACATCCTTAAATTTGATCGTACCGATAGCCGAACGACCCGGAATGATGGGCGAGCTTTTGAGTTCTTCAGCACTCATGTAATAGCCTTGCTTCACCAAACCATAGAACTGACCGAACGGCTGACCAACCTGCGTGATGTGGAACGAACCATACACGCGGTCGATACCCGGAGCCAGCGCAACAACCTGGTTGCGGTTGAACGAGATGTTGGCATTCGTCGTCCACTTTAGTTTGCCTACCGTGTTTTTGGTCGTCAGCGAGAATTCATGACCCCAGAATTTGATTTCACCGATATTATCGTTGAAGTTCGTAAAGCCTGATTCCTGCGGAATCTGTACGGCGTAGAGCAGGTTCGTGGTACGTTTCGAGTAGAAATCGTAGATGAACTGAATCCGGTCGTTAAACAAGCCTAAATCCAAGCCCATGTCAAATTGCTTCGTTGTTTCCCAGCCCAGATTTGGGTTAGCCAGCGAGGTTACGACAGCACCCGTTGCTACGTTACCACCAAAAACAGCGTTGGTTGTGTTGTTTACCAACGCGTAAGAGGTATAGTTACCGATGTTGTTGTTACCAATTACACCATAGCTGGCACGTAGTTTGGCAAACGAAACCGGCAAAACGGTTTTCATGAAATCTTCGTCCGAAATTACCCAGCCAACCGAAGCCGATGGGAACGTACCGAACTGGTTGTTAGCACCGAAACGAGATGAACCATCAGCCCGGATAGCCGCCGTAAACAGGTATTTACCTTTGTAATTATACGTCAGACGAGACAGGTACGAAGACAACGTCCATTGGTTAATACCATTTTGGGTACCGCCCCGGTTGATGTTGAGCGCACCCTGAATGGTTGGTAGCCGGTCATCAGCATACGTATCAGCCTGAATACGGAAAAACTCCTGGCGGTACCACTGATTGGTAAAGCCAGCCAACAGTTCGAAGTTGTGATCGCCAAAACTACGCGTATACGTAGCCAGGTTTTCGTTCAGCCACGAGGTATTTTCCAGGCCTTGACGAATCGAAACGGCCGTGGTTGGAATCGGTACGTTAATAGCGCTGGTCGCCGTCGACGGGTTAAAGAAGAAGAATTTCGAGTTTTGATATTCGATGTTCATCGTCGAACGTAGCGACAATCCCGAAATCGGCCGGTACTGTACATAAGCGTTGGCCAGTAAGTTCGTATTCTTGGTTTCGTTGGTCAGCTCGTTGGCGGCCCGTACCCAGTTTGGATACTGGAAAATGTTACCGGTGCTGCCTGGGAACGTATTGACTTTAGTCAATTCACCATTGGCATCACGAATCGGCATCACCGGCCAGGTATGCAGCGCGTTAAACAGGATACCCGTTCCCCGGTCGCCGTCGGTACGTGGCGTATTGTCATAGACGTACGAAGGCGCTACGTTGAAACCGACCGTTATCCGATCTGACAAATTGTAGTTCGAATTCAGACGTAGCGAATAGCGTTTGTATTTGTTGTTAATGACAACACCTTCCTGGTGGAAAATGCCAGCTACCAGCGACGTATTGGCCTTGCCCGTATTGTTCGATACGCTCAGGTTATAGCTCTCAATGGGCGCGTCGCGGAGTACGGCATTGTACCAGTCGTTGTTTTTGCCTTCGTACTGCGCAGGATTCTGGAACTCAACCGGAACAGGCTGATTCTGATCTTCGTAATACTCTTTCTTGAATTGGGCAAACTGCACCGCGTCCAGCATTTTTACCCGGCCTTTCATCGGCACCGTCTGGGTACCCCGATAAGCGCTGAAGCTGATGTTGGTCTGGCCCGGCTTTCCTTTTTTAGTGGTAATCAGTACAACGCCATTGGCCGCCCGCGAACCGTACAACGACGTAGAAGCGGCATCTTTCAGGATAGAAAGGTCTTCGATCTCGTCGGGGTTAAGCTGAGCGATATCACCTGTAATCGGGAAACCGTCGATAACGTAGAGCGGGTTAGAACCAGCCGAAACCGACACCTGACCGCGAATACGAATGCTGATCCCCTGACCTGGCTTACCAGTCGTCTGGTTGATCTGCACACCCGCCAGGCGGCCCTGTAGTTTCTGACCAATCTGCGAAACCGGTAAATCTTTAATTTCTGCGGCACTTACGGTCTGTACGGCCCCCGTAATTTCCTTCTTCAGCTGGCTACCGTAACCTACAACTACTACCTCGTTCAACGTCTGATCATCGGGCGATATCGTAACGGATAGATTTGTCTGATTGCCCACAACCACTTCCTTGCTTGAGTACCCTACAAAGCTGAATACCAAGGTTGAACTGGCACCGGGTACCGTGATTCGGAAACTGCCTGAAGGATCGGTTGTTGTTCCTTGAGTGGTTCCTTTGATAACGACGCTCACACCGGGCAGTCCGCTTCCTTTTTCATCAACAACTTTCCCTGAGATGGGAATATCTGCCAGAGCATTAAGTCCCAACGCCAGCCCCGGTTTAACTACATGTTTGGCCAGTAATTGACCACTCTCCCCCTTACTCTCTTTCTGCAGAATTGATTTAAGTTCCTGAGCATAGGCAGGTGATAAGCCTGTCAGTAAACTCAGCGCTGCTAACTGATAGAGTCTTTTCATGATTTAGGATTTATAGATAGGATGGCACTAATGAATAGGCTTACAAAAAGCCAAAAGAGTAGCCAAATATTACCAGCTTTGCTCCCTCAACTTTCCTATACCTACCCAATTTTGGTATTATTTGACTAATTTTCTTGGAATTTTTAATATTAATTTCGCCGTATAAATCCCTTTGTCGCTTATAAATAGAAATTAGTTTATAAATATCTCATCGACTAACAGAAGCGCCCGATTTCCTTTATTTGAATGCCATTCTGGTAGCTTCTCAAGTGGTTTAGCAATAATTTTTAGATAAGATACTGTATGAGGTTTGAAGGTGCAGCCTATCGCTTTTAGAATCGGATTTTTATTATTTGTTGGCATAGTAGGTTGAGCAGTCCCAAGTAGCTGCATTCTGTCACGACTGTTACCTCCCCACACCTCAATCAGCGATGGCGGAAAGATGCTCGTTTCCGGTTCAATCATTGTCCGTAATTCAACCGACGTAACACTAATGGGCTTTTTAAACTCCGATACCAGCACCATATCATTCTTGCGTACGCCCAGCCAGTTGTTTGCCCAGGCCGGGCTATTGGCATTAAACGTACCCAGCTTGTGATCAAAGAATGACTTCACCCCTTCGGCCTGGTGCACCGGACTGAGTGGCAGTAATAATGTGGAACTATCAGGCTTGTAGGAGTTTTTATAATAATCGAACGTAGCAACAGGGCTACTTATCCACCCTTCTTTGTATGCCTTTGCTTTAATGGATTTGCTACCTGTAATGGCCATCTTGTTGTCCATCAGGGGCGACTTGATACTGTCGGGGTCAGTCCCATCAGTGGTATAACGTATCGTTACGCCTTTGACCGGGTGCCTCAACTGTATAATCGTTGATTGCGAGAAGATGGGCGAATTTTGTAATTGAGGTGGATTCAACCGTATCGGTTCGCTCTTGTCGCCGTTGAATCCGGCAATAAACTGGATACGCGGATACCTTTTCTGCAACTGACTGATTTCGGCATCGGTGAGACCAGTTTCCCAAAGGGCAACCGTTTTCAGATTTTTGAACGTAGCAATCTGATTTTTTAAATCCGCAAATTTTACTTGAGTGCCAGACAGCGCCAAACTTTCCAGATGCTGCAACGTAGCAAGCTTGTCCAATTCTTTACCCGTGATGTCCGTAAAGTTTATGTCGAGTTTTTGCAGATTTTCAAACTGGCTGATATGTTTCAGGTCAGCGTCATGAACAGGCATTTTATTCAGGTTCAGAGAAACGACCTGACTTTTGATAGGGCTAAGCTCCTGCAGTTTTTCGGGCGAATACGTCCCTTTGTTATACAGATTGACCGATAACGCGGGTGAATTTTTGGAGAGGGGCGCAATGGTCCGGTAATCGTTACTTAATTCCTGAATTGTTTCTTCGTCGGCGGCATCGAAAGCGAATACAGCCTCCGTTGCCTCTTTGGGCTCGAACAACGTAGTGGCCAGCATACGTAGCGAATCGGTAGCTGGTAGATCGACTACTTTTTTATTGAACTCAGCTCGGCCTTTTACCCAAAGCGCCAGCAATTTTATTTCGGTTGAAGTAAGCTGGGCCTTACCCGACGGCGGCATGTGTTTATTCTCGTCTACTGGCAAATGTATACGTCGGAGTAGTAAGCTGATTTCAGGCTTACCGGCTACGAATAAAGCCCCGCTTTTACCACCTTTGCGAATGGCTTCAGGGTCGTTCAGGGCCAGTTCGCCTTTTAGTTTATCAGGATTATGGCAACTGGTGCACTTTTGCTCAAAAATGGGTTTGATGACATCGTTAAAAACCACCGCTTGTTGAATATCAACCGGTTCCGAAGGCTGATTTTTGGTTAACGGAGCCAGTACGAAATCAGCGCCGTGCGTAATGGTGGCCCCATAATGTCCCGCCCCAAGTAAAATAACTCCCAAAACCACCGAACCCAGTTGGGCGACCGTCCGTGAATACCAGCGTTTGGGCTGTGCCCAATAAAGCAGCGCTCCCAGAAAGAACGTAGCGGCTCCCATCCATTTATGCCATTGAACGACCGAGCCCGTATAGCCATCCTCTTTCGCCAAAAACAGGCCCATTATGACCGTAATGGCCGCCAGTAACGTCCCGACGAGCAATAGATTTCTTGAAAAAACTCGGTAGGAGTCGTTGCCTGCGTAAGCCTTATAAAACCGAAAGGCTTCCATTAGCACGGCTAATAGCAACAACGTAATAGGAAAATGCAGCAGCAGCGGATGCATTCGTCCAATGGGTTGCAGCCAGACAGGTATTGCTATTCTATTCTCAAATACCAGCAAAAACAGAATAAACACTGCCGACGCAAACAGGCACTGTTCCGCTACATTGACTAACTTCTTCTGCATCTGACAACTGACTGAAATTTACAATTTTTGCTACGTAGCATTTTTTGTCATGCTGAGGAACAAATCATGACAAAAAATGCTACGTGGTATGCCTTGATTATTTAAGCAATAATATCGTGCACCACTTTGCCTGATACGTCGGTCAAGCGGTATCGACGTCCCAGATGTTTGAAAATCAGCTTCTCATGATTAAGCCCAAGCTGATTCAGTACTGTTGCCTGAAAGTCATGAACGTGTACGGGGTTACTCGCTACGTTGTAGCCAAATTCGTCGGTTTCTCCATACACGATGCCGGGTTTGATACCCCCGCCCGCCATCCAGATGGTGAAGCAACGCGGATGGTGGTCGCGACCATAATTTTCTTTGGTCAGTTTGCCCTGTGTATAGCTGGTACGTCCAAATTCTCCTCCCCAAATCACCAGCGTTTCATCCAGTAAACCGCGTTGTTTGAGGTCAGTAACCAAAGCTGCCGACGCCTGATCTACGTCTTTGGCCTGCTTGGCAATTTCGAAAGGCAGGTTGCCGTGCTGATCCCAGCCTTGGTGATATAATTGCACAAACCGGACTCCGTTTTCTGACAGCTTGCGGGCCAGCAGGCAGTTGGCGGCAAACGTACCAGGAACCAGACAGTCAGGTCCGTAGAGCTTGATAATGTCATCGGGCTCTTTCGACAAATCCATCACTTCGGGTACGGCGGTCTGCATGCGGTAGGCCATTTCGTACTGCTTCACTTTAGCCATAATTTCCGGATCACCGAACTCCTGGTAACCCAATTCGTTCAGTTGTGCCAGATTATCAAGCATATCCCGACGAGCTTTCCGATCCATACCTTCAGGGTCGCGGAGGTAAAGAACGGGGTCTTCGCCTTTGCTGAACTGAACACCCTGGTGAATCGAATCCAGAAACCCATTCGACCACAGTTTAGAATACACGCCCTGCCCATTACCGATTCCGCGAGATAGCAGCACCGTAAAATTGGGTAGGTTCTTGTTTTCGTTACCCAATCCGTAACTCAACCAGGAACCCATACTCGGTCGGTTGCCCTGCTGCGAACCTGTTTGCAGAAATGTAAGTGCCGGGTCGTGGTTGATGGCTTCGGTGTACATTGATTTAACAATGCATAAATCGTCCACCACTTTCGCCGTATACGGCATCAGATCACTTACCCAAGCCCTTGATTGACCATACTGCTTGAAATCAACGAAGGAGCCAACCAGCGGAAACTCTTTTTGGTTAGCTGTCATACCGGTCAGGCGTTGGGTTCCCCGAACGGACGACGGAATTTCTTGCCCCCACATTTCCCGTAGTTTCGGCTTGTAGTCAAATAGTTCCTGCTGCGACGGTGCACCATTTTGAAACAGGTAGATTACCCGTTTCGCCTTTGGGGCAAAGTGCGGCATACCGGGAGTAAAGGTTTCGTCATCGGCACTACTACCACCGAACAAATCGGGGATCAGCAACGACCCCAAGGCGGCACTGCCCAAGCCCAAACTCAGGCGGGACAGAAAGCGACGCCGGTTAAAATTCAGCCCGTGTTCTAAGATTTCCTTCTCCATAGCGTTCAGGACTTGGTGATTGTTTCTTCGAGATTATAAATGGTTGAGACAATGCGCATCAGAGCAGCCAGTTGAACCTTATCGATTTGTTTCGGGATGGGGTATTCGCCAACGGCCAGTGCCTTGTCTGCGCTCATTTTATTCAATTCTTTCAGCTCTTTATCGTAGTAAGCGCTCAATACCGACACTTCCTTCTCCTTAGGCTTTCGGCTCACAATCAGTCTGAACGCTTTGCTAATCTTATCGTCAATGCCTGTTTTTTCTTCCAGGAGCTTGGCGGCCAGCACGCGTGATGCTTCCAATACGGTTGGGTCGTTGAGCATGATAAGCGCTTGTAGGGGCGTATTGGTTTTTAGTCGTCTAACCTCACACAGATCGCGGTTGCTGGCATCGAAAATGGCCATCGACGGGGGCGGAACGGTGCGTTTAATAAGCGTATACATTCCCCGACGGTACAATTTGTCTCCGTGGTCCTGCACGTACATCGACAGCAGCCCCCGCCCCGACGTAGCACCTTCCCACAAACCGGGCGGCTGATACGGTTTGACGCTTGGTCCACCGATTTGTCGGTTTAATAATCCGCTGCTGCTAAGGACTAAATCGCGCACGAATTCAGCATCAACCCGGTAACGTGGCCCACGAGCCAGGTATTTGTTATCAGGGTCAGCCTGAAGTTTTTCGGGCGTGATAACAGCCGATTGTCGATACGTAGCAGAGGTGACCATCTGCTTCACCAGCCGCTTAATATCCCAGCCATGCTCTCTAAAATCGACAGCTAGCCAATCAAGTAGTTCAGGATGTGTGGGTAGTTCGCCCTGCATCCCGAAATCGCCAGCGGTTTTTACAATTCCTTTTCCAAAAAACTGTTGCCACAACTGATTGACGTAAACGCGCGCCGTCAGTGGGTTTTTCGGGTCGAACATCCACTTCGTCAGGCCAAGTCGGTTTTTAGGATAGCTTTCGTTAAACGGCAGAATCGAGCTGGGCGTACCGGGTTGTACTTCATCGCCGGGCGCATCATAAGCCCCTCGTTTCAGCAGAAAAGTTTTCCGCGTAGTGTCCAGGTCGGCCATGACCGAGACGATTAATTTATTGGTATCCCGCTTATTGACAAACGACAGAATGTCCTTTATGTCTTCATCGCAGATTTGCATCAGCGGCTTCTTGGCATACGTATCAGGTCCGCCAATGACGGATTCGATGCCGATTTCCTTTACGTTGTTAAAAAAAGCAAACAACCGGTAATATTCTTTCTGGGAAAAAGGGTCGTATTTGTGATCATGGCAGTGTGCGCACTCCATCGTGACGCCGAGTAGTCCTTTCCCAAATAAATCCGTCCTATCTGTTACGTAGCCAATCCGGTACTCTTCGGGAATAACCCCGCCTTCTTCGGTAATTTTGTGATTTCGGTTAAAACCGGTTGCCAGCATTTGCTCTTTTGATGCCGTGCCGGGGCCGCTCCAGCCGTTCGGACTTTTCAGGAAGTCGCCCGCCAACTGCCACGTAACGAAATCGTTGTAATGCATATTGGTGTTGTAGGCATGAATCACCCAGTCGCGCCAGGGCCATTGTGTGCGGTAGCCATCATCCTGGTATCCATGCGAATCCGCGTAACGCGCTATATCAAGCCAGTGAACCGCCATTTTCTCGCCATACGCCGGATTTTTCATCAATTGGTCGACTGCTTTCTCATAAGCGTTATCGCTGTTATCAGCCATGAACTGCTCCATGAGTTCCAGGCTGGGGGGCAAACCCGTCAGGTCCAGGCTTACCCGACGTAGCAGACGTTCTTTATCCGCTTCTTCATTGGGCGATAACCCTTTCTGCTCCTGCTTTGCCAGAATGAAATGATCGATTTCATTCTTCGGCCAATCTTCATTGTCGATTTCGGGTAGTTCTGGCTTTTTCGGAGCGACGAACGCCCAGTGTTTCTCATACGTAGCGCCCTGCTTAATCCACTTCTCAATCAGATTGATTTCGCGAGCGTTAAGTTTCAGCCCCGAATTAATGGGTGGCATCAGCGCCGACGTATCCTGCGACGAAATCCGGAGAAATACTTCCGATAATTCAGGTTTTCCAGCCACCAAAGCGTGCGCTCCCGGATGCTCCTTCAGTACGTTGAATGCACTTTCAGGATCATCGAGCCGTAGACCAGCTTTACGTTTGTTGGCATCGGGCCCATGACAGGCCAGACACTTATCCGACAAAATAGGCCGAATGTCGAAGTTATAGCTGATTTGGTCGGGCAAGGCCTCTTCCTCCGCCTGATTCGACGAATGAGTCGTGCAGGATTGACCGTACCAGACGAGGGTAGCCAGTGATAGAGTTAGATAAAGAAGGTTTTTTTGCATATGAAATGTTGATCATGAGGGAGTTGTATAGTTATAAAGTTGCGATTCCACGCCGGGGCGAACACATTCACAACAACTTTACAACCCTATAACCTTAGAACTCCTCTGCCTTTATGCTAGCAAATCCATAACGGCTTTCCCTTTGCCGTCGGGTGTTGTATAAAAGGGCCGTTTTTCTACTTCATACTGAGTATCGGGAGCAATGCCCAGTGCATGGTAAATCGTCTGGTGGATACCGTCTATATGCACCGGATTCTCGATGGTTTTGCAGGGACGTTCATCAGCGGTTTTCCCGTACACAAACCCTTTTTTGATACCTCCGCCGAACATCAGCATCGAACAACCGTCCGTAAAGTGACGGTGCATGCCGTAGAATTTCATATCGGATAGAATCTCAGGCTGTTTTACCTGCTCTTTTACTTTCGCATCGGGCCGCCCTTCAACCATCATATCACGACTGAATTCACTGGCCAGCACAATCAGCGTCCGGTCTAGATGGCCGGATTTTTCCAGATCTAATATCAATTGGGCAATAGGACCATCAATCTGGCATTTCATATCGGCCAGTCGTGTATGGCCATTCTCGTGCGTATCCCATCCTTTAAAGGGTTCATATTCAGTTGTTACGCTGATAAAACGCGCGCCTTGTTGCGTCAGACGACGGGCCAATAGACACCCTAACCCAAAACGACCGGTGTTATAGCGCTCATAGATATGCTTCGGCTCCGTGCTTAGGTCAAACGCCTTCGCTTCCGGCGAATTTAAAAGCCGATACGCCTGCTCCATCGAACGACGTAGTGACTCCTTCTGGTAATCGCTGCCAAACTCACCGACGGGACTGTTGCTGATGAGTTCATTGTAGAGTTGATTTCTTCGCTCAAACCGGCGGGCATCCATGCCAATCGGTGGACGAACACTTTCCAGCCCCTGACTAGGGTCAGGAATGAAGAACGGACCGAATTCATTACCCAGAAAACCAGCCGTGTGGAATGCTTTTAATTCTTCTGCCTCACCAACCGTAAATCGCTGACCAATGTCAATAAACGCTGGTATTACCGGATTTTTCGGTCCTAGTTCTTTCGCAATCCACGAGCCCATATGCGGAGCGGCAACCGTCTGTGGTGGTTCGTAACACGTATGCCAATGGTACTGATGGCGCGAGTGTAGAATAAAACCCATGTCGGCCGCTACGTAGGAACGTATCAGTGTGCCCCGATCCAGTACGTTTCCAATTGACTGAAGCCCTTCCGAAAAGTGGATGCCATCGAGTTTTGTCGGCATGGATTTGAACGTACTAAGCACCCGATTGCCCTCCATATCTTTCTCGAAAGGCGTATATCGTTTGGGGTCAAAAGTTTCGGTGTGGGCCATACCACCCGCCATCCAGAGCAGAATGACCGTATCGGCGGTGCCACGTTGACCGGCTTTACTACTTGTACAACTTGAGAGTAAACTTGGAACAGGAGCGCCAGCCGCCAGAGCCGCTAACGTAGCAGCGCTGGTTTTTTGAAGAAATTCCCGCCGATTCCATTTATAATTCATAGCGTTACGATGTGTTTAACGTAGCGCGAGCTTCCATTGCAGGGGAAACCGCGCATTATCTAATAAATCAATTGAAATTCAGGGTGAATAGCCATTGCCCAAACCAAATCCTGAATGCCTTCCACACTTGGCGTTTTACCCAGAATTTTCTCGGCCACGGCTATTTCTTTTGGTTGCGGGTCGCGGCCCAGCGATTTTCGATAAAGCTCTTTCACCAGTACGTCCGACGTCGGGTATTTCGCTTTCCAGATTTCAGCACCGCGTTTTAGCGCTTCGTTGAACGTAGTACCGTTGGTTAGTTCGAGTGCTTGAAGCAAATTGGCTTGCGACGTACGGCTGGTACTTACCGTTTCCCGATTCGGACGGCCCAAAGCGGTTAAGAATCGGTCGTTTTTCACCAGCGATGCCCGCGAGAACGGAACCTCTTTTTGAATAGTAGGTGGTAACATTTTCACCAGCGACGTATCCTGATAAATCGGATTAAACGCCAGACTTACGGCATCAGCAAATTGCTCGGCAGTCAGGCGCCGACGTACCATACCCTGGAACACAAACGTAGGAGCCGTTACTAAATCAGCATCCTTGATACCTACGGAAGGCAGTTGATACGTTTTCGACGTAGTGATGGTATAAATCAGCTTCTTGATGTCGTAGCCGTTCTGCACGAAATCATACGCCAGCCAATCCAGCAA
The DNA here is from genome assembly GCF_054778555.1 of Spirosoma flavus. Lineage (NCBI taxonomy): Bacteria > Pseudomonadati > Bacteroidota > Cytophagia > Cytophagales > Cytophagaceae > Spirosoma > Spirosoma flavus. The sequence goes on from NZ_BAAGZL010000004.1 coordinate 225,554, forward strand.
ATCCTGGCTCCAGGGCTCGTTGTCCATTACGTCGACGGGTTCCACAATTCCCCGGCCCATCAACTGCGCCCAGACCCGGTTCACCAACGTACGATACAGCCGACCATCTTTTGGCTGTACCAGAAAATCAGCCAGTTCGCGAAGGCGTTTTTCGGTAGGCGCGTCGATATCAATTTGCCCTAATTCTTTGTACAAAATCCGCCGACCGGCCATTTTTCCTGTTGGTTTGTCGCAGCGGTGGATCTCTAACGTAGTGTCGGCGAAAACATTAGCAAAGGCGTAGGCATCGTCCAGTTTCCAGTCGCTGATGAAGCTGTCGTGGCAGGAAGCGCACTTGAGGTTCAGGCCAAGCATGACCTGTGCTACGTTCTGAGCGGCCTGCATTTCAGTACGTTGGCTTGAGTTGATGGTGCCCCGCCATTTGATGCCTTTGATAAATCCTTCCGATTCTTTGTTAGGGCTAATCAACTCGCGGACAAACCAGTTATACGGCTTATTCTTCTTCAGCGACGCATACAACCATTTCGTAATATCGTAGCGTCCACCGGTAATATAACCTGTTCCGGTATAGTCGTTACGTAGCGCGTCGTTCCAGAAAGTGAGCCAGTGCTGGGCGTAATCTTCATTTCGATTCAACAGATTTTTAACCAGCGTTTCGCGTTTGTCAGTACGTTTATCCGCTACAAAATCGTCAATTTGTTTCGGCGTCGGCAGCAGTCCGACAATGTCCAGATAAACCCGGCGCTGGTACGTCCGGTCGTCGACAACCGTCTTCCAATTAATTTTATTCTTCTGGAAATACGCGTTAACCAGTCGATCCACCGGATTAGTAATATCGGCTGTAGCGGGCGGCAAATCGGGCAAGCGTGGAGCCAGGTCGGCTACCCGGTATAGACTTTTCTCGGGGCCACTCGGCCAGGGTGCCCCCGCTTTTATCCAGAATGACAGCAATGCTACTTCTTTCTCGGTGAGCCGTTTACCTTTGGTTGGCATCGCTTCCTTATCATCGGCAGGAAGCATAATCCGACGCATCATTTCACTGTCGTCGGGATGGCCCGGCTTCAGAATTGCGCCGTGCTCACCGCCTTTAAAAATCAGCTCTTTTTTGTCGAGCCTGAGTTCGCCTTTGGTTTTAGTTGCGCTGTGACAGCTATAACAGTTGTGCGCCAGAATCGCCCGAACTTCCAGATTCAGGTCCTGAACCTGCTTGTCGGTGAGCGGCTGGCTTGTGTTGACGCTGGCAAAAGCAAAATTGGTTTCGCCACCTTCGGGGCTTTTCGGTTTATTACCCGGCAAAACGCTGGTCAGGTAATCTTCGCCGTGGGTAAGTAAAGCACCATAATGGCCTGCCAACGTAACACCCAACACCGTTGTAATGAGCAGGCTGCGGTAAACAGCGACACGTCCGGAATGTAACGCCAGTACGGTGAGAATAGCCAGTACCATTGTAGCCAATCCCGACCACTGGTGAATAGTAACCGTGCTACCTTCGTAATCCTCCCCGTTTTTGAGTATTAATCCGAGAATAACGGCAACAACGGCGCTGACGGTGCCAATCCACAGCATCGCCGTAACGCCTACTCTGAATTGATTCGATTTACGGTACCAGTCAGCGACTTCCAGCAGTAGAGCGATGCAAAGCAAGCTAACCGGAAAATGAACAAAGAGCGGGTGTAAGCGGCCTAAAAACTGCCAAAGCCAAAAAGATTCTGCAATTATTGTCACTACGAAAAGAATTTGTTATCAGTAGACGTATTACTTTCATATGATTTTTCAGCACGAATCTAAGTTAAGACAACATCGATCCGTGCTGAAAAGTGCCTGATTAAGAACTATTTAATCCATTTTATTGGTATCCGGGGTTTTGTGTGAGCTTATTATTGATCAAAATTTGGGGCGCTGGAACCGGTAAATAGTATTCATAATCGCTGTAAACGTAATCCTGCGCGTTAAACGCAATACCTCCCCGATCTACAGTCGGTTTTGCCTTTTCTTTCGCTCCCTTCGCATTCATATAAGCTGCCAGTTCGGCGGGTGTCATGGTCCGTCTGAGGTCGAACCAGCGATGGTTTTCGAAGGCTAATTCTACACGACGTTCCTGCAAAACGGCTGTTTTGAAGGCAGCTTTATCCGTTATCGCCAGGTCTTTCAGTCCAGCCCGTTTACGAACCTGATTCACGTAACCAAGTGCTTCCGTTGTTGGTCCTGATTGCTCGTTAATGGCTTCGGCCATCATTAGCAATACGTCGGCATACCGAAGCACCGGCCAGTTATTATCAGTACGTCCGGTGATGGTGTGCGGATACGTAAACTTGATGACGTACGGAATAGGAACCACTGTGCCATTGAGCGTATAACTGGTTTTCAGCGAGGCATCTTTGCGTAAATCGCCCGGTTCGTAGGCTGCAATCATGTCGTTGGTCGGAATGTTACGTCCGCCAGGTGTTGTGTTGGCAAATCCGGTTACGGCAGCACCCGACAACCGGGGAGCAAATGTGTAGGCAAACGTACTCCACTCGCCTAAATCGTTACCACCCTGATACTGAACTTCAAAAATTGATTCGGGGCCGTTCTTTTTGGCTGGATTGAAATTGTCGGAATAAACCGCGTTCAGCGAATAGCCCGTAACCTGTTTCAACGTAGTGACAGCCTCGGCGTACTTCTTTTGCGTCAGATACACTTTGCCCAGCAAGGCCAGAGCAGCTCCTTTGGTGGCCCTGCCCAACTGAGCCGCCGGATACGTAGCAGGCAAAGCCGCAATGGCTTCGGTCAGGTCTTTTTCAATCTGTTTCCAGACATCAGCCTGCGGAGAACGTACCAGATCAAATGCCTGGTTCGGGTTAGTTAGTGTTGACGTAGTAAGCACTACGTCGCCAAAGTACTGAACCAGATGAAAATAAAAATAGGCTCTCAGAAACTTTAACTGGCCTTCGATGGGCGCTTTTGTAGCTGCATCGAGTGTACTGCTACTCAGTTTTTCCAATGTATAATTGTCATTGTAGAGCGCCTGATAATAGAGGTTCCACATGTTGGCAATTTCGCCATTGCCTTGATTAACAGTAGAAAACTCGAATGCTTCCCAACCGGCGGCCCCCCCTCGGTCGAGCGGGTTGAAATCGAGTGTAGTGTTATCCGATGTGAACTCCTGGAAAATATAGGCCGAGTTCGTTATCGTTTGTAGTAACCCGTAAACACCGCTCAAGGCCTGCTGAAACTGTGTTTCATTTTTATAGAACAGGTCTGTACCAATTCGGGTAGGGTCGGTTGTTACCAGATAGTCATCTTTGCATGAAAACTGAGTCAGGCAAAGAAAAAAGGTGAAAGCAAGTGTTATCTTTTTCATTGTCTGTATCGATTAGAAGCTAAGTTTGATTCCGGCAGCCATCGTTCTTGGAACTGGGTATGACTCATCGTCATTGTTCGGCTCAGTGGTGCTACGTACGCCCGCATCGGGGTTGTTACCCGGATACTTTGTGAAAATAAACAGGTTGTTACCCGTTACGAAAATTCGGGCATTGCTCAGAATCGATTTGAATTTTGGGAAATTATAGCCAATTGTAATGGTTTTCAGCCAGGTGTAGCTACCATCGTATACGTAGCGATCGCTGCTTTCCCGCGACCATTTGAAGTAACTCGTGCCGCCCTGTGAGTGTACGTCGCTCGGGTTTGTACCCGGATTCGACGCCGAACGCCAGCGGTCTTTCGCTTTATCCAGTACGTTGAATACGCCGTCCATATTCATCGTTGAGGCTTCAATATTCCGGTAGATGTCGAAGTCCTGCGTACCGAGGAACATTACGTTGAAATCGAAATTTTTGTAGTCGCCGGCAAAGGTCCACGCCCACGTAAAGGCCGGGTTTGGGTTACCGATTTCAACCATGTCCTGCGTATCGTACGAAATTACGCCATCGCCCGTAGCATCCAGAAACTTCATACCACCCGGAATTACGCCGTCCTGCTTGGGAGCGGCATCAATTTCGGCCTGTGTATTGAAAATGCCGAGTTTCTTATATCCGTAAATCATCCCAACCGGGCGCCCCACTTTCTGTACGTTATAGCCCCCATAAAAACTACCGTAGTACAGTGCGTCGTTCGGGCCTTTAATGGCCAGAATTTTATTCCGGTTGAAGCTGATATTCGCATTAGTGCGGAAGTTGACCTGACCAAAATTTGTCCGGAATTCACCGCCAATTTCAAGACCTTCGTTCTTCACTTTACCAATGTTATCCAACGCCGTAGTAAAGCCCGAAACTGCCGGAATCGAAACAGGCAGTAACATGTCATTGGTTATTTTATTATAATACTCAATATTGAATACCAACTTATTGTTAAACAAGCCTACATCAAGGCCGACATCAAGTTGATTTGATTTTTCCCATTTCAGGTTTGGGTTCGCAAAGGCACTTACGACCTTACCAGCCGAGAAAGCGTTCCCCAGAATGTAGTTGTTCGCGCTCACGAAGGCGAGACTGGGGTAGTTCCCAATCGTCTGGAAATCGTTATTACCGGTTACGCCATAACTTGTCCGAAGTTTTAATTCAGATAGCCAGGAAGTTTTAGGCATAAAGGGTTCTTCCGTAATACGCCAGCCTACCGACGCTGCCGGGAAATCACCGTATTTATTATTGGCTCCAAATCGCGAACTGCCCTCCCGACGATAAGAGGCAGAGAATAAATACTTGTCTTTAAACGAGTAATTGACCCGACCAATGAAGGCCAGCAATGACCAACCGAGCTCATAGGACGTAGACGACCGGATGGATGCCGAACCCAGGAACGGAACCAGGTCATCGGGAAAGGTATTGCCAGTGCCGGTAAAGCCCCGTACCTTCTCCTGCTGAGAGGTGTAGCCCAATAATACGTCGAAACTATGATTCACGCCTAGATCGGGCTTATACGTCAGCAATTGGTCGAGCGAGTAGTTCGTTAGCTCTTCCGTATTGTCGGTTTCAGTGGCAATCCGGGGAGGAGCGCCGGCTGTACCTGAAGCTACTGGCAGACCGATAGTCGATGGTACATATTCTTTATACGTATTGTTATTGAGTTTTACGTTCGCCGACGTTTTGAACTTGAAATTCCGCAGGAACGAAACTTCCACGAAAGCGTTGGTCAACAGATCCGAGATGTTCCGACGCCGGTAAACGTTCTCCAGTACGTAGAGCGGGTTCGGAAAACCGAATACGCCATCAACGCCATTAATATAAGGTATCAGCGAACCATCCGGATTGTAAGGCGTAGCGCGAGGGTCCATCAGCAACGCGCCACCAACCAGCGCACTACGTCCGTCGGTGTTCGCTAAGTTCTGACGGGTATACGTACCGTTGATGTTTAAGCCGACATTAATGAATTTGTTGACCTGACCACCCAGATTAGAACGTACCGAAATACGGTCGTAATTGGTTGTCTTAATTGTACCGTCTTCTTTATAATACCCAACCGATAGTAGCGCTTTGAGCGGTCCCGTACCCGACGAAATATTCAGGTTCAAATCAGAATACGGTGCATTTTTACGCATAATCAGGTCGAACCAATCCGTCGAATATTTGGTCTGTGCCGGATTTCGATAATTTTCGGGCACTTCGCTTTCCAAGGGCTCGCGGTTCTGAAGAATCCGAATCTGGTCCATGAAAATGTCTTTTTTAAACTGAGCGAATTCGACCCCGTTCAGCATTTTCACCCGTCGCGACATCGGTACGTTCTGCACACCATAGTCGAACGATAGATTGACGGCTACTTTCCCTTCCTTAGCCTGCCGGGTTGTTATCAGCACAACCCCGTTGGAGCCGCGTGCTCCGTAAATAGCGGTGGCAGCCGCATCTTTCAGTACCGTTACGTTCTCAATATCGTTCGGGTTTAAGTTTTGCCCCACCGACGTACCAACAACAAAACCGTCGATAACGTAGAGCGGGTTACTACCAGCCCCCAGCGAGCCAATACCCCGGACACGTACTTCAAAAACACCGCCCGGCGCACCGCTTTTTTGCTTCACTACAACGCCCGGTGCCCGTCCCTGTAGAATCTGGTTCGGGTTGTTGGCGGGCTGTGCGCCAATGTCGCGCATATTAATAACCGACACGGCCGACGTAATATCCTGTTTGCGTTGCGAACCGTACCCCACAACAACAACTTCATTCAACGTCTGATCGTCCGGGCTTAAACTAACCGTTAGGTTGGTTTGGTTACCGACTGTTATTTCCTGTTTTACGTAGCCTACGAAGCTGAAAACCAGCACCGTGTTTCCATTAGGAACCGATATTCTGAACGCGCCATTGCCATCTGTATTGGTTCCCTGAGTAGAGCCTTTGATGACAACACTTACCCCAGGTAACGTAACACCTTTATCGTCAGTTACTTTTCCAGTTACGGTAATATCGGCTGGCGCATCAACCGTAATGAGTTTTTCCATTTTAGGAACATAGCGAGCCATTACTTGGTCACCAGATGCCTGTAAATTGGGCCTTGGTTGTTGTGCATAAACGTTTAAGCAACTTGCTAGTGCGCTTAACGTCGCGAATTGATAAAGTTTGTTCATAAAAATTTGGATAAGAGTTAGGAAGAGGGAAGTCTATGAAAAAGCCAACCCGATAATCAAATATTACCAGATTGGCGTGGATAACTTTCCCATACTTTCCTATGTTTAAGCTTATTTGACCAATTTTTTTCTATGAATCAATATAAATAGCTACTTCTACGCTTTCTAAATTGTGAGTTGCGTGTTAATGAAATCCATTATCAGGATTACCCGGGCGCTACGTTGTATGTTAAAGTTGAATATTAAACCGGCTGCTTGAGATGCTCTCTCACATTAAAATCAATGACTTTTCGAATACCCCCAAGTACCAGCAGATTTATAATTCGGTGGTGGAGGGTATTGAAAGTCGGGATATTTTACCGGGCAATAAGCTACCGTCGATTCATGAAATCGTTGCCGAATTTGATGTGTCGAAGGGAACCGTTGAGCGTGCCTACGAACTCCTGAAAGAGAAAGAAATTATTGGGGGCGTTAAGGGCAAAGGATTTTATATAAACTACACGCCCACCGGAAAAAATCTGAAGATTTTTTTGCTGTTTAATAAACTCAGCACCCACAAAAAAATCATTTATGATTCGTTTGTCGAGACGTTAGGACCCGACGTTGCAATTGATTTATTCATCTACAATAACGATTTTCGACTGTTTCGGGATTTGATTCTGAAGCAGGCGCATAATCACACGCACTACGTTATTATCGGCCATTTTTTCGATGGTGATGAGAAAGCCGACGAGCTCATCAATAGCCTGCCTAAACACAAACTAGTTATTCTGGATAAGCTGCTGGAAGGCGTAACGGGAAGCTATGCAGCTGTTTTTCAGAACTTTGAGAAAGACCTTTATCAGGCTCTTACCGAAGCGTTACCGCTGTTGAGAAAATACGCTACCCTTAGTATCCTGTTTCCATCATACTCATATCATCCGAAAGCTATTTTGAACGGATTCTATAAGTTTTGCTACGAACATGGTTTTCAGACAAGAGTAATCCAAAATATTCAGGATGAGTCGATTGAGCCGCAGCAGGCTTATATTAATCTAATGGAGGAGGATCTGGTTGAATTGATCAAGAAGATAAAGAAAACAACCTATACCGTCGGGCAGGAAGTTGGCATTTTATCGTACAATGATACCGCCATAAAGGAAATCCTGCTGGACGGTATTACGGTTATGTCGACGGATTTTGCGCAGATGGGCCGAACAGCGGCTCAGCTAATTTTAAACGGCAGTGTTGAGCATATCGAAAACCCATTTCAATTGATTGTCCGCAAATCGCTCTAATATTTTTTGTCATTCCTCGGCACCGGCCGCCCGGCTCCGTCGGAATGACAAAAAACACTCTTACCCAGAATTAGGCCGGTTTTACCGCGCCATACTGCCCCGTTGTAGAAGCCATACGATTCGAGTTGGCGGCCCGGTTTAGGGCTGATAAAAACAGAAAATGCCCCTGATTATACCACTGTCGGAATCGTTCGCTTACCTGTGAATCGTGGTTGGGAAGATAATCCAGCAATTGGTTCAAGTTGAACGAATCGGAAGCCACGCCAACGCCTGCCCGCTGACCGTCTAGCGCATTGCCCATCTGCTCATAATGGTTAGGCTGCGGAATCATCAAAACGGGCTTTCCCAAATACAAGGCTTCGCAAACTGACTCAAAACCAGCTGTTGTCACCACGGCCTGGCAATGCTGCATGGCATCGAGGTAGCGCTTGCCATCAATCCGGTAATACGTCAACGTAGCGTCAACGGGCTGTTCTGCTACGTTCACACCCGCGTGGAAGTAGCGTATCGCTACGTCCGGCCGCTCGTGATGCGCTTTCAGAACCTCCGTTTGCAGACCGGGTTGAGTCGTGTAAGCCAAGACGTAGGAATCATCGGAAGGTTGCAACGTAGTGACTTCCTGACGTAGCAGTGGCGGCACCACTCGTAGGCGTTGTTCCGGTACGTCGATTTGCCTGTCGAACGAGAGGCCCAGTAATTCCTGCGCTCCCCACGCGTTCATCTTCACTAACCATTTGAACGTCAAGCGCTCGAACCACTTGCCTTTTGGGAAAGGAAAGTCAGGATGCAGGCTCAGACACTGATGCGCAATGCAGACCATTGGAACCGAAGGGCGGTGGAAAGCGTACGTCAGTCCGCCGAGCAGTTCAAAGAAATTCACTACTACGTCCGGACGCTGGTCCTGAATGGCATCCCGAATCAATCGCAAACTCTTTCGGTAGCGACCTATATTTTTCAGCGCCTGCCGACAGGTTTCCACCGCATCCAGCGCGTTCGTTTTTTTGCAGTACGTCAATCCCGGGCCCTCAACAGGCGTAATAGGTGCTGTAAATTGATCCATAAAAAAAGGAGCAATGGGGCGCCCATCAGCAACACTGACCCAGGCTCCGATCACTTCGTGCCCAGCCGATTGCAGAATCTGAGCCAATGAGATAGCCTGCGTCAAATGACCACGACCCTCGCCCTGAACAATGAATAAAACGCGCATAATCAGATGGTTAAGAAATAGAAATCTCCTGAACGATGTCCGAGTTTATATCAGCTATGTCAGTTGTGTAATACAGTAAGCTCCAGTTGCCGTCGTGATCTTCGACTAGCGCACTGAGCGATTCAACCCAATCGCCGGAGTTCATGTAAGTAATTCCGTTAAAATCGCGGATGGCTGGCTGGTGAATGTGCCCGCAAATAATGCCGTTGCAATTGCGGGCGCGGGCGAGTTCAGTCAACTTCGCTTCGAAGTCCGATACGTAGTTGACAGCCAGTTTAATACGGTGTTTGATTTGTTGCGAGAGCGAATAGTAGGGGAGTCCTCGCCAACCCCGATACTGATTATAAAGCTTGTTGATCCAGAGCAGGAACGTATAACCAACATCGCCCATGTAGGCCAGCCACTTCATCTGCGACGTAACAGAATCGAATACGTCGCCGTGGGTAACGTAGTACTGCTTTTCACCGCTTTTCAATACGTAGTCTTTTCGGATTGAAAAGTTTTTGCCGACACGTAGCGGCATTACCTGGTCCAGAAAATCGTCGTGATTACCACGCAGATAAATGACTTTGGTGTCGTAATGCACAATCTGCTTGAGCACGGTTTTGAAAAAGGCCGTGTGTTTCTTTTTCCAGGTACCGTACTGTTTCAGTTGCCAGCCATCGATAATGTCGCCATTGAGAATCAGTTTCTGGCAGGAGTATGACTTCAGAAAATCGGCGGCTTCCTTTGCTTTCGACCCTGTAGTGCCCAGATGAACATCGGACAGAACGATGGTTCGGAAATGAGGTCTGACTTGCATAGGCAAATCTACCGAGCACGTATTAACCTAATTTTATCGAAAGGTTAACGTATTGATATATTTAGCCGTATTTGGTGACAATACGTTAATCGGTTTTGTAGAGACAAGGTACGTCTTATCTCATGACTGGATGGTTCTGTTGTCTGGATGGTTTTTGCTGACGCCAATGAGACAAAGCATACCTTGTCTCTACAAGTCAAACCCTAACGCAAGCATAACGTTCAGGTAATCTTGGGGTAATATTGGGCGGGTAGTTTTGCGACGCAAAAAGCGATACCAAAACATACACATGAATCGGATTTTATTTCTACTCATTTTTGCCCTTTGCGGTACGCTCGCTCAGGCCAAAGACAACACCACAGGGATCGTCAGGGGTACCATTCGCGACGAAAAGACAAAAGAAGCCCTCATTGGCTGCACAGTACGAATTGACGGAACACAATTAGGAGTCACCACCGACATTGAAGGAAATTTTACGATCCCGAACGTACCGACGGGTTCACAAAAAGTTGTCATCTCCTACGTATCTTATAAGACGAAAGAAATTGCGAATGTTCGGGTTGAGTCGGGAAATACGACCGTAATCGAGACCGAATTAGAAACCGAAGGAAAATCGTTGCAGGAAGTTGTTGTTCGGGCCAATAAATCGACAAATACCGAAATTGCTGTTATCACCGAAATCAAGCAATTGAAGCCGATTGCGGTCGGTATTTCGGCGCAGCAAATCGTTAAATCGCAGGATCGCGATGCCGCTGCCGCCATTCGTCGGGTGCCAGGCGTAAGTATTCTGGACAACCGGTTTGTACTGGTACGAGGTTTGGGCGCTCGTTATAACTCGGTATTAATCAACGACGTAATTGCGCCTTCTACAGAAGTAGAAACCCGTTCTTTCTCCTTCGACCTGATTCCGAGCAATATCCTTGATCGGATGATTGTCTATAAATCAGGTTCTGCCGATATGCCGGGCGACTTTGCTGGGGGGGTCGTAAAAATCTTCACCAAGCGCCGTCCTGATCGTAACTTTATTGACGTTGGTTTTACCGTTGGTTATCGCCCGGGTACTACTGGTGAGCAGGTACAAACGCACCAACGAAACGGCCTGACGGCTCTCGGTCTGTGGTCAGCCGATCAGACGATCCCAACCAGTTTCCCTAAAAGCTCGGCTGATTTCAATGCGTTGGGTGCACCACAACGGGCCGCTTATGCAAAACTGTTACCCAATTCCTGGGGCCTAGTGCCAACTACAGTCGCTCCTGATATTCGCTTTGCGCTAAACACCGGTCGTCGCTTCGATATTGGTGATATTCAGGTGAGTAACATTACCAGCATCAACTACAGCCTGACCAATCAGTACGCCGATATTGACTTCAGTGTGTACGACAATGGGGCCACGGCAAACGTTTACGCACAGAATTACAAGGATGCCAATTACGCTCGTCAGTCGCGGTTGGGTATTCTGCACAACTGGTCGTTACGTTTCTCGCCTACGTTTACGCTCGAGTGGAAAACCCTTTTCAACCAACTTGGCAACCAGGAAACGGTAGTACGTCAGGGCCAGAATTTCGATTCGAACGCCGACATACGTAGCTACTCGCAACGCTTCGAAAACCGGAGTATTGGTACGACGCAACTGGCTGGCGAACACAAGCTGAGCGATTTAACAAAAGTGAACTGGGTAGCTGGTTATGGTTATTCAGGTCGTTGGGAGCCCGACTGGAAACGGGCACGCTATCAAGCTCCGTTGAATAGTGGTTCGTCGGGAGTATATACGCTGGTGACTCCGTTAACGCCGAACCCAATCGACCTCGGCCGTTTCTACTCGAAACTGAACGAGCATACAGTTACGCTGGTTGGCAATTTTGAACATGCGTTCGGCAACCCAACCGATCGCGAACCCAATCGCATCCGCGCAGGTATCTACGGCGAACGCCGGAACCGGGATTATGCAGCTCGTTTCTATGGTTATCAGAACGTTATTGGCAGTGGCGACGTAACGTCGAACGTAACGCAGCAGCCCATCAATAGTATTTTTTCCATCAATAACGTAAACGGTCAACCCGGCGGTTTCTCGTTGCTCGACGGTACGTCGGATCTTGATTCATATCGTGGCGAAAACACGTACGGAGCCGCTTATGTGAGTGGCGACCTGAATATCGGGTCTCGCACGAACGTAACACTGGGTTTCCGGGGTGAATACAACGCACAGGGACTACGTATTCAGCGCCGTGGCGTTGATCAGCAACTGGTTGATCGCAAGATATTTAGCCCGCTGCCATCGGTTAACGTAACGTATAAACTGAACGACCGCCACAACCTGCGCCTGGCATATTCGGCTACGGTAAACCGGCCCGAACTTCGTGAATTAGCACCGTTTCAATACTTTGACTTCAATTTACTAGCGGTTGTTATCGGTAACACCCAACTGACAACGGCTAGTATTCAGAATATCGACGCCAAATGGGAGTTTTACCCAACGCAGAATGAACTGATTTCGGTAACGGGTTTTTACAAGCAATTTAAAAATCCAATTGAGACGTTCCTGCTGCCAACCGGTAACGGCTTTAACTATACCTTCATCAATGCGCCCTCGGCCCGGAATTACGGCGTTGAGGTCGAGATTCGGAAAGGCTTCCAGAATTCAGGAAGTGTCTTCCTTCAGAACTTACAGGTCGTAGCCAACGCGTCGATCATCAACAGCCGTGTTACGTTGGGTGAATCGGTGAAAGCGCCGGATGCTACGGGCAATACACAGGATGTAAACCTGACCAATCTGGCTGATAAAGAGCGGCCTCTCGCCAACCAGTCGCCATACCTGATTAACGGTGGTCTGTACTACGAAGCACCAAAATCAGGTGTTCAGTTCAACGTACTGTATAACGTCTACGGCGCACGGATTTTCGCGGTGGGAACACGTAATAACCCAACCATTTATGAATTGCCTCGCCACGCTATCGATCTGAATATCAGCAAAACATTTAATAAAAAGCTGGAGGTTCGGTTCGGTGTGCAGGATCTGTTGAATCAGGCGGTACGTTACGCGCAGGACTTCAACGGCGACGGCAAAATTGGCAGCGACCTTACGTCACAAACCGTCAGCGCCGATCAGGTTTTCCGGAGCTTCCGTCGTGGGCAATACGTAACGCTGAGCGGTATTTACACCTTCGGTCGCCGGCCCATTATTCCTTAAGAGTTTACCAATCAATAACTATATGCTAACCAAAGTAATGCTGTCTATGAGTCAAATGAAACGATGGGCTTTGCTGCTCATTTTAGGAGTCGGATTTGTTGGATTCATAGCAGCCTGTAAAAACGAAGAAGCGCCTGCGCCAATACTCAGCATTACGGGCATCAGCCCAACATCGGCACCGGTTGGATCAACCGTTGTAATTACGGGTACTAATTTCAATGCTACGCCAGCCAGCAATACAGTTGCCTTCGGTAACGTACCAGCTACGGTTGTTTCGGCCAACTCGACGCAGTTAGTTGTAACGGTTCCTGCCAATGCCGGTAGCCCGGTTTCGGTTTCGGCCAATGGCTCTTCGGCAACAGGGCCAGCCTTTACGGTCAGCGCCAAACCAGTGGTTTCAGTTGTTGGTTCGATTTCGGCAAATACAACCTGGACAAATACGAGTGTTTATCTGATTAAAGGTTTCGTACGCGTGAAAAGTGGTGTTACGTTAACCATCAATCCCGGTACGGTCATTAAAGGTGGAACCGTTGATGACGACCCGGAAGGCGCTAAGCGCGGTGGTACGTTAATCGTTGAGCAAGGCGGTAAACTGGAAGCCGTAGGAACAGCTTCGCAGCCAATCATTTTTACGTCAAGTAAAGCCGCTGGTCAGCGCAAATATGGTGACTGGGGTGGGGTAGTCCTGATCGGTAAAGCTCCTCACAACCGCCCAGCCAGCCAGGCTCCAGAAGGCGGTATTGGTGGCCAATTAGGTGCCTTTACGGATGCGGCAGATAACTCTGGTACGTTAAAATATGTACGTATTGAATTTGGCGGTATCTCATTAACGAGCGAAGCGAACAGCGAAATCAACGGCTTGACACTCTATGGCGTTGGTTCGGGAACTACGATCGATCACGTTCAGGTATCGTACAGCGGTGACGATTCGTACGAGTGGTTCGGTGGAACGGTAAATGCCAAATATCTGGTGGCTTACCGTGGCTTCGATGATGACTTTGATACGGACTGGGGTTTCACGGGTAAAGTACAGTTTGCGCTGTCGATTCGTGATCCGAAAGTTGCCGACCAATCGAGCTCGAACAGTTTTGAGTCGGATAATTTCAACTCGGGCGAAAATGCTGCCGGAACGCCATTGTCAGCTAACAATGGATTGCCACTGACGCAGCCGACGTTCGCTAACGTGAGTAGCTTCCTGACGGATGGCGCTCCCAGCAATGCTTCAACGGCTAGCTCGGGGGGTAGCGGACCCTATCAATCGGCCATGCACCTACGTCGTAATACCGCGATCAGCATCATCAACTCAGTATTTGTGGGTTGGCCTGAAGGGCTGCGTTTAGATGGCACAGCTACCGGTACGTACGTGAACGCTACTAACGGAAGTCTTGAAGTAGCTGGCGTAACTGTAGCCAATTCGCTGACGGCTGTGCGCGGAGCAGGTTCCATCACGAACGATCAGGCTACGGCGTATTTTAACGCGGCTGCTCGTAAAAACACGATTATTGCCTCGGCGGATCTGGCATCGCTGCTGCTGAATTCGGCTTCGTTTAATCTGACCACGCCGAACCCACGTCCGCAGGCTTCGTCTCCGCTGCTGGTGGCTGCAAACGCCATTACGGGAGGTAAAATCGCTGATTCGTTCTTTACGGCTGCTCCATACCGGGGCGCTTTCAACGGCACAGATAACTGGCTCGAAGGCTGGACCAACTTCGATCCACAAAATACTGACTACGATAAATAATCGGTCTAACGGTGTCGGATAGGGTACTGGTGTAGTCAGGAATTGGCCCTATCACCGACATAATTAATCTCAATATTGGTGTCGCAAGAAAAGGCCAGCGCTTTGCGCTGGCTTTTTTTATGTCTGCAAGCTTAATCATAAATTGAGTTTAATATTATCTCTATAGCACTAGTATATTTTATTCTTTCAATTACTTTTGTCGGCGAAGATGCAATTATCTATAGAATTAAAATCTATTAATTCTATAGATAATATTATTTTTTATTGAAAGTAATTTCGTCTTATTTTTTCTAAAAATACGCATAATAGACTACGTAGTTTTTATCAGAAATCTGTCTATTCACTAACCTTTAACCCAGAGTGGCTACTGCCCTAACCTATGCAAGCTACTTTTACTGTTCATAAGTCTGATTCTGATGCTACTCATCCATCGATTGGTCTTCATCCGGATCCATCAGTTCTAAGTACGTATCGGACGGAAGAGTATCTGCCTGATACGGAATTGTTCATCCGGCGCGCATTTACCGAAAACCCTCAAGAGGGATGCAAGCTGCTGTTTCAACTATACTACAAGCCCATGTGTACGCATGCGGTGCGATTTGTCTATTCCAAAGAAATCGCGGAAGATCTGGTTTCGGATGTTTTTTATACGTTCTGGAATACGCAGGCATTCAACGCTGTCAATCGGTCGTTTCGGGCGTATTTATTTCGGGCCGTACGCAACAGCGCTTACAATTATCTGGCGAACGAGTTCAGGAAAGCAACTTCACTGGAATCGGCTGATCAGCAGGCCGGGGCGCTGTCGGATGGCCCCGAATCGATTACGTGCTATAACGAATTATACGGCAAGATTGATGAGTTGGTAGCATCGCTGCCGCCCCAGTGCCGGAACGCCTTTATTCTCCACCGATTCGAAGGAAAACGCGCGAAAGAAATTGCCAGCCAGATGGACGTATCGGTACGTACCATTGAAGTGCATATCGCCAAAGCACTCGCTACGTTACGCGACGGACTCAAAAATCAATGGCTCATGGTTCCGCTTGCGTTGTGGGTGCAAAACTGGGCTGACCAGCTCCTGTGACGTATCGCTACGTATGCTCCGATCATTTTTTTGCTACCTAAGAACATCCCGACGTTTATGACACCTTCTGACCATAAATCGCTTCTATTTGCTCATTTCGCCAATAAAACGACTCCGCTGGAGCGCCGGATGATTGACGAATGGCTGAAAGATGAAGCGAATCAGGAGCGATTTTATGCCTGGCTGGTTGAATGGGAAAACCAACTGCCGATTTACCAGCCCGACCTAGACGTTCCGCTTGCCCGCTTCGAAAATCACATAAAAATGCATCCGATTGAGGGTGTACAGGAACCAGCCGCCGAAGTGCCTGAAATATCGATTGAAACCGCGTCTCGAGCGAATTTTAGATGGATGGCCGCTGCTGCCGTGTTTATATTGCTGGCACTCGGCGGCTGGATTAATCGCAGCAAACTTCTCTATAAGACGTATCAGACCGCCTACGGTGAAACCCGCACCGTTCGGCTGACAGACGGGAGTGCTGTAACGCTCAATGCACATTCAGTGCTACGTGTTCCGCGCTTCGGTTTCGGATTTCGTTCCCGCGAAGTAGATCTGACTGGTGAAGCATTTTTTGCCGTTCAGCACCGGGCCGACGACCAGAAATTCATCGTTCAAACCCCCAATGGATTCAATGTAATTGTCCACGGAACGGAGTTTAACGTATCGGCCCGCACCCATCGCGCTAACGTAATGCTTCACAAAGGGAGTATTCAGATGGAATACGCGCTGGGTAATAGCCGCCAGCAACTCATGCTGAAACCGGGCGACGTAGTGACCATGAATAGCCACAGTCGGCCGATGCTACGTCATCACGTCCAGCCGCAGCCCTATCTGGCCTGGAAAGACCATCGGTTCGTATTCGATCACATGACATTAACCGATTTCGGCCAGCTTGTGACGGATACGTATGGGTTGCGCGTGGAAATCGAATCACCCACTCTGGCCCGACGAACGCTGGTCGGTTCCTTACAGGCTACCCATGTTGATGAATTACTGCTTACGGTGTCGGAGCTTTTTGATCTTAGGGTTGTCCGTCAGGCAGATAAAGTGATTTTGAAAGAAAAAGAATAAAAACGCTTTCCTCAATTGCTCAATGAAAAAAAATCTATTTCCTCTTCGAACGGGTCTGCTGTTGCTAAGTCTGCTTATCTATGGGCGTGCTGGCTGGTCGCAGCTCGTGGCCTGGCAGCATCAGCTACCCGTGAAATCCGTTCGCGCTACGTCCGAAAGTCGACCGCTACAGGATGTACTTCAGTCAATTAAGGCGTATTACAAAGTTGATATTTTGTCGGAAGGTGGTTCGGTGGATAACATCGTAGTATCGACCGCCGAACTGGACTATCACCGGAAACTGGAATATAACCTGGACAAGATTCTGATTCCTAATCGGCTGAAATACAAAAAAGTAAGAGACGGGTTCTATTTGATCCTGACGGATAAGAAAGAGCGTAAAAAAGACCTGTCAGACGTAGCACCGCCGTCTATTGGCGAAAAATCAGCGGCCACTACGTCTGCAGGTAACGTATTGCTGGCTCGCCTTGGCCCGATCGCTACGTTAGAAAATGCTACGTCTACCGTTACGTCGGTTGCGGAGTCCATTACCGGAAAAGTAATCGATGAGCGGGGCGAAGGTCTCCCTGGTGTTAACGTATTGATCAAAGGCACAAATCAGGGTACAACAACTGATGCTTCGGGTGCCTTTAAGTTGACGGTTCCTGACCCGACCACTACGTTAGTGTTTTCGTTTGTCGGTTATTTGTCGAAGGAGGAGGTAGTCGGAAACCGCACTACGTTGCTGATTACGCTGGCGACCGATACGAAAGCGTTGAAAGAAGTTGTGGTGGTTGGATACGGTACGCAGCGCGCGCGTGACGTAACGGGCTCTGTAGCAACCATTAACCAAGCTGCCGTTAAGGACCTGCCCGTTTCGACTCTTGATCAGAAAATGATTGGTCAGGTGGCGGGTGTGCAGATTCAGCAGCCGTCGGGTGCGCCGGGCGCTGGTACGTCGGTTCGGATTCGGGGAAGCGGCTCGCTGGGAGCGGGGAATGAACCGCTTTATGTAGTGGATGGTATGCCGTATTCGTCGGGATTGAACCAAAATCTCAATCCGCTGGTCTTCATCAATCCAAATGATATTGAGTCGATTAACATCCTGAAAGACGCTTCATCAACGGCTATTTACGGCTCGCGGGGATCGAATGGTGTAGTAATCATTACGACTAAACAGGGCCAATACAATCGGACGCAGGTAACCGCCAGTGTGATGCGGGGTGTGCAGCAGGTGCCCATGAAAGGTCGCCCGAAACTGATGAATCAGCAGCAATTCATTGATTTTCAACGCAACCGGATTGACATCGCGGTACGTCGTACGGAAAACCGTGAACCAACGATTAACGATTATCCAGTTGAATACCGTACTCCGGACCAACTGGTTGGTAAAGGCACTGACTGGTATGATTTGCTGTTGCAAGCCGCTCCGATTCAGGATTATAACGTGAATATCAATAAAGGTTCGGAAGACTCTCGGCTGAATGCCAGTTTGGGTTATTTCAAACAGGATGGCGTTCTGAAATATACAGGTGTCGAACGGTACAGCGCTCGCCTTGGGTTAGAAACGAATCTGGGTAAAGTGGTTAAAATAGGCGCTTCGCTCCAGCCGACGTTTATTATTCAAAACCGCACGAATACAAATTCTAGTCGTGAAGATGTGATTGGCGTAGCCAACTGGGCCAATCCAGTTTTGTCGCCCTATGATGCCAATGGAAATCTGATTCCGTACCTCACGTCGCCACAGAGCAAATACCACTCGGCCTGGAGTTTTGCGAATCCACTGTACATACTTCGGGAAACGACTCAATCGCAGAAGCAATTTCAGAATTTAGGAAACGTGTTTCTTGAGTGGAACATCATCCCAAACCTGACCGCCCGAACATCGCTGAATACCATCTGGTCGACGTCCCGGTTTTCGCAGTACGTTCCAAGCACCGTTGGCGGACCCAATCGCCCACCTGCGGCCGGAACCGGTAGCTCATCTAATATCAACGGCGAAACGTTCAACTGGCTGGTCGAAAATACGCTGACTTACAAAAAGACAATTGGTGACCACCGGATTGAAGCGCTGGCCGGATATACAACGCAGATGAGCAAGACTAACAGCTTATCCCTGACGGCAGGCCCATATCCCAACGATCTGGTGCAGACCATCAACGCGGCTCCAACCATCAATACGTGGGGGCAGAATGTGAACGAGTGGAGCATTATTTCGTACCTGGGACGTATCAACTACGGTTTCAAAGACAAATACCTGCTGACAGCTACGGTACGTTCCGACGGTTCGTCGCGGTTTGGCGCACAGAGTCGTTATGCTACGTTCCCCTCGCTGGCGGGCGCGTGGCGGATCTCGGAAGAGGACTTTCTACGTAACAACCCTTACGTGAACAGCCTCAAGCTGCGCGTGAGTTACGGACGTAGCGGCAACAACAACATTGGGGATTATTCTCACCTGGCATCCATCAATCCTGGTTCGTATGTGTTTGGAAATACGCAGGTTACGGCTTCGTATGTTGGCCTGTCGAACCCATACCTAACCTGGGAAGAGTCGGAGCAGGTAGACGGTGGTCTGGACGTTGAATTGCTCAACAGCCGCGTTTCGCTGACGCTCGATTACTACAACCGAACCAGCAAAAACATGCTTCTGAACGACGTAATACCGGCCATTACGGGTTTCAATTCGCAGGTTGTCAATAAAGGGAATGTTCGTAACCGGGGTGTCGAAATCTCGTTGGGTGTGCGTCCGCTGGTGGGCGAATTAAAATGGGATGTAAACGCCAACATCGCCTTCAACCGGAATAAAGTCCTCGCCCTGAATGATAATGGCGACCGGATTTTGTCGGGTAACAACGACAGCAATCCGACACACGTAACGGTGGTTGGTCAGCCGATTGGTCAGTTCTTCGGCTTTGTGCTCGAAGGGGTTTATTCAGATGCCGACATCGCTGACCCGAACCTGATCAAAACGCAGCAGGTGTACGCCGGAAACCCGAAATATAAAGACGTAAATGGCGACGGAATGATTAACGATTTCCTCGATTACGCCATCATTGGCAACCCGCATCCCAAGTTCACGTACGGACTGACGAACAACCTGACGTACAAGCGATTTAACCTGGGCGTTATCGTCAACGGACAATACGGCGGGCAGGTAATGAACGGCTTACGTCAGACGGTAGATAACCTGCAAGGCTTTTTCAACGTCCGGGAGGAATGGGTGAACCGTTGGCGGAGTTCGTCGAGTCCGGGAACGGGTATGCTGTATGGCGTACCGAAACTGACGCCGAGCTGGGGTCACCGGGTCAATACGTTGTGGGTAGAAGATGCTTCGTTTCTGCGTATTGCCAACGTATCGCTCGGCTACTCGTTGCCCGATAATCTGGTCAAGAAAACGGGTTTTATCAGCGGTTGCCGCTTCTACCTGACGATTCAGAATCTGGCCATGTTCACCCGCTACGAAGGCGCGAATCCGGAAGGTCAGTCGCAGGCTATCAATAATACGTTGGCGCCCGGCTTCGATATGTCGTCGTACCCGCTGGCACGTACCACTTCACTTGGACTTAATCTGCAATTCTAAAGCAATCCTGGACTTGCCATGAAATACATCATTGCCACGTTTATTCTATTAACGCTAACGGGTTGTAACAAGAAGTTTCTTGAACTTTATCCGCAGGCAACCCTCAATGAGGGTAACTTTTATAAGACCGAAGTTGAGTACATTCTGCTGGCGAACGGCTGCTACGTTCCGATGCGGGATTACGAAAAAACGTATCACTGGGTGCTGGCCGAATTAATTTCCGATAACGCTAGCTTTCAGAATAATACGCGCATTGGTGAAGCCGCTCGTGGCGTCATCGATCAGTTTATTCTCGTATCCGACAATGCTACGTATTCCAACTTCTGGAATCTTTCCTACAACGGCATTACCCGCTGCAACAAGCTTCTGTCCGAGCTGGATCGGCCGAACGTGAGCTGGTCGAAAATGTCGTACAAAGATCGTTGTGCGGGTGAAGCGCTGTTTCTGCGGGCTTTGTATTATTTCAATCTGGTACGTCAGTTTGGTGGCGTTCCGCTGGTGATAACGCCGATTGCGTCGCTGGATGCGGTGAACGTAAAACGGTCGTCTGAGCAGCAGGTTTATGACGCTATTATCAGTGATCTTAAAGAGGCTGCCAGCCATTTTGCCAAAGCGGTCGACGTAGCAGAAGTGGGCCGCGCGAACGAAACAGCGGCTTTGGCCTTACTCGGTAAAGTGTATCTGACACGAAATGATTATTCCAACGCCGAACCCATTCTGAAATCAGTGATTACGGCGGGAAAATACAGTTTGCAGGCCAACTACGCCGATCTGTTCAACCCCGGTAGCAAGGATACTAAAGAGACGATTTTCGCCATTCAGTATTCCGAAAACAGCGCGGAACTGGCTCAGCGATTCATTTTTCTATTTGCCCCACACACGTCGGGAGGAGCCGTTACGAAACGGCCGAATATCAACATCATTTCGGCGGGATGGAATCAGCCAACGCAGGATTTGATCAACGCTTTTGACGCCGGCGACAAGCGAAAAGACGTATCGATTGCCTACTGGACGGGCGCCGATTGGGATGGAGTGGTACGTCCGATTCCGTATTGCAATAAGTACAAAGCTCCCTTAAACGCCCCCGACGACCGCGCTGGCGATAATTTGCCCGTGTTACGTTACTCAGACGTACTGCTCATGTATGCCGAAGTGCTGAACGAACAAGGACGTAGTGCAGAAGCAATTCCCTACGTCCAACAGGTACGTACCCGCGCTGGCCTGACGAATCCGCTGGCTGGTTTGGATAAAACCGCCTTACAAACGCTGATTGCGAAAGAACGTCAGGTTGAGTTTTGCTTTGAAAATCAGCGCTGGTACGATTTGAAACGTACCGGAAAAGCCCTGGAAGTTATGACCGCCCACGGCAAGCGTGAGAAAGCCAGCAAGAATTTCCTGTATCCGGAGTCGTATTCGCTAACTGCGAACAAACTGGTAGCTCCTATTCCGGTGCTTGAGGTATCTGTCAATAAATTAGATCAGAATCCAGGATATTGATGCCCGTATTTTGTCATTGTGAAGAACGAAGAATTTTGACGTGTCGCAACACTCAGGTGAGGGAAGTTTAAGATTCTTCGTTCTTCAGAAGGACAAAAAAGACCGTCAAAATTTCAAATAAATACATACTCAATTGTGGGCTTGCCCCAGACAAAACACTACGTTGTGAAGCAATTTGTTACGTTACTTCTGGTCGTTGTGGCAGCCACGGCGCTACGTCCCTTGTCGGTTGAGCCGACGGCCCCGGCGACACCACCGAATATTATCTTCCTTCTTGCTGATGACCAGCGCTGGGACGCGCTGGGCGTAGCCGGAAACTCGGTAATTAAGACGCCGAATATCGATAAACTGGCGCGTGAGGGTTTTTACTTTCAACGCTCTTACGTCACTACGCCTATCTGCGCCGTGAGCCGGGCCAGTATTTTGAGCGGTCAGTATGCACGTCGGCACGGGATTGTCGATTTCGCGAAACCGTTCTCCGATTCGGCACTAGCGCAGACGTACCCACTGGTGCTACGTAAGCAGGGGTACCGAACGGGTTTTATTGGGAAATATGGTGTAGGCGACACGATGCCGGAAGACCAGTACGATTACTGGAAGGGTTTCAAAGGGCAGGGCCAATACGCTGCTAAAGATGCGCAGGGGAAACCCATCCACCTGACAGATTTGATGGGCCAGCAGATGGATGAATTTCTGGCGAACAACCCAAAAGGAAAGCCGTTTTGTTTGTCGGTGAGTTTCAAAGCGCCCCACGCGCAGGATGCCGCCAAAATTGAATTTCCCTACGCCGACCGTTTCGATGGTTTGTACAAAGATCAGACAATAAAACGTCCGGCGGCTTCGGCTGACAAGTATTACCGGCAATTCCCCGATTGGTTTCGGCATAACGATCAGAACGAATCGCGCATTCGCTGGACCCGCCGTTTTTCGAATGATTCGTTGTTTCAGCAGATCACAAAATCGTATTTCCGACTTATTACGGGTATCGATGACGTAGTGGGCAATCTGCGCAAATCGCTTCAGGAACGCGGTCTGGCCGATAACACGATCATTGTTTACACCAGCGACAACGGGTTTTACGTTGGTGAATATGGTTTTGCTGACAAGTGGTACGGCCACGAGCTTTCCATCCGCGTGCCGCTCATCATCTACGACCCGCGTCGCCCGAACTGGCACGGACGTACCACCAATCAATACACGCTCAACATCGACCTCGCTCCGACAGTACTTACGCTGGCCGGTGCACCCATTCCGAAACGTATGCAGGGCCGCAGCCTGACCGCGTTGATGGATAATCCGAAGATTTCCTGGCGGACGGAGTTCTTTTTCGAGCATTTGGTGAACCTGCCAACGGTGTTTATCCCGCAAACGGAAGGTGTGTTAAGTCAGGACAGAAAGTACGTTCATTACTTCAACCTGCGCGAATCAGCCGATACGTATGAAGAGGTCTATAACCTGAAAACCGACCCCCAGGAGTTGACCAATCTGGCTACGTTGCCACAAGGTAAATCGCTGAAAAATACGCTACTGCCAACTTTCGAACGACTTAAAGCCGCGGCTCAATAACCTCCCTAAACCAATGCTACGTTTATGAATTACTTAGCCATAGCTACCGGTAGCGCCCTCCTGACCGGTTGGATGCTTTGGGTTTCTCCCTCGCCAGTCAAACCTGCTAGGTCGATTTCGGCAGAAACGAAAAAGCCCAATATTGTTATCGTCATGGCCGATCAGTGGCGAGCCGAAGCGTTTGGTTACGCCGGAAATCGCGATGTCATCACGCCAAATATTGACAAACTGGCGGGTGAGTCGACCAATGCGCGTTATTGTGTAGCATCGGTGCCGGTTTGTTCGCCGAGCCGGGCCAGTATGCTCACGGGACAGCACGCGCATACGCATGGTGTTTTTTACAACGACCGTCCGCTACGTAATGAAGCTGTTACGTTGGCCGAAGTTTGTAAGCAAAACGGCTATCAGACGGGATTCATCGGAAAATGGCACATCAACGGAAGCATGAACAAGGATTATGCGCCGGGGCGGGTAGCGCCGATTCCGGTCGAACGTCGGCAGGGATTCGATTACTGGCGGACGCTGGAATGCACGCACAATTACAACGATTCGCCGTATTACAATGAAGTCAACACGCGTTTTGTGTGGCAGCAGTACGACGCCATCAGTCAGACCGATTCGGCGATTGCGTTTATGACCCGGCAACGTAGTAATCCTTTCCTGCTGGTGCTGGCATGGGGGCCACCGCATGATCCATACCAAACGGCGCCGAAAGAGTATCGGCAAAAGTACGCCGGTCGGCCAATTGCGCTACGTTCCAACGTGTCGACTAAAGACACGACCGATGCCCGGCGAGCGCTACGTGGTTATTATGCCCACATCAATGCGCTCGATGATTGCATCGGACGATTGCAGACCGCCTTAAAAGGAGCTAATCTGGACGAAAACACCATTTTTATCTTTACCTCCGACCACGGCGATATGCTCTATTCGCAAGGGGAGTTGAACAAACAGAAACCTTGGGACGAATCGATACGTATTCCTTTCCTGCTCAAATATCCAGCCGGGCTCGGCCGAAAAGGGCGCACGATGGACGTACCGATGACGCTGACGGACGTAATGCCGACGCTGCTAACCATGACGCAACAGCCGATTCCAAAGAGTGTGCAGGGAAAAGATTATTCGGCTTTAATTAAACAACCCCGCGCTCCCCGTCCCGACGATGCAGCGCTGATTGCCTGTATTGTGCCTTTCCATCAATGGGGCTATGGCAAGGGTGGTCGCGAGTACCGGGGCGTTCGTACGTCGCGTTATACATACGTGCGTGACTTAAAAGGGCCCTGGCTTTTGTACGACAACGAGAAAGACCCAAACCAGTTGACCAACGTAGTGAATCAGCCAAACATGGCCCAGATGCAGAAACAGTTGGAAGCTTTGTTAACCAGAAAATTACGGGATGCCAACGACGATTTCTTGCCTGGAAACGTGTATATGGACAAATGGCATTACCCCTGGGCAGTCGTCGATTCAGTCGGAAATCCGTATTATAAGTGAGGGCTGATTCTTACTCCATTCAGAATTCCTTGCTCAGGAAGGGGTTATTCTCTCAATCGTCGCGTAGCGACCAAATGTTTATAGCCATTAGGGCCAGATATGTCTTCTTTTTCCGTCGCGTAGCGACCAAACCTTACTCATTTCGTTTGGTCGCTACGCAACGGAAAACTACAAAGGCCAGTTTTTCTACAAATATTGGGTCGCTATGCGACGTAGCAAAAGTCCTACTTCAAATTGACTGATGACGTAGCAATTCCGACACCGTTTTAAAGACAAACCCTCTATTTTTCAACTCCTTCACAATAGCCGGAATGGCCTTTATCGATTCTTTTCCGTCGTACATAATGTGAAGCAAGATGATAGAGCCTGGCTTTGTATTCGCCAATACGTGTTCGGTAATTGTTGCGGAATCGGTCGCGATTTCGGAGAAAGATTCTGGCTCTACATCCCACATGATGGTTTTTCGGCCGGTTTTTTCCAAATAATACGGCAGCGCGAATAATCGCTTTCCGTAAGGTGGCCGGAATACGATTTCGCCCTGAAACCCGGCTTTACGTATCAGCGAATCCGTTTTTTCGATTTCAGCTTTCACGAACGAGTACGGTTTCAAAACCATGCGCTCGTGCGAAAAGGTGTGATTGCCCAGTTCATGCCCGGCGGCTATAAGTTTAGGCGCTTCGGTTGGATTGGCTACTAAATCTCGACCAACTACAAAAAACGTTGCCTTGATGTCTACATCACGTAGCAGGTCCAGAATACTGTCAGTTCGCGGTGTTGGCCCATCATCAAACGACAGCGCGACTACTTTTTCAGTGGTATTGATACGTGGGTAGTATTCGCCGAAGACCTGATACGTTCTCGATTTGGAAAGTTTCCATAGAGCAACCGCTCCGATAAATACGGTAACTACTGAAATCAAGTACCATTTTCTCATGTAAGCTGCTCCGTTTCAGGTAATCCGGGCGAAAATAATATGAATTAGAACAGGTGTCGTAGTAAAAGTTGGTTTAAGCACCGTATTGGTTTTCACGGACCCGTGCTACGCCGTAAACAACTAAGTTATCTTTTCCTGACAGGAGTATTCACTAAAGATAAGGGTCCGGGCTTGGTTTCGGAACATTGTAAGTCTTTATAATAAGTATTATACCTTAAAAATAAGGAGACTTACTAACCAACTGTGCTTTATACAATTAGACTTTACCCGAAACGTCTGATCGCATGAAAGTAAACCGGAAGCTTTCTTCCTTTGAATCGAACGTAGCGAAACGGCTGCTGACCTTGGCCTTTTTTCTTTGTGCGTATATCTCTGTTTTTGCCCAATCCGGAAAAACGGTATCATTATTTGATGGTAAAACCCTGAATGGCTGGAAAACCGTTGACCCCGCTCATGCTAGCTTGTGGTTCGTAAAAGATAGCATGATACGTAGCGGTGACGGCGTCAAAAAAATACCGGAGAATACGTACCTGCACACCGTTAAAGAGTATGGTGATTTCGAATTTCGATGCTTGTTCCGTCTGTCCGGCGATCCAAAAACCGGGATGATCAACAGTGGTATTCAGTATCGGTCAATTCTGGAAGGAAAGAAAATTATTGGCTATCAGGCCGATATTGGTAATGGCTTCTGGGGGGATATTTACGACGAACACCGCCGGGAGAAGTTAATCGGTGGCGATTTGAGCATCCTGAGAAAGATTCTGAAAGAAGACGGCTGGAATAGTTATATCATTCGCTGCAAAGGCAACCGTCACGAATTATACATCAACGGCGTTAAAACCGCCGACTACATAGAGCAGGACAGCAAGATTCCGAACAAAGGTGTTATTGCTGTTCAGATTCACAGTGGGGGCGTAGCGCAGGTTGAATTTAGAGATTTGACTATATCCGAGTTATAAATCGGGTTTGTAAACGTAGCGTACCGAACGTAGCATTATTGATTCCGAAATAGCTTTATTCCTAAATTGTAATGAATCCCTTTCGACCTATTCTCATGAACCATTGCCGTCTGCTTGCCGCCTTTCTGCTGACTACCACGCTGGCGCCTGCTACGTCCATATTTGCGCAGAACACAAAGGCCAAAACTGCTGCTACGTCCGCCCAAGATACTGCCAAAGTGGACCGCGAATACGCACTGGAAACAACCATGCTGGGTTATTTTGCGAAAGATGGCGCGCGTAACCCAACCTTAAAAGCCAACAAAGGCGACCGGGTACGTATCACCATTACTAACGGCGAAGTCATGACACATGACATTGCCCTGGAAAAACTGGGTGTAAAAAGCAAAACGCTTCAGGATAAGGGCACTAAGACCAGCATTACGTTCGTCGCCGACAAAAATGATACGTATTTCTGTACCGTTCCGGGTCACCGGACGGCAGGTATGGTGGGGGCCTTCGAAGTAGTAGAAGGTAAGATCGGTGAGGCAGTTATGGCTGGACAGGTGCCGACGAAAGACGGCCAACCCCTGAATCTGAACTTCGAAACAGGCACGCTGAAAGACTGGACTGCTACGGGCGATGCGTTTACAAACCCCATTTTTTCGCAGGACGACCCATCGCCGGTACACGAGAAAGACATGCACGTCGGTTTCGCCGGAAAGCATTTTCTGAGCAGTGGAGGTACTACTAACTATAAGTTAACTGGTACGTTAACTTCGGTACCGTTTAAAGTGACGCAGCCGTTTGCCGCTTTCATGGTGTCGGGTGGCGCCTTGCAGGATACACGGGTGGAGCTAGTGCAGGCGAGTACAGACAAGGTTATTTATCACATCACAGGTCAGGGCCGCGCTACGTTGCAGCCCGCCGTTGTTGAATTGCAACCCTATCTTAATCAGGATATTTTCATTCGGATTGTGGATAACGAAACGGGTATTTCGCAAATTCCGTACATCCCGAACGACAAATGGGCGCACATCAATTTCGATGATTTTCAGTTTTACGCCACGCGTCCTACGTTCCCCAATGAACTGAAACAGAAAGACATCATCATTCTCCCTCCACTCGATCCGGTTTTGAATGCTGGCCTTTCTGGCGTTAAAGCGGCTCAGGCGATGACGCCCCCCAAGGGTTTTAAAATTACGCTGGCCGCTGCCGAACCTGATATCGTAAAACCGATTTGCTTCACCATCGACTGGAAAGGCAGGTTGTGGGTGGTGGAGTCGCATACGTACCCGGTTCCGGCACCGGAAGGGCAGGGGCGCGACAAGATTTTCATTTTTGAAGATACCAACGGCGACGGTACGTTAGACAGTAAGAAACTCTTTACCGAAGGCTTAAATCTGGTCAGCGGCATGGAGGTTGGCATGGGTGGCGTTTGGGTTGGCGCGGCTCCGTATCTGCTGTTTATTCCCGCCGATTTCAAAACCGACAAACCAACCGGACCACCACAGAAATTGCTCGATGGCTGGGGAACGCAGGATACGCACGAAACGCTGAACAGTCTGCGTTGGGGCCCGGATGGCTGGCTTTATGGCACGCACGGCGTATTCACCCATTCGAACGTGGGTAAGCCCGGCGCGCCGGATTCTGAACGTACCAAACTCAACGCGGGTGTCTGGCGGTATCATCCTACAAACCATCAATTTGAGGTATTTGCCGAAGGAACCAGCAATCCGTGGGGACTCGATTTCAACGACTATGGTCATGCATTTATCACGGCCTGCGTTATTCCGCACATGTACCACATGATTCAGGGTGGGCGATATCAGCGTCAGGGCGGGAAACATTTCAACCCGTATACCTACGACGATATCAAAACCCACGCCGATCACGTACACTGGTTGGGCGAACGCGGCCCACACGCGGGTAATTTCCGGTCAGCTTCGGCAGGTGGAGGCCACGCTCATTCGGGGGCTATGATTTACCTGGGCAATAGCTGGCCGCAGGAGTATCGGAACGACATTTTCATGAACAATATCAACGGCGCCAAACTCAACCGCGACCATCCGGCTCGTGCGGGTTCTGGCTACATGGTCAGCCACCGCCCCGATTTCATGGCGATGAACGATTCGTGGTCGCAGTGGCTGAATATGAAATACGACCCCAGTGGTTCGGTGTGGGCCATCGACTGGTACGATAAAAACCAGTGCCACAGTTCAAATCCCGATGTTCACGACAAAACGATGGGCCGTATTTTCAAGATCACGCACGAAAATGATAAGTGGGTGCAGGCCGATTTGTCAAAAGCGTCGGACATGGAACTGGTTAATTATCAGCTAAATGCTAATGAATGGTACGTTCGCCAGGCTCGACTCTTATTGCAGGAGCGAGGTGGTAGCAAAAAGGTACACAAAGCGTTGAAAGAAATTCTGGAGAAAAATCCAGATGCGACTCGCAAACTCCGCGCCTTGTGGGCATTGCACGTAACGAAAGGACTGACCGAGAAAGATTTGGTCGATTTGCTGAACAACGAAAACGAGTACGTCAGAAGTTGGGCGCTTCAGTTACTGGCCGAAAGTAAAACTGTTTCGCCCGAAACGCTGAAACGGCTTGCTACGTTGGCCCAGAACGATAATTCGTCGCTGGTACGTCTTTACCTGACGTCGGCCATGCTACGTCTCGAACCCGCTCAACGTTGGGACGTAGTCGACGCACTCGTTCAGAAAAACGGCGACAAAGACGATCACAATCTGCCTTTAATGTTGTGGTACGCGTCTGAACCTTTAGCCACTGTCGATATGAAACGGGCCTTGGAACTGAGTCAGAAATCGAAGATGCCGAAGCACCTCAATTATATGATTCAACGTATCGGCGCCATTGGTACCGACGATGCCAAAAAACTATTGAAGGATTTTAACGATCGCGTAGGCAAACTCGACCACTCGCACGAAAATCACGAGATTCAGGCATTGATTGCCAAAGTGTTAGGGGAGTAATGTAATTCAAAACTGCGGGTTTCCACCCGCGTTACTTAAATGAAAACACGGATAAACAGAAGCAGTCGATACATACTAAGTGCTACGTTGCTTTGCTGGCTTACAAGTGTTCACGGCCAGGATGACAAGGCATTGTTTAAAGTCCGCCAGCAACAGGCCGCGACACCTGAAACCAAAGCCCCGAACAAAAACGTCGTTCCATCCGGAGAGTTTAAAAAGACAAAGTTGACCGGCGATTTCATTTCGGAGGGGGTCGCCGTAGCCGATTTGAATAAAGATGGTAAGATGGACATCGTTGCCGGCTATTACTGGTTCGAAGCGCCCAACTGGACCCGCCACGAAATGGCTCCATCACGCACGTATGATCCTCGAAAAGAGTACAGCGATTCGTTCCTTAATATGGGTATGGACGTGAATCAGGACGGCTGGGACGACGTAGTGGTTGTCGATTTTCCCGGGAAGCCGGGTTTCTGGTTCGAAAACCCAAAGAACAATGCACCGGGTACGTGGAAAAAACACATCATTGCCGACTCGGTGGGTATCGCCAATGAATCGCCGGGATTTATCGATATCGACGGTGATGGCCGGCTTGATATCCTTTGCGGAGATAAAGCTAAGAAGCAGATTGTCTGGCTTAAATCGCCCTCAAAACCAGGCGAAACCGAATGGCAGCGCTTTCCGCTAAGTCAGGAGAACGTAGCGGGAACCGAGATTTTTTCGCACGGCATCGGTTATGGTGATATCGACAAAGATGGTATTGCCGACGTAGTGGTTAAGGAAGGATGGTACAAAGGAACGCCTGACAAAAAAGGCGGCAATTGGGTATTTCATCCGGCCAATCTGGGCGAACCTTGTTCGCATATGCAGGTACTGGATGTGAATGGCGATGGCAAAAACGACGTAGTGAGCGCTTCGGCCCACGCATTAGGCGTCTGGTGGCACGAACAGATTGTAGACGAGCAGGGGAAAATCAATTTCAAAACGCACCTGATGAGTAATACGACTGCCCAAACGCACTCGTCTATTATGGCTGATTTAAACAGCGACGGTCGTAAAGATTATATCACCGGCAAACGGTTTCTGGCGCACCACGGTCGTGACCCCGGCGACGCTGATCCGGGCATTCTGATGTGGTTTGAATTTACACCCGGAAAAGCGCCGTACTACAAAGAACATATCATCGACAACGACTCGGGCTCCGGCCTGAACGTAGTGGCGCAGGATATGAATAAAGACGGTAAAATCGATATCGTCATTGCCAACAAAAACGGCGTGTTTCTATTCGAAAATAAAATGAAGTAATTTTCAAACACAGCTATAAACACAAAGGTCTCAGAGTGCTTTACTCTGAGACCTTTGTGTTTAAATTCAAGTACAATCAAAACTTCGCTTTTCCCGCATCCAGAAACGCGACGAAATTTGCTACGCTGCGGTCGTAGTTTTTAGGTGGCACCAGCAGTTTTCCTTCGCTGTTGACGAGGCAGTAATGAGGCTGGGCGTTGTTATTATACTTTGTAATCTGCAAATCGGCATTTTGTGCGCCAATGGTTTTCTTCTCCTTTTGGTCGTACGATGACGTGTACCAGGACGTTTCTGGAAGTTCCGTTTTATCGTCTACGTAAAGCGCCACCACCACAAAATCATTCTGTAAACGCGACAGCACCGCCGGATCTGACCAGACGCGGGCTTCCATTTCTCGGCAGTTCACACAACCGTGCCCGGTAAAATCAATAAAAACGGGCTTATTTACTTTTTTGGAATAAGCCAGCGCCTGTTTGTAATCGAAGAATCCTTCCAGGCTATGCGGCAGATGAAACAGATTGCCGTATTTAATATTCTCAGAGATTTGCCGCTCCGCCCCAACGCTTTTACCTCCACCGCCTTGTACGTTGAAATCTTGCGATGTTTCCGGCGGCAGATAACCCGATAATGCTTTCAGTGGAGCACCCCAAAGTCCCGGAATCATGTACACCACAAATGAGAACGTAGCAATGGCCAGCAATAGCTTCTGAACACTGATGGTTTTCACTTCGCTATCGTGCGGCAAACGAAGTTTTCCCAGAAAATAGAAACCAATCAGGGCGAAAATGACAATCCAGATGGAAAGAAAAACCTCGCGGTCGAGTAGGCCCCAGTGGTAAACCTGGTCGGCTACACTCAAAAATTTTAGTGCCAGCGCTAACTCCAGAAAGCCAAGAACAACTTTCACCGAATTGAGCCATCCTCCCGAACGAGGCAAGTTCCGAAGCCATTGCGGAAATGCCGCAAACAACGTAAAGGGCACCGCGAAAGCCGACGAAAAAGCCGCCATACCCAAAATTGGTTTCACCACTTCTCCACCTGCCGAGGCTACCAGCAAACTACCGACAATCGGGCCTGTGCAGGAAAACGAAACCAATACGAGCGTAAACGCCATGAAGAAAATACCGGCAATACCACCCTGCTCCGATTTAGCGTCGGCTTTGTTCACCAATGAACTGGGTAATACAATTTCAAATAATCCCAGAAATGATAAACCAAAAACAAAGAAAACAGCGAAAAACAGTACGTTCGGTAACCAGTGCGTACTCACAAAATTCGCAAACGCCGGTCCGTTAACCCGCGAGACAACAGTACCGATCAGTACGTATATACCGATAATAAAGACACCATATAGTAACGCTTTCCACTGACCGCCCTGTTGATTGGTAAAGAAACTCACCGTAGCCGGAATAATCGGGAATACGCAGGGCGTAAGCAACGCCACTAAACCCGATAGAAAAGCGGCCAACAGAAATCCGCCAAGTGAGCCACTCGACGTAGCATCTGTTTCACTTGTACTCGCTTGAGCAACAACTGGAGCTTCGGTAGTAATTGGTTCAATTGCTTTTGCCGCTACGGTATCTGGTAAAGCCTGTGCCGACGTAGCAGCCACAGCCGTTTCGGAAGCAGGTTTCGTGACTGCTGATTCTGTTTTGGGAGCTGAAACAACGGCGGTAGACGTAGCTGTTGGGGCTGTTACGCCAGCCAGCGTTTTAATAGTTGCTGAAAGCTCAACTTCGGCGGGTGGAAGGCACGTACCGTCTTTGTCAGAACATGCCATGTATTCAGCTGTGGCCTTAAACGAAGGATCCGGCTTCAGAATTTTAACTTTCTGAATGAAAACGGCTTTGTTCGCAAATTGACGGACCTTGGCCCCCCATACCTGTACGAACACTTCTTCGACGCCAACCGGCTTGGCGCTACCTACTGTCTGCCAGGCATCTGAGGTACTGAATTTAAAACTAGTAGGAATTGGGCCAATGTTTGGATCAAGGTCACTGGAGTAAATGTGCCAACCATTGTCAATTGCGGCCTGAATACGTATCTCGATAACATCACCAACTTTGGCGGTGTTTTTTGGAGGAATAACCGACCAGTTGGTTGGATCTTTCTGGATCTGCGCTGTTGCCAATACGCTAAAAAATAGCCAGGCAACAAGCGTAAGAAGTGACTTCATGCCGCTTGAAGGAAGTGATGATTTGTTTCTACAACAGAAATACTGCAAAAATATTTCCATAAAAAGTCAATAGTCGTCAGTTGATAGGTATCAGCCTGAAAATAAGTTCGCTGATACCCGTAAACTGACGACTATTTTGGATGCCTATGCTGCTATTCAACTATCGACTATACAACACCGGATTCATTTCGTCCTGCGGTGTGCTACCTATTGGCAAACTATTGAGCCAGGTTTCGTGGTCGGCAATCTGATACTGATTACGAGGCTTAACAATAGTCTGATCTTTGTCCATATAAATCATGGTCATGACTTTACGCGGCTTGCCCGATACGTTCGGGCCGGCGCGATGGAACGTCCAACCTGCGTGATAACTCACTTCACCCAGTTCGAAAGGCGTATCATGAACGTTAAAATTTTCCTTCTGAAGTGCTTCGGCCAAGAGTTTTTCGCTCTCATCGCTGATTTCAATATCGCGACCAATCTCTACGTGCTGGCTACCTTCGGCAAAGGCCAGCGGACCCATTTCCATTGGTGTATCCTGCAACGGAATCCAGACTGTAACCGTTTTTGGCGATGAAAGTGGCCAATAAAACTGGTCGGCGTGCCAGGGTGTAATACCACCTGATGGTTCTTTATAAAGCGCCTGATCGTGGTAGATACGAACGCCATCGACGCCCATTAAATCAGCCGCGATTTTGGCTAGCCGCTTGGAGAACACGAACTCTCTGGCTGCTTCATCTTCCCGCCAAAGGTTCATGATTTGTAGAAAAGCCCGCTCATACGTAGTACGTTCTTCCATGGGCTTAACTAACGTATTGAGTCGAAAAACCAAGTCCGTAATGATGTCGCCGTAGTATTCCAGAACGGCGGGACTTAATACGTGCTTTAGCTTAACGTAGCCATTTTTCTGGTAGAACGTAACGGCTTCGGGGCTGACCTCATACGGAGCGTCCAACTCAGCCAGCAGGGATTTTTTGTCAAGCGTAGCGTTCATGTTTTTAGATGAGCTTGTTTAAACGTAGCAAAGTCGCAGAAAATTAATATTTAACTATCTGCTACGTCGCTGATTAATGAATAGGTTTTCATTTCTTTGAAATAAAATCGCAACAGATAGTTTTTGCCTCGAAAGAAATTTCACTGGTTCAACGTAATGAAACACGTTTTAACTACGCAATCACTTACCTACGTAACAATGCTACTGGCATTGCTTCAGTCCTGCCGACCTGCAAAACAGGAAGTCAGTCCTACAGACGATGTAAAACTTTTAGGTATTTCAATTCCCGGCTTCCCATCCGAAAATATCGCGATCGACCAGGGCAATAAGCAGGTCGTACTGACGGTTCCTACGAACGTAACGACGACGAGTTTTGAGGCAAAATCGTATCAAACATCAGCCAATAGTTCTATCTGGAATGAACAGGCGTATCCAATTAGTCTTTGCCGAATGCCGTCGCCCGATAAGCAGTTAGGCATTTACGTACTTAACGACGCCAATAAACTTTCTATTTACAAAATCGCCATAAAGCCAGCCGGGAATC
Source organism: Spirosoma flavus (assembly GCF_054778555.1). Classification (NCBI taxonomy): domain Bacteria; kingdom Pseudomonadati; phylum Bacteroidota; class Cytophagia; order Cytophagales; family Cytophagaceae; genus Spirosoma; species Spirosoma flavus. The sequence goes on from NZ_BAAGZL010000004.1 coordinate 260,455, forward strand.
TACAAATCGGCTTTATCGATAATCAGACAACCGCTACGATAGCGCAGCCACTTGGTTTTCAGATTGAAAATTTTCTGGATGGTACCAGCGAAGGGCAGATCATTTTGACCCGGACCGATGCTACTGAACGTGATACATTACGTGTTGGCTGTTGTTCAGGGTTAGGCAATTGCATCACTAACAATCAATTCGATGCAGGAATCGCAGAGCGCGTTCGGCCGGGTGAGTATACCGTCGAAATTAGAAAAGCAAACGGACGACAGGCAATAGCGAAGCAAAAACTGACCTTCCGAAAAGGAACGCCTTTGCTGGAGAAATTTCAATTTCAAACGCCAGTTATGGCGAAAACGCGCGCGCTGGTCATCAATGGCGAGAACCTGTTTGCTGATGATAGCCCCGAACTGCTGGTTCGACGAGTTACGGGTGAGAGTTTCCGGCTGCGACCAACGGTTGTTTCTACATTTGGTCGAACAGTAAGTTTGGATTTACCGGCTGAGATGACTCCTGGTTATTACTACGCTCAACTTGTGATACGTGGTCAGGCGGTTGGTGCGACGTATCGGATGACAGTACTACGTCAACCTGAACAACCAAGTGTGTTTTCGATTGATACGTTGCTGACGTCGCCATCCGCCAACCCGCTTGTACTTCAACGGACGCGCCATTATTCGGCCCACATTTTACCCGAATACGAACCTTATCCGGATAAACTTGATGTTAAACTAACGGATATCAATAGTCCTGATAGAGCCATCGTTTTTAGATACCGAACCGGGAGATATAACAGCGATTATCCTGGTGGATTAAAAATTCCAGATACTGTTGCTCCAGGAAACTACACGCTTCGGATTGTTGCTACGTACCCAAACGGAACTGTTGTAGAAAGTGAACCGCTGGAACGATACGTTGTTATACAATAAAAAAAAAGCCCTGAAAGTAGCATTCAGGGCTTTTTTATGGCTATTTCTTAACGCCAGTGTCCTTCGATCCAGACAGGACCGCGACGAGTTTGCTGCCAATGACCTGGTGCCCAGGCCGTGTGCCGGGCCGGAGCCACGCGGTAGTAGCCGTTCATCCAAACGTAATTTCGCCCCCGACGAACATAATGACCCGGCACCCATACGTGACGCGCAGAAGGTGCCCTTGGAATCACCTCCACACGATCGGGGGGTGGACCCTGGGTTGTGGTGGTAGTCGTACAGGCTGTAAACATGGCAGGGAGCAGTAACCCCGCGAGTGCAAAAACTTTCAGTTGCTTTTTCATAACATCCATTCACTGAGTGAGACTCAGACGGACTAATTACCTACTGAAGTCAGTCTGAAGTAATTGTTGTTTTCAGGTAGGATTGTATAAAGTCTGAAAAGTTTAATTCAATGCTAAAACAATCTGTATAGAAGGTATATAAAATGGCTGCCTGTTGCCGGCGAGCGCAAAAAAACGGCCTGAGTTTGTCTCAGGCCGTTTTTTTATAGTTGCTTAATAACTCCAATACCCTTGAACCCAAACTCGTCCAGTGGGTGTTCGGCGCCAGTAGCCAGGATTCCAGGTTTTATACCGTGCTGGTGGCGTATAGCGTGTGTAACGTACTGGGGCTGCAACATTGCGATAATAACCGTTTACCCAGATGTAATCTCGTCCCCGGCGCACGTAGTGACCCGGAACCCAATCCTGACGTACTACAACTCGCCTGGATGGTACTTGTGCTGTGGCGGTATCCGAACTAGCCGTGAAAAAAGCGGGGAGCAATAAGCCCGCTAATGCCAAAACTTTCATTTTCGTTTTCATAGCGCTCATGAATTAAGTTCGGCAGATAATCGGTATCTTTAATCGGGTTGATGACCAATTTCTACCCTAATTATCTTTACTATGAGATGGTTAGTAAACCGAAAGGTTTAAAACCCGACTTTATATCAACGAATCATGATGGAATATTGTTACGTAGTTTTGTCGGCTAATCTGCCTTAAGCTACCGTTTTCCGACGTACCTTTGTATTCGTAAATAGCTGGTTGTTCGTTAGTTTAGTACGTTCCTGTATACCAAACGAATAGCCAGATTATCATCAAAAAAACTGCTTGTTCTGATGACGACCGTCACTTCCACCGCCCGCGATACGCAGGTGTTTGACCTGATTGCCAAAGAAAAACATCGCCAGGAGTCGGGTATTGAGCTAATTGCTTCCGAAAACTTTGTGTCGCCCGCCGTTATGGAAGCGGCTGGCAGCGTACTGACCAATAAGTACGCGGAAGGACTGCCCGGTAAACGGTATTATGGTGGTTGCGAAGTTGTTGACCAGATTGAGCAGATTGCCATCGACCGCGCCAAAGAACTCTTCGGTGCAAGCTGGGTAAACGTGCAGCCACACTCTGGAGCCCAAGCCAATACGGCTGTTTTTCTGGCCTGCCTTCAACCCGGCGACACTATTCTGGGATTTAACTTGTCGCACGGCGGCCACCTTACGCACGGTTCGCCAGTGAATATTTCGGGTAAGTATTTCCGCCCGACGTTCTACGGCGTAGAGCAGGAAACCGGCGTTATTAATTACGACGTAGTAGAAGAAACCGCCAAGCGCGAACGTCCAAAAATGCTGATTTGCGGTGCATCGGCCTACAGCCGCGACTGGGATTATGCTCGTCTCCGCGCCATTGCTGATGAAGTTGGAGCGCTATTGCTGGCCGACGTATCACACCCGGCCGGTCTGATTGCCAAAGGGTTATTGAACGATCCACTCGCTCACGCGCACATCGTAACCACCACTACGCACAAAACGCTACGTGGGTCGCGTGGAGGTATCATCATGATGCGGAATGATTTCGAAAATCCGTTTGGCCTGAAAACTCCAAAAGGAGAAACCCGTTTAATGTCGTCGCTGCTTGATTCGGGCGTTTTCCCCGGTACGCAGGGCGGACCGCTGGAACACATCATTGCCGCTAAAGCCGTTGGATTCGGTGAGGCACTGAGCGACGATTTTTACGATTATGCCGTTCAGGTGAAAGCTAATGCGCAGGCTATGGCCAAAGCGTTCCTTGGCCTTGGTTATCAGATCATTTCGGGCGGTACCGACAATCACCTGATGTTAATTGATCTACGTTCGAAGGGGTTGACGGGTAAATTGGCCGAAAATACGCTTATCAAGGCAGATATTACCATCAACAAAAACATGGTTCCGTTCGATGATAAGTCGCCGATGGTTACGTCGGGTATGCGCATCGGTACGGCCGCTATGACGACGCGTGGATTAAAAGAATCGGACATGGAGCAAATTGTCGTATATATCGACAAGGTGCTGATGAACCACGACAACGAATCGGTACTGTCGACCGTTAAAGAAGAAATTAATGAGTGGATGAAAGCATTTCCGCTCTACAGAAGTTAATAATTAAAGAGCGAAAGAGTGAAAGAGTGAAAGAGCGTTTAACAGGCCACGACTAATTTTCTCACTCTTTCGCACTTTCACTCTTTCACTCTTTACATACAATGCCACTCGATCAACTCACTGACGAAGAAATCGATTCCGACGGTAAGGAAATGTCTTTTCTGGACCATCTGGAAGAACTCAGATGGCACATTATCCGGGCTGTCGGTTCTATTTTTGTGTTCGGAATCATTGCTTTTATTTTCATCCAGGACATCTTTCAAATAGTCATTATGGGGCCTAAAAACCCCGACTTCTGGACGTATCGGATGATGTGTAAGCTGTCTGACATGACGGGTTACGCCGATCTGTGCGTGAAAAAACTCAATTTCGAATTGCAGGCGCTTGGCGTATCTGACCAGTTCACGATGGCGATTACGTCGTCTTTAATCATTGGTGTGTGTTTTGCCTTTCCATATGCATTCTGGGAGTTGTGGCGTTTTATCAAGCCGGGCCTTCGGCCTGCTGAAAAACATGCTGCGCGTGGAGCTGTGTTCTACGTATCGATGCTATTTTTGATGGGCCTGTTCTTCGGTTATTTTATCGTATCGCCACTGGCTATCAACTTTTTAGCAAACTATCAGATTACGCCGGAGATTAAAAACCAGTTCGATATTACGTCTTATATCGGTATTCTGGTAACGTTGTCGCTGGGTTGTGCGCTCATGTTTCAGATGCCCATAGTCGCTTTCGTATTGTCGAAAGTTGGGGTGCTGACACCCACGTTTATGCGTTCCTATCGTAAACATGCCTGGATTGTTATTCTGATTGTTGCTGGTATTATTACGCCGTCACCTGACATCTATAGCCAGATTTTAGTAGCCTTACCACTGGCTGGGCTTTATGAAATCAGTATTCTGGTGTCGCGTTCAGTTCAACGGGCGCGGCTGAAAGAGGAACAGGGGCTGATGAATTCGTAAGCCAGTTCAAGCCTTTTCAAAGCCCTTTCATGCGTGAGAGGGCTTTTCGTTTTATAATAAAGTAGATGTTAACTACAGGTTGGCTCAACCTGCCCGAAGAATTAATAACCAATGCCACAATACGATTTTCGTAAATACCATTATCGCTCAATCAATGCGGCCAGCGATGCCGAACGGGCAACCATCAATCAGGAGTTGAAGGAACTTTACGCTTCCTTGTCTGAAGATGAAAAAGCAGAATTCAACCGGCAGTTACAAACGTTTCTGGCTAAAGAAATGGGTCGGTTAAAGTCTGATTATGAGTCAGTAAAAGGCAGTTTGGGGGATAATTAGAAGATAGCACTAGTTGTCAGAAAGAGTTGTATTCTTCCTGCCCATTTTTGTTAATCGACGACTTGTAATTATTGCCTTTACATCAAATTAACCCCCGCGCTTTCAATTCGAGGTATTTATTGACGGTGTTGGCAGTCAGATTTTGCGGAGCTGTTAGTATGGTCTGAATGCCGTATTGACCCAACTCCTTCACAATCTGTTTTTTCTCGAATGAAAACTTTTCGCCGATGGTTTTCAGGTAAATCTGCTCGGTGTCGGTGGCAGGCTGATTAAGCAATGAACGGAGTTCGGTGTTTTCGAAAAAAATGACCAGTAAAAGATGGTCTTTGGCCAACCGACGCAGATAAGGCAACTGACGCTGCATGCCGCTTACCGTTTCGAAGTTGGTGAACAGCAGTAATAAACTCCGCTGGCGAATGTGCGTTCGGACGCTGGCGTAAAGACTTTCGTAACTGGTTTCCAGGAAGCGGGTTTTCTGCCGATACAGTAATTCCAGAATTTTGAGCATCTGTCCGCTACGTCGATCAGCCAGTAGAAGTTGCCCCACGTGATTTGAAAACGTTAAGATACCAGCGCGGTCTTGCTTATATAAAGCGATATTACTTAGCACTAAACTTGCGTTGATGGCATAGTCGAGCAGCGTCAATCCCTCAAACGGCGAACGCATCACGCGGCCTTTGTCAATCAGGCAGTAAACCGGCTGCGACCGTTCGTCCTGATAGGCATTGATCATCAACGTAGTATTTTGCGAACCCTGCTCGGTCATAACGGTACGTCGGGACGTAGCTTTCCAGTTAATCGTGCGTACATCATCACCGATTGTGTAGGGACGTACCTGCTCAAATTCCATGCTGTGTCCGATACGTCGGATGCGCTTCACCCCAATTTCGTTCAGTCGATTGGTAGCCGCCAGAAGCTCATACTGACGCATTTGCAGGTAAGATGGATAAACCGCTACCATTTTTCCCTGCTCGAACTGATACCGACGTTTCAGCAAACCCAACGGTGTCAGCACAAATACGTTGACAGCACCAAAACTGTACTCGCCCCGGCGCGTAGGGCGAAGTTCGTAACGTATCACCTGCGTTTCGCGCGGTTTCAGACAAGCTTTGAACAATACATCGCGTCGTTGAAACTGAAATGGAATTTCGTCTATAATCTCTACATCGGCCCGGAAACCGTAGCGGTTCTCCAGATAAATCGTCAGTGGATTTTGGTCGCCGTTCGACAATCGGTCGGGCAATTCGCGCCGGGCAAAAAAAGCGTCCTTTTGCCGGTACAAAAGCCAGCCGTCCAGAGCAATCAGCATCAGGAATACTGCCAACGCAATTTTTATCAACGGAAACAGAATAGGAAATGCATAAGCTGCGACGAATAACAACACTAGTCCGGTGAGAGCAAACCACAGCCGCAAGGCTACAAAAAGCGAACGGAAGATTTTCAAGGGCGTTGGTTTTTTAGATTAGTAAGAGCCTCGTCAATTTCTAGTTCATAAACCGGATTGTAGTCATCTTCCTGATAATCACCATTGCGTTCGGCACGTAGCGCTTTCAGAAAAAACGACGCATCCTGAAACGCGCTTCGGGCTTCGTCAACTCTGCCTAATTGCAGCAGAGCGCGCCCACGCTGGAACTGTGCCAACGCCGAGCGATTGAAATTTTTGGTCGCCTTGTCTAAGTCAATCAGCGCTTTCTCAGCCTGCCCGGTTGCGATATAACTGACTGCCCGACTGACAAAGTGCTTGTAATTAACCCATTCGGCGCCGTGTTTTTTGGCTAATGAATCTATACCAACGGAAAATTGCTCAATAGCTTTCTGATGATTTCCCATAGCTCGATGGACTAGCCCCCGCATGTAGCTAACTGGATTGTAGCCGACAATGTCGTTGAAATTCGGGGTCAGCGCGTCATAAGCGTCGAAGTGGGCAAGTGCTCTCTGGTAATCACGTAGATGGATGTATTGCTCGCCCACGAAACCGTGTTCTCTGGGGTAAAGCATTGCCGTTTTCTCCAACCAGATTTCGGCTTGTTCGTATTGTTGGTGCCACAGATAGTTCATAGCTCGAAATCGGTAATTCTCCGCCGAAGCTGATAGGGTATCTAATCGTTTCTGCTCACGGCTATCATCATAGAAAAAGCGTTTTTGGGCCGTGCGATTGTTTGCCAACAGAGAAGCGTACGAACGTAGCATCTGCTCTGCATCCTGGCAAAGCCCTGAAACAGGAAGTAACAGCCAGAAAACCCACAAATGCTTCATGGTAGTATATCGGCTATATGACCGTCTTTCAGCCGGAAAACGAGCGTAACGGCAACGTCCTGCAATCGGCCATCGGGGTGTTTCGATTGACGTAGCGTTACGTCGGAGGCAATGTAGTCGCGGCAGATAGTCTGTAACTGATTGGTAATGGACGTAGTAAATGTTTTCGGGCAATAATCTTCACCGAAACCTTTCAGTTCGAACGTACCGATTTTGCCTTCGCAATTCATGCCAAAGCGGATACGTAGCAAACCCGATTCGCCCGACTGACGTACTGGCTGGTAGTGTTTCGCAAAAACCTGAAGAACGTCGTAACGGCGGGGATTGTGTGCCGGTGATAGTTCATGCCATTCCCGGCGATAACAGTTACTACAGGTCTGAAAACCATTAGGTTGACACGTATCGGCGGAAGTAAGATTCCGAACAAACCGAAATGTCTGCGCCACAACGTTACGACTAATGCTCCCAACTGCCTGAAGCTGTTTCGAAGAAACACTACGTAGTTGCCACAACGGTTTATAGCCGCCATTTTGGGTATACTGATTTCCTCGGATGACCAGAAAAACGGATTTCCCAAACTGCGCCAATTGCCAGAAATGGGCGGTACGTTGTTTCGTGATCGGATTCTCTAGCGCCACCTGACCATTCGCGAAAAGGTAAATTGTCAGACTATCCGATTGCCACACCCGGCCCGCCAGTGCTTTGCGAACAAGCGACGAATCGAGAGAAAAATCAGCAAACCGGCGAAAAACCATCGGATAGTTCGTGCCGATACGTAGCAAATCTCCCTGCAAACTAATAAGACCGGGAGCGTATCGTACTGTGTCTAAACGAATAGAATCGTGCTGCACCCCCCAGGTGGCAACTAATTCCTGCGCTGATCCATCGACCAGACCAAAATGATACGTACCATCTTCATCTAATTTAAGATAAGTAGGCAGCGCACAGGAAAAATCCGTATCCCATTCCGTGTGGACGCCAACCCAGGTGCCGGATAGTTGCTCTTGAGTTAGAGATTGCGCAGAGGTCAATGAGTACTGAAAAATGAATAGTGAAAAATGGAGTAGGAGGGAAGCAACGTGCCAGCCACTACGTCCCAGATTATTCATTATGCATTTTCCATTGTTCATGGCTACCGTGGTACTTCGATTTTTTTGACTAATTGGGCCACTACGTCATCGGCAGTACCGCCTTCCATTTCGCGTTCGGGTGTGAGCAGAATGCGGTGACGTAGCACCGGAGCGGCTAGCTCTTGGACGTCTTCAGGGGTAATAAAGTCACGACCACGTAACGTAGCGAGGGCTTTCGCACTATTAAGCAAAGCCACCGAAGCCCGTGGCGAAGCACCCAGATAAAGCGATTTGTTGGCCCTTGTAGCCTGCACAACCTGGGCGATATAATCAAAAAGTTTGTCTTCTACGTGTACCTGTTGTACCTGCCCCCGCAACGTAGCCAGCTGCTCAGCGGTCAGTACGGCACCGATAGCCGCAAGCGCGTCGTTCAGGCTTCGGCGCTGGTGATGACCCCGCAAAATATCGACTTCTTCGGTAGCATTCGGATACCCCACCACAATTTTAAACAGAAACCGGTCGAGTTGCGCTTCTGGCAATCGGTACGTTCCTTCCTGCTCAATCGGATTCTGGGTGGCTAGTACCATAAATGGTTCGGCCAGTTGATACGTAGTGCCATCGTTAGTCACCTGCCGTTCTTCCATTACCTCAAACAGAGCCGCCTGTGTTTTCGCCGGTGCCCGGTTAATTTCGTCAATCAGCACCAGATTCGAGAAAATAGGCCCCTGCCGAAATACGAAATCACCCGTTTTTGGTTGAAAAACAGATGTTCCCAGTACGTCAGACGGCATTAGGTCGGGGGTAAATTGTATGCGGCTAAAACCCACTGACATTGTCTTAGCTAAAAGCTTGGCCGTGAGCGTTTTTGCTACGCCCGGTACGCCTTCTATTAATACGTGACCGTCGGCCAGCAGGGCTGTCAGCAGTAAATCAACAATCTGGTGCTGACCGACAATCACCTTACCCACTTCGGCCCGAACAGCGTCGATAGTCGTTTTAAGCGGAGTAAGATCTAAACGAGAATCAAAAGAATTCATCAAAATATATATTAAATAGTAGCTGCCTGCCTGAGTTTATCAATCCAGGACGAGAAACGAGGACAGGTTTTCAGCATAGTTTCAATTCCTATTTCTAGGGCTAAAATATTTCCAAAATTCACTTTATCATACCTAAAACCTTCATATTGCTCAACAACTTTCAATAGTCTGTATGATGGCGGTTCAGTATTATTAATGTCTTCAGGATTAGGGTGGTCTCGTATTATTTCGGCTAGTTTCGCACAGGTAGAACCTTTAAAATAGTTTTTAAAACCGTTTTCTGATGCAAATAATAAAGCATCAAACTCATGCCGTTGAATATACGGAATAAACGTCGTTGTATTTATGGCTTGGTATAGTCCTTCTTCAAGACAGGCTATCCGATCCTCTGATCGATTAAACCGTTGACAATCATCATATTTCGGAAAGTCATTGCCCAGCTTAAAGAGATCGATAAAGGTAGAAACCACTACGTCTGGTTCGTGCAGTAGGATAGTAAGGTCCACCTTCAGACGATTAAATCTAACGTCGCCACCTTTATGTCCAGGTTTACCAATCAGGCGCGCCGTTACGGATGTAATACCATGTTTAGCCAACAAATAGGGAGCTACACACTGTTTAACAAACTCCTGCTCTGTCTGACCTTCAACTACAATTATGATACGCTTCATGGATTACCACCCAGTACATTTTTATTCCACAATTCACTAAGAGTGTATTCTGCCAACCAGTCGGTTAATGTTGCTTTTTCTAATCGCTTGAAGATCGATTCATTCTCCTGATTTTCGACTATAATTACATCTTCCGGATCGAACTCATTTACTAAATTTACTGACTGCGTAGATAAAATTACTTGAGTAGGTTGCCGAACACTCTTCACTAAACTAGCCAGTACCGAGATTGCATATGGATGTAATCCCAATTCGGGTTCGTCGATGATGATAGTTTTGGGCGGATCAGGCTGGGCTAATAATGTGCAGAGCGCAATAAACCGAATAGTGCCGTCAGACAAATCTGAAGCATCAAGGTAGATGTCTGTATTCTTTTGCCGCCAATTTAATCTGATATATTCTCCATTAGGTTGTAAGTCAAAGCGGTCAAAATAAGGTGCTATTAACTTTATAACAGCTTCTACACGGTTGTATGCTAGTATATTTTGTTGCTGAAGCTTGTATAAAAAAGCGGGAAGATTTGACCCATCAGCGCGTAGAAAACGATTATCATCAAGGCGAGCTGTTTGTTTCAGTGGAGCACTGGAAGATGTATCGTGAAAATGGTAAACTCGAAATGATTCTAAATACTTTTTCACATACCCAGCTCGGGAGGAATCTAAATTTCTCAGTACAGATTCATTATGCCCACGGTCGTATATGGTAAAACTCCAACCTCTCCCTGGTTGATAAGCCTTCGACATATTAAAATTGTCGCCCTCTTTTTGAAAATAGAAACCACTCTGTTGATTAGGCATTAACTCAAAAAAATATTCATTTGTATTATCAAAGTTTATTCGACCTGAAACAGACGAACTTACTTTTCGTCCAAGATAAAGAATGCGATCTGCGCCACCTTTTTCGCTTGTGTAAGTAGATAGGCGTTGATCATAAATGGCATAAACGAAGCTAAAGAAATTTACAAAGTTACTTTTACCTGCACCGTTTGGGCCAATCAATACATTGATTGGTTTCAATTCAAATTTCAAATCTTTTATAGATTTGAAATTTTGTATGACTATTTCCTGAATCATGTCACAGCCTGTTTAAAAGTCTCCATTGCCCGATTCAGCGTCAATAAATCAAATTCTGACAGTGAAATACTCTTTTGGGCACTACGTAGCAGTCGGGTTAGTTCCGATGCATCGTCCAGCGAAACACCACTTTTTTGAGCCAGTATCTCTGTGAATTCTTTATCTAATGAATTCGTGTTCAAACCATAGCGTTCGCGAAGGTCGGCCAGAAAAAATTGAATTTTCTTGCGGGCCATATTGTCATGACCGCCCTGATGAAAATACATCCGACCTACCGTTTTCACAAAATCGAGCGACGTATTGGCTGGCGGATCAACAACGGGAATGATACGTTGCGTCCGTTTACCGGCAAAGATGGCGTATAAAATCAGCCCAAAGAGCACCAGATAATAAGCCCAGTTCAACGCTGGCTGCGAGCGAATATACCGGAAAATCGACTGCTGATCTTCATCGAAACGCCCCTTCTTCTGATACTCGTCCCAATACGTCGGTAGCGCCGGTAGGTAAGACAGAGCCTTGAACGCATAGTCAGACGATTTCTCGTCCAGTACGTAGTAATTGGTAAACGCCAGCGGTAAATTATGAATAAAGAAATGCCCTTTTCCATACCGAATCCGGATGAAAACGGGTTCTTTTCGGGCATTACGTCCCAAAACCGTTATTTGTTGAGGTTTGTTGATAATCAAGTAATTACGACCGTCGTCGTGAACGAAATTATACCCAGAAGCTTTTCGTAGACCAGGATTCACGAAATTATGACGTAACGTACTGTCGGCCTTGGTTGGGTCCTGTACGTCGGCCCTAAATCCCAGTTCTAACCCCAGTGAATCGGGCAAATCGTAGGCCGAAATAAACACGTTATTTCCCTGCTGAACGTAGGGGAAAAGCTTTTTCAGATCAGTTGTTTCGGCATTGAAATCACGGCAGATGAATACGTAATTACTGGGCGTCGATACTTGCGTTTCAGACAGGAAATTGTAAATGGGTAGCCGGATTGTTTCGATCTCTGGTTGCTTCATCACACCCGGCAGCAGCTCAAACAGCGCCTGCGTGCCGAAAGGAATTTTGTCATCGTTCTCATACGTAGGATTCCAGTTAATCGGCTTCGGTCGATAATATTCAACCAGTACGTAGGTCGTGACTGTGGCGATTAGAATGAGAAGATATTTATTAGGCCTGGGCAACGTAGCAAGTCAGTTTACAGCGTGTAGTTTACAGATTTTGATTTTGGCGACAGGTTAAACTGCCCAAATTGAGCCTGAATAGCATTGAATCGGGTCTCATCGACTGGGAAATCGCCGTACCAGACGAATTCAAATTGCCGCGTTAGCTGTTCAAAATCAGTCTGTAAAGGAGAATTAGCTAATTCCGTAACGTACTGACGATTGGTTTTGTCAGGTTTGTAGTCAATAAGGTTTGCGTCGGTCAGGCGTTTAAGGGATTGCAAGTAAAGAAGACGTATCGCCAACCGAAAATTCCTGCCGCTGATCGCTTCTTCGATGGCTGCGTTGAAATCGATTTCGTGAATATTTTCAGACAGATTTTCGTAGTCTAAATCAGTCGATTGCGCCTTTTTGGGAAACAAAAAACTAAAGGCTTCCGCCTTCATGAGCAGATAGATAGCCAGCCCGGCAATAGCCAGTAAAAACACGTATTGCCAGAAATTCTGATAGGATGCACTATTCAGGAACTCGCCGATTTTACGGAGAATCCACACAAAAAAGCGAGCCAGTGGATTTTCGGGGGGCGGGGCGTCATTACCATACTGATAGTCGCTGTCGTTTTGCAGATCGCGGAGTTGTTCGGCGTCAGGATAGCGAACGCGAATGGGAGCCCGATCGTCCTGAACAACGCTGACCGACGCAGGCGAAGTTTGCTGACCGTTTGCTTCCTGCACGGCTACAAACGCGAATAGCAGGCAGCATAGTCCAATAAAAAAACGTATCCGCCAACGCTGAAATAGTCGAAAAGGAACCAGGAATGTCAACACGTTCACGCCAAAATTAATAATCACCTTCATCCGTAGCGCGGGGTTGGGCGGGCGAAGTACCAATGCTATCAATGACCGAAATCAGACCACGTCCTTCCTGCCGCTCAACAAGATTGGTGTACTGAAAGCCAATCGCTGTGTAGTATAGGCCCAATATCAATAAAAATAAAAACAGAACGATCAGACCTGACACAATTCCTGCGACGAATATGGCACTTACACTTTTTAAAAAAGCGGCAATTAGAAGTCCAAAAAATGCGCCTGGAATATAAACGGCGAAGTACAATATTAATCCGATAATATACATCACAACAATCAACCCAAAAGTTGACCACCACTTATCGGTAATAAGTTGGAAACAACGGCTCCAGACTTGTCCGAACGACGCTTGTTCAAACACGATAATTGGAAGTCCCAGACTTGTTACAACCGCGATGTAAATACCCGGCAGAACAAACAATAGACTGGCAACATTGATGACGATGGTTGATAAAATCGCAAAAATTATAGCTGTACCAATACTTGGCCGAACCTCATCCCAAACTTGTGATACCTGTACGTCGCTAGTGGGGTTTTGACTGTACACTTTCATGTGCGCAAATGTGACCAGCGCCACCGCTAGTAAACCAAGTACAAATGCCAGCCCAATCACAAAAAGTAAAGGTAAACTATTTAAAATCCATGTAGGATTGCTATTCAGGCGGCTGGAACCAACTCCTGCAGCCTTGCTAAAAATGAATGAAATACCAAGAATCCCCAGCAAAATAAGCGGCCCAACTATGTATAAAATACATAAAATATAACTCCGGAAATTTTGGGAAATGTACTGAAACGTTGCGTTGATTTTAGTGCCAAAATCGCGTTCCTGAAATAACTGCATCATGAGGTTAACTTACGGTTTAGTTGAACTGGATAGAAAATAAAATACCAGCCGATAAAAGCGGCCGAAATAAGAATAATACTAGCGCTCACAAATGGCGGCAAAGTCAGTCGGGTAATAAAGCTTTCCAGAAAGCCAGCCGTAATAAAAATAGGTACCAGCCCAATTGAAATTTTAAGCCCCTGTTTCACCCCGCGTTTGAATGATTCCAGCCGCGAAAACGTCCCCGGAAACAATAAACTATTGCCCACTGTTAGCCCCGCACATCCGGCAATAACGATGGCCGAAATTTCGAGCGTACCATGAATCCAGATTTTTAGAATGGATTCGAGCAGCAAACCGCGTTCGTAAAAAAAGTATTGGAATGATCCCAGCATTACGCCATTGTAAAACAGCATGGCGATGGTACCAAAAGAGGCCAGTAACCCAAAAACAAAGGTTCGGAACGCCACGAAAATATTGTTGAGCGTAATGGCTACAAACATCGATGACTGGTCCTGACTGTTATAGACTCCCAGCGGGTCGCCCTTTTTGATGTTTTCGAGAGTCATGTTTACGTAGCCATCACCTAGTATCAGCCGAACAAACGTAGCGTCGTGAGCGGCCGATAGGGCCCCCAACAGGCAGGCCACTAAAAAAATAATAAACGATAGCGCCAGTAATGGGTGCGATTTTTTGAATAGAAGTGGTAGTTCGTATTTCCAGAACGTAATGAAACGGCTCCGTTCTTCCCGTTGATTCTGCATCAACCCCCGGTGCGCCTGGGCTGTCAATCCGTTCAGGTAGCGCGTTACGTTCGAATCCGGGTAAAAGGTTCGGGCGTAGGAAAGGTCGTCGGTTAAATCGACAAAACGGTCGGTCAGCTCATCAGGGCTGGGTTTGTAGCCCCGGTCGGCCAATATGTCTTCAATGGCTTTCCATTTATCGGTATTTCGTTTAACGAAAAGAGCTTCGCGCATGATTAATTGATAACGTAGCGAAGTGTCAAATTAGCGAAGTTCGACCATGCGACCAAGTTGCCGGACATTTTTACGAAAAGTTTTGCCAAAACGTGCTTCCTTGCGACTTTTGATATATGTTGTGACGCTCCCAGATGGTCACAATACCAACTATTAATTGATGAACTAATTGCATGGCTATTGCTATCCGCACCTCGCAGAACGTATTGCTGGAGTATGAACCGGCCAGTGTCGGCGAACGTATTCTGGCAATGATGATCGACTATCTGGTGTTTTTTGGCTGGTTTCTACTCACCGTTGCCGTACCATCATCGATGGGCATCAAAATGGGTACGTTCTACTTCATCATAATCTATTTGCCCATTCTGTTCTACCACCTGCTTAGTGAATGGTTGCTCAATGGGCGAAGTCTGGGTAAACTGGCGCTCAACATTCGCGTCGTCATGCTCGACGGTTCACAACCCACGCTGGGGGCCTACCTGATTCGATGGATGCTGCGGATTGTTGAATCCTTCAGTTTTATGGGTATAGGTGCCGTGATCGCCATCATTACGGTAGCTGCCAACGGCAAAGGGCAACGCCTGGGCGATATTGCCGCCGGAACTACGGTTGTTCGGCTTAAGCCTGCCGTTTCGCTGAATGATGTGCAGATGCCCACCATAGCCGAAGATTACGTAGTACAGTTTCCCGACGTCCGGCAACTGAGCGACCGCGACATCAGCATTCTACGTAGCGTGCTACGTCAGGGCGACGAGAACGTACTGATGCGGACGGCGGCTAAAATCAAAGAAGTAACCGGTATCCACAGTACCTTGTCGAATCGGGCATTTCTGGAAACGGTTATCAGCGATTATCAGTTTATTTCGTTACAATAAAGGTGAGACCAGGCTCTGAATGGTCCTTCATAATCAGTCTAATGGGCCAAACAGAGCTTGGTCCAGCCTTTTATGCTCGATTCCATTAAATCACTCGCCCGACAATACGCAGCCGATCTTGTTCAGACGCGCCGGCATTTGCACATGCATCCTGAACTCTCATTTCAGGAACGTAACACGGCTCGCTACGTAGCCGATCAGCTCAAAGCCATTGGTATTACGCCCCAGGAGGGAGTAGCTGATACCGGACTAGTCGCTATCATTGAGGGACGTACCGGCAATACGTCGTCGACTCCATCACGAGTAGTAGGTCTTCGGGCCGATATGGACGCGCTGCCCATCCACGAAGCTAACGACGTACCGTACAAATCGACCGTAGAAGGTGTTATGCACGCCTGTGGACACGATGTACACACCGCCAGCCTGCTGGGTGTAGCGCGTATTCTGCACGTATTACGCGACCAATTCGACGGAACAGTGAAACTGGTTTTTCAGCCAGGCGAAGAAAAAGCGCCGGGGGGAGCGTCGCTGATGATTAAAGAAGGTGTTCTGGAAAATCCGGCTCCAGTGAGTATGATTGGCCAGCACGTAGCACCAAATATTCCAGTCGGTAAAATTGGCTTTCGCGAAGGTATGTACATGGCCAGTACCGACGAGTTATACCTCACGGTACGTGGTAAAGGGGGGCATGCCGCCATGCCCGACAATCTGGTCGACCCAGTGCTAATTGCCTCGCATATTATTGTGGCTTTGCAGCAGGTAATCAGTCGAAACCGCCCACCGGCCAGCCCGTCGGTGCTATCGTTCGGGCGGTTTATTGCCGATGGCGTTACGAACGTAATACCCAACGAAGTGACCATTCAGGGTACGTTCCGATGCATGAATGAAGAATGGCGCGCCGAGGGGAAACGACGTATGGTAAAGCTGGCCGAAGGCATTGCTGAAGCGATGGGCGGCTCCTGCGAATTCGAAATTGTTCATGGCTATCCCTACCTCAAAAATCATCCTGAACTGACCCGTCGGGTACGTTCGCAAGCTGTCGAATATATGGGCGCTGAGAACGTAGTGGATCTCGACCTCTGGATGGCGGGCGAAGACTTTGCGTTTTATTCGCAGGTAGTTGATTCCTGCTTCTATCGGCTCGGCACACGTAACGAAGAACGTGGTATTATTTCCGGCGTTCATACCCCTACCTTCGATATCGACGAATCTGCCCTGGAAACTGGCGCTGGACTGATGAGCTGGCTGGCGGTGCAGGAATTAAAAATCTAAAGAGCGAAAGTGTGAATGAGCGAAAACCATCTGGCAGGAGTCCATCCGATAGGTTCGCTCTTTCGCTCATCCATTCTTTCACTCTTTAAATCCTTAAATAGCACAATCCATTCCTTGATTGTTATACATTTGTAATTACTTACTTCGTTCTATCTGAAAGTCTAATTTCTCAAAAACCTATGAACAGAAGAGATGCCCTCATGCGGGTGGCTGCACTGGCTGGCGCAACCATAACGCTGCCTGCACTGGCCGATACGCTCGAGGCCTCGGCCGCTCGACGTGCCCTCACTGGCAAGCCAGTCTTCTTTACGCCCGACCAGGATGCTACCGTTGCTGAACTGGCCGAAACCATTATCCCGACAACCAAAACGCCGGGAGCCAAAGCCGCTAAGGTGAATGAAATCATCGATGTGATTCTGAAAGACTGCTATAAGCCGGATGATCAGCAACGATTCGTCGAAGGGCTGGCGCAAACTAACAAGTTGAGTCAGGATGCTTACGGTAAAGCCTTTGTTCAGCTCGATCCGACGCAACGTATCGAAATTGTGAAGAAGCTTGAAGCTGATGACAAGGAGCAAAAAGCGAAGATGAAAGCGGCCAAAGACGTAGCAAAAGTGTCGAATTCGCAGGCTGACCTGCAAATGCCCGACGCCAAAAAGGTTTACACGCCGTTCTATTCAATCCTGAAAGATTTGACGCTGACGGGCTATTTTACGTCGGAAATCGGCGCTACGCAGGCACTCGAATATGTAGCCGTACCGGGTCGTTACGATGGCTGTGTGCCGCTCAAAGCTGGTCAAAAAGCCTGGGCAATCTAATTTGAAGTTATAAAGTTTTAAGGTGTTATAGGTGTAAAGTTCATGCTACGTTGAGCCAACTCTACAACTAGATAGCCCTATAACTTTACAACTCGAAAACCTCTCTACTAACAGAATGAATCTTAATATAGACGCACAAAAAGAAATGACCTACGACGCAATTGTCGTGGGGTCAGGCATTTCGGGTGGCTGGGCTGCTAAAGAATTGACCCGGCTGGGACTGAAAGTGATTATGCTGGAGCGCGGCCGGGATGTAAAACACATTGAAGGCTATCCGACTGCAACCAATAACCCCTGGGATTTCCCGCATCGGGGACGTATCACGACAATGGCCGCTGAAGAGTACTGGGCCAATATGCGTACCGGATACACCGCTAACGAAGAGTGGCGGCACTTTTTTGAGAACGACAAAGAAAATCCGTATCTCGAAAAACCCAATCGCAAAGTCGACTGGATTCGTGGTTATCACGTGGGTGGTCGTTCGCTGATGTGGGGCCGTCAGAGCTACCGCTGGAACAAGGAAGATTTCATGGCTAATGGAAAAGAAGGCATTGGCGTTGACTGGCCGATCCGTTACGAGGATCTGGCCCCCTGGTACACACACGTAGAAACGTTTGTGGGCGTATCGGGCAATAAAGATGGTATCGACGTATTGCCCGATGGCAACTTCCTGCCACCGATGCAGCTTAACTGCCTCGAACGTGAAGCCAAGAAACGTATCGAAAAGGCATTTCCGAAGCGTCTCGTTACCATCGGACGTACCGCCCACCTGACGCAGCCAAAACAACTGCATTACGACCTCGGCCGGGCTGCTTGCCAGTTCCGAAACCAGTGTATGCGTGGTTGCCCATACGGTGCTTATTTCAGTACGCAATCTGCTACGTTACCCGCGGCCATGAAAACGGGCCGTTTAACGCTACGTCCTGATTCAATTGTGTCGGAGGTGATTTACGACGAGAAAAAAGGTAAGGCAACGGGCGTCCGGGTTATTGACCAGAACACAAAAGAAGTTCGCGAATATTTTGCGCGGCTTATCTTCCTGAACGCGTCGGCTTTTGCCAGTACGTCGATTCTAATGAACTCGAAGTCGAGCCGTTTCCCGAACGGAATGGGGAATGATTCGGACCAATTGGGACGTAACATCATGGACCACCACCTGGCTGCGGGTGCTGCCGGTTCGTTCGAGGGTATGGAAGATCAGTACTACTACGGTCGTCGGGCCAATGGTGTTTACATTCCTCGTTACCGCAACTGGAATGGCGATAAGCGCGACTACGTACGCGGTTTTGGTTATCAGGGTGGCGCGGGTCGTGGGGGCTGGAACCGGGGCAACGGTATGGAAGGTTTTGGCGCTGATTTCAAAGAAAGCCTGACCAAACCCGGTCCCTGGACGATGAGTCTGGGCGGTTTCGGTGAGATGATTGCCGATCCGAACAACCGTATGACGCTATCGCCCGATCAGAAAGACAAATGGGGTTTACCCGTAATTGTATTCGACGCGGCTTATGGCGAAAACGAGAAAAAAATGCGTATCGATATGATGAACGATGCCGCCGAAATGCTCGAAGCTGCTGGTTTCAAGAACGTAACAGCTTATAACGACACGAGCAAAAATCCGGGTATCGGCATCCACGAAATGGGAACTGCCCGCATGGGTCGCGATCCTAAAACGTCGGTGCTGAATGCGCATAACCAAATTCACGCGGTGAAAAACGTATTTAATACAGATGGCGCCTGTATGGCATCGGCTTCCTGCGTGAATCCGTCGCTGACGTACATGGCCCTTACGGCGCGTGCTGCCGATTTTGCTGTGAAAGAAATGAAAAAAGGAAATCTGTAATTATTTCTAGTACAACTGCCAAAACGGCCTTAAACATGTGTTTAAGGCCGTTTTTGTTTAATGATTAACCGGTTTACGTTCAACAAGTATATTCTAAGCGAGATTAAAATTTTTAATTTCTTTCAAACAACTTTCGCTTAGTCGAGTTTTACTATAGAATATCAAGCAATTGATTAAAATAAACTTGCTCAACTAATAATGAAAAAAGTAATGATAGTAGGCAGCATGCTAGTAGCTGGCATCGCCTTAAACGCAAACGCTCAGAACACGAACTCGACAAATCGAGGCACAACTGGTACAACTACGCCAACGAGCACCAATTCGGGCACGTACCAATCGACGCCGACGACCACGCCTACAACGACGCCTGTGAATACAGGCATCAACCAGCCGCCGACGACAAACTCTACTACGTATCCAACAACCGGTACGACGCAGCCAACGACTTCGCCAACCAACATGGGTACTACGTCGCCAACGACTAGCCCAACCAATATGGGTACTTCAGGAACGACAACAACGCAGCCGCCAACAACCAGTGGTTCGACCTATAACACAGGTACAAACTCAATGTCGACAACCGGTAATAGAACGTCGACGACTGGCTCTGGCACGATGGGTACCAATACCCGCCCTGATCCAAATCCACCAACGGACCGATCGAACATGGGTACGACAACAAACGGTAGCACACGTACCAGAACGAACAGTAGCAGTACGAATACCAACAGCATGAATAGCAATAGCAACAGTACGACATCACCTACAACACCTCCATCGACGTCTAATCCGCCAAGAGAGTAGGTAATTGTTAATACTGGATAAACAGAATTGGGGTTATACCTTTGCGAAGGTATGGCCCCTTTTTTTATGCCCAACCTATTAATTGACGTAAACGGATTAACCGTTCGGCGAAGCGGCCGGATCGTTTTAGAGAACCTTATTTTTCAGCTCAACGCTGGCGAGTGCTGGGCGGTTATTGGCCCCACCGGAAGCGGGAAAACTACTCTCCTACAGGCAATTGCCGGTCAGTTCCATGCGCCTATGGGTACTCTGGTCCGCTTTGGGAATACGGAATTTGTTTCGTTTAAAGAAGAGTCGTCGCAGTTTTCGTATGGAGGTTATTTTTATCAGCAGCGGTACCAGGCTACCATGAGCGATAATCCGGAAAAGGGCGATGCAGGGTTTCATTCTATTCCGAAACTCCGCGATTTTTTAGGATTTATTGAAACCCCCGAAACAACCGCACTTGTTGATCGACTCGGTTTAACGCCCATTCTGGATCGCTCGTTTCTTAAGCTATCGAACGGGCAAACCCGCAAGGCACGTATTGGCAAGGCGCTTCTAAAGCATCCTTCCATTTTATTGCTCGACAATCCATTTGTAGGATTGGATGCTACTTTTCGGGCTGAACTGACTCAGTGGCTGGCCGAATTAGTTAGCCACGGTCTCGCACTTATTTTTGTTACGGAAGCCGATCATATACCTGATTTCGTGACGCACGTTGCTACGTTAAATGAGGGAAAAATTCAATGGGTAGGTCCGCGCCCTGAGTACGTACCGTCTGACGTACAGCCAGTTACTAGTACGTTGCCTATTCTTAAAACTAAACCCGGTATTTCCGATTTCGACGAAGCGTTTCGATTGAAGAACGTAACGGTACGTTATGGCGATGTTGTTATTCTCAACCAGATCGACTGGACAGTTCATGCTGGTGAACGCTGGGCGCTGATCGGGCCAAATGGCGCTGGTAAATCGGTATTGCTTAGCCTGCTCTACGGCGACCACCCGCAAACCTACGCCAATGATGTGAACGTATTTGGTTATCGGCGTGGCAAATCGGGCGAAAGTATCTGGGATGTAAAACGACGTATTGGCTTTGTTTCCCCCGAGTTACACCTTTATTTTCCGCAGGGATTATCGGCCCGGCAAGTTGCTTTGACTGGTCTGACTGATACGTTGACGCCACCCACCCGAATTTCGGAAGAAGCAGAAACCGACTTATTAAATTTGCTGACGTACTTCGGTGTTGCGCACCTGATTGGTCGTATGTTTGGTACGCTGTCGTCGGGTGAGCAACGACTGATTTTGCTGATTCGGGCTTTTCTGAAAAACGCACCTGTCCTGCTGCTGGACGAGCCTTTTCAGGTTATTGATGCGCAGCATATTGAATTAGCGCGTCGGTTGATTGATAGCTTTGGCGATAAAACGATTTTGTTCATTACTCACGATCGAAGCGAACTTCCCAGCAGCATTACACAGATTTTTTCTCTTTGAAATATGTGTCCTGAACGACTACTTACCCTGGCGAAGTGACACAAATTTTTCGGGATGGCGGTGTTCAGGATACTACTCATACGCTCGGATAATCGGCTCAGACTGAAATATTGGCATAATTTGTGAGGCTAGTAGGTTAATTTTTTTACCGTATAACCAACTGACCGTTTAGTTACTATATCCCCTTTTTTATAGAGTTGCCTCCTCCAAGTGAATCCCAATAAAACGCTTGGCACGAAATTCGTCTTATAGGTAGTGATCAACTTCCTGTATGGCGAAACAACTACTAAATAAATTTATTTGGGGGTTTGGAGCGGTATTGTTGTGGCTGCTGGCTAGTCCGGAAGCTATTGCCCGTACTTATCCGTTGGCCGATACGTGCCAGAACCCGGAACCGCCTGTCATCACAGGTTCGGCGAAGGCTATATGCCGGAACGAATCGGTGCAACTGGTGGCAACGGGCTGCGCTGGAACGGTTGTCTGGTCGAACGGGGAAGTTGGGGATCATATTACGGTTAAGCCACAGCAGACTACAAAATACACGGCAATCTGCCGGGCGCGGCCAGGATGTATCAGCTGCTTTGCAGAGGTCTGGAAAGTGTCGGTCAATACGCCCGATGCGCCAATCGTTAAGCCTTCCTCGGCGCTGATTTGCGCCAATGACGTCGTTACGTTAACCGCTTCAAATTGTTCGGGAACGGTCCACTGGCAAAATCAGGAGGGCGATTTATCCACTTCCGGTACGTCATGGACGGGAACTGTCGCTCAAACCACAGTTTTTCGTGCCACCTGCGAGCAGAATAATTGCGTCAGTAATCCTTCGCTACCCGTATCTGTTCAGGCTGGTTTGCCTGCTATTCCAATGATTACCGCCAGTCAGCGCGACATCTGCGCCGGGCAGAACGTAACGCTGACAGCTTCGGGCTGTTCGGGAACGGTACGTTGGTCTGATGGCGCTACAGGGCTGGTTCGTAACGTAACACCCTATCAGGCTACTACGTATCGGGTTGTCTGTCAGCTAGGTTCCTGCATAAGTGACAGCTCGATGGCAACTACCATAGCCGTGCGCTCTGCCGCGCAAAAGCTGGACGTAGCGCCAACGCTTTCTAATATATGCCCGTTTCAAACGGCCGATTTATCGAAAGCCATTCTGGCAACTAATTCAGCAAACGGCATTACTACGTATCGCTTCTTAACCGAACCCGATCTGCGTGCAGCGCAGGTTCAGTCGCCAGGGGCTGTGCTGGCTGGTACGTATTATCTGGTCGGACGTAACGCTCAGGGCTGTTTCACCGAACCAGTCGCCGTAAACGTAGCCATTGGAAATTGTCTGCAAGCTATCGCCCCGTGCTTAAGCAACCCGCCAACCGTTGCCATTCGGTTCGATTCGGTAAACTGGAACAAAGGCGTTATTCAGATGAAAGCTCAGTTAGGCGGCTCAGCTACAGCGGTTAACTGGCAAAGCGACGGCGGTGGCTTATTCACGAGTTCCGACGTAACGGCCCGCTATTTACTATCCGAAACCGACCGGCAGCGGGGTACTACGTTGTTTACCGTCGCTACGGCCGATCCAGATGGAGCTGGGCCCTGCATGGCGGCCGTAGCCAAACAGGCTGTAGCAGCTCCGCTACGTGATTTAATTGGGCTCAGCAAAAAAATAAGTGAGCCCGCTTGGGTTACGGAGGGCGGAACTCGTTTCGTCGAATTAACGTATCAATTTACCGCCCGGAATTTTGGGAAGAGTACACTAACGAACGTACAGATTTCGGATGATCTGGAAGCTACTTTTTTGAGTGTAGGTGCGCAAATTCACTCGGTGAACGTCCGGGCGGATGGCAATCTGACGGCTAGTGCTACGTATACCGGCCGGGGAAGTGATACGTTGCTGGTGCAGAACGGAAGTTTAGACGCTGGCGCCCAGAGCCATGCGTGGCTCACGGTACGTCTGGATGTAAGTCAGGCCAGTACGTTGACATTTGCTAACAAAGGCATGGTGAAGGCGTTAGACACCAACGGTGCTACGTGTCTGGATTATTCAACGAATGGAACTGAAGCCGACCCTGATCAGAACGGTAATCCGTCTGATAACGCTGAACCAACGTTAGTAACGCTTCATTCAATACGTTCGGAAGAAGCTGAGACTGTGTTTATTCCCGAAGGGTTTTCGCCGAATGAAGACGGCATCAACGATCGGTTTGTGATTCAACGGCTTCCGCAGGGGGCTACGGTACAACTGGAAGTGTATAATCGCTGGGGGCAGCTTGTTTTCAAAAGCGATGATTATAAGAATGACTGGGATGGGACGGCGAATCGGGGGTTAAACGCTTCCGACGCAAAACAAACCCTTCCCGACGGTACTTATTACTACCAGATACGTCTAAACGATGGACGCGAATATGTCCGGTTTCTGACACTGGTG
This sequence comes from Spirosoma flavus, assembly GCF_054778555.1. NCBI lineage: Bacteria > Pseudomonadati > Bacteroidota > Cytophagia > Cytophagales > Cytophagaceae > Spirosoma > Spirosoma flavus. Next base: position 284,559 of record NZ_BAAGZL010000004.1, read on the forward strand.
CGATAAGTTTTTTAGCAATGAATTCAGGGCAAATTCGTTTGCCGAATGAGTGTCGATGAGTTGCGAAAGCATGGTAAGCCACATACCAATGAGTAAGATTTTGACAAGGTTGTTTCTGATAGGATTCCTCTGGCTAAGCTGTACGTCGGCTTGGGCACAGGCCGATTCGTTGTTGCAGCAGGCCGAACGTATGCTTAACTACAAAGCCTACGGCCGTGCTATTGAAGCCTATTCGCAGCTGCTTACCGAGCAGGCCGATCAACTTACGAAAGCTCAGAAAGCAGCGGCTCAGGTTAAGCTCTCGTATGCGTTCCAGCAGGTTGGCGACGGCACAAAAGCCGAACGCTATTACCGCGATGCGTTGACTAATAACCTGAGCGAAACGACTCAGCAGGTGCTTCAGTTTGCCCAGATTCTGGCCACTAATGGCAAGTTTCAGGAGGCTCAGAAACAGTATGATCGCTATAGTCAGCTAAAAGAGAAAGAACCCGGACCCCGGCTACCCTTGGCTCCCCTCAACAATGCCGGAGGCAGGAAGGAGCCCGTGCGGTATCGGCTGGAATATCTCGGCCTCAATACGTCTAATGAAGAATTTAGTCCGGCTTATTATCGGGATGGATTGGTCTACGTAGCGGGTAAAAAAGGGGGCTCGTCTATCGAAACAACGGGCGGGGGAGGGGGCTCTGGCTACCTCGATCTGTTTTACATTCCGAATCGTAATGATCTGAAAGTGAAAACGATAATTAATGCTGACGGTAGCGTAGTTCCAGGACCTGATAACAATTCCCGTAGCGGACGACGTCTGGGCAGCGACGCCTTTAGCCGCCCAACTGCCAACGATTCGCGCACCGTACCCAACTTTGCCGTGGGTGTCAACGTATCGGAGGGGTTAGGATATGAAGACCGGCCGATAAATCCAGTGACCCGGTTTAGCAAATCGCTCAATACGAAATACCACGAAGGTCCTGCTACGTTTACTGAAGACGGCTCTCAGATCATTTTTACCCGGAACAATTACAATGGTGGGAAGGCCGGTTCCAGCAGCGAAGGTATCAACAAACTGAAACTCTACACGGCTCGGCAACAGAACGGGGCCTGGACCGATATTGTAGAATTGCCTTTCAACAGCGACGAATACTCGGTGGGTCACCCAACGCTGAGCCGGGATGAGCAGCTTCTGTATTTTGCTTCTGATATGCCCGGTGGTTTCGGCGGAACGGACTTGTATGTGAGCCGTTTTCAGAACGGTAAATGGAGTCGGCCGGTGAATCTGGGCGATGCCGTCAATACAAAAGGTAACGAACTGTTTCCCTTTGTCGACGACAACGGTAATCTCTATTTCTCGTCGGACGGGAAAAAAGGACTTGGTGCTTTGGATGTATTTTTTGCTACGTTGCAGAATGGCGTAACAGTCGGTTCAGTCGATCATCTGGATGCACCAATTAACTCCCCACAAGATGATTTTGGCTTCATTACCGATGGTAATCGGAGCGGTGGTTATTTCAGCAGCAACCGAAAAGATGGCAACGATGATATTTACCGATTTGTGCGAGAAAGCTCGCTTTACGGCTGTCGTGATCTGACCATTCGGCTGTACGATACCAACACGGATTTGCCCCTCGATAGCGTAACAGTTGTAGTTAAAGCGAAGGAGGAAGGCCGTGCCGACCGGACGCTGACCAGCGATGCCAACGGTTATCTGCGGCTCTGCCTGCAGGGAGATAACTCGTTTACGTTCCAGGCTAGCCGTGATGGGTACATCAATAGTACGGTTGGTTTCACAACTCAAGCCGTAACAGACGACCAGCCCAGCCGACTTGAGATTGGTCTGATCAAACCAACCGTTGTGATGGATACGATTTCGTCTGATAACATGCCAAACTCGTCGACCGCTGCAGCAGATCTTACGCGGTCACGTATCAGTGGCGTTGTTGTGAGCGAGCGCGACCGTAAACCGATTGAAGGCGTAACGGTACGCCTACGGAACGAATGCGACCGTACCCAGCGGGAGTTTGTGACTGGAGCTGATGGTCGATACAGTTTCGATATTATAGAAGGCTGCGATTATACGCTTGTTGCCTCTAAACCGACTTTTGGAACAAATACGAACAAAATAAAACGAATTGCCAAAAAGGCGAAACCGAAAGAAGTAGCCGCCGATTTGCGGATGCTTAGTGTCGGCGACGTAGTGACGATCGATAATATTTATTATGATCTTGATCGTTCCAGCCTCCGGCCCGATGCCTCCCGAGAACTGGATAGAGTAGTAGCAACCATGCAGAAATATCCATCGCTGGTCGTTGAAGTCAGGTCACATACGGATAGCCGGGGTGATGCTGAGCACAATCGGATTTTATCGACCCAGCGTGCCAAAGCAGTAGCCAATTATCTGGTTTCGAAAGGAGTGAGTCGTCGGCGAGTAACAGCCAAGGGCATGGGCGAATCTCAATTGGTGAATAATTGTACGGACGGCGTCATCTGCACAGAAGCCGAACACCAGCGTAATCGACGTACCGAATTCAGAGTCGTAGAAATTAAATAGCGTGATGAGCGATAAGTGATGATTGGTGAATGATATTAGATTTCGTTACGTTATTCTTTGGACGTAACACGCATCGTTCATCACTTATCACTCATCATTCTTTGCTTACCTTCCCTACCTGTAAAATTAACCTCGGACTACGTATCACGGAAAAACGTACCGATGGTTTTCACAATCTGCAATCGTGCTTTTATCCCGTTGGCTGGGGCGATATATTGGACGTAGTGCCAGCTGACACGTTCGGCTTTGGCAGTAGCGGTTTACCAATTCCGGGTCAAACTTCTGACAATCTCTGCTCCAGAGCTTACGAGTTGCTTCGGCGTGATTTCGACCTGCCGTCCGCACAGATTCATCTTCACAAAATCGTTCCTATTGGTGCAGGACTGGGCGGTGGCTCAGCCGATGCTGCATTTACGCTCAAAGCGCTGAATGAGTGCTTTTCGTTGGGATTGAGTATGGCGCAACTGGAAGCTTACGCTCGTTTGTTAGGCAGTGATTGCGCCTTTTTTATTCAGAACCGACCGCTGTACTGCACCGAAAAAGGTGACGTTTTTACGGAAATCGCTCTTGATTTGACCGGGTATCACATCCTGCTGGTTTACCCAAATCTGGCTATTTCAACGGCTGAAGCCTACGCAGGCGTAAAGCCGCATCTTCCCAAGCAGGCTCTTTACGATCAGTTGCAGGAGCCCATTACCTCCTGGCGCGACAGCATACACAATGATTTTGAAGATAGTCTATTCCCGAAGTATCCGGTTTTGAAGCAGATAAAAGAACAGCTTTATGAAAGCGGAGCCGTCTATGCCAGCATGAGCGGTTCCGGCTCGACGGTCTACGGAATATTTAATGCGCCAATTGTTCCACCAAACCAATTTCAGGACTACAACGTTTGGCAGGGAAAGTTAATGTGAGTCGAAAGGCCCCGACAGGCTCCGGCTGTCGGTTGTAGTTACCTAATTAGTCGCTGTTGCGACTCCGACAACCGGAGCTTGTCGGGGCCTTTTGACTAACCATGAGTAACTTAATCACGAAACGACGGGAACCCTTTCGGTTTATGGTCTGGCTGGGCATTACCAGTAGCGTGATGCTGTTTACAATGTTGCTGGTGGCCTACGTGATCCGTCGAACCGGGTCGGGTTGGGCCGATATTAAACTGCCGAATGTTTTTCTGGTCAGTACGTTTGTTATTCTCCTGAGCAGTTTTACGTTACGCACGGCGCATCAGGCGTTTCGTCATGAGCGATTTGGCTCGTATCGAACCAACATAGCCACTACGTTGGTGCTTGGTATGCTGTTTATCCTGCTGCAGGGATGGGGTTGGTATCAGATGATTCAGGCGGGGATAGGGCTGGAAGCTAATCCGGCGGGTGGATTTGTTTATATTATTTCTGGAATCCATCTGTTACACATCCTGATTGGACTGATTTTTCTGGCGATTGTTTTAGCCGAGGCACTACGTCGCCGGCCTTATATCGATTCGTTTGTATACAGCGTAAATCCGCCGAATCGCTTGAAAATAAAGATGATTGTGCTCTATTGGCACTTTGTCGATGTGCTCTGGATTGGCTTATTTGCCTTTTTGCTCGTTCATCACGGCATCGACTGGCAATTGCGTTTATAAGCGTTATCCATTTTCGCTCCTTTCTAGCGTTATTTGTAGTAGTTTAATTAGCCACTACTATCCTGTCAGTTACGGAGAAATAGCTCCGTCGTAACGTATCACTTGGTTTATTTTTCATGAAAAGATTCATCCTCTGGCCGGGCTTATTTTTGCTTTGTTTCACGGCCTTTGCTCAAACTACGTCAACTCCTTCTACTGCTAAATACGATCCGCTAGCGCTGTTTCACCCGCTGTTTAATATGCAGCCGGGCAACGATTATCGGACAGGAAGCGGAGCGCCGGGACCTCGCTACTGGCAAAACCGGTCCGATTACCAAATCGCTGTTACGTTAGATGAACAACAAAAAACAGTTGCTGGTGAGGTAACCATTACCTACAAAAACAACTCGCCCGAAACGTTGGCGTACCTGTGGCTTCAGCTCGATCAGAACGCGTTCAGCGATACGTCCCGTGCTGCTAAAACAACACCAGTATCGGGTGGACGTTTTGGTAATCAGGGCTTTGCGGGCGGCCTCACTATTTCAAACGTTCAGGTTGATCAGGGCAAAGGTGGCTTTGTGAAAGCTAATTACGAAATCACCGACACCCGGATGCAGGTGCGTCTGAGCGCCCCCGTGAAGGCGAGTGGCGACGTAGTGAAAGTGAAAATTGCTTATTCCTTCAAAATACCAGAATACGGTTCCGACCGGATGGGTCAGCTACGTCGCAAAGATGGTATTATTTACGAAATCGCTCAGTGGTATCCGCGCATGTGCGTTTATGACGACATCGAAGGCTGGAACGTACTGCCGTATCTGGGCGCCGGCGAGTTTTACCTGGATTATGGTGACTATGAATATAGCATCACTGCGCCCTGGGATCACATTGTGGTTGGCTCCGGCGAGCTGCTGAATCCAAACGACGTACTGACTTCTGACCAGGTAAAACGGCTGGCACAGGCCCGCCAGAGCGATCAAACCGTTATTATTCGCGGAAAAGATGAAGTGACGAATCCTGATTCGCGCCCGAAAAAATCCGGTACGTTGACCTGGAAATTTCGTTGCCAGAACAGCCGCGACGTAGCCTGGGCATCATCGCGCAGTTTTGTTTGGGATGCGGCCAAAATTAATTTGCCAAGCGGTCAAACGTCGCTTGCTCAATCGGTTTACCCGGTAGAAAGCGCTACTGCTGATTCATGGAACCGTTCGACGGAGTACGTGAAAGGTTGCATCGAATTTTATTCGAAATATCTATATGAATACAGCTACCCGGTTGCCACGAACGTAGCGGGAATCGTGGGTGGTATGGAATATCCGGGTATTATCTTCTGCGATCACCGCGATAAAAAAGATGCGCTTTGGGGCGTGACAGACCACGAATTTGGACACAACTGGTTCCCAATGATCGTGGGCAATAACGAGCGGAAATTCCCCTGGATGGACGAAGGTTTCAATACGTTCATCAACGGCTTATCGACGGTGAATTTTAACAAAGGCGAGTATAATCGGGAGAGAGGCACCATGCACGATTTGGCACCAGCTCTGTTTTCGCCAGTTGAGCCCATCATGACCATTCCTGATGTGCAGCAAGCGCGTGTACTGGGCATTCTGGCTTATTTTAAGCCCGGTATTGGTCTGAAACTGCTACGTGACGTAGTGCTCGGCCCTGATCGTTTTGACTTTGCGTTCAGGAATTATGTACAGCGCTGGGCCTTCAAACATCCAACTCCCTACGATTTTTTCCGCAGCATGGAAGACGGCGCTGGTGAAGATTTAGGCTGGTTCTGGCGCGGCTATTTCTACGAAACCTGGAAACTGGATCAGGGCGTACAGGGCGTGAAGTACGTCGATGGTTCACCCGCGAGCGGGTCACTGATTTCTATTGATAATCTGGAGAAAATGGCGATGCCCGTCACAATTGAAGTTACGGAATCGAATGGTAAAAAAGGACGTATCAATCTGCCGATTGAAGTGTGGCAGCGCGGTGGTAATTGGACTTTCAAATACAACTCTACGTCGTCTTTGAAGTCAGTAGTCGTTGATCCTGATCAAAAACTACCAGACATTAATCCTAAAAACAACACCTGGCGTGGGGATGCGCAATAGGATAAGTAATAAGGTTATAAGGTTATAAAGTTATAGGGTTGTAAAGTTGGCTGGCGCATGAATTGCTTTCGCGCCAGCCAACTTTACAACCCTATAACTTTATAACCCTTTTTAAACCTCCACCAGCATCGCTCCGTACGAGTACCCGCCACCGAATACGGTGATAACGATACGTTGGCCTTTTTGGAACGTATCCCACTGTTCGGAGAGAGCAATAGCGCAGCCGGCGCAGCCCGTGTTACCGTATCGCTGAATGTTGGAAATCAGCTTTTCTTCAGGCAGGCCGAGCGTATTCATTACGTTGCGTGAGATACGTAAATTGGCCTGGTGCGGTAAAATGTAATCTACATCGGCCAGTGTTAATCCACAACGTTCCAGAGCCTGCAAACTAGCCTTGGGCATGTACTGGCAGGCATTAATGAACACATCGCGTCCGTGCGGCATTGTCACGCCACCGTCGGCGGGTTTCATCATGACTCCTGTCGTTGCTTTAGGCGTATGAGCTGCTCCCCCCGTCAATAAAGTCTTTATTTCAAAATCAGCGTCGCTCTGGCGTTCTTTGGTGATGAGCAGCGCAGCCGCGCCATCGCCCCACAAGTGCCCTGACACGGTGTCCTGTTCGTTATAATATAGCGTATTATGTTCAGCCACAATGACCAGCGCCCGGCTGGCTTTATTGAGGGCGAAATATCCTTCTACCAACTCAATCGCATTGAGTAGCGAAGAACAAGCCGTCGAAACTGAAATGACCGGTATATCAGGAATGCCGAGGTAATGTTGTGCTTCGTGAGCCAGAGAAACAATGGTGTCGTAGGGAGTATACGTAGCACCAACAATGAGATCAATCGTTGATAAGTCGACTTTTTCCTGAAGCTTTCGAACAACTTCAAGCGTCATTGTATTTGTATTCTCGCCGGGAGCGGCTTTTCGTCGCTCCACAATGCCCGTACGCTCCACAATCCAGTCACTAGAAAGCCCGTTGAGCTGGGTAAAATGTTCGTTGCCAACTATCTGTTCGGGCAAATAATGGCTTACCGCGTGTATATACATCAGACCAAATAAATGGGAACCAACACGAGTATAACCCGTAATCAGTGCCTAAAGTTAAATCCTTCCGGGAAAACGTAGTATTAAACATTAGAACAATACCATAATGTGTTGGATAAGTCTTGTTTATTACGTTATTCTATTCTCGGTAGAGTATTTGTTTATAAAAAAGAATCAGTTTTTCCGCTTCAGTACGCCAATTGTAATGCTCTTCTACAGCTTGCCGACCGCGTTCGCCCATGTTTTTAGCTTCTTCAGGATGCTCAATCAGATACGTAAGCGCATCGGCCAATTGCTGCGGTTCGTAGGGTGATATACAGAAACCACAGCGATGCCGTTCCACTACGTCCTGGTAAAGCGGAAAATTGGACGTAACGACGGGCAATCCTAACGCCATGTATTCAAAAAGTTTGGTTGGGTAGGATTCGGGATAGTCGCCAACGGGTTTAAGGAGTGCCAGACCCGCCGTGGCTCCGGCCGACTTGGGGAAAGCCTGTCGTTGGTCGGTATACCCATAAAAATGAATCGAATCGCGCACAGTAGCGTAATCGGAAATAACTTCCAGAAGTTCGGACGCAAAGATACGTTGCCCAAACAAATCAACCGCTACGTTCGGATAACTGACTTTCACGCGCGCCAGCCCTTTAATTAACGTATCAATTGCCCGTTCAAAACTAAGCCAGCCAATATAGAAGAACGAAGGGTGATTTCGGCGCGGAGTATACGGCTGACGAAACGGTTCCAGAAAGGACAAAAGCGGGAAATTGTAAATCACTACGTGCGGTTTCGCTAATTGCGCATATGTAGTGAGGTAGCCGTGTTCAGTGAAAATAAGGTAGAAATGCCGCCGGGCCAGATGGTCGAACCACAGAAAAGCTTTTTGAAGAAAACGGCTTTTATTGACCGTTTTCAAGTGCATTTTCTTGTGTAGATTTTCCTGCACTTCATAAACGATCTGAGCGCCCAGAAGCCTGAAGACATACGCAAAAGGGACAAACTCCGGTACGTATATATGGACTAGCTTTGGACGTAGCAGCAGACAACGTAGCAAAATGAGCGGGCAAGTGATCAGAATGCGCCAGATGACGCGTTGGTAGTACGGAAGACGAATAAATCGAATGTTTGGCGCTACAGATGAGTCGGCATTTGGGATGGCGCAAAAAACCTCGTACTCATCGGCAAGCGTCTGACACTGCTTAAAAACGATACGTGGATCCTGCGGCTGGTGAGCCGTACTGATATGCAGAACGCGGATTTTTTTCATTTGATCACGCCAAAACTACGTAGCTCGGCGTCAATTTTCTGATTCCAGCGTTCCTGCGCTGCCTGATTCAGGCTGTGATTCGTTTCATCATCATACTGCGTCTGCATCCGATTTAACTCGCGATACGACTCAATGAACTGATACTGAGCGATGCTGTTATAATCTTCCAGTGTCAGACTGTCGGGATTAAGCTTCTTTTTGAAGCGCTCCAAAATAATTTTGGTGATGTCGAAATGGCGCTGCTCGTGGTTGAGAGCATAAGCATTTTTTGCATCGGCCCGACCCCACGACGAGTTTTTGAGCATATATGCTTTCGCATTCAGGTTCAAAATAATAACGCCATTCTTAACCACGCTTTTGCCTTCATATGAAAAACTGGTAAAAACCTCGGCTGCATAGTGACTGCTTTTTCGAGCTTCGCCCTTAAAATCTGCCCAGGTTAGTTTACGATCAGGATTATACTGTACGGTGTCATCGTCGGTAATACGCGTATCGTCGATAAAGTTAACCTGGAGTTTTTTTGCCAATTTCTCGTTCCGACCACTCTCGCGGTTCATGTACTCATTAAACCTACGTAGCGACGCGCCCAGCGTTTGGCGAATACTCGACTCTATTACAGCTGTCTGGTTCAAGGGACGAGTATATTTAGTTCCGCCCTGGTAATCCATCAGATGCGTACTGGTTTCAGCACCGGTATCATCTTTACCCAACAGTTCGAAGGCAAGAACCAACGTAAACTCACCTGTAACGCGATTTCCGGCAGCACTTTCACTAATGCGGCACTGCTTCACGCGCATGGCTACCGGACGTAATGATTTCGTTTGCCGCAGGCTCTGATTGACAAACTGTTGAAAACTACCCGCCAAGCCTTTCTCCAGATCAACCGATTGAACCGGTTTATTAAGTTCTAGCGCCATTCGGGCAACAGGTCCACGTTCGCTACGTTGGTCGGTTACAGTAGCGATGTAAAATTCTCTGGGTGTAAACGGTAAGTTTTCGGAGCGTAAGCGGATAGGATCAATCTGGGACGTAACAGACAGCAATCCGACGAAAAGAAGCGAAAAAAAGACGTTATGCATGCTAGGTTGATAACGTACTGATGGGCTAAAAAGTGTCTGAAAATCAAGTGTACTACGTATCAATTATGCCAAAAACGCCCGCCGATTTTAGTCGACGGGCGTTTTTATAGTATATCAGCGACGTTCTAATCTATCAGCATGGCTTTGCCGCTAATTACGTCGTTTTCAACCGTTTTGAACTTGACATCGCGTTTCACCGAGCCGTCGACGTACTGCACATTGACGCGGGCGTTACGGTCGAGTTTGGCAACACGTGCCGGAGCCTGACGTTGCGCGGGCATCGGTGGCGCACCAGCGCCCATGGCGTTATTTTCGGCCATGCGTCGTGCGTATTCTTCAGGACCGGTGGCGAGGTGGTCGTCGGTGAAATCATCGGCATTAGTCTGAAGTTTCGGCTGCGGCTGCTGTTGTCGCTGGACGGGTGCCTGACGAATCTCCTGCTGCACTTCCTCTTGTTCCTGCGCCGGAATATCGGCCTTGGTCAGGAAGCTGATGGTATCGAAGTTCACTTTGTTCAGGAACCGTTTGAATAGTTCAACCGACTCGAATTTATAAATGAGCAGCGGATCTTTCTGTTCGAATACGGCATTTTGTACCGATTGTTTCAGGTCGTCCATTTCACGAAGGTGCTCCTTCCACTCCTGGTCGATAACCGATAACGTAACGGCTTTCTCCATTTCCATTACGATTTCGCGAGCGCCCGAATCGACGGCTTTTTGCAAGTCAGAAACCACCGTCAGTTCATGAATACCATCAGAAAATGGTACTACAATGTTTTTAATCTGATGGCCTTGTTCCTGATGCACCTGCATCAGCACGGGCAGGGCTTTTTCGGCGATGGCGTTGTTTTTCTCCTGATAATGCGCTTCGGCTTCGTCGTATAAATGACGAATCAAATCGGGCTTTTTCAGGCGATTAAAGTCGCTGTCCGATAAGTCAGTTGACAAGCCCAGCGTAGTTAGTAACTGAAGCTTAATTTCTTCGACATTGCCTTCCGCATTGTTGACGGTTTCTTCCACTACGTCGTACATCGTGTTCGCGATATCGAGCGGAAGGCGATCGCCGAACAGGGCGTTACGTCGGCGTTTGTAGATCGCTTCGCGCTGGTAGTTCATTACGTCATCGTATTCGAGCAGGCGTTTCCGAATGCCGAAGTTGTTTTCCTCGACTTTCTTCTGAGCGCGTTCGATGGATTTGGTAATCATCGAGTGCTGAATCACTTCGCCTTCTTCCAGACCCATCCGGTCCATGACCTTCGCGATACGTTCCGAACCGAACAGACGCATCAGACTGTCTTCGAGCGACACAAAGAACTGCGACGTACCGGGATCGCCCTGACGACCAGAACGGCCACGTAACTGGCGGTCGACCCGACGCGATTCGTGGCGTTCGGTACCAATAATGGCCAGACCACCGGCGGCACGCGATTCGGGCGTCAGTTTAATATCAGTACCACGACCAGCCATGTTCGTAGCGATGGTGACGTTGCCCGGCAAACCCGCCGTTGCCACAATTTCAGCTTCGCGCTGGTGGTATTTGGCGTTCAGAACCTGGTGCGGAATTTTACGTAGCGTCAGGAAGCGGCTTAGCAACTCGGAGTTTTCGACCGACGTAGTACCCACCAGTACCGGACGCCCTTTTTCGACGAGACTGGTAATTTCGTCCACAACGGCGTTATATTTCTCCCGAACCGACCGATACACTTTGTCTTCTTCATCTTTCCGGCTAATGGCGCGGTTGGTTGGGATTACCACTACGTCCATTTTATAAATCTGCCAGAATTCAGACGCTTCAGTTTCGGCCGTACCCGTCATACCTGACCGTTTGTGGTACATCCGGAAATAGTTCTGGAGTGTAACGGTTGCGTAGGTCTGGGTCGCATCTTCAACTTTTACGTTCTCTTTGGCTTCAACGGCCTGGTGCAAACCATCCGACCAACGACGGCCTTCCATAATCCGGCCCGTCTGCTCGTCAACAATTTTTACCTTGCCATCCATGATCACGTATTCAGTCTCTTTCTCGAACAGCGTGTAGGCTTTCAGCAACTGGTTAATTGTATTGATACGTTGCGTTTTAACCGCGTAATCGCGAATAACGGCTTCCTTATGGAGAATTTTTTCCTGTTCCGATAAATCGCTGTCTTTCTCAATCGTATTCAGATCGATGGACAGGTCGGGTAGGATAAAGAAGTTAGGATCTTCGCCCGAACCAGTGATGTAGTCGATACCTTTCTCGGTCAGATCGATGCTGTTATGCCGTTCGTCAATCGTGAAATAGAGAGGAGCATCAGCTTCTGGCATGAGTTTCTGGTTTTCAGCCAGATATATTGCTTCGGTACGTTGGAGAAGCGCCTTGTTACCGGTTTCGCTCAAAAACTTAATGAGCGGCTTATGTTTCGGCAAACCACGGTGTGCCCGAAACAAAGATAAACCGCCTTCTTTTTCATCGCCAGCGGCAATTTTCCGTTTGGCGTCGTTTAGATAATCATAGACAAGTTTCCGCTGTGCTTCAACGACTCGTGTCACGCGTGGTTTCAGTTCGATGTAATCCTGCTCATCGCCACGTGGCACAGGTCCGCTGATAATAAGCGGTGTCCGGGCATCATCAATCAATACGGAGTCGACCTCATCGACCATCGCGTAGTGATGTTTGCGCTGTACCAATTCGCCGGTTTCGCGGGCCATGTTATCGCGCAGGTAGTCGAAACCGAATTCGTTGTTGGTACCGTACGTAATATCGGCCAGGTAAGCCTGTTTACGCTGTTCGGAGTTAGGCTGGTGTTTGTCGATGCAATCGACACGCATGCCGTGAAACTCAAACAGAGGTCCCATCCATTCGGAGTCACGTTTCGCCAGATAATCGTTGACCGTTACAATGTGTACACCCTGCCCAGCCAGGCCATTTAGGAAAGCCGGGAACGTAGCAACCAGTGTTTTACCTTCCCCAGTGGCCATCTCGGCAATCTTGCCCTGATGGAGCACAACGCCCCCGATGATCTGAACATCGTAGTGAACCATATCCCATTTGATGGGCGAGCCAGCAGCATCCCAACTGTTTGCCCAGTGCGCCTGATCACCATCAATCACTACGTTCTTCCGGCGAGTAGCAATAGCTCGGTCGAAATCAGTGGCAGTAACCGTTAACCGTTCATTATTCGTAAAGCGCCGGGCTGTTTCTTTTACAACCGCAAACGCTTTCGGAAGAATGTCGAGCAAAACCCGTTCGAGTTCGGTGTTCCGGTCGGCTTCGAGCTTGTCGACCTGATTGAAAAGACGTTCTTTCTCATTTACGTCTACATCAGGATGACCAGCCTGTTCGCGGAGATCAATAAGCTGGTTATCAATGTCGGCTAATTCATCAGCAATCTGTGCCTTCAGTTGAGCCGAAATCTGCCGGAGTTCATCGTTGGAAATGTCTTTCAAACGAACGAACTCGGCATTTACCTTCTCAACATACGGAACCAATTCTTTAAGGTCTCGCTGTGATTTGGTTCCGAAAAGTTTAGCTATGAGATTAATCATAAGTTCTTTTAGTGATAATCGCCAGTCTATAACTCATGAGCTGCTAAAAGCAGTATGAGTTGGCAAGAAAGACTGTTTTTCTCACAAATTTAGTGCTTTACAACGGGACTACAAGGTAAATCCGTTCCGACAGGTATCCCCTTCAATCAGAAAGGGATAATGTTTTGACAGGAATCCGTTACTTTTGCATCTCAAAATTTTATTTTTGCAGTTCAAATTTTGGCCCAAGAGCCATTATTCATGCACACTAAAGACAAATTGTCACGTTTTCTCCACCATATTAGTCATTACCAAGCCGTTTTTTTGCTATTCGTATTGCTACTAGGGTCGTATCAGGTTTCTGCACAGGTGCCACGTTCTCGGGTAGATCAGCTAAGCGATGAAGAGGTGGAAAACTTTTACAAGCGGGCACAAGCTAGTGGTCTTAGTGAAGCGCAGATAGAACAAGCCGCTATGTCACAGGGATATACGCTGGACGATATTGCGAAAATGCGCCGACGTATTCGTGACTTACGTACTAAATCGTCTCGCCCCCAGAACCTTACTTCGGTTGACCCTAAAACAACAGGTCGGACGTTGCCTGACGATTTATCCAGCCGACCGGATTCGTCAAACATAGCTCGCAAAGACACGAGCCGAAAATTGCGCGTATTTGGGGCTTCCTTGTTTGAAAATGCCAATTTGTCATTTGAACCAAATTTGCGAATTGCTACCCCTCGCAACTACGTAGTTGGACCCGATGACGAAATTAGAATTGATATTGCTGGGGCATCGACCGGCGAATATCAGCTAAAAGTTAGTCCGGATGGTACAGTTAAGGTCCCCGATTTGCCGGCAATTTTTGTAAGTGGGCTGACTATCGAACAGGCTGAACGACGTATCATCGACCGCTTGCGTCAGGGAGGTTACCAGGGCTTAGGCCGTGCTGGCAGCGGTACGAGTGCCAATGTGACACTAACCAACATTCGTAGCATCCGTGTTACGTTGGTTGGTGAGGTAGTCCGACCCGGTACGTATACGATCTCATCGCTCGGCTCGGCTTTCAACGCGCTTTATCTGGCGGGCGGTCCTAATCCGGAAACTGGTTCGTTTCGGAAAATAAACGTCATTCGAGGAAATCGTGTCATCAGAACCATAGACCTGTACGATTACATTCTGCGAGCCGATCAGCGGGATAATATTCGTTTACAGGATCAGGATGTTATTCGCGTGGCCGATTATGATACGCGCGTGGAATTAACCGGACAGGTACGTCGTCCAGCCATTTTTGAGATGCTGCCTGGCGAAACGCTGCAAACATTATTAAGTTTTGCCGGCGGATTTGGCGATGATGCGTACCGGGCTTCCATTACGCTCCGACGTAACACCAGCCGCGAACGACGTATCATCAATATTACGGAAGAACAGATTGCTCAGTTCACTCCTCAGCGTGGTGATAAATTCTTCGTAGGTAAAATTCTGGACCGATATGAGAACCGCATTCAGGTCAGCGGAGCTGTTATGCGACCGGGCGATTATGCACTTGAACCAGGCTTAGAAACAGTACGTCAGCTTATTGGTCGGGCCGAAGGGTTGCGGAAGGATGCGTTCATGAACCGGGCTACAATAACCCGCGAACGGCCTGATATGGACCGGGAGAATTTATCTTTCGACTTGGGTAAATTAATGGCGGGTCAGATTGCCGATATTCCGCTCCTGCGTCAGGACAGTTTGTCAATTCTGTCCATCCGAGACCTGCGCGAGGAGTACTACGTAACGATTCAGGGCGCTGTGAATAAGCCCGATACGATTGAATTTGTGGCTAACATGAGTGTCGCCGATCTGATTGCCAAGGCGGGTGGTTTTGAAGAGGGAGCTAAGCCAAATTTGATCGAAGTAGCCCGGCGTATCCGACAGGATTCGGCTGGTGTTCGGGCAACAATTCTTGAAATGTATCGATTTGCGGTTAGTCGCAATCTTGAAATAAGCCCCCTGGAATCTCCGACAGGCTCGCTGGAAAATGCGACCGGTTTTCGATTGCAGCCTTTTGATATTGTATACGTAAGAACGTCGCCCAACTACGAAATACAGCGCCAGGTTTACGTAAGTGGTGAAGTGATGCAACCGGGTAATTACGCGATTTCTAATCGACAGGAACGTATCAGCGATCTTATCCAGCGAGCGGGTGGAATAAAACCCAGTGCCTACATGGCAGGGGCTCAATATCGACGACAGGGGCAGGTAATTGGAAGCGACTTACGCTACGTTCTGGATAACCCGAATGTTGAAGAAAATTTATTGGTAAATGACGGCGATACCCTGTTCATACCCCGCCGTTCTGAAATTGTATCCGTGCAGGGTGGCGTTCTGAATCCGTCATTAGTAAGCTATAAAGCAGACTATGACTTTGAGGACTATATTTCAGAAGCGGGTGGTTTTACCGATAATGCCCGAAAAACGAAAGCCTATATTATTTACCCGAACGGTCGGAAAGACCGTACACACACCTTTCTTTTCTTTAAATCCCGGCCTAAAGTTGAGCCAGGTTCGACTGTTGTTGTTCCGTTTAAACCGCTTGATGGTGGTGGATTATCATCGGCTGAACGTATCGGTATCTTGTCGCTTTTGGCAACTGTGTCTATTGCGCTTATCAATGTAATCCTGCGATAAGCATACGTAATTAGTTTTATCATGTCAGTTACTGAAAGTCATCAGAAAGTAAATAGTGACGGAGACGAACTAGAACTTCGGCTGAGTGACATCATAAACTTTTTGAAAAGTTATCGTCTGAAGTTAATTCTGTGGGCGGTAATCGGTTTGATAATTGGTGCATTTTACGCTTTCTCGAAACCGAACGTATACAGCTCTCAAACGACTGTATTACCAGAAATTCAGACGAAAACGGGCAACTTAAGTAACCTGAGCTCGCTGGCAGGATTGGCTGGTATTGATATAGGTTCGGGGGCAACGGCTGGAACCGACGCCATTCGCCCAGATGTATATCCGGACGTATTACAAAGCGTACCTTTTGCGCTTCACCTGCTGAAGCAGCCCGTTTATTCGGAGCTTTTAGGGAAAGAAACTTCGCTGGAACAGTTTATTAATGAGGAGAATAAGCCCTCGTGGCTGGGACGCCTGTTTAGCTCCACTGAAGATGCAGATAAAGTGCTGGTTGCTGCTCCCAATACAAAGAACAAACCACTCTTGATTACAAAAAAGCAGGAGAATCTTGTTTTGGCAGTGCATGAATCTGTGCTAGGTACATACGACAAAAAAACAGGTAAAATACAGGTAACTGCTACGTGGACAGACCCGGTTGTGGCGGCTACCGTCGCTAAACTGTCACTGGATTACCTAACGGATTACATTTCGGGATATAGGACGGAAAAGGCCAGGAGTCAGGTTGTATTTTTAGAGAGCAGGCTGACCGAAGCAAGAAGCAGGTATCAGCTTGCGGAATTTGCACTATCTAAATTTCGTGACCAGAACAGGAGCCTTTATTTAAACACGGCTAAAATTGAGGAACAGCGCTTACAAGCCGATTACTTACTGGCTCAGGGTGTCTTTGGAGATCTGTCCAAACAGCTTGAACAAGCCAAAATTAAGGTCGCCGAAGATGCGCCAGTGTTTAAACTGCTGGAACCTGCCCGGGTGCCGTTAAAAAAAAGTGCTCCTAAACGGAGTGTGATAATTTTAGGCTTTGCGTTTGCAGGGCTATTTTTAGCCATCCTGTTTTATGGAGGGAAGCAGGTGATCGTTCATTTAGATAAATGACTCTGTGAAGAAAGCATTAATATGTGGTGTATCTGGCCAGGATGGCGCTTACCTTGCTAAACTTTTGTTGGACAAAGGCTATACTGTTTATGGTGGATCTCGCGATGCACAGATGTCTACGTTTACCAACCTGAAGCGACTTGGTATTTACGACGATGTAAAACGGGTTTCTATTAGCATAAATGATTTTCGATCTGTACTTCAAACGCTACAACGTACCAAGCCCGATGAAATTTATAATCTGGCAGGCCAAAGCTCTGTAAGTTTGTCATTTGAGCAGCCTGTAGAGACCCTCGAAAGCATTAGTGCTGGTACGTTGAACTTATTGGAGGCAATTCGATTTACCCGATTGCCCATCCGTTTCTACAACGCAGGCTCAAGCGAATGTTTTGGCGACACAGGAAATGTGCCCGCCGACGAGCAAACGCCGTTTCGTCCTCGCAGCCCCTATGGAGTAGCTAAAGCTGCTGCTTTCTGGCAGGTCGCTAATTACCGGGAGGCTTATCAGCTTCATGCAAGTACAGGTATTTTGTTTAACCATGAATCACCGCTACGTCCCGAAAGGTTTGTAACCCAGAAGATTGTGGCGGCTGCCTGCCGTATCGCTAATGGAAGCCAGGAAACTCTTTCATTGGGCAATATCGATATCGCTCGTGACTGGGGCTGGGCTCCTGAGTATGTGGAGGCTATGTGGTTGATGTTGCAACAGGAGCAGGCAGATGATTACGTTATTGCGACTGGTAAAACAAATAAATTAAGTGGTTTTATAGAAATCGTTTTTGAGACAGTTGGCCTTGACTGGCAGCAACATGTCCGAACTGATCCTTCTTTTTTTCGCCCAACAGACATTGCAGAAGGATACGCTAACCCAATTAAGGCTAAGAGCCAGTTGAATTGGGAGGCCCGTTACAGCATGGAAGATGTGGGGAGAATGATGGTTGAAGACCAAATGAGCAACAAGAAGGTACCAGTGCAGTAAATGTATGACGGTTATACCCATTAGTCAGATTCGAGAGCGGATGCGTAACATTCATCCGCGCACTCGCAAAGCCCAGTTAAACACGCTTTTGGGTGTGTTGGTGAAAGGAGGTGGCTTATTAATATCGCTACTACTGGTGCCGCTGACGATTGATTATCTCTCCAAGGATAAATATGGTACTTGGCTGACCATTAGTTCAGTCGTAACGATGATTACCCTGTTTGATATTGGTATTGGCAACGGCCTCCGTAATAAACTGGCGGAGGCTGTTTCTAGACAGGACAACGTACTCGCTCGAACATATGTAAGCACCGCTTACCTGATTTTCGGGGCCATGCAGCTTACATTCATTTGTCTGTTCCTGCTTGTTTTTCGCTACGTGCCGTGGCAGCGCGTATTGAACTCTACTATTGATAATGAGGAGCTTCAGACAGTAGTGTTACTGACGGCGGTGGCCATTGCCATTAAACTAGTTCTCGACATCTTGTCATACGTTTTATTTGCCATTCAGGAATCCGGGCGTGCGGGTCTGCTGAACCTTACATTCAGTGTTCTTACGCTAATTGGAACCTATGCCTTAACCAAATTGACAAATGGTAACCTCACGTATTTGGCGTTAGTAACGACCTTAAGTCCAATCATAGTGCTTCTGATAAGCAGCCTTGTACTCTATCAGACGCGGCTTCGGGTATATCGACCTGCACTACGGTTAGCTCACCCAAAGTATGCTCGAAGTTTGCTATCGTTGGGTTACAAATTCTTTATGATCCAGATTGCGGTCATTGTGCTTTTTTACACCGATAATCTAATCATTAGTCAGTTATTTGGGCCAGCAGAAGTAACGGTTTATAATGTAGCGTTCCGCTATTTCAACGCCGTTACTACGTTGTTTTCCATCATAATCACCCCCTACTGGTCGGCCTTTACAGAGGCTTCGGTAAAAAAAGATACAGATTGGATGAAACGAACGTATTCGTATCTTCAAAAAATCTGGCTGCTCTTTTTTGTAGGCGTAATAGGTATGATTATCATCTCCGAATTCGTGTATTCGGTTTGGATAGGTGATCGGGTAACCGTACCGTTTTCAGTTAGTTTAGTGCTGGGGATCGGCGTAATCATTACCTGCTGGAATAATACAACAGTAGCAGTCATCAACGGGCTGGGTAAAGTTAAATTACAGCTATTCTGCTCTATTATAGCCGCCCTTATCAATGTTCCGATGGCAGTTTATTTCGGTCAGACATTAAATTTTGGCAGTGCTGGTGTTGTGCTGGCAACCTGCTTATCTTTGCTGCCCGCTACCGTAACAGGAACAATTCAGGCAAAAAAATTAATCAATGGTAACGCCCACGGTATCTGGGATAGCTAAGGCAGGAATACATGAAATGGATTGATAAAGCGAAGGAAGCGTTTTATGAGTTAAAACGCATTCGAACCCAAGCCGATGACACTCGACTGCTGATCGGAACACTACTTGCTAGGAATATCCGCACAGCCGAGTCGATGAGAGATGCTGAATTCAAGGTATTTTCTCAGGCGGGTGACGATGGCATTATTCAGTACCTCATGCATAAGCTAGATCTGTCGGTCGATACGTTCGTTGAATTTGGCGTCGAAAACTATGAGGAATCTAATACTCGGTTTTTACTGATGCATAACAACTGGCGGGGGCTGGTTATCGACGGTTCGCCTGCTCATATTGCCTACATTCAGAACGATTCCATCTATTGGCGGTATGATCTAACGGCGGTTCAGTCGTTTATTACCGTCGAAAATATTAATCAAATTCTGGAACGTAACGGATTTACGGGGCGCATTGGCTTGCTTAGTGTAGATATCGACGGTAACGATTACTGGGTATGGCAGGCTATTACTGCAGTTGAGGCCGATATCGTAATCGCAGAGTATAACAGTCTGTTCGGTTCAGAGCGAGCCATTTCCATTCCATATAAAACCGACTTCACCCGGATAAACGCCCATTATTCAGCTCTGTATTTTGGTGCTTCGCTGCCCGCGCTCTGCGACCTGGCCGAGCAAAAAGGCTACTCGTTTATTGGGTGTAATCAAACAGGCAATAACGCCTACTTTGTTAAAAATGAGCGATTAGGGCCGCTGAAAGCGTTACGTCCTCAGGAAGGGTATGTAAAAGCCCGGTTTCGGGAGGGCCGGAATCCGCAGGGTCAGTTGACGTTCGCTAACGAAGCCGAGCGATTGAAAGAAATCAAAGGCTTGCCGGTTATTAACACGCGGACTGGCCTTACCGAGACGATTTAATTTATATGCGTATTTTGTTTGACCACCAGACCTTTTCATTACAGGATTTTGGTGGGATTTCTCGGTATAACGTCGAGCTTATCAAAGGTATCAATCAAACGGCTGGTCAGCACGCTTCTTTATCTGCCCTGTTTTCCAATAATGTACACGTGCACGAGGCTGGGTTGGGGGTACGTTCGTTTTTCCCGGCTGTTGACTTTTCGCTTAAACGATCCCTTCTATATCGACTCAATCAACTTTACAGTAAGTTGTTGATACGTAATCAGGCATACGACCTGTTGCACGCAACGTATTACGATCCTTATTTCTTAACTGTTAATAAAGAAAAGCCATTCGTAATAACATTTTACGATATGATTTTCGAAAAACTCAGCAGTGAGTTTAGTGAGCTGAAGAGTGATCCATCAGTTATCGAACGTAAGAGAATAGTAGCACAAAAAGCTGCCCGTATTATTGCTATTTCACAACACACGAAGAACGATATTGTCGAAATACTGAACGTAACGCCCGATAAAATTGACGTGATTCATCTCGGCAGTTCGTTGGCCGTTAGCCATGTAACGTCGCCCCGACAGGGCGACCCTTATCTGTTATTCGTAGGCAACCGCGATCACTACAAAAATTTCATCCGATTTCTACGCGCAGCGGCCCCGGTTTTGCGGACAAATTCCCTAAAACTAATTTGTGCCGGGGGCGGGCCATTCACGGCAACCGAGCAGGAATTGATAAAACAACTTGACCTGACAGCCTACGTAACACAACAGCCCATTACGTCGGATACGGTGTTGCAGCGTTTCTATCAATCGGCTTTGGCATTCGTATTCCCTTCATTATACGAGGGATTTGGAATCCCTATACTTGAAGCCTTTGCTTGCAATTGTCCTTGTGTATTAAGCAATACAAGTTCTTTACCAGAAGTAGCTGGCAACGCAGCCATTTATTTTGATCCTGCAAACGAAACATCCATACACGATGCTCTTCAGCGAATTATAACCGACTCCACTCTACGTGGCCAACTCGTAGACCTAGGCCGTGAACGACTACTCGATTTTTCCTGGGAGCGTACTGTGCGTGAGACGATCCAAGTGTATGAGCGCTGTTTAGGTACGTAGGCCGAAAAAGGGTAACTTCGCAGTCGCTCAATCAGTATAAATGCTTATCAGGAACATAGTGACGAACAAATTGGGGCTTACACAATTGAATGAACAATAATTAGCACTTTTATTGGGGTGTTAGAATATTTGATAGAAAGCAGCAGAGTTGTTCAAACCAAACGGCTGCTGTATTCGACCATTATAGATCCAATTTGCTGAAACATAAGTGTCAACGCCGAACGGTTGTTGAGAACTCTTAAACTTGTGACTAACCCATTAATTTCAATTATCACGGTCGTTTATAATGCTCAGTCAACGTTAGAAGCCACTATTCAAAGCGTTGTGAATCAGCAGAAAGGCCTTTTTGAATACTGGATCATCGATGGTGGCAGTACTGATGGATCGCTGGATATTATTCGCCGTCATGAACACGAATTGGCCGGTTGGATTAGCGAACCAGATACCGGAATTTATGACGCCATGAACAAGGGAGTTGATCGTGCCTCTGGCGATTGGCTTTTTTTTCTGGGCGCTGATGATACGCTGACAGAAGGTATCCTTGAAAAGGTTGCCCCCTTGCTTGCCGATAAATTAACCGCTGTTTATGGTAAAGTAATCTACGATAACGGGTATGAGTACCTTTCCCGTATTAATTCATGGACGCTATTAGAAAATACGCTTCACCATCAGAGTGCCTTTTATCATCGCAGATTATTTGATGGATTTAGGTATGATACACATTATAAGATCAACGGAGACTACGAATTAACGCTAAAAATATATCTGGAAAAGCATCAGTCTGTCTATGTTCCCTATATAATTTCTGTTTGCGGATCAACGGGAGCTAGTAGCACACTTTCTAGTAAAGAGACGAATTCATTAAGAGGAAAGTATATAAAGAATAGAGCTTTGAATGGGCTGCTAAGTAAATTACTGGATACGTATTACCTGTACTTTAGAACTAGAGTTAATCTAAAAAGACAATTGATAAAACTTATAAAATAATCAGTTGATACGTAGCAAATCTGTTTAAGTTCTTTAAAATACAGCCTGATGCGTGATCTCAACTGTTACGTTAATCTGGCGATTTTTTTCGATACGTATTGGAAAAATATTATTCTGAGAGTCATATAAATTGGCATACAATCCTTTTGGCTCACGTATCAGCAATGAATATTTTCCAATCGGCAAAGCAAGGCAAAATTTCCCATCTTTATCAGAATGAATGGTCTTTACGGGCTTAGCGCTACGTACTGAATTTATAAAACCATTATCCCCCGCATCCACCGAATTGATATTTAGCAGCGGGAAAATCAGAACTTCGCGCTGGGCTGGTTGCGCTTCCGGGCTTTTCGCGTCAGGACTAGGCATTTGATTGCCCTGTTTAACGATCACCGTACCGCAAATGCCCTGCTTCATCTTGACGTCAGTTGAACTGTGAGGTTGCTGAGAGCAAGCCAACGTAGTGAAGACAGCAAGCGCTAAACCAGGCATTACGTAATTCATGCAGAAGTAACAGTCTTATTTCTTGAAGAACGAATCCACAAACTCCATCTTATTGAACGTTTGCAAATCGTCGATTTTCTCGCCAACGCCGATGTATTTTACTGGAATTTTGAACTGATCAGAAATGCCAATGACCACCCCGCCTTTGGCCGTGCCATCTAGTTTGGTTATTGCCAGTGCCGATACTTCTGTCGCTTTGGTGAATTCCGTTGCCTGTATAAACGCATTCTGACCAGTTGAGCCATCAAGCACCAAAAGAACCTCATGGGGTGCATCTGGGGTGATTTTCTGCATGACGCGCTTAATTTTTGTCAACTCATTCATCAAATTCACCTTCGTATGTAATCGCCCGGCAGTATCAATAATCACTACGTCGGCGCCCATATCCGTCGCTTTTTTAACTGCGTCGAAGGCAACGGCCGACGGATCGGTGTTCATGCCGTGCGAAATGACCGGCACGCCAACTCGGTCGCCCCAGAGTTTTAACTGGTCGACGGCGGCAGCACGGAACGTATCGCCTGCGCCGAGAACAACCTGCTTACCCCGTTTATGAAATTGAGCCGCTAATTTGCCAATGGTCGTTGTTTTACCGACGCCATTCACCCCAACCACCATAATAACATAGGGTTTTTTGTTAGCAGGTAACGCAAAATCGTCTTTATCCGACGTGCCATTTATATCCGATTTGTCAGACAGCAAAGCGGCAATTTCCTCCCGCAGAATACGGTCTAACTCGTCCGTACCCATGTATTTATCACGAGCGACACGCTCTTCAATACGTCGGATAATTTTAACCGTTGTTTCTACTCCTACATCCGACGAAATCAGGACATTTTCTACTTCGTCGAGTACTTCTTCGTCAACGGTCGATTTACCAACAACAGCCCGTCCAAGTTTAGAGAAAAAACTGTCTTTTGTTTTTTCCAGGCCCTTGTCGAGCGTTTCTTTTTTTTCTTTCGAGAAAAAACCAAATAAAGCCATAATGCTGATAGTGAATAGTCATTAGTCGAGAGTCATTAGCGATCAATTATAGGAAATTGACAACCTTTATCTATCGACTGTCGACTAATTGCAACAAAGCTATAACAAAAAAAGTCCCACGAAGCCAATTAAGGCTGTGGGACTTTTTTTATGATTGTACGGATAAGATAGATCTGAACAGCCTACGATTTCAACGCATTCTGAACATCATCAATCGGTACCATTTCTTCTTTGAAGGTATACGCGCCCGTTTTAGGCGACTTTACGGCTTTGATGATCTTGGCAAATGCCTTACCGTTATCCTTCGTTTTCAGGGTTGCAACTACCTTTTTTGCCATGGTCTTTTGTCGTTAGCAGTTAGTCAACAGTCGTTAGTACATCGTCAAACTCTGACGACTAGCGGCTATCAACTAATGACATTTTATTTAATTTCTTTATGTACCGTTACTTTTTTCAGGAACGGATTGTACTTCTTCCGTTCAATACGAGCCGGGGTATTTTTCCGGTTTTTCGTCGTAATATACCGGGACATGCCGGGTACACCGCTGTCTTTCTGCTCGGTGCATTCCAGAATAACCTGGATTCTATTGGCGCCTTTCTTTGCCATTGCTGAAGTCTGTTTTCTCGATAAGGAGCGCAAAGGTACGAAATGCCTTTGATTTCGTCAAGAGTTGATTTATAAAAAGTAATGATTTGTAGCTGGTTAGAGCAGAAATTCTTGTAGTATTTGGCATTCGGGCTTTAGATTTCGACCTTTGGTAACTAATGAATCAAACAGCTTTTAGCTGTCTATGCCCAATAATGGCTACACAATCCATTCAATACGAATACGCTCCCGGCCATTTTCGAGCGTCGGAACCAAATTTACGTAGGCCTGAAACACTGGCTGAGGGCGAAATGATTCTGAGCATGGGGCCGCAGCACCCATCGACACATGGTGTGTTACGTCTTGAAGTGGTTACCGATGGCGAAATCATTGTCGACGTAGTGCCGCATGTTGGTTATCTGCATCGCTGTTTTGAAAAACACGCTCAGTCGCTCCCGTTCAATCAGACTATCCCGTTTGTGGATCGGCTTGATTATCTGGCCGCTATGAATTCCGAACACGCCTTTGTGATGGGCGTAGAAAAGATGCTGGGTATTCAAAACGATATTCCAAAACGTACTGAATATATACGCGTGCTCGTGGCTGAGCTAAATCGAATTGCCGCTCACTTTGTAGGCATCGGTACGTATGCGCTCGATATTGGTGCCTACACGCCTTTTCTGTGGCTCATGCGCGATCGCGAACATATTCAGCGGATGCTCGAATGGCTAACTGGAGCCCGAATGCTGTATAATTATATCTGGGTAGGCGGACTTTTTTATGACCTGCCGATTGGGTTCGAAGAGCGATGTCGGGAGTTTGTTACGTATCTAAGACCCAAGCTGCTGGAGTTGCAGCAACTGGTCATCGAGAATGAAATTTTTGTGAAACGTACCGCTAATGTTGGCGTATTGCCACTGGACGTAGCTATTAACTACGGATGCACTGGGCCGATGCTACGTGGTTCGGGGCTACGTTACGACCTGCGCCGGGTTGATGGCTACTCAGTTTATCCTGAACTGGACTTTGACATACCAATTGGTGAAGGCAAAATGGGTGCCGTCGGTGATTGTTGGGATCGCAACTACGTCCGGGTACTGGAGTGTTATGAATCGATACGTATCATTGAACAATGTCTCGACCAGTTACTGGGAGATCATAAACGAACCCGTGACTATGATCCTCAGGCCGTAGTTCCCAAGAAGATCCGGCCGAAAGCGATGGATTTTTATGCACGTGCTGAAAGTGCAAAAGGTGAATTAGGCTTTTTCTTCCGAACCGATGGCCGATCTGACGTACCAGTACGTTGCAAAGCGCGATCCTGCTGCTTTCATAACCTGTCGGTTATTGGCGAAATAACCAAAGGTGCAATGCTGGCCGATTTAGTTGCCGTAATTGGCTCTATCGACGTAGTGATGGGAGAAGTTGACAGGTAAGGTAATTCAAAGAGTGAAAGTGTGAATGAGCGAAAGAGCGAATGCTACCAGATGGTTTTCGCTCATTCACACTTTCACTCTTTAAATACTGCTCTTAATCTTCCAGCACCAAGATATTGGGCGTATTACGACCTAGTCCGTCGTAATCCAGGCCATAGCCTAAGACAAATCGATTCTGAATCGAAAAGCCAACGTAGTGTAGATCGAGTGGCTTTTGTAGCGCTTCAGGTTTGAAGAGTAACGTAGCAATAGCCAGTGATGCAGGTCCCTGCGCCTGCAACTGGTCGCAGAGGTCGTAAAGGGTGCGGCCTGTGTCAACAATATCTTCGACAACGATCAAATCACGACCTTCAACGGACTCATTAAGGCCCAGAACTTGCTTGAGCTGCCCGGTCGACTCAGTGCCCTGATACGAAGAAACCCGAAGAAATGTGATTTCGCAGGGGACGGTCAGTCGTTTCATTAAATCAGCGGCAAACAAAAAGGCCCCGTTGAGCACTACAACCAGCAAAGGCTTCTTGTCGGCGTATTCCTGATTAATTTGTTCAGCCAATTCCTGAATCCGTGCTTGAATAGCGTCGGCTTCAATAAACGGAACAAACGTTTTATCGTTGATAGTTATCATAGCGATGTATGCAGGGCGGCAAAGATACGTTGCCGGAAAACGTTTGGGCAAAAAAACATCGGAAAAATGCAGAATTTCAAACGTACTGAGGCTCAAATACGTTGATATACCAATAACGATAACTAGACGGAATGAAAACAATCTTGTTGACGGCGTGGCTATTGGGACTGGCAGCTTTGGCGCAGGCTCAGCTCTATGACCCGTCGGCGTTTGATAAAAAATACGACGGATTACTAAAACATCCCGGCGTTCAGATTGAGTCGGCAGAAGCCATCAATCTGATGTACAACTATAAGTTTTACGATGCCGATAAGGAGTTTCGGTGGTTACGTGTGAGGTACCCAAAGCACCCCATGCCCTATTTTCTGATGGGCCTGGCCGAATGGTGGAAAATTGTGCCAAATACCGACGTAACAGATTACGACGACCGCTGTCTGGCGCTTATGGACACGACCATTACGTTGGCCGAGAAAATGTACGACGATAGCGATAATAAGCTGGAACCGGCCTTTTTTCTGGCTGGAGCATACGCCTTCAAAAGTCGGCTGTATTCCGAACGTAAGAAATGGACAAAAGCGACTTTTGCGGGGAAAAACGCGCTGAAATATTTTGAAAAATGCAAGGGCAATGCCGATTTCAGTCCAGAGTTACTTTTTGGCGACGGTATGTATGACTACTACGCCCAATGGATACCCGAAAATTATCCGTTGCTGAAACCGATCCTGATGTTTTTTCCGAAGGGAAATAAAGCGTCTGGTATCAAAGAATTAGAGAAAACGGCCAACACGGCGTTTTATACCCGCGTGGAAGCCCGCTATTTCCTGATTCAGATTTACAGCATGGAGAATCAGTATGATAAAGCTTTCGAGATGTCGAAATACATGCACGAGCAGTATCCCGACAATCCGTTTTTCGAACGTTACTATGCCCGATCGGCTTTTGTCGTAGGAAAACTGAACGAAGCCGAACGTATCTGTAAAGATATGATGAGCAAAATTGAACGTAGTCAGTCTGGCTATGAGGCTGTAAGCGGACGTACGGCGGCCTATATTCTTGCCTACATCAATCATAACTTTTACAAGAATAGCTCGGAGGCAAAAATCTATTACCAAAAAGCGATTGACTTTGCCAAACAGACAAATTCAACCAATGCTGGCTATTATTGGTCGTCGGTGTTAGGACTAGCCAAAATCGCTACGGATGAGAAAGATTATGATCTGGCCCAGACGTATTTTAAGGAAGTGATGGATAAGGCCGAGCGGAAATCCAGTCAGTATAAAGAAGCTAAAAAGGCGCTGGACGACGCTAAAAAGGCTAGGAGGGAAGAGCGCCGGAAGCGAAAATAAGTTTTTATATATGAGGTAGGATATATGATGTATAAATCGTCATCGAGCGAAATACATCATATATCCTACCTCATGTATCATCAGGGAATTGGCAACACTTTGCTTTCTTTAAAAGTCGACATAATTACCATTGTCTGAGTATTGGCAACTTCGTCGATTTCGTTGATAACATCGAGCATAAGTCCTTGATAGGAAGCAATATCTTTGGCGATTACTTTGAGCAGAAAGTCGCCGGAACCCGTGATGTGGTGGCATTCAATGATTTCAGGAATTTCATTAACCCGCTTCACAAATGACATCGTTGTGTCTTTCTTGTGGCCAACCAGCGTAACCATAACAAAAGTTGTGACTCCGAGTCCAATTTTCTCCCGATTCAGTTGTGCGTGATAGCTCTGAATAATTCCAGAAGTCTCTAGTTTTTTAACGCGCTCCAGTGTAGGCGCTGGCGAAAGGCCAATTTCTTTCGATAGCTGAGCATTGGTAATTTTAGCGTTGGCTTGCAGTATTTCTAAAACATTACGATCTATCTGATCTAACTTCTGACTGGACATAAGGTGAGTATCTGTTGGAATTTCTTGTTTACAGAGCGCTGCAAAGCTACTACGTTTTGCAATAGAAAATTCTTAAAAACAGATGAATTTTAAAAAAAATCAAAACAAATTTTGCTTATATACCTTTTGAGCGGCACAATATTAAGGAAATCGCTGCGTATGCAAAATGTGTGTTTTTACACATATTGAGATTTGGAGTGCCGATTGCCCTTTTGTAACGTATCAATGGTCAGGAAAATAAATATTGGTAATACGTTCTTTAAGACGCAACATATCAGAAAAAGCAACTAAAGACCAACAGATTTATTAGTTGCCATCGTTACTTTTGTTAGTTAACCCGTTCTAGCTGATGCGCCCAATCGCGTACCTCCTACTAGTTTTCTACGTAGTTATTAGTTGCCGTCCCGCCAAACCCGTTGTTACTCAGAGAACGCCCGCCCGACCAGCAAGGCCCGTGGCTGCGAAGCCTGCTCCAGCGAAACCTGCACCAACTAAATCGCCAGTGCCAAAATCGCCACAGCCAGCAGTTGTTGCCGTTGATACGCTCGGACCTGAGGAGCCACCCATGTTTTTGACGCCAGCTCCGCCAAAGCGAGAGTTTCGGGCGGTCTGGATCGCTACAATCGACAACCTTGACTGGCCTACTAAGAAGGGGCTTCCTGTTGCCCAGCAGCAAAAAGAGCTTGTTGATATGTTTGATAAGTATCAACAAATGGGCATCAATGCCGTCGTGGTGCAGATTCGGGCAGCAGCCGATGCGTTTTACGCAAAAAGCCCGGAACCCTGGTCAGAATGGCTGACTGGTAAGCAGGGACTCGCCCCCGAACCGTTTTATGATCCGCTGGAATTTATGATTCAGGAAGCTCACCAGCGCGGATTTGAATTTCACGCCTGGTTTAACCTCGACCGTGCTACGTTTAGCAAATATTCCAGCGTAGCGCCAACCAATATTTCGAATCTCAAACCGCAATGGATGTTGAGATACGGTGGTAAAAAACTTTTTAATCTGGGCCTGCCCGACGTTCGTTCTTACATTGCGGGCCTGGTGGCCAACGTAGTACGTGAGTATGACGTAGATGGCATTCATTTCGATGACTATTTTTATCCATACGCCGAACCGGGGCAGGTTTTGCAAGATGATAGCACCTACAAAGCCTTTTTCAACGGTATGAAAAAAGCCGATTGGCGACGCGATAATGTGAATAAACTCGTAGTTGAACTGCGCGATTCGATTCGGGAAAATAAGCCGTGGGTAAAGTTCGGAATCAGTCCATTTGGTATCTGGAAAAACCAGTCATCCGACCCTGATGGTTCAGCAACAAATGGCGGTCAATCCTATTACGACATCTACGCCGATTCGCGGAAGTGGGTTCGAGAGGGGCTCATTGATTACATTGTGCCGCAGGTATATTTTAGTTCGGGTTTTAATCGCGTGCCGTATAAAACTCTGGTTGACTGGTGGGTTCGTAATTGTAGCATCGGAAATTGTCAGTTATACATTGGCCACGCTGTTTATCGGGTTGGGAAGGGTTCCGAACGTGACCCAAGCTGGTGGCGTCCCACCGAGTTTTCTGATCAGATGCGGTACAATCGTCAGCAGCCAAAAGTACAGGGAAGCGTATTTTTCAGTGCGAGAAATATGCGGCTGAATCCAATGTCTGTCTGCGATTCTCTGCAAACTAACTTTTACCGGCATATGGCGCTGGTACCCACCATGCCCTGGCTGGACAGCATTCCGCCCCTGCCCCCACACAATCTGAGAGCAGCTGTTACGGCTGAAGGCATAGAAGTGTTCTGGGAACAGTCAAAAGAAGCAGCCGATGGCGATGGGGCTAATAACTACCTTGTATACCGCTTTGAAGGGCGACGACCGGCGATACGTACCAACGATCCGCGCTATATAGTGGCCCGTTGTATTGGCGAGTCGACAACGCGCTTTCTGGATAAAACCGCCGACCCCAAAAAGGAATACACCTACGTAGTAACTGCTCTGGATCGCCTTCAAAATGAAAGCAGCGAAGTCCGTGTGAGAGTACAGTAACCGGCTTCGGTATCTAGAAAAATCAGCTGATAATCAGCGTAGTACTAAGTATTTACTACGTTATTCATGGCCTCCTCAACGGACAGCGAATTGGGGAAAAAGCTGACAAGTTTTAGCAAAATACCCTCCACCACTGCGTCGGGGCAGGAAGCGCCACAGGTAAGCAGCACAGTTACAGGCCGGTGTTGTGGCAGAAAGTTTTCTGTTATTACCTCCTGTTTGCTACGTTCGTCAAAATGACGTATCAGTTTGTCGGAAAGTATTTTTTGTTCTGATTCAATAAAATAGGTCGGAAGTTTTTCGGCGCATAATTCTACGATGTGCGACGTATTGGACGAATTATAACCACCCGCTACAATGGCGAAATCGGCCGGGTAATTCAGCAGCGCATACGTAGCATCCTGGTTGTCGTTGGTAGCGTAGCACAACGTATCGCGGGTGTTGGCAAAACGGGTATCTGCCTCGTCAACGGTTAGGCCGTAGTGAAGCATCATAACCTGTTTTAGGTAGTCAGCAATGCCTTGTGTATCAGAGGCCAGCATCGTCGTTTGATTCACCACACCGATACGTTGTAAATCGCGCACGGGGTCGAAACCAGCAGAATACTGGCCTGCAAATTCTGTATAGAATTCTTCAGCAGATAATTCGCCCGTTATATATTTGGCGAGTTGCCGGGCCTGCTCCATATCCTTAACCACCACCGTTGGCGCGGCTTCTTTGCTGTGCGAGAACGTAGCACGCGTTTCTTCGTGGCTCGGCTTTCCATGCACAACAACCGTGTAGTTTTTCTGGCCGATTTGCCCGGCTTTGTTCCAAACTTTTTCCACAAAGGGGCAGGTAGTGTCGTACTTTTCAACATCTAGCCCAAGGGAGGCCAATTGGCGTTGCGTTTCCAGCGTAGTGCCGAAAGCCGGAATGATGATGACATCGTTGGGGCGGAGGTCGCTCCAGGGGATAAGCTGCTGCCCTTTTGTATCCAGAACAAATCGCACGCCCCGTTCCTGCAAATCGTTGTTCACATCGGGATTGTGAATCATCTCGCTGAGCAGAAAAATCCGCTTGTCCGGATTCTCGGCAATCGCTTTATATGCAATCTCAACTGCATTTTCGACCCCATAACAAAAGCCAAAATGCCGCGCTACGTACACACGTATCGGGCCGAAATCGAGTAGGGTTGGCGTAAAATCTCGTTTGAGCTTATCGCGCTGCCGCCGAAACTCTTTTAGGGGCGTAATGATGTGACTACGATAATAATTAGGAATATCAAACGATTTCATGAACGGAATCCAATGGTGATACCTGCCAGTGAATGACAACTTATGTTGATAGAACAGATGCCGGAATCGCTTCGTTCGAAAAGCAACCCGATCCAGCTGTTGAAACATTTATCTAATCGCCAGCAGCCCCAGAATGTCGTCCAGATATTCGCGGGAGTTGGCCAGACGAGGTACTTTGTGCTGACCGCCCAGCTTGCCCCGGTGCTTCATCCAGGCGTAGAACGTACCGGGCGATACAGCGTGAATACGGGGACGCTTCAGGACCATATCGTTATATCGCTTGGCATCATAATCGGAGTTGATTTGCCGCAGCGACACGTCCAGTACTTGCGTAAAAAGGTCCAGACTGTCGGGTTCATGAGAAAACTCGATGATCCATTCATGACAGCCCGTTGTGCCGCTATTCATGTAAACCGGGCCTGCCGTATAATCGGCTATAGTAGCACCCGTTGCTTCACAAGCCTTTGTGATGGCAGCTTCCGCATTTTCGACGATAACTTCTTCGCCAAACGCGTTGATAAAGTGCTTGGTACGTCCGCTGACTCTTAACCGATGGGGATATAGTGACGTAAAGCGAACTGTATCGCCAACTTTATAGCGCCATAATCCTCCGTTTGTCGACACAACCAACGCATAATTTTTATCCAGCTCAACTTCGTCGATGGTTAACGCTTTAGGAAAAGGTTGGTCGGCCTCCTGAACCGGAACAAACTCGTAAAAAATACCATAATCGAGCATCAGCAGCATTTCGCTGGGCCGGGCCAAATCGTCCTGAACGGCGAAAAAACCTTCTGATGCGTTGTAAATTTCCAGATAACGTACCGTTTTGGACGAAAAAACCTGTTGCTGGAACAGCTCCCGATACGGCTGAAAATTGACGGCACCGTGTATTAGTACTTCAAAATTTGGCCACACATCCAGGATGTTCGATTTTCCGGTACGGGCCAGAATTTTGTCAATCAGCACCAGTCCCCAGGTCGGTGTGCCCAGTATACTCGTTACGTTCTCCTGCGACGTAATTTCGGCCATGCGCTCCAGCTTGGTTTCCCACTCGTCCATCAACGCTACGTCGATAGAAGGCGTGCGGATGTACTGAGCCCAGCTTGGCAGATTTTTCATCACAACCGCCGATACGTCGCCCGCTACGCTGTTTACGCTATACGGGTTCGGATGGAGGCTCCCGCCGATTGACAGTCCTTTGCCTTCGAAAGCACGGCTATCCGGATTATTGGCCAGATATAGAGCCATCATGTCTTTGCCCCCTTTAAAATGGCTCTCGTCCAGCGATTCGGTGGTAACCGGAATAAATTTGCTACGTGCGTTGGTAGTACCCGATGATTTAGCGAACCAGCGAACCGGCGATGGCCAGAGCACTTTGTTTTCGCCTTTCAGCACTCGTTCGATATACGGAAACAGGTCTTCGTAACTGGAGACGGGCACGCGCTGCTGAAAATCGCGGATGTTCTGAATAGATGCGTAATCATACTGGCGGCCCCATTTGGTTCGGCGACCGGCCCTGATCAACTGATTAAAAACTTTCTGCTGCATAACGCCAGGCTGCTGCATCATAGCTTCAATACGCGGTAAGCGCCGTTGAAGTAGCCATTTTAGCGTAGTGTTTAAGAAAGTCATGGGGCTAAAATACGACAATATCACTAGACTGAGCTTGTCAGTCTGCAACTTAGGAAAGTTCTGGTTTGTTCACAAGACCTGATCAAGATGAGTAACTGGTCATTCGATCGCCCTATTCGGATGAATACCGTTTATACGTCGAACCGGCAAGTTTTCTAGAAAACTTGCCGGTTCGACGTATAAAGAATACTACAATTAACTGTTCAGATAAATCTGAAGCTTTATTTTCTGGACTTCGGCTGTATTTTATTCAAGCGTTTTTCCAATCGATCACTTTTTTGCTTCAACGCATCATTTTCTTTTTTCAGACTGATTACGTAGAGCGTGAGTTCTTCTACTTTTTCGAGCAACTTAGCCTGCATTGTACCTACGTCGACACCTTCTTTAACCACTTCATTGGCCGATGGTACACCCGGTAAGTGTTTTTCCTGATTGATAAACTTCTCTACGTCGCCCAGGCTACGTAGTTGATAATTACTTTCAAAAACGCGGTCGGCCCAATCGTTTGTGCTCTTGACGGCCACTTTTACTTTTTCGGTCAGAACGCCATCTGCTACGTACAGGCGATACCCGGCCGGGGTTTTACTCACACCCGGGCCAATAACAACTCCACCCGAATTAGCATTGACGATGTTCTCGCCATTGGCCTGCCATAACGAACTGGATTCTACGCCTTCCCGGGCCGAACCGGTGGTACTACCCAGTACTACGTCTCCATTTTCGTTTACAGTCAGGAATTTTGTCCGGCTCAATAAAGTGGCAGGCGAAGAACTTGTCAGGTTAGTGAAACGCAAACCCGCCTGATTGGCTGAACCGTAGGTAATTTCCAGCTTGTTGTTTGGAGCGGTATTACCGATACCCACCTGAGCACCAGTAGCCCCTAAAATTACTGCGTTGCTTGCCGAAACAAAAGCGTTGTAGCCAACAGCAGTAGAGTTATTGACAACTACTGAAGCCGACGTTACCCCTGCCTGAAAGCCGATAAATGTGTTTTGACTACCTGTTGTATTCCCACTAAAGTTGGCTCCGCGGCCGATGTATGTATTGTTGCTGCCTGAGTTGTTGGCATAGCCAGAACCATCGCCAATAAACGTGTTTCCTACGCCGGTCGTAGTACTCTGTCCCGAGCCATTGCCCATAAATAAGTTAAACGACCCCGTTGTATTATTCTGCCCGGCGTATGAACCCAGAAAAAGATTACTGGCTCCAACTGTGTTAAACATACCTGTCTGCTGACCAATAAATACGTTGTAGCCACCGGAAGAGTTATTTTGGCCCGATTGATAGCCGACAAATACGTTGTTGCTGCCCCCCTGGTTATTCCGGCCCGCGGAATAGCCGAGAAACGTATTGAATTGCCCCGTATTAGTGCTTCCAGAATAAACCCCCAAAAACGTATTCTGCGAACCTGTGCTATTGGAAGAGCCTGATAACGAGCCAATAAACGTATTTTCGAAACCAGTGCTGTTGCTGCTGCCCGCATCGGCTCCGAAGAACGTATTGTTGCTGCCCTGCGAGTTGACGTATCCAGCACCGGAGCCATAGAAGGAATTGCTACTTCCTGAGGTGTTAAAATACCCGGCCCGTGAACCCGTAAATACGTTGTTGTAGCCAGATGTATTTGTGTAACCGCTCTGGGTACCTAAGAACGTATTGTTATTGCCATCCAGGTTATTGAATCCTGAACTGAAACCTAAAAAAACGTTTTGTTGGCCAGATGTATTCTGGTTACCAGCCGACGCACCCAGAAATACGTTCTGAGTACCTGCCATGTTTAAAGCCCCCGTTCCCCGCCCAATGAACAGGTTATTGGCTCCACTCATGTTGAAGTTTCCGGCCCCGATGCCCACCAGCGTGTTATCAGAACCAGGAGTAGCTGACGAGGGGGAGGTCGCCACAAAGTTTGTTTGCGCCAGAATAACTCTACTAACAAGCAACGCTGCAACTGTCAGAGAAATATGTCTCATAAATGCCTATTTATCCGGTATAAACATCTAAATTCTTATTTTTTCTCGTAATACCCAAAATTGAAGCTTAAAGTTGTATTAATAAATCAATTGCGCAGTGAACAGAATGTTTAAAATTTTATTTTTTGGTAAACTTTCGCTCGTTGACATTTTTAATGATTGGCTGGTAATTAATGATATAGGCAGTACTACGTTCAATTGATAACTAAGTATAAATAATCGCCCTAATCGATTAGTTTACCATTTTTTGAGAATACGGGGAGGGGCGATACCCTGTTTTTGCTCATGGGAATACGTCTTGTCAAAACAAATTGAGAAAGCCCACTTATTTTTGAGCTATCAAAATATTACTATGCAACGTAGTAAAACCGTTTACCTTCATTCGCACCAACATATCATTTAACTAAAGGCGGCTGACTGATGGTCAGGCTTGTCGCTGAGTGTCCATTATTTACGGAAAAGACATTGATACACTACACAGTTGATCAACAGATTGCGCTGATTTCCTGGGAGATGACCTCCGCGCCGATGAACGTATTGAACGACGATTCGATTCCGGCATTCGAAGAAGCGTTGCAACGTGCCTATGCCGACGATGACGTTAAAGGTATCATCGTTACGTCGAATAAATCCGAATTTGTGGCGGGGGCCGACCTCAAAATGATTCTCCGCAACAACGACAAAGAGCCCGCCGAAATGCTGAAAGTTTCGTCGGAATTGAACCGGGTATTTCGCAGCATCGAAACGTCGGGTAAGCCTACTGTTGCCGCGATCAATGGTACCGCGCTTGGGGGCGGTTACGAAATCTGTCTGGCCTGCCATCACCGCATCGCTCTGAATAATCCTAAAACGCTGATTGGTCTGGTTGAGGTGTCAATTGGCCTGTTGCCGGGGGCGGGCGGTACGCAGCGATTACCCCGCATGATTGGGATTCAGGCCGCGTTGCCCTTGATCCTTGAAGGTAAAAAAGTTGGCGTACAGGAAGCCCTGAAACTCGGTATGGTCGATGCGATTGCCGATAGTCGTGAAGCCCTGATAGCCGACGCCCGCGCCTGGATTGAAGCGAACCCGAATCCGTTGAAACCTTGGGACGAAATTGACCGGAAAACTGGCAAAATCGTTGGGAAGGAGAACTTTAAAGTTCCGGGCGGAAATGTGCAGAGTGTTGTCGGTGCTCAGGCGTTCGGTGCTGGAACGGCGATGGTTATGGATAAAACGAAAGGAAATTATCCGGCTCCCATCGAAATTCTTTCCTGCGTGTACGAAGGGTTGCAAGTTAATATCGACCGGGGACTAATGATTGAAGCGCGGCATTTCGTAAAAGTTGCTACGTCGAAAGTGGCGAAGAGCCTGATTCAAACGATGTTTCTGGGGTTGAACGAGGCCAATAAAGGCGTAAGTCGCCCGAAGGACGTACCAAGAACCGACGTAGCAAAATTAGGTATTCTGGGTGCGGGAATGATGGGTTCCGGCATTGCTTACGTATCGGCGCTGGCCGGCATCGACGTAGTGCTGGAAGACGTATCACTCGAATCAGTTGAGAAAGGTAAAAGTTACTCGCGTAACGTACTGAATAAGAGCATTGAAAGAGGGCTGTCAACGCCCGCCAAAGCTGACGAAGTGCTGAACCGGATTACGCCAGCCGATTCGATGGAGGCTTTGCAGGGTTGCGACCTGATTATCGAAGCGGTTTTTGAGAATCGGGAGCTGAAAGCCGACGTAACGCGGCAAGCCGAACCGATGCTGGCCCCAAACGGCGTGTTCGCGTCAAATACATCTACGTTGCCCATCAGCGGTTTGGCTCAGGCTTCAGTAAAACCGGAGAATTTCATTGGTATTCATTTCTTCTCGCCTGTCGATAAGATGATGCTGGTGGAAATTATTGTCGGCAAACAAACGTCCGATTACGCCCTGGCGATGGCTATGGATTATGCCCGCAAGATTCGCAAAACGCCCATTGTAGTCAACGATTCGCGTGGTTTTTATACGTCGCGCTGTTTCAGTGCGTACTCATCCGAGGGCATGGAGCTTCTGAAAGATGGCGTGAATCCGATTTTGATTGAAAATGCGGGCAAAAACGCGGGTATGCCAGTTGGTCCGCTGGCCGTTACCGACGAAGTTTCGCTTGACCTGGTCTACAAAATTTCCGGTCAGGGTATCGCCGATGGCGCTGTTAGTGAAGAAGATACAAGTTACGAGGTTTCAGGCAGATTTGTAAAAATTGGGCGTTTGGGTAAAAAGACTAAAGCCGGGTTTTACGAGTATCCAGAAGGAGGCAATAAACAGCTTTGGGCTGGTCTAAGGGATTTATTTCCCTTGTCAGATCAGCAACCCACACTCGATGAAGTAAAAACGAGGCTTCTTTATCGGCAGGCAATTGAAGCGGTACGTTGTTTCGAGGAGAACGTAGTACGTACCAAACTAGATGCCGACATTGGCTCAATTCTGGGCTGGGGGTTTCCGGCGTACACGGGTGGGGCGTTGTCGTTTTTCGATTTCGTAGGCGCCGATACGTTCTTCGAAACCTGCAATCGGCTGGCCGATACGTATGGCGAGCGATTCCGTATCCAAAGAGTGAATGAGCGAATGAGCGAATGAGCGAAAGCCATCCGGCAGAACACCATCCGGATGGCTTTCGCTCATTCACTCTTTCACTCTTTATATTAATCTGAAGCTCATTCGATGGTACTTCGTTGGGCCAAACTGGCGAATGGCTTCCCGGTGGATGGGCGTTGGATAACCTACATTCTGCGCCCAGCCGTAGGCCGGAAATTCCAAACTCAGTTGCTCCATCAGGTCATCGCGATACGTTTTGGCGAGTACGGAAGCCGCTGCAATCGACAGAAAATGAGCGTCGCCTTTTATGATGCAGGTATGCGGAATCATAGGGTAGGGGGTAAACCGATTTCCGTCGACTAATAGATGTTCGGGCTTTACGGTTAGTGCATCAACGGCACGGTGCATCGCCAGGAAACTGGCTTTGAGAATATTAATCCGGTCAATGTCTTCGTGCGAGACTTCGGCTATAGCCCAGGCCAGCGCATTCTGTTTAATGACTTCCCGGAGTCGCTCGCGTTGAGCACGGCTGAGTTGTTTCGAATCCGTAAGTTCTGGATGCGTAAAATTGTTAGGTAAAATAACCGCAGCCGCAACGACCGGACCTGCCAGGCACCCCCGCCCGACTTCATCCAGGCCAGCCTCTACTACGTTGGCGTTGTAAAACGACTTAAGCATACAATAAATGTTCAACAATGATTGATGAGCCATATCTGTTAATTGCTTATCAATCATCACTCTTTTCAGTCTTCCAGTACGTTTCCGAAAATGGTGTTTTTCAGGAAAAGCGACAGTAGAAGGAAACAGATGGCCCAATACAAATAAACCCGGTAGTAATCCTGAATGTCTTCGTAAACCCGCACGCGTACCGGCGATTTTTCCAGTCGATTAATTTGAGAAAATACTCTTCGTAAACTTCGGGCATCGGTTGCCCGGAAGAAATTTCCGTTGCCAATATTGGCAATCGTTTTTAGAATGCCTTCATCGACAGTAACCGCGGCCGACGACGTAGAGGTGGGCCTTCCCACGGCGATTGTGTAAAGTCGGATGCTGAATGCTTTCGCGAGTTTAGCTGCGGTGGTTGGGTCCAGATTCCCGGCCGTATTGTCGCCATCGCTCAGCAAGATCACGATTTTACTACGTGCCTGGGTTGCCGAATCCGCTACTGATTCACTTTGGACGGGTACAGCATCGCGCATCCGGTTGATGCAGCGAGCCAGTGCGTCGCCAATTGCGGTTCCTGAGGTACGTATCATCTGGGGATTTAAATCGCTCAGGTACTGTTTCACCAGGTCGTAATCGGTCGTTAAGGGGCAAACCGAGAAAGCTTCGCCCGCAAAAACCACCAAGCCAATACGGTCGTTTTTGCGGCCATTCACAAACGCTTGTGCTACCCGCCGGGCTGCAGCCAAGCGAGTGGGTAGCAGGTCGGTTTCGCTCATCGACTCCGATACGTCAACAGCCAGCATGATGTCGATACCTTCCGATTGTTCATCGCGCAATTCCCGCACAATCTGCGGACGCGCCAGGGCAACCAGCACCAAACTGATACCGATGAAAAAACTAATCGGGAGCAGATAACGAAACCAGCTCAATAACGAATAGGCTTGCTGAATGCGGGACAAACTGCCTTTCGCCACGGGGCGATTGAGTTGACTAACTGAGATGTTTAATCGTTGCTGCGATTTACGATGCAGATAATACCGGAGAAAAAACAGCAGTAAAACCACCGGAATGCCCACCAGCGCCAACGGGTGCGCAAGATGAAACTGATTCCACTGCGCCGGGCTAAACCAATGAAGCGAATACCAGGGTGCCATGCGTTCAGGAAAGTGAAGATGAATCGACGGAATCAGCTGGCACCGACGTAGTGACAGATAGCCGCTTCGAACGTAGCAGCCGGTCTCGCGTTCGATGGTACGTCTGTGTTGCTACGTCGCTCAATACCTGAAGCGCCACAAACGACTGATCCGAAAAAGCACTCCCATAAATCATTCGATCGGCTTCGCGAAGGGCGTTGGCGATACGTTCATCGTTAAGACGTTCGGCCAATTCGGGTGTTGTCAATGCTGTATAAGGTTGTCCATCAATTAGTTCCAGGTAGAATTTCCACATAACTACAGCCTGATTGGCGGTTTCGGCTGCCGTGAAGGAGGTCAGTCTGGTAATGAGTCGATTGTAGTTTCGTAGGAAATTGATATGCTGTCGATGTAATAAATACAAACGCCATTGCCGACGTATTGTGTTGCCAAACAGGGCGTAGAGTAAACCAATCACTACACTTATGACCAGAAAGCCCGTTGCCAGTAACGCATAATTAAACTCCTGCTGCAAAGGAGCCAATTTTGTTGACGTAGCGAGTTTCAGTAATTGCCGACGGGAAGAATCGGTAAGCGTTATCGGTAGTTTCGAACGAAGATAAACCGTGTCGGTCTGTGTCCAATACGCGGTGCAGTCAAGTTCATGAAGAATGCGGACGGGAACACGTAGCCGTTGAACGGATTCGGTTTCGAACGATACCAACGTATAAACGGCGCTATCTCGGCTTAGCGACAGCGCGCCAGTGCCGATGGTTTTCGTGGTAAAGGTTGCTACGTTCTGTACCCGATAAGGCGCGAAATGTCGGGCTGTGTCCGGGAAAAGTATTTCTGAACTGGTTGGATGCCAGTATGTTAGTGAATACTGAAACGGTCGGCCAATTTCAATGCTGTCAGTCAGAAAATAGCCTCGTAACGGTATTTTCTGAACCGGCTGGTTCTGCTGAGCCGATAGTTCCACAGCCGCAGCTAAACTCGGCGATTGCGCCCGACTGAGTGCGCTCGTCAGCCAAAACAACACCAATAAGCAGAACAAACTACTTTTCATCGTTGCTTTCGGACTCTAAATAATTCGACAAGTTTTGGTACAAAGTCCTCCTGTGAATCGAGAGCCAGGTAATTGGCGTCGTACTGCCGACAAAGCCGCTCGAGCCGGATTTGATTTTGACGGAACGTATCGTGCAGTTCTTTCCGAAACGAAGCCGACGACGTATTAGCCCAAACGGTACGTCCGGTTTCGGTGTCGTGTACCGGAATGATTCCTAATTTGGGCAGGTTCACCTCGCGTTGGTCATACAGGTGAATAACGACCAGATCGTGTTTTTTGGCCAGCGCTTTCAGGTTGTGTTCGTAGCTGACATCGATGAAATCAGAAAGCAGCATTACAATGCTACGTCGTTTCAGTACGTTCAGCGTAAATAGAATGGCTTCGCCCAGCCGGGTTCGGTTTGATTGAGGCTGGAGTTTGTATAAACTCATAATGAGTTGATAACCCGTTTTAAGGCCATTCGCGGGTTTAATGTAACGCTCTTTTTGGTCCGAAAAACAGTATAAACCAACGTGGCTGGCTTCGCGAATGGCCGACAACGCCAGTACTCCGCAAACTTCTTTGGTGGCTTCCAGCTTATCGCGGTGGCGCGGGCCAACCTGCTGCGACGCGCTCACATCGACCATAAAAAAAACGGTCTGATCTTTTTCTTCCCGGAATACTTTCACGAACGTACCGTGCCCTTTCGATGATACGTTCCAGTCGATGGCGCGTACGTCGTCGCCGTATTGATACGTTCGTAAGTCGCTAAACTCCAGTCCTGTACCTTTGAATACTGACCGGAAACTGCCGCGCATCTGCGAATTCACGGCCTTACGGATGCGAATATCGAAGTTGTGCAATCGGGCCAGGAAATCATCCATACAAAACGGGCGTTATGCTATTTTAACAACCAATCCCGAACTTTGCCGGGTGAGTTTAGCTTACAAAACTATCATTTAAACGTATGCGTCGGAATCGCTGTATATCTGATTTACGGAATCTGCTAATTCTGGTTTGGTGGCTGGCAGGCTGCACGGCTCCGGAAGATGCCCCTCCCGACAATCTAATTCCTAAAGACCGAATGGTTGATATTCTGACCGAAGTTCACATGAACGAAGCACGGGTAAGTCGGCTGGGGCTGGCTTCCATAGATTCGTCGAACATTGTGTACAAACGACTGGAGAATCAGCTTTTCAAAAAAATGAAAGTGGACACCGCTACGTACCGCAAAAGTTATATTTACTACTCGTCGCACCCGGCCGAGATGGAGGTTATCTATAAGCAGATTACGAAAAATCTGGAACGACGTATCACCCAAAAAAGACCGGAGGCCATAAAAAAACCGGCAAAACCATGACAGTTGGTATCATTGGCGCGGGTATTTCAGGATTGACGCTGGCCTATGAACTGCAAAAACGGGGCATTGCTTACCATATTTGGGAAGCCAACGACCAACCCGGCGGATATATGCAGTCGCGTTGGGAAACAGGCCCGACCGGAGGCCGTTATCTGCGTGAATTAGGTCCTAATTCGTTGCTGGGCGACGGAAAGCTGTTGCTTTGGCTCGATGAACTGGGCCTCACGCCTAAGCTGGTATTCAGCAATCCAGTGAGCAAGGCGCGTTATATTTTCCGGAATGGTGCATACCGCAAACTTCCGTCGGGACCGTTATCGCTTTTGTTTGGCAATTTTTTTAGCTGGTCGACAAAGCTGGCCATCTTCCGCGAACGTAACAACCGCACTACGTCGCCCCCCGGCGAAACGTTGGCTCATTTCTTCCGTCGTCGTTTTTCCAGCGAACTGGTTGATTATGCCCTAGGGCCATTTGTGGCAGGTATTTATGCCGGAAATCCAGAGAATTTACTGGTTTCGGAAACGTTTCCTTCGCTGCTGCAATACGAAAAAGAATACGGTTCGGTGCTACGTGGATTTATCAAAAATCAGTCAGCTGCGGGGCGTCGGCAATCGTTTAGTTTTCAGGACGGGATGCAATCTTTGCCTAACGCGTTGGCCTTCAGACTGAAAAACCTTTCACTCAGTACGTCGGTTGCGGGCATACGTAGCACAAAGGAAGGTTGGCAGGTTGATACGTCGGCGGGTACCCAAACCGTCGATACGTTGGTGCTGACGGTTGGTACGGATGCCGCTGCCAAGCTGGTTGATACGTTGTATCCGGCTTTCGCGCAGGCGCTACGTCAGGTAAATTATCCACCCATGACGGCCGTCCATTCGGCTTTTAAGCGGACCGATGTACAGCACCCACTCGATGGTTTTGGTGGGCTCAATCCGCAGGCAGAAGGGCAGTTTGCCAGCGGTCACATCTGGAGCAGTTCTGTTTTTAACGGGCGATGCCCAGCCGATGAGGTACTTTTCACTACGTTTGTGGGTGGCGCCGGAAGTGCTGGCAACGCTCAGCTTCCGGATGGCGTACTGATAAAAAACGTTCAGCAGGAGTTGGCCGCTAATTTTGGGATAAAGACGGATGTACCAACGTTTCGGGCGATTAAACGCTGGGAACGAGCGATTCCGCAATATGATACGGCCATTATTGCTGTGAAAGAACCAATCAAAGCCGCTGAAGTCGACAAGCTGTTTGTATGCGCCAACTGGTATGGTGGTGTGTCGTTGTCTGATTGTATTGGGAAGGCCCGGAAACTAGCGGAACAATTGGCGCAATAATGCTCGGATTAACAATTTTTAATGATTATTTTGTACAAAAATTGGGGAAACTGTTGTTGTACAGATAGAACCTACTAACCTATTCGACAGCACGTGAAAGAGCGATTAGTCGTTATTCCGACCTACAACGAAATCGAGAACATCGAAGCCATTGTTCGCAAGGTTTTTAGCCTGGCCGAACCGTTCGATATTCTCATTGTCGATGACGGTTCGCCCGACGGAACCGCTCAGCGTGTGCGCGATTTACAGGCAGAGTACCCGCCAGCTGGGGCATTTTGTCGGCTTCATCTTCTCGAACGACGTGGCAAATTGGGCCTGGGTACGGCTTATATCGACGGCTTCAAATGGGCGTTGTCGCGTGGGTATCAGTACCTGTTCGAGATGGATGCCGATTTTTCGCACAATCCCGAAGACCTCATTAAACTGTATAACGCCTGCGCTACGACCGGCCCCGACCGCGCTGACGTATCGGTGGGCTCGCGCTACATTCGAGGAGTCAACGTAGTGAACTGGCCAATGGGTCGCGTGCTAATGTCCTATTTTGCAGGAGTTTACGTTCGGAACGTAACAGGTATGCCTGTGATGGACCCTACTGCTGGTTTTGTTTGCTACCGGGCCGAAGTGCTGGAGGTTATTCTGCATAATCCCATCCGGTTTGTGGGCTATGCGTTCCAGATTGAAATGAAATTTACGTGCTGGAAATACGGTTTCCGCATCCGCGAAGTGCCCATCATCTTCACCGACCGTACTAAAGGTGTCTCGAAAATGTCTTCCAAGATTTTCAAGGAAGCCGTGTTTGGAGTTCTTCAGATGAAAATCAGCAGTTTTTTCCGTCACTACATTCCCCGTCGGGAGACCGCCAACGTAGAAGAACCGGCGAATGCGATGTAGGGGTAACGTATCATTCAAGCGTAACGAAAACTAC
This sequence comes from Spirosoma flavus, assembly GCF_054778555.1. Lineage (NCBI taxonomy): Bacteria > Pseudomonadati > Bacteroidota > Cytophagia > Cytophagales > Cytophagaceae > Spirosoma > Spirosoma flavus. The sequence continues at coordinate 328,772 of NZ_BAAGZL010000004.1, forward strand.
TCCCGCCAGCCTTCTGGTTTAAATGGCGTTTGCCGGTCATTTTGCAGACAGGGAGCCAAAGGAGGTCTGTCATCGTTAGGCCATAATCGAACTTTAGCTTTCAGGCGTTCACCCAAATAAGGTGGCGAAGGCTCGGTATTGGGCAGTCGATTGTTCAGCGCAAAAAATAAGCCATCAAGGCTTGCTTCATAGGTGCCTCTAGACTTCAAGGAATCGGCTACTGTAGTGGTTGGTGCTACTCCATAGGGTAATCCTTTTGCGTCCTTTCGATCTAGCCAGTAATGTCCCAGCGATACTGCTGAAGCTGAGAAATAACCCACTACCATAACTTTGGGATTATCCACCTGATGTACATTGCCCGCTAAAGCTGTGGGCAGATTGTCGGCCAAGCCACCCGAATGCTGGGTCTGCTCCTGAAAAATTTTGTAATACCGATACGCATCAGGCGTTAAGGAAAGCTGGCGTACATCGACTAATCCCGGCCCAGGGTCATAAAAGGGTACTTGAGCTACTCGTTGCTGAACAATGGGCTGGCCATTCGTAAACTGGTCGTCAAATACCTCAATATCATACCCATAGACGATTTGCCAGCACGGCGTTTCGCAGCCATAATCATATATCCAATCCTCTTTCGGAACTTCCGGTGCTTCTTCACCCGCTTTACCCGCTGGTGGGCTAAAACAGTCGTTATACGGTTCCGTGCCGGTTACAAAGTAATCTCGGGCTCGGTACACATTCGGTAAAACTTTATACTTCGAGTAAACGCCTTGCCGGCAGCTATGACACCAATATTGACGCTCCCAAAGTTTCCACTCCCAACGGTAATAATTATGTTGACTAGCCGGATCCTGCGTATCAATAAAGATATCATGAGCGGCCTTGTAGCCTTTTAATTGCTGCGGAGATAAACTGTTGGGATTAAATCGGGCCGTTATTTTTTCGATTGGCGCCACCGTTGGCATTGTCTGTGGCGTAGATAAATAACGAGAACCATCGGAAAGCGTAAAGCGAAGCTGATACGTATGACCCACCTGCCCTTTGAAATCAGCGGGCAGTTGGTAGCTTCCATCCACGGTTTCATGACAGGCAATCACCTGAACCGAATCAACAATGATTTCTACCGTTGCTTTAGGAAGCGGTACAGTATTGATCTGGCCTGTTAGCCGATCGGCCTGCGTCTGACTGAGTTTAATAAGTTGGGGTTCTGGCAGATTGGTGATGGTACCGTCTACTACAAGAATGGTCTTTGAACTGTGTAGATCAATATCCGCCGGATCGATACAGGCAAACGGAACGATGAGCGTTAGTAAACCAATTAACACAAATAAAGCAACTGAACGCATGTGTTTTTTATGAATTATAACGTGTTCATAAAACCACTTTGTAATTGCGTTCTACTTTCCAGCTATACTTTCTGGGTGTCTTTTACATTCATTTAAGGTTCCACTGCTACGTTCACTTCGCTACGTTCGGAAGCGTTTTCGGAAAATGGACGTAATAGTTTGTTAGCTACTCTGCTTGATACGTATCGTTTCTGTGAAGGCAGATTTAAGAGTTTGCCTTCACAGAAACAAACAGTTTAATAGCTAAACCGACAAATTTCCCTCAATAGAATCGTCTAGTGTTTTGCCGATAACGGCACCAACAGCCATTTTGGCGAAGGCTACGGCGTTACCGTGTTTGTTATCCCAGTAATAACCCTCCCGTGCATCGACGCGAATAACGGTGATACGTGGATCATCTTCACCTTCGGTGAACCAGGTTTTTAACAACGGCTCCCAAAGTTCCTTAATTAACGCTCGGTCGGTTGAGATAGTAGCTTCGCCGTAAACGCTCAGAAAATCAGAATTTTGCGAACCTTGAAAGAGTAAGTGTACGCGGTTGTCAGCGGCAATATCGGCGTTTTTATGGCTGTCGTTGGCACTCAAAAACCACAAACTGCCCGATTCGTCTACTTTCTGGATCGACATGGGCCGCGTTTTGATGGGTTGCCCCGTAGTGATTTTGGTACAGAAGTAACAAGTACGCGCGTCCTCCGCCAATTCTTTAATTTTCTTCCCGGCTTCGGTACCTCTGAGGTCTTCGTGGTTTTGTTCAGGCTGTTGTTGATTGATACTATCCATGGCTTTTGATGCTAGTTTATAGTTCGTTTACAACGTATTGTTTAATCAAAGGTTTTTCATCTAATGCCTAAAAAGTCTCCAGCCTGGCTATACATTTACGTAAAAACTAATCGACTAATAAATATTATACGTATCAGATGCCAGTTGGGATAAGAAAACTTTTTATTTGCAGGATACAATGCTGAACTGGCATTGATACGTATCCGTATCTACTCGCATCCATGCGTTATTTTACAGCTATTTTAGTTTCAATATTGACTATTGCGCTCGTTTGGGCACTCAATCGTCCATGGGGCGGTATTCCTGCTTTTGGGCCGCTGCTTAGCCCGTTTGTTGGTTTCTGGCAAAATGCCGAGTCGGATCAGACCAACGATGAAGAAGTGAACGTAACGGGCACCCGTGCACCTGTTTCAGTCGTTTTCGACGATTTAGCCATTCCGCACGTATTTGCGCAAAACGACTACGACCTTTATTTCGCGCAGGGATACATCACCGCCCGCGACCGGCTGTGGCAAATGGAGTTTCAGACGCACGCTGCGGCTGGCCGGGTTTCGGAAATTGTTGGCGAACGGGCCCTCGAACTAGACCGATTTAATCGCCATCTGGGTATGGGCTACGGTGCCGAGCAAACGCTGAAAGGCATGGAAGCCGACCCCACTACGCGCGAGGTTTTGGCGGCTTACACGGCGGGCATTAACGCCTGGATTGATCAACTTTCGCCGGCTCAATATCCAATTGAATATAAATTACTTGGCTACGCGCCCGAACCATGGACGCCCCTGAAATGTGCGCTTCTGCTGAAACAGATGAGCAGCACACTGGCCGGTGGAGCCGATGATTTGTTGATGACCAACGTATTACGTAAATACGGAGCTGCCGTTACGTCCGATCTGTTCCCGGATTATCCCACCCGCGAAGATCCAATTATTCCGTCCGGTACCAAGTGGGATTTTAAGCCGTTGCCTTTACCAACTCCTTCCAAGGATAGTCTGCTTACCAATTTAATTGCCTTATCTGCACCGGGTTTTGGCGTATCACCCAACCGTGCTAATCCTGAAATCGGTTCGAATAACTGGGCCGTGGGTGCGCAGAAATCGGCTACTGGCCACCCAATCCTGGCGAATGACCCGCACCTGACGCTGAGTTTGCCATCAATTTGGTACCAGATTCAGTTGGTGTCGCCAACGGTCAATACGTATGGCGCGTCGCTGCCCGGAGCCCCCAACGTAATTATCGGCTTCAATAAAAGCGTTGCCTGGGGCGTAACCAATGTCGGGGCCGACGTACTGGATTTTTACGCCATTAAATTTAAAGACGCATCGAAGCAGCAATATTGGCATGATAATCAGTGGAAACCGGTTCGGCGCCGGCTCGAAACGATTAAAGTTAAAGGCAAACCCGACGTAGTAGATACGGTCTATTATACGCATCACGGTCCGCTGGTTTACGAAACGGGCGCTAAACCATTCCGGCCGAGCATTCCGACCGGTTATGCCGCTCGCTGGATCGCGCATGAGCAGTCGAACGATATGCTTTGTTTTTACAAGCTGAATCGGGCCGAGAATTTTGCCGACTACCGCAAAGCACTGGCTTACTACGTAGCACCGGCGCAGAATTTTGTGTACGCCGATAAGAATAATGACATCGCGATTTCGCCCAATGGACGTTTTCCGTTGAAATGGAAAAATCAGGGTAAGTTCCTGATGGATGGCACAAACCCTGCCAACGACTGGCACGGATACATTCCTGCCGATCAGAATCCACTGGTGAAAAACCCTCCTCGTGGCTTCGTCAGTTCGGCAAATCAGTTTTCTACTGATCCAACCTACCCCTACTACATCAACTGGCAATTTGCCCCTGCTGAGCGTGGAAGACGTATCAATCAACGGTTAACGACCATGAAAGGAGCAACAATCGACAGTTTGCGCATGCTTCAGAATGATAATTATAATCTGCGCGCATCCGATGCTCTTCCTACGTTATTACCCAAGCTATCGGAGAAAGGTATGAACGACCAGCAACGTAACGCCTTGCAGACATTGCGGCAGTGGCAACGTAGCAACAATGCCGGCGAAATTGGCCCAACTATTTTCACCGAATGGATCGCTCAACTCACAAAAGCCATCTGGGCCGACGAATTTGATACCGGTGATACGTTGCCCATGCGATTTCCCTCGTTCGACCGGACGCTGACGATGATGCAGCGCGATACCAGCGCCCGCTGGTTCGACAATACGAAGACGCCGATTCGTGAACGTTTTTCCGACGTACTAAACGAGAGTTTCCGCGCTACATGCGATACGTTGGTGAAAAAACATGGTCCCGTCGGTACGTCGTGGAATTGGGGACCCCATAAGGGAACTGACATTCGCCATTTATTGCCGGGCGTCGATGCGTTCAGCGCGCTCGACCTGGACGTTGGCGGTGGAGCTACGGTTGTCAATGCCACCAACGAACGTACCGGCCCGTCGTGGCGTATGGTTGTGGCTCTGGGCGATCAGCCCAAAGCGTATGGATTGTATCCGGGGGGGCAGTCAGGAAATCCAGGAAGTCCTCATTATCAGAACATGATTGAAACCTGGCGGCTCGGGAAATTGAACGAACTGCTTTATCTGCAAACCGCGCAGGATAAAAATCCGCGATTAAAACGGACTATGACTTTGAAATGACCCGTTTTTGTAACCCATTTGATACGTATTAAATCCGCTGCTTTCGAAGCAAATCCAGTATTATGATGCAAATTATTTTGATTGCCGTTCTCAGTTTTCTGGCTCAGTTAATGCTCCCGTGGTGGAGTCTGGCGGTTGTGGCTGGTTTGGTTTGTTTCTGGCGTAGTCCGGGTGCGCTGGCTGCTTTTTTTTACGGTTTTACAGGAGTGGCTATTGTTTGGCTTTTCTACGCCATACTTATACATCTACGTACTGATGGAATTTTTACGGCACGTATGGGTCAACTTCTTTTCAAAATGAGTAACGCGGCCATGCCCATGCTGGCGACGGCAATTCTTAGTGGGTTGGTTGGCGGACTTGCAGGACTAAGCGGCTACCTTATTCGACGTAGCACTGACAATCAAACCGCATAGGTCATAAATCATAAATCGCTAATTCAAACAACTTCAATAACTTTGTAAGATAAACTGTCACTAATCAATACGTTTCCTGTGAAGAATGCCTCGTTGATTCTAAATGTCGTACTGACAATTGCCGTAGCTGTTCTGTACTACCTGCATTTTAAAGATCGCCAGCCCGAAGCTGCTCCCGCAGCCCCCGTCGAAGCTAAAGGCAGATCCATTGTATACGTGAATGTTGATTCACTACTTACCCGATACGAATATTTTAAAGACACTCAAAAAGTGCTCGAAAGCAAGCGTTTCCAACTGGAAAACGATTTGGCTGCCAAAGGGCGTAACCTGCAAAACAAAGTCGCGTTCTTCCAGCAACGTGCCCCAACAATGACTCAGGAGCAAGGCCGTGCTACCGAAGCGTCGCTTCAGAAAGAACAGCAGGACATTCTGGCGTATCGCGAGCGTGCTGCGCAGAATTTGGCGTTGGAAGAGCAAACCAAAAACAAAGAGCTTTACGATCAGATTTACGATTATCTGAAAAAAATCAATGCTCAGAATAAATATGAGTTTGTATTAGGCTACACCAAAGGCGGAGGCATTCTGTTTGCCGATCAGGCGGCCGACCGAACCAAAACCGTTCTGGATGGCCTTAACAAAGAATACCAGTCGAAACAGACAAAAAAATAAAGTACAGTAGCATAAAAAATCCGCCTGAGTTTGAATTCAGGCGGATTTTTTGTTTAAACACGTTTTGGCACACTTATTGACAATAGACGCCAAATCTGTAATTTATAGACCGTTTTGACATAAGTGACAATTAATCCGCGAATTGATGTATACGGTTTATGAAACTTCAGCTAGTTAGACAGACTAGGCACCATTTTTGCCCATAAACAAAGCAATCCTACCTTGTGGAATTAAAAGCCTCAGGGAAGAGTAGCCAAACATCGCTTGGGTTTGGGCCGGTGCCGTACCGGATCTTGAGGCTGTGATTTCGGTACCATTCGTGAGAGTGTAAACACCGGCCCCCCAGGCGTCCTATTTCTTATTTGGAATGCTATTTCTTCCGAGCGTCACAAACCTCTGTGCAATTTCCCGTGTTTTTGGTCATACTCAGCTACCTTTGTAGCCCTTTGACCTAGTTAGTATGGCTTCTGCTTCAATTGTTAAACAGGTTGATGTCCGAAATCGCCGGGCATCGTTTGAATACGTATTTCTGGAAACGTATACGGCTGGTATTGTCCTGACCGGTACCGAAATTAAATCAATACGTCAGGGAAAAGTGAATTTGCAGGACGCTTACTGCCTGATTATGAACGATGAGATGTTTATTCGTCAGATGAGCATTTCGGTATATACAGAAGGAACGTATTACAACCACGAACCCCTCCGCGAGCGGAAACTCTTACTGACCAAACGCGAAATCAAACGGCTTACCGAAAAATTAAAAGATCAGGGCTTAACTATCGTTCCTATCCGGCTTTTCACCAACGAACGCGGCTTTGCCAAAATCGAAATAGCGCTGGCGAAAGGTAAAAAGCTCTACGATAAGCGTGAAAGTATCAAAGAACGCGACGTAGAGCGCGATATGCAGCGCGAGCGGTATTGATGGAAGACCCCGACAGGACCTGGCTGTTGAAGACACGATTGCGGACAATTCAATAGCTACAATTGACAGCCGGAGCCTGTCAGAGCCTTCTCCAAACTAAATTTCCCCGAAGTATTGCCGTTATGTGGATAACTATGTAAATTGCTACCGTACAGAGGCATATAAACATGTATGGGTAGGAAAGTATTAGTCTTAAATCAAGATTACAGTGCCCTCAGCATTTGCTCCGTCCCCAAAGCATTTTTGCTGGTTTACCTGGATAAAGCTGAACTTGTTGCCGAGTCTGAGCAATTTAAGCTCCGAACCGTATCTGCCGAGTTCTCCATGCCATCCGTCATTCGGCTCCACCGCTACGTTAATCTGCCTTATAAAGGCGTAATGCTGACCCGGCAAAACATCTTCAAGCGCGACGGTCATCACTGCCAATACTGCGGAACTACCGAAGATTTAACGCTGGATCACGTATTGCCAAAATCGCGGGGAGGGAAGACGAGTTGGGATAATCTGGCAACGGCCTGTAAACGGTGCAATTCACGCAAAGGCGATTTTACGCCCGAAGAAGCAAATTTGAAACTACGTCAGAAGCCATTTAAGCCAACTTTCCTGGTTTTTCTGCGTGAGTTCTCAGGTTCAATCGAACAAAGCTGGATGCCGTTCCTGGCGAAAAAAGAAAGGGCGTTTCAATAGTTGCTCTTTCTGATAAAAAGGAGACGAGAAGAAAAGAGAGATGGCGTTGGCTTTCTTTCTCAACTTTTCGTCTCCTTTTCTATTTTTAATAGCCTTCTCCCTCAATTTCAAACACTTTTGCCGTTTCCGAAACTTTTTTCCGAAAGCAATTGCTATCTTTGCAGTCCTTTTTCGGAAGAAACAATTATATAACCAAAAGTCAGTCCGCCGTTGACCTACGGGCTGATGTACTGAGTGGGTCAGGAAACTTTTTTTTATGAGCAAAACGCAGCAACGCGACCTGCCGGCATTTGATTGGGACCGCGCAGACAACAAAGGGTTTGGGAGTGGCTATTCGGATGCGGATCGCAACCGGATGTTGGAGATGTACGACAATACGTTGTCGGAAGTAAAAGAGAAAGAAGTGGTAATGGGAACCGTCGTTGGGATAACGGACCGGGAGATATTACTCAACATTGGATTTAAGTCGGATGGCTTGGTACCTGCTTCTGAATTCCGGGATTTGCCGGATCTGAAGATGGGCGATGAAATTGAAGTTTACGTAGAAAATCAGGAAGACCCGAACGGCCAACTGGTTCTTTCGCGTAAGAAAGCGAAAGTAATTACGGCATGGCAGAAAATTCAGAAAGCGCTTGACGATGACCTCGTTATCGATGGTTTCGTGAAACGCCGGACGAAAGGCGGTCTGATTGTCGATATTTATAGTGTTGAAGCGTTCTTGCCAGGTTCGCAGATCGACGTGAAGCCAATTCGCGATTTCGATATCTTCGTTGGTAAGAAAATGGAGGTTAAAGTCGTCAAGATCAATTATGCAAACGACAACGTAGTGGTTTCGCATAAAGTCCTGATCGAGAAAGACCTCGAAGCACAACGCGCTCAAATCCTGAACAACCTGGAGAAAGGTCAGGTACTGGAAGGCGTTATCAAAAACATGACCAACTTCGGTGTGTTCATCGATCTTGGTGGTGTCGATGGTCTGTTGCACATCACGGATATTTCGTGGGGACGTATCAGCCATCCATCGGAAGTACTGCACCTCGACCAGAAAGTGAACGTAGTAGTTCTCGACTTCGACGAGGACAAAAAACGTATCTCGCTGGGCATGAAGCAGCTTCAGGCTCACCCATGGGATGCGCTGGCAGAAGACATCCAGGTTGGTTCGAAAGTGAAAGGCAAAATCGTGAACGTAGCCGATTACGGTGCGTTCCTCGAAATCCAGCCGGGTGTAGAAGGCCTGATACACGTATCAGAAATGTCGTGGTCGCAGCACCTGCGTAACCCGCAGGAATTCCTGAAAGTTGGTGATGAAGTTGAAGCCGTTGTGCTGACACTTGACCGTAACGACCGGAAAATGTCGCTCGGTATCAAACAACTGACGGAAGATCCCTGGACTCGTCCAGAACTACGTAGCAAATATGCTGTTGGTACCAAACACAAAGGCGTAGTACGTAACCTGACCAACTTCGGCCTGTTCCTTGAGCTGGAAGAAGGTATCGACGGACTGGTACACGTATCAGACCTGTCGTGGACGAAGAAAATCAAGCATCCATCAGATTTCATCAAAGTAGGTGACGACCTAGAAGTTGTAGTTCTGGAACTGGACGTAGACAACCGTCGTCTGGCACTGGGTCACAAACAACTTGAAGAAAACCCATGGGATACCTTCGAAACCGTCTTTGCTGTTGGTACGATTCACCGTTGCACCATCCTGAGCAAAAACGACAAGATGGCAACCCTCGAACTGCCTTATGGTATCGAAGGTTTCTCATCGCTGAAGAACCTGTCAAAAGAAGATGGTACGTTTGCTGAAGTAGGCGAATCGCTTGATTTCAAAGTAACTGAGTTCTCGAAAGAAGAGAAGCGTATTATGCTGTCGCACACCAAGACGTGGCAGGAGAAAAACGAGCCTGTTAAAGAGGCCAAAGCTGGTAAAGCGGCTTCTCCAAAAGCCGCTCCTGCACAGGCAGAACGTGGTGCTACGTTAGGTGATCTTGACGCACTGGCTGCTTTGAAAGAGCAGATGGAAAGCAAGAACTAAGCGTTACGTCTCATTTTGTAAAAAGTGTACCCCCATGCTACGTAGCATGGGGGTATTTTTTTCAATGTCACTATTCAATTTAACTGATAAAGTCGTATGTTTGCACTCCCAAATACGTGATACGTCATGTGTGAGGGGAAATAGGGTTCCGTGGCCGAGTGGCTAGGCAGAGGTCTGCAAAACCTCGTACAGCGGTTCGAATCCGCTCGGAACCTCAACTTTAGTACAAAGGCTAATCAGTTTTACAGCGAAATGGCTGTTTTCTAACTGATTAGCCTTTTTTTATTATTCGTAGTTTATAATAAATAACCAACTTTAATCAACTAAATCCGTCCCTTGGTTCGCCCCCCTGGATTAAACTTTTTGTGAATAGGTATTGACCAAATCGAATTACAGAATGAAAACAGTTACTGACAAGGCGGTTAAATTTCTGCTGAAAAACTGAGTCTGGCCAGGGAAGCATTATCCTCTTATTCTTTCGTTACGAAAACAAACGATTTGTCATCTCAACCGGTCAGACAGTTGAGGTGTTTCAGTGGGAGACTCAACGCCAACAGGCTTACACTGCTGCAAAGGTTATTTCGATTGGGTCGGGAAAGACGACGTTACCGGCCCTTGTTTGGGCAGTACGGGAGAAAGTGGCAGTTACGCTCATTGGTCAGAACTGGAACCAGCTAACTGCTATTAACGGCCCTCTACTGAAACGTATTAACGAACACCTAACGAAACTGGGGAATTCCCCCCCCTTTCATTGGGCAGTTGCTGTCAGCAATTAACCAGGTAAATATGCCATTGAACCACCTCACCCACTACGCCTGATTACAGATATTATTATAAAGTGCCCGCGATCGCGTCAACGGTTCGTGTCGGCCACTCAGTTAAGGAACTTGTACGACACCGACCGGCCGACGTTCGACAACGTAGCAGCTCGGTTTCTAACGGTAAAGCAGATTGGGAAAACGCTCGACAAACAATGCTAGTACATGGCGCATAATATCCGCAATGCCTACGCCAATTAATTCAACAATTCACTACGTTGATTAAACAGGTATCAACGCGCTGAGGAGGGACAAATGCTACTCTTTGCCGTTAATCAAGGCGTTTAACTAACCGACAAAATACAGGCTGATATTGACTACCGAAAAGATAGACCCTACGAAATTGACTTGTAGGGAGGAGTAGGTAAAATCGTCAAAAGCACGTTGCTGCCTGACCGCTAGTTCAGGCAAAAAGAAACGTGTGCAAAATTCAGAGGGGGGCATATGATCAAAACGTAATCCAAAAAAAAGTAGTCTTTTTCGAAGAAAGCTGTTGCGAGGGTAGCACTCCTGATTGTCTCATACCTTCAATAATAAAATCAGAAAAACATTCTAAGGTGACGAGTTAACCAAAGCTTATCACCCTGCCGTGTAATGCAACGTCACTACCCTTGAACCAAGTGTTTTTGATTCCACTAAGGTCAGCTTACTCATGGGTGTATGGCTATCGAACAGTGGAATACCTGTCCCCAGTATGACCGGATGCAGCGTTAGTTTATATTCATCAATCAGGCCCAGACTCATTAGACTTTTGGCTAGGCCAGGGCTGCCGAATATTACCAGATCGTTGCCCTTTTGCTGTTTAAGTCGCTTCACCTCTTCCTCAACATTGTCCTTGATCAGCCTCGTATTATGCCAATCGGCGCTCGGTAATGTAGTGGAAAAAACGATTTTGGGAATCTGGTGTACCCATCGAGCGTGGTCAAGCGAATGTTTGTCCGCCTTAGGATCGGCCAAAACGGTGGGCCAGTAACCGGCCATTAATTGATACGTATTCTTACCGTAGACAGGAGCGCCTACCGTTTTTACCAGCTCGTCGGCGAATTGTTGAAGCTCCTCATTGTAGGACAAAAAACCGAGGCCGCCGTTACTATCTCCAGCAAAACCATCCAGAGATATATGGGCGAACAAAACTAACTTTCTCATGTAGTTTATTTTTTGCACAAAATTAAACCAAGCTCGGTACGCTCATAAAGGCCAATCGCGACAATATCAGGGTGATTTACGCATATGTGCACCTAACCCAACGTATTTAGCTCTTCAGTTATAGCCATAAAGAAGACTTTATGATCATGTTCAGGCCAATTTTAAGCCAGTCTCCCTTTATGTAATGGATCTAAAATATATCCCTTTGTCTCCTGTGGGATCGATTAAGGAGATGCACCATTAACAAGTAACCCCGTTTTGAGTTACCTTTTTAACTAATCAATGGAAACAGATGAAGAACATGTCGATAACCTTTCTGCTGGCGGGGGCTGTATTGGGCCTGCTTTTAGTTGTCACGGTAGATCAGGCCCGTACCAACCTGAACCGATCACTAAAGGCTAAGTAATTGAGCGGAACAAGATAGGGGTGAAGCGCCACTGCGACGCCGAGTAGGCAATTCCTCACTTGACTAATGAGAAGCGGAACGTACTGTAAACAGGAGCGAAAGAAAATTACAAAGGATGGTTATCGCCTATCCTGAGTCAGTACGCGAGCGCAGCCAAATTTTGTACTACCCTACCAAAGGGTGCTCGAGGCTGTTGAAAGGGTTTTACGGACAGACGGCCAGCACAGCCAACATGAGTAAAGTAGGGATTTAACAAATTGGCCCGGTGATGGGCCGAGTTCAGCCATGGCTGTACCGCCACACATTTCCATTACCAAAACTTCATCACTGCCATTAGCATTACAACCGGTGATGACGAAGCCGTCCAGCACCGCGCTGGTGGTTAGGCCCGGCAGATTACTAATAACGTGGTAACTGTTATCGCCGGCGTTACCCGTGGTGCCAATGTCGCCACTGAGGATCGTCGCCAGGGGCGTACTCAGCACCCGTTGGCTCAGGGCAGTTTCGGTACCCTCAGAGCCGCCATAGATAGCCACCCCGTTCTTCATCGAGAAGCTGATAGTCCGATCGGTGCCGGTGGTGGATTTGTAGGTGCCCGCGCTACCCAGACCTGATCACATGCACCACTGAGGCTAATCATCACCTGCAAGTTACCGCTAGCGTTGGCCCAGCTATTGCCATCACTGGTACCGGTAGCCGTTGATTTAACGAAACGAATGGTCTGGGCTTGGGCCAGTAGGCCAGCACCGAGAAAGAGTACTAACAGACTGACGGCCTACAGCCAAAACCGGATAAACGAAAGTAAAGAAAGCGTCATACAGATGCGTTGAAACAGACAGTTATTAAAGAAAAAAAGTGGTAAGGTGAATCGCTACCAGGGTAGACAATGCCCACGCACGAAAGTAACGGGGAAGTATATTTAATAGGGATCAAGTGAAAACTGGAAGATTCGAAGGCCGCCAATCCCGACTCATTCTCTTCTGATGGAGGATGGAAATAGAGAGCCTTGTTGGGTGTCGAATGGGCAGGCAAGTTTAGATCAAAGCAATCAGATCGATACGCAGATTTCACCCAAATAGGTGCAGATTTTACTTAACCCAGTGCAATTTTGTCACGCCTTGGCCAAAAAGTAAAAAAGAAGTAGTCGATTTGTTTCATTCGTTCCGAAAAACAAACTTGATCTGTCTAGGTTAAGCTAGCTGTATATCTATATTTCTGCCGTGTTAAACCTGACTGCCAGAACAAAAGAAAAGCTCTACATTTATAGTAATGAACCAGCACGGGGTATGATAGCAGCAATCGAATTGCCTACTGGGTGTACGTATTAAACTAAGGCACTAATTAGAGTTGGCAGCCCATCCTCCGAGTCGGACAATAAGTATTTACCACTGGCAAACGATTAGCCTGGTACTGGCCCTGTTGGTAGGCATCTGCCCATGGGCCGGAGGTCAACATTTTGTGGCCTCCGTTCAGCGGTATGGCCCCGAAGACGGCCTGGCCCACCGCGAAGTGAACGCCATTCTCCAGGACCGGCGGGACTTTATGTGGTTCGGTACGAAGCTGGGCCTTAGCCGCTTCGACGGAGCTACGTTCACGACCTATACCCAGGAGAAAAATGGGCTCGATTTCGATGACATTCACTCTATGGCTCAGGATGCCGATGGGCTGCTGTGGCTGATGGGGCCCGTGGGGAAGTCAAACATCACCCTGTTTGATCCGATAACGGGCGTGGCCACCTCCTTCGAAAAACGCTTCCACCGATCCCGACCTACGCACTTTTTCGGGGTAAGGCAGTCTCTGCTGAGTGGCAAAGATGGAACAATCGTGTTCGTCGATTACCAGCCAGCTAAGTTGAATGTTTACCACCCCAAAACGGGGTTACGGACGGTATCGTTACCCCAGTACAAGAGCCTGACGTTGGAGGCTGTTACGGCTCGAAATACGGTCTGGGTCTCTGCCGATGAAACCAAACTGGTCGAATTAACAATGGATGGGCGCGTGTTGCAAACGTATGATCACCCACAAGCCATCCTCTCCTGCCGGGGCCAATCGAATGCCAGTGCGGAACTCTTTTATCGACACACAAAGGGAAATGGTCCATCAAGCCCGATCCTAAAGCTATATAAAATTGACGGGGCGGGTCATCGCCAGACCCTATCCCCAGCCCTGATCGAATCGGCGAAAATACTATATCCACTAGCCTACGCTTTTAATCAGCATGGCCTGCTCTGGAATGGCTGCCAGTTGCGCGACTCCACCGGCCGGGTCCTCCTCGATATCACCAGCCAGCTACCCAGCGGTCTGATTGAAGACCGAAGTTTTTTTTGTGATCGGAATGGGAGTATGTGGCTGGGAACCAGCTTTGGTCTCTACCAGACCCGGGTGGGCCGAAACTACTTTCAGCGCTTATTCTATGAACCTGGCGAAGGAAAAAAACCCGCCGTTCGGGGTATTACCGCTGTGGGAAAAACGCTGTACACGAATCTGGAAAATGTGGGTTTGTTCAGCAGTACGTTTTCGGGTGGGTCGGCCCGTCAGTTGCTGGCGGACCAAGGGGTTTTCAACAGTATGAGCGACCCGCTGGGCGGAAAGCTGTATTTAGCCCAGATTACTACGTTGGTGGCCTACGAATACCAGACCGCAAAAACCACCGTGATGCCGACCCCTGGTCCAGGAACGATGATCTGGAGTATTCATCCGTATTCGACAAAACTCCATCGGCTGCTGGCCGGTGGCGATCCTGGTCTGTGGCTTGTCGACCCGGTCGCTAACCGGGTGATTCCCTTTCGGGGTTATAACCAGTTTCCCGAATTAGCCCAGGCTCACATCCTGCACATTGGCACCGACCGGCAAGGCACGATCTGGCTCTGCGCGACAACGGGCCTTTATACCGTCGATCCCAAAAAGGGCGTTACGGCCCGCTACTGGCGGGGTGGCCGGGGGGCGTCTCAACTACCCGCCGACAGCTACCAGCATTTTTACCAGGACACGCAAGGGGTATTCTGGCTGGCAACGGCTAATACAGGGTTGGTGCGCTGGGATCGAGCCCAGGGCCAATATCGCCAGTTTCGGCGGGCCGACGGGCTGAATAATGATAACATTTACGCGGTGTATGCCGACCATCGGGGTCACCTCTGGCTCAGCAGCGACAACGGCATCATGCAGTTTGATCCGGTCCGGCTTACCACCCGGACCTATACGATGCCCGATGGCATCACTAACAACGAGTTCAATCGCATTGCCCATTACCAGGATGCGCAGGGACGGCTTTATTTTGGCGGTCTGAACGGGATAACGACTTTCGACCCGCGTGATTTCGACGCCGAGCCGCCCCTACCCAACCTGCCCCTGCGCGTGGTCTCCTTCCGCCAGTTCGACACCGAGCGTAACAAACTGATCGACAAGACTGCGGAACTACTCAAGACCAACCTGATCACGCTGCAACCCGGCGACCGAAGCAGTATTCTCGACTTCGCGCTGCTCAACTACACCGATGCCCAGAAAAATACGTACGCCTACCAGTTTAGCGGGCTGAACGATACGTGGCACTACCAGACCGAACCCTACTTGCGGCTGAGCAACCTGCCATACGGCGATCATCAGTTGCTGATCAGAGGACAGGCCGCCGACGGTCGATTATCATCGGCTACTCTGTCCATTGAGGTACACGTACTGCGGCCATTTTATCTGCGAGGCTGGTTTGCTTTTCCGTTGATGGTTTTGTTACTGAGCGGGATATGGGCCTGGGGGCGGTGGCGGGCTTGGCAGTATCAGAAGGCACAAATCCGGCTGCAAATCCAGATTGACCAAGCCACTCAGGTTATCGCCCGGCAAGCTCAGGATCTACAACAGCTTGACGAAACAAAATCCCGTTTTTTTGCCAACATCTCCCATGAGTTCCGCACCCCCCTAACAGTGATTCTTGGCATGGCCGACAACCTCAATCAGCAAGCAGACCCCAAATTGCGGCAGTCGGCTACACTGATTGAACGTAACAGTCGTAAACTGCTGCGACTAATCAATCAGATCCTGGACCTCTCCCGGCTGGAGGCTGGCCAGATGCCACTTAAACTTGTGCGAACCGACCTAATACGTTTCGTTCGCTACGTCAGTGAATCGTTTCAACTGATAGCCATGGCTAAGGGTGTACGACTGATTATACACGCTGAAGAGGAAGTCTGTGAAGCCGATTTTAATCCAGACAAACTACAGGATATTATCACCAACCTGCTGGGAAATGCCCTCAAATTTACGCCGGCGGGGGGGCAGGTGACGTGTGAGGTAGCCATTCAGCCCCGCTGGCAATCGTTTGCCTTAGCAGGCTACCACGAAGTACTAACGCCAACAGGTCATCTGAACGACCGGTGGATTCAGATCACTGTCAGCGATACCGGCCCCGGCATTAATCCCGCTAGCCTGACCCGGATTTTTGACCGATTCTATCAGATACAGTCTGACACGGCCGAATCTGCCAGTGGGGGGACTGGTATTGGTCTCTCACTGGTGAGGGAGTTGGTTAGCCTGATGCAGGGCGGTCTGGCCGTTCGTAACCGAACGGGTCCAGAGGAATCCAGTCTGAATCCAGGTGCTGAATTTGTCGTTTGTCTGCCCCTGACCCGGCAGGCGCCCTTGGCCGACGATGTACTGCCCGCCCCTGTCCGGTCTGACTCTGACCCAGTCTGGAGGGACCCAGACTGGGTCGAAGCCCTTAATCACCCCGTGCTGCTGCTGGTAGAAGACAATGACGATGTGGCCATCTACATTCAGACTTGTCTACGGGAGGAGTATCAAATTATACGGGCCGAAAACGGACAGATCGGTATTGACCAGGCCATAGCCACCACACCGGATCTGATTCTGAGCGATGTGATGATGCCCATCAAAGACGGCTTTGAACTCTGCGATACCCTGAAGAACGACGAACGTACCAGCCACATTCCGATTGTACTACTGACAGCACGGGCCGCGATGGACGACCGGCTTGCGGGCTTACGACGGGGGGGCGATGCGTATCTGGTTAAGCCATTCCAGCGAGAAGAGTTACTCCAGGTGTTGAGTAACCTACTACAGACCAGACGGCTGCTACAGCGCTATTACAGCCAGCGGGCGCTGGGTCAAATGGATTCTAGTTCGGCTCTCGTCGGTGAGGCCCAGGCGCGTGAAGATCAGTTTTTAGTGAAACTACGTAGTACACTAGAACGTCATCTGGATAACGTAGCACTTGATAATGATATGATCTGCCAATTGATGGGCATGAGTCGGAACTCGTTATACCGCAAGATGATGGCGCTGACCGGTATGTCCATAACGCCTTATCTAAGGTCTCTTCGCCTGCAAAAAGCCGAAGAATTACTTCTCAATTCATCCTTGAGCGTTACCGACGTTGCTTATGCGGTGGGCTTTGACAATCCCCGGTACTTCAGTCGGGTTTTTTCGGAAGAGAAAGGGGTTTCTCCCAGTAATTTTCGGGAGACAAAGTAGCCGATCTACCGTTTACATTCGTTGGAAGCGGTCTGCCCTATTTCGGACTACACCTTTCTAAAGTAGTTTGGTTAAAGCGTACGAATATTGGCAGCCTCCATTCAAGCACCCCAATATTGAAACAGACACATGAGCGCTCGTTCGTCTCACGTAGGAGGGTTTTGTGAGGATTTATAAAACAGAGCTATTCTATCGGGTACAACACTCATCGAAGCGTGTCCTTTGTTATTAAGTGAACGGTCGTGGCTCCAGGCGATCAGTGTGGCTTTACAATCTTATTGTCTGAAGTTCTGTTCGGTTTGTTTACGATCAAGCCTGATGCAGGGCTCTCCGTGTTCGCGTCGAAGCGCTTTCCTTTTTGTGTGCATAGTTTTGATGTAAACTGACATCTAATGCCCTTAAACACTTTATCTCAAATTGCCCACACTTTAATTGGTGGATAGAACCAATGGAGTTAAAACAGTTGATGGCCTATCACCGCAAGGAGCATCTTTGCTCAACAATAAACAACAAGGGCACCCACACCGGGTAGCTTCATTCCAAATCAAAACAACAAAGTACTAATGAAAACATTCATTAAACGTAGTACCTTACTTACGAGTGTCTTCCTATCGATCGGTCTAACTGCCTGCGAGAAAGACAGTTTCCTCACCCCAGGTCAAACCGGTAGCGCCCGGTCAGCAGCCCCGCCCGATGGCATTGAAGTCGGCGTTCCCCAAGTGCACAAGCTTACCCAATATGGGGATGCTAAGCTGACTTATGCTGACAACGGTCAACTGCTGGCGGTGACAACTCCCGTTCGTGGCAGTATGCCTGTTCAGACCGACTACACCTACAGTCCTGGCCAGATCAGGGCGTTTACCCATCAGGGAAAGATCGTCCTTCGTGATGAAACGTTTACCCTCGACGCCAGCGGTCGCTGTACGGAATCTGTCGAAGCTGGGGCTTACAGTGATATCCACTGGATATACAGTTATACTGACAAAGGTCAATTATGGTCTTGTATGAATAAAAACAGTTGTGTTGGCGGAATCACGTACAGCTATAACTCAGATGGCGATATGACTGGAGCAAGGCTTACTACGGGTATTTCAGATGGTATCGACATCAAATTTGCTTATAATGAGCCAGTAAGTGCCCCCCTGCTGAACGATGCCTACCCATTGAACATTACTGTTCCCAAGATGGCTGCACACGATACCTACCTACGCATTTTTGGTAAACCCAGTAAGCACTTACTTAAACACGTATCGTATGAGCGGTCTCCGGGCAGTTCCTTCTTCTATGTTCCCAGTGATTTGTTTTACGTATACACGCTAGACACAGAAGGCTACGTAACGAAAAAAATTGAATATAACGGCCAAAGCGGTACGTTGCCTAAAACGTTTCTACATGAATACGTACTGACCAATATACCCTTACAGCTTTAGTACGTATATAGATCTGCGTTCGATCTTTTCTGCACCCTTGATAAATGCAGACAGTTATAAGGGTTTTACTACGTTGGGAATGGCTTCGGTATTTTCATCGGAGCCATTTTCGGGTTTATAGCTACCTGTCACATACGATGAAAAGACTCTTAACAGCCTGATAAAGTTGGTAAAACCCAAAAAACAGTTAAACGCTTTTTGCCTACTACTTAACGGCTGACGCACCCACTCAACCTGAAATTTTTTAGTGATAAGGCTTTCCGAAGCCAGATTTACATCAGGATGCTTAATCAGTAGCCATACGCTCGTGCAGGCAGCCAAATTCAGGTACAGTTTCATTACGTTCACCCTTTAGTTTATACAGTACACAAATATGAAAAAGCGATATTTACGTTCTCAAACGAATGTAGTCTCAACCCATTTTGATACGTCGATTTGGCTACGTAAGTGGCTGATCAACGCCATTCTGTTCATAACTGCATTGAGCGCCAGCGCCCAAACCAACTGGATGGCACGTCCGCAGATGGGCAGTAAACAGTTGTCCGATATAGCGTATGGAGCGGGAACTTACGCAGCTGTTGGTGCCGAAGATGGCCTTATCCGAATCTCGACCGATGGCAGTACCTGGGTTAATCAGGTTGCCGGAACCACAGCGGCTAACGGCTTAAGCGCCATCGTGTATGCTGCGGGTAAGTTCGTGACGGTGGGCAATAACGGCCGGGTTCTCTCCTCATCGGATGGTCTGACGTGGACGAGCCAGGTTTCCACTACGTCCGCACTCTTAATTGGTATTGCTTACGGAAACGGAAAATTTGTGGCGGTCGGGTACAATAGCACCATCATTACGTCGTCCGATGGTATAAGCTGGACGAGCCAGGTGGCTGGCCCACCGGGTCCTGCTATTTCATTCTTGGATGTAGCGTACGGGAGCGGCAATTTTGTCGCAGTAGCCTCAGAGGGTGTCATTAAAACGTCACCGGATGGCGTAACCTGGACCACGCGTACATCCGGCACCACCCAAAATCTGTACGGCGTTACGGCTGGAGGCAACGGCAACTTTGTCGCCGTAGGCATCAACAGCACAATAGTAACTTCGCCTGATGGGATTACCTGGACTCCGCAGACAGTTGCTAGTTCGGCGTCCTTCCTAACTGGTGTAGCTTACAAACCAACAACGGGCCAGTTTGTGGCCGTAGCCAATATAGATAATAAACTGCTTACGTCGGCGGATGGCCTGACTTGGACAGAACATTCGTCTGGTACCTATTTGTCCTTGAAAGCGGTTCATTACCTTAACGGTCAGTTTGTGGCCGTTGGAGATGAGGGTGCGATCCGTTCCTCATCCGACGGAATTAACTGGAAGCCGCTGACAATTGATTATACTATGGTTTTCAAAGGAACTGCGTATGGTAACGGACGCTACGTTGCCGTGGGTAGCTATCTGAACGAGCCGACTAATTCGACTAGCCTGGCTAATCTTGCCGTTACGTCGGGCGATGGCCTGAACTACGCCCTAGGCGATGTTCAGCAACTCAACGGAGGAGGAAATGGTTTGTACGATGTTGCTTTTGGCAATGGATTGTTTGCCGCTGTTGGGAGCGGTGCCCAGATTCATACCTCCACCGATGGTAAAGTCTGGGTTAAGCGCTACAATGTTCTGTTCGAAACACTCAACGGAATTGCCTATGGTGGCGGGCGGTTTGTGGCTGTGGGCGCGGGACTTACGGCCCGGTCAACTGATGGCATTACCTGGACTGACAATTTTACCCAATCGGCTAATATTTACGGAGGAGTTACCTACGGGGGCGGTCAGTTTGTGGCCGTTGGGTTTAACGGGGGAATCGGCACTTCGCCCGACGGAGCCCTATGGACACCCCGGACCTCGGGAACTACCAGTACGTTAAACAGTATTGCCTACGGGAATGACGCCTATGTGGCAGTTGGTGTTAATGGTAAGGCACTTCGCTCGACCGATGCCAGTAACTGGACGACGATAGCTGAGTTCGCGGGGGGAAGCGACCTTGACCACGTACTATTTGCCAATAGTCAATTTGTGGCCGTGGGCAAGAATGGTATACTTTTTACCTCACCTGATGGCATTACCTGGACGGCCCGTACTTCCAATAGTAACGGAAAGAGGCTCTATAGCCTAACCCATGGCAATGGCCAGTTCGTAGCCGTTGGAGACGGGGCAACGATTGTTACGTCGCCGGATGATAACGTAGTGCCACCTGTGAATCAGCCACCTGTGGCCCCGGTCATTGGTAATCAAAGTGGTACGGTAAATCAGATGTTTACCCAAACTCTCCCACCTTTCACCGACCCTGAGGGGTTAGCACTTACCTATAATGTGACTGGTTTGCCTGCTGGTTTGATTTTCACGGCCCCGGCCACCATCAGTGGTACTCCCACTGCCCAGGGGGTGTCAACAGTAACCATCACGGCGACCGATCCGGGTAATCTGAGTACCCAGGCTACCTTTACCATCACGATCAATCCAGTGGGTAATCCAGGTAATTTTGCCATTACGGGCGTAACGACGGTGAATTGCCAGGTGTTGGCGGCTGATCAGCGCTTGCTGACATTTACGCCAGTATACGCCGGAACTAACGGCCAGCCGGTAAGTTTCTCGGTGGTGAATGAACTACTGCCTACTACCAACTCAGGCCCCTATTCATTGCACATGTACATTGATAACCCCACTATCGCTCTTAAAGCAACGCAAAGCGGTACGGCGGGCGAAGCCAGCTTTTCCTACAACTGGCTGGCGGTTTGTGATGGCGTATCGTCAGGCAACCAGGCGCCTATTGTCGTTAATACCATTCCCGCGCAGGCTGCCACCCTAAATCAACCCTTCAACTATGTCATTCCGGCGGCCACCTTCGCCGACCCAAACGGCGATGCACTAACCCTGTCAGTAGCCAGTCTGCCAGCGGGCTTGCAATTTACCGCTCCGGCAACCATCAGTGGTGCGCCCACAAACCTGGGCACGTCAATGGTAACGATTACCGCCACCGACGGAGGCAACTTGAGTGTCAGCACCCAGTTCATCTTGGCGGTAAACCCGGAGTCAGGGAATGGCGCATTTGCCATCACAGGCGTTACACTAGTGAGTTGCCAAGTCGTTTCAGCCAACGAGCGATTACTCAATTTTAGCCCACAATATGCAGGTCTGAGCGGTCAACCGGTAAGTTTCTCGGTGGTCAATGAAATGCTCCCTACTACCAATGCAGGCCCCTATCCGCTGAAAATGTACATCGACAATCCGACTATTACCCTGAAAGCAACGCAAACCGGCACGGCGGGCGAAGCCAGCTTTACCTACAACTGGTTGACAGCTTGTAATGGAAATGGTGCTCGCAAAGGGACTAGTGAATCTGAGGAGAATGGTCTACGGGTACGCTTGCTGGGCAATCCGGTGGAGAATAACGTACTAGAGGTCGAGGTTCAGGGAGCAGCGGGCCAACTCTTAGCGTTACGTCTAACCGATTTGAGCGGGCAGGTTATTGATAGCCAGCAGGTAACACCGGCTGACGTGACTGGGCAATATCGTTTTGAGATGCATCGGCAGTCAGGAGGAATGTATTTGCTACAAGTCAGTACGTCCACTCAGGTACGGACACTCAAGGTACTCAAACGGTAACTAGTGCACTACGAATCAATCTAACAGAAAGCCCTCCGTCATTCGTGCTGGAGGGCTTTGGCATGAAATGCTTGTAAGAGCCAAAAACACGCAGTTATCTACAATAAGCCAACTGTTGATTTCTGCTTAGCGAAAAGCAATTGAATTAGTACTGAAAACTAGATTATGAAAGCCACCGATTGGTATGAAGCATCTGGTCCTTCCCAGCCTGATAATAGTGGTTGCTCGACTGTTGGCCATAAGTGGGTGGAGGTCCGACCCGGTAAATCATTTCTGTTTACCATTGTTCGTCAACGTAACGGCGACTTTGTCATTACCTGTGATCAAGCCAGTCTGGCGGCAGTTCACCTAACGTATAGGCCCTGCACAATTTATGCCTCACAAGCGCAGACGATGCCTTCTCAGGTACTTTGGAGCATCATTTTGGAAAATATAAATCCAGATAAGTAATACCTAAAATGATAATTGCCCACTCTTTAGGGTTGAATAGATAGCTAAATGTCGTCCACTAAAATTATTAAGGTCAAAGCAAGGGAACTTTCACGATGAACGTAGTGTCGGTTTCCTCAATTAAAAGCGGATGGTCGCTTAGGTAGGCATAGAGTTTTTTCAGACTATCCAGACCCTGTTTGTTCGAGGTTTTGACCAGCGGCTTTTTTTGACGGTTATTTGCCACCCACACATACGCATCCTGGACAAACACTCGGATTCGAAGCGGGCTATCCTCATCTGTGGTATTATGTTTAATGGCGTTCTCCAGGAGGTTTTGAAGCGTGACGGGTACGATTTCGTAGGATAAGTAGTCAGTAGCTATATCTATGGAAATTTGTAACCCATCTTCAAGTTGCGCTTGCTGTAAATCAATATATTGTTGTACAAAGGCCAATTCGCTAGCCAGGCTAATGGTTTCTTTCTCCTTGTTCTGTAAAATGTAGCGGTAAATCGCTGATAATTTTTGTAAAAATCCAGAGGCCTGTTTAGGATCAATAATGATCAGACTGTTGAGCGAAGTAAGGCTATTGAACAGAAAATGTGGATTGAGGTGATTGATCAGGTTCTGATACTGGATTTCGGTCTTGTCGCGTTCGAGCCGCGTCGTCTGCACCTGAAGGTGATGCAGCCGGGCGGTTTGGGCCACCCGGTAGCGAATCAGGCCGATAGTGATGGCCAGTAAGGCCAATAGCAGCAACGCTTTGAAGGCGGCTGTTTGGTAAAATACCGTGTCGATATGAATCGTGAGTCGGCGGACTGGCGTTTCCATGTTGTTGATAGACACCCCCTTCACGGCAAACACATAATCGCCACCCGGCAGTTTGGTATAGCCAGCGCTGGTTTGAGAACTGGCTTTGCTCCACTCTGTATCGTAGCCCTCCAGCTTATAGCGAAACAAATATTGCTTTTCGTGGAGCGGGCCTAGCACCGAATACTGAACGGAAAACGAATTGTCCGAAGCCTTAAGTTGCACCGTCGGTTTTGGGCCATTTAGTAAGTACGTTGAATCGCTGGCAACTAGTCCACTGAGTAAAACAGGAGCCGGCTTAACGGAGAAACGTGACAAGACTTCCGGTTTAAATTCGATCAGATACCCTTTAATCGCGGCCAGGATATGGCCATTTCTCAGCGGCCACATATGGTTAAAATACTCCTGATTATCTTCACTGTAGGGTAAACTAATAGTCAAAAACTGATTACGAGCGGGCGTAAATATGGAAAACAGGTTATAAGACCCCACCCAGATATGTCCGTATTGATCTGGTAAAGCCGCCAGACAATGGTCATCACCTAATCCATTGTGTACGCCCCAGAACCGATACTGCTGGGTGCGGGGATCATAGCGGGCCAGCCCGTAGCCATTGGTCGCCAGCCAGAAATAGCCCTTTTTGTCTTCGATAAATGAAGAAATCGTATTCTCAAACTCGGCTTCGGCAGGACCTTTTTGCAGAATAAATTGCCTTGCCTGGGGGGAGAATTTGGCAAAGCCTTCCGGATAGAGCTCCAGCCACACCTCATTATGGCGGTCAATCAGCGCATTTCTAACCCAGAATCTGGGGTGGTCTGAACTAGACAGAATAGGATACTGGTGCCATTGGCCTGTCGTAATCTGATAACAAACCGTTTGTTTATCCTCGTAAAAAAGCCACAGTAAATCGTTCTGCTGAAGCAGTCGATACCGCCCACCCCGTATCCTGTCGGTTCGAACATAGGCGGGCAGCGGGATGGGAGAAAATTGGCGAGTCTTTTTGTTGAATCGAAGCAAGTGTGTTGGGCTAGCCACATACAAATCAGGGCCGTAGGCTCCAATGCCATAGGCGAAGAAGGCACCTGGTGCCCGATACCGTTCCTGATGGTCGGTTTCAGCCGAATAGTGCAGTAGCGTCGCTGGGGTATGTACTTCGCTACCCCACCAGGAGCCATCAGAATCCTCATAGAAGCTATTGATCAGCGCTCCCGTTTTCAGGGTTGGGAACCAACGGCTTAAGGGATTGGCTTCGTATAAAGCCCGGCCTGGATTGGTGTAGGAAATGCCATTGACGGTGCCCAGCCAGATGGTGCCGTCCTCATCCTGCCAGCCCGCCCAGAAACAACTCCCCGCAATGGAGGTGCGCCGGGTGTCTTTATGCATCAGTTCGCGTATCTGGTCGGTACCCGCCTTCACATAAAACATCAGGTAACTCAGGCTGCTGATCCAGATATTATGCTGGCGATCCACAAAAATCGAGTTCAGTTCATCGACCCGGCGCCCCGTTTGGCTGATAGGTTTGATCGTTCGCAGCAGGCGACGGCTTTTCAGGTCGAAGACGACAATCTGCTCTTTGTTATTATCCGCGTACAGCATCTGGGTTCCGTCCAGCGTCAGCGCCCCCGTAAAATGGGGGGTGAAGATGGGTAATGCTTCCGGGTTGTTGCGGTAATTCTGAAATTCCCCCGTAGCAATATCCAGGTAATTTAAGCCGCCATCACGCCGGGTTCCTATCCAGATACCAGCCCGAAGAGGATCTTCCAGCAGCCCATTGCCGGAGATATAGTTTTCGGATAGGGAACGCGGATCCTGGGGGTTATGGGTAAAGAGCGTTAGGTGGTCCGTGCGTATATCATAGCGAAACAAGCCGTGATGAATCGTCGAGAACCAGATTGTCCCCGCCCTATCGCAAAGGATACTCAGGCAATTGCCCAACACGCGTCCAAGCCCCGTCGACATCGTTCGGAACTGAGCCGTCTCCGGATTGAATTCACTAATACCGGTATCGGTAGCCAGCCATAGGTGCCCGCGTTTGTCCTGACAAATGGCATGAACGGCATTATTGCCCAGCGAGTGAGGATTGGCCGGGTCGTGACGGAAGATGGTGAACTGAGCCCCATCAAACCGGTTGAGGCCGTTGGTGGTGCCAATCCATAAAAACCCATCCCGGTCTTTAAAGAGACATCTGGCATAATTAAAGGACAATCCATCGGCCTGTTGGATGTGATTGAATTCATAGGGCACCAGGGGCGGCTGTTGCGCCCACAAAGCAGAATGGATCAATAGTGTTAGCAGCCAACTTAAAAAGTCGATGCGTTTTGGGGAGGCCATCATCAACGATTTAGCCAGCGCTTAAAAGCTGGTGCTTTGTGGCGGCTGATCTGCACATCGACCGTATGGTGGGGAGACCGTAACCGAACGACCAGCTTATCATTTTCCACGCTCTTGACCGACTGAACCGTATCGCAGTTGATAATGAGCTGGCGGTTAGCTCGAAAAAACCGGGCTGGGTCAAGCAGTTCTTCGATCTGTTCCAGCGTGTCGTAATCGACCGGATAGCGTTCATTCGCCTGAGTGACGATGAAATTGATGGAATCGTATTGAAAATAAGCGATATCCGTCGTTTTTACGGGCACCCAGCCCGCCCGCGAATTACCCAAAAACGTTTCTTTATGCGTCGGCTTCAGGGACATGCCCGGCTGACCAAACAGGGCCAGCAATTGCTGCATATCGACCGGTATATTAGACCTGTTTTTATGCAGACTCCAGGCCCGCTCAATGGCTATTTTTAATTCAGTCTGATCAACGGGCTTAAGCAGGTAATCGATGCCGTTGGCTTTGAAAGCCTGAATCGCGTATTCATTATAAGCCGTCACAAAAATGACCGGGCAACTGAGCTGGAACTGTTTAAAAATGTCGAAGCTCATCCCGTCGGCTAATTCGATATCGGCAAACACCAGGTCGGGTTCTTCGTTTCGGCCAAACCAGTTGAGTGCCGTCTTCACGGATGGTAATGTTTCTACAATTCGGATAGCGGGATCAATTTCTCCGATTTTAAAGGCTAACTCTTTGGCTACCAACTTAACATCTTCAATAATAACGGCATTCATCGGCGAAAAAAGAGAGAAGCGTGAACGGGTATCCAAAGTTTAGGATAAGGCGTAAGATAGTCAAAAAAAAGCAGTTGAGTGGTGGGAAAAAAGGAATGAAGCGTAGAAACAAGACGGCCAGAAACGCCAGCAACCTGGCGCTTTGGCTAATGCAAATCAGAAGTGACTGCTGAATTACCCGTTAAACCGGTCTACATATTAAACCTGCTACGTACGTTTAAGCACTGCCTAGACTTGTCAAGTGTGCAGTTTGACGGCAGTCATGCCCCGGCTAACAACGGCCAATCCTTATCATATACATCTGCGAACGACGGCTGACTGGAGTCGGTAGCTTGACGGTCAATCTTGAAAATCTGATCACTTGTTTACTACTGCCCACCACTCGGCGGTTTTTTTTTGTCCATCCTTTGGCCACCCGCCATCTTCGTTATGTCAATCGGCGATAACTCGAGGCAACACAGGGAAGCCGAAAACTGATCAGAGTAGGCAATACGTTTCAAAGTCGCCAAAGCGGCTATGTTTTCTAGCATTCATTTTTAAAAACACAACGATTTAATGAACACATTCACCAAAACAACACTAACCGTTTTCGTTTTAGGTCTTACCTTGAGTTCCTGTGAAAAGGACAATGTACCCTATCCGACCACTCAGGTAGAGCCTCAATCGAAGGCAAGACTCGCTGCCACGTATAAAAAAATGACCAAGTATGGGCCCTGGCAACTGAGCTACAACAGCCTCGGGCAGGTAAGCAAATTGACGTCTACGCTTACCCCGGGCTTAATTCGTGAATACAACTGGGGTAGTAATGGAAAGACCCTGGGAATTCTGGAAAGTCAAAACGGAACCTGGCTCAAGAAAACAATCATGACGTTCAACGAGCATGGGTATTGCGAGGAAGCTTGGATCAAAACGTTTAGCATCGCGACCTTTGAGCAGCACTATAAGTACGATTACGATGCCAAGTACCGATTGTATGCCATTCGGGATCAGGATTCAAATGCGCGGTATGAATTCTCGTACGACAATACGTCGATTTACACCATTACCAAGATTACAGCTTTGTCAGGCAACGTGAAAAAATGGTATACTACTTTTGAGTATCAGAGCGGAAATTTGGTCTCGGCGGTACCGACTGTCGACTATCGCGCCTGGCCTAAGGGCGATCTTATCGATGAATTTATTCCGATCTATGGTGGGCTTGCTGGCAAATTAGTAAGTTCCTACAAAACGTATCGCTACCTGCCCAATTCAAGCCAAGTTGAACTCCTAGACGCTCCACAGTTTAACTACACACTGGACAATACTCAGCACTATATTCTGAAGCGGGAAGATACCAAGCAGCTTTTTGGCCAACTCGTGAAAACAGTCTACGACTATGGGTACTCTGACATACTTATAAACCCATAAAGTACGTACTTTCCAAGGCCCGAAGCTGGTATGGTTATCTGCACTGGCTTCGGGCTATTCTCTGTTAGGTAGCCAACTTTTGACAATCTTCCTTGTATTAGCTGCTACTCGTCAACCTATATTTTTCAGGTTGGTACTGGGTAACTAAGCCTGGAAAGCGGCCCATGCTTTTTTCGTCAACTATTCATGTAGTACGGGGAGCATTTGATACGAACTAGCGCAGTCGTTCCCCGAACTAACAGATTTTGAGTGTTCTATAATTTGTAAGTAATGTATCTCGAATAGAATGCACTCATCTATTTTATCGTCTCGCGAAACGACCCAATAGTAAAATAGACACATGAACGTTCCTTCGTCTCAAGTAGGAGTGTTTAACGAGACGAGTTAGAGTTGATTGCTGCTGACATAGGGCTGTCAGTAGGTACGTATAGTTTTGCTCAGTTGACACTTAATTCTAATCAATCATGAATCTTATCTCAGTTCGGATTATTACTGCCGATGTCAAGCGCTTGACTACCTTCTACCAACAGATTACGGCTACCTCGCTCACTCAGTATACAGACGATTTCGCCGAACTCAAGACGGCCATCGGTACGCTAGCCATCGGTAGTACCGCTACGTTAGCGCCCTTTGGAGGAGCCAGCGTTGCTCAAGCTGCCAGGAACCATTCCGCCATTATTGAGTTTCGAGTGGATAATGTGGATCGGGAATATGAGCGGTTAGTGGATCTACTTGGTAACAATGTTGTTCAACAACCAACGACTATGCCTTGGGGAAACCGATCGCTGCTCTTCCGGGATCCGGATGGTAATCTGGTCAATTTCTTTACGCCGGTGAGCCCAGAGGCCCTGGCAAAGTTTGATGGATAGGGCTACTTCTTGCTTTATCAAGTAGCTCAGTATTTTTTAGCAGGTACTGTGCTGCCAGTCATCTGTCTTATAGGATAGAGCGTTTGGTGAGAATTTATTATATGTCCTCTGCTTCCTACAAAAACAGCCAGATCAGAAACGGTCTGGCTGTTTTGTAGGAAGCAGAGGACAAAGGCAGGTCGGATTCCTTCCTGTATATGGCGAGCTTAGCGCTAGAGGGCTACTGGCACTAGGCCATGACGAAATATGATCGCTTTGAGTTGCTGCATATCCGGTGGTCCCCCTGCGTTCAGTACAGCGGCAATTTC
The DNA here is from genome assembly GCF_054778555.1 of Spirosoma flavus. Lineage (NCBI taxonomy): Bacteria > Pseudomonadati > Bacteroidota > Cytophagia > Cytophagales > Cytophagaceae > Spirosoma > Spirosoma flavus. Next base: position 358,151 of record NZ_BAAGZL010000004.1, read on the forward strand.
TTTAAAATAGGTTGAGCCAAATACACCTGGGGTTACGTAACACAGCATTTCTACGGTTTCCTGGGTTTTGTTAACAAATCCCTGTGGTGTGCCCCGGGGAATAAAATAGTAATCCCCTGCCGCTAATTCGACAGGATTACCGTAAATGGTTTCGTCAAAATGCTGGTGATAGTGAGCAGCGGGCACCCGGGCATTGGGGTGAATGACTACTTTAAACATGGTTAACTGCTGATTAGTATCCTCTGCATCCAGGTAAAAGTAGATTGCCAAGCCACCCCCTAACGTAATTTCGGTTTGCTTCATTGAGATTGGTAATAGCGTGATTAGGGTAAAAGCGCCATAAATAGCCTTCGACGTTCTGAGCGATAGCCTGTACATCGTCGAAATCGAGTCCGTTACGTTGTTTCGTATAAGTAGTGAACTTTAAGCCATCGAAGCGGTTAAGGCCGAACTTGGTGCCGAACCACATAAAGCCCTGCTTATCCTGGAAAATAGCGTTCACCTCCCGGTGCGACGAAAAGGCTAATGGCTCCAACGACAACAGTTTTACTCATGTTAGTTACTAGGCATCACATGCCATAAGTATACTCTATCTCCCAATAACAAGATACCGCTAATATGGGTAACGTATTGATATATACGGATAAAATAAGTTACCTAGCTTCCTTGATCTTTCATCAATTAAGACGAATATGTTGTTTGACATCTATTAAATGGGCAGACTTAATTAAGGCACTTACCAACTTCATCTCACAAATTCTGCTTAATCTAAGTTTGTGATACGTTTAGAAACAAAATAGATCGGGCTAACCACTCAACCGACTCTGGCTAAACCAAGAATAACAAAAGATTCCCATCTGTATAAGAATAGAAACGATTCTAGCCTGATTTCGCACATTAACCGCTACCTCCCCGTAGGATTATTATATTGATGAACAGATAGTTATTCTGTTAGAGCAGAGCCTAGAAGCTAAATGGCGAACTTGAGGACCAGACGTGATTGAGAAGTGAGCAAAGGACTGATGCGGAACTATGTAAGATTACTATCATTACCTCGTAGCAAGCACTGGTGTAATAATAAAAATCGCTGTTATTCAGTTGATTAACAGCGATTTTGAAACCTGACCTATGAGAAATGTTTTTGCCAATAAGTATCCCTCAAAATTACTTAGTGGCGACGTAACAAAGGTAGATTGGAAACAAGCTTTGGTGAAAGAGCAAAATCCCCTTTTTTCATAGTGGAATCGTACGGGCAAAAGCACGTAATTCACTACGTAAAACTACGCATTGAAAAGTATATTGTTTGACTTAATTGGTTGATTACAAGTACATTAAACTGTGGCGCTATTTTCTTTCAAGTTTGCGTCAGTTCTACAGTTGTCGTAGGTTAGAGGTGCTTTCTGCTTCTATTATTCACATTACGTTCATTAATCACTACCATTTTATATATTATGACTATAAAGAACCCGGTTTTTAATGAAAATGCTGGTGAGTTTATCAGTGTACGTAAGGCTCAGGCGCAAAAAGATACGTATTATAATGCCAGATTAGCAGGTGGGCTAAAACAAGAAGAGGTAACCCGCTCAGAATTTTTTGGTTTAGATAATATCAAGCAGTTGCTCAATCAAAAAGGGTGCGTTGGATTACGTATTCATTACGCCAATCGCTGGGAAGATGAAAACGGCCGCGAAGTATCTCCAACGGAAGGTAAATTTAAACCCCGCATTCTGATTACGAGCGTCGATTCGAGAGGGAGAGATTTACCGGCCAATGCCGCTTCCGGGGGACTGAAAGATGATGATGGCGAAGGCGAAACAATGGTATTGGCAGATGGACCAGTATGTCCGCGACATTGCGGAGAATAAACGCTATTATGTGGGAGGAATTTAAAAGGCTATTTCTACTTTATCCTTTAGATTTTATTTCTCAAATTTTAGGGTTACTACCCATCCTTGTCGGCCTGTGTTATAGTAAACGCTTGACATTAGCTATGAAATGGGTAGTGATCTTTTTTTTTACTCTTTTCATTAAAGATTGTATTGCTTTAGTATACAGTTTAAATATAAAGAGCAACCTTTATCTTTATAATTTACAATCCTTTTTTGAGATAGGAATAGTTGCCGTTATTTATGCGTTAAATTTACCAAAGAGAGCCTTATTTATTTTAATTGCAAGTGTTTTAACGCTGATTATCAATACATTTTTCTATTCAAGTCAGGAATTGTCGGCGGGAAATCTTTCGATAGCCCGATTATTTATTTTAGTAATAGTTCTAATTTATTTGAGTCATGTGTTGAATGAAGCTGTTATCCAAAATATTATGCGGCACAATTTATTTTGGATAAGTGCTGGTTTTTTAATTTATGCAACAGGTACTTTTTTCGTATTCTTATCAGGGAAATATCTTTTTGATAAAAATACCTCTGATGAAACATTTAATTTTTACTGGGGTCTACAAGAAATTATATACATTATTTTTTGCCTGTTAGCGGCTTACGGGCTTTGGTTAAGTAAATACGATAGAGAAAACCTGGCTTAATTCATATCTGTTCACCTGATCAATTAATTACTGCCTAATAAGCCTGTTTTATCCGAAGTAAATATATCTTTTTGACCGCTCACTCAATCATAGAGTAAATCGTTGACATTCAATGCATGATTTGTCAATTTTACTATACACATCATGTTGAAAACACTATTAAATGTCTGTTGATACTGGTTTTATAATTGCCGTAGGAACGGCCGTGTTATTGATGATGGCAGTGTTCATCATTGTATTCGTGGCCTATTACCAGCAAAAACAGACGAAACAGCAACTGGCTTTTACAGAACTTCAGGCCAAGCACCGGCGCGATTTGATGGAAGCTACCCTTAGGGGGCAGGAGGAAGAACGACGGCGACTAGCCGAAGATCTTCATGATGGTATTGGAACAATGTTGTCGGTGACGAAAATGAGCCTGAATCACCTGGAGCGGCAGGTAGGTGGCGAAGTGACAATGGGATTCGAATTTCAGAAAACCCGTTCCATGATCGATGAAACAATGACTAACGTCCGTCGAATCAGTCGGAATCTGGTTCCTACTACGTTGGAGCGATTCGGCCTGCTGCCAGCTCTTGAAGAATTGGCCGAAAAAGCTACGGACGCCGACACGGAGGTTCAATTGGATTGCCCTGAATTTGTGCCGCAACTCACGCCTGCGCTCGATTTGATGCTGTACCGAATTGCCCAGGAATTGCTCAATAATGCCATCCGGCACGCCCGCGCCCGCCATATTGTTATTCAGCTATTTAATCTGGGAAGCGAGATTCGTATGTCGGTTATTGATGATGGTATTGGCTTCGACTTCGACGCGATTATGGAAAATCGCCAGAGAGGTTTGGGGCTACGTAATATTGAAAGTCGCCTGAGTGTTGTGGATGGCCATGCTACGTTCGACGTAGTGCCGGGCCGTGGATCACGAATCCATATACAGGTTAAGCAATTTGATGCCCAGCCTGTTGAATTATTACGTTAATTTGTTCTTTATCCGACTGTTAAACGTGAAGCCTAATCCTATCATCTCCATGCGTAAAATTAAACTGGCCCTCTGCGATGACCACAATCTGTTCCGCTTAGGAATGGCCACCATTCTCGGCCAGATTTCGGATTTCGAGCTGGTTCTGGAAGCAGGCAACGGCCAGGAGCTACTCGACCGAATTCCCCGGAAAACGCCCGACGTAGTACTGCTTGATCTGCAAATGCCCGTCATGGATGGAACCACCACCGCCGACCATCTTCGCGACAATTACCCGTTGATTAAAATTGTGGTGTTAACGATGCACGATGAAGATCGTATGGTGCTGCATCTGCTCGAGAAGGGCGTAAGTGGATATTTATTGAAAGATGCCGAAGCGGGTGAAGTTGAAAAGGCAATTCGTAAAGTGATGGATGAAGGCGTTTATCTGAACGAGTTTGTCTCGAAAGCCATGCTTCGCAAAATGACGAACAAGCCGAACGCTACTAAACCGGCCAACGGCTTTTATAACAGCAAAATTTTACTGTCGGAGCGCGAAAAAGAAGTGTTGACGCTCATCTGCGAAGGGTTATCGACCGTTGAAATCAGTGAAAAAATCTTCCTGAGCCCCCGCACTGTCGAAGGCCACCGACTCCGAATCCTCGAAAAAACCGGCACCAAAAACACCGCTGGTATGGTGGCGTATGCCTTTAAGAATAATCTAGTTTGAGTTATAGAGTTATAGGGTTGTAAGGTTATAAAGTTGGCTAGCGCGTGAATTGCTTTCGCGCCAGCCAACTTTATAGCCTTACAACCCTATAACTTCCTAAAGGCTTCCCGTCTTCCCTCCATCCACAGGCAGGTTAATGCCGTTGATGGAAGAGGCCGCGGGCGTACACAAAAACGCTACGGCAGCGGCTACTTCCTCCGACGTAGCGAATCGACCGATTGGAATTTCACGTTCCAGTTGTTGCGCAATTTCTTCTTCTGTTTTGTCTGCTGATTTAGCGCGCATACGTAGCGTCGATTCTAAACGAGCGGTTTTTGTGTATCCGGGTAATACGTTGTTGATTGTAATGCCCCAGTGCGCAATCTCCAGCGACAGGGTTTTGGCCCACTGAGCTACGGCCCCGCGAATAGTATTCGATACGCCCAGACCAACAATCGGTTGCTTGACCGAGGTCGAAATAATATTGACGATACGTCCATAACCTGCCTGCTTCATCGACGGAACTACAGCCTGAACCAGAATCTGGTTGTTGAGCAGATGATTATGAAACGCCTGCACAAACTCTTCCGGTTTTGCATCGAACAATGGGCCACCCGGAGGGCCGCCGGTATTGTTCACCAGAATATGGACGTCAGGAAATTGCTGTAAGTGGTGAGTAATCGCTTCAGAAACAACACCTGCCTGCCCAAAATCGGCAATAACGTAGCGATGCTGCTGCCTTTTCGACGTATCGAGTTGGGCCAGCGTTTGTTGGAGACTTTCTTCATTTCGTGCCATGAGCACTACGTTCGCGCCAAACAAAGCCAGCTCGATAGCCGACGCCCGACCGATACCCTGCGTACAGCCGCATACAAGGGCCGTTTTTCCAGTTAAATCAAGATTCATAGTTGTATTTGATAGGTCTGAATTATACTGAAACGATTGAACGTAGTGGCTTGAGCCAAACACAATTGCCAGTTAGATAGTATTATATGAGCTTGATTCGCGTTGAGAAGCATTGATAGCTACCAGTCATCAAAACAAACCCCCGGCAAAAATGAGAAAAAAGCCGCTAGCGTAGTTTTGTGATGGCAAATTATCGAGTTTTGTCAACTTTGAATCCAGTAATAACCTTTTGCATTCACAAACCATGTCAAAGTCGCTAATTATCGTAGTCGTTGTCGCCCTTATACTGGGCATGTATGGCTGTAGCTCTTATAATGGCCTAGTAGAGAAAGATACGAAAGTACAAAATGCCTGGGCCAACGTTCAAACGCAGTATCAGCGCCGGGCCGATCTGATTCCTAATCTGGTTAATACGGTTAAAGGAGCCGCTAATTTTGAGAAAAGTACACTGGAGGCCGTTGTAAACGCCCGCGCCCGCGCCACAGGTGTGACCTTAAGTGCAGACCAGTTGACGCCAGAAAACCTTCAGAAGTTTCAGGCCGCTCAAGATCAGTTGAGCGGTACGTTGTCGCGACTGCTGGCCGTAGCCGAGAATTATCCGCAGCTCCGGGCTACCCAGAATTTTTCGGAGCTGCAAGCCCAGATTGAAGGTACCGAAAACCGCATCAACGTTGCCCGCAACGATTTCAACGGTGTCGCAACGAGCTACAATCAATCGGTACGTTCGTTCCCAAACAACATCTTCGCCGGTGTTTTTGGCTTCCAGCGTAAGGGCTTATTCGAAGCGTCGCAAGCTGCCCAAAGCGCGCCAACTGTTCAGTTTTAAAGTTATGAGGTTATAGAGTTATAAAGTTGTAGAATGCCAGTTCCAATGCTACAACCTTATAACTCTATAACGCTACAGCCTTGTAACTTATGACCAATCCCTTCACTCCCGACGCTCAGCAGCGTATCATTAATGCTATCCGGCAGGCTGAAAAAGCTACGTCGGGCGAAATCCGGGTGCACGTTGAGCCGCATTGCGCCAGCTCCGATCCGGTGCAGCGGGCCATTGAGGTGTTTGCGCAGCTAGGTATGCATCGGACTAAAGACCAGAATGGCGTTCTGTTTTATCTGGCGCATATAGACCGAAAATTTGCTATTGTGGGTGATAAGGGGATTGATGCAAAAGTACCTGCCAATTTCTGGGAAAGCACCAAAGAATTGCTACGTCATCATTTTGCCGCTGGCGATTACGCCGAAGGACTAAGTCGGGGCATTGAGCGAGCCGGAGAGCAGCTAAAACACTATTTTCCGTACGCCAGCGATGATGTCAATGAACTTTCCGATGACATTTCATTTGATTCGTAGAGCCGTGAACATACCATATCTTACCAGTCTGTTACGTATCGGTTTATTTCTGCTGCTGGCAATAACTCCGCTGGCACTTCGGGCGCAGGATACCGCTACCGACATGGGCAGCACGGCCGATTCAGTTATTCCGGCCAGGCCCAATCCTCCACGTCTGGTTAACGATTATGTGGGTATACTAAGCGGTAGTGAACGGGATCGGCTGGAACGAAAACTACGCGAATACAACGATTCGACATCCACGCAGATTACCATCGTTATTGTTAAAACCACCGAACCCTATCCGATTGGTGATTTTGCCTTTCAGGTTGGCCGGAAATGGGGCGTTGGACAACAGGGTAAAAACAACGGCCTTGTATTAGCATGGGCCACGCAAACCCGAAAAATCTACATAGCAACTGGTTATGGGCTGGAAGGGGCAATTCCGGACGCTATTGCTAAACGTATCATCAGCAATACGTTGGCTCCTGCGTTCAAGCAACAAAAGTATTTTGATGGTTTAGACGAAGCCACTACAGAAATCATTCAACGCGCCAAAGGTGAGTATAAAGCCGAGCCAGATTCAGGAGGTGGGGGCGAAGGCGCCGGCGCATTTTTTATCTTCCTGATTATCTTTATTATCATTATCATCATCATTTCCCGACGAAATAGAGGTGGTGGTAACAACCGCAACCGGGGTGGGGGATGGGGACCCGTTTTCTTTCCAACTTCAACGTTCTCAGGCTGGGGCAATTCGGGCGGGGGAGGCTGGAGTAGTGGCGGATTCGGGGGTGGTAGTTTCGGGGGCGGAGGTGCCGGAGGAGACTATTAATTATCAGTATTGCATTTGCGGTGGCCTACCAGTAAACGTCTTTTTCAGGCCGTTTAACAAAATTTAGGATTCAAAACGGGTTTGAATGTCTATTTTGGGGGTTAAATCCACCATTCATGTTTCCCGGTTTTGTTCGTACTTGCTGGCTGATTGTCTGCATTCCACTTTATTTATTTGCTCAAACCAATCCCGCGGTACCTAACTCGGCTCAATCCGATAGCGTCGCTATCCGGCGTGATACGTCTAATTCACTTCTAAAAGGTCAACCATCTAGTGGACAGGCAATTATCTTCGCTCCGCCGACGATACGTAAGCAGATTCAGGCATATGCTACGTCGACAAAACTCAAAATTGACGGTCGTTTAGACGAGGCTGAGTGGCAGCTGGCAACTCCCGTTGGTGGCTTCACCCAGGTTGATCCACAGCAGGGTCGATCTGCTACGTTTGGTACCGAAGTTCGGGTGCTGTATAACCGGCATTTTCTCTACGTAGCAGCTGTCAACCACGATTCGCTTGGCCGACGATCACTACGTACTCCAAATTTCAAACGGGATTTTAATTTCAGAGCCCACGATCAGTTTGGTGTAGTAATCGATGGATTTAATGATCGTCGGAACGGAATGACCTTCGCCACCAATCCATACAGCACACAACGTGACCTGCTTTCGTTCGATGATTTACTGTATGACGAAGACTGGGATGGCCTCTGGAAAGTACGAACCACGCGCACTGATTCGGGTTGGGTGGCCGAAATGCAGATTCCATGGCAAACGTTACGTTATGCACGTAGCGCCGATTCAACCCAGGTTTGGGGGATTAATTTTTTTCGAAATCGGCGCTATTCTAACGAACTGTCGGCATGGTCGCCCTTTCCCAGGGCGTTCACGGCGAGCCGGATTGAGTATGCCGGACAGATTTCAGGCCTGAAGCCTCCACCGCCTTCGCCTAACATCCGAATTCAGCCCTACGTATTACTCAGCGACGATCGTTACAGTGGTTCCGAAGCTACCCGGGCGCCCAGTACTAAACTAAAATTTGGCGGTGATCTCAAATGGGCGATCAACCCTAATACTGTTCTCGACCTAACGTTCAACACCGATTTTGCCCAGGCCGACGTTGATCGTCAAGTCAATAACCTGACGCGGTTTTCCGTGCTTTTTCCAGAACGGAGGGCTTTTTTTCTCGAAAATGCCAGTTTGTTCAGCGCCGGTTTGCCCGGAAATCTGGGTACGGGTGAAGGGGGTAGTATGGTTATTCAACCGTTTTTCAGCCGGACCATTGGACTCGCTACGTTAGCCGATGGCACCAGCGCTCCGGTACCAATTGACGCTGGGGCGCGGTTAGTCTATCGTTCGCTCAATCGGAATTACGGCGGTATGGTCATTCGCCAGCGTGAGTTTTCAAGCAGTCCCACTACTGATTTTATTGTGGCGCGCTACGTTGAAAATGTTGGTAAACAGAACCGAATTGGGGCTTTGTTCACGATGAAAAACGTCCATGAAACCCCTACCAACGCTGGTTATCGCAATGGTACGTTTGCCATCGATGGTTTTTTTCGGCTGAATCAGGCTACCTCCTACAACGCTATGCTGATTGGCTCGCTTAATTCGGGGGGCCTGGGACAAGGTATGGCAGGTTTCAGCAGATTCCTGTACAAAAGCAATCAGCTGGTGGCGTGGCTTACTAACTCTATCGTAACCAGACAGTTTAATGCCGAAATGGGCTTTGTGTCACGTAGCGACGTAGTGGCCACTACGCCGGGAGCGTACCTGGTGTACCGGGCAAATTGGTTGCCTAAATGGATACGTAATTTTGAGCCAGGCGCTTTCGCCGAATTTTACCACAAAGCCTCAACCGGTTATTTGCAGGAAGCGCAGTACAGCTTCAACCCAATCTGGCTCACGTTTCAGAACGGCGGCTATCTGGGTTTATTCACCAACGTTTTTTTTCAGCGTCTGGACGACGAAGACTATCGCCCACTTAGCTTAAAGATACCTTCTGGCAAATATCGTTATACACGTTACGTTGCCATGTTCAGCACGGATCCGTCTAAAAAGATTTCTTTGCAAACAAATCTGGAGACTGGGCCTTACTATGACGGTTACCTGAACTATGGCCGGGCTTCAGTCATACTCGCGCCATTGCCCCATGCCTCATTCACCATTACTGGCGAATCCAATGGATTTCGGAATGTAGGTGGCTATACCGGAAACATCGCTTTATACAGCGTAGAAAGCCGCATGGCTGTCAATCCGCGGTTGCAACTCATTAGTTTTTTCCAGCGTAATACGTATACGGATAAAAACGTATGGAATATTCGCCTGTCGTGGGAGTTTCAGCCGCTTTCGTTTCTTTATATTGTCTACAATAACGGTTCGTATCCGGGGGCGTTACGAGTCATTGACCGCCAGCAGGAGCAGCACATTATTGGGAAGCTTTCTTATCTGAAACAGTTCTGATTTTACCGCCCCTAACCCAGCGTATGTCCAGTAAAATTAGATAACCTGCTTTTCAATCAGCAGAATAAACAGGTGAATCACCTTGATGTGAATTTCCTGAATGCGATCGGCGTAACCAAAGTGGGGTACGCGAATCTCTACGTCAGCTTTGCCGGCCAGTTTACCGCCATCTTTGCCCGTCAGTAAAATGACTTTCATCCCTTTTTCGCGGGCGGCTTCAACGGCACGTAGTACGTTGCCTGAATTGCCGCTGGTACTTAATCCCAGTAATACGTCGCCCTCGTTGCCTAATCCTTCGACGAATCGCGAAAAGACGAACTCATACCCGTAATCATTACCTACGCACGATAAATGACTAACATCTGAAATGGCGATAGCGGCCAACGAACGGCGATTGTCGCGATAACGTCCGGAAAGTTCTTCGGCAAAATGCATGGCGTCGCAGTGGGAGCCACCGTTACCGCAGGAAATAATTTTTTTGCCTTGTTTAAGCGCGTCGGCCATCAACGTAGCAGCCTGTTCGATGGACCGGAGATGGTCTTCGTTACGTAAAAAATTATCCAGAACTGACTGAGCTTCTGTCAGTTCGTTACGTATGATATCGAGCATTAAGATCAGTTGTAGAGTTGTAACGTTATAGGGTTGCAGAGTTGCACTGATACTTAACCTTATAACTTTATAGCTTTATTATTTTCTAACTACCTTTAAAACACTAAGTTCCGGTAGGGTAAATTCCAACGTAGCGCAAAACTTAGTACGTGGTCGGTATAGCTGTCCTGAATGTTCTGGCTACTCTGATACCGATAGAGATAACGGCCTTCCAAGAAGATGTTGTGACGTAGCATGTAAGACGCACGTAGATCAGCCGTTGTGATAACGGTTTTACGTCCCTGACCAATGAAGTTACCTTCACTACGAACACGGTCATTATAATCTTTCAGGATGTTACCACCGTAATCGCGATCTGGGGCCGGATCAGCACCATACATCATGACGCCGAAAATACCGTTGGCAGAAAGTTTTTTCTGTTGATAACGTACTATCCCCAGCCCTTCGATGAAGTTCGCCCCCAGCGGATGTGCCAATGGCTGGCTATAATGAGCATAGTTAGTTTGCCCCGCACTGACCGTGGCCGACCGCTCGTGCGAATACGTATAAGGACGCGCCAGGTTCATTTCCAACTGCAAATCGAGGTTTGGTACGTTAAACGCGTCGATATATTTGCCCCCGAGTTGAAACGCGAATTTGTTCGTCCAGTCACCTTTACCGTCCAGCAATTGACGAAGCCGGAATTCATCGAGCATAAACTGGGTATACACCAAAAATTGCGACAGGAAATTGGCTTTAAAATCAATACCAATAAACGCATTGTCGGCGCTGCCCTGACTTGACTCAACGTAGCGGTACAAAATAATTGGATTCAAATAGCCCAAGTCAACCCGGTCGCGACTGAAGACTTCGGCTTCAAACACTCCCAGATTCATATGGTCGTTCAGGTTGATGCTTAGGTGGTGCATGGCCGTGAACTTCGGCGGAATGAGTTTATCTTCTTTCCCGATTGGTTGAGCCTGAGTATTCTGCAATTGGGAAAACAAATTTGTATACTGAATTCGTTTACCCAATCGAGTCGAAAATTTCATGAACAAAGCCGGTGGACTGTTGTCGGATAAGAACAACGATCGGAAGCCGTTCCCGAAAAAATTCCGGTCGTGACCGAACTGAACGTTTATGATTTTGAGCGCATTAAACGTAATGTAACCACGTGCCGACAGAAAATCCACACCATTCGTACGGAACTTCTTGATGAAACTTTCGCCCGGCGCTACGCCTTCTGCATTGTTAAAACGGCTGCTGTAGATGTCCCCATATCGCTGAATATATTCTGGATAGGAAGCCTGATTATCAGTAAAGAACGTATAAAACCCGAGCTTGCCGCCAATAGTACCCCGAACTTCCAAACCTCGGGTATTGGTAAACAGAAGCCTACGTTCGCTGGAAGGTGTAGCATTCTGATTTACATACGCTTCACCACCAAAGCCGACATACACAACCGGATTGACGTGTAAATCAAGATCGGGTGTCTGAAGGCTATAGGCATCCGCTTTTTTATGGTAAAAATGTTTTAGAAAAGGCTTGGGACTGTCGCCGGGAGATGTCTGGATGGCCAGATGGCGGGTAAATGGATCAAGCCGATCAATAGAATCGGTGCGAGTTACCCATTCCCAACTATCGTCTCGTAAATAGTTGAAGTTGAAATAATCGGTATTCGAAAAGCCGCGGCCGGGGTGCGCTGTTAAGCTATCGACCAGTTGAATGATACTTTGCCGATTATAAGGCTTTACACTGCTATGAAATCCATCGGCCCACTTGTTCTGGTGGATTTCGAGCCGGTCAATCAGATGATAATAATCAGCGTTGAGCGGCACAAATGGGCTTTGCGCCCGAGCAGATAACGAAAGGAAAAGAAACCAGAAAAGATAAACGTTGCTACGCATGTACATTACGTTTCTCGAACCCGCTGCGCTTCGTTCGATAACTCAATGGGCTGTATGAGCCGTTAAATTAGGGAATTGGTTTGGATATACGCCAACCTTGCGGCTAATTTAGGGCTAAAGTCTACAACAAGCTATGTTTGTTTTTGCGCAGCAGTCTTCTTTGGCTAATCAGTTTATCGCCGAACTCCGTGATGTTTCCATTCAACAGGACCGGTTGCGGTTTCGTCGGAATCTCGAACGTCTTGGTGAGCTGATGGCTTATGAAATCTCAAAAAAGTTATCGTATCAGACCACCTCTGTGCAAACGCCCCTTGGTAAGGCGCAAACGCAGATACTACGTCAGCAGCCGGTTTTAGCGACTATCTTGCGGGCGGGTCTACCGTTTCATCAGGGATTTGCCAATTATTTCGACCAGGCCGAAAATGCCTTTGCTGGGGCCTACCGGGGTTACCCCGCTAATGACAGCGAAAGTTTCGAAATTGCGATGGACTATATTGTTAGTCCTAATTTAAGCGGGAAGGTGCTGATTTTATGCGACCCAATGCTGGCTACGGGCCGTTCGCTCGAAAAAGTGTATCATGCCCTGCTACGTTACGGTATTCCGGCGCAAACGCATATTGCTTCCATCATTGCCAGTCCAGAAGGCGTTCAGTACGTTCAACAACGACTTCCCCAGTGCCATTTGTGGCTGGGCGCTATCGACGATCACTTAAACGAGCATTTCTACATCGTTCCTGGTCTCGGCGATTCAGGTGATTTGGCGTTTGGGGAGAAGGTATAAAAAAAGTCGATAGTCAGCAGTTGCCAGTCTATGGCGTTCACTGACTATCGACTACCGACCGAACCAGCGGCCCGATATTGACTATCTCAAATCTACTACTTCGACGCCGGGGTATTTGGCTTTGTCGAAGACGAAAAACGTATCTGCTACGTTGACGTTTGGTGTAAACTTCGTAACGGTATACGTAGTACGTTTGCCATCTTTATTAATAATCAGCCAGTTCCGTACGGACTTGTCAACTTTGTCGACCGAAATCTGAATGGTAGCAATTGGGCTTTTAGGCCGGTTAGGTGTCAGTTCAATAACTTCCACTGTTCGGCTGCCCTGCTTCTGTTCTTTCAGAAACTTATAATCAAATCCTCGTTTATAAATCGTATAAATCTGCGTCGGATTCAATTCGCTGGTGCTACCTTTTTCGAAATCCTGGACATTTACCTCGTTCGATTCCTTGATGTATGTGTACATCGTCTTGCCATCGGTAAACACTTCCTGACCACCTAGCAACAACCGGAACTTCTCTTCTTTTACCGTCAAATCTCCTTTGTACGATTCTTTCGTACCAGCTCCAGCACTGGAGTAAGTGAATGAAGCCTGATACGATTTCAGGGATTTATATTGCTTACTCATGGCGTCCAGAATGCCTTGGGCGCGTTTATCTTTCTGGGCAAAAGCAGGAAGCGTTAACCAGAACGCTAAACTTACTATGCACGCTATTGTTCTCATTATCATAGGAATTGCTCGTCAACTCAGGTTAATAATAATTGGCTTTGTATCTCTATACAAAGACCAAAAATGATCGGAAAAGTTTAATGATGTTACGTTGCAGAATAAAGCTTTTACTCGCCTTTCAAACGTTTTAGCATTTCTTCCAGCATTTGTAAATCCTGCACCAGTACGTCGCGGGCTTTGCTGCCTTCAAACGGGCCGACAATTCTAGCCGCTTCCAATTGGTCGACCAGACGGCCTGCGCGGTTATAGCCAAGTTTGAGTTTGCGCTGAATCAGTGATGTACTGCCCTGCTGGTGAATAACAATCAATCGGGCGGCTTCATCGAACATTGGGTCGCGGTTGCCAAGATCAACGTCTTTATCGTCGCTCTGACCACCATCGTCGCCCACAAATTCAGGCAGCGCGTAGGCATCATCATAACCGCGCTGGTTGCCTACGTATTCGCAGATTTCCTCAATTTCATTCGTATCGACAAAGGGGCACTGCAACCGAATAATCTCGGAGTTAGACGAAAGCAGCATATCACCCATCCCGACCAGTTGTTCGGCACCACCCGTGTCGAGAATGGTTCGCGAGTCGATTTTAGACGTTACTTTAAACGAAAGGCGTGCCGGAAAATTCGCCTTGATCAAACCGGTGATAACGTTTACAGATGGCCGCTGCGTAGCCACAACCAGGTGAATACCAATGGCTCGGGCTAACTGCGCTAGTCGGGCGATGGGTTGTTCAACTTCTTTTCCAGCGGTCATCATCAGGTCGGCCAACTCGTCAATAATCAGGACGATATAGGGCAAGAACCGATGGCCTTTTTCTGGATTTAGCTTACGTTTTACAAACTTCGCGTTGTATTCTTTCAGATTTCGGCAACCACCGTCTTTCAGCAGATCGTAACGCCGGTCCATTTCGATACAAAGCGAATTCAACGTATTGACCACCTTTTTGGTATCAGTGATAATTGGCTCCTCCGAATCGGGCAGTTTCGCCAGGAAATGACGTTCCAGCTTATTGAACAGGGTTAATTCCACCTTTTTAGGATCAACTAACACCAGTTTTAGCTGCGACGGATGTTTTTTGTAAATAAGCGACGTCAGCAATACGTTCAAACCAACCGATTTCCCTTGTCCGGTCGCCCCAGCCATGAGCAAGTGCGGCATTTTGGCGAGGTCTGCTACGTAGATCTCGTTGGAAATGGTTTTTCCCAACACTATTGGCAGGTCGAATTTGCTGTTGCTGAAGATATCGCTCGTAATCACCGACCGCATCGACACCATTTCGCGGTTTTTGTTGGGTACCTCAATCCCGATGGTTCCCATCCCCGGCATTGGAGCAATAATCCGAATACCGAGCGCTGAAAGGCTCAAAGCAATGTCATCTTCCAGACTTTTGATCTTGGAAATACGTACCCCTTTCGCCGGTACAATTTCGTACAACGTAACAGTTGGACCGATCGATGCCTGAATGGAGTCGATTTCGATACCAAAGTTACGTAGCGTGTTCTCGATACGTTCCTTATTCGCTGTCAATTCATCGTCAGAAACCTGCGCTTTCCGGTTATTCTGATAGTCGGTCAGCAGCTCATTTGTCGGATACTGGTATTGGGCTAATTCGAGAGTGGGGTCATAAAGCCCGTGAAGCGCCACCAAATCATCTTCCTCGAACGGGTCCGGCTCAAACGTGGGCGCTGGCGTAGCACTTTGTTCTTCGTCAACAACCGGATCGTCTGCTACAGCTTCCCGGTTTTTTATTGTCAACGTAACGCCCGTCGTTTTAGCCACATTTTCCGCCATCGAAGCCGGTTGTTCTGCTACGTGTACGTCTGATGCATCCGTTTCATTTGAGTAAGGTTCTTCCTGGTACGTTGGTGTGACCCGGGGCGCATTACGTGGTTCTTCGACCACCGGCTCCTCGTACTCTTCTTCATCCTCGTACTCGCTTTCGTCGTATGTCTGCAAAGGATTTGCTGATGAACGTACCGAACGAGGAGGGCGAGATGGCAAGGAAAGAGTAGGCAATTGAATCGTCCGTATGTCCACGAAATAAACAAGGAATACGAAAAGCAGAAAGCCAATAAAAGCCAGATTCCCCCAGCCAATCAGCCCATACAGTGCTACGTTGGTTTCATAACCCAAGCCTCCGCACCATACGCTCGACGTTTGCGCCGAATTCGTTACCAGCACAATATACCCCAACAGAAGGCTAGTCCAGAAGGCGACAAACAAAAGCAGCGTAGTAGTACGGCTCAGCGGTAACAATTCGCGCCGGAAGGTGAGCTTATAGCCCGCCAGAAAAACAATGACCGGGAAAGCCAGTGCGCCAATGCCAAACCATCGAAACACAAATACGTGAGCTACATATGCTCCGACAACGCCGGCCCAGTTACGGGTTTCGTGGGCGGTTTCGGCTATTGGCTCCGAGAAAGCGGCCCCAACCACACTCTGGTCGGCAGTACCATTAAATAAGTACGAAACAAACGCAAATAGCAGTCCGAGAGCCACAGCCATGGTCAAGACCCCAAGGGTCAGGGTCGAGCGCTGGTCGGTGAACCAACGGTCGAGGGCGGCACCCCAGTTAAAAGAAGGCGCCTTCGGTCGGCTGGCCGACGGCTTTGGCCGGGGAGCTCGGGGTTCAGTACGTTCAACAGGTCGACGGATTGTGTTCTGCCGAGGAGGGGTAGTCGGTTGTGCCATACAAATGGGTCAGGACAGTAGCGGCAGGTAAATTTCCAAAATTTCAACGAAAATCTACGAAGAAACTGTGCATAAGCCTAGCTTTTTGTTTACAAATGTAAAATGTATCTCGGCTTGTTTGCTGGTAATGAATTGTATGAGCCAGGTTCCAGCTTGGCCAGTGGTCAATAAAGTTACTTTACGCCACAGGCTTATGCATTTTTAAGAGACCCCGGTTGATACGTCGGGCTAAAGCGGGACCTTCATAAATAAAGCTGGTGTATACCTGAATCAGGCTGGCTCCGGCGTTAAGTTTCTCGAATGCATCCTCGGCCGAAGCAATGCCTCCAACGCCAATTATGGGAAAGCTTCCGCCCGATTGCTGATGGAGGTATCGAATTACGTCCGTTGCCCGCTCACGTAGCGGCTGACCGCTTACGCCACCTGCACCCATCTCTTCAACAGCAGCTGCCGGAGTTTGCAATCCATCCCGACTAATGGTTGTGTTTGTGGCAATAACGCCCGAAATACCCGTTTCGGCCACAATAGCAATGATGTCGTCGAGCTGCCCATTGGTTAAATCCGGAGCGATTTTCAGCAAAACAGGTTTGGTGGAAATGTCCAGACGTGCCGACTGCTGACGGTTCTCCTCCTGAATAGCCGACAATAAACGGGTTAGTGGCTCCCGTTCCTGTAGGTCGCGCAGACCGGGCGTATTGGGCGAGCTGACGTTGACGACAAAATAATCAACTGCATCGAACAGCTCCCGAAAGTTGAACAGGTAGTCCTGCGTTGCTTCATCGTTTGGTGTGTCCTTGTTTTTGCCAATGTTGCCGCCCACAATTACTTGCCGATTTCCTCGGTTTTTAGCGAAATGACGCAGTCGTTCGGCTGCTGGGCCAGCACCTTTATTGTTGAAACCCATTCGGTTGATGATCCCTAAATCAGCTTTTAAGCGGAAGAGTCGCGGGCGAGGATTTCCGGCTTGCGGACGTGGCGTAACGGTGCCAATCTCAACAAAACCAAAACCCAGGTCGCTCAGCTCACTGACGAGTTCGGCGTTTTTATCAAAGCCGGCCGCCATACCTACCGGATTGGGAAACGTAATGCCGAATACGTTACGTATCAGCCGTTTATCTTCCACAACGTAGTAGCTTCGAAAGAGGGAAGATAGGCCGGGTAGGGCCAGGAAAAATTTTAAAAATCGTGTGACAGTGTGATGGATGGTTTCCGCATCGAAACGGAATAGTAATGGCAAGATGATACGCTTATACATGCTGCAAAGATACGTTCCAGCCAGCCGGGAGTTACGACCGGTAGAAATATTTCTCGTCAGAACATAGTCAATTGGCTGCGACAGTTAACCAAACAGATTCGATGAAAGGTAACGGTCACCCCGGTCGCAGATGATACAAACAATGGTACCTGACTCCAGTTCTTTAGCCAATTCGACGGCTGCGTGCACGGCTCCTCCACTGCTCATACCTGCAAAAACGCCTTCTACGCTCGCCAGCTTACGCGTCATGGACGTAGCATCTTCGGTCGAGATTTCCATAACCCGGTCGACACGCTGCGGCTCAAAAATTTTTGGCAGATATTCTACCGGCCATTTCCGAATGCCGGGGATAGACGAGCCATCAGTAGGTTGGCATCCTACAATTTGTACGTCTGGGTTTTGCTCTTTCAAAAAGCGCGAAGTGCCCATGATGGTGCCCGTTGTACCCATCGACGAAACAAAGTGAGTAATTGTTCCAGACGTATCACGCCAGATTTCGGGGCCTGTCGTTCGGTAGTGAGCAAGGTAGTTATCCGGATTTGCAAACTGGTTGAGCATCAGATACTCCCCTTTTTTTACTTGCTCATCGGCATAGTCGCGGGCACTTTCCATTGTTTCGGTCAGGATAACCTTCGCGCCAAACGCTTCCATCGTCAGCACACGTTCGTGCGTGGAGTTTTCGGGCATAATCAGCTCGATGTCGATGTCATAGAGCCGGGCAATCATGGCGAGGGCAATTCCGGTATTACCGCTCGTGGCCTCAATGAGTTTCATGCCGGGCTTCAGTTCACCACGGGCAATGGCTCCCTGAATCATACTGGCTGCAGCACGATCTTTTACGCTTCCGCCGGGATTGTTGCCTTCAAGTTTACCATAAAGGGTTACGTTGGGATTTGGATTCAGGCGGTTCAATTCAACTAAAGGAGTATTACCGACTAAATCAAGAAGGGTTGCCATGCTAATTCGGATCGCTTTTGTCTTATGTTTTTTCAAAGTTGAAAGCGGCTCAATTAGTTCACTACGTTTCTCCTGCATACGCTTTGTACTTCGCCCGCTACGCTATTGATTTTGGTGTCGAAATATTTTTATCTGTTAGCCAATTGATTGATAATGAATTTTGTGTAAACTTGCTATCAAGATTCTCGAACAACGTATCGGCTCACGCTAAGGTTGTTTTTGAATCGTACTATTCGCACCAAAAATTTCCACATCATGAAAAAAAAGTTAGTAGCGAAGCCGCTAGACTATGTCCTTGTAGAGCAACTGGCCGATCAGTTTGCCATGCCTGATTTAACACTTCCATTCTGGGGCTGCCGTAAGAAAATGCCCATGCATCAGATTGTACGACTGGAAGGTGAGGGTAATTACACCTTATTTCATTTTGTAGATGGTAGTCAGTTGATGGTTTCGCTGACGCTCAAGAAAATGGAAAGTCGTTTGTCGCCCAAAGTCTTTGCGCGACCTCACAAGAAAAATATTATCAACCTGCTTTACCTCGAAGCCATTCACCCGGAGCATCAGCAGTTGAGTGTGAGTCTGGTCAATGGGCACCGCGTAGAAGTGTCGCGCCGGAAAGCCAGCCGGTTTATCAAACAGGTGAGAGGATTTCAGCAGGAAGTACAACTTTTCGACGTAGCACCAACGGCTGCTTAATGCTATACAACGTAACGCCGGTAGAAATCAGTGATTTAGAGCGAGCTAATTCTCACTGATTTCTACCGGCGTTACGTTGTTTAAACCAATTATTTACTTTTTCTGCTTCTCCATTTCCTCATCCCGCAACGGCCGACGTAGTATTTTGCCGACGTTCGATTTGGGTAGTTCGTTGCGAAATTCAATCATGCGGGGCACTTTATACGGAGTGAGGTTCTCACGGCAGTAAGCTTTAATGTCATCTGCGGTGATATTAGGGTCTTTTTTGACCACAAAAATCTTCACCACCTCCGTCGATTTTTCGTCGGGAACGCCAATACAAGCTACCTCCAAGACGCCGGGGCACTGCGCTACTACGTCCTCGATTTCGTTCGGATACACGTTGAAACCCGACACCAGAATCATGTCTTTTTTACGATCAACGATTTTGAAGAATCCATCTTCGTTCATCACGCCGACATCGCCCGTTTTAAACCACTCACCCATCATGGATTTGGCGGTTTCCTCGGGCCGGTTGAAGTAGCCTTTAAACACCTGCGGGCCACGCGCTACGATTTCGCCAGGTTCGCCGACAGCGGCATCGGTGCCGTCTTCGTTAACGATTTTTATCTCCGTACTAGGCCAGGGAATACCAATGGTACCCACTCGCACTGAGCCGTCAACCGGATTCGAACAAAGCACCGGTGATGTTTCAGTCAGACCGTAACCTTCGCAGGGTGTATTGCCTGTCAATTTAGCCCAGCGCTCCGCCACGGCAGTTTGCAAGGCCATGCCCCCTGCCGATGTAACTTTCAGATGACTGAAATCGACTTCACCGATACGTGGATGATTGAGTAGGCCATTATACAACGTATTGACGCCCGTAAATGCGGTGATTTTATACTTTTTCAGGTCGTCGATAAACGCGTTCAGGTCACGTGGGTTGGTAATGAGCAGGTTCATTGAACCGCTTTTTAGGGACGCTAACGCATTGGTAGTAAGCGCGTAAACGTGATAGAGGGGTAATGCAGCTACAATAATACCTTCGCCATCGGGAATGTGCGCGGGCATCATCCAGTAATGCTGACACTCTACGTTGGAAATGATGTTCCGGTGGGTCAGCATCGCTCCTTTCGAAACGCCGGTAGTGCCACCTGTATACTGAACAAAAGCCAGGTCGCTGTTAGCAATGGTTACGGGTTTAAACGGCTGAGAACTACCACGACTCAGGGCTTCGCTGAAGGAAATAGCGTCCGGCAGGTTGTAGGCAGGCACCAGCTTCTTGACGTACTTCACAACGGCGTTTACGATGAGTTTCTTCGGGAAACCCAGCATATCGCCCAGTTGCGTAATCACTACGTGTTTAATGTCGGTGCGGTCGAGAATTTTCTCCAGATTGCTCGCGAAGTTGCTTAGAATGACGATGGCTTTCGCGCCCGAATCCTTGTATTGATGCTGCATCTCCCGTGGCGTATAGAGCGGATTGGTATTAACAACCGTTAAGCCCGTCCGTAATGCGCCAAACATCGCTATTGGATATTGCAACGTATTAGGCATCTGAATCGCAATCCGGTCGCCTTTCTGGAGCTTCAGATCATTCTGCAAAAACGACGCAAACTGAGCCGACAGTTTCTCCAGTTCACCAAACGTAATCTGCTTGCCCATACAGGCATAAGCCGGTTTATCAACGAATCGTTGGCAGCCCTCTTCCAGCAAGGCAGCCAGTGATGGATAAGCATCTGGATTGATTTCGGTGGGTACTTCTTTCGGATAGAACCGAAACCAAGGGTGAGTATTGACTGTCGACTGGGTTTTCATGAACGATACAACGGTTTAGGGTACCTCACTTGTTCAGGGTAATTTACGGGTTTCTTAGTCAAAACGAAAGGAGAAGGCTAACGTAGTAAAAACGTTATTTCCCAAATGATTTGCATTTTCTGACGTAACAAATCCTTGATGCGTGAACAAAACTATGGAAATTGTTCTATCGAAATCTGGACCCAGGCCAAACCTTTTCGAACGGCAAAAAAAGATGCCGGAACCTGGGGCTCCGGCATCTCGCGTCCAACCATTTGTATATGTATTCAACCGTTCATCATACAATGGCCTTCTGGATGCAACTACTATCTGCTTGTTGATGTCATTAGGCGGACGCCTAACAGCGTTTAAGTTAAGAAAGAAACCAGAAACGCCGGTCCGGATGAGGCCGGCGTTTTTATTGTTGCCGATTCCATTCGCAAGATAGTTAATCTTTTGTTAATAGAAAGCAATTGGAATAAACAGAACTGTTTATCAATTAACCTCCGAAATAAGATTTGGCGTTTTGGTGAAACGTTTTCGGTAAATAGAACTTTGTATCGGTCGTTCAGCGCTGACTCACTTCGAGCAAATCGGTACGCGTTTTGAGTAGCGTGGGTCGTCACTACTGGAGTAGCTAGAATAATCAGGCCGACGGTACACGAATTGCAACGTACTGGTCAATTCATCGCCCTGCCAATGGCCATGATGAAATAAAAGTTCAAGATTTTAGGTTGACATTCAGAAGCAATTGATCGCTGACAATTAGCCAAAAACAGCTGGTTATAAATTCTGTAAATAGCTCGTAATCAGGGATGTATTTTCAATTTCGATTCGTCCCAGAAGACCTTCCTGACTGCGTTGTAGGAGAATATCAACTGTGTTATTCGGTAAGCTCAGGTCGGCACCGGCTTCGACTAATAACTCCACGAGGTCAAGCCTGCCTCCGAATGGGCCAACCACGTAGTAAATGGCCGCTCTACCTTGTTCGTCTACCGTATTTACATCAAAGCCCTGTTCCAGTATAAATTTTATAGGTGCTATTTCCCACCGTTCCGCAGCGTTGAACCAAATTGGTTTCCAGTTACTGTTGGCTTCCAGCCATTCGGGCGGCAGGATTTTCCAGAGATACTGATTAGCATCCGACTCCCACCGTGACTCGGGCTGAACCAAAGGCGTTACCTCCACCTGATTTATGCTTAGGTCATACCGGTACGTTAACTGCTTCGCTTGGTTGTACCAACTAAAAACAGGGTTTTGAACAGGCCGTTCGTAATACGTCAGAAATTCAGCTTCTGATGGCGCTTCTGGATTGTTCATAAATAAACCGTGCCATTCAAGGCATTTCCAGAGGATCCCCAGTAATCGCGGAGTGATAATTAGCTTGCTACGTTCTGCGGACGTATTCACCAATTCGTTCATGCTGAACGCCTGTTAGTTAGCCAAACGATTTCGCGATTGATACGTAGCATTTTTGTCTTTTCCTGCCAAATAACCCGTTTCAACGAACGTAGCAGGGTCGGCTTCAGTAAGTTGGTCGTTGCCTAGATAGACGTGATTTTTGTCGGATGCGTAATAATTTCCCGCACTTTTCAGGGACGTAATATCTACGTTAGACATCCGATTCCAGTACGTGTCTTTGCCCAGTGCCAGCCCCCACACCCTACGTCCATCGGTGAAGGTCAAGTCCGTTATTTTTTGGAACGATTGCCCATTGGCTCCTTCAATCGGGCGATCTTGAAAATATACGTAGCGTCGGTCGGTCGTAAGATAATAGCCGTTAAACATGAGCACCACTTTGAATGTAGCAGGGTCGGTGCCAGATATAATTTTTGTGCTCCGGTAAACGTAGCGGCTATCACGGGCGTAGGCAAATCCTTCTGCCGTTACGTTGCTCGGGGTTTCGGCCGGGTTGGGCACAATGTCAAAATGCGCGCCGTCGGTGCTGATACGTTGCTCCTGAAAATAGCCGTTTGTTTCGTCTTTAGAATAGTCGCCAGCCAGATAAACGAACGTAGCGGGATCGGCCTGGGCGATGGGCTGTCCACGATAAAAAACCTGCTTTTTGTCTTTGCCGTAAACTTTATTGATGGCCTTGAACGTAGCGACATCAGCGTCTTTGACAACAGAACGATTAGCCGGGAATCCTGTATATAGCACAATCTGACCATCTTCGATGCGATAGCCACTACGTGCGCTTTCGCTACAACCAAACAAAAGTGCGGCAATAGCTGCCAAAGGTGAATAGGCCACGAACTTCTGGAATAAAATTAGCATACGATAGGTGTTGACTACCAGCTACTTCCCGAACCGCCCCCGCCCGAGCTACCCCCGCCCCAGCTGCTGGAGGAACTGCTGTAAGAACCGCCTGAATAACTACTCGACGAACTATAGCTGCTCGACGACGAGCTCGAACTGGACGAAGATGACGAACCTGATGAAAGTCGGGCAATAACATGAGCGGTTTCTTCATGACGTCCACAAGCATCACAGACAAACTTTTTGATGCTGCGACCTTCTTTTTCAGTGGTAGCTTTTGTCACTACCTGAGTATCCGTAAAATGCATAGTTCTCGAGTGGCATTTTTTGCACCGATGATACGTTGAATTCTTCAGGTTTTCGTAGCCAATAATCGCTGTTACGTTATGAGTCTGGTTATGCCAAACATCGTAATCAACGGTTTTAAGTTCCTGCTCCAGTTGCTGATACTCAGTCAGAAAAGGGGTTTCATCTGAGTCAGCTACTTTCGTGAGTTCATACCCTTCAGCCGAACGACGTGGGCGATTACGAAGACCATCCAGCCACTGTTTATCTTCGCGCCTGATCAGCCAGAAAGGTAATGGGAAAAGCATGGCCTTGAACCAGCCAGTCGACATGGCCAGTTTCCAGCGGTCGTATTGCTGCTGATCGGTCATTTTGCCAAATAGGTCGTTAAACTTGATCAGTCGACGCAAACGGGCTTCCCACAGAACCAGGCACATATAGCCATAGAGAGTCAGCAACATTTGCCAGCCGGGCATCATGCCTCTGTCGCGAAGCTGGATAAATACAGCTCCCAAAAGGATTGGCATTACCAGAGCGAGAAAAATTCCCCATAAATTCCGTTTCCAGCGGGGTTTCGAAATGGCCTGCTCGATAGCCGTTGTTGTGGCGTCGGCGCTTTTGAACCAGACGGTAAATAGTTTTATAAGGCATAAAAAAATGCCGAAATAAATACAGAGTACCATCACGCCCCCGCCACTCAGGCCAGTATAGGGAGCCGGCATATATTTGGAGTCATCATAAATCTCGCGCTGGGCTTCGGGCATCGTCAGTATACGTATCACTTGCGAAACACCAGCCACCATGGCTCTGTCGAAATCACCGACTTTAGCCAGCGGAATCATGTTCTGGGTCTGAATCCGTTTGCAGATAGCATCCGGTAGAAGGCCCTCCAGCCCATAGCCCGTTTCCATCTCAATCCGGTGCTGATCTTTCACCAGCAGAATCAGCAAACCGTTGTTTTTCTCCTTATACCCAAGTCCCCATTTACGGAACAACGTAGTGGCAAAATCTTTAGGCACGACCTCTCCAATGGAATTCACGCAAACCACCGCTACCTGCGCCGTTGTCGAATCTTCCAGCGCACCCAGCATCGAATCGATTCGACTTACTGCCAATGTCGATAAAATAGCATCAGGATTACTAACGTAGTGACTGCTACGTTGCTGTTTAGGGTTAGGAACCGTTTCGGGCGTGTAGCCTTGTGCAAGGCAATACACTGGTAAACAGGCAGTCACCAACATGCAGAGTACAAAAAAATGGTGAAGTTTCTGGCTCATAATCAGGAAATAAACGGGTGAGCAGTAAATGCATGGTAAAAATGCTGCCCTATTTCATCCCGATTCAAACAGATTGACAGATGGGTACATTTGAGCAGAAATCGGCGGGGGCAGGTTAATATTTGGTAGGCGTGGGCGCTTAAATATTATCCAGCTACAACGCCTTATCGGTTTTTGGGGTCTGCTTTAACAAATCCCCAACTTATGAAATACGTTATTTTTTTCCTCACTATGCTTTTTGGATTGAGTTGCTCGCAGCCAGAGAATACTGATCCGGCGAACGCGCTCGTTGGTACCTGGCGACTTATTAATTATTGTCAGCCCACAACCGGTTCAACCTGCGCACAAACCATTATTCCGACCGATAAAGGCGTCTTTGTCACGTTCACCAACCAAGGCGTTTTTAATGAGTACTATGAAAATACCAAGCCCGTCGATTATGCCTTTTTAGGGTGCGGCAGCGGAGATTATTCCCTCGAAGACAACGCGGTACGTATCAGGGCAATCTGCATGTCTTCCAACCAGGGCCGGCTCATGAAAATCGTTTCTGTAAATGCGAAACAGTTGGTGTTAAATCCTTTTGATACAGGTGATTACGTATTTGAGAAGAAGTAGGCCAGCCGTAGCGTCGACGTAATACGTAGCACAGCTTATTTTTGTGGAAAACATTATTGAATGAGCCAAAAGACGGGGTTGGTTTTCGGCAAATTTATGCCGGTTCATAAGGGCCATCTGGCGCTGATTGATTTCGCCCGCAAACAGTGCGATCACCTGATTGTGTCAATGACTGTTACGTCCGTTGATCGTATCGACCCAAACACTCGTCTCGGCTGGCTGACCGAATTGCTGGCTCCCTATCCAACCATCGAAGTTGTTACGGCATCCGACGATTTTCACGACCCAACGTTGCCTCTCTGGGAAGCTACTAAACTGTGGGCTGCTTTCATTAAGCGACGATTTCCGGAAGTGAGCGTCTTTTTTGCGTCAGAAGAATATGCTATTCCATTGGCTCATCATTCGGGTTTGCGCTACGTTCCGTTTGACCCGCCCCGGCAACAGGTTCCGGTTTCTGCTACGTTGATTCGGCAGCAACCCGCGCAATATTGGGAATTTATTCCCGACGTAGTACGGCCGTTTTTTGTTAAAAAAGTTTGTTTGTTCGGGCCTGAAAGTGTGGGCAAAACAACGCTGGCTCAGCAGCTGGCAACGGCGTATCAAACGCAGTATGTGCCGGAGATGGCCCGTAGATTCATTATGTCTAATACGTTCACAATTGATCAACTTATTCAGATTGGACGAGCCCAGACTGAGGCCGTAAACATTGCTGAACGTACTGCAAACCGCATTCTATTTTGCGATACAGATCTGATTACTACGCAGATATACTCTTCCGTTTACTTCAATCAGGTACCACCCGAACTCGCAGAACTGGAACGTATCGTTTTATACGATGCGTATATTCTGCTGGATATTGATGTGCCGTGGGTAGCCGATCATCTTCGCGATCAAGGCCACCGCCGGGAAGAAATGCTGAATCGGTTTCGCCAGGAACTCGACAAACGGAATCTGACGTATCATTTCATCAGCGGTTCATATTCTGAAAGGATGATAGGAAGCCGGAAGGTTATCGATGCGTTGTTACATCAACCTATGTTAGCCGGAAGATTTCACTGAAGAAGGTTGTTACTTTTTTCTTTTATCTATCAATAAAATGATACGCTGATAGTAAGCGTATCATTTTATTGATAGATCGTAACTAAATCGTTCATTTACAGAAATAGTTGTATAAACGTTTAAGCTGGCAACAGGCCGATTCACTACGTCAATCGATACTTAAAAACCTTTCATAGATACCTTTAAAATAGGACGTTTCTCAGATGTTAAATTATAAATCAAGATGCATTAATTAGAACTATATAAAGAATAATCGAGAGTAATATACTGATAATTATGATATTACTCATTTTGTATTATAACTTTGCATTGAAACCAAAAAGTGAACTTATATGGCAGTTGCCAAACAATTCCTCAAAAGCAAGCCTCTTGCGAAAGTAACGTTTGAATTGCCGGCCGAAGCCGTCAATGGTGCTAAAACGGTCGCCCTGGCCGGTGAATTCAATGGTTGGGATATCACTACCCAAGTTTTGAAAAAGCAGAAAGATGGTTCGTATAAAACGACCGTTGAACTGCCTGTAGGTGGAGAGTATCAGTTCCGTTACGTCCTGGACGGTATAACATGGGAAAACGACTGGGCTGCTGACAAATACGTAGCCAGTGGTGTATCGAGCGAAGAGAACTCTGTAGTTGTTCTCTAAGAAAGACATTTACGTAAGCAAAACGGGTAATCAGGCCAGTCAGTTAGACTGCTGATTACCCGTTTTTATTGCAGCTCTTTTGTCAGGCTGAAGAACGAAGCCTATGAACCGTTCGCCATTAGCGAGGATGCTACGTACCTCAGCATGACAAAAACAACGTGTTTAAACTAGACCGTAAAACTGTCGGATTCAACGTAGGCTTTAATCAGCGCTACTTCGCCGTCTTTACCCGGTTGCGAATTACCATGCTCCATGCCGAAAATAAACTCTTTGTTTTCGGCTTTCTGCTTCTGGTAAATATGCTTGAATACGTTTTTGTAATTGATCTCACCCGTAGTCGGTTCTTTACGTCCCGGATTGTCACCAATCTGAAAATAGCCAATTTCGCTCCAGCACCAGTTAATGTGCGGAATGATATGCCCTTCGTTTTTCTGCATGTGGTAAATATCGAACAGGATTTTGCAGGAGGGACTGTTCACCGCGCGGCAGATTTCGTAGGTCTGGTCGGAGGTGCGCAGGAACAGATTAGGCGTATCGCTGAGCGGTTCCAGCACCATGGTTAAACCGGCCGGAGCCAGAATATCGGCACCCCGACGTAGCGCGTCGATAACGTGGCCAGTCTGAATACCAATCGGCAAACTTCGATCAAAATCGCCGGGCACCACCGTCGTAAACTTGGTATTAACGCGTTTAGCGGTTTCAACGGCTTTTCGACAACCATTCAGGAAAATATCAACAAATTCTGGCTTTCCTGTTGCCAGTGAATTCTGGCTGTTGCCGCCTTTATCGAGTACGAAAACACCCATCGTCATATTGAGACGGGCCATTTCTTTAGCGATTTTTTCCTGTGTAGCCGCGTCGCGCCCCATCATGCCATTGTCTTCCAGCGCCGTAAAACCTTGGTCGGCCATAAACTTGAGCTGGTCGATAAGATCTTTTCCCGCGCTGTTTTCGAACATGCCAAAGTGCGGGGCATACTTCAGTTTAAATGTATTTTTTGCTAAAGAAGCAGGCTGTGAATGCCAGTTGCTGGCTACAGATTCACCCGTGACGGCGGCACCTGCCAGCCCAAAAGTCGATTTTACAAAATTGCGTCGTTGCATGGTTGTCTGAACCGGGATTACGCTGATTTAAGGATTTTCTGGATTTTGTTTTTTATTGTGCGCTTCAAAGAAGCGAAAAGCAAAATCCAGAAAATCCTTAAATCAGCGTAATCCCGGTTATTTTTTCTTTAAACTGGCTAAATATTCTACTAAATCTACTAAATCCTGCGTGCTCATGGCTTCCTGCAAGCCGGAAGGCATCATCGACGAATCCATTTGTTTCATCGAGACGACATCTGCCATTTTGTAGTTTTGCACAGTTCCGCCGGGGAATTTCATCTGGAGATCCGTTTCGGTTTTGCTCGACACGATACCCGTCATTGAGCTGCCATCCTTAAATTTTACTTCCCAGCCTTCGAAGCCAAAGCTTATACCGGCGTCGGGGTGTAAAATTGCCAGATACTGACCTTCTTTCGGTAGTTTCGAACCAATTTCCGAGAGTTTCGGGCCGAAGTCCATGCCTTCGCCGTTTACCTGATGGCAAGTAGAGCAATTATTTTTGAAGGTGATAACTCCTTTGGCAGCATCGCCTTTCATCGAAAGCAGGTCATTTATAGGCGGTAATTTTTTACCTTCAGCACCTTGACTACCATCCAGATAACTAGCCGCCTGCTGACGAACATTTCGGCGCCAGTCATTACTCACGCCTTGTGCGGCAGCTTTTTTGTAGTCGCCTTTAATATCGCCGGATTTCAGCAGCGCCAGTACCATATCAGCACCTTCGAGACTTCCACCCAGCGAACGGGTTGCTTCCCGACGTAGCGCGGCAGGTCGTTTTTCGTCTAATGCCACCGTTTTCAAAATGTCGATGGACTCTTTGTTGCCTACCCGACGTAGCGCAATGAGCATATTTGTAGCGGCTTCGGCATCACTGCCGTTGATGACGCCCCAAACCAACGGACCGCCCTGCTGCTTCAATAATTGGCGAGCCGCGTCGCGCCCCATGCCTTCTATGGCTTTCTGAACAGCCAGTTGCTTCAACCGTTCACTTTCTGAAGCAAGTTCATAACGCGTTGCCAGTTCGATGTATTCCGGTTTACCGTACACATCGTTCAGGAGTTTGCTCAACGCTTCCGAAGCAACAGGTGAGCTTTTCACGAACGTAGGGTCGAGGTGACGTAGCGCCAGTTTTGTTACGTCCGTCGAGCCGCTATTGGCTTTTAAAATTTCTAGCAGAGCCGTCGATTTTTCAGTGGCACCGGGGTTGAAATCGAACGCCCGGAAATAACGAAGCCGCTGATTTAGTGCTACGTTAGCATCGCCCGCCAGTTTCGCCAGCGCAGGTACTGATTCTTTAGTGCGAGCGCGCCAAACGATATCCCGTCCAGCAGCATTTGCCAATGGATCCACTTGTTTAGCCCAGGCAGCGTAATAAGTATCCCAATTTCCTTCGGCTCCGATGCCAAGTGCTTCCAGATACCAGCGATCCTGTCCATCGTACTTACTGGCAAGCTGCGCCCAAAGCTCCGGCGCATCAGGTGATGTCGGTCCGGCGTTCCGGCTCTTACGTAACGCAATGGCGCACTCGCGACGTACCTGAGGATCAGAGTCGTTAACGAGTTGTTTTACGTAAGGAATAATGTCGGCTTTACGTTCGCGGGCGGCACGTAGCGCCGTGATACGTAGGTCAGGATTCGTACTCTTCAGCGCCGTTTCTATGTATTTTTTGCCATTATCTAGCTGACTCAGCAACCAGAGCGCACGCGCCTGCATCCGGGGGTTATCGGACGATTTGTAAAGTTTCACCAATGCTTTTTCGGCCTTATTGCCCATCTCGTGCAGCTTCTGCCAGCCTGCATACCGGAACGCCATGCTTGGGCTTTGTAACGCTTCGATGGCTCCTTCGGTAGTCGATACGTCCAATTTCGGAATTGTATACGGCGTATTGGGCGGAGCAACCCGGTAAATACGTCCCCGCTTCTGATCACCGGCCTGGTGGCCACCCACGCCGGGGTCGTACCAGTCGGCAATAATTAGCGAACCATCGGGAGCAATGCACACATCGGCAGGCCGGAACCACTGATCACGCGCACCTTCGAGCAGGTTGACAATTTCAGCTTTGTAGCCCGCGCCGTTCTTTTGCACTGGATACGAACGCACTACGTTTGGGCCTGCATCGCAGTGAATCACTTGGTTTCTAAATACTTCGGGAAGTAGTTTTCCTTCGTAAACAATAATTCCCGTTGGCGATCCGGCACCCGTCTGAAGCAGATTGGGTACTACGCCGGGGTCGTTGAGGTGCCAGTGCCGGAAAGGGATTTCGGTTTCAATGTTATCACGATTTGCCTGCCAGCCTGCGCCCGTCATCTCGTCGGTGTAGCCGTAGTTTCCGTATTCCATGACGTAGTTAATCCGCACACTCTTGTTGCCATCGTCGTCATTATCCGACTGCCAGAGCGTACCATATGAATCAACCGCCACTTCGTAGTTATTACGGAAATTCTGGGCCAGTAACTCTACGTTCTTTCCGTCCGGATCGCAGCGGAACACCATGCCCTGCTTGAAATTCTGCTTGTTGATGGTCTTGCCGCTGGCGATATCGGTAATGGCGTTACCGTTTTTATCGAGTAGTTGCTCGCCCGCATTACCGAAGTTGAAATACCATTTTCCATCAGGTCCGAACACAAACGTGTGCATACCGTGGTCGTGTTGCTCACCACCGATTCCCGTAAACAACAATTCCTTTTTGTCGGCCTTGTCGTCACCGTTTTCGTCGGTAAATACCCAAACGTTGGGGCTATCGGACACAATAACTTTATTGCCCTGCACCCAGATACCCAGCGGTGATTCGATATCAGGGCCCTGATAAAACACCTTGCTCTGATCGGCCTTTCCATCGCCATTGGTATCTTCCAGAATGACAATACGATCGCCGTCTTTGTTGGTTGGGTTTCCGTTAACAGCCGGGCGATAATTGTAGGCTTCACATACCCAAACCCGACCACGGGCATCTACGTCGATGTTGGTAGGATTGACCAGCATGGGTTCGGAAGCAAACAGCGTTGCTTCGAGTCCAGCCGCAATATTCAGACTGCCAACCGCATATTTCGGGTCGTGCTTATCGTCGTCGCCCAGTTTTGCAAACAGACTGGTCAGGTACGATTGCGACGCTTTATTGAGGTTTCGATTCTGGTAAGCGCCGATAAAAAGCCCGCTAACTACCAGGCCAGTAGCTGAAACAAGAACAGTCTGTCGGGAGAAAAAAGACCGTTTTTTTGATAAAAATGGAAACATGATGTTTATCGCTCGGGTGAAGGAATTTGGTCAACGGTTCTACGTAACAAAATACGTAACACGGTGATTTATACCTATCCGTTTGCTATTTTCAGTCGATACGTTTCTGAATGTTGCTATGTTCAGAACGTAGCATAGGTAATTTCCTAGAATCGTGTTACGTTGTCAACGTTTAGAAATGTGTGGCTTTATCCTCCCAACGGCTTTTACATATTATTACGTAGTAGTTGCTACGTGGATATCTGATCACCGTAATGGAGCCGCCTTTGCCGGGATTTCACTACGTAGCGCCCGAGCCATTTCTTTCAGGATACTGCTAGAAGCCGGTTGGTCACTTAAGTTAGTACGTTCAAGCGGTTCATGGTATAGGTCGTATAATTCGCTACTTGCTACGGAGCCATCCTGATAGCGTCGCCATTCGGTGTAGCGGTAGCGATTGTTACGTAGCGAATAGCCGATTAAGTCAGGAGCCGTTTTATACGTCCACGGTCGCGGAAACTGGCTAATGGCTACTGATCGATGCGGCTGATTTGACTTGTTGAGTAGCTTTTTGAACGACTTTCCCTGCATCTGTTTTGGGGCTGGAAGCTGGCACAAATCCGTCAGGGTCGGAAACAAATCAATTAATTCAACCAACGCTTTTGTGTGCTTGCCATTGGCCTTTTGTGCAGGAACAGATACAATAAGCGGCACGCGTACATCCAGTTCGTAATTTGATGTTTTCGTCCAGAGCCCCTGTTCGCCCAGATGAAAACCGTGATCACTGACCAGTACCACAACCGTATTTTCGGCTAGCCCCAATTGATTCAGTTTCTGCAAGACAAGGCCAACCTGCGCATCAACGTAGCTGGTGCTGGCGTAATAGCCGTGTCGAAGTTGCTGCTTCATGGCATCCGACAGTTTACCTTTGGGCGGTACGTCCGTATATCCGCGAAGCTCCGGCGACTCATGACCTGCGTAAGCTGGGGCGCCTGTTGGAAGCTGTTCGTTGCTCCGGCTGGCGAATTGTTCCGGCCGATGAATTTTCCAGTAGCGTTCGGGCGCCGAAAACGGCAAGTGAGGACGCCGAAAACCAACAGCCAGAAAAAAAGATTGCATCTTCAATGTGTCAAGCGCCCGTATAGCCGCCTGTGCCACTCGCCCATCCACATAAGCCGAATCGGGTACGTCGGCACGTTCGGTAGGCGCTGCTTTCCAGAAGCCTTTGCCGCCATTGCGCATGTTTTCGGGCAAGACGTACTTCCCACCTGCCTCATCAGTAACGTGCAACTGCTCGGGCACCGACCACGATTGAGCGTCCTGATGATCGGCAGGATCGTGAAAGATTTTGCCAATGCATTGTGTTACGTATCCCTGTTGTTTAAAATATTGCGGCAGCGTTACTACGTTCGGCAGATGCGTTCGAACGGGCGTATTGAGGTCCCACACACGTAGCGAATCAGACCGTAATCCGGTCAGCATCGACGCCCGCGACGGCGCACAGACGGCCTGTTGGCAATAAGCCCGGTCGAATACAAGGCCCGATTGAGCCAGTTGGTCAATAGTTGGCGTGTGCGCTAATGAATCTCCGTAGCAGCCAAGATCAGTCCGTAAATCGTCGATGACAATGAATAGTACGTTGTAGCGATTCGCTGTCGAGTCGAATGGTACCAAAGGAAAATGCTGCACTCCCAGCCCAATCAGGCTGGTGATTCCCAGTAATATCCACCGAACGAATGCTTTCATTTGCGTTAATTGATACTGATCAGCGCGGTCAGTTTAGTATTATAAATTTGTATAAATGTACTACTTATTACGCAATTGATTACTTTAGCATATTGATGAATGAGTAGACATATCGTTCATCTGATTAATGTATAACTAATGGAAGCGACACCCAAAATAGAACCAATCATTTCGACCACCATGGCCGATCAGGTGGAGGAGCGATTACGCGAATATATTACCCATAAAGCCTTCCGGCCGGGTGACGCCATACCAAAAGAAGTGGAACTGGCTGAAGCACTGGGTGTTAGTCGGAACGTAGTGCGCGAAGCTCTAAGTCGCCTGCGGATGCTGGGTATGATTGATACCAAAAAACGCCGGGGAATGGTGCTGGCTCAGCCTGATATTCTGAGCGGTCTGGAGCGAATGATGCACCCGCACATTTTGGGGACTGACACGCGTAAGCAGATTTTCGAATTTCGGCTGGTGTTGGAAGTAGGGCAGGCTGCACTGCTATTTGCCCGTAAGACCGATGAAGGTATCCGCAAGCTGGAAGCTATCGTTAGCCAGGAATCGCAAGTGCAAAGCATTAAAGAGAAGGTAGAATGTGAAATTGCTTTCCATTCGGCTTTGTATGAAATGGCTGGAAATGAGACTATTAAACGGTTTCAAACGATGCTCATGCCTATATTTGAGTACGTAGTAGAATACGAAACAGATCATGATTTTCACACAGTCGGCTCCGTAACCCACAGGGATTTAGTCAATATTCTTAAGAAGGGTACACCTGAAGAATTTGCTAGTGGAATGCTGCGACATCTGGAGCCTCACCTATTGCGCTTAGCTTAGAATTTAACTTTCCATCTAAAAAGTAGTAGTAAAATTAGGAAATTTAGATAGAGCCGTTTTTATTTGCCGTTATATGTACTACATAAGTGCAAAATGGTTCATGATCATTACGGATATTACAACTCGACTGATTCGCGTAAGTGCCGAAGCGTGGTTTTATCCGCGCCCAATTCCGCCCGGTCACGTACCATACTGGGATTTTCCGCTTACTACGTTGCACACCGGCGAGGGAATTGAGGGTTACACAATGGATTATGGTCCGCTAGGGCAGGGGCGAGCGTCGGCTTATGCGGTGCACGATGTGTATTACCACGATTTAGTAGGTAAAGACCCGCTCAATCATGAAGCTATCTGGCAGACTTTCCGGCAAAAGCAGCGGCATTTGTATAATCTGCGAGAGTCCATTTGGGGGAATCTGGACGTAGCGCTATGGGATATAAAAGGAAAGGTAGCGGGCATGTCGATTGCGAAATTACTTGGCCAGTACCGAGATAAAGTTCCTACGTATGCCACCTGTCCACCGCAAACTATAACCACGCTCGAAGAGGTTGAGCAGGAAGTTACCCAAAAAGTAAAACAGGGATTTCGGGGTATAAAGCTTCAATTGTCAGACGGTTCAGCGCTGGATATTCCCCGGTTGCGCAAAGCGCGTGAACTGGTTGGGCCCGATTTTCCACTGATGCTGGATTCATCGGCAGTACTTACGTTCGACGATGCTTTGGTGATTGGGTATGAGCTGGATGAACTTCGCTATGAATGGTTTGAGGAGCCGTTTCCAGACGCCCACATTGGTCAGCTAAAGAAGCTTTCAGATGCCATTCGAACGCCAGTTTTAGCTGCCGAAACCGTCGGTTTATTTGAGTTACCCAATTACATGATCAACGGCGCAGTCGATCTTATTCGGGGCGACGTGCATCACAAAAGTGGGATAACGGGCATTATGAAAGCCTTGGGAATGTGCGAAATGATGGGCTACGGCCTGGAAATTCATACCGCTGGTGCGCCCTTACTCGACGTAGCAAATCTGCACGTTGGTTGTGCCACGCGATTGTCACGTTTCTTGGAAAGCCACCATCCAATGTTCCGTTTCGGATTGAAAAACAATCCTCTCGACATTCGGGACGACGGCTGCCAGCATTGCCCAACGGGTCCGGGTCTGGGTGTTGAACTGGATTGGGACTGGCTGGATAATCACACCGTTAACATAATCCAGGGATGTACGTATTAGGCAAAAATAACGTAACAGCATGAGTGATCGCCATAAACCAGCAACGTATCAGCCCCTCGAATCGACCGACATTTGGGGCAACTGGGCTACCCTGATGCTCCCAATTAGTGAAGATGATTCGATTGATTTTGAGGAGTTAGCAGCCGAAATTGATACGTTGATTGCCTTCGGCGTAGACGGTATTTATTCAAATGGCACCGCGGGCGAATTCTATAATCAGACCGAAGCCGAATTCGATCTGATTCACGAGCTACTGGCGCAAAAATGCCACGCGGCCGGAATGCCGTTTCAGATTGGCGTTAGTCACATGAGCCCGGTGTTGTCGCTGGAGCGGTTGAAACGGTCACTACGTTGGGAGCCGGGTGCCGTGCAGGTCATCCTGCCCGACTGGTTTCCGCCAACCGAAAGCGAAATCATTGCCTTTTTACGGCGCATGGCCAACGTATCGACCGATGTTCGACTAGTGCTTTATAACCCACCGCACGCTAAAGTTCGATTAACGGCCGCTCGGTTCGGTCAGTTAAAAGAGGCTATCCCTCAGTTGGTTGGCGTAAAAGTACCGGCTGGTGATTCGGAATGGTACGTTCAGATGCGCCAACATATGCAGGGGTTGTCGGTGTTTGTTCCGGGGCATTTTCTGGCAACGGGAGTGCAAGAAGGAGCTCACGGCGCTTATTCGAACGTAGCGTGTCTGCATCCAAAACTGGCGCAGGATTGGTACGATTTAATGCAAACCGATCTGCCGCAAGCGCTGGAGTGGGAGCAGGGAATCCAACAGTGGATGCGCGAGTGCATTGCGCCGTATATCACCGAAAAAGGATATCCAAATCCGGCCTGCGACAAATTTATGTCAGTAGTTGGTGGTTGGGCAAAGGTCGGTTGCCGGATGCGCTGGCCGTACCGCTCAATACCGGCCGAAAATGCCAAATTCGTCAGAGAATCGGCCAGGAAGTTGATACCAGCCTTTGCCAGCGTTGTAAGTGTCAGCTGATTATCAACTTGGAGGCACCTAGTTAAATGTTATTATTTCTCTAAAGAATACAAAAAAATAGGTTAAATACTTTGAATTTTTTAGAAATAGCTGGAATATTGTGTAATTATGTTCTACTTATTTACATAACAACAAGATAAACAACCTTATTTCTATTTAACCCAATTTGTTATGGTAAAGTGTTCTATAATTCATGTTTGTAGCTGGGTAATTGGGCTATTCCTGTGGATCGGCGCCGTCGATAGCCTGGCTCAAAACCGAGGTCAAGTTCAGGGGCAGGTTACAGGCGCAGACAATGACGGTCTGCCCGGCGTGAGCGTAGTTATAAAAGGGACAACAACGGGTACGGTCACCGATATAAATGGAGCGTATTCGCTTACTGTGCCTAACCCAAATGCTACGTTGGTCATTTCGTTTATCGGGTATGTTACCCAGGAAATTCCACTCAACGGACGTAGTCAGCTTAACGTATCACTCAAGGAAGACGTAAAAGCGCTCAGCGAAGTTGTCGTTGTGGGTTACGCCGAACAATCTCGGGCGAAAACGAGCGCATCGGTTTCGAAACTGGACAATAAAGAGCTGCAAAATATTCCGTCGGTAAGCCCGGTACAGGCGTTGCAGGGTAAAATGGCCGGTGTTTCGGTTCCGGTTTTATCAGGCCAGCCGGGGGCAGCAGCCAACATTGTGATTCGGGGTGGTACTACGTTGAATCCATACGGAACCAGCACCGGAACGGGTGGGGGAGACCTGATCGGTGCCATTCAATCGAGTAATCCACTGGTAATTATCGATGGTGTATTCCGGAACTTCACCGACGTCAATTCCGACGATATTGAATCGTTGCAGGTATTAAAAGATGCGGCATCTACGGCGGCTTACGGAGCGCGGGGTGCCAATGGCGTTATTATTATCAAAACAAAGTCCGGAAAAAACAACGCTGGTCGTGGTAACGTAACGTTTCGGTATCAGCACGGTGTTGAAACACAGGCCCGTAACTACCAATATTTGGGCGGGCGCGATTACCTGACGCTGGCCCGTAAAACCTGGGCGCGTGGGTTAGATGTATTCGACATTAATACCAAACTCTATTCGGCGGGTAATTCAGCCACTACGCCAACCTACACGCAGAAAGGCCAATACGGCGCGGCTTATTACACAACGGCTTACCTCGCGAATCTCGTTTCGGTAGAAGGCCAACCTTATGTCGATAACCTGCTGGCCAACGGCTGGGAAACCATCGATGATCCGCTCAATCCGGGGAAAACCATCATTTTCAAAGACAATCATTATCAGGACCTTGTCTGGAATACGGCTCAGACGAACAATTATAACGTAGCGGTCGATGGCGGTAACGAACGTAGCAATTATAACGTATCACTTGGCTACGTCGATCAGGGGGGCGTGTTTCTGGGAACGGGTTATAAACGCTTCAGTTCGCTGGCAAATGCGGGTTTCAAAGTAAGTGATCGCTTTAAACTAGACGCCAATTTTTCGTATCTCTGGAACGACAACAAATACGTCGATAACACGCTGAATCAGTTGATACGTGGTGTTCGCATTACGCCCCTGAACCGGATTTACGCCGACGATGGCAAACCCTATCTGGGCGAGAGCGTAACGGTTCGGAACCGCTTACACGAACTGTATTATCAGGACCTAAACGCGAATACCGAACAAACGACATTCCGGCTGGCGGGCGATCTGG
Source organism: Spirosoma flavus (assembly GCF_054778555.1). Classification (NCBI taxonomy): domain Bacteria; kingdom Pseudomonadati; phylum Bacteroidota; class Cytophagia; order Cytophagales; family Cytophagaceae; genus Spirosoma; species Spirosoma flavus. The sequence continues at coordinate 396,206 of NZ_BAAGZL010000004.1, forward strand.
AAATTGCGAAAGGACTGCATTACCGGCCTTCGGCGTCGATCTATATTAATAATTACCAGTATCTTTTCTTCGAGCGCTATTTCCCCGGTCAGCAGGTTCAGCGGCAAAAAGTTGAGCAATCGAATCAGACACGGCAGATTATGACCGATCAGATTTTGCAATACGACCACACGTTCGGCACACAGCATAATCTAACAGCGCTGGCCGGTTTCAATTATACCCGAGTTTCAGCTTTTAACCTCGGAGCAACGGGTCAACGGTCTACCAATGATTACACTTCGACCATTTCTGGTGACCCGCAGACTACTTCAGTAAATGGCGTGCAGCAACCGAACTTCACGGTTAGTTCAGCATTAAATGTCAGCAAAACGGCCAGTTTCTTCGGCCAGCTCAACTACGATTACGATGGCAAGTATCTGTTTGGCGCGTCGTTACGTTACGATGGTTTTTCAAGCTTCGCCCCGAACAATCAATACGCCCTGTTTCCTTCTTTATCGGCGGGCTGGAACATCCATCGGGAATCGTTCTGGAAAGTACCCTTCATGAATCAGTTTAAAATTCGGGCTAGCTATGGGCAAACGGGCTTATCGAACCTGAGCTATACCGATACGTATGGCGGTTACGGTGCACGGCCCTACGGTGGCAACGGCGGAATTTTACGTACTACGTTGGCTAACCCAAATCTTCTCTGGGAAACCACCGAAACTGTCGATGCAGGTATCGACCTGAGCCTGTTTAACCGCGTTACGTTGGCAGTAGACGTTTATAATAAGCTGACAAAGAACCGGCTGGATAATTTGCAGCTGCCGACTGAGTCGGGTTTCAACAGCATTCCTTACAACGTTGGGCAGCTACGTAATCGGGGGATTGAGGTGGAAATCGGCGCTACGGTATTAAAAGCGGGCGCTTTCTCCTGGAATACTAATTTTTCCTTTGCGTTCAACCGCACAACCGTTGTGAAACTGCCGCCAAATGGGCGAGATAAAAATCGCATCAATGGCGGTGCGGTTTATGATCCGGCATTGGGCCGTGACATTGAGGTAGGCGGCTACGCCGAGGGCGAACGTCCGGGCGGTGTGTGGGCTTGGCAGTCGAACGGCATCTATTCTACCGACGAAGAAGCTAAAGGCGCTCCTAAAGATCTGATTACGACAAGCGTAGCACTAGGCAAACCCAAACACGGGGGCGATGTAAACTGGGCCGATCTTAACAAAGACGGTCAGATTGACGGTAAAGATTTAGTGTTTCAGGGCTGGCGAGTACCCGACAAGATTGGCGGTATGCAGAATACGTTCAGTTGGAAGGGCATCACGGTACGTTTCACAATGGATTACGCACTGGGGCACATCATTAGCAACGGAGCACTGGCACGCTCAATGGGTCAGGCACGGGCATCCAACGAGGGTGCACCGAGTCAGGCGCTCAACGATGATGTTTGGCAAAATCCGGGCGATGTAGGCAAAAAATACCCTCGTTTCAGCTTCGGTGATGCTGATTTTGGCTACCGAAATCACCTGCGCGGAGCTTCGGCCGTTGGCTACACACAAGTTGGTCTGGAGGGGTACAGCACCGATAACTCGATCTATATTTCCAAGGGCGACTGGCTGGCTTTCCGCGAAGTTTCGGTTTCGTATCAGGTTCCGAAAACCATTACTAACCGTATTAAAACGGGCTCGGTTCAGTTGAATGCAGGCGTGTATAATCTAGGCTATTTAACGGGTTACACCGGACTGAATCCGGAAGTGTACAAAGGGTTCGATGAAGGCGGTTACCCCCGGCCTCGTCAGTTCACGTTTGGCGCAACGATCCGTTTCTAACCTTTTTTCGACATCATCCATGAAAAAGATTCTCATTACGTTTAGCTGGATTGCGGCCCTAAACTGCTTTTCCTGCAATAGTATTCTGGAGGTTAAACCCACTTCGCAGATCACAAACCAGGTTTATTGGCAAAACGAAGACGATTTCTCGGCTTACCTCACGGGCATTTACCAACTCTACCGAACCCAGATGAACGATCTCTCGTTTGGCGACGACCGCAGCGACAGTTATGTACAGGGAAGCTTGCCCCGTTTCTCGGCCTATTGGTCGCAGGTGATCAATCCGGGCAATTCGAAAGACTGGACACCCTATTATTCGGTAATCGGCCATGTCAACTTGCTGTTGAAGCAAATGGACGGTTTCAATTTCGCAAACCAGACGGTCAAGAACCGGATACGGGCCGAAGCACTTTGTCTGCGGGCAAGCATGTATTTCTACATGGCTAAAATCTGGGGCGACGTACCGCTCACGCTCGATGCTATTGTCGATGAGAACGTACCATTGCTGGAACGTAAACCCGTTGCCGACGTATTCAAACAAGTTTTTACTGACCTCGATGCTGCCATTGCAACCTTCCCGGAAGCGGGGTACGTCGATAAAAATCGTTTCTCGAAACCAGCCGCCTACGCCACCAAAGCCGACGCCAAAATGTGGACGGCCAAAGTACTGAACGGTGGTGCTGCTGATTTTAACGATGCGCTGGCGGCCATTGCCGAAGTCGAAAAATCGGGCGTGAGTCTGCTGCCCTCGTTCCGGAATATTTTCGTTTCGACCAACAAGAAAAACGCGGAAATTATCTTCTCGCTGTATTTCAACCGCAACGAAACCGGCTCGGATATGTACGGACGTAACGGGTTGCCGCTTATCAATTATTCGGGTACGGCAACCAACGCAGCCGATCTAGCTTTAGTGAAAGAACCCGGCAATGCGCAGGCCGCCTATGCCGCCAGCCCGGAAATTCGAGCCCTCATCGACAAATATCCGGGCGATACCCGCAAAGATGTCAGCTACATCTGGGAGTTGCAGGGTACTAAACAATTAGTGGCATGGCCCAATAAATTTCGAGGTACGCTCTACGCCGAAGACCGCATCGCCGACGACGACGTAATTATCTATCGACTCGCCGATATTATCCTCCTGAAAGCCGAAGCTCTGGCCGCCCTCGGTCGTTCGGCGGATGCGTTGGTCGAACTGAACAAAGTTCGCAAGCGGGCGGGCATCTCCGATTTCACAGCTACCGATAAAAAAATACTGGAAAAGGAGATTCTGGACGAACGCGGGCGGGAGCTCTTCAACGAAAACAAGCGCTGGTGGGATCTGGTACGCTTCCACAAAGGCGGTACCATCAACATATACGACGTAGTACCCAATCTGAAAGGCAAAACGACGCCCTTATACTGGCCCGTTGCGACGCGTGTACTGGCCCTGAACAGTAAGATCAAACAGACAGAAGGGTATTGATAATATTGTAGAGACAAGGCAGGCCTCCGTGTCGACGGACCGGTCTCTACAGAACACAAAACAATATGAACAGGCTATTTCTGATTGCTACGTTATTTCTAGGCATTGGTCGTTTTTCGGCAGAAACGGGCGTAACGATCAGCGAGAAACAGTTTACTACACCGGTGTTGACAGGTAAAGCTGACAATCCGATTTTGCGACTGACCGTCAACGTAGCGGAGGGAATTTCTGACAAAGAAGCTACTACGTTGGAGTTCAATACAAAAGGAACCACGAACGTAGCAGACCTGGGAAAAGCTCGTGTGTATTACTGTGGAACCGATTCGGTTTTAGCTACTGCACTTACAAAGAAAACCGCTGTTCTTTTTGGCGAAATCGATAAAATAGGCAGACAGTTTTCCATCAAAGGGAAACAGGTTTTGAAGCCGGGCGCCAACTATTTCTGGCTTTCGTATGAACTGAAAAAGAGCGCCGATTTGATGGATTACGTTGATGCGGGTTGTGAGGCAATTAACGTAGCATCGGAACGTATCAAACCGCAACAATCGCCGAACGTAGTAAAGCAACGTATCGGCGTGGCGCTACGTCAGCACAACGATGAGCACGTACATACGTACCGCATTCCGGGATTGGTCACGACCAATAGTGGTACGTTGCTGGCTGTTTACGACGCGCGTCGGGGTAGTGCGCGCGATTTGCAGGGCGATATTGATATTGGCGTCAGCCGCAGTACCGACGGTGGTGCTACGTGGGAGCCGATGCGGATTGCCCTCGATAAAGGTACGTGGGGCAATCTTCCGCAAAAATTCAACGGTGTATCAGACCCCTGTATTCTGGTTGATAAAAAATCGGGTAACATTTTCGTAGCGGGTCTGTGGATGCACGGCGTACTGAACGATCAGGGAAAATGGATTGAAGGACTGAATGAAGCCAGCACAGACTGGAATCACCAGTGGCGCAACAAAGGTTCGCAGCCCGGTTTCGACGTAAAGCAAACCGCTCAATTTCTGCTGACAAAAAGTACCGACGATGGAAAAACCTGGAGCGAACCGGTCAATTTGACCAACATGTGCAAGAAAGAAGACTGGTGGCTCTGGGCGCCCGCCCCCGGTGCAGGTATTACGTTGATCGACGGTACGTTAGTCTTTCCAACGCAGGGCCGCGAACCCGACGGACGACCCTTCTCGAATATTACGTACAGCAAAGACGGCGGCAAAACCTGGACGACCGGCACCAAAGCCAGTGCAGAAAGTACTACCGAAAACATGGCTGTTCAACTCACCGATGGCTCCGTTATGCTGAATATGCGCGCCAACAAAAATCGGGGAAACCTATCAGCCAGCAACGGTCGGATTGTCGCGGTGACGAATGATCTGGGCAAAACCTGGCGCGAACATCCGTCATCGTCTAACGCGTTGCCCGAGCCGACATGTATGGGAAGTATTCACCGACACGATTATACAGTAAGTGGCAAAAAGCGTAGCTTACTCTTATTCGTCAACCCGAACAGCAAAACCGATCGCGATCATATCACACTGAAAGTCAGCTTCGATGATGGCATGACATGGCCCCAACAACACTGGATTCTGCTGGATGAACTAAAAGGGCGCGGCTATTCCTGTATTACGTCGGTAGATGAAAAAACAATTGGTATTGTGTACGAAAGCAGTCAGGCCGATCTGGTTTTTCAGAAGATCAAATTGGATGAATTGATAAAGTAAAATCACACCTAAATCCCTTGGAGGAAACTTTGCTCACGCTCGAATTAAGTCCCTTTAGAGGATTTAGGGATAATACAGCGATTAATAAGTTGATTGGGTGCTCTACCTAAACCGCAACATTCATGAAGTATTTTCTTTCTTTTCTGACTATCGGCACACTTCTCGTTAGCAGTTGCCGAACCGCTAAAAATACGGTTAGCAATAACCAGGAGCCGATTTTTGAAACCACAGCTACCGTTTTCGATCCGGGTACTACGTATGCAACAACGCGTATTCCGGCGCTGGTCATGACCACAAAAGGAACATTATTAGCCTTCTGCGAAGCGCGCGTCAATAACACCGGCGACTGGGCGGACATCGATATCGTCATGAAACGTAGTACCGACAGCGGTAAAACCTGGGGTGATAACATTGTAATTGCCGCCCGCGAAAATAAACGGCCTACGTCCAACTGTACACCCATCGTTGATCGTGACGGCAAGACTATTCACGTACTCTATCAGCGTAACTACAGCAACTGTTACTACGTCCGCTCGACCGACGATGGTAAAACCTGGTCAGCGCCAAGTGATATTACCAATGCTTTTGAGCAGTTCCGGCCCGAATACAATTGGAAAGTGCTGGCTCCTGGTCCCGGTCATGCGATTCAGTTACAAAAAGGCGCACACGCCGGTCGGTTAGTCGTTCCCGTATGGCTTTGTGAACCGAATCCGAAGATTCCGGGTGGCGACCACCGGCCGTCCTGCATCGCTACGGTATACAGCGATGATTTCGGCAAAAGCTGGAAACGGGGCGATATTGTCACCAACACAACCGCCGAAATCAAAAATCCCAGCGAACACGTAGCGATTGAGACCGCAGATGGTCGCGTGATGCTCAACATACGTACCGAATCCGACCCGCACCGCCGGATGGTTGCCTACAGCGCCGACGGCGCGACCGGCTGGACAAAACCCGCATTCGACGACGAACTGTTCGACCCCGTTTGTATGGCGAGTCTGGTTCGGGTGAGCAGCCCGGAGAAAGGGGGTAAAAACCGAATTGTGTTCGTCAATCCCGACAGCGAAAACGACCCGGAACCGATGAACAATCGGGGTAATCGCAAACGGCAAAATTTAACTGTAAAACTGAGTTACGACGATGGGCAGAGCTGGCCGGTGAAAAAAGTAATTGATCCTGGCAAAGCTGGCTATTCCGATTTAGCCGTCGGTCCCGATGGCATGATTTACTGCCTGTACGAAACGAACGAAGCCGAAAAGCAATCCTGGCGATACAAAGTCGTGCTGAAACGGTTTAATCTGGCCTGGCTCACCGACCAGAAAGACACCGGCAACATAGCGACATTAACGAAATAAACACTCTCAGTTCATGGTAACATTTCAAAAAACAGAAGGGCTATTGGCGGCCCCTTTCACACCATTTCACGAAGACGGTTCCCTCAATTTGTCGCTGATTCCTACCTTAGTCGATAAGCTGGTAGCCGACGGACTGAGCGGGGCATTCATCTGCGGCAGCAATGGCGAAGGCCCCAACATGACTACGCAGGAGCGAATGACCGTAGCCGAAACCTTCGTAAAAGCGTCGGCGGGTCGTTTGCCAATCTGGGTTCACGTGGGGCACTCCAGCATTCGCGAATCGCAGGAACTGATGCGTCACGCCTATGCAATTGGGGCCGATGCGGCATCTTCGGTAGCTGCGTTTTATTTTAAGCCATCGTCGGTCCAGAATCTAGTCGATAGTATGGCTGAGATTGCGTCTGCGGAACCGAATATGCCGTTTTATTACTACCACATTCCGGTTTTGACAGGCATCGGAATGGATATGGTTGAATTTCTGCGACTGAGTGAAAACCGTATTCCGAACCTGCGCGGTATCAAATATACTGCGAACACACTTTGGGAATACCAAACCTGTCTCCGCTATGAAAATGGCCGTTACGACGTACTGTTTGGCTACGACGAAATGCTACTGCCCGCGCTAAGTCTGGGCGCTCAGGCGGCTATCGGCAGTACGTATAATTTCGCGGCTCCGCTGTATCTGGAAGTCCAGCGGCACTACGTAGCGGGCAATCAGGAGGAAGCCCGAACCTGTATGGCGCATCTGGTCGATATGGTACGTGCTTTTGTCAAATATCCGGCGATTCCAGCGCAGAAAGCCATTATGCACATGCTGGGCTACGACGTAGGACCCTGCCGTTTACCATTAACCAAACTGACATCCACTCAGTACGATCAGCTTTATACGGAGCTGGAAACCATCGGGTTTTGGGAACGGCTTCAGGCAGTCTCCGGAACGCAACCTGCAAACGTAGTAATCAATTCAAACGGCCTGTCGAAATAGTCGTTCATTGCTTATGAAGTATTCCGTCATACCATTTTTTTGGCTAATTCTGATGAGTCACTTTGCATTCGCCCAATCATTTTCGTGGGGGCAGTTGCCGCCTGTGCCTGATCCTGTAGGCTTCGCGGGCTCAATAGCAGGTGTCAGTAATGGTGCATTGCTGGTCGGTGGAGGAGCGAACTTCCCGGACAATATTGGTCCTTGGGGAAAAACGCCCAAAACCTGGTACGACGATGTTTTTGTACTTGAAAACAAAGAAAGTACCTGGAAAAAAGCCGGCAAATTACCCCGAAAAATGGGGTACGCCATCTCGCTGACCATTCCCGAAGGCGTCTTATGCATCGGCGGAGCGGATGGGGATCGCCATTACGCCGACGTATTTGTACTACGTTATCAAAACGGGATCATTTCAACCAAATCGCTACGTCCGCTTCCGGTACCAATGGCGAATGCGTCTGGGGTCGTTCTCAACAATACGGTATACGTAGCGGGCGGCATCGAATCGCCTACCGACACGACTGCCGAAAATCTGTTTCTGAGCCTGGATTTGACAAAGCCGGATGCGCAGTGGCAAAAACTATCGGGTTGGCCCGGCCCGGGACGAATGCTGGCCGTGGCCGGTGCGCAGGATGGAAAATTCTTTCTATTTAGTGGAACAGAAGTTTATCAGGACGTCCAAACGAAAACCATAAAGCGTCGTTATTTGACGGATGCTTACGCGTATAACCCAACTGCTAAAAGCTGGCAACGTATCGCCGATCTGCCCCACCCTAGTGTAGCGGCTGCATCGCCGGCTTACGCGGCTGGCCAGACACATCTGCTGGTTTTGGGCGGAGATGATGGTGCTAATGCTGACAAAAACGCAACCTTAAAAGAAAATCACCCTGGATTTCGAACGGATATTCTCGCGTATCATACCTTAACAAATACATGGACCGTTTCCGGAACTGTCAGCACCGATAAGAAAGCCGACGCCGTCACGAATCCGATGGGCAGTACGTGGGCACCCGTTACTACGCCACTCGTTGTCTGGAATAGCCAGCTTGTGTTGCCGGGTGGCGAAGTTAGACCGGGCGTACGTACCAATAGAGTTCTGACGGCTTCGCCCGTGCAGCAGGCCGGTACGTTCGGCGGCTGGGATTGGGGTGTAGTTGGGTTTTATTTTCTCCTGGTCATCGGCATCAGTACGTACGTAGCACGCAAAATGGGTGCGTCGACCGACGATTTTTTCCTGGGTGGTCAGAATATTCCGTGGTGGGCGGCTGGGTTGAGTATTTTCGGCTCGAAACTCAGCGCCCTGACATTCATTGCCATTCCTGCCAAAACCTTCGCTACCGACTGGACGTATCTGTTTGCCAACGTAATGATTGTGGTTGTGGCGCCCATTGTGGCGTATTGGTTTCTGCCGTATTTCCGTAAAATCAAGATTACCAGTGTTTACGAGTTTCTGGCGCTACGTTTCAACCAACGCGTCAAACTGCTGGGAAGTCTTACGTTCATCCTGTTTCAGGTCGGGCGGTTGGGTATCGTTACGTATCTGCCGGCGCTGGTGCTGAGTACGGTCACAGGGCTAAATCTGATGGCCTGCATCGTAGTGATGAGCGCGATTACCGTGCTGTACACGATTTCGGGCGGTATCGAAGCCGTCGTCTGGACTGAAGTGGCACAGGTCGGGATTCTGCTGGGCGGGGCTTTTGCGAGTTTGTTTTTTATCGCCAATGCTACGGGCGGTTTTGGTTCGATGTTTCGCGAAGCTGCCGACGCCGGAAAACTACATCTTGTCAATCAGGGCTGGGCTATTACGGAGCCGGTTTTGTGGGTAGTATTGGTCGGAAACTTCCTGTCGCAGCTCACTACGTATTCGTCCGATCAGGTAGTCGTACAACGCTATCTGACCACGCCAACCGAAGCCGAAGCACGCCAATCGATCTGGACGAACGCTCTGCTGGTCATTCCGGCAACGCTCATTTTTTTCAGCGTCGGCACGGCGCTCTGGGTCTTTTTTCGACATAATCCGGGCGGGTTAAATACCATGGGACGTACCGACGATGTGTTTCCCTGGTACATCTCTACGCAGCTTCCGGTGGGTTTGCGTGGTCTTGTAATCGCTGGCTTATTTGCCGCAACCATGTCGACGATTTCGTCAAGCATGAACTCAATTGCCACCGTTATGACCACCGATTTCTACAAGTATTTCAACCCGCAATCGTCTGATAAACAACGTTTCAATTTTGCCCGATTCGCTACGTTAGGACTTGGCGTTGCGGGCATTGGCATTGCTATCGGACTGGTTTATTTGCAAAATGCTTCCATTTGGGATCAGTATTTAAAGCTGACGGGGATGTTTGGCGGCTGTCTGGCGGGTATGTTCATCGCTGGTATTTTCTTCAAGCAAATTAACAGTCAGGGAATCCTGATCGGTTTTCTGTTAAGTGCCGTGCTGCTGTATTTTGTGCAGGCTAACAGTTGGGTGCATTTCTTTCTGTACCCCGGCGTAGGTATTGTGGGATGTATAGTTTTTGGCCTGTTATTCAGTTCGTTATTCCCTGAGAAGAAGCAGTTAATTAAAGCTGAGCCGGTTTAACGTACCAGAGGCTGCGACAGGCTCTGGCTGTCGGTTGTAGTTACAGAGTTAGTCGCTAGCGCGACTGCGAAAGCCTGAGCCTGTCGCAGCCTTGTAATGTCGCAATTACCCCTGTTTTTGTCGTTTTTACCGGCCTTTTGCGCAGATTACAATCGCTACCTTTGCTCTGTAACCAACAAATAATAGCGAACATCATGCAAAAAATCACTACGTTCCTGACGTTCAACGATCAGGCCGAAGAAGCTGCTACGTTATACACTTCTCTCTTCAAAAATGCTTCCATCAAAAACGTTTCCCGCTACGGCGAAGGTGCGCCTGCGCCCGCCGGTACGGCGATGGTGGTAGAATTTCAGATCGACGGCCAGGAATATAAGGCCCTCAACGGTGGACCCCATTTCAAATTTTCGGAAGGTATCTCGCTCTACGTCAACTGCGACACGCAGGAAGAAGTCGACACGTACTGGGAAACGCTTTCTGAAGGGGGCGAAAAAGGGCCGTGTGGCTGGCTGAAAGATAAATTCGGCGTATCCTGGCAAATTGTTCCGAACCTACTGACCAAGCGGATTCAGGATAAAGATCCGGAGAAAGCAAAACGAGTGATGCAGGCCATGATGAAAATGAGCAAAATTGACATCACTGCGATTGAAGCAGCTTATAATGGTGAGTAACGTAGCGATAACCCGAACGCCATTACTGCATATAATGGCATTCGGGTTATCCTGTTTATTACAAACTCATTCCGCCATCCACAAAAATAGTCTGCCCGGTAACGTAACGACCGGCATCAGAACAAAGCAGCAACGCCATACCTGCTACGTCCTCGGGCTGACCGGCTGAGCCCACGGGGATATTCATCCGGTCGCTGATACGTTCCGGTACGGGCGGTGTTGGTTCTTCGATGCGGGGCGTGTTGATCACACCCGGCGACAAATTATTGACCGTTACGTGCTTCTCCGCAAGTTGCAGTGCGAGATTGCGAACGGTATTAGCAACTGCCGCTTTCGTACCTGCATATACAATCATAGCCGGATGCGGTTTTTCTTCCTGAACGCTTCCGATGGTCAAGATACGTCCCCAGCCTCGCTCTGCCATGTCGGGCGCGAAACGCTGCATGAGTAAAAGTGTTGATTTCCAGTTGGCATTAACCTGCCGGTCGAATTCTTCGGGCGTAGTGTCGTCCCAATTTTCGGGTACTTGCACAGATGCATTCGTCACCAGAATATCGATCGATTTAAAAGCATCAGTGGCTTTTTTGTAGAGTTTATCCACAGCTCCTTTTTGCAACAAATCGATTCCCACCACTTCACTTGTCACGCCCTTTTTCCGAGCCTCCGCTGCTACGTTCTTTGCTTCAGTATCGCCTTTTCGGTTGTGAATCAATACGTTGGCACCAAATTCAGCCAGCGCCAGCGCAATAGCCCGCCCAATTCCCTGACTCGAACCCGTAACAAGCGCATTTTTTCCAGATAAGTCCAGCAGTTCCTTAATCATGCTGATAGTCTCAACTACGTAGTGATTTTCTTAACGAAACAACCCGAAAGTCATGATAACGGTTTTGTCCGCGTTACGATCAATACGTCTTGGTCATATCGGCCGGAATGGCCAGTACGAAATCGGCGAGGTTACGGTTATCGGAATCCGGATGCTCGAGGTCAACTAGTTCGATAGAGGAGACGGTCAAAATAGTCAGATTCGGGCGTTGTTTCCGAAGATACCAGACAATTCCTTCGAAGTTTTTCGAGTGATAATCGCCGTTGAAATGCAGCATGGTTTGCCCGGCTTTCAGGTTTTGCAGGATAAAATGGGCCATCGTAGCGTCTTTTATAGCCTGGGCGCGGGCAAAATTGGCGCTCATGTCGCTGGTAGCCCCGTGTGGATTGGCTGTTGACGAATTGGGTGTAGTGCCGTGTGCCGAACCTCCCATCATCTCCATCATCGCTTTGTAACCCGGCAGGGTGAGATCAACCGTGAGCGGGAGCGGAGCTATCTGTCGCTTGCCATCGTCGGAAATCGTATCGAGCGCAGCCAGGCCCTGCCGCGAAACGATCCGGGCGTACTTGCGGGGTACGTTCGTAGCAATGAATGGAATGTGTTGTTCACGGGCAAAATCAGCAATCGGTTTGTAGTCTGTATCGAAGTTAGGCCAAAGCCGCGCCTGTGTAGACAGTTCCTTACTGGTCGTTTGGCCCTGAACGTAATTGCTGAGCGCCGATTGATTGTCGGTTTCAAACATCTCGGCTCCTAAAACCAGATTTCCTTTTTTGGCTGCCTGCAAATCTTTCGTCAACTGTAATTCAAGCCAATGGCAAATGGGGTTATTGTGCAATTCGCCGAAAAGCACCACATCGGCCTGCGTCGCCTGACGTAGCAGTTTGGCATACGTAGTGGCTTTCAACTGAGGAGTATACAGCCGATACGCCGGTTTATCAGACCGAAAGCCGAAGGCCAGCAGGCAGATCAGAAGCAGGGAAAGACGCATGGTTAGAGTCTGGACCAAGCTCCAGCTTGGCACGTAGTAGTTATAGTTCGTTTCTATACGGCCAAACTGGAGCTTGGCCCAGACATTACTGCAATGCAGGACGTAGCACCTGCCACACAGTATTTGCCACGATTTTGTGACCTTCTGGCGTCGGGTGAATGCCATCACGCTGATTCAGTTTCGGAATTCCCCCTACACCTTCGAGCAAAAACGGTATGAGAATAGCTTTGTTTTTATCGGCCAGTTCCTTGAATAATTCCCTGAACTCTTTTGTGTACGTAGTGCCCATATTTGGTGGAATCTGCATGCCCGCCAGCACGATTTTAGCATCAGGACTTTTCATACGTACCGTATCCATAATGGCTTGCAGGTTTTGACGAGTCGATGTCAGAGGAATACCCCGAAGGCCATCATTACCACCTAATTCGAGCACAAAAACCGAAACGGGCTGACGTAGCACCCAGCTAATCCGGCTTTTACCGCCCGCCGTTGTTTCGCCACTCAGACCCGCATTGACAACGGTATAATTCAGGCCCGCCGAATCAATCTTTTCGCCTACCAGCGCTGGAAAAGCCTCTGTTGGTTCAACACCATATCCCGCAGCCAGACTGTTCCCAAAGAAAAGGACAACCTTCTTTTGGGTGGTATTCGCTGACGCTGCGGTTGTGCTGGTGGGGGCGTTGCTGGTAGTAGAATCCGTTTTTTTATCGGATGAGCCACAGTTCCAGACCGTTAAGCAGACGAATAATCCGCTTATCAAAGAAAAGAGTGTTTGGGCGTTCGGGCAGAACTTCATACAGCGTACATCGGTTTGTTAAAATAAAACGCGGCAATAGCAGCGAATCACGTAGCTAATCGGAAGAAACTTCGCCTGACCTACGATTTTTCGGTTCAGTGCTACGTTTAAGACAATGAGTGTCAATCGTTTTTTGTTCCAATGAGTATTCTGCGCGTTGAAAATCTGACCAAAACCTACTCCAGCGGTGGTCGGGAGCTGACCGTATTGCACGGCGTTAATTTCACCCTCGAACCCGGTGATACGTTCTCCATCGTTGGTCCGTCGGGAAGTGGCAAAACTACCCTGCTGGGCCTGTGCGCAGGTCTCGACCGGGCGTCGTCGGGAAGTGTTTACCTGAACGATATTCGTCTGGACGAGCTTTCCGAGGATGAGCGGGCGGCTATTCGAAATCAATACGTTGGTTTCATTTTCCAGAATTTTCAACTTCTGCCGACACTCACCGCGCTTGAGAACGTAATGGTGCCGCTTGAACTTCGTGGCGAAAAAGGTGTCGCCAAAACCGCGCAGGCGCTGCTTGATCGGGTTGGCTTGGGTCAGCGAGGACACCATTACCCCACACAATTGTCGGGTGGTGAGCAGCAACGGGTTTCGCTGGCGCGCGCTTTTGCCAACCGTCCCAAACTTCTCTTCGCCGACGAACCAACGGGTAATCTCGATGGCGATACCAGTGCCACCGTCGTTGATTTACTATTCCAACTCAACCGCGAAGCCGGCACAACCCTCGTCCTGGTCACGCACGACATGGAACTGGCCTCTCGTACCCAACGTATCATCCGCATCAAAAACGGCACGATGGTAAAGAGCGAAAGAGTGAATGAGTGAAAGAGCAAAAAAAGCTTGCGTCAGCCATTCGCTCTTTCACTCTTTCATTCTTTCGCTCTTTAACCCTGCTCTTTAAAAATGGATTCTCCTCGTTTCAATACTACGTTGCACACTAAGCCGGGTTTGAGTTGGCTGCTACGTATGGCCTGGCGCGACAGCCGCCGGAGTCGACAACGGCTGTTGCTGTTTATGTCGGCCATCGTGCTTGGTATTGCCGCGCTGGTAGCTATCAATTCGTTTGGTGATAACCTGGCACGTAGCATCGATGAGCAGGCCCGCGAGTTGCTCGGCGCCGACCTTACGCTATCCTGGACGCGGCAACCGGCGGCCAAAACGCAGGAATTCATGAAAGGTATTGGCCGCGACAGAGCGTATGAAGTTTCGTTTCCGTCGCTGGTGTCGGTTGCCAAAACGGGCGGTGTGCGGCTGGCGCAGGTGAAAGGATTGCAGGGCAATTTTCCGTATTACGGCGTTTGGGACGTAACGCCCGCATCGGCTATTCAAACGTTTCGGCAGGCAAAAACGCAGGTAGCTTTGGTTGATGATGCATTGCTGGTTCAGTTAGGCGCTCAACCCGGCGATTCGGTAAAAGTTGGAAATTTATCGTTTCTGGTTGCCGGACGCGTCATGAAAACGCCGGGGCAGGCGGCCATTACGACTACCGTTACGCCCACGGTGTTTATTCCGAATCAGTTTCTGGAAAAAACAGGCCTGTTGCAGCGCGGAAGTCGGGTAGCTTACAAATATTATTACCAGTTCGCGCCCGGCACCGACGTTGAAAAATACGTCAAAACGATTTCGGCTCGACTGGATAAAGAAGGTATTGGTTTCGATACCATTGCCGAGCGAAAACGCCAGACGGGCCGCTCCTTTGCCGATCTAACCAAATATTTGAGTCTGGTAGCGTTTGTGGCGTTGTTGCTGGGCTGCGTGGGCGTTGCCAGTGCGGTACAATTGTATGTAAAAGAAAAAATAGCTTCCGTTGCCATCCTGCGTACGCTCGGTGCCAGCGGACGGCAATCGTTTCTGATTTTCCTGCTTCAAACGGCCATTATGGGCCTGATTGGAGCTGTAATAGGAGCGGTAGTTGGGTCAAGCGTACAGTTGATTTTACCACGTGTTTTCGGGAATTTTCTGCCAATAACTGTCGATACTACGTTGTCGGCAACGGCTATTTTAGGTGGTATCGGTACGGGTTTATTGATTTCCGTATTATTCGCCCTGATACCTCTACTCGCCATTCGGAACGTAGCACCGTTACGTGCGTTGCGTACATCATACGAGGATGATCTAAGTGGGCGTGACCCGTTACGTTGGCTGGTATATCTGGTCGTCGTTGGATTTATTATCGGCTTTGCGTATTGGCAAACCGGGAATTTTATGCTGGCCCTCGGATTCACGGCTGGACTAACCATCGCTTTTGGCATTCTGACAGCCTTGGGACTGGGATTAATCTGGTTGGTACGTCGTTTTTTCCCAACCTCCTGGAGTTACGTCTGGCGACAAAGTCTGGCTAATCTGTATCGCCCTAATAATCAGACACTAATTTTGGTAACGTCCATCGGGCTGGGCGCTTTCCTGATTGCTACGTTGTATTTAACGCAGGGGCTGTTGATTGGGCGAGTTGAGTTGTCGGCCAGTGGAAAGCAACCTAATATGGTACTGTTCGACATTCAGAATGAGCAACTTACGGGTGTAAAATCGTTAGTCAATAGTCAGAAATTACCCGTTTTGCAGGAAGTACCAGTCGTTACGATGCGTCTGAGCCTGACCGACATCAACGGAAAAACTGTAGGGATAGCGGTCCGGGATACGGCGCTGAAAATACCGAAGTGGGTTTTCACGCGCGAGTACCGCGTTACGTACCGCGATTCGCTGATTTCGTCGGAAAAACTAAAATCAGGCAAAGCGCCGTATCAGGCTGATGGTAATATCTACATATCGATTGAAGACGGTTTTCTGGAGCGCATGCATCTCAAACTAGGTGATACGTTGACTTTCAACGTACAAGGCGCTCCTATTCAGACCATTGTCGGCGGCACGCGCGAAGTTGAATGGAATCGGGTACAAACGAATTTCCTGGTTGTTTTCCCGAAGGGCGTTCTGGAACAAGCCCCGCAGTTTCACGTCCTGATGACCCGCGTTCCTGATAATCAAACATCGGCGCTACTTCAGCGGGGTTTAGTCAGCAAATTCCCGAACGTATCGGCCATCGATCTGGGATTGATTCTCAAAACAATAGATGACATTCTGGCGCAAATCTCGTTTGTCATTCAGTTTATGGCCCTGTTCAGTATCCTGACTGGATTGCTGGTATTAGCCAGTTCGGTTGTCATCAGCAAATTTCAGCGATTGCGCGAGAGTGTATTGCTACGTACCCTTGGAGCCAGCCAAAGCCAGATCCTACGTATTACAGCGCTTGAGTATGGTTTGCTAGGGTTGCTGGCAGCTCTTTCCGGTATTCTGCTCTCTATTGCGGGAACCTGGGCACTGGCGCAGTTTGTCTTCGAAGTGCCGTATCGCCCCGACGTAGTGCCGCTGGTTGTGGTAACGACCGTAGTTACGATACTGACGATTGTGATTGGTTTGTTCAACAGCCGCGACGTACTGGTACGTCCACCCCTGGATGTGCTGCGGGCGGAAGGGTAGGCGTGCTACGTGAATTTTAGCGTTATTTGTAGAAACTAATTGCCAAATCAGATGAGTGTTGCAGAAGCTTTCGGCGAGGTAGCAAGCAGTATTGCTCAAGTAGCCCCCGACAAAATAAGTGCTTTGAAAGCACCTGCTTCAATGTCTAAGCGGGTAGAGGAATTAGTTAACCGGAAAAAAGACGGCGTGATAACATCAGATGAAATGATTGAATTAGAGCGTTTTCTCGCTCTTGATTTATTTATTAGCCTTGCCAAAGCACGTGCCCGCGTATTGCTGACAGAATGAGATCAGCGGTTTCTGCTAAAAAACGTCTCATAATTGCTCAACGCGCTGCACACCGTTGCGAATACTGCCGCATACACGAGGATGATCTATTTTTGGGATTTGAGATTGATCATATTATCAGTGTGAAACATGGCGGTGGAAATGAGTTAGAAAATCTTGCTTATGCCTGTCCGCACTGCAATCACAACAAAGGTTCAGATTTGACGACGTTTCTCGATTCGTATGACGACATTGTTGTTCTCTTTAATCCGAGAATGCAAAAATGGGCAGAGCATTTTTGGGCAGATAATGGCGTAATTATTCCTAAAACCCGTATTGGCCAAGCTACTGTAAAAGTATTGAAGATGAATGAGCCAGATTTAATCGTTTTACGCCAATTACTCACTCAAGCTGGTCGGTACGTATAGGTCTACCAGATAATCACCTTTATCGGTATGACTGTTACTTTGTCGAAAGGTCTTTTGCAATCTGTTTTTGTATTAGTCGTTTTGCCGTTGTTGACAGTTCAGGCTCAGCAATTAACTCAGCTCTCTGTTACAGTTCTCGATGCTTCTACAAATAAACCAACGCCTGTTCGCGTTCGGCTGACACGTGACGGGCGTCCGGTGCCGCAACTTCCTGCCGAAGCTGTTGCTGTTATGTATGGCCTTTGGGACCACGAAGATGGCTTTGGTTTTCAGCCCGATAGTTCGTTCTACGTAGCAGGAAAGTTTCACTTGGATTTGCCCGCTGGTACGTATGAATTGACACTTTCAAAAGGCAATGAATACCTCCGACAAACGCACAAACTCGTTCTATCGGCGGGAAAGAATTTTTCAAGGACGTATCGGATTAGCCGTTGGGTAAACACGGCTGCTAAAGGTTGGTATTCAACAGACGGGCACATTCACATCCGGCGTTCGCCACGCGAAAATCCGCTCATTATGACCTGGTTGCAGGCCGAAGACGTTCGGGTAGGGGCGTTGCTTCGTATGGGTGATTTCTGGGAAACGTATTATCCGCAATACGGCTATGGCGAGAAGGGAGCGTACAAACAGGATAATCACCTTCTGATTACCGGTCAGGAGGATCCACGAACGCCCGATTTAGGTCATGCTTTTGCGCTGGGGGCTACTGACCGTGTTCGTCGACGTGAACAATATTATTACTACGATACTATTTTCGATAAGGTACATGAGCTTGGTGGCGTTACGGGTTATGCGCACCAGGCCGAAACGTTTCACGGGTACAGGGGTCTCATTCTCGACGGATTACGCGGTAAAGTCGATGCGTTTGAACTGCTCCAATTCTGCGTAGACGATCATCCGCTACACACTGAGCATTACTACCACATGCTCGATCTGGGCGTTCCCCTTACGGCTACGGCTGGCTCCGATTTTCCCTGGTGCGGGCAGGATCACGGCCACGGTCCGCCTGAGCGTTTGTCACGTATCGGCAACGCCCGATTTTATACGTATCTGGGTAAAGCTGGCGAAAATTTAAGCTTGTCAAACTGGCGTTCGGCGGTGGCTGCGGGACATACGTTCGTGTCTAGCGGGCCAATCCTTGATTTTAACGTAGCAGAAACATCGGGAGGAAATGCGGCTATACCGGGCGATCGCCTGAAACTTAAACGAGGTGATGAAATTACCATCACGGCGCAGGCTTACGGACATCCGGGACAAGTTCCGCTTGATACGTTGGAAATCGTCAGCCATGGGCGAGTGATTGGCCGGGTTACAGCTCGCGACAGTGGGCAGTCGGCCGGGCAATTGTCACTTCGATTAACGATACCACTCGAACGGGGTCAGTGGATTGCTGCCCGTTGTTCAGCGGGTCCAAGTCAGGCGGCTCACACCACGCCTATCTACATAATGGTCGATGGGACAGGGTTTCACAATCCGGAAACGGCTGGGCATTACCTCGACCTCAGTGAGCAGTACCTTCAGGAAATTGAAAAGCTTCTTGATACACCGGCTACGAACGTAGAACAACAGGCTGGCCGTTATCGGGATGGGTTAAAGACACGTATTGACGAAATCCGTAAGGTTATCAGTTCACTACGTCAGAAACTACTACGTTAGTTTCGCTTCACTTCCACTGCGTTACGTCCAGTACGTTCGGGCAGAAGTCGTATTCTTCGGGCTGGTTCGAGCCAATTAACAGCAGTTGATTAGGACTAAGTTGGCGAACCTGTTCCTGATACCAGGCAGCGCCCTGACGGTCGAGGTTCGACGTGGGTTCATCAAGAATCACAACGGGAGAATCTGTGAAAAATGCCAGACCGAGTTTAACGCGCTGTTTCATTCCCGACGAAAAATACTTGATTTCTTTGTGTCGGGCGTTGGTGAGCAACAGCCGATCTGCTACGTCGTCGGGTGTCAGATTTTGCTTGAACGGTTTGAAGGTCTGGTGGAAAACAAGCAATTCCGTCAGGGTTAGTTCTTCCACCAATTCCAGATAAGGCGCAGCCAAACTAACGTGTTTAAACCAGTAATCCGGTTCAATCACGCTTCCGTTTCGTGAATAGGTGAGTTGACCTTCGGTAGCGGGTAGACTTCCGGCCAGTAGCTGCAATAGCGTCGATTTACCACTGCCGTTTGGACCAACGAAAGTATAGCTGGTTCCGGCAGTAAGGGTCAAATCGACACGCCGGAATATCCACTCTTTACGGTACTTCTTCCCTAACTGGCTGGCAATGATTTCCATATGAATAATGCAAAAATGGATAATGAATAATGGGCTCACAAGCGACATTACTCATTATCCATCATTCATTAAACTCAATTATTCCCTCTCTCCGTTCGACGAAGGACCGCGCATAATACCGCGTTCGGAACTGCGGATGAAGTTTACAATATCGTCGCGTTCATTGGATGGTGGCAATTCGAGCTCAACCTGCGTAAGGGCGTCGGCATTGTTCAGACCCCGCATATAGATGTAGCGGTAAACATCCTGAATCTGGTTGATTTTGTCGTTTTCGAATCCCCGCCGACGTAATCCGATTGAATTAATACCGGTGTAGGACAGCGGCTCACGGGCGGCTTTGGTGTAAGGCGGTACGTCCTTACGTACGAGCGAACCACCCGAAATCATGGCGTGCGCACCAATACGGGTAAACTGAAGCACCGAACTCGAACCGCCAATGATGGCCCAATCGCCCATGTGAACGTGGCCGGCCATCTGTACATTATTGGTGATAATGCAGTGATTACCAATGCGGCAGTCGTGCGCTACGTGGGCATACGCCATGATCAGGCAATGGCTGCCGATTTCGGTTTTCCAGTGTTCTTCCGTGCCCCGGCTGATGGTGGCGTATTCACGTATCGTCGTGTTATCGCCAATAAACGTCCGGGTATATTCATTGTTGAATTTCAAATCCTGTGGAGTCGATGAGATAACGGCTCCTGGATAAATCTTGCAGTTTCGTCCGATGCGGGCGCCTTCATTAATAACCGCGTGCGAACCAATCCATGTTCCTTCAGCGACCTCAACATCTTTGTGGATAATGGCAAACGGCTCAATAACCACATTTTGAGCAATCTTCGCTTCAGGATGAATATAAGCTAATGGTTGAATCATTTTTTTAGTCGTTAGTCGAAAATCGTCAGTCGATACGTGTCCGTTTACTGACGATTTATGACTTCATTTCTTTTTTACCAGACTGGCAATCATATCTGCTTCACAGACCAGTTGGTTGGCCACGTACCCGCGACCTTGCATTTTGACAATGCCTCGCTTCATTGGTGACGTAAACTCACATCGAAATATTACGGTGTCGCCAGGTAATACGTTGCGCCGGAACCGGCAATTTTCGATTCCAATCAGATATGGCCAGTAATTTTCGGGATCTGAAACTGTGCTAAGCACCAGAATACCACCCGTTTGGGCCATTGCTTCAAGCTGCATTACGCCGGGCATAACGGGATTCCCCGGAAAATGGCCCGGGAAAAACGGCTCGTTCATCGTTACGTTCTTGATACCCACCACGCTGTTTTCGTCCAGTGCGATGATTTTATCAATCATCTGGAACGGATAGCGGTGTGGCAGCATTTGCGAAATTCCATTGATGTCCAGTACGGGTGGCTGAGTTGGGTCGTACTGTGGCACCTGATTGGCCGCATTTTTCTGAATGAGCTTTTTGATCTTTTTAGCAAACGCTACGTTGGCGGCATGACCCGGCCGGGCGGCCAGAATCTGCGCTTTGATGGGTCGGCCAATCAGCGCCAAATCGCCCACTACGTCGAGCAGTTTGTGGCGCGCCATCTCGTTCGGGTGGTGCAGCTTGATATTGTTCAGAATACCATCCTGCTTATTAACGCTCACTTTGGGCTTTTTGAGCAAATCAGCCAGATAGTCAAGTTCACCATCCTGCACATCGCGGTCCACAATTACGATAGCATTGGTCAGGTCGCCCCCTTTAATCAGGTTCTGTTTGTAAAGCGTTTCGAGATCGTGCAGGAAGACAAACGTCCGGCTGCTGGCAATCTGATCGGGAAACTGGCTGATATCGTTCAGCGATGCGTGCTGACTGCTGATAACCCGCGAGTTATAATCAACCATCACCGTGAGCCGGTAATCATTCAATGGCAACGCGGCCATTTCGATATCTTTCTCCGCATTCCGGTAGTGAACGTATTCATTGACCTCGAAATAATTCCGGGTAGCGTTCTGTTCTTCGATACCGGCGTCACGTAGCGCATCGATAAACTGTATCGACGAACCGTCCATAATTGGCGGTTCCGGTCCATCTAATTGAATCAGAATGTTATCGAGTTGTAACCCTACAAGAGCAGCCAGTGTGTGCTCTACTGTGTGAATCCGGGCGCCACTTTGCTCGATCGTCGTTCCCCGCGAGAGGTCTACTACGTTATCCACATCAGCATCGACGATGGGTTGACCCGGTAAGTCGACACGCTGAAATTTATAGCCATGATTGGTAGGGGCAGGCAAAAAAGTCATCGTTGCCTGAACACCCGTGTGTAATCCTACTCCCGATACCGAAACGGCCTTCTGAATTGTCTGTTGTTTGGTATTCATTCTTTATCAGTTGTCAGTTTACGATGGGCAAACTGATAACTATTTTTCATTTTTCTTTTCTAAATCGGTCAGGCGTTGCTCCAGTGATGGCAAACGTCGGAAAACGGCCAGCGAACGCATACTTTCTTTGAGGCCAAAAGCGGGAGAACTATTAATCGATGTCCCTTCTTTGTCTACGCTTTTTCCAACGCCCGACTGGGCTCCAACTTTGGTACCGTTGGCAATCGTCAAATGCCCCGCAAAACCGACCTGTCCTGCAATAACACAGTTTTCGCCGATTTTTGTTGAGCCCGAAATGCCCGTCTGCGCGGCCACGACCGTATTTTTGCCAATTTCTACGTTATGGCCAACCTGAATCAGGTTATCTAGTTTTACCCCTTGCCGGATTATAGTAGACCCCATCGTAGCGCAGTCGATGGTTGTATTTGAACCAACATTCACGAAGTCTTCCAGAATGACATTGCCCAACTGCGGAATGGTTTTATACGTACCGTCGGGCTGGGGTGCAAAGCCAAATCCTTCGCTGCCAATTACGGCGTTTGGGTGAACGACGCAGTTTTTTCCGATAATGCAGTTGTCGAGAATACGTACGCCGGGGTGAATAATGGTATTGTCCCCAATCTGCACGTTGTTACCCACATAAGCCTGTGGATAAATCTTGACATTATGCCCAATTCGGCAGTTTCGACCAATGTGCGAAAACGCACCCCGGTAATTCTGTTCACCAATTTCAGTGCCCTCGCCCAGATAAGACGGCTGTTCAACCCCCATCCGGGCAAAAAGCAATTGTTTGTGGTATTCTTCCAGAAGCCGGGTGAAGGCCGAATAGGAATTATCAACAAAAATCAGGGCAGAATCAACAGGCTTTTTTGGCTCGAACGAACGGTCGACAATCACCGCCGAAGCCTGCGTGGTATAGAGATGGGGTTCATACTTTAGATTTGACAGAAACGAAATATCGCCGGGGCGCCCTTCTTCGATTTTGGCTAATCCAGTGATTGCCAGTGTATCATTTCCGGCTACTTCGCCCCCCAGCAGTGTTGCAATCTGCTTGACTGTAAACTTCATATACGTATGACGACCATCGCAAAACGTCTTTTTTTCGTAAGCGATTGGGCCGCTAAGGTAACTAACAAATTGCACTTTTCGTATACTATCGCTCCGAATTCGGCCAAGAAAAAACAGATGACTATAGGGAGTTGTTGCCCAAAGTCAGGTCTTTTGCCCAGCAGACGTAGTACCGGCGAACGATGTTAGTCAGTACGTGGATATTCGATAGATCCGACGCATCGGCTACGTCGATAACCTTGCCTCCTTTGAGTTTAATAGCGATTCGGTCGCCCGAGGGCAGATAGGCCGCGTTAGTTGCCTGCCCTTCAATCAGAAAATAAGATAGCATTTCGTCGTCCAGGCCGGCGCTACGTAGCTGTTTTTCCAACTCTTTTACCAGCTCATCGGCAAACGGCTCCGTCGAGAGCATGATTTTAAATAATTTCCGATCGAGGAGCATCCGGCATAGCGTCGAAAGAATCAGATCGGGGTGAAGCGACCACTGCTTAATGCACGACCAGATATCGAAATCATCGAGTCTGGTAAACGCATCCAGGTACGTCCGATTGGTCTGAAACTGAGCGAGTGAAACACTTTCCAGCAAAAACAGCCGGAACGTATCAGGTGCATAAACCGACTCGGCCTGAATTGGCTCTGTCTGAATTGATCCGGCTTGGACTGACTCGGATTGCCGAACCAAAAACCGCGCCCGACGTAGTATCTGAATCAGCATCGACTCGCAACAGATCGACGTTTTGTGCAGGTAAACCTGCCAGTACATCAGCCGCCGGGCGTTCAGGAAGTTTTCAACGCTCAGAATGCCCTTCGCTTCTACGACCAGCTGGTCATCGACCAGATCAAGCATTTTAATGATACGTTCGGCCCCGATGGCGCCTTCGGCTACACCCGTATAATAGCCGTCGCGATTGAGGTAATCCATTCGGTCCATATCCAGCTGACTCGACACCAGCTGGTGGAAAAACGGCCGGTGATACGTACCATCGAACATGCTGATGGCCAGCGATAAGGCTCCGCCAAACTGCTGATTAAGGTCGTGCATAAGCATGAGCGAAATCTGCTCGTGCGGTACGTTGTCGAGCAGGCAGCACTCCAGTACGTGTGAAAACGGCCCATGACCGATATCGTGCAGCAGAATGGCGATCTGAGCGGCTTCGCACTCGTCGGAACTAATGATATGGCCCTTACTTTGTAACGTACTCATGGCCTGCCCCATCAGGTGCATCGCGCCGAGCGCGTGGTGAAAGCGAGTGTGCAGCGCACCAGGGTACACATATTCCGACAAACCCAGTTGTTTGATACGTCGGAGTCGCTGAAAGTAAGGGTGTTCGACCAAATCGAAGAGGAGTTCGGTCGGAATGGTGATGAACCCGTATACCGGGTCGTTCAGAATTTTCTTCTTATTTGACGATGTCATCTGCACAAAGATACCAGACCTAAACGCAGGATTGCAGACGTATTGTTTTAAAATCGGGTGAATACTGTTTGTACTGCCAAAAAATTCGTAAATTTGCCCGTCGAATTCGATCTATCGATCGACAATGGGCTTGTAACTCAGTCGGTTAGAGTGCCTGACTCATAATCAGTAAGTCGTAGGTTCGAGCCCTACCTGGCCCACGTTCATTATCAAGCACTTAGCAGAAATGTTAAGTGCTTTTTTTATGCCGGTTGCAATACAACTTGGATAAAAAGCTTTGGAATGCGGCCAGCTACAAACACATTGTTTTTTAACTAGTTGATTAGTGGTAAACTAGGCTACCTAGCTGATTGATTTTTGTAGAAATAGTTTACAACTCAATTTATGCTAATTAGAAAAAACAGCACTACAGCTATGCATCTGAAAGCTAAAATCGAATACACTACTACAATTTTGTCAGCTCAATTCGGTCGAGTCCTCGGTTTAATCCTCGCCATATCATCTTTCCCGGATCGCTGGTTAACTCCAGAATGAAATTGTCGCCAACCAAGCCTATATTCTCTAAAAATGTCTCTTCATCTTCGGGTATATGACTACCTATTGGAAATTTATACATCAGCAAAAAGGTACCTTGAGGTCCTTTCTGGCTGTAAACCCAGTCCGAGTAAGCCAGTAAATCAAATTGAATGGGATAGGTTTTATTTCTAAACCGAATCGTCCCATCATATTCTCCTACACGCTTATCCCTTGGCGATGTCCGAGGCTGAGTTGTCGGAATAATGGTTATGGTAGCCAAATCACTAAAGGAGGTATCCTTGCTTATCTTAAGTTGCTTTTGGAAAACGTTATAATCTTGGTACTTCAGGTTCACACGTGGCAGCGCCCACTGGCCTACAAGCTTAGGCCGTAGCTCATTCTGAAGCTCAATGCTAGCCTGATCAGCGTTGACTTTGGGTGTAGAGCCATAATCAGGAGAGCACTGACTAAACCATAAAAAAAGCATGACGGACGTAAGAGGATTGAATTTCATAACGGAAAGTGGTTTACAGTACGGATTCGATTTTCTAGTGTAAAGTTGTAATTGTGTGCTAGGTAAGTGGTAGTTTGTTAACTAAAGCACCAAACTTCAGGCTAGTTACCGTTTCACAAACCGTCCTAATCAAGATGCCGATACATGAATTACCCTTCGTCTCTCGCTGGAAGCGTTCAATGAGATAAAGTAGATAGTGGTGGCTGTTGGTAACAAAGTCCGTTTGGCCTCCAGTACCGCATTAGCTAGACTCACCGCAACGTTTTGCTATACAACTGGCCAGTGTAGTCAGCAGCTCATCCAAACTCACCGGTTTGAGCAAATGGGCATCAAAGCCCACTTCCATCGCGGTCGCGACATCCTCCGCACGGCCATAACCTGTCAGCGCCAGTATGGCTATCTGTTCTCACCAGGGCTGAGCACGCATCCTTCGACATACTTCATAGCCATCTATGGGCGGCATGCCAATATCCAGCAGGATGGCCTCCGGTTGTTGCTCTCGGGTGGCTGCCAGCACACTGGGGCCATCATAGTAGGCACTGACCGCATACCCTGAGCGCTGTAAGAGTATTCGGGTTATAAAGACGAAGTCAGCTTCGTTGTCAACCAAAAAAATAGATTTCATCTAGCTAGGTTGTGGCGTGGTTTATTGCGATTTCTTATGATGAATGGCCTGGGTGACTTCTTGTGCCATCGTAGCTATATTGACCGGTTTCAACAGATGACCATCAAAGCCCGCCTGAGCCGCTTTTTGCTGGTCGGTTTCCATGCCGTAGCCCGTTAAGGCCAGGATCGCCATCTGTTGCCCCCAGGGTTGAGCCCGGATCTGGCAGCAAACTTCGTAGCCATCCAGATAGGGCATGCCAATGTCCAACAGCAGTGCGTCCGGCCTCAAGCTTTCCGCCCCGGCCAGCCCCTGAGCGCCAGTATAGCGGGTATAGACTTCAAACCCTTTGGATCGCAATAACCGAGCCGTCATATCGGCAGAGTCGACGTTATCATCCACCACCAGCACGCGGCCCGAGATGGGTAACTGATCGTCCCGGTGAATGGGAACCGTGTCCGCTACGTCGTTGAGGATCGGCAAGCGGATAACAAACGCGCTGCCCTGACCGAGTCCTGCGCTCAGCGCCTGTATCTGGCCCCCATGCTGTTCGACCAGGTGTTTGACCACGGCTAAGCCCAACCCTAGCCCCCCATGTGGCCGGTCCAGACTGGTGGCTCCCTGAACGAACACCTCGAAGATGCTGGTTTGCTCCTGGCTGGTCAGTCCAATGCCCGTATCCTGGACCCGAATGATGGCCTGGTCTTTGGCCTGCTCCAGACTCACCCACACCTTACCATCTGGATCGGTATATTTGGCTCCGTTGGTCAACAGATTCGTCACCACCTGGGCCAGCCGGGCTTCGTCTCCCTTAACGTAAATGGGAGCAGCTGGCAGGGATAGACTCAGGTGTCGCTGCTGATCTCGATACAGGGGTTGAGCGGCCTCTATGGTTAGTTGAAGCAATTGGCCCAGATTGACCATCTTCCACTGGAGTCGCACAATGCCCTGGCGGATACGGCTCATGTCCAGCAGATCATCGACCATCCGATTCAAATGCTGGCTATGGCGAGTCAGGATCTGAATGCCTTTGGCATAGGGCATACTTTCATCCTGTCCCCTGGTAAGATCCAGTACCAGCAAGGTATTGGTAATGGCTGCCAGAGGATTGCGCAACTCATGACCCAGCATGGCCAGAAATTCATCTTTACGCCGATATTCGTCCTTCAGCGCTTCTTCGGCTCTGGCTCGTTCCACGGCCGCCCAGCTGCGCTCAGCGATTTCCTCCAGCAGCCCTACTTCAGCTTGGGTCCAGGAACGGCTCTGGCTATCCTCCACGAAGAACGAAGCTACCCACTGGCCTTCTTTCAGCAAGGGAATCCAGATCCTGGAGCGGCTCGTTGCTGTCCCAGTAGATCCGGCTTCTGGCGGCTGGTTTCGCTCATGGTCACCTGCATCGTCCACCACCATCGTTTGTCCTGAACGGGAGTATCGAAAAAGCTCATCGCCCAAATCCGAAAGCGAATAGATTCCTTGCCGACTTGGCATCACCCCGCTGGTCCAGTCCCGGTTAATCACCAGCTGGTCATAAGGTGGAGGAACATCGGCAAACCCACATCGATCCACCTCGTAATACTGGCCAACCAGTTCACTCACCGTGGTCATAATATCCACCGAAGCGGTTAAGGGTCTGATGGCATCAGTCAGTTTAAGCAGAAGCACCTGCCGTTTTTGCTGCTGTTTGCGTTCAGTGGTATTGCTAAACAGCACTCCTACCCGTCGGCTGGCTGGTGAGCCCAAGGCAAAAACGTACACCTCAAACCAGCGACCCAGCACGGGCGAGAAGGCTTCGAAGCTAACCGTCTCGCCCGTGGCGGCCACATGGCCATAGCCCTCATACCAGGTTTCCTCTAAGCCGGGTATGAGCTGACGCGTCGTCTGGCTAAGCACGTCGGTACGGGCCAGACCCGTCAGTCGCTCAAACTGGGGGTTGACTTCCAGCCATTGGTAGTCCATGGGCGCCCCGGCCGACTCGTTGGCGGGCAGTATCTGGCCGATGCCAAAACCCTGCTCCATGGTATCAAACAAGGTACGGTATTTCACTTCGGAGACTTGCTGAGCTTCCTCGATCCGTTTGCGCTCGGTGATATTGGTGAACAGGACCGCGATTTGAGCCGGGTGTTGACTGATTTGAAAGACATTGGCCTCGATCCACAGCTCTAGCTGGGCGACATAGGTCTGAAATTGAGTAGACTGCCCGGTCAGAGCCACCTGCTCATAGAGGGCCATGGTGCTTTCTTCGATCTGTGGTATAACTTCCCGAATGGTTTTGCCGATTACGTTGGTTAAGCCAGAGTGGCTTTCAAAGGCGGGATTAACCATTTGATAGCGAAAATCAAGGCGCTGATGGGCTGGGGTATCTACTTTTTCGAGTAAGCAGAAGCCTTGGTCCATTTTAGCAAAGGCGGTGGCATAAGCAGAAGCGAACGCATCAGGCGATGCGTTCTGTTTGGGGTCGGTTGGAGCCATGGCCAAAGAAATATGATCTTAGTAAACCAAAAGCTAGCCGTAAAGTTAAGCCCTACTCTACTTGATTAGCGAACAGACTTATTGGAATCAAATGTTGCCGATGAATAGGTAATGTAGATGCCTCTAAAGCCCCATTTACGGAGTATAAGTATGATCGCTCTATCGTCTCACGTGGGAGCATTTTATGAGACAATGTTGCCTATCAATATAGGCAATTATCGATAGGCAACATATAGTAACGAAAGCTGGATAGGCTAAACGGTAGTTACTCAATCAGCAGCTGATACGCCACAAAATGTTTGACGCCAAATCGCTTGTACCATTCTCCAATAGGTACTTGACTCTGAGCCAAGGCACAGTATTGCAAATACCCATCCTTTTCATAGGGCAAGGTATAGACTAGAAACGTAAACTTTTTTCCGACCGGAATTTTCGCCTGCCCCTGACGATATGGGAGAATATCCGTTCGAAAACTATACTGACCAGCTTGCCCCGGCTCTGCCTGGAACTGCTTGGGCAGACCCACTCGGGCAAACCGGAATAAAGCGTTCAGCGTCGTGGCATCTACCGCCCGCGCATAGACATCAAAAGCCAGCTTACCGTCGGCGTCAAGTTGAAAAAAATCCTTGCGGCTGGTGAGAGGGACTTCGGGCTGAGCCACTCCGTTTCGATATTCCTGATACGTTAACTGAAAGTACTTACTCTTCAGACTAGGATCATTCAGTTCGAAATGATGTTTCTCGACACCGATGAAAGACATCAGGGCCTGTAGTTCAGGATTGGTTGAGCCAAAGACAGCTTTCACGACCGTGCTATCCGTGCGTTGAGCAGTTGCCCAAAAAGGAAGGCTACTAACCAGGACCAGAACTAGGCTTAATCGGATTGAAAAGATACAGGAAGGAAAAAAAAACGCTGTCCAGGGGCTGTCAGCAACCGATGGCATTCGGGCCGCTACCTTTGGATGGCCTTTGAGTCGTGTTGTCATGTCTTTTTTTGACAAACCACGAGTAAAAAACGCACTTTCTGAGTTAAGCCCCGTTAAGCTGGGTTAATTAAGGTTAAGGCGCAGTTGAGCCCACCCGAAATGAATTATCTTCACCTATGAAACAGCCGGTAAATCTGATCCTAACGCTGATGGCCCTTTGTATTGGGGGCATCATTGGGTTGCAGTTATTCTGGAATTACCAAAACTATCGAGCCACTGTTCAATCCTTCCAGCATGACATTAATCAAACCCTTACGCAGGCTGTAGAGCTAGAAATGGCCCAGCGTCGTCAGAAATTAATTGACCAAATGAAGCAATGGCTAGCCGATACGGCGTTGATTCAAATTACGTGTGATATCAATAACCGGGATAGTAATACCGTCTTCCACATCAATGATCGGTATCCCAAGTTTACCGGTAGTTCAGGTTTTACGTTTGGTATTGGTGATCTCAAGCCCAAATTGACGCGCGTAAGTCCCGCCCTCAAAACGATGGTAATTAATCACTTTGCGGATCGGCGGGTTCGCCAGGATTTGCAGGAGGGCATGATTTACTATTATACCCAACGGCTAGGCGATCGCTTAAAGATAGCCTTTGAGCAGAGTCATGTCCGATTGAGTGAACTAGATCGCATTTACCGGGACCTACTCATCGCCAAAGGGATTGACGCCAAGTTTTTGTTAACTCCCACCCGTCGTGGGGGGGCTGGTTATTGGACCCAGCCGGTAGCTACTTCTTTTCGGAAACCCTACGTCAAGGAGTGGGTACGGGCTCGTTTTGAGCCTCCAGCCAGCTACTTTGTCAAAACCATGAGATGGGTTATTCTAAGTACATTTTTGCTCGTTGCCATTAGCCTGTTCTGCTTTGGCTATACTGCCAAGACCTTGCTCTCCCAACAGAAATTAACTCAGCTCAAGGATAATTTTATTAACAACATGAGCCATGAACTCAATACGCCACTCACCTCCATCAAGATTACAGCCGAAGCCCTTAAATCCTTTAGCCATCCGCCCCAGGTTCAAAAAAAGTATTTAGATATCATCACCTACCAGGCGGATAAATTAACAGGATTAACCACGCAAATCTTAAACGCCAATCGGCGAACCACCTTACCCAACGAGCCCTGGCAGGTGGTCAACATAGGCCAGCTCCTGGAGCAGGCGATCCAGGAGCATTCTCTCCGCCACACTCTTCCAGATACTTGGATAACGTATCAGCCGCCAGGCAAGCCGGTATTGGCGAAGGGGCTAACGAACAGTTTGTTGGCGGTATTTACGAATGTGTTAGACAACGCCGTTAAGTACAGATCAGCTCATCCCCAGCTCGACATCCGTCTAACGGCTAAAAACCGATGGGTTGACATTAGTTTTGCCGACAACGGCATCGGAATACCAGTCGAATATCGAACTCAAATATTCGAACCCTTCTTTCGTATACCCCGCGGTAATGTTCATGATGTGAAAGGCTATGGCTTAGGCTTAAGTTACGTGCGGCAAATCCTGACGCAACATGGTGGGTCGATCCGGGCGGAAGCCAATGAGCCCCAGGGTAGTTTATTTTGGATTCGTCTTCCTTTACACTGATGGAGCCAGTTCATATTCTCTTAATAGAAGATGAGCCTTTTCTGGCTCAAGTGGTTGTCGATAGCCTGGAGCAGCGTCACTACCAAGTCACTCATGTTGGGGATGGCCAACAGGCCTTTGATCTGTTTTGTACCCATCGATACGCACTCTGTATTGTCGATGTGATGCTGCCCATCACCGATGGGTATACGTTAGTGCAGCAAATTCGCCAGATAGATCAAGCGGTACCCATCCTGTTTCTAACGGCTCGCACGGCCACCAACGATCTAATAGAAGGCTACCGAAGTGGTGGAAATGATTATTTAAAAAAACCGTTTAGTCTGGAAGAGTTATTTCTACGGATAAATGAATTGCTCAAACGTAGCCAGCCCTCGGCTTCGAGGCTAGCAGGCGCTTACTCCATTGGCCACTATACGTTTATGGTTCACCAACAAACGTTGCAACTAGGCGATCAGCCGGTCATCCGCCTGTCTTACCGAGAAACCCAACTGCTCCAAATGCTGTATGCCCATCAAAACCAAGTTTTAGAGCGTCGTCACATCTTGCTGAGCTTGTGGGGCGATGACAGTTATTTCCAGGGGCGTACGTTGGATGTGTTTATCACCAAACTACGCAAGTACTTGAAGGAAGACCCCACCGTTGAGATTCTAACGCTGAGAGGGGTTGGTTTTCGGTTGGTTTGTTGATCAGACTACTAAACTAGTGTCTCGGCCATCTTTTAAAATGTCCGTTTCAATGAGATAGCGGCTACTAGCAGAAAATTCTACTCAAATTGCCATCCACTTTGGCAGTCCGATCACAAAACAACGTATCATTTATTGATTCATAGATGACTTCAGTATAGCTTAAAGATGACGGCGACGACAAGGGCTGTTGTAGCACCGCAAACATAAATCTCGTTCTTCTACCGGGAGGCCATCAGGGCCAAGGCTCGGACACTACCACATAATTTTATGGAAAGCGTTCATTCGCTTGCTTATCCACGAATTGGCAAAAGCAGATTTCACTAAATCGGCAAATTTCTGTTGCTGGTTTCAGCCTATGAATTGTATTTAGTCAACCTTCAATTCGAGTCGTAATGAGCCGGCTATGGGTCAATGGCGACTATTCAATTGCGCAGTTTTTGTTTGTCATACCCACTGCCTAGAATTACCTAACGAGGAAAACCGTTTCTGGACAAGTTACCGGCGGCCGAAAAAATCTATTCAAGCCGTGGTACGGCTCAATCAGGTCGTGACACTACGTACCGAACGGGCCTTATAACCATATTAATTTACTGGGGATGAGGTGTTAATAGGCGGTTGTTTTAGCTGGGCTTCTAATTGCCTTAACCATGGCTACAAGGCCCGCAATGGCCAGACCAGCAAGTAAACCAATCCCAAATTCTTTTATGACAGCAGGAACATTAGGTAACAGGCTGTGTAAAAAAGGTAAATTATGAACAAAGATGCCGCCAGCAACCAACAAAAGGGCGAACGTTCCCACCACATTTAAAAATCTGATGATAATTGGCAGAGCGCCAACCAGCCCTTTTCCGAGGATAGCCAGAATGCCTTTGTTATTCGACCGTTTGATCAACTGATAGCCCGCATCATCCATCCGCACCAGCAGCGCTACCAGACCATACACGCCAATCGTCGCTAATAAGGCAACCACCGACACCGTT
Organism: Spirosoma flavus; assembly: GCF_054778555.1. Classification (NCBI taxonomy): domain Bacteria; kingdom Pseudomonadati; phylum Bacteroidota; class Cytophagia; order Cytophagales; family Cytophagaceae; genus Spirosoma; species Spirosoma flavus. The sequence goes on from NZ_BAAGZL010000004.1 coordinate 429,008, forward strand.
ACGACCTGGATCAGCGAATCTTGTTCGGTAACCGTCCCTAAGGCTATGATGACAATTTCTACCGAAAGTATAAAGTCAGTAGTTATGGCGGATTTTATTTTTGTTTTTTCCTCATCAACAACTGGATTAGTTTGCTGAGCTTCTGGGATTACTGGCTGGTTTGTTTTTTTCGCCTTCAAAATATATTCTATTATTTTCTCTGCTCCCTCATACGCCAGATAACAACCACCGAGCAACAGAATAACGGTGATGGCGACAGGCAAGAACGCACTCAGCAGCAGCGCCACCGGAACGATAATCAGCTTGTTAATCAAGGAACCTTTTGTAATAGCCCAAAGGATTGGCAACTCTCGTTCTGCCAGGAAACCAGTTGCTTTTTCCGCATTAACGGCCAGATCATCCCCCAGTATACCGGCAGTCTTACGCGTAGCTATTTTTGTCGTTAGTGCTACGTCATCCATTAAGGCTGCTATATCGTCCAAGACTGCGAAAATTCCAGATGCCATTGCTTTGAATACGTTAAATTGATTAGCCTACGTAGCCGTGTTAGTTTCTATCGAATTACGAGTTCCGCACCCGGATATCCAGGGCCATAATCGTCAGGGATTTAAAGCAAAACCATTTGTTTGAGGGATCGTTTAAGAAGAATGTATAGAAAGCTACATTTCTCGAGAGCGATTTTAAGTTGGCTTTGCCCATGCCTGCTGTGTTTTAGCGTTTTCCCTGCCCGAGCTCAACTACGGCTTGACCTGGAATCGGGCCTGGTGCTGGGCACTACGTACAATGAAATCAGGATACCAAATCAGGGAGGAACCTATATTAACCTTGCTGACAATCTAAGCGCCAAACCAGTTGTATTTTACCGACTTCGGCTGGGTTACACCATCGCCAATCGCCACACCGTATCACTTTTATATGCTCCGCTTACGGTGCGGTATCAGGGTGAACTAGGGCAGAATGTCACCTTTACCAATCAACTGTTTGCGGCCAATCGACAAACAAGTGTTGATTACACGTTCAACTCCTATCGTTTAACGTACCGCTATGATTTCATCTCCCGCAGTCGATGGCAGGTAGGGCTCGGTTTGACCGCTAAAATTCGGGATGCCAATGTCCAGTTTACTAATGAGTCAGCTAGTTCACATTTCGCTAATGTAGGGTTTGTACCGCTCATTAATTTTAACGTTATCTATAAACCTGATGAGTATTGGCGTCTGATGCTGGAAGGTGATGCGTTGGGTTCGCGCTTTGGCCGGGCAGAAGATATTTTTGTGGGTGGTGCTTATGCGATTAATCGAGCATTTAGTGTGAAGGCAGGTTATCGGGTAGTGGAGGGCGGAGCCGATGTCGATGAGGTATATAATTTCACCTGGATCAACTATGCGTCTGTCGGCGTGATGCTTTCCTTGTAGGTAAGTCAAAAAAGTTTGGTGGTGCGCTCGGCTGTATGACAGATGCAGGATTCGCCTATGATTTCAGCGTTTTGGGGAGGATATAAATAACGATGCCAGACCGAATCAGATGCACACGTTCTGAAGAGATTATTGTCTGCTTATACAGCAACCATTTCGATTGATCCGCTGAGCGTTGAAAAATCCTGCATCCTTCCGTTCAAAGACTAGCTTTTGCAGAAAGGATGCAGGAATGTGTTGCTTACCGAACAATTACTTTTAGCTGCTGGCGTTGCTGATTCGCCTGCACATCCAAGATCAATACACCCGATTGACCACGTATCGGCATCTTAACTATCTCCGACTGATCAGCCGCCCGAATACGCTGCTTGGCAACGGGTTTCCCCTGTTGATCAACCAGGTTAAAATCCACCGTCTGGCCTTCAACTCCGCGAACTTGTACCTGCATCCAATCACCTTCGACCGGATTGCCCAGTAGACGAACCTGCATGGTTTGCCCCGATTCACCAATCCCCTGGCGTCCTGCTACGTTACAGGCTGCCAGCCAGTTATAGTCGTATCTGGCGCTGGTGCTGCCCTGTTGAGCCCGCAGCCGCAGTACCGTATTGTCGGTGTACAGCTCCAGCCGGTAGGGACCGCTTGCCATGGTGGGTAACAGCTCATTGACAATCGAAAAACTAATCGGCTCACCCGTTACCCCACTGTACTGGGGCATCAACCGAATCGCCCGGCGGTTGGCACCGATCGACTCACAACTAACCAACTGCGCGCCGGTGATGGCAAAGCCAACGGGAGTTGGGGGTGTTACAACCGTCGTACTGGCGGGCTGAACGGTGATCAGAAACGATGTGCTCACGCTTAATCCTTGAGGATCAGTAGCCGTTACGGTCACTGTGCTCACACCCGACATACTCGGCACACCCCCAATCTGGGTAGGTGGAGAGAAGCTCAATCCCGTCGGCAGTCCACTTACCGTCAGCACCAGACTTTGAGGAGACTCGTTGTCGGTGAAGGTAAGCTGCGGAATGGTATAGCCAAATTCCTGGCCCACTTTAGCCACTTGATCGGTAAGCGGCTGATTCACTCGCGGAGGAGTATTAGGTTGCGGACTGGTACAGTTCGCCAGCCAGTTGTAGCTATAAGTAGCCTCACCTGCACTTCCATCCTGTTTAGCTTTCAGCACAATCGTCGGATTGTCATTGTAGAGCTGGAGCGAATACGGACCGGGGGCCGTGGTAGGGGCCAGCTCGTTGACCACCTGGAAACTGATCGTCTGCCCATTAAGCCCTACGTACTGTGGAGTAAAGCTGATGGTGTAGCGGTTGTTGGCGACCTGCGTACAGGTGATCGGACTCACCCCGGTGATGGCGAAGCTACCCGTGGCGGTAGCCGAAGCGGGTTGCACCGTGAAGCCAAAGCTGGTCGAAGCGCTAAGTCCACCCGGATCAGTGGCCGTCAGCGTGACGGTTGATGTACCCGTCTGAGAAGGCGTACCCGACAACGTAGTGCCATTCAGCATCAGGCCCGCTGGCAGCCCGCTGGCTGTCAGCGTGAGGGCATTGGGCGTCTGGGCATCGGTGAAGGTAGACGCCAGATTGAGGCTGTAGGGTTGCTGAACAAGTGCCACCTGATTCGCTACCGGATTGACTAGGGTAGGTGGGGTATTGGCGGCATTTTGATCCACAACCGTCAGTCGGAAACTGGCGCTCACGCTCAGACCTTGGGGATCAGTCGCTGTTACCGTCACCATACTCACTCCCGTCGCACTAGGTACGCCCCCGATCTGAGCCGGTTGATTGAAGCTAAGTCCCGCCGGCAGTCCACTCACCGTCAGCACCAGACTTTGGGGTGACTCATTATCGGTGAACGTAGTCTGCGGAATGGTGTAACCAAAACCTTCACCAACGCGCGCTACTTGATCAACCAACGGCTGATCCACCCGTGGCGGAGTGTTGGGTTGTGGGTTGGCACAACTCGCCAGCCAGTTATACGTGAACGATACTTCTCCCGACGTACCGGCCTGTTGCGCTTTCAGGATAACGGGCGAGTTATCGGTGTAGAACTGGAGGGTGTAGGGGCCGGGTGCGGTGGTGGGCACCATTTCGTTGAGCACCGAGAAGCTGACAGGCTGCCCGTTGAGTCCGCTATACTGGGGCGTGAAGCTGACCACGTAGCGGTTGGCGGCAATCTGCTGACAGTTGTTGGTCGTAACGCCCGTAATGGCAAACGGACCGGTTGGCTGGCTGGTCTGGTAAACAGTAACCGAAGCTGGACTCGAGCAGTTACCAGTTGTGCCAGTTACCGAGTACGTACCAGTGGAACTGACTACAATCGCGCTGGCATTGACGCCGGTCGACCATTGATACGTAGTAGCCCCGTTAGCTGTTAAGGTTACGCTCTGTCCAGCGGTGATGGTCAGCGAGGGGTTCGCTGAGATCGATACGGCGGGCAGGGCATTATCCTGCATAACCTGCGCTGAGGCCGTAGTCGAACAACCATTGGTTCCCGTTAGCGTAACCGAGTAGGTGCCCGCCGACGTAACGCTAATGACCGACGTAGTGGCGCCGGTATTCCAACGTAACGAGCCACTGCCCACAGCCGTCAAACTCACGGTTGGCGTAGCGCAACTTAACGTAGCGCTGACAGGACTGATCGTGACCGAAGGCAGGTTTCCATCCTGGACTACCTGCGCCGTGGCGGTAGCGGTGCAACCGTTAGTGGCTGTCAAGGTCACCGAGTAGGTACCGGCGGACGTAGCACTGATCACGGATGTCGTAGCTCCCGTATTCCAACGGAATGAGCCATTACCCACCGCACTCAGACTGACTGTTGGAGTAGTACAAGTCAACGTAGCGCTGGATGGACTAATTGTAACGGATGGTAGGTTATTATCCTGACTCACCATAATACTGGCCGTCGATGTGCAGCCGTTGGCCCCCGTCAGGGTCACCGAATACGTACCGGCGGTGCTGACCGATAGGACTGCCGCAGTAGAACCGGTACTCCAACGGAATGAACCACTGCCCACTGCGGATAAACTTACCGTCGGACTGGCGCAGGTTAACGTAACGCCGGCCGGTGTTCCGATGGATGGGGTGATCGTGACCGTAGACAAACTATTATCCTGAATAACCTGCGCCGATGTAGCCGCTGTACACCCGTTGGTACTTGTTATCGTCACCGAATACGTTCCTGCGGTAGTCACGCTGATCGAAGACGTAGTAGCGCCCGTGCTCCAGCGTAGCGTACCACTGCCCAGGGCGCTCAAACTCACCACTGGTGTGGCACAGGTCAACGTTGCCGAGGTAGGATTGATAGCCACCGTAGGCACCGATTGATCGATACCCACCGTAGCACTGGCACTGGCCGTACAGCCGTTGGTGGCCGTTACCGTCACCGAATACGTAGCGGCCGACGTAGCGCTGATGACCGACGTAGTGGCCCCGGTGTTCCAGCGGAATGAACCACTACCCAATGCACTTAAACTTACCGAAGACGTAGCGCAACTTAACGTAGCGCTGGATGGGTTGATGCTGACAATGGGCACATTTGTGTCCTGGTAAATCTGAATGGACGCACTCGCCGTGCAACCGTTCGCTGCGGTAACCGTCACCGAATATGTACCCGAACTGCTCACCGGACGCACCGCATTAGTCGAGTTATCATCCCAGCGATACGTCCCGCCCCCCGTGGCTGTTAGGCTCAGGCTGGTCGTGGTGCAACTCAACGTGGTGCTGGCTGGCGGTAGAATTGCGGCCGTAGCCGCTGTCGTGTTGCTGCTGACGGTAGTGCTGGTCGTGCTGACACAGCCATTCGCATTGCCCACCGTCACCGAATACGTACCCACCGTGCTAACCACTATGGTACTGGTAGAGCCTGGAATGCCCACCACGCCACTGCTATTGGCGAAGGTATAGGAGCTACCGCCCGAGGCCGTCAGGGTTACCGACGTAACCGCGCAACTCAACGTACCGCTGCTCACCAGATTGGCCACCGGCAGGCTGTTGACCGTTACGCTAGTGGTCGCCGTGGTCGACTGTGTACCACTCATCACCGTCAGCGTATAGGTCTGTACGCCCGAGCCACTGGCCGGTAGATCCAGGTTGAAGTTACCGCTGGCAGTGCCGATTTGGGGACTATTTCCGTTGGTTAGCGTGTAGGTGTAGTTGCCCGTTACGTTGCCGATGGTAGCCGTGAAGGTAATAGGACTACCCACGCAGATGGTATTCACCAACGTAGTGAACCCAGCAATGGTCGGAGCGGCAGCCGTGTTGGTGAGGGCAAAATTGATGGTTGGGTTGGCCCCGTTGGCACTGGCCGTTACGCTGTATGGGCCACCCGACGTAGCATTGGCCGTGACCGAAACAGAAGCCGTTGTTCCTGCAATACTAGCCGTGACTGAAGCGGGGTTGGTGCTAGGCCCTGAGGCTGGCCCCGTAAAGGTCACCACCCCACCAGCTACGGGCTCCGAGCTGGCACTGTTGACCGAAACCACCAACGGATTGGCAAAGGCCGTGTTGACGATAGCGCTCTGGTTGTTGCCGCTGCTCTGGCTTAGGGTAAAGCCCCGTGATTCGAACGAACCGATGTCGGTAGCCCCCACGCGAGCCACTCCGCGCTGATCGGTGGTAGGCGCACCCGTGGATGTACCAGCATTGATGGCCGGGCTACCCGGCAACAGAGCGTGGGTTTGTGTAGGGCCGCCGTAATTTCCTAGTGGTGCCAGCAGGGCGTTTACTCCAATCCGGTTGCCATTAACGCCATCGGTCAAACCGCCCGTTCCGCCCGTTCCAATTATATTATTGGTTGAGGCCGGGTTGACTGTGCCTGCGATACCGTCGTTTTGTGGGTTTCCGGGGGCTATATTCCCTGCCACAATGCAGTTGATCAGGGTGAGATCGGCGGCATCATCTTTTTGTACCCCACCGATAGTTCCTGTATTACTGGTAATGCTCGTATTGATGAGTGTTTGGCTACCACCAACACAGCCAATTCCTCCACCAGTACCGCTGGTACTATTACCACTAATCGTACAATTCGTAACGGTGGCATTACCACTGAAGGAGATACCTGCATTCCCACCCCCCGTTCGGTTATTAATGAAGAGCGAATTGCTAATCGTAACACCACCTGTTAATGTTTTAATACCTCCTCCCAGAGATGATGCCGTATTATCAGTGAATATAGAGTTATATACCGTTAACAGGGATCCAAAATGCGTAAGCCCTCCACCCCCACTTCCGTTCGCGTGATTATTGCTAAACGTGCAATTATTGACCGTAAGCTGGTTGGCATTAAAAACACCTGCCCCGTTTCCAGTTGAGGTCTGATTGTTCCGAAAAACACAGTTAGTTAGGGTCAAAATTCCGTTGGAATAGATACCAGCACCATCAGTATCGAGTCCATCGGCAATGGTAAATCCGTCAAAACTGACCGTATTCGCACCAGGAATGGTAATAATGCGGTAGTTGCCGCCTGAGTTTCGGCGGATGGTCAGGGTGCTGGCTCCCGGTCCGATAAAGGCGATGTCTTTAGTAATACCGGGCAGCACACTGGCCAGGTTGATGGTGCCGCTTACGCTGGCGGTAATGGTGAAGGGAGCGGGGCACGTAGTAGCCGCTACGTCGTGCATAGCCTGGCGTAAACTGCCCGCCCCGGCATCGTTGGTGTTGGTAACGGTGTAGAGGCTGGTACAGGCTGGATTCACCGTTACGTTGGTAGCGGCCGTAGTGGTTTGCCCGAGGCTGCTCACCGTCAGGGTAAATCTCTGGGTGCCTGAATCACTGGCCGTCAGACTCTGGCTGAAGGCGGAGCTGGTGGCGGTGCCGGATAGCGGACTGCTGCCGTTGGTGAGCGTGTAGGCATAGCTACCCGTTACGTTGCCCACCGTCGCTGTGAACGTCACCGAGCTGCCGGCAAAAACCGGATTGGGACTGGCCGCCAAACCTGTGATGGTGGGAATGGCGGCATTTACTGTCAGGCTGTAGGCCGCACTCATCCCCACACAGCCGTTGGCGTCGGTCACCCGCACGGTGATTGAGTAGCTCCCCGCCTGAGTCGGTGTTCCGCTCAGGGCACCTGTCGTGGCCAGACTCAGCCCGCTGGGCAGACTACCGTCCACCATACTGAAGCTGTAGGGACCACTGCCGCCCACGGCCGTGAAGGACTGGCTGAAAGCCACGCCCTGGCTGGCCGTGGTGGGGGTGGGGTTACTGACGGCGATTGTCACTGTATTGCTGGTGACCGTGGTACTGGCTACAGCTGAGCACGCACTGCCCGAAAGTACCGTTACGGAGTACGTACCAGCCACACTTACCGCCCGAACAGGGTTGGTTGAATTATCATCCCAAACGTAGCTGGTACCTCCAATGGCCGTCAGGCTTACGGTAGGACTGGCGCAGGTTAGCGTAGCCGATTCTGGATTGATGCTGGCCGTTACCTGCGGGTTTAGGGTCACCGTCACCGATTCGGTTTTGGTGCAGGCATTTGCGCCGTAGGTGACCGAAAAATACAGGATTGTCGTGCTGCCCGCGGCCAGATTGCTGGGCGTAAACGTGTTACTGGCCTGATCATAACTGCCCGCTGGCTGGGTCAGCGCCGGGTCTTTATACCAGGTTGTACCAATGGTAAGCTGGCTGCTGTTTTCGCCCAGTTGAAGCGCCGGACTAATCCCACTGACACAGCCAATGACAGGCACGTCAAATGGGTTATTATTCGTCACGTTCGGGATTGGATTTCCCTGCGGATACTCAATATCGCCGGTGTTGATGAACGACCCCGTGTTCGTGTGCGGCTGCGTCGTACTGACCGTTAACAGGCCTGCATTGGTAAAGCTGCCGCTGTTAGCAACATTGTCGAAAACGGTTAGTGTGGCGCAGACACTGTTATTGAGTGTACCGGCGTTGGTGATGCCGTTGCCCGCAATGCTGCTCGAGGTGCCAATGCTGATCGTACCTGAATTAGTAAAGGTATTACCAGCCTCGTTGGTGATGCCGTCCCGGGTATAGGCCGCTTGGCCGATACTGATTACTCCCCCTGCCAGGTTAGTAAATAGCGCGTTGTTGGTCGTGTTTAGAATCCCCCGCTCGCCCAGGGGTGCGTTGTCACCCATTCGTATCTCGCCCCCGTTGGTAAAGGTAGTCCGGTTAACTACTCCCCGAAGCACGCCGTCGAGCTGAATACGGCCCCCGGCCAGGTTCGCGAAGGAGGTTCCGGCGTTAAGGATACCGTTACCGCCCGTAATAGAAAGGGATCTGATAATGATCATTCCGCTATTGGTAAAGGAGGAGTTCGCCACGTTCCAGATACCGTTCCCGTTACTATTGGCTGTCCGGGCGGCATAGATTACCCCCGTAGTTGTGTTAATAAATGTACCAACGGTCTGAATATTGTCCTGCGCGGAAAAAGCGACGTTACCGATGGTCAGTGTTGCGGCATTCGTGAATGTTCCATTGTTTAGCACGCCATTATTACCTGTCCGGTTGATAGTAATAGCACCACCATCGGCATTGGTAAACGTGTCTGTTCCTTTTAATATAAAGATGCCGTAGCTGGTTACAGCCGAATAACTACCGATTTGGATGACGGCTGCATTCGTGAACGTACCACCATCTAATCGAATACCATTGATTCCCGCGTTGTCGACCTGGACATAGCCTCCGGCGATGTTGCTGAACGAGCCCGTGCCGTTAATGAATAGCCCGTTTCCGCCAATAGACGCCGACTGACCGACGGTGATAGTAGCGGAGTTGGTAGCGGTGCCTGTATTCTGGATGCCGTGGCTGGTTGTCCGGTCAATACGGATACTGCCGCCCGTGTTGTTTAGGAACACCCCCTGGTTCAACACCCCTAACTGACCTACAGTAGCTGACGACAAATTACCGACAACCACTTGCCCACTGTTAACAACAGTTCCGCTTGTGAACAAGGTCACGGTATTTGTTCCAATTAACCTTGACCCGTTGAGAGTTAGTATTCCCGCGTTTGTGATAGCAAGCGATGCCCCACTCTGCACCTCCACCGAGTTGGCCACGGCGTTGGTACCCAGAACAGGCTTGATGGGCGGGGTTGCCGGAATGACCACATCATCCGTGCTGAGCGGCACCCGCGCCGGGCACCAGTTGCCGGCCGTATTCCAGTCGGTGCTGGTCTGTCCCGTCCAGGTTAGCCTTGTTGTGGCGGCCTGGTCTACGGTAGTCGATGCTACTGTCGAGCAACCGCTCCCTCCGTTGATGACCGTCACGGAGTACGTACCCCCGGTGCTCACTGTGGCCTGATTGCTGGTACCTATCGGGGTGGCTCCCGTGCTGAAACTGTACGACGTTCCGCCCGAAGCCGTCAGTGTTACACTACTCAGCGTGCAGCTCAAGGGGCCATTGTTGGTTAATCCCGCCGTGGGGGTCGCGTTGACCGTCACACCCGTTGTTGCCTGGGTACTTTGCCCGCTCTGCTCCACCGTCAGGGTAAAGCTCTGGTTTCCCGAACCAGCCGCCGTCAGGCTCTGGCTGAAGGTGGAACTGGTCGAGCTTCCCGCGATGGACGTACTGCTGCCGTTGGTGAGCGTGTAGGCATAGCTGCCCGTCAGGTTGCCGATGGTGGCCGTAAACGTCACCGGACTACCCACGCAAACCGCGGCTGGACTGGCTGCCAAATCCGCGATGGTGGGGATGGCCGCATTCACGGTCAGCCTATAGGCAGCTCCCGTTCCCGCACAGCCGTTGGCGTCGGTGGCCCGCACGGTGACCGAGTAGCTACCCGCTTGAGTCGGCGTGCCGCTCAGTTCCCCTGTGGTGGCCAGGCTTAGCCCGCTGGGCAGACTGCCGTCCACCACACTGAAGCTGTAGGGAGTCACGCCCCCCAGGGCGGTGAAGGACTGGCTGAAAGCCACGCCCTGGGTGGCGGTGGTGGTGGCGGGGTTGCTCATGATAAGCCCGGGCTCGCCCTGGTACTCGTAAGCGCCCATGTCGATGGTGCCGTTGTTGAAGAAGCGGGGGGTGCCCGCCAGATCGGTGGCGGGGCCGTTGGCGGTGAGGTAGGCCTGATTGTTACCCGCATTGATGGCGGGCGAGCAGGGTCTTAACTGCGTCGAGCTGGTGGAAGCGAAGGGGTTGGTGGTAGTGATTATGTTGTTTCCGCCATCACTGTAGCCTGTTACCGAAGCCTCAATCAGGCTATAACGCAGCAATGAGTTTGGAGAGGAGAAACTAGCAAAAATATCATAAATTGTATTACTTCCCCCGTTGCCGAACAGCAAACAATTGGTTAAGCTCGTACTGTTCCTGCTGAGAATAGCCATCCCGCCACCTAACTGAGCGGTATTGTCCTGAAAGGAGCAGTTGATCAAGATCGGACTGCTGCTATTATTATACACCCCCCCGCCAAACTGAACGGAATTGTTGCCGAACAACACACAGTTGGTTAAGCTTGGACTGCTTCCGACATTATATATACCCCCCCCGCCAAACTGAGCGGCATTAGCCACAAACGAACAATTGGTTAAGTTTGGACTGCTGCTGGAATTATGCATCCCCCCGCCCGTAAGAGCGGAATTGTTCTGGAAGGCGCAGTTAGTTAAGCTTGGACTGCTGCTGTCAGTATTATACATCCCTCCGCCCGCGCCAGCGGCATTGTCCACAAACGAGCAGTTGGTTAAGCTTGGACTGCTGTTGGAATTATACATCCCCCCGCCGAAATCGCTCGGCTGGCCGATAAAATAGGAGTTGCCCTTACTGATGAGAAAACCGTCCAGCACCGCCGTGCTGTTAAGATTACTGTTGCTGATTACACGGTAGCTGTTGTCGGTGTTGTCGCCTACCACGCCTATGTCCCCGCTCAAGGTACTGCTGGAGGGGCTGCCCGTCGCCGGATTCACCGACCCCCGCTCGCTCAGGTCGGTTTCCGTACCCACAAAGCCCCCATAGACTGCCACCCCGTTCTTCAACGAGAAACTCACATTACGGGCCGTCGTTGAGGTTGGCTTGTAAATACCTGCGGCTACCCAGACCTGCTGGGTACCGCTGAAGTTGATCTGGCTCTGCAGGTCGCCCGAGGCATCGGCCCAACTGCTACCGCTACCCGTGGCCCCCTGCCTGACGTAACGACGGGTCTGCGCGTGTCCGGGTAGCGCGGCCCCCAGCAGGATCGCCAGCAGCAGACTAGCCTGAAGCGCTTTTACTAAAAAAGAGTGTCGGTAAGAGGAAGGCGAAAAGTTGTACACGTTGTATCTCATAAAATAGAGCAGGAAAGGAATTATTTAGTCAATAGCCCCATCGCGGGTGGCTAGTTAGCGACAAGAAAAAAAGACGAACGATTTTGACAGGGACTGTGCTTCTCGAAGGCGCTGATAAACATATCCTGGGTGTAATCCGGGACGATTAATTCGTCCGTTTTTATGGACAGCCAGGTACGTAGTACCTTACCAACGTACTGACGGTAGCGTAGCTCAAATTGGCCGTCCAGATACGTAGTGGATGATGGATCAGCGGTGGGCCGATTAACCGGTTGGCTGGTTTTCATAAGCATTGAACTGCAGGGTAGCCATCGGGAATACACACGGATATTCGTTTGGCTTTGCAAGTAGGTTCGCTGCGAAAAAACCTGCTAACACGCTCGTTACATTCAGTAACAACCATGTTACATGGACATAAAAAAACCTGATAAATCAGGTTTTTAGAGGCAATAAAATACTAGTTGATTAACCTAATGGTACATTAGATTTACCGTATTGGGAAGGTAAAGCCTGGTACCGTTCCTGAAAGACTTTGGCAAAATAAGATAGGTTGTCGAAGCCAACGGAATAAGCGATCTGCGTCACGCTTTGCTGGCCTTCGGTCAGCAGTTCAGCGGCTTTTGTCAGGCGACTATCGCGGATAAATTGAGTGGCGTTGGTATTGGCTACGGCTTTCAGTTTTCGGTGGAGCTGAACCCGGCTCATGTTTAGCAATTCGGCCAATGCCTCAACCGTGAAGGACGTATCGTCCAGGTGCTGGTTAACCACCGCGGCCAGTCGATCCATAAACTGTTGCTCGGCCGTTGGCAACGTAGCGGGTAGCGGTTGGTCGCTTGTCTCGGCTTTGTCTTTACCGAACCACTGAAGCAGGCGCCGTCGCTGCTGAATTAGGTTACGTACCCGTGCCTGTAGCTCCGTTCGGTTAAACGGTTTAGTCAGGTAATCGTCGGCCCCTAACTCAAAGCCTTCAATCCGATCATTAACGGTAGCCTTCGCCGTGAGCATAACCACTGGAATATGGCTGGTGGCTTCCTGCGCTTTCAACGCCTTGCAAAAGCCAAACCCATCGAGTCGGGGCATCATCAGATCGCAGACCACAATATTGGGCAAAACAGACGTGGCAAGCTCCAGTCCCGCCTGTCCGTCGACGGCTTCCAGCACCCGGTAATCCCGCTCGAAAATGCTACGTACATAGGCGCGAATGTCGGCGTTATCATCGATGACAAGCAGGGTATCCTCATCCTCTGCTACTAGCTGATGGAGGCCAGTTTGGGGTTGAAGCAATGGTTCTATAACACTGCCTGAATAATCTGCTACGTCGTAAGTGGCTGGCGAGTCGGCTGGGGGCTGTGCTGACACCAGTGGTAACGTAACGGTGAACGTAGTACCTACCCCTTGCGTGCTTGCTACGTCGATACGTCCGTTCAGTACCTTAATCAGCTCATGCACCAGCGCCAGCCCAATGCCAGTGCCTTCATACGCGGGATTGCCTTTGTCATCGACCTGATAGAACCGTTCGAAAATGTGCGTTACGTGTTCAGGGGCAATTCCGACTCCCGTATCTTGAACAGTCAATAGAAGTTGTCTCGCTGTGCTGACGTAGCGAACACGCATCGTTACGTCGTTGCCCGCCGGGGTAAATTTTAAAGCGTTACTGAGTAGGTTGGTAACTATTTTTTCCAGCTTATCCCGGTCAAAATCAGCCCAGTATTCATCCTGCTCCTGCGTGAATGAGAACCGAATCTGTCGGCTGCTGGCCAGCGAACTAAATGAGGCTGCCAGTGTACGCAAAAAGACGGCCAGATCGCCCGGTTCGGTTTTGATACGTAGTTGACCGGCTTCCAGCTTACTAAGGTCGAGAAGCTGGTTGATCAGGTTGAGCAGTCGCTGCCCATTTCGTTCCATGAGTCCGAGCACCCCTTCGGTCGGAAATCGCTGTTTGAGGTCGGCCAGTGGGCCCAGAATCAGGGTTAGGGGCGTTCGAAATTCATGGCTGATGCTGGTAAAAAACTGCGTTTTCAGTCCATCCAGCTCCGCCAGCCGGCTGGCTTCCTTTTGCTCGTAAACGATACGTTGTTCCAGCAGGAGTCGTTGGGTCTGAACACGATTGAACTGCCAGACTGCGACCGCAAGTAGGATGGCATACAACAGATAGGCCCACCAGGTGCGGTAGAACGGCGGATGAACGCGAATCTGAAGTTCAACGGGTTTGCTCCAATTCTGCCCGTCGGATGAGCCAATCATCTGAAACGTATAGTTCCCGTCTGGGAGTTGCGCGTAGTTGGCAAATCGGTTTGTACCGCCCTCTTCCCAATCGTCGCTGGTGCCCATTAATCGGTAGCGATACCGGTTTTTGGATGGATTGGTAAAATCCATCACTGCAAACTCCAGCGTTACTCCGTTCTGATCGTACGACAAATCGATGGCTGGTGCGCTTTCGATGCTTTCTGGCAAGATTTCATCGGGATTTCCGACTATTACTGGCTCGTTGTTAATACGTAAGCCCACAATGTGCGCCTGCGGAACGGTAAGTTTACCCGCAATGTCTCGCGGATTAAATTCGGTAAGCCCGTTTACGCCCCCAAACATCAGTTTCCCCGAAGCCGCTTTAAAAAACGAACCGGTATTAAACTCGTCGTCCTGCAACCCATCCGCTTTGGTGAAATTGCGAAAAGCAAACGTCCGGGGGTTGAACTGAGCTATTCCCCGGTTTGTACTCATCCACAGATTCTTAAACGAATCGACCAGGATGCCATAGACTACTTTATTGGGTAGCCCCTGCGCTTCGGTAAAATGCCGAAAATGGCCCGTTTGCTTATCCAACTGCTCCAGGCCACCCCCTTTGGTACTGACCCATAAATAGCGAAGCGGTTGATAAGGATCATCGACCATGTTCGATACCGCATTGTTGCTGAGGCTCTGTTGATCAGTACTACTGTTTTTATAAAGCGAAAAACTTGGTTTTGTCAGCGGATAACCGGCCCGAACCAGCCCCCTGGGTGTGCCAATCCAGAGTGTGCCTGAATGGTCGAAGTAGAGAGCGTAGGTTTCGGTTTCCGCTCCGCTTTGAGGCAGCAGATGAGCATAACTGAAGATGGTAAATGTTTCCGTCACCGGATTAAAGCGGAGTAGTTTCCCTTTCGTAGCGCCAATCCAGAGTTGCCCCGTTTTGTCTTCAATCGTCTGATTTAGATAAATACCCAATACGGCCTGAGTCGGTAAGGGGTAGGCTTTCAACAACCGCCAGTCGGTTGAGTATTTTAACAATTGATACCCCCCGCGTTCAGTATCTACAGTGGAAGTCCAGAAAAAACCGGCTTTGCTTTGCATTAAATAATACTGTCGTCTACGCGGCCCCTTCTCATTTAAAAATGGATTAAGGCGGTTGTTGACTCGATCCAGCTGACTATAATGGTCTACAAAGTTCACATACGAACGTCCCTGCTGGTCTTCAAAAAGATACGTCAGGGAGGTGTTCGGCAGGTACGTTTTAAACTGTTTGACCTTCGGATTGAAGACGCGCAATCCATAGCCCATCGTACCAATCCAGATCAGCCCGGTTTTATCTTTGTTCAGGGTACGAAGCCCGTACAGGTTAGGAGGCATAGCCGTAAAGGCATTATCTGGATTCAGGCTCTCCTGCGCCATTAGTTGAGCTGGTGACATCAGCCAGATATACTCCAGCGTAGCTACCGCCACCGTGTTTACGTCAATCCGCTTTATGACCACACTGACGGTTTGATCCGGCAAATGAATGGCTTTGTGCGTGGCTCCCTGCCAACCATCAATATGGGTATTCGAGGCTGAAAACCAGTAATCGCCAATACTGATGTCAGCGCTTAACACCCAACTTTTTGCTGGGATACCGAGTGGCCGATTGATTGGCTGCATATCCGCCATGCGTCGCCAGTTGAAAGTGCACATACCGGCAGTAGTTCCCACAATGGCAGTACCATCCGCTCGAAACTGGATATGATGCGCAGAAGCATTGCCGAACATGCCCACCAATGAAATCTGCCCAAACGTTACCTGGCTAGTAAAATTAGCGACCTTAGGATAACTCGTTTTCAGTTCGTTCGGTAAGGTGATTTTAAAAAGCTTATCCTGGTCGGTATTGACCCAGATATTTCCTTCAGGGTCTTCGGTTAGCAACCTTACTTCATAGTTCCCCGCGTTGGCTGAACGCCGATCACTGATATCAATATGGTAAAATCGCTGCGTTTGGGCGTCGTACAGGTTCAGTCCCTGGTTGAGGGTTCCTACCCATAACCGTCCGCGACGATCTACCAGCAGGGCCGAGCAGGCATCGTCGGAAATGCTGTATTCATTGTAGGGATCGTGCGTGAAAACGACGAAGTTATGACCGTCGTACCGATTCAATCCGTCCTTGGTAGCCACCCAGACGAACCCTTTTTGGTCCTGTTCCACGCCAAAAATCATCCCCTGCGACAAACCATCCGAAATGGTCAGCTCGCGCCAGCCTTTTGGTTGCGCCAGCAGGGTAGATGACACTAATAGAAATAGGAAAGAGAGAAAGTGCATTACGAATCATATGTGACTTTCAAATTACGGAAATATGTAATTTTTCGATTGACTTTGACTGATAATTAATAGTAATTCTTTGAGAATTAGCTATCAATTTTTCCATTATTGGTCTGGTAGTAGCCGCAAATCGTCTACATTCTAGTAGAAGTTGTATGATACCTCGTTTGTCTCACGCAGAAGCGTTTAGTGATAATTTTCTGATGCTAATTGTAGAGCCAGTTTCTTGGCTGTTACAACAGCACCTTCCATGTAGCCCGGAGATTCAAGCGACGTTTCCGTACCTCCGAAATACAATTTCCCGTTCAGATAAGATTGTTGTAATAAAGGGTGTCCATTGTGTTGATGGGGCCGATGAATGACCGGAGAACCAGCTACCAGAAAGTCATCATTCCACACTTTGTCAAAATAAGTCGTAGGCGACAGCGCTTCTGGGCCAAATAGCTCGCCTAATTGACGTAACACCAACTCTTTACGTACTTCCTGCGTAAAGGATGATGACCCGCCGTTTAAGAAGCCGGTGAAGCCAAATCGCTGCCCGTCAGCGCTCGTATGGTCGTACATCTCCGTCACTATATCCGCTTGGCTATAGAGCATGCCCGAGTACCCATTCGTGCGCCAAAAAGGAGTCGCATATTCAACCACAAATTTAATTGAGCCGCCCATCCAGGTTTGTACTGTCGGCAATAGCTCACTGACCAACAGAGGCAGTTCAGGCGTTACGTTGACCTTTGCGGCCATCACGGGCAGGGGTATACAACTCACGACTCGATTAGCGTGGTAAGTTCGATTGTTCGCCGTTTGAATAATTACTCCCTGCTGAACTTCCTGAATCCCGGTTACTTCGCTGTCCAGGTGGATGGACGTAGCATCCAGTTTTTTGGCTAGTGCCTTAATCAACTGCCCTGTTCCGCCCGCCAATCGGTAGGAAGGTGCTTCGGAAGCAGGAATAAAGAACTTTTGGGGAGGCTCAAAGGATTTGGATTGAAATAAAGAAACCCCCTCTGAAAACTGAGGGAAAATAGTTAGTCCCAGTTCTTCTACTAGCTTCAAAAGAGTAGGATGCCTATTAGAAAACCAGGTAGCTCCTAACTCCAACGGGGTAGCTAAAACGCCCGCAACCGTATGGATTCGACCACCCAATCGGGGAGAGGCTTCTAAAATAGTCACGCTAAGTGGCTTGTTACGTAGGAAATAGGCTAAACATAGTCCGCTTAAGCCTCCACCAAGGATGATAAGATTGTCATTAGGTTTCATCCCGCAAAATTATTACCTGCTGGAATCATTCCGAATGCTTATTAAAAAACAAGAGCAAGTATGAAGTTGCAAGCGTCGCTTTACGCTTCTCCATTTGGATGAGTATAAGACGCTACGAGCGATTTTAATGGTTTAAAATTCTTTCTCACCAAATTCATTGCTCGGCAGCTTGACCGGCTTACTTCGTTGATGCAGAGAGTAACTCAGATTCAGCAGTAGAATATCCTTCTCCTGTATGTAATTAGTTGTCGTGTAAAAATTCACTCCGCGCGTCGTGATCCGCTGCTCATTACTAGTCAGCCGGCCTAAACCTATATTTTGCCATTGGAACATCACCGAAAGCCGATTTTGAACAAAGCTTTTTTTGATCGATAGGTTTGGTAAAAAGAAACGCGAATCTTCTCCCTGGGCAGTAATACGCTGAGAGAGATAATTCAAATTAGCTTGTAACAACCAGTTCGCAGCGAATTGCAGGCTTGTATTGGCGTTGACCGAGTAGGCCCAAGCCTGATTGGAAAACACTACGGTATTTTGAAATAACTGACCGGATATTATCGACCGATACACCGTACCCCCAACGTAGAGTTTCAGGCGTTTGGTGATCGTTAGGTCCGATGTGATCTCCAGGCCCAAGCGTTGTGCCCGGCCTGCATTCGTATAGATTCGGTTCAGGATTGTATCGGCATATACACTATTGACCCGGTTGACAATGTTTTGTACGTTTTGATGATACAGTGTTGCCTGCCAGGTGCTACGTCCTACGGTTCGAGTTACTCCTAATTCACTCAGGTCCACAAATTCAGGGAGCAAGGCCGGGTCACCCTGTTCAAGGGTTTCCGAGTGTTCACGTTCCGGTAGCGGGTTGAGGGCTAAATTGCTGGTACGTTGCACCCGGCGGCTGTAGCCCAAACGGAATTGCCAGTCATCCTTAGGCCGGTAGACCAAGTTCAAAGAAGGAAATAAATTGTTTAGGGTCAAGGGATAAGCTTGTCCTTGAGGGCGGATATTTACGTCACGCAGGGCCGATTCAAAGCGGATCCCGGCTGTATACTCCCACTGCTTAGCTTTATGGGTATACTGACTGTAGATACTGTGGATTTGATTATTGATGCGGGCTTGACCGGTGAACGCATCAATGAGGAGCAGCGGTGCCCCTTGTCCATCTTGATTTAAGTACCGATAATTTCCGTTGTCATGCTGATAGCGGTACTGATAGCCTGCTTCGAGCCGCCCACCCGCCAAGGGCCAACTCGCATCAACATTAGCCCGGACATTGCCAATGGGTCGATCCGTGGTAGTGAAGGTATATTGCAATGTATCCCGGACGTCGGTTCGGCGCACATTTAAATTGCGTGTAAATCCATCCAGATAATCGTATTCGTAGAGCAGGCCTGCGCTGAGTGTCGCCTTGCTGGTAAAGGTATGGGTGTAATCCAGATTGGCCGTAAAAAATGTCCCTCGCTTGCGCACCAGATTCGCGTTGAAATAATCCAGCTGGCTAATCAGTAAGCCGGTTTGCCGATCCGTTGCCCGGTTGTTGTAGACCAGATCCGCCGTCCGATCTTCCGTGCGTGACCCATAATATAAACCCGCCGACCATGCATCCGATTTAGTAGGCGTAAAGTTTACTGCCAGTCGATTGGTCAGGGTGTGGCGCTTAAAACTACGTTCACCAATACTGGGAAAACGGGTGATGCGATTACCGAGAATGGTGTATACATCGCCCTCCCGCCGACCGGCTAGATCATTGCGCAGATACGCCGTGCTAAAGTTCCAGTCCCAGCGAGCGGTCCGGTAGCTAATCGATGCATCTGCACTATAACGAACGGGATTATGGCTATTATCAAACGCGTTCAGGCTGGGTAGTCCGCCCTGGCTATTAACCACTATAGACAAACCCAGGTCAGCCCCCGATTTAGTCGTGATGGCGATAATGCCAGCTTTCCCATCAGGATCGAACCGGGCCGATGGAGTAGTAATCACGTCAATGGACTCAATAGTATTGGCCGCCAGTTGATTCAGTAAGGTGCCTAAATTGGCCTGTACGGGCTTACCATTCAACAGCACCAAAAAACCATTCGCTCCTCGTTGGGTCACTTCTCCTTCCGCGTTGATACTGATACCGGGTAGGTTTCGCAGCAGATCGGTCGCCGTTCCTCCTACGGCTGAACCAAACTGAGAAGCTCGATAAGTTTGTCGATCAGCCTTAACCATTAAATCGGACCGCTGCCCAGTGACAACCACTTCATTTAGCTGGTTTTTGGTGGGTTCGAGCAAGAGCGAGCCTAGATTAAGAACTTCGTTTCGTTTCAGGTTGAGCGTGACTACCTGGGCTTTGTAGCCGATAAAAAACGTTTTGAGTAGGTACTGACCAGGCGGTACTGGCGTAATAAGAAAGGTACCTACAGAGTCCGAAAGAGCCCCTGTTATGGCCACCGAATCGGCGGGTCTATAGAGTGCTACGCTGGCGAAGGGAATAGGCTTGGTGGTTGATGCATCTATCAATAAGCCTCGCAGCCCGGATTGTGCATGCAGGAAATGGCTATACCCCAAAAGAACGAGCAGAATAAGGAATCGTCGGTTCATCGCTGGTTACGAGTCCTACACGGACAACGATGCAGTGTTCTGCCGATGCACCGTAGCTGGCGTACGTACCACAAAGGTATTTTAGAGGAGCCGTACCAGTATGGTCAGGTTTGATTTGATTTTGGTATTTTTGAAACAAACTTACTTAATCCTCTATCTCTTTGGTCTGATGGATCAACCCGACTCTATTCCGTTTCCAGTGAAGGATAAATTGACAAACGAGCAAGTAGTCAAAGTATCTCGCTTCAAGGAAATTATCAAGCGTACCCAGCCGCATAAGCATGACGGTTATTTCGAGTTAATTCTCTTACTGGAGGGAGCTGGATTTCATTGGGTAGATACCCAACTCCTGCCGATTGCCCCGCCAATGGCCTTTTTTCTTTCCCCCGGGCAGCTCCATTGCTGGCAGCTAACGGCCATCCCCAAAGGGTTTGTGATTATGTTTCGGCCTAATTTTATCGATCCTAAACACAGTGCCGATCTATATCCGCTGGTGCAGCAACTCGAACAAAAAAAGGAAATACTTTTACCTGAACCAGCTCTCTTTTTAGACCTGCTGGTGGCTCTGGAAGCCGAATATAAAAATCCGTCGAGGCACAGTCTAGTAATTCTTCGGGCATTGACGCAAATTCTATTGGCACGCCTATTAGAGGTTGATCAGACAGAATCTGTACCAGCCAAAACCAGCGACCAGACCTTTCGACGCTTTATCGAATTGCTGCGACAGCCGGGTCATGTAGCTCATCGGGTATTTTATTACGCCGAACGACTCGGTGTATCTCCTCAGCATCTGAACATGATCTGCCGGCGCGTACAGGGCCAATCGGCCAGTGAGTTGATTACGGAACAGATTATCCTGGAGGGTAAGCGGTATCTGATCCACACCGATCAAAGCATTACAGCAGTAGCCGAACAACTAGGTTTCAGCGACCCCTCTCATTTTGTGAAATATTTCAAAAAAATGACGGGCCAGACTCCGGCCTCGTTTCGAAAACTTAATGGGTTCTAACCGGAGAAGTTCTAAAGCAGCCCGACCAGGAATTACACCTAAGCCGGGCCTATCAATTACGGTAGGTTGGAAGCGAAAGGTAGCTATATCGCTGAGGTCGATATATGATATTGATCAGACGCCCGTATGATTTTGATCAGGTAGCCAGATGAAGAATTGCTGAGCAGGATTATAAAATAGTGTTGGTCAAATTACGTCAGATTAAAGCTATTTCAATCCTTTACAGGAATCGAAAGTCTTTCAGACATAAATACGCTAAACCAGTATAAAGCACCTATTTAACAATTAGTTAAAGCGAAATTCTAGTTAGATTCTTTTTCTGCCTGGTAAATTTCAGACAACAGACTGACGGAAATCAGGTGTTGGGATGATAAAAATCAGTGTGGTGAAACAGAGTGAGCGTTAGCTTCGCCAAAAATATATAGTAAGATAATAAGGCAAACCCTATTTAACGGTATGTAATACGCAAAACTCCTGGCCATGGTCAGGCGTTTTTGTTTATACCAGTAGCAGGCGCAATACCAGCTTTAAACACGCCGTATCGTAACAGTCATTTGGCCGATAGTAAACTTCTGGGTGGAAAATCGACATGGAAACAAGAAACCGCCCCTGAAGTTTAAATCCGATGAGCCGATACGTTCATCGCTGCCTGAGAAGGGGCTACTTCACTACTATTCGCTTTAGGGGTAATAAATTCGTTCGGACGGAAACGTAGCGGTATTACCTTTAAGAAAATTACGAACTCAAATGTTCGTCAACGTATCGTTTGCCGCCATCGCTCAAACCCATGCTCGACTTTCGCCTGAATGTCTTTTATACCGTTGCCAAACGGCTCAGCTTCACCAAGGCTGCTGCGGAACTATACGTAACGCAGCCTGCCGTTACCAAACATATTCAGGAACTTGAGCATCATTTCGGTACGGCTCTCTTCGACCGGCGAGGTAATCAAATTAGCCTGACCGCGGCTGGCAACGTATTGCTACGTCATGCCGAAACCATTATGGCAACGTATCGCCAGCTTGAGTTCGATATGAACGCGCTGAAAGGAGAATCGCGTGGTACGTTGCGGGTTGGAGCCAGCACCACCGTAGCGCAATACGTCATTCCGCCCGTGCTGGCTCGCTTTCACGAACAATCGGCCGACGTATCGATTTCGCTACTGAGCGGTAATACCGAACAGATTGAACAGCAGCTTCTTAACGATAATATTGATTTAGGGCTGGTGGAAGGACGAACCCACCATAGCGATATTCGCTACACGCCTTTTGTGAAAGACGAACTGGTGCTTATCTGCCGCGCCGATCATCCGCTTGCCGACCGTGATGAGATTACACTGGATGAATTAAAAACCATTCCTGTTGTACTTCGCGAACGCGGCTCGGGTTCGCTCGAAGTTATTGAGCACGCGCTTCGGGGTGTTGGCCTGCGCCTTACTGATTTATCGATCGAGATGCAGTTGGGAAGTACTGAAACCATTAAATCATATCTCAGCAGTTCACGTTGTATGGCTTTTGTATCGGTTTTTGCCGTGCAGCATGAACTACGCGCTGGCACATTGAAAGTGCTCGACGTGCAAGGACTCACGATCGAACGTGATTTGTATTCCATTCAGATGCAGGGCGTTAGCGAAGGCTTAGCCGATACGTTTATGCGCTTTGCCCGCCAGCAATGGCGGAGGGGAGATGGTATAGGATAAAAACCAGATTCTCTCTCTACGTTACCCTGTACAGCCAGATTCGCCAGTAGCTCGTGAGATCGTCGAATGTTTTTTCCAGATGGAGCCTGTTGGCACTGGCGTTACGTATCGGGATGGCGGAGATAACGTATTTTCCGTCCAGAGCCGATAGTGCATTCGTATTGATTTGCAGGTTATTAAGAGCACAGTTCTGCGTTTTGCCGAACATGTAATTCATCCCTAATTCAGCCGTAAAGACATAGGCGCGGCACGCATAGCCGTCGTAATACGTGCGCATTTCCACCGGACCTTTGGCCAGTTCTGGAGCGATGATTTGCCGAAACGCATGTTTATAAGCCAGCAGGTAATTATTCTGATACCCATCGAGCGTAAAAAAACCATTATACAGCGCAACCGCCGGATGCATTCCGATGCTAATGACCCGGTAAGACGACTGCGGCCGCCCAATGTAATCCCGAATCTGGCTAAATAGGTGTGGGGAGTAAAACGCCCGATACGATGGGAATTCCTCATTCTGTGGTGAGCCCGCCAGCTTTCTTACGTTTGCGATGAATTCTTTATTAGCCGCGACCATAATCACTAGTTGAACCCCCAGAAATAGCCCATTCAGATAACTTCTGGGCCCGAACTCCCGAAGCGCGATAGCCAGTAAGAGCAGCCAGAGCAGGGGTAACAAAAAGTAAAAACGGTCGAATTGAAACGATTGCAGAATACTTCCTTTCCCTAGCCAGACAGCCGGGAACCGGTAAAATCCATTGATCAGACAAATCAAACCAATAGTTATCAGGAACGTAGCAAGTTGCCAGAAACGCTTCGTATTACGTCGTCGGTAAGCGAGCAGACCCGAAAATGCGGCAACCAGACCAATCCAGACCGTGAAGAAAGCGCCTGCATGATATTGCGTTTGAACAAATAAGTGATAGCTTTTGCGCAGACTTTCCGTAACCGTAATTGGTATAAGTCGCGCATAGTCATACTCTGTTCGATGTGATACGTAGGTTCGTGCCAGAAACGAATAAATCATCTGCCATTCACTTACTACATAGAGACTACTCAGCAGCGCCAATCCGCTCCAATATCTCCAATTAATTCGCTTACCCCGTGCCTGCTGCCCGATGCCAATCACGCCCAGCGCTACGCAGATAAACAAGCCTGCCCAGACAAAAAATGAGTAGAACGGAAATAGAACAATAATAAGCCAGTCAGTCCAGCGGGTGCGATACGTTAGCAGGTTCAGAAATACGAACAATAACAACGGTTGGCCGCTTACCGAAACCCCGTGAACGGTATAACAAGGCACCAGCGCAAAGAAAAATGCAATCGAAACGCGCGCCAACGCCCAGTCGGGTTCGGGCAGCACGTAGCGTTTGAGCAATACGTACATACCTATCAGCCCGATACCATGAATCACCACAAAATTGACCACATACGCTACGTAGGGAGGCATCAGCCAAAAGGACAATACTTCCAGATTCAACCCCGAACGTAGTGCTGAACGGGGAATGCCTTTGAATGGTCCTCCGCTCATTACGTTCGGAATCACCGTACTTAAGTCGAAATCGAAGGCTGTACGCGTAATTTTTAATAGATGCAAATACAGAAAATCACTATCAAGATTGTCGTGGATCGTTACGTAGGCGTCTTCGCCAAGTAGAATAAAGGGAAGAATATATAAGCTAAAAAGCCCTGTTGCGATGAGTAAATATGTTCTATCGACGTAGCGAGGAGGTTTTCTAGATGAATCGGATGACATACACAACCAGTTTCAATGGATTGAGGCCATTTAAAATGAGCGTCTTGTGAAGTATATTAAAGTTTCCTTGCTGAGTGATTTAAAATGCTTCCTGCGTTAGCTGGACAAAAACAAGTTCACCCCTGGGTCCGCGAAAGTAGTCAAATTAAGCCAATCGACCGGAACAACATAAGCCCGTGTGTTTTTCGTATTTTTACCGCCCAGACCTAAATTCATCATGCAAACATTCGCTGCTACTACGTTCTTCGCTGGGTTAACCTTACTTTCTTTTGGGACTCAGGCGCAGAACCGACCTGCTAAATCCACCGCAAAACAACCCGAGTTCTCAATGGCTCGGACCGACGTAGAAGCGCATATGCGTTTCCTGGCATCGGACGAGTTACAGGGCCGACGTACCGGAGAGCCGGGCAACCGGGTAGCTGCTCGCTACATCGCCGAGCAATTCCGGCAACTGGGCCTGAAACCGGCTGCTACGTTAGAAGGAAAATCAGATTATTTTCAGCCTGTTACGTTAGAAAAAGTAAAAGCGGCTACGTCAGCTTCGCTGCTGATTGGCAAAGACACGCTGAAGCTGGGCAAAGATTTAGTGGTGATGGCGGGCGATCCAACCGACGTAACGGGCGAAGTTATTTACGTGGGCTACGGCCTGACCGACGGCGAAGATGGTTACAAAGGTCGCGATGTGAAAGGACGTATCGTGGTGGCGCAGGGCGGTTCTCCCGAAGCCAAAGGACCCGGCGAGATTTTCCGGGCATCGACGCAGAAGCGCAAACTAGCTGCCGAAAAGGGCGCTTCGGCCCTGATTGAACTCTATAGCGAGTCAATTCCGTGGGGGATGGTAAATCAATATTTCACAAGAGAGCAGGTTGCACTTGCTACAACAGACGGACGTAGTAAACCTGTTATGCACCTTTGGCTCAATAACGCCAACAATCAGTATAAACAGTTGAAGGATGCGGGTCAATCCATTACGCTACGCAGCTCTGGACGACCAGCTATGGCCATATCGTCGGCTAACGTAGCAGGCATCATCGAAGGGACCGACCCTAAACTGAAAAATGAATACGTAATATTATCGGCTCACTTCGATCACGTGGGTATGGGCAAGCAGGGGGGAGGTTCCTATCAGCCTACCGACAGTATTTTCAACGGCGCCCGTGATAATGCCATTGGTACGGTAGCCATTCTGGAAGCCGCTAAAGCGTTGACGCAACAACGCCCCAAACGGTCGGTGCTGGTATTGGCTCTGACGGGTGAGGAAGTGGGCTTACTAGGCAGCCGCTTCTATGCCGAACATCCGCTGGTTCCGCTGAAACAAACGGTTTTTGATTTAAACACCGACGGCGCTGGTTACAGTGACACAACGATTATTTCGGTTATTGGGCTGGAACGTACTGGCGCGAAAGCTGAAATTGAAGCCGGTGCCAAAGCGTTTGGGCTAGGTGTTTTTGCCGATCCTGCTCCAGAACAAGGCCTGTTCGATCGTTCGGATAACGTGAATTTTGCGGCAAAGGGAGTTCCTGCTCCTGATTTTGCACCAGGGTTCAAGTCGTTTGATGCGGAAATCGCCAAATACTACCATCAGGCCACTGATAACCCTGAATCACTGAATTTCAGTTATGTACTTCGGTTTTGCCAAGCGTATGCGCACACGGCCCGCCTGATTGCCGACCGGGCAACGCGTCCTCAATGGTCGCCGGGCGATAAATATGAAGCCGCCGGGAAAGCGTTGTACGGGCAATAGTAAAGTTTTCAGGAATATGCTTTTATCAAAGGAGCAGACCAGTCAACATCGATTCGAACCGCCCGGACGTATCGGCAAACTAAATCGGGTTCGCTGGCGTTAACAAATTATCAACAAGACGCAGACATGTTACTTAAATATCTGTTTATCATCACGCTGATTATTTTGTTTGTACCACCGGTACGTCGATTTGTGTTTTACCTGCTGGTTGGTCGGCAATTGGTAAAAGAGCAGCGACGTAACGGCGATGTGCGAGGAGCGCGTCGTGAAGGTGATATACGGGTAGACAACCGTCCTCAACAAGATCGCGATCCGCGCAATAAGGGTGGTGAGTATGTTGATTACGAAGAAGTTAAATAGCAATAAGAATAAACATAAGACCAGCCGTCAAGCGTAATCTGCGTTTGGCGGCTGGTTTATTTTTGGGTCGTATCAACTTCGCGCTTCCATTTCACAGCCAGACCCTTCATGACGTAGCCATTGTCGTTTATAGACGTGTAATACGTATATTTTACGTCAACCAGCGCATCGGCACCGAGTTTTTTCGCCTGCATGGTGAGTCGGGCCAGCATCAAATCTTTCTGCTCCATATCATTTCCCCGGTCAATCATCCGGCGATCGGCCGACTGGTGATTTTTCAGCGGTACTTCACCTTTCACCTCCAAATCCTGCAGCGGCTCAAATGGCCGTTCTGGGCGCTGGTTATCGTAAAAGACATCGACCGGGTAGTTTCGCTTGTTACGCAGGTAAGCCACAGGTTGGAAACAGCCCACCAGCCCTGCCAGACATAGCAGCGGCAGCATCCCTTTCCTTACTACTTGATAATATAAATTTTTACTCATGATCTGACTTTAATACGTCGGCCACTATTTTCGGGTAATAGATATGCTCAAGCGCCTGTACATTTCGTGCTACGTCCTCGGGCGTGTCCGACGGCGAAACCGGGCAAGTGGCCTGAAAAATAATTTGTCCTTCGTCGTAATGCTCATTAACGTAGTGAATGGTAATGCCCGATTCCGTTTCGCCAGCCGCAACCACCGCTTCATGAACGTAGTGCCCATACATGCCTTTGCCCCCGAATTTAGGCAGGAGCGCCGGGTGGATGTTGACAATTTTATCCGGAAAAGCACGTACCAGTTCGGCGGGCATCAGCCACATAAAACCAGCCAGTACAATCAAATCAACGTTTTGATTTAAAAGAAGTTGCGTGATCTGATTAGTTTCATAGAACGTAGTACGATCGAACAAAAGGACCGGAATATGTAGCCGTCGTGCTCGCTCGATAACACCCGCTTTTGGATTGTTTGAAACAATCAGTGCTACGTCGACTTGCGAATTATCGGCAAAATAGGAGGCAATTTTTTCCGCGTTCGATCCCGAACCAGAAGCAAACAGAACGATGCGTTTCAAATGAATAGTTATTAATCGACAGTCGTTAGTCGACAGTGGTTAATTTATCCGTCAGAGTTATTGACTACTGACTAACGACTGCCGACAATCAAGCCAAAATTACAACTTTTGCCTATTTTTGTGGATACTCGCCTGAATACGATGCTGGCAACCAACCAACTTACGTTTGCATATAGCCCTGAAAAACAGTTTACGTTTCCCGACGTACGCTGCGACAACCGCGAAGCCCTGCTGATTCTGGGTAGTTCGGGTAAGGGGAAAACTACCTTTCTGCATTTACTGGCCCTGCTCCTGAAGCCCAAAAGCGGCTCGGTGGTTATCGACCAGACCGATCTGACAAAACTCAGCGCGGCTCAAACAGCGGCTTTCCGCGCGCAACACGTTGGCATTATCTATCAGAAACCTCACTTTGTAAGTTCAGTTTCGGTATTAGATAATTTGCTGATGGCGAATTATTTAGCTAAAAAGCCACAAGATAAAAGCCGCGCCCGCGATCTGGCTAACCAGCTGGGTTTTGGTGATCATCTGGACAAGAAAACGCACGAGCTCAGTCAGGGAGAGCAGCAGCGAGTTAGTATTGCCCGCGCCGTGATGAATCAGCCCGGCGTTATTCTGGCCGATGAGCCAACGTCCAGCCTCGATGATATGAATACAGACCGCGTTGTGAAACTACTACGTGAGCAATCGGAACAAATCGGTGCCAGCCTGATTGTGGTAACGCACGACCAGCGATTGAAGGATGCCTTCCAGAATCGGGTAGAATTATAACGTATCATTCCATCATCAGACATGCGTAAACTGTTATTTCTCTTCATTTTATTACCATTCCTGACTGAAGCCCAGAATCGGAAGAAAAAAGATTATCTGGTTACGCTCAACACCGAATACGGCCCCATGCGGCTCGTTCTCTACGATCAGACGCCGAAACACAAAGAGAATTTCATCAAACTGGTCAATCAAAAATTCTACGACAGCCTGCTGTTTCACCGCATCATTCCACTGTTCATGATTCAGGGGGGCGATCCGAATTCGAAGAAAAGTAAAGACGGCGAACCATTGGGAAATGGCGATATCGGGTATAAAGTACCGGCGGAAATCGTACCGAATCTGTTCCACAAAAAAGGCGCACTGGCTGCGGCCCGTGATAATAATCCAGAAAAAGCGTCGAGTGGCTGCCAGTTCTATATCGTTCAGGGGCGTGTGTGGACTGCCGATGAATTGCAGAAACAGATTGAGCGCGGTCAGGCACGGGGCGCCAGTGGTCGCGTATTCACCGATGAACAGAAAAAGGTATACCAAACACTGGGCGGAGCGCCACATTTAGACGGCAATTACACCGTTTTCGGGGAAGTTATTGACGGAATTGCCATTGTGGACAGTATTATCAAGCAGCCACGTAACGAAATGGATCGCCCAAATAAGAACCTTCGAATGAGTATGACCGGCGATTGGGTCAAGAAAAAGAAAATCACAAAACAGTTTAAATACCAGTATTAAGAGCAACGTATCAAATCGGAGAGTAGCTATTAGTACGTAAATAATATCTCCAGATACTTGGCTTCTATTACTGGCATCTCGCTTATGAAAAAACGCATTCTTATTACCGGAGCTAATGGTTTGTTAGGTCAAAAACTGGTCGATTTGTTGACTAAACAGCCTGACATCGACCTAATTGCGACGGCGCGGGGCGACAATCGTCTTCCCTACACGGATGGCTATACGTACCGGTCGATGGACATTACCGACCGCCAGCAAGTTCTCGACGTCATTGGCGACGTAGCGCCCGACGCAGTTATCCACGGTGCAGCCATGACTGATGTGGATAAGTGTGAAACGCAGAAGGATGCCTGCTGGGCGCAGAATGTTCATGCTGTTGAATACATTGTGGAGGCCTGCCGAAACACGGGCGCATTTTTGGTGCACGTATCGACCGACTTTATTTTCGACGGTTCGGCTGGCCCTTACGACGAAACGGCGGAGCCAAATCCGATCAGTTTCTACGGCTGGAGTAAGCAGGCGGGCGAATCGGTGGTACGTCACTCGGATATAAAATGGGCCATTGCCCGCACGGTACTTGTTTACGGTATTGCTCACGACATGAGCCGCAGCAACATTATTCTTTGGGTAAAAAAATCACTTGAAGACGGTAAAAATATTAAAGTAGTAACGGATCAATGGCGCAGTCCGACGTTGGCCGAAGATTTGGCGATGGGTTGTTATCTGATCGCTGATAAACAGGCAGAAGGCATTTTCAATATCTCGGGCAAAGAGGTTTTGACGCCTTACGAAATGGCCATCAAAACCGCCGATTATTTCAGCCTCGACAAATCGCTCATTGCCCAAGCCGATGCCTCTACGTTCACGCAGGTAGCGCGTCGGCCTCCGCGAACCGGTTTTGTTCTGGACAAAGCCAAAGCGGTGCTCGGTTACGATCCGCATTCGTTTGATGAAGGAATCGCCGTGTTGGCTGGACAATTAAAGCCGCAGACCGTATGAGTCAGGTAAAAATTTATGGAGAACGTCTGTATTTGCTTCCGATTCGGGAGCAACTTTCAGACGTTATTCATTCGTGCGTAGTCGATGCGCTCCAGTTTCCGCAAAACAAACGTGCTCACCGATTTTTCTACCTCGAACCTGAAGATTTTTACCGGCCCGCTACGGCTTCCGAACGCTACGTTATTCTGGAGTTTATGATGATGGAAGGACGTAGCGTCGAGACAAAAAAGAAGCTGATTCACCTGCTCTTTGAACGTATCAGTACGCAGCTAAATATGCCCGTAACTGATCTGGAAATCTGTATCATGGAAAGCCCAGCGCATAATTGGGGCTTCCGGGGCATGACTGGCGACGAGATTACGCTGAACTATAAGGTCAACGTCTAACGAGCATGACTCTGCACCTGCGTGTGAAACCCGGTAGCAAAATCGACCGATTGTTTTACGATGCCGCCGGTCAGCTTACAGCCAAAATAAAAGCCCCGGCTCAGGACGGCAAGGCCAACGCTTATCTAGTTGAGTACCTCGCTAAACAGCTTGGAATTGCCAAATCAGACGTAACGATTGTGTCTGGTTTTACCAATCCGCATAAACGTATCGATCTGAACGTAGCGCCAGACCGTTTCAATACGTTTGTGAAGAGGCTGGAAAGCGAGGGAAGCCAAGGTTAATTACCTCCACGAAACAAAGAAGCCAACCTTGTTAAAGGGTTGGCTTTCTGTTCTTTAGCTGTCGATGTATATCTTAAAAAATGTACCGGTTCTCGGCAATGATCGCGTCGGCAATCTGACGACGGGCGTTTTTGAGGTTCATTGGTTCAATTTTCGTGAACCGTTTCATCCCCATCAGCATACCACGTAGCTCGTCGCCCTCGGCAAAGGACGTAACAGCGGCCCGACCAGCGTTGTTGACTTTCTCAACGGCTTCGTGCAGATAAACGAGTGCCATTTGCTTCTGCAACGTAACGGCTTCTTCGCCTTTGATACCAATGAGCTTTTCGACACGTAGCAGCACTGATTCAGCCGCGTAGATTTCAATGGCCATATCTGCTACGTTCATCAGAATTTCCTGTTCGTCGGAAAGCGTCATCATGAATTTCTGAACAGCGGCACCGGCTACCATCAGGGCGGCTTTTTTCAGGTTCCGAAGCACTTTTTTCTCAGCAACGAATACACCTTCTTCCTCGTCAGTGCTGAAATCCGGAATCGACATAATTTCTTTAGCGACAGCCATAGCAGGTGTCATCAGGTCGAGTTCGCCTTTCATGGCACGTTTCAGTAACATGTCGACGATGAGCATCCGGTTGATTTCGTTGGTGCCTTCAAAAATCCGATTGATACGTGCGTCGCGGTAGGCCCGGTCCATCGGCGCGTCGGCTGAGTAACCCATGCCGCCGTAAATCTGAACGCCTTCGTCCACTACGTAGTCGAGGGCTTCTGAGCCGTGAACTTTCATAATGGCGCATTCAATGGCGAACTGCTCCAGGGCTTTCAGTTTAGCCTTCGCATCGTCCATACCTCCTGACTTCAGGTCTTCGATCAGGTCATCGATATTTTGACCTGCCCGGTATGAAGCCGTTTCCGAAGTATACACCTTAATCGCCATTTCAGCGATTTTGTGTTTTATCGCACCAAAATTGGCAATGGCCGTTTTGAACTGTTTGCGCTCGTTGGCATAACGTACCGCGTTGTTGATGACTTCCTTAGAACCACCAACGGCCGCGATGCCAAGTTTAATCCGACCGATGTTCAGGATATTCACGGCAATCTTAAAGCCGTTTTCCCGCTCCGATAACAGATTTTCAACCGGCACTTTTACGTCGTTGAAGAAAATCTGACGCGTATCAGAGCCTTTGATACCCATTTTATGCTCCGGCTCGTTCATCGTGATACCTTCGTAAGTACGCTCCACAATGAACGCCGACAGGTTTTTGTCGGACTTACCACCTTCCTCGATTTTGGCGAAAACGATATACACATCGGCAAATCCGCCGTTGGTAATCCACATTTTCTGGCCATTCAGAACGTAGTATTTACCATCTTCGGAAAGCACTGCTTTTGTTTTTCCCGAATTGGCATCGGAACCCGAATCGGGTTCGGTGAGGCAGTAAGCGGCCTTGAACTCGCCCGTCGCCAGTTTTGGCAAGTATTTCGCTTTCTGCTCTTCGTTACCGTAATACACTATTGGCAACGTACCAATTCCGGTGTGCGCCGATTGAGCTACCGAGAATGAATGCCCGGCTCCCGTTGTCTCAGCCACCAGCATCGACGTATTGAAATTGGTTCCGAAACCGCCGTACTCTTCGGGCACCGAGGTACCAAGCAAGCCCAGTTCGCCCGCCTTGTCCATCAGCGACGAAATCAGCTCCGGCGACTTGGCATTGTCGATTTCATTCAGGCGAGGCCACACTTCACGTTCCAGAAACTCGCGGCAGGTAGCCGCAATCATCTGCTGTTCTTCTGTAAACTCTTCAGGGATAAAGACTTGAGAGGCTTCGGTTTCTTTAATCAGAAATTCGCCACCCTTGATAGAGGCTTTAGGTTCGGTTGCAATCATGATTTGTTCTATTGTTATGCTTGCATACTAATTCGTTTACAAAGAAACTAACTTTAAAATTAGTATGCAAGCATACTATTAATAATTTTATAAAATAGCCGGACCCGTTTCCAGACTCGTATTTATGAAGTCTAGAACGCCAGTCCGGCCAGATGATTAATTGAGTCTTTCGAAAATTCCCGCAACGCCTTGTCCACCACCAACGCAAGCCGAAACCATGCCGTATTTCTGATCACGACGGCGCATTTCGTTCAGCAACTGAACTGACAAACGGGCGCCGGTCGAACCGAGAGCGTGCCCAAGAGCGATAGCGCCACCGTTTGGGTTAATTTTGCTACGATCAAGGCCAAGTTCCTGAATAACAGCCAGCGATTGGGCCGCAAAAGCTTCGTTTAGTTCAATCAGGTCAATGTCGTCCTGTTTGATACCGGCTTTTTTCAGTGCAATTGGGATAGCGGCTACAGGACCAATGCCCATAATCTTAGGCTCAACACCAGCCGTAGCATACGATACCAGCCGGGCGATGGGTTGCAGGTTCAACTCATTCACCAGCTTTTCAGACATAACGATAACAAAGGCAGCGCCGTCGGACGTCTGAGACGAGTTACCCGCCGTTACTGAACCTCCAGCGGCAAAGACAGGCTTCAGTTTCGCCAAACCTTCGGCGCTGGTGTCTTTACGAGGGCCTTCGTCCTGCGCTACCGTCCAATCGCGGGTTTTCTTTTTGCCGCTTTCCGTATCGAAATAGGTTTCGCTTACCTTAATCGGTACAATTTCGTCGGTGAATTTGCCATCTTTCTGAGCAGCCAGCGCTTTCACGTGCGACTCAAGCGCAAATTCGTCCTGAGCGTCGCGGCTGATGTTGAACTGCTGGGCAACCTGCTCGGCCGTGAGGCCCATCCCAATGTAATAATCAGGATGCGCTTTGGCGATTTCGTAATTCAGCGCTGTTTTCCAGCCCATTACCGGCACAAGCGACATCGATTCGGTGCCTCCGGCAATAATGCAGTCGGCTAATCCCGAATGAATTTTGGCGGATGCAATGGCAATCGCTTCCAGACCTGAGCCGCAATACCGGTTGATGGTCATACCCGGCACGCTTTTCGGAAGCGATAGCAAGGCGATATATCGAGCAATCTGCATACCCTGCTCCGCTTCGGGCACGGCATTGCCCACAATGAGGTCTTCAACCTGAGCCGGATCGAGATTGGGTACTTGATTTAATAAATGCTTGATCACTTCAGCCGCCATATCGTCGGGGCGGGTAAAACGGAGACCTCCGCGAGGAGCTTTACCAACGGCAGTGCGGTATCCGGCTACAATGTATGCATCCATGTTTGTCTTGATTACTGGTTTGACAGGAACCCGTCCAAATAACAGATTCACTGTTGGAATAATTACAAATCTAAGATAAATTATTATGCAAGCATACTATTTTTAAATTACTTCTTTTGAGACAATTAAGAGGTTTTAGTCTTTCTGGCACATAAACTATTTTTTAAGAAAATAATTTGTTCGTATCAAAAACTCCTATTTACTTTGTATCACAAAGTACTTTTAGATATTTAATTTTATAACAATCAAAATCAGATAAACATGTACGAACTCAAGCCGCTTGATATGGCATCACTCCGCAAACGGGCACTGCTAGGCGCTGTGATTGGTCTTGCCCTGATCAGTTATTTCCTACTTAGCCTGAACCACCCTAATCCAAACTGGCCTAAGTTTTGGATGGTCAGACCGCTGCTTGTTGTTCCGTTCGCCGGTGCCTGTGGCGGTATCTTTTATTATTTCACGAGTCATCTTTCTATCCGGAAAGGCTGGCAAAAGATAGCCCTTAACGTACTAAGCTTTCTTGTATTCATTATTGGTTTGTGGATGGGTATCGTTTTAGGACTGGACGGTACAATGTGGAATTGAGCAGTCACCTTCCGATTATCTGTAGCCTGTTTTGACTTGGAGAACCGTCAGACAGGCTTTATTTATGTCCCAGTTTACCGGATGAATTTTCCTGAAGCACTACGTATACTTCCTGTATAGGAGAGCTATTAGATTTTATTCTGTTATTAGCTCATCAGACTTCGCTATTTTTGGAGTCTTATCTACGTAGCGTCGGTTAGCATGAGCAGTACATACGGCACAATATTCAGAATTTCTACGTTCGGCGAGTCGCACGGGCCGGGCATTGGTGTGGTAATTGACGGATGTCCGGCGGGGCTTTCGTTTGATACGGAATTTATTCAGAATGAACTGGATCGGCGGAAACCCGGCCAGTCGCGCATTACAACCCAACGGCGCGAAGCTGATGAATTTGAAGTGCTTTCGGGCGTATTCGAAGGGGTAACGCAGGGAACACCGATTGCGCTACTGATACGTAACACCGACCAACGTAGCAAAGACTACGGCCACATTGCCCAGCAGTTCCGCCCTTCACATGCTGATTATACGTACCAAGCTAAATATGGCTCCCGCGATTATCGGGGTGGCGGCCGTTCGTCGGCGCGGGAAACAGCCGCCCGTGTAGCCGCTGGTGCCGTAGCTAAGCTGCTATTGGCTCAGCAGGGCGTTCAGATTCAGGCCTACGTATCGCAGGTTGGTACGCTTAAACTTGCCAAAACGTATCAGGAATTGGATCTGGCTCTCGCCGAAGAAAACGCCGTTCGTTGCCCCGATCCCGAAACCGCCGAACGTATGTTCCAATACATCGACGAAACCCGGAAACGGGGTGATTCCATCGGCGGTGTTGTCGATTGCGTAGTAACGGGCGCACCGGCTGGCTGGGGCGAACCCGTGTTCGATAAACTACACGCCGAACTGGGAAAAGCTATGCTGAGCATCAATGCCGTGAAAGGCTTTGAGTACGGCAGCGGATTTGCCGGAGCTGAACTCTATGGTTCGCAGCACAACGATGAATTTTATACCGATGCTGACGGTCGCGTTCGGACGAAAACCAATCAATCAGGCGGTATTCAGGGAGGTATCAGCAATGGAGAAGATATTTATTTCCGTACCGCTTTCAAACCTGTAGCGACCATCATGCAGGATCAGGATAGCGTAGATATTAACGGCCAACCAGTGACGGTTTCGGGCAAAGGCCGTCATGATCCCTGTGTAGTTCCGCGTGCCGTGCCGATTGTGGAAGCGATGGCAGCTCTCGTGCTGGCCGATATGTCTCTCCGTAACAAAGTGGCCCAGGCCGAAAAAAAGGAGGTCGGAATTCTGTAAATTTGTTAAGCAAGAGCTGTTTACTATGATTCTCACTATGGAAACGCCGATACGTTCATCCGCTCAACGAAAAAGCCGGTCGGCTCCGCAAACGGTAGCCGAGTTTGAGAAGTGGCTTACTCGTCGGAAAACGGACGCGAACTACGAATTCGTTCGGGGAAGAATCATCCGTAAACCGCCCATGAAGCAGGAAGAGTTATTTATTGCTCGATTTATGATGCGAGCTTTTGCAAAAACGCAGCTATATAAAAAAGGTGCTGAAATGCTATCGGAAGGCGATGCTTATATAGATACATTTCGAAAGCGAATTCCTGATTTAGCCGTTTTTACGGATGAGCAAATTCGAGAAGCAAAAAACGGTAAACGTTTCATGCCGCCATTGGCCATCGAAATCCTCTCGGATTCAGAATCGCAAAACGACGTACTGGAAAAAGTGCAGGATTATTTCGATGCGGGCGTGCAACTTGTTTGGTACGTAGTGCCTAAGCAGCAGAAAATTTATGCCTATTCTTCCCCGGATGATATTAAGGTTTTTAAAGGGCAGGATGTTTGTTCGGCGGCACCCGTTGTTCCTGATTTTTCATTTGTCATCGACGATTTATTCAACGCCTGAAATTGATTTTTACTCCCGAAATAAGTAGCCGTTTGTGGGTTCACAGGCGGCTTTTTTACGTCTTTTGGCTCCTCATGCTGGCGAACGTAGCATCGGCACAAACCCGATTTACGTATCGGCGGGGACTAATGGGGACGCAGTTTAACGTACTGTTTTACGCGCCGGATAGCCTGACCGCCCAACGTGCCTACGTAGCGGTTTCGGCCCGTATGGATACGCTTAATCAGGTGATGAGCGATTACCTGGATGGTTCCGAAATTAATAGACTGTCGGCGACGGCAGGACAAGGTAAATGGGTACCGGTCTCCGCTGATTTGTTTAACGTATTACAGAAAGCCAAAACCATTGCTCAACGCTCCAACGGTAACTTTGATCCAACGATCGGGCAGCTATCACTTTTATGGCGAAGGGCTGTCCGGCGAAAGGAGTTTCCGGATGCGATTGCCCGAAAAAAGGCACACCAGACGGTTGGGTATCGGTTTATGGAACTGGATAGTATTACACGTTCGGTACGTTTGCAACGACTCGGCATGCGGCTGGATGTAGGTGGCATCGGGCAGGGATTTGCTGTTGATGAAGCGCTACGTGTCTTTCATCAATTCGGTATACGATCGGCTCTGATTGATATTGGAGGGGATATTCTGGCGGGTGATTCGCCACCAAACAGCGCAGGCTGGCGCGTTCAGATTGGCTCCGGGAACGTAGCAGATACTGATACGTCTACCATCTTACTCAAAAATGCAGCCATCACCACGTCGGGTGATACGTATCGTTTTCTGGAAATCAACGGTCGGCGGTATTCGCACATTATGGATCCTAAATCTGGGCTTGGACTGCGGCATTTTGTTCGGGCTACGGTCTTGGCACCAGAAGGCTATCAGGCCGATGCACTTACAAAGGTGTTCAGTGTGGCTGGTTTACAACGTAGCAAAAAACTGCTGAAACGTTTCCCCGATGTGAAACTGCTGATTCAGGAAAAAAAACGGGGCCAACTGCACAAGTGGCAATCGGCCCCGTTTTGAAAAATAGATAATCTGTTACGTCGTGTCTCTACACGGCTATCGTCTTGCCCGGAACGGCGATCTGGTAGAAACCGTCTTTATCGGGAAGGCTTTTGGGTTGGGCATCCCAAGCTAGTGTTGCGGGGAAAAGGTCAATTTGCGAATTGAGGGCTTCTTCCCACTTCACCACTTTGCCCGAATACGTTGCCATACGTCCCATAATGGCGGTCATTGTGCTTTTAGCACCGTTTTCGGCATCGGCGAATTTGTACTCACCTTTGGCGATGGCGGCAAATAGTTCGTCGTGCTCAATCTGATACGGGTTACCGTCGGCTTTGGCATTGTAGCTAAAGATTGGCTGTCCATTGTATCCCATCAAAGCACTGGCTTTCTTTTCAATGCCTTCGATTTTGCCCTTCGTACCCAGAAACATCTCATCGACGCGGCTGTATGTACCTTCATAATGGCGGCACTGGCTGTTGATCGTCGTACCATCTGCATACGTAAAATCAACGATGTGGTGATCGAAAATTTCGCCGTCTTCCTTGCCGTTACGTACCTGACGGCCGCCCGTGCCCTGGCAGGAAACCGGATATCCTTTTTTCACCCAGTTGGCTATGTCGATGTTGTGAATATGCTGCTCGTTAATATGGTCGCCACAAAGCCAGTTGAAGTAATACCAGTTACGCATCTGGTAATCCATTTCGGTCTGGTTCGGTTTACGAGGCTTGTGCCACACGCCACCGCTCACCCAATAAACCTGTCCGCCAACGATATCACCCAGAGCACCATCGTGAATGCGCTTGATCATTTCGCGGTAGCTGGGTTGATAATGCCGCTGTAAACCAACCACTACGTTCAGTTTTTTCTTTTTCGCTTCTTCGGCAGCAGCCAGCACCCGGCGAACACCCGGCGCATCGGTGGCTACCGGTTTCTCCATGAAAATTTGCTTGCTCTGCTTAACGGCTTCCTCGAAATGGCTCGGACGAAAACCGGGAGGTGTTGCCAGAATCACTACGTCGGCCAGGGCCATTGCCTGTTTGTAGGCATCGAAACCAACGAATTTGTGGTCTTCCGGTACGTTCAGTTTCGACGATCCGTCCGGCGCTTTCAGGTTCTTCGCCGTCAGGAAGTTGTTGATGTTCTGATACGAATCATCCAAACGATCCCGGAAGGCATCGGCCATCGCCACAATCTGTACGTTCTGTTTCGTGCTCAGGGCTTGCTGAGCAGCACCAGTACCGCGTCCACCACAGCCAATCAGGGCTACTTTAATCGTATCGTTTGCCGAGAAATGATACCCCGGAGAAGCTTTCGTCTGGAAGGGCAGACTGCTCAGAAGCGCACTGCCCGTTAGCAGGCCGGAAGTTTTCAGAAAGTCCCGCCGGTCCTGATTTGATTCGTTGGTCATATCGGTTACAAAATTTGGTTGAGAGAATTGCCTGATAAAAAGCGAATAAGGTTTCGAATTTACTAGTCTGGGTAGTGTAGTTATAAAGTTGTAGGATTATAAAATTATAGGGTAGTATAGTTAGTTACAGCGTAGATAGGATTTTAGCGTTACCCAACTTCACAACTTTATAGTATACATCTTTACAGTTACACATTCTCGTAGAAAATACCTTTTAATAAATGCTCGCTTGAGATTTAGCCCTTTTTGCTATTTATGTGTTTTAGTTAATTAGACGTAACTTGTTGATTTTAAACGCCTTATTTTATGAACCGTTATATAGAAAATAGTAACATTTGCGTATGCTCAAACCGCTACTTGGCCTTATTGTACTCGTATCTATCCCAATCAAAGGGCAATTATTTGCCCAGCGGAGTGAACCCGTTATTGCTACATGTGACGTAGTTGAATTAATGCCGGCCGCACGGCAAGAACTTGAAAAACAGTCAATTTTTGCATTGCGGACTAAACAGGCTACCCATGGCACATTCAACAGCATAACCTATGTACCTATCCGGCCGCATATTCTGCGCCGGAGCGATGGAACAGGGGGCGCAACCATCGCAACGATCAACCAGGTCATTGCGATTACCAACCGGTATTATTTGTTCAACGGATACGGTATTCAATTTTATTTTGCGGGCAACACACCCGATTACATCGATAATACAGACCAGTATAACAGTTTTACGGACGAACGAATCGTTACGCAGGGGCACGACGTATCCAATGCACTGAATCAATACTACGTCAATAGTTTTGAGTCTGGTGCGGGAGGATACGCTTACTATCCGGCCAATAACGTTCAGTCGACACGCTCGTTTATACTGAATGAGTCGTGGAATGTGGATGATATGGCTTATCGGTTGGTGCCGCACGAACTAGGCCATAACTTCAACCTGATCCATACGTTTGGGAGTTCGAACGGCACATCAGTTACTGACGAAAAAGTGACGAGAGGGCAGGGGGCTAACTGTGCAACCGCTGGTGATCTGCTATGCGATACCCCCGCCGATCCGAACAATACAGCCGGCGCCAAACTTACGTACGACGCGAATGGATGCCCGCGGTATGACCCAGCCAGTACAGCGCGTGACGCCAATAATGACCCCTATTCGCCATCGATTTCAAATCTGATGTCATATTACTATGGCTGTACCCATGATTTCACCCCCGGCCAGTACGACCGAATGCAAACCGCTCTGGCGCTACGTCAGAGCCACACGGCCTATTCGCTGACGTATCCGCCAGCCAACGCTGCGGCTCCGAGTAATCTGGTCGCTACGTTGGTAAACGGCGTCGTAACGCTGACCTGGCAAGACAACGCTACCAACGAAATGGGGTATTTTATCGAACGCTCTACGTCGCCAACGAGTGGCTTTTTACCGATTGGCGGAGTGGCCGCTAACACCACTACGTTTGCCGATACGAAAACGAGCAACGTTGTTACGTACTATTATCGGGTTAAGCCATCCAACAATACCACAACTGGTTTCAGCACCGTTGTCAGCTTCACAACGCCCACCTGCCGACCAAGTTTTTCAGCCGGTTGTTCGTCGGGTGATGGACTGGCCGCTTTTAAATTTAATAACATCAGCCTGAGTCAGAATTCTGGTTGTGCTTCCGGAAGTTATAGATCGTTTACAACGGTTGCCACGGTAATGCCCGGTCAGACGTATCCGTTTTCTGGAACACTCATATCGTCAACCTATAAAGAAGGCGTTACCATTTGGGTCGACATCAATCAGAACGGTAAGTTTGATTCGAATGAAGAAAAAGTATTTCAGACGCTAGTAGCGGCACAGAGCAATCAGTTTGCTGGATCGCTCACCCTACCCGCGAGCTTGACGAGCGGTACGATTCCCCTTCGCATTATCGTCAATTATAACGCCATTCCTGCTGATCCGT
The DNA here is from genome assembly GCF_054778555.1 of Spirosoma flavus. Lineage (NCBI taxonomy): Bacteria > Pseudomonadati > Bacteroidota > Cytophagia > Cytophagales > Cytophagaceae > Spirosoma > Spirosoma flavus. The sequence continues at coordinate 469,893 of NZ_BAAGZL010000004.1, forward strand.
GCGGTGCCTATAACTGGGGCGAAGCGGAAGATTATCAGCTTAAGATAGACGCCCCGGCCGTAGCCGATCTGAGTGTATCGTTGCAGGCAGACAGACGTATTGCTTTTGATAATCAGCCGGTTAGTTACTCGTTAATTATACGTAACAATGGTCCGGATAACGCAACTGGTATTCAGTGGGAAAATCAATTGCCACCCGGAATGACGTTTGTGAGCGGTTCTTCGAACGTAGCAGCTTCGGCCAATTCGCTACGTGCCATCAATAGTCTTTCGGTAGCGGCCGGGCAAAGTATTACGATGACGTATCAGGTTCAGGCTACACGCACCGGTACGTATCGAAACTCGGTCCAGATTTTAAGTAGCGACCAGACTGACCCCGACAGTCAGCCCGGTTCGGGAACGGAGGATGGTCAGGACGATACGGCTACGCTTGATTTCCGAACGGCTACTCTCTCCGATACGTTGTATGTTTCGCCTAATCCTAACCCGGCACCCCGGCCAGCAACGGTTTCAAATCAGCCTGTCTCTGATCCAACCCAGGCTGATTTATCGTTAACAATGGCCGTCAATCAACGTATCGTCGCTATTAATCAGCCTGTTACGTTTACCATTAATGTTTCTAATCAGGGAGGTATGAGCGCCGGTAGGGTAGTAGTTCGTGATACGTTGTTTAACTTGATTCCGATGACCAATCTTCCCGATATAAGTATTGTCGGGAGTGGCCCAAACTATACCATCGTTGAGGCAGAAATCGGTGCCCTGCCTGCCAATTCGAAAGTGGATATTGTATTCAGAGCGACCGTTAAAACGGAGGGTTATATTCGAAATGCGGCTCAGATATGGTCCTCGGTAACCCCTGATCCTGATTCCCGCCCCGGAGCTATGACTTCCGCTGCCAATAATCTGAACGGGGAAGATGACGTGTTCTTTGTTGATTTACAGGCAGTTCCCTGATGTCGCTACGTAGATAAAAAAGGCCACCGCTTTCGGAAGGCCGATGAAATCAGAAACGCGACTGTTCCTATGCCGATGACAATTAGTCCTGATGTCATAAACGTAATGCCGGTAGAGAAGAAAATAAACAGCCAGACACTGATTGCCAGCAACACCGGTAACGGGTAGAGCGGCATTCGGAACGGGAACGTAGCACTGGCTCGACGGTTGTGAAGAATGAGCAATCCAATGGCCTGCCCAACAAACTGGATGACGATACGCATGGCTAGAATGGCCGTTATTACGTCGCCCAACCGAAACAGCAGGCTAAAAACGAAGCCTAGTCCGCCCAGAAATAGCAGCGATACGTATGGAAACTGTCGGGTGGGGTGTAAACGGGCGAAAATTGGGAAGAACTGACCATCGGCCGCAGCCGCATACGGAACCCGTGAATAACCAAGCAATACGGCAAATAATGATGAAAAAGCCACCAGCAAAACCAGTACCGTAGCCAATCGGGCTGCTCCGGGGCCATACAGCGTTTCAACGAACGTACTGACAATGAAATCGCTGTTTTGCGCAATTTGCCAGGGCACTACGCTCACTACGCTGATATTCATGAGCAGATACAAGCCCGCAATACCAACGATGGAAATAAACATACTCGCCGGAATGTTGCGGGCCGGCTGCTTGATTTCACTACCCAAATGGCAGACGTTGTAATACCCTAAATAACAGTAAATTGTCTTAACGGAAGCCTGTCCTAACCCCGCAGCCAGTAAACCGCCACTCACAGAACCCATGCCCTCCAGCGTAGTGGCAAGCGGAATGCGGGCGTTACTCAGTCCGCCCACAATAATCCACCCCAGCGTGAGCAGTACGGCTCCCCACATGATCAGCCCGATTTTGCCGATCGAGTCGATTTTTCGATAAAGCAAAGCGATGATTACCAACACAATGCCGCCCGATACGGCTTTTCGTTGCCATTCTTCTAGCGGCATAAGGTACGATGCGTATTGGGCAAATCCGATAGCGCCGGATGCCACAACCAATGGAGCCTGAATAAGTGTTTGCCAGACGTAGAGAAAGGAAAACAGGCGACCCCAACGCTGCTCGCCGTAGGAGATTTTCAGGAAATTATAACTGCCTCCAGCCTGCGGAAAAGCCGCGCCTAATTCCGCCCAGATAAACGAGTCGATTAACGAAACGACTGCTCCCAGCACCCAGGCCCATAGAAAGTGTGGCCCGCCCAGTGTTTTGATAACCAGCGGCAACACCACAAAGGGTCCAATTCCCACCATATCGATCATGTTCAGCGCCGTACCCTGCAACAAGGTCAGCCGACGCGGTAGGGCCTGTTCAGAAGGTGATGGATTTTGATCGGGATCGGAAGGCGGAGGTGTAGAATTAATCAATAGCGTAAGAAAGCAAGACGGATGAAAACGATTAATCAGACTATCGGGCAACGGACAGAAGTGACCTAAAAGTTCGGTTTTCTATACGGGACGGCCACAAAAAAAACTCGCTGCCGATACGTATCGGCAGCGAGGGTTACGAATTTGTTCGAGTTAACTCAAACGGTCTCTTGAGGATTCAGTAGCCGCTTAATTCATCAGCTGATCAAAATTCAGGCTGATGTAATACATCGACCCGACAAGTGGATTACCCCATGCCTGACGATAGAGTGTTCCGGTCAGGTTGGTACCGCCAATTTTCAGGATAGATTTAATACCCGTAAGTTTTTTGCTGATCTGAGCGTCCAGTGTACTATAGGCCGGTACGATGGTTTGTCTACGGCCCGTCGCTTCGGTGTTAGCAAAACTACCCTCCCAGAGGAAAGCATCCTGCGCCCGGTATACGATATTAAAGCCAAAGCCCGACCCGCCTACGTTGCGATTTCCAAAGGAGAGATTATACCGGTACTTGGGCGTATTGAAGAACGTAACAAAACCCGTTGGAAGCTCACCTTCATCGACCAGATAATTCGATGATACGTTACCACCGATTGTATAATTAGCAGGTAGCAAATAGTCTAAACCGATCGCCCAGCCTGCATTTTTTACCTGCGTTGGCGAGTTTACAGGATATGAATACACGCTACGGGTGGCACCGTTTATCAACTGAAGTGCCGTTTGCGGGTTAGCAGCGCTAATTGGCGTTGTTGGCTGTACCACTACCTGGCTACCCAGGAAATTCAGGAAACGGTTGTAGTAGTAATAAGCGTCGATAAATAATTTATTGCCCAGTAAACCTTTATAACCCACTTCGTATGTTTCTACACGCTCAGGGTCGTAACCGGGATCAACCGTGGGTTTTAGCAGCGCAAGGGCTTGCGGTAAAGCGGCCGCTCCACCCTGCTGCAACGTAGCGCCAAACGCCTGTACCGATTGAAGGGTATACGTCGGATTGTTGGCGAAGTTATACCGTTGCTTCAGGAAAGGCAATCCGCCAATCAAGCGTGCCGATGGCGTATTCAAATCAATGTACTGATCCTGATTGGTCGGGATGCGGAAACCGCGCTGGAACGACGCCCGGAAATTATGCACTTTCGACACTGTTAAAACGGCCGATAAGCGGGGGCTAACCTGCGCTTTGAAGTTCTGATTTTTGTCGTAACGTAACGAACCCGTCAGTTTCAATACGTCGGCGATGGTTTTGGAGGCCTGCGCGTAAGCACCGTATTCGTCGATGTTGAATTCTTTACCGCTCTCGTCGCGGGCAAACAACGTACCTTCCGAGTTCAACGCATACCGCCGGAAATTTGCACCAACAATCAGTTCAACGATTTTGGGGCTGATTGCCTTGCTGAAATTGTACATAAACTCACCGTGATAGAGGTTCGTTTTGTCCAGGAACTTAGCACCCACGCCACTTGCATTTCCCGGAATTGGACGGCCTGTTACGTTGTTCAGAGCCCGATCAAATTCGGGAGTGCCGGGCAGATAGCGACCTTGGTCAGCCGCACCTCTGGCCTGATTCAATAAAGCCGCCTGCTGACTGGCAATGTAGCTATTGGCAGCGGCCAAGGCAGCCGCCGGTGCCTGTCCAGTTCCTAATGCCGTCAGATACGCTCCAGCATAGCTTGTCAGCGCATTTTGGCCGTATGTCCCGAAAAACGTTGGAAACCACTTTGCTACGCTGCCGCTCCATTCTTCGTTAATGCCCTGTCCTAAAATCGACGTAGCATAGGCATCGCCTGAACGTTCCTGCGTTGTGTAAGCCCGAACGAAGAAATTAGACCCACGTAATTCGAGTTTGTATTGACCCAGCATAAACCCTTTGATATAATACCGGTCGGCACCCGTGTATACGGTTGTTCCGGTTCCCCAGTTGGCCTGAAGAATGGCTTCTACGTTCTCATTGATCCGATAATGCAGCGCACCATTTAGTTTCAGGTTTGTGGCGTCGTAATTCACCAGATCACGTTCCAGATAGCCTGTCCGTGAGATGTTCAGATTGGGAACAACGTTGTTGAAAATCTGGAGGGGAGTAAGACCCGTAATCTGCGGTAGTGTGCGGTTACCTGCCTGCGCAATCTGCGTTGTAGCGATCGCTCCCAGCAAAGCCGACGTACCGTTAGCACCGGTTCCGGGAGTGCCATTGCCTAAAAGTGATGAGTAAATATTGGCGCTGGCATCGCCGTAGATATTGACGCCATCGTACCCCTGATTATTCTCGCGGGTACCGTTGTCCAGCGTAAAGCCATTCGAAAAGCTCTGATCGCGGTAGTCCGTGGCCTGCCAGTCTTTCGAAGCTATGTACGAAACCCCTACTTTGAACGCAAATTTGTTGTTGAACGCTTTAGCGTACCGGAAAGCAGCGTCATAAAAAGGCGTGGTTGCCGTAGAGCGATTGCTGGCGTTCATGACACCCGTTTTCACATAGGCACTTAAGCCTTGATACAGAAACGGACTCTTCGAGTTCATCAGCAATAAACCATTGATGGCATTAGGGCCATACAGAGCCGATGCCGCGCCCGGCAGCAATTCAACACTTTCAAGGTCCAGTTCCGAAACACCGGCAATATTTCCGACCGAAAAGTTCAGACCCGGCGCCTGGTTATCCATGCCATCGAGCATCTGAACAACCCGCGTATTCCCGTTCGAGCCAAATCCGCGGATGTTAACCGATTTGAACGTCTGGCTCTGCGTATTCATGTCAACGCCTTTGATATTCTGGAGCGCATCATAAAACGAAGCCGAAGGTGTGTTCTGAAACGAGCGAATATCCAACCGTTCGACTGATACCGGCGACTTCAACACGCTCTCTTCCACGCGCGACGCCGATACTACAACTTCCTGTCCCTGAATTACCTGCTCTTTCAGGCTAATATTCAGGTCGGTTTGGTTGCCGTTGATCGCAATTTCCTGCGTTTGAAAGCCAACACCCGTTACAGCAATGGTAAATGGCGCTGCCGTATTGGTGGTGAGCGAAAAATTCCCTTTCTGATCAGTGATAGTGCCGATTACTTTGCCTTTAACGGCGATGCTGATACCAGCCAGCTCATTTTTCTTCTCGTCGACGACTTTTCCGGCGATACGTGTCTGCGCAAGGGCAGAGAGGCTCATTAAGCAACAAAAGCTCCAGAAAAGTAATGATTTAGTAATCGTTTTTTGCATATGCGGTTATAAGTTAGTGTACAGGACAGCCCAAATTTAACTTTGGAGATAAACATACAGTAAGTCTGCGTTTCGTACAAAAATTTCTTGCAATTGTTTTGATAGCTACAAAGTCGTATAGTAATAAGGTTGCACAGTTTTACAGCGTGAGCAGCCAACTATATAACCTTATAACTCTACAACTTTGTAACTATTTTCTGTCTTCCAAAGCAATTCGAATCAGATCGGCTGTGTTTTTAACACCGGCTTTACGGATAATACTCGCTCGTTGATTCGCCACCGTATTGGGACTAATACCGAAGCGCTCGGCGATTTCTATACTGCTCAATCCATCAATCAGACAGGACAGAATCTGAGCTTCACGAGACGTTATTTTTTGCCAGACAGATGGCCTTTTGGGTTGTGTAGGGAGATCTGATTTAGGGATTGTACTGCTTACCTGCATCAGATTGCGAATGATAACCGACGATGCATTGGGCGGGTAATACAAATCGCCGTTGACGATGGTACGTACTGCCAGCAAAATCTCTTCCTGATTGGTGTCTTTCAAAATATAACCAGCCGCGCCATGCTGAACAGATTTCAGAATATAATCCGGATTGTTGTGCATACTGAACATCAGCGTCCGGACGCGCGGATACTGCTGCGACACAACTTTCAGTGCTTCGATGCCCGACATGCGCGGCATTGTAATATCGAGCAGCAATACGTCTGGTTCCGTTTGCGACAGCATTTCAATGGCTTCGTCGCCATCGGCCGCTTCTCCGATGATCTGCATGTCGGACTCGTCTTCGAGCAAGGTTCGAATCCCTTTCCTAACGACAGAATGGTCATCGGCCACCAAAATACGTATCGACATAGCTTTCCTGTTTTAACTTCTCACTGTAAACTATCAGATAAATTGACAATAACCTCAACGGTTGTGCCTTTTTTGGGTTTAGACGTAATACTTAACTCACTACCGAGCAGCCGGGCACGCGTTCGCATGTTATCCAGACCGTTAACCACTGATAACGGACGGTTACTATCCGATTTACTTTTGACGGAAAACCCTTTCCCGTTGTCAATAACTGCCAAAATCAGGCGCTTGCCCTTCTGCTGCAACGTAATACGTATCATTTGTGCTCCGGCGTATTTTATGGCGTTGTTCAGCGCTTCCTGGGCAATCCTATACAAGCCAATTTCCATAACCGGAACGTAACGCTGTGTTGGCTGGCTGCCCTCAAAAATAATGTCGATACCCGATGAACGAGCGGTTTGTTCGGCCAGAAGATGTAACGTAGCAGCCAGGCCAAAATCGCTGAGCGTCGACGGCATAAGGTTGTACGAAATCTGCCGGGTTGTCTGGATAGTTTCGTAAATCAAGTCGCAGAGTTCAGCGAAGCGGGCGCGTTGTTTTTCGTCCGCCATTGGGCCGGATTTCAGCTTCTCGGCATGTAATTTCAGACCCGTCAGCATCTGGCCGATACCATCGTGAAGCTCGCGGGCAAACCGTCGTCGTTCTTCTTCCTGACCTTCGAGCAGTGCTGCCGAACGTACCGTGTCTTCGGCCCGCTGCAATTCGTATTTTTCTTCGGTGGTACGTAGCAGTTCAGCTTGTGTATCAACGAGTTTTCGATTCGACGTAGCGAGATTCTGATTGGTGGCTTCCAGTTCGTGATTGGCAATGGCTAACTGATTATTAGTGGTTTGCAGCGCTTTTTCGGACGTAGTGAGTTTGTTAATGACGTGCCTGGTATGGCTCACCACCGGTCGAAAAATGAATAATCCTTCAATCAGCAAAACCAGCAACGTAGCACCCGTCAGCAGCCATTCGATACGTTCCAGCGTTTTCACCCGCTCAAAACTTTCGGTATCGATCTGAAACACGATGTCGTTCATCTGTTGCAGAAACGGTAGTTCATCCCGCAGAATGATACGTAACGCTTCCTGTTTTTCAGCAGACGTTTGCTGCGGTTTGCCGATACGTTCAAACGCCTTGTACATCGACTGAAAATACGGCTCAATCCTGACGAACATGCTATCCAGCCGCGCGCTTTTCCGAACGGAATACGCCTTTTCCATCATCAACGTACCATTACGTAGCTGAATGTGTGTTTGCCCCCAGCTACGTAGCAGCGAATCAAACGACGCCGTATCAACCGTTGACAAGCCTGTACTACGCATCAGGGCGAGTTTCGTGAGCCGCTGACTTAGCATCCGTTGCCGGCCTGCTACGTTCACGACCCGGCTATCGTCGTAGTGATTGCTGATGGTACGTTTGATAAACAGCAGCCCGCTCAACGACAGCACGGCAATGACGGCAAGCGCAATCATGTAAAACCGGGTCAATCGGCGGGCTACCTGCTGATCAAGCTGACTCATAAACTTCTGTATTTATCACACGCCAATGTACACAACGCCCTGTTCAACCTTAACAGGAAACGTATTGATTCGATAGCCGTCGTCGTTCAGGCAATGGCCGGTTTTGAGCGAAAAGGTTCGTTTGTGAAACGGACAGGCCACTTTCGGCTCCTCACCCTGACTGCCAATCATACCCCGGCCAAGGGCCATCTGCTGTCGATGCGGACATTCGTTGTCGGTAGCGTACCATTCGCCCCGTCGGGCAAAGTTAAAGATAGCAATTTGCCGCCCGTCGATCAGCGCACAAGCGCCCCCGTCCTGAGGAATATCCTCGACACGGCACGCGGGGTGCCAGGTTACTTTATCGGTGTTTATTTCAAGAGCTTCCATGTTTGATTTTGGTTATCAGGTTGTCATTAGGCTCCGACAGGCTCTGGCCGCTTCGGCGCGGGGCGGCCCGTGCCGTCCGATGTCGGAATTGCCGGATGGCTTGGAGTTACTTACTTGTGTTACGTAGTAAGATTGTCTCAGACGGCAAGATGCTGTCTGAGACAAATACAGGCTCCGACAGCCAGAGCCTGTCGGAGCCTACGCCCACTCCTTCGCGCGCACTTGGTCGCGCAGGGGTTCGAATTGAACGGTGGGGTCTTTTACTTCGGGGGCGTTCACAAAGTGGGTGAAGCGTCGGCGGAGGTCGGGGCTTTCAACAACTTCTTTCCACTCACAGGCATACGTATCGACAATGAGTTGCATTTCGCGTTCCAGGTCGGCGCAGATGCCCAGTACGTCGTCAACGACTACAGCTTTCAGGTACGTCATGCCGCCTTCCAGCTTGTTCAGCCATGTAGCGGTACGGGTGAGGGGATCAGCCGTTTTTACGTAGAACATCAGGAACCGGTCGAGAAACCGGACGCAGGTTTCTTTATCAACATCCGACGCCAGCAGTTGGGCGTGTTGGGGTTTGATACCACCGTTGCCGCAGACGTAGAGGTTCCAGCCTTTTTCGGTAGCAATAATGCCAAAATCTTTGCTTTGCGCTTCAGCGCACTCACGCGTGCAACCCGATACGCCCGATTTCAACTTGTGGGGTGATCGTAATCCTTTGTATCGGTTTTCCAGCTCCACAGCGAACGTAACAGAATCTTGTACACCAAAGCGACACCACGTACTACCCACGCAGCTTTTCACAGTACGTAACGATTTACCATACGCATGACCACTCTCAAAACCAGCCGCAATCAGCTCTTCCCAGATTTTCGGTAAATCGCCGACGTGCGCTCCGAACAGATCGATACGTTGCCCGCCGGTAATCTTGGTGTATAAGCCGTATTTCTGCGCGACCTGTCCTAACACAATCAGCTTTTCAGGTGTGATTTCGCCACCCGCCACGCGCGGCACCACCGAATACGTACCACCTTTCTGAATGTTGGCCAGAAACCGGTCGTTCGAGTCCTGAATTGTAGCACGGTCTTTCTTTAGAATATTTTCATTCCATAAACTCGCCAAAATGGAAGCCACGGCTGGTTTGCAAACTTCGCAGCCGTCGCCATGTCCGAACTGATTCAGCGTTTCGGTGAATGTTTTCAGGTCGTTCATTTTCACCAGATCGAGCAATTCCTGACGGGTATAGCTGAAATGTTCGCAAATGATGTTGCGGACGTAGACACCTTTCTCCTTCATCACGCCCTGAATCAGGTCTTTCACTAGCGAAGTGCAGCCTCCGCAACCGGTGCAGGCTTTGGTCGATTTTTTCAGCGCATCGACTGTCGTATGGCCATTCTCGCCGATTTCGTGGCAGAGCATCGCTTTCGTGATGGCTTCGCAGGAGCAGATGAGCGCATCGTCGGGTAGCCCCATAACGCCCGCGCCCGCTTCTTCGCCACCGCGTGAACCTAGAATAATGTCTTCTGGGTCAGGCGGCAGGATGGTTTTATTCTTGCAGGTTTGCAGAAGCATGTTGTACTGCTCGGCGTCGCCTACCAGAATACCGCCCAGCAACTCTTTCCCGTCGGCCGAAACGTTGATGCGTTTGTAAACGCCCTTCGCTTTGTTCTCGTACACGATGGTACGACAGGCTGGAGTGCGGCCGTCCGATTCACTTGCAAATGGATCGCCGAAAGAACCTACGTCAGTGCCGATCAGTTTGAGCTTAGTCGACATATCGAAAGGCTTGAATTCTTTCGTTTCGCCCATCAATTGCGACGCTACTACGTCGGCCATTTCGTAGCCGGGAGCAACCAGACCATAAATCATGTGGTGAGCCACAGCACACTCGCCAATGGCAAAAATGCTGGGATCAGACGTTTTGAGCGAGTTATCAACGAGAATACCCCCGCGAGGATGCGTGTCAAGCCCAGATGATTTAGCCAGTTCATCACGCGGACGAATACCTGCCGAAATCACCAGCATATCCACTTCCAAATGCGAGCCATCGGCAAACTGCATGCCTGTAATACAATCGTAGCCCGTAATTTCCTGCGTACTTTTCGAAAGATGAATGTTCAAACCCAGTGATTCAAGCTGGCTCTGTAAAATCCCCGAACCAGCGTCGTCAATCTGCCGGGGCATCAGCCGGGACGCAAATTCTATGACGTGCGCTTCTTCCAGACCCAAATCGAGCAGGGCTTTGGCCGCTTCCAGGCCTAGCAAACCTCCGCCCAGTACGGCACCCTTACGCGCACGACGTGCATACGATTGAATGAGTTCGAGGTCTTCGATGGTTCGGTATACGAAAACCCCGTCTTTTTCGACGCCCGCCAGCGGGGGCACAAACGCGCCCGAACCGGTAGCCATAATCAGATAGTCGTAAGGCACCACCAGACCGTGATGCGACCGCACTTCTTTACGTTCCCGGTCGATGTCAACAACGGGGTCGGTGAGATGGAGCTTGATGCCGTTTTCAGCGTACCATTCTGCCGGAGCGAGGGTTAAATCCTCGGCGGTTTTTCCCGCGAAATACGCGCTCAGGTGAACACGATCGTAGGCTACGCGTGGTTCTTCCCCAAAAACCGTCAGCGTAAAATAATGCCTGTCTTTTTGTTTGGCTACGAGTTTCTCGCAGAATTTGTAGCCCACCATGCCATTGCCAATCACAACGACACGCTTGCTGGTGTTTGTGTTCATAGTTATTAGTAACTATAACATTGTGAAAACCCTATTTTATTATTGTATTATTCTAATAATCACGCCTTTTTCCTCCCCAAAAAGACAGGTCAAAACTAAACGGTATTTTTTTTAAATCCTAACAATACATTTGTTAATAAGTCTGTTTTGAAAGATAATTATTTAAAAAAAGCTTGTTTTTAAGAATTTTCACTCTACTTTTGAAGTGAAAACAGTATATAGTTGTTTTTGACTATAATAGTACAATACCACTATTAACCTATTAACGAAAGAGTCCGATGCAGCCAAAGCTAACACTCGTGGGGGCGGGTCCCGGCGACGGCGAATTGATTACCTTAAAAGGAATCAGGGCGCTTCGGCAAGCCGACGTCGTTTTATACGACGACCTTGCCAACAATAGTTTACTGGAGTTTGCGCCCGAACAGGCGTTGACGATGTACGTAGGAAAGCGGGCTGGAAAAGCGTCGTTTTCGCAGGATGAAATCAACGGTCTGATTGTCCGGCTAGCGCAGGAACATGGGCACGTAGTACGTCTGAAAGGGGGTGACTCCTACGTATTTGGGCGTGGCTTTGAAGAATTTGCCTATGCTCGTGAACATGGGATTCCGTGCGACGTAGTGCCGGGCGTATCGAGCAGTATTGCGGTGCCGGCTTCGCAGGGAATTCCCGTTACGTGCCGGGGCGTCAGCGAGAGTTTCTGGGTCATTACCGGAACGACACGTACCGGCGAACTCTCCGACGATCTGCAACTGGCCGTTCAGTCGAAAGCGACCGTTGTGGTGCTGATGGGCATGAGTAAGCTGGAAGAAATTTGTGCGATGTACTGCCGGGCCGGACGGGCTAATGTGCCGATGGCGGTAGTGCAGAACGGGACGCGCCCTGATGAGCAGTGCGTGGTTGGTCAGGTCTGGAATATGCCTCAGTTAGTGGCGCAGCAGGGTGTGGGGGCACCCGCTGTGCTTATTATCGGCGAGGTCGTTACGTTGCATCCGTCGTATCTGGCGGAATGCCTGCGAACAGCCGGAATGACGTATTGAGTTTTCTGTTTGGACCAACCGAATCGTCGCGTAGCGACCTAATGTTTGTAGAAGTAAAAGTGTATTATAGCGTTTCCCGTCGCGTAGCGACCCAACAACAATACAGTTTGGTTAGGTCGCTACGCGACGGGAGATTACAGAGAATTCTTTCAAGCTACAAACATTTGGTCGCTACGCGACGATTCGGTGGCACGAATACACAACAGAAAACGTAAAAAAGCCGGTCCGGTGTGGGGGCACCTTTGGACCGGCTAACAGGGTTTGTCTATGCGAAAAACACAAACGTTTCAAAGAAAATGAAAAAAACAGCGTAAAGCAAATTCGTTTCTCTCACCAGTCGGGTCATACGCTTATTGAAGCGACGCTCTTCCCATTGCCTGACTTCTGCTTTTTTACGTACTAACTCGCTGATTTGGGCCGCGTTGACGTGGGTTGGGTATTCTGTGTGCTTTCTCCACCGATTTTCTTCTGTCAACCATCATTTTCGATGAAAAATCATCTTCTAATTATAACACTCTTGGCCGGGCTGACGCTTGGTTTTCAGCGGCCAGTCAACGCGCAATTTTCCTTAACTGGGCAGCTACGTACCCGTACGGAGCTACGTAACGGCGTCGGCAATTTACCCGCAAAAGATAGTCCCATGGCGGCCTTTACGTCGCAGCGGGCGCGGCTTACGTTCGGCTACAAATGGGATCGTGTTACGTTCAACGTAGCGGTTCAGGACGTACGGGTTTGGGGTCAGGATGCGTCTACCATCTCGAACGCCGACGGTAACCGACTGATGGTGCACGAAGCCTGGGCCGATCTCACGCTTCTCAACCGGGCCGATTCAACTATTGCCACGAAAACCATTGATTTCCTGTCGCTTAAAATTGGTCGGCAGGAACTGGTTTACGACGATGTCCGGCTGCTAGGCAATCTCGACTGGCTTCAACAGGGACGGCGATTTGATGCCGCTCTACTAAAAGCGCAGCACAAAGGCTGGGCGCTCGATCTTGGGGTGGGTTTTAACCAGAATACCGATGCGTTTGGCGTGGCCGGAACGTATTACACGCCCGCTAACGTACCAACCTCGGCCCTCTCGACGCAAAACGTTACGTTGTCAGTGCCAGTCGGATTTATCCCAACGAGTGGCAAAGGTGGTGCGCCAGTTGTAGCGAATGCGGTGAGTACCAACGGCCAGAATCAGCAGTTCAAGTCGTTTCAGATGGCGTATCTGACGCGCAAGTTTAAGAGCACTAAATTCTCGGCGCTGGTTTTTAAAGACGATTTCCAGAAATACCGAATTGACTCCATCGGTACGTCGACGACTGGTTACGTATATGGGCGCCGTTACGACCAGTCGGGTACCAACTCGCGCGTTACGTATGGGGCTATGCTGACCGGGCAAGCGGGTAAAACGACGCCCGTTTTGTGGCAGGTGTTCACCTACGGGCAAAGCGGTCGTGATCGAGATGGGCTTCAAATCAAAAATGCCTATCACTATGGCGGAAATGTCATGTTCCAGCGTGGCGTGTTCAGCGTTGGGCTAGGTTATGAAGTGCTGTCGGGTAATGACGATACGAGTATCAGATCAGGCGAAACCAGCCGCTTTGATCCGCTTTACGGTACGCCACACCGGCATTGGGGCTACATGGATTACTTCTACGTCGGAACGGGCTCACCAGCGGGCGGTTTGCAGGATGCTTTCCTGAAGTTCAAATACGCCGGAAAGCGCCTGACCACTACGTTCGATGTGCATTATTTCGCGCTGGCCAACACTACGTTCAACAAACTTCCCGACGTAGCACCTGCTACGCCATTGTCCTCAAAACTGGGCGTTGAATACGATCTGATTGCTACGTATGCTCTCAACAAATTCACGACGCTGGAGGGCGGCTACGCTATCATGAACGGCACTAATACGCTCGAATACACCAAACAGGGCACTATGAATCAGAAAGATAAAATCGGTACGTGGGCATACTTAATGATTAATATCCGCCCAGATTTTCTAGCATCTAAAAAGTGATGAAGGCCCCGACAGGCTCTGGCTGCTTCGGTGGTCCGATGTCGGAGTCGCGCCAGCGACTAACCCAGTAGCTACAATCCATCCGGCAATTCCAACAGCCAGAGCCTGTTGGTGCCCTAAAAAACACATACAACCATGAACCTAACGACGAATAAGCCACTCGAATCGCTTAATATTTTCAGTTTCAAAGACATACAGATGCGGACGTTCCACATTACGTGGTTCACTTTCTTTGTCTGCTTTTTCGGATGGTTTGGTCTGGCTCCACTCATGCCCGCCATCCGGGCAGACCTCGGCCTGACGAAACCACAAGTTGGCAATACCATCATCGCGGCTGTATCAGCTACCATTTTCGCCCGCCTGATTATCGGAAAACTGTGTGATACGTGGGGGCCTCGCAAAACCTATACGGCGTTGCTGGCGATTGGTTCATTGCCCGTAATGCTAGTCGGATTGGCGCATGATTACACTACGTTCCTGCTGTTCCGGCTGGCGATTGGCGTTATTGGTGCCTCGTTCGTGATTACGCAATTTCATACGTCGGTCATGTTTGCGCCGAAAATTAAAGGAACGGCTAATGCGGTGGCTGGTGGCTGGGGTAACCTTGGCGGTGGAATCACGCAGTTGGCGATGCCCGTTATCATGGCAGCTATCGTTGGGTTTGGCTACACAAAATCCGAAGCGTGGCGCTTGGCGATGATTGCGCCGGGGGGACTGATGCTTATCATGGCGTTCGTGTACTACCGTTTTACGACCGATACGCCAAACGGCAACTATGAAACTATTGAACGTACTACCGCAACAGGCGAGAAAGTAAGTTTCTGGAAAGCCTGCGCCGACATTCGTGTTTGGGCGCTGGCACTGGCCTACGCTTGTTGCTTCGGTATGGAAATCACCTTCGACGGTGTGGCTGCACTATATTTCTTCGACAACTTCAAAATGGCCGAAACTGAAGCGGGTTTCTGGGCCATGCTGTTTGGCTTCATGAACATTTTTGCCCGTGCGCTGGGCGGTATCGTGGCCGATAAAGTCGGGAATAAATACGGCATGCGCGGCAAGGGAGTTTTGCTGGCTAGTATGCTACTGCTTGAGGGACTAGGTATTATGTTGTTCTCACAGGCCGGTAGTTTGCCTATGGCCATTGCGTCGATGCTCACGTTTGCGCTCTTCCTGAAAATGTCGAATGGCGGTACGTATGCCATCGTTCCCTTTGTGAATCCGAAAGCCGTAGGTGTCATTTCGGGTGTGGTGGGCGCAGGCGGAAACGTTGGCGGGATGCTGATGGGCTTTCTGTTCAAATCCCAGTCGATTAGCTACGGACAGGCGTTCATGTACATCGGTTCCCTCGTCGCCGTCGTCGGCCTGATTCTCTTTCTCGTGAATTTCAATAAATCTGTAGTGGTCGAAGAAGTGGCCGAAACGGAATTGCAAACAGCTTAATTGAATGAATAATGTAGAATGAATAATGATTCGTAAGCCCGATCCCATTATTCATTCTGCATTGTCCATTATTCATTAAAATTATGACTCATCAAACGACCTGTTGTTATTGTGGTGTTGGCTGTGGAATCGTGGTCAAACAGGAGTCGAATGGCCGGCTGACCGTCGAGGGCGATAAGCAGCATCCGTCGAACCGGGGCATGTTGTGCTCGAAGGGCATGAACCTGCACTACACGGTCATGGACCAGTCGGATCGGCTGCTGTATCCGCAGATGCGGCTCAATCGGTCGATGCCCATGCAGCGGGTGAGTTGGGATTCGGCGTTGGACCGTACGGCCGCCGTTTTCAAAACGTTTATCGAGAAATTTGGCCCTGATTCGGTCGCGTTCTACGTATCGGGCCAGTGCCTGACGGAAGAATATTACTTGGTCAATAAGCTCATCAAAGGATTTATTGGTTCCAATAACATTGATACCAACTCGCGCTTGTGCATGAGTTCGGCAGTAGTCGGCTATAAATTGTCGCTGGGCGAAGATTCGGTACCGGTTTGTTACGACGACATCGAAGAAGCCGACCTCTTTCTGGTGCAGGGTGCTAATCCAGCTTGGTGTCATCCGATTCTCTGGCGACGTATCGAAGCCCACAAAGCTGCCAACCCCAACGTAAAAATTATCTGTGTCGACCCACGACGTACCGATACGGCTCGTTCGTCGGATTTACATCTGCCCATTCGCCCCGGCACCGATATTGTATTGAACAACGCCATCGGTCGACTGCTGATTGAAAACGGGGATATTGATCTTGGTTTCATTACCAACCATGCCGACGGTTTCACTACGTATCGCGAGCAGGTCATGCTACGTTCGATAGACGAAGCGGCTGAAATTTGTGGAGTTTCGGAAGCCGACATTCGCCAGACAGCCGATTGGATTGGCCGTTCGAAAGGCTTCCTATCGCTTTGGACAATGGGATTGAATCAGTCGGTGGTTGGCGTGAACAAGAATTTGTCACTCATTAATTTACACCTCATTACGGGACGTATCGGCAGACCCGGAAACGGTCCGTTTTCGCTCACCGGCCAGCCTAATGCGATGGGAGGCCGCGAAACTGGCGGTCTGGCGAACGTATTACCCGCCCACCGCGACGTGACGAATGCCGCTCACCGTGCCGAAGTTGAAGCCTTCTGGAACACGCCGGTACGTATCGCCGACAAACCCGGCCTCACCGCTACCGAAATGTTCGACGCGCTGAACGCCGGTACGTTAAAAGCCATCTGGATTATCAACACAAATCCAATGGTAAGTATGCCCGACGTAAATACGGTGGAAGCGGCCTTGAAAAAAGCCCGTTTTGTGGTCGTGCAGGACGTATCGAACCGCGCCGACACAGTTCAGTTTGCCGACGTAGTACTACCGGCAGCCGCCTGGCTTGAGAAAGAAGGCACGATGACCAACGCCGAGCGCCGGATTGCCTATCTTCCTAAAGTACTCGACGCGCCCGGCGAAGCCCTGCCCGACTCAGAAATCATCTGGCGATTTGCCCAGAAAATGGGTTTTGAAGCCAATTTCAATTATACCAACGTAGCAGAAGTCTATGACGAATACGCCAAAATTACCGCCGGGACCAACGTTGATATTACGGGCGTCAGTCATGAATTGCTGAAGCAGAAACGTACTGTTCAGTGGCCGTATTCGGCAGCGGGTAAAGGGCAGGGGACGAAGCGGCTGTTTACTGATAACCAGTTTTACACTGCGAATCGCCGGGCGCAGATTCATGCGTTGCCCGATGAAAATACGTCGGAGCCGACGGACAGCGATTTCCCGTTGGTGCTTACGACCGGACGTATTCGCGATCAGTGGCATACGATGACCAAAACGGGACGTGTAGCCAAACTGAATCAACATAGTCCGCAGCCATTTTTACAGATTCATCCCGACGATGCCCGTATTCGTGGTATTCAGGAAGGACAATTGGTAGAAGTACGTAGCAGACGGGGAGAGGTACGTGTAAAAGCACAACTAACCGAAGACGTACGACCTGGACTCTGTTTTTTGCCGATGCACTGGGGGAAACGACTCGGCAATAACCTCAATCGAGCTAACAACGTAACGAACGCGCTCATTGACCCTCGTTCTAAAGAGCCGGATTTTAAATTTTCGGCGGTGGACGTAGTACCGTACCGGAAACCGGTCGAGAAGATCATCATTATTGGCGCTGGTTCGGCTGGGTTGGGTTTCATTAATACGTATCGTTCGCTCCCGACTTCGGCCAACGACGAAATTCATGTCTTTTCCAAAGAGATTTATCCATTCTACAACCGCGTATTGCTTCCCGATTACATCAGCGGAGCGCAGTCGTGGGAGCAACTCGTCAAGTTGCGCGAGGAGCAGTTTGAAGAAGCTAACATCATCGTTCACAAAGGCATAGGCATTGCGCATATCGACCGAAATGCTAACGTAGTAGTCGATACGAACGGTGTAGAACATCACTACGATAAGCTGTTACTAGGTACGGGTAGTAGTGCGTTTATGCCCAAAGGAATCCCGAAGCTGCCTGGCATTTTCAACATGCGGTCAAGGCTCGACGCGGATTCACTCATGCCGTTTTTGAGTCCTCGAGCTGGCATTTCAGGTGAGCCGCATACGGTTATTGTTGGGGGTGGATTACTTGGCCTTGAACTGGCTGCGTCGCTACGTCAGATTGGCGTTCGGGTAACGGTGATTCAACGGGTAGGTCGATTTATGGAACGCCAACTTGATCCGCTGGCCAGCGAACTGCTTTATCTGGAATTAATTGACCGGGGCATCGACATTTATTTCAACGAAGAAGTTCAGACATTTCTGGGTACCGACCGTGTCGAAGGTATTACGTTAAATTCCGGTAAACGTATTGATTGTCAGGCGGTCGTTATAGCCATCGGTACCGTGCCAACTATTGATCTCGCCCGCAATGCCGGACTTGTATGCAACCGGGGCGTAGTAGTGAATGATTACATGCAAACCTCTGACCCTGACATTTTTGCGGCTGGCGAGGTGGCCCAATGGAACGGCCAAATGTGGGGTATTACGTTAGCCGCCGAGCAACAAGCCGACGTAGCAGCCCGCTACATTGCCGGTGATATTTCACAGCCGTATCGCGGAAGTCTGGCGATCAGCATTCTGAAAATGGAAGGGTTACACCTGTGCAGCATGGGCTTAACCGAAGTGCCTGTAACGGGTTCAGGAACGCCCGACCGTGATTACGAAGAAATCGTTTTCATCGACAAGGCGAAACGGTATTATAAAAAGTGTATCGTTCACCACGACAAACTGGTTGGCGCAATCCTGATTGGTGATAAAAATGAATTCGCCGAATTCCGTGAACTGATTGCCAATGGTATCGAGCTATCCGAAAAACGCCTGCAACTGCTACGTGCCAGCAAAAAAGTCGATCCGGTCGAAGGCAAGCTGGTTTGTTCGTGTAATACTGTCGGTCAAGGAAATCTGGAACGCGCCATCAAAGCGGGCTGCACTGATTTTCAACAACTCTGTCAGAAAACCGGCGCGGGCACCGGTTGCGGTTCTTGCCGGCCGGAAGTACGTAGCATTTTAGAATCAATGAGTGCCGCAACGGATGTTGAAAGAGCGAATGAGCGAAAGAGCGAAACCATCCGGTAGCCTTCGTTCTTTCACTCATTCGCTCTTTCGCTCTTTAAATCTCATGCGCGATTATTATACCCTGAAAATCAATCTTCCCGGTGGCATTGTGGCGCCGGGAGCTTTGCAGAACGTACTGACGCTGGCTTACGAAGCGGGCGTTCGAAAGGTGCGTTTCGGTGCACGTCAGCAGTTGTTGATGACGGTGCATTATGAAGATATGCGGGCGCTGGAAAAGAGCTTGAAACAGCAGTCAATTTCCTATGAAGCGAACACGGAGCAGTATCCCAACATCATCAGTTCGTATTGTGGCGAAGACGTGTTTCGGACGGGAGCGTGGCTGCGCGAGAGCGAATACCACACGATTCTCGATCAGTTTGATTATGAGCCTTGTCTAAAAATTAATCTCTCTGATTTTAGCCAGAGTTTTACGCCGTTTTTTACGGGAAATCTGAATTTTATTGCCTCGCCTGAACCGCATTTCTGGTACCTCTACGTTCGTCCGAAGCAAACCAACGTCTTGTTTCGCTGGCCCCAGTTGATTTATACAAATGATATTGGCCGACTCGCCAAAACTGTTGAAGAAGCGATGCTCGAAGGGCAATTCCTTGATGAGCATACGCTTTACAAGGCCGTTACGTCGGGGCAGTCATTTATTACGCAGCCCGCTACGCAGGAGGTCGATTTGCCAGAATTTTCGCTGCCGTACTACGAAGGTTTTAATCGATATGGTCAGCGTTCGTGGCTGGGGTTGTATCGTCGTGATGAGCAGTTTTCGATTGCTTTTCTGTTGGATGTGTGCGCCCTGTGCCTGAAAACACGTATCGGGGAAATCTGCACAACCCCTTGGAAGTCGCTCATTATTAAAGGTATCGAAGAAAAAGACCGATCAGCGTGGTCGTACGTATTGGGTAAGCACAACATCAACGTGCGTCACGCGGCTAACGAACTGGCCTGGCAGACAGAAGACCATACCGACGAAGGCGCACAACTTAAAAATTACATCGTCCGGTATTTCGAGAAGCACGATACGCGCACGTTTGGCCTATGCTTCGGTGTGCAGACTCGCCCCAAATCGGAAGTTTTCGGTTCCGTGCTGATTCGCCAGCGACCGTTGCTACGTATCGGCCAACTGGCTTTGTTCAATCGATACGATATCTATTTCACGGAGAATTTCAATCCTAACAGCCGGACGTATCACCTGTTCGAAAAAGGGTTGTTCAAATTACACGTACCCAATCAACTCCACCGCCTTTGCCGGAAATTCAACGCCCGCCGTGCCACTGAAACCAGCGAAACGATACGTCTGGAGCCGGAACGTACTGAGCCGGTGCTGGCTGACGTAGCAATAGTACACCAATGCCCGCATTGCTTTACCGTTTACGACGAACAATACGGTGACGAACGTAACAGCATTGCACCCGGCACCCCTTTTAACCAGCTTCCCGCAAATTATACCTGTCCGACTTGTGATGCGCCGAAACAGGAAATGGAGCAACGTAACGCGGCTCTGTTGCCAGTATAGTTTGTTTAACTCAACTATACTGGCAACAGAGCCGCGTTACGTTGCTCCATTTTTACCTTACAAATTCTTTAGCCACTGGCCGCGAAGCTGAAGCTGCTGCGCAGTTGCCTGTGCGTCAGGTTCGAAGCTGTATTTTTTGACCTCGTCAATTTCCTGCATCGTCGGTTTTACGGTTACCGACTGACCATTCCGAAGCACCGTTACTTCATACGCATCACCCGCTTTTAAGCTGTTGACCTGACTGCGTAGAGTAGCGAACGTGGCGGGGCTAACTGCCTGCTGATTAAAACTAACCAGTACGTCATTGTCCTGCAAACCAGCCTGACGGAGTGGTTCACTGACTTGTCTTAAACGTATCGTGTCGTTTGCTGGAACGAGTCGCATACCGAGCGAAGGAAGCTTGTTACCAGTGCTGACGGCTGGTTCGTAGCGAATACCCAATTTGCCAAAATAGTCTTTCAGCGGTAGCGGCTGAGCATCTTTAACGTAGCGATTAAAGAAGTCCGCGATTTCGGGATACGTTTTCTGCGCGAAAACAGTGAAAAACTCTTTCTCTGGAAACGGGCGATTCGGACCATACGCAGTGGCCAACTCGTTAATCACTTCCCGCAAACCGCGCTTTCCACCTGATAATTCCAGCAACCGAATATCGAGCAGCGCACCAACCAGCGCACCCCTATTGTAGATGTTGACGTACTGCCGCTGACCCTCAGGTGTATAACAAGTGAGAGCCAGTTTCGACAAACTATATGTAGTGTCTAACTGCTTGTCAACCTGCACTTTCTGACTCATTTCCTGTAAATATTCCGGCAAATCAATCAGACCACCCCGAAGCCGCATGGCGCCGTTGGCCCATTCCGTTATGCCCTCATATAGCCACAAATGCTCTGAGGGTGTGGGCGTTACGAAATTGAACTGCTGAATAAGTTCGCTGTGAATATTGAGGGGCGTTACTACGTGGAAAAACTCGTGAGCCGCAATGCTGGTAGCGCGAGCAGCCAAACGTGCCGAATAAGGTTCTTCTTTGAAGATGTACTCCGAGCTGTACGAGTGCTCCCAGGCTCCCCACGATTCATCTTCGAAATGATATAGAAAAGCGTAGCGCTTCACCGGCAACTGCTTCAGAAACTGACCGGCTGCATTGAGCATCGACTGCATCCCATCGAGCAACTGCTTCGATGTAACCTGATCCGATTTCGAATACGTATACAACTCAATAGCTGCCCCGCCAACGGTCGTTTGCGCTTTGGTCAGGCGGCCCAGCAGAATGGGTGAATCGACGATACGGTCGTAATTATCAGCCAGGTAATATCCTTTATTGTTTTTCTCCAAGGCTGTTCCAACCTCCCAGCCAGATGGATAGTTTAGCTTCACGGCTAGTGGCGCCCCCTGCATGCCCGCCGGAAAACCAAATACGCCCTGACCGTTAATTAATACGTGATCCTGCTCAATCGACGTACCACACATGCGGTAAATGACATCTTTATCGACTTTCGTATCCCATGTTTCGGCAATACTGTAGCGAATTTCACGAACCTGTTCGGGCTGCTCAATTTTCCACTGATTGGTCGATATGTGTTCGGTTTTTAGTTCTTTACCTTTCTTGTCAAATGCCTGAAAGGATTTTACAAATCGGCCGATATCCATCACCTGATACGTACCGGGAGCCGTGGCAGCGAACTGATACACAGCATTTTCGGGTTTCAGGCCATCTACGTGTAAAGTGACCTTAAAGTTATCGTCGGCGCGGTCGTTCAGGTTCACTTCATAGCTGAGCACCGATGGCGGAGCTGCCCGCAGGACTGGGGTTAACGAAAAAGCAATCAGGAAAAGGAAAAGCGTCTGTTTTTTCATGAAAATGGTATTGCTGGAAGTAAGAAGTTGTATATGCGAACGTAATCGTCGCGTAGCGACCAAAGGTTTATAGAACCAATTACTTCCAGTAACTCCCCGTCGCGTAGCGACCTAACCTTAGCTGGGTTCTGTTAGGTCGCTATGCGACGGGGGATGGGATGAAATCTCTTTTTATCTACAAACCTTTGGTCGCTACGCGACGATTGTTCGAACTCAAATAGATTTTAAGGTGTAACTACAAATTTACTAATCAATTTGGTTACGCAGCCAGTGAAATTGGATGGTAGGTGTAATACCTTGATTTGTGGATATTCGGAAAAAGTGGTATTCTTAAAACATGACCCGTCAGATCGCCGACCTCAAGCAACAAATCGAACGAATTTTACGCTGGGAGCCATCCAGTCATTGGCGCCCCCGCGATTTTGCGCAACTGAGCGAACGTATCGAACGGCACACGCAGCAGTACGTAGCGGCTCAGGAGTTACAGTTGTTCTGGCAATCAGCCGCCAATCCGTCAGCGGGATTACTTGATGCACTGGCCCGTTTCGCTGATTATGATGACTGGATGGATTTCTGCGACCGAAATTTCTATGGCAACGTAACGCCCGATGAGGAAACGCAACTGCTCCACGCGCCCATGTGGGAAATTCCGATACGTTGGGTCATTGCGATCTGCTGGTTATCGGTAATTGGTTTAATTGTGGTCGCGGCCTTACTGATCTGGAAACGATAAACGATTAGGGCGCGTCCATCGTTATTAATTAAATGAAAACTGCACTGTCGATTCTCAGAGCAACGTAGTGATAATCAGAGTCTGTTGCCGCTTATCAATTACTCCTCGTAAATCGCAGGTAAGTCAATAACTTCGTCCCAATCATCAATTTCTTTAAACCACTAATGGTACGTTTCCCGCTCTTTTTGAGTCTGTTAGCGAGTGCTACGTTCGTATGGGCGCAGCCTGTTCCTAAACCGAAAACAACGGCTTCAAAAGCCGCTCCCAGTGCCCTTAATCTAACTACTCCTATTCCTGTCGATCCAGCTGTTAAGGTTGGGAAATTGCCGAATGGCCTGACGTACTACATCCGCAAAAATGTGGAGCCGAAAAATCGCGCCGAACTGCGGCTGGTGATTCGGGCGGGTTCGGTGCTGGAAAACGATAATCAGCAAGGTTTGGCCCACTTCATGGAACACATGGAGTTCAACGGCACCAAAAATTTTCCAAAAAACGAACTGGTCAATTTTCTGCAAACGGCTGGCGTTCGCTTCGGCGCCGATCTGAATGCGTATACAGGGTTTGATGAAACGGTCTATCAGTTACCCGTTCCAACCGATTCGGTCAAACTGTTTCGGGAAGCTTTTCAGATTCTGGAAGACTGGGCACATAACGCAACCATCGACCCCACTGAAGTAGACAAGGAGCGGGGCGTTGTGCTGGAAGAACGTCGGCTTGGGCGCGGGGCTGGTCAGCGGATGCGCGATCAGTATTTTCCGGCTTTGCTGAATAATTCACAATATTCAAAACGGCTTCCCATCGGTACTGAACAGGTGCTTACTACGTTCCGGCCCGAGACATTACGTGAATTTTATAAAGACTGGTATCGCCCTGATCTGATGGCCGTTATCGCCGTTGGCGATTTCGATACAAAAGAGGTCGAAGATATCATTCGGGAGAAATTCAGCCGGATTCCGGCCGTGAAAAATCCGAAGCCACGTACCGACTTTGAAATCCCGGCGCACAAGGATACAAAAGTTGTTATTGTAACCGATCCCGAGCAGCCGAATACGGTGATTCAGGTGATTTACAAGCGTCCTGAAATCAAGGAGAAAAACTTGAATGACCTTCGTGAGAGTATCAAACGAGGTTTTTTTAATACCATGCTGGGCAACCGGATTCAGGAGTTGACCCAACGCGCCGATCCGCCGTTTTTGGGTGGGTACAGCAATTACAGCGATTTCCTGGGTAATCTTGACGCCTTTACGTCGATTGCCGTGGCGAAGGAAGGCAACGTAGAGAAAGCCATTCGGGCCGTGCTGGACGAAAATGCGCGCGTGAAACAGTTTGGCTTTACGGCTACCGAACTGGCGCGGGCGAAGCAGGAATTCATGACCAACGTAGAGCAGGCCTACAGCGAACGTAATAAAACCCGTTCGTCCAGCTACGTGAACGAATATGTCCAGAATTTTACGGATAAAGAGCCGTACACGAGTATCGAGTTTTACTACAATTTCCTGAAAAAAGTGCAGGACGGCATCAAGGTAGACGAGGTAAACGCGCTGGTTGATCTATTCATTCACAACGACAACCGGGCTGTGATCGTCATGGCGCCCGAAAAAGACAAAGCCAAACTCCCGACCAAAGAGCAGATTTTGACATTTATTGATGAATCGGGCAAGGGATTGTCGGCCTACGAAGACAAAACACTCAGTAGTCCACTACTTGCAAAAATGCCGACGGGTTCGCCAGTTGTGGATGCTAAGAAAATCAACGACATCGGCGTAACGGAATGGAAGTTGAAAAATGGCGTGCGCGTCATTCTGAAACCCACCGATTTTAAAAACGACCAGATTTTGTTTTCGGCCAATAGCCTTGGTGGTACGTCGCTGTATGATTTAAAGGATTTTCAGTCGGCACGTTTTTCTTCTACGTTGACGGCGATGGGTGGTACGGGCGAGTACAGTCAGATTCAGTTGGGTAAGTTTTTGTCGGGCAAGCAGGTAAGCGTTTATCCGTATATTGGCGAATTGAGTGAAGGCATCAATGGGAGCGCGGCTCCTAAAGATTTGGAAACCGCTTTTCAGTTGATTTACAGCTATTTCACGCAACCTCGTAAAGACGCCGACGTAGTGAAAGGTTTTTTATCGAACCAACGTAGCGGTCTGCAAAACCAGATCAATACACCAACCCCCGCCAAAGTATTTCAGGATACGGTAGCCGTTACGTTGGGTAATAACAACCCGCGTCGGCAACCACTCAAACCAGACGATCTCGACAAAATTGACCTTGACAAGGCGCTGAAAATCTACGAAGAACGTTTTTCTAACGGTGGTGATTTTACGTTCTTTTTCGTCGGCAATTTCAAGGAAGACCAACTTAAACCATTGGTAGAAAAATATCTGGGGGGATTGCCATCTTCCGACAAAACCGAGAAATTCAAAGACCTTGAAATTCGTGCGCCAAAAGGCCAAATTAGTAAAACCGTGTATCGGGGACTTGATCCGAAAGCGTCGGTGCAGTTAGTTTATAGCGGAGATATTACGTGGTCGCCGGATGTCGCTACGCAACTCGATGCCCTGAGTGAAGTGCTGGAAATCAAACTGTTAGAGAAACTTCGGGAGGAAGAAGGGGGTGTTTATGGCGTTGGGGCCAATGCCGCTTATGCGAAATACCCGGTTCCGCGTTATACGTTCCGCATCAGTTTCGGTTGCTCGCCCGACAACGTTGAGAAACTGATTGCCAAAACGCAGGAGTTAATCAACGACTTGAAGCAGAAAGGCGCGGCTCCCACCGATATTGCCAAATTCAAAGCCGAAACCCGTCGCGAAACTGAAGTACAGCTGAAAGACAATCAGTTCTGGCTCGGCTACCTGCAAAATCAATACTACAACGGCGACGCTCCCGACGAAGTCCTGCACGAAAAAGAGCAGTTAGACAAGGTGACCGTCGAAAGCACGAAAGCGGCCGCCAACACATATTTCGGCTCGAATTACATTCGACTGGTATTGATGCCTGAGAAGAAGTAGTAAAAACTTTCTTGGCCAAGCCGCTACGGCGGACCGTTCCAGCTTGGCCCAAACACGTAATAGCCCGATCAGGAAATTTCTGGTTGGGCTATTGATTTTCAGGTTGGAACGTATCGTTGATGGGCCAAAAAAAGGAAATAATACGTAATGATTTGGCGGAGTTTTTGCTGCATTTTCTAGTAGTAAAATAACCTTCCTGAATCCATCTATGCCATTTCGCTACCTACTTCTCGTACTGGGATTTGTTTACGCTACGTCGGTCTTTGCAGATTGTAGAGGTCCGGAATCATTAGCTGCGGCCGATGTTACGTATCAGTCGGCTACGTTAACGTGGAGTTATTTTAGTGGTGATCCTTCATACAAGTTTCAGGTTCAGTGGCGAGCTGCTGGAAGTACAGGATGGACAATCTCGCCGGTATTGACTGCATACTCAACCAGCCTGACAAACCTGACTAATAACACGACGTATGAATGGCGTGCGCGTACAATTTGTGCTGTGGGCGATACGTCGGTTTTCATAAACGGAATACCTTTTCAGACAAAATGCGCGACTCCCTACCCAAGCAACGTAACAAATATTACCCATCAGTCGGCGCAGTTAAGCTGGCATCAGCCCGTAAGCGGTGCCACATCTGAAGTGCATTGGAAAGCGGCTGGCGATCTTAACTGGACCATCGTCAGTGGCTTGACAACCGACTTTCTCAACCTGGCGGGGCTGCCCGAAGAAACATCGTTCGAATGGAAAGTTCGAACTATTTGTTCAGCTACGGAGAATTCTGATTTTCTGATTGGTAGCTCATTCCGCACACGTTGCCTGCCGCCAGCCAATGCCCGTGCGAAGGCAATTAATCCTGACGCCGTAGAATTAGCCTGGGATAACCCCAAGACCAACGTATCATTTGATCTTCAATGGCGACGCGCCGGAAGCTCAGCCTGGACGGTGGTAGAAAATATCAGGTCGGCGGAGTACACACTAACAGGATTAGAGAATTCCACTACGTATGAATGGCAGGTACGTACGGCTTGCTCGTCGACGGACAAATCGGCTTTTACCGATGTACAATTAGTGCAGACTAGCTGCCCGTTGCCTACAGATGTATTGACACGATCTGTAAGCTATAATTCGGCTGTGCTGGAATGGAAAACGTTTGCTGGTGAGCTACAGTGGCGAGCTGCCGGAACTGCTGCATGGAACGTTGTTTCGAATGCACAATCTCCATATAGCCTTACTGGTCTGATAAACAATACTACGTATGAATGGCGGGTGCGAACGGTTTGCTCGTCGTCGGTGTCATCGGCCTTTACACCAACGCAATTGATAACGACGCGATGCGCAGCTCCGACGTATACGTTTACCAGTGCATCACAATCCAACGGCCTATACCTTACCTGGGATTCGCCTATCACTAGTTTATCCGAAATTCAGTGGCGAATTGTAGGCACAACCAGTTGGTCGTCGGTGACCGGCATTGCCGGAAATAGCTACCTCTTGACCGGCCTACAGGTTGGAGCGACGTATGAGTGGCGCGTGCGAAGTCAGTGTTCGGCTACCGAGTATTCTAATTTCCTGATGGCGCAACCCTATACGGTATATTGCCTTGCGCCTGGCTCTCTTCGGACGGAGAATGCGACGAGAACAGCCATTGATCTTGTGTGGGATTCGCAGGGAGGGGCAACAACTTATGAAGTTCAATGGCGACCTGCTGGAGCAGCTAATTGGTCGATCGTGCCGGGTATTGCGGCAACTCGCTATAAGTTGACCGAATTACAACTGGGTACGACGTATGAATGGCGGGTCCGGAGCGTATGTTCGAGTACTGCCATGTCGGAATTTACATTTACCCAGTCGTTCTCTTTACAATGCGCCAATCCATCATATCTATCCGTAATTGCTGTAGACATTTCGTCGGCTGTAGTTGGTTGGTTTGCGTTCGAAGGTCAGTCTCTTTATGAGCTACAGTATCGTATACAGGGAACAACTGACTGGACATCGATAAACAGTCTGACTACCACGGCCGTATCACTGACCGGATTGGCTAATAATACAACCCACGAGTGGCGGGTAGGCTCCGGTTGCTCCATAGATTTTTCGCCGGTGCAGACATTTAAAACGCAATGCGTTACACCAGTAAATCCTGTAGTGTCGACTATCAATTTCAATGCGGTACGGCTGGAGTGGCAAAGTAGTAAAAACAAGCTGACTGAGATTCAGTACCGTGAAACAGGCGCGGCTACTTGGATCAGTATTGTTACAAAGGGGAATGAACCAATTGTTGAAGATGGTAACTGGTATTCAAACCAAAGCTATTCGCTTTATAATCTACCGATTGGCAAAACGTATGAATGGCGGATTAGAACGCAGTGTGCTACGTCGATTTATTCAGATTTTGTGAATGGGCAGCCCTTCGACTCTAACTGTTCAGCGCCAGTGCCTTTTAATGCTGTTCAGCAATCGACTACATCGTTAAGGATTTTTTGGTATGCGTCTGCCTTACCTACCGAATATGGTTTGCAGTGGCGTTCTGTCGGAAGCTCCGTTTGGAACGACGTGAATGGAATTACGGGGAATAGCTATGACCTGACAAATCTGACAACCGGCCTGAGTTATGAATATCGGCTTCGGCAAACGTGTTCAGCGGGTGTAGTTTCCGATTATTCATCGACTTTCACTGCTACGTTAGGATGTTATGCCAACTACGTTCCGGCTCAGACTTTATTACCGAATTTCGCTGTACGATTACATTTTGACTGGTCGACTAGCGTCTATAATGCTGATCTTGTAAGCGAATTGCAATACAGAAATAACCCATCTGGTGCCTGGACTACGATTTCTGGAATTATTGGTACGACGTATTCGCTCACCGGCTTAACGCCAAATACCACGTATGAGTGGCGAGTAAGAAAGCAATGTTCGCCCGCTGTTTTCACTGATTTCTCTGCTACGTCGTCGTTTGTCTGGACCTGCTCCTCACCTCAGCCAATAGGCTCCTCGGTGAATGCCAATTCCGCTACGTTACGGTGGCGAAATTATTCACAATACATGCCTTCGAACGTAGTACAATGGCGGGTAGTAGGTACAACGAACTGGTCGAGCGTAACGGTGCCGGGCGAAAGACTTGAGATGACATACGCTCTAACCGGGCTAACAAACAATACTGTTTACGAATGGCGGGTGGCTACTAGCTGTGGTGACGGCATTTTGTCGGACTTTTCAGCGCCGGTATCCTTTCAAACCGCCTGTCCAGCAGTTACCTATGTAGGGTACTCTTATCCGGGGTATAACACGGCGCAGGTTAACTGGCCAGCTGTAAACCTGTCGGCAGGCCAAACCTATACCGTTCAATACCGAATTGTTGGCCGGGTAATCTGGTCGGAGCTGACGGGTATTACGTCGGGAAATGCCTTGCTGACCGGTTTGGCTGGTAATGCGAATTATGAATGGCGCGTAAAAACCCAATGTGGAGAAGGTGGAACTGCGCTGTTTTCACAAATTGGTACGTTTATAACGCAATGCCAAAATCCAGCGAATGTCAACGTCTCCAACCTTACCTCCAGCTCATTCTTACTAAGCTGGACGAATAGAGTTGATAATACAGCGGTAAATTTATTGGTACGTTCCCGGGCCGAAAATGGCTCCTGGGTTAACATGATTACTGTCAATGGACTCACTAATTCCGCGTATCTAGTGAAGAACCTGAACCCGGGCACTACTTACGATTTTCAGGTTCGGGGAGTCTGTGACGTCAACACACTGGCTGATAATCCTGGGTTTTCGAATCCAATAACTACTCCTGGTAGTGCGTCGGCTCTCAATATACGAGTGGATAGTATGTCTTATCAGACAGTCCGACTCAACTGGTCGGATGGGCCTGAAGCTACTAACTACGTTCTGCAATGGCGAACACGTAACGGAAGCTGGAACTCAACGGGTTCTCTGTCAACAAAGCGATATTTACTAACGGATTTAACGCCAAACACGACCTATGACGTTCGGGTTAGCTACGTTGATAACGCTGGCGTAGCGCATGAAGCAAGCACCAGTTTTACCACGACGTGTTTGTACCCATCTAATCTATCAACCGCTCAAATTCGGTCGAACTCGGCTCGGTTAAATTGGGTTGCCCTCGGCTGGCCAGTTACGATACAATGGCGAGTAGCGGGTGCTACTGACTGGCAATCAGTAACGGGTATAACCAGCAATACCTATTCATTAACTGGCCTGACCAATTATACGATCTATGAATGGCGGGTAGTGACCAAGTGCTCAGACAACGTAATGAATGCTTCTCCAATCGCTCTATTCAGAACGATTTGTCAGATGCCATACGCTACCGAAACACGTAACGAAACTCCTCAGGCTGCTCAACTTAGCTGGGCTGGTTCGGGACCAATCTACTCGATACGCTACCGGGTCGTTGGCGAAACTGCCTGGACGGCGATTTCCGGAATAACGAGTACTACGTATGCACTCACCGGCTTAACGAACAATACGGATTATGAATGGGCCGTCGCCACTGTTTGCGAGCCGACTACATCCACCCTTTACACCAGCCCAACACGCTTCAAAACGCAGTGTAAACCTCCGACCAATCTGCGCAGCGCTGGTGGAAAACCCAATCGGACTTATTTGATATGGGATGGGGGCGAACCGACGTATCAGGTCGAATGGAGACCGGTGGGAAGCAATTCCTGGACGACAATCCCGGCTGCTACGTCCCCGTATTTATTGACAGGGCTTACCAACAATACGACGTATGAGTGGCGGGTGCGTGGGGGCTGCTCAGATAGTCCTAGCGTTCCAGCAGAGTTTCTGGTGCAATGCTATTATGGTGGCTATGAATATAAATATCAGCCAGATGTAACAGCTACTTCCGCTCAACTCAGTTGGTCTTCCGATAATTATCCTCTTTATGTCCTACGCTGGCGAAAGCTGGGCAATTCAAACTGGACGACTGTAACGGACATTACTACGTTGCCATACAAGCTGACTGGATTAACAAATAATACGATTTACGAATGGCAGATACGTAGCGATTGCCAGGCTGACTTCGGTACGTCGGATTTTTTCCTGACGCGCTGTAGTTCACCCAGTCGACTATGGACGGAAGACCTAACTACTACGTCCGTTCGGCTCCGCTGGAATGACTCTGGCGACGGAGTTGGGTATCAGCTCCGGTGGCGGGCCGTTGGTAATTCGGAATGGAACACGATTTCCAATAGTACCGAAACTCAATTTCTGCTCACTGGTCTGACGAATAATACGTCGTATGAGTGGCAGGTTAGTTCTCAGTGTGGTGATGAAAGCAACTTTCAGCTAACGACTTCTTTTAAAACCGTAAACAATTGCCCTTTCGGTTTGTATACGCTACGTGATGGTTCTTGGAACGACCCGACAATTTGGTCATGTGGTCGCGTACCAGATTTAATAGATTTAGTGGAACTCAACCACGCGATCTCTGTGCCAATGAATTATACGGCAAAAGCACTAACGATACGTTATGGCACTGGTGCCCGAATTACGTTTGGAAGCGGTGCTACCTTGCGGTTAAAACAGTGATTTTACGAATGCCATTACTTAGGGTGATGGCATTGTAGTTCTATTAATTAGCAACTGTCGACTGAACCGGAACGTTGGTTTGCCTGATGGCCGCCATGCCGCCCTCTACGTTCACTACGTTCTGAAAACCGCGCGCTTTCAAAATGGAATTGGCGACCATTGATCGGTAACCACCAGCGCAGTGAACGTAGACTGGTTCGTTACGTTGAATTTCGGCCATGTGGTCGTTTAACGTATCGAGCGGCATGTTTTCGGCCCCTGTTACGTGTTCCTCTGAAAACTCAACAGGTTTCCGTACGTCAACGACAGCTACGTTCGGGTTTTGTGACCAACGGTCGGCGAATTCTTCGGCTGAAATTGACTCGATTGTATCTACTTCTTTGCCGGCATGCTGCCAGCTAGAAAATCCGCCGTCCAGATAACCGATGCAGTTGTCATAGCCGACGCGGGCTAAACGTAGTACGGTTTCTTCTTCCTGACCGACGGGCGTGACGAGCGCAATCGGTTGTGTTACGTCGGGAATCAGCGAACCGACCCAAGGCGCAAATTGGCCATTTAAACCAATGTTGATAGCGTTGGGAATGAAGCCTTTTGCAAAATCAGCAGCGTTACGTACATCCAGCACCAAAGCGCCTGTTTCGTTGACGGCGGCTTCGAACGCTTCGGGCGAGAGTGCCTGACTACCGCGTTGTAGTACTCGATCAATGGATTCGTAACCTTCTTTGTTCAGGCGGGCGTTTTCGGCAAAATAGGCTGGAGCGGTTGTGAGGCCATCCAGTACTTTTTCGATGAACTCTTCCTTCGATTTTGCCCGAAGCGCGTAGTTGAAACGCTTCTGATTGCCTAATGTATCGGTCGTCTCCTTACTCATGTTTTTACCACAGGCCGAACCCGCTCCATGTGCCGGATACACGATTACGGAATCAGCTAAGGGCATGATTTTCTGGTGGAGACTGTCGTATAGCATACCCGCCAGATCGTGCTCAGTTAAATTACCTTTAATTGCCAGATCGGGTCGGCCAACGTCGCCAATGAACAACGTATCGCCGGTGAAAATGGCGTAATCGTTTCCGGATTCGTCAATGAGCAGATACGTAGTGGATTCGAGCGTATGACCGGGTGTGTGTAAGACTTTTATTGTTACGTTGCCCAGCGCAAACGTCTCGCCGTCGTGGGCCAGATATACTGGATAGTTCGTGTTGGCATTGGGGCCATAAACAATCGTAGCACCTGTCTGCTGGGCTAAATCGAGGTGACCCGATACGAAGTCGGCGTGAAAGTGGGTTTCAAAAACATATTTAATGGTGGCACCGGCTTTTTGCGCTTTCCGAATGTACGGTGTCGTTTCGCGAAGTGGGTCGATGATGGCGGCTTCGCCGTTGCTTTCGATATAATAAGCGCCCTGGGCTAGACAGCCCGTGTATAATTGTTCGATGGTCATACGTAACGCGGATATATTATCCGCGGATAGATACATTGCGGATGCAATATCCGCGTTATAAAATCTCTCTTAGAATCATGTAGCTTGCCACGACCAGCACAAACCAGCCGAATCCTTTTTTTAGTTTTTCGGGGGCCACGAAACGGGCTAAATACATCCCAACGAAAATACCGATGATAGATAAACCCGTAAACGGCAACAGAAAATTCCAGTTCAGTTCCGTATGATGAATATCGCCCAGAAAACCAACGAACGAATTGATCGCAATAATCAGTACCGACGTAGCAACCGCCCGATGAACGGGCAAGCCTGCCAGCAAAACCAGCATGGGCACGATAAGAAAACCACCGCCTGCGCCAATAGTGCCTGTAAGCAACCCAACGGCTAATCCATCAAGCGCCAGATTTTGGTAGCGCGGTCGGCCGTCAGCCGCTTCGCCTTCTTCAGGTCTGTCGCTACGTATCATGGCACGCGCGGCAAGAATCATAACAAGGGCAAAAAAGTAAAGAATAGCATCGCTTTTCGGCAGAACAAAACCCTCGATACGTAACATGGGGTCGGGGAGGGCAGGTACCAGAAATCGGCGACTTATGTAAACCGAAACAAAAGAAGGCAGCGCGAACGCCAACGTAACCCTCAGGTCAACCCTTTTGCCCCAGATGTGATTCAGCGAACCGACAAACGACGTCGTACCGACAACGAACAACGAATACGTAGTAGCCAGTATGGTCGGGATATGAAAAACGTAAACGAAAATAGGGACCGTCAGAATAGAACCTCCGCCCCCCGCCAGACCAATAACCAGTCCGACGACAATCGCTGATGCATACCCGAATAGTTCCTGTGTACTCATTAAGTGACAAAACTACGTTTCTCACCTGAGATGTTTAGTCTATAGAGAATGAAAAACCCCTCGACATGGCGCCGAAGGGTTTTGATAATGTCAATCGGAAAGAAAATTTATTCCTGGGGTTTGTTCAGATTGCTGTGATGACGGCTATAAGCGAAATACACAATCAGACCCAGAATACCCCATACCACGAATGTAATTTTCGTATCGGTACGTAGGTTCCACATCAGGTATAAATTGGCCAGAATCCCCAACGTAGCGATGACCGGCAGGGCTGGCGTACGATAAGGGCGCTCCAGGTTCGGTTCGCGCACACGGAGTATCCAAACGGCTCCGCAGATCATGGCGAAGGCAAACAGCGTTCCCGAACTGGTAAGTTGTGATACTTTGTCGATAGGGGTAAGAGCCGCTACAATCGACACAATAGTACCCACGAAAATAGTGCTTTTCCAGGGCGTTTTGAAGGTCGGGTGGATGGACGCAAACAGGTTTTTTGGCAGAAGACCATCTTTCGCCATACCCAGGAAAACCCGCGTCTGGCCGAGCATCATCACAAGCATTACAGACGTGAGTCCCGCAATAGCTGCAATGGTAATCAGATAAACCGCCCAGTTAAGTCCTGCATCAGCAAAAGCCTGGGCTACAGGGGCTTTCAGATCTAACGTATCATATTTAACCATACCCGTCAACACCAGCGAAACCAGAATATAGAGGGCCGTACAGATAAGCAGCGAGGCAATAATGGCAAACGGTACGTCTTTTTTCGGATCAATAGCTTCACCAGCCTGCGTCGAAACGGCGTCGAAACCAATATAAGCGAAGAAGACAATCCCGGCTGCTGTAACAATTCCCGGCCAGCCAAAGTGTGTTTGGCCAGTTTCGTCAGGAACGCCGACTGGAATAAAGGGCGTCCAGTTTGCAGTATCAACGAAGAACGAACCAGCTATAATCACAAAAATGACGGTTGCCACTTTCAGAATTACAATCAGGTTGTTGGTGCTGGCAGCTTCTTTGATCCCTTTTACCAGAATATACGTAACAACGATTACGATCAGGAAGGCTGGCAAATTCATAGCAAACGTAAAGTCAGGAACGGGGGTCCCGGCGGCACGTAGCGCTTCGGCCTTTTCGTGCGCCGTTACCGGGTCGTTCATGAGCCATATGGGCGGTTCTATATGGAATAGATGGAGAAATTTCTCGAAGTACCCCGACCAGCTTACGGCTACCGTTGTGGCCCCCATCATGTATTCCAGAATAAGGTTCCAGCCTATCAACCAGGCAAATAACTCACCTACTGTACCGTACGAATACGCATAAGCCGAACCTTCAACGGGCAGAATAGACGCAAACTCCGCGTAGCACAGGGCTGCAAACGTACAAGCAACGCCCGCGATAATAAAGGCTAGTGCAAGAGCTGGGCCAGCCCACTCGCGAGCGGCAATACCGGTCAATACGAAAATGCCACCCCCAATAACGGCACCAATACCTAATGAGGTCAGTCCCCAACGGGTCAGTACGCGTTTAAGTTCACTTTTCTGTGCATCAGCCGCATAAGCCGAAAGTGGCTTTTTGCGCATAACGCTCGTATCAACCGGTTTTAGTTTAGTTTCCATGCAGAAAGGATTATCGTTTGGTGATTGTGTCTTTTTGAAAAAGATTGTTGGGAGTTTGAAGCGAAAGATACGAAAAATAAAGAGCGAAAATGCGAAAGAGTGAAAGCGCGAAAAATTTACCGAATGGCATTCGCTCTTTCACTCTTTCATTCTTTCACGCTTCAAATTACGACTGTGAAGGACGGATCAGCGGTTTTTTGTCTTTCTTTTCTTTCTTAGCTGTAAACTCTTCGGGCGTAGCTGGGGCAGCCGTTGTGAAGTCGGCCGGAATAGCATCGTAACCGGTTTTCTTTTCCAGTTTGGCTGGTAAAGCGTCTTCTTTATCCTGATCGCGGCTCAGCGCGTCTACGACAATCGGCGTAGCAACGAACAGTGACGAGTACGTACCGACGATTACGCCAATCAGCATGGCGAATGAGAAACCCCGAATGGTTTCACCACCGAAAATAAAGAGTACCAACAAGACCAGAATGGTCGAGAAACCGGTTACTGCCGTACGACTCAACGTACTATTCAGGGCGTTGTTAATAATCGTCGGAATGCTTTCTTTCTTACCCCGGTTTTCGGACAAATACTCCCGTACGCGGTCGAAAACAACGACGGTATCGTTCATCGAGTAACCCATAATCGTGAGCAACGCGCCCACAAACGCCTGGTCAACATCGAGCGAGAAAGGCAGAAGTCCGTTGAAAATCGAGAAGATAGCCAGGATAATCAGTACGTCGTGGAACATAGCCACAACCGCACCATAACCAAAGGCCAGTCGTTTGAAGCGAATCAGAATATAGGCAAATACGACGGCTACCGCCAGCAAAATCGACCACAGGGCTGATGTCAGAATATCATAAGCGATTGTCGGACCAACTTTCTGCGAGCTCTCGATTTTGGCCGGATTTCCTTTTAATGTGCTTAAACCTTGATAAATAGTCGCTTCCGCTTTCTTATCGGCTCCCTGCGAATTATCGTCGATCAGGTAAGGCGTCGTTACTTTCACCTGACTCGCGCCGATACCCGTACCACCGTAGGTTTTTACCTCTGGCGATGCCCCTAAAACACCTTCCAGCGCGTTCCGAACGTCGTCGGTACTTACCGATTTTTCAAAACGTATTACGTATGAACGGCCACCTTTGAAATCGACGCCCAGGCCGAAGCCTTTGATCAATACCGAGATGATGCCCGCAGCAATAATAACCGACGATACGGTGTAATACAGTTTCCGACGTGATACGAAATCGAAGTTAGAATCGGCAAACAGATTTTTCGCCCACGATGAAGTAAACGTCAGCGTTTTGCCGTTGCGGATGTAGTATTCCAGGATAAGCCGTGTGATGAAAATAGCGGCAAACAACGAGGTCAGAATACCAATAATGAGCGTAGTAGCAAAGCCCAGAATCAGACCCGTTCCGAATATGAAGAGGACAATACCGGTCAGGAAAGTCGTTACGTTCGAGTCGATGATGGACGACATAGCGTTCTTAAATCCATCGGCCACCGCAATCTTAAATCCTTTCCCTTCAGCCAGTTCCTCCTTGATACGTTCGAAAATCAGTACGTTGGCATCAACGGCCATACCGATCGACAATACGATACCAGCAATACCCGGCATGGTCAGTACGGCACCCAGCGACGCCATTACACCAAGCAGGAAGAACAGGTTGACAATCAGTGCTATGTCGGCAATGAGACCAGCGCGATTGTAGTAGAACACCACAAAACCCAATACCAGCAGAATACCCACCAGCGACGAAAGTACCCCAGCACTAACGGCTTCTGAACCTAACGTAGCACCTACTACGCTTTCTTCTACGATGTTGGTTGGCGCAGGCAACTTACCGGCTTTCAGTACGTTAGCCATATCTTTAGTCTCTTCTACTGTGAAGTTACCCGAGATGCTCGAACGTCCGTTCGGAATTTCGTTCTGTACGTTTGGCGCGGTATAAACCAGGTTGTCAAGAAGAATAGCGACTGGGCGACCCACGTTAGCAGCAGTCAGGTTACGCCATTTGCGAGCACCTTCCGGGTTCATGTTCATCGTTACTTCCGGACGGCCACGATCATCATAATCGTTGGTAGCATCCGTAATAACGTCACCTTCCAGCGGAGCGCGGCCACCCAGTTTTTTCAGGAAATAAAGCGGCAGAATTTCTTTGCCATCAGTAGCTTTGAACGTCTTACGATCCCACGCAAACACCGCGTCGGCGGGGAACAAACCACGTACTTCAGAAGCGTTCAGCACAGCGTTGGCGCGTGCGGTATCTTTCAAATAAACGCCCAACTGATCCTGACCAACGGGCAGGAATAATTGCGTAAGGGCTGTTCCCTGAGCAGCAGCGGCCGCCGTATCATTTTTTGCTTTACCGGTTGAATCAGTTTTGCTACCCTGCGCCAGCTGCGTTTCAAGGCTGGATGTGCCTTTGGCAGCTGTACCCGTGGCTGGAGCAGTCGTTTTCAGAGCTGCTTTGCGCGCTGTTTCTTCACGAAGCAGATACGCACCAATACCTTCAATGGCTGGAGCCAGTTCGTTCAGACGGTAAACTTCGGTGAATTCGAGTTTGGCAGCGCCGGTCAGCAGGCGACGAATACGTTCTGGATTATCAACACCCGGTAATTCAATCTGAATCCGGCCCGAACCTGGTAGGCGTTGGATGTTTGGGTTTGCTACACCAAATTTATCGACACGAGCCTGAATGATCTGGTAAGCCCGTGTGATAGCACCGTTTACCTCTTCATTCAACAACTTCCGTACTTCCGTATCCGACGATTGGAAGTTGATCTTGCTACGGTTGGCGCTTGTTGCAAAAACGCTTGCCAAACGTGTATCAGGAGCCAGCTTTTTGAAGTTATTCGCGAACAGATCTACGAAGCTCGTGTTGCTGGTTTTTTGGTCTTCGAGCGCCTGTTTCAGCGCCTGGCTAAACTTAGGATCACGATTGTTACCCGATAAGCTACGCAGAATATCTGCTGGTGACACTTCGAGTACAACGTGCATACCACCCTGAAGGTCAAGGCCTAATCCTAGTTCGCGCTCGGTAACTTCCTGTAACGTACTACCTAGAAAAACAGGTTCTTTCCAAAGCGAATCAAGATAACGTTGTTTTTTGTTACGGTCTACAACGCCTTGTTTATTAGTTGCGTAAGCCTCCGCGTCAGCCTTAATGTTCCGCGAGACGAACGTAAACGACAGGAAGTAGATGCAAATGGCTGCAATAACCCCTGTCAGAATGAGAATTCCGGTTCTGTTTTGCATGGTTTTTAACA
Organism: Spirosoma flavus; assembly: GCF_054778555.1. Classification (NCBI taxonomy): domain Bacteria; kingdom Pseudomonadati; phylum Bacteroidota; class Cytophagia; order Cytophagales; family Cytophagaceae; genus Spirosoma; species Spirosoma flavus. The sequence continues at coordinate 508,872 of NZ_BAAGZL010000004.1, forward strand.
AGCAGTGCGCTTGTTAGAAAAAATAAAATAGTAGAAAAAAGTTAGAAATGATCTGATTGTCAGGCTATAGCCTGATAATACCACTAGGGCGCATTAGTGGCAATGTGATGGCCGAAGACGTGCCGGAAATAAGAGAAATAAAAATGCGGAAGCGTAAAATGCCGAAGCAATGGAACGCTCAGCAAGAGCAGGATCACCAACGTAGGTGCAGGAAGCAAGAATGCTGTCTGCCCTGAATCACCTAACTGAATCGCCGGTGTTACGACCGCTTCAAATTGGGCCGTACTCAGTTGGGCATCGTTCGCATGATCAGCCGACTTACCCGATTTGCTCTGTTCAGCAACCGCTTTTTTAGCTAGAAGTGCTTTCTCCGATGCAGAATGCTGACTCCAGACTGCTGTAAAGAGCAGCAGTGTAGCTAGCATCAGGCTGGAAAGACGTTGTATGACGCGCGGTTGCTTCATAATTTTCCTTAGCGGATGACAAATTTCGTACCATTTTTATTAGAATCCAATAGGTTGGCCAACGGATTTTGAAAACCAGTCGAAGCTGGAAGGGTTTATAGGAAATAATGTACCTTGCGACTATGAATCTGCATGAATTTATTCAATTGGCCCTTGCCGAAGATGTTGGCGACGGCGACCATACATCCCTTTCTACCATCCCGGCAGACGCTCAGAAACGCGCTCGCCTGTTAGTAAAAGAAGCGGGTATTCTGGCTGGCGTTGAAGTTGCCAAAGCCATTTTCGCCGAAGTTGACCCGAGTTTTGTTGTCGACGTATTGATGCAGGACGGGGCATCCATCAAACCCGGCGATATTGTGCTGACTGTAAGCGGAAATGCACGTAACATACTCACCGCAGAGCGCCTGGTACTCAACTGTATGCAACGTATGAGCGGCATAGCCACGCATACGCGCGAATTGGTGAATCTGCTCGAAGGCACACGGGCGAAGCTGTTGGATACACGCAAAACCACACCAAATTTCCGGATTTGTGAGAAAATGGCCACAAAAATTGGCGGAGCCGTCAATCACCGCTTTGGATTGTACGACATGATTCTGATTAAAGATAATCACGTCGATTACGCGGGAGGTATCGAAGCTGCTGTTACCAAATCCGTAGCTTATCTGAAAGAAACAGGTCGCCAGCTACGTATCGAAGTAGAGACACGCAATCGGGCCGAAGTAGAAGAAGTACTACGTGTCGGGCAAATTGACATTATTCTGCTGGATAACTTTTCGCCCGAAGGTACGCGCGAAATGGTACGTTTAATCGATGGCCGTTTTATAACCGAAGCGTCGGGCGGTATTGATGAAGCGAATCTGCGCGCTTACGCCGAAACAGGCGTCGATTTCATCTCTTCGGGTGCTCTTACCCACCAGGTCAAAAGTCTGGATTTAAGTTTGAAAGCTTATTAAAATGAGTCATTAGTCATTAGTTGTTAGCACCTCTAATACCTAATGACTCATAATTTCTCTTCATTTCGCTGGATTTTCGTCGATACCCAGCCGGGGTAGAGGTGGGTTTAATAAGCGCGGAACTACTTTAAGGCGAAATACCTTCGTGCCTGCTACGTCGAAATCACAGCTATAAAACTGCCGTTGCTTCACTCCTCGATATACAGCCGTGTAATTCACTTTTGGTGGCCAGTTGTTGAGAGCTAATTCCGCGGCTATTGCGTCTACAGCTTTACGCAAATTTGAAAAGAACGTAACAGTCGGCTCACGATGACGTAGCGTTGTCAATGAACCGACGTATTGAATTGTAACTTCATAAATTACACGGCTCCCTAAACGGAGTCGCGATTCATTTGGAGCTGTCTCTACTAAATTCTGCATAATCGAAAATAATACGAAAAACTATGCCACTATTTTTCAAGGTGTAAACTTTTTAGTCAGTATGGGCGTTTTACTATCAATTCCAGCAAACTAAATGCCCGACTGTTTTCGCAGCCGGGCTTTTTTATAAACAGCAAACGTCGACCAGATGGTCGACGTTTGCTGTTTAGCATGTGAGTGATGTAAAATAATAAATGCTTCTTACCAAGCATTACCCATTTAACTTTTTACAGTATTTATTTCTTGTACATCACAGTATCAACTGCCTGCAAAGTGCGTTTTACGTTAGGCAGAATCGCTTCAATCAACGTAGGGGCGTAGGGAAGGGGCAAATCCATGCTGTTGACACGTACTACCGGAGCATCCAGATAATCAAAAGCGTTACGTTGGATATTATAAGTTAACTCCGACGAAATTGCCGCTAATGGCCAGGCTTCTTCCACAATCACACAACGGTTCGTTTTCTTTACCGAGTTGATGATCGTCGCATAATCAATTGGACGAACTGAACGAAGATCAATTACTTCGGCCGAAACGCCATTTTTCGCTAGTTCTTCGGCTGCCGCGAGAGCTACCTTCATAATTTTGCCGAACGAAACAATCGTTACGTCGTTTCCTTCGCGTACAATATTGGCCTGACCAATTGGAATTAAATATTCCTCTTCTGGAACCTGACCTTTGTCGCCGTACATCAATTCCGACTCCATGAAAATAACGGGGTCGTTGTCGCGGATACAGGATTTCAGCAGTCCCTTGGCATCATAAGGATTCGAAGGAACCACTACTTTCAGCCCCGACGTATTGGCAAACCAGTTTTCGAAGTTCTGCGAGTGCTGCGACGACAACATACCGGCGTTACCGGTAGGCCCCCGAAATACAATTGGGCAGGAGTACTGTCCGCCCGACATCGACATCACTTTAGCCGCCGAGTTAATGACCTGATCGATAGCAACCAGCGAGAAGTTGAACGTCATAAACTCGATAATAGGCCGTAGCCCGTTGATGGCCGAGCCAACGCCAATACCGGCAAAACCCAGTTCGGCAATGGGTGTATCGATAACACGCTCCGGGCCAAATTCGTCGAGCATGCCCTGACTGACTTTATAAGCGCCGTTGTATTCGGCAACTTCTTCGCCCATCAGATAAACCAACGGGTCCCGGCGCATTTCTTCCGACATGGCCTCCCGTAGGGCTTCACGGAATTGTATTTCTCTCATAATGAGCTTATTGATTTCGTGTTAATAACTCCCTCAATACATCCAGATTCAGAGCGAGGTGGCTAAACGTCGGTCAAAATTAGGCAAAATGCCCTGATTCATCAAATCGGACGTACTGTTTGATAACCTATCTTTTACTAAAAGTATAAACCCATAAATAGGCGAGCCGTTACGTTACTTTTGGGCAGCTATATACCAACGTAACGCCCGGCCAGTGATAAACACTCAGCCGGGCGCTACGTTGGTATGAATAAAATGAATTTTTCGCAAACGTGAATACTTGATTGGCTAACGTATTACGACATATTAGAAATTGATACTATTTATTATCCACGTTAATCTAGGGCGTTAGTTGAAGTCGGGCGTTCAGATTGTACCGTAGTTGCCCGCCTAGATCGTACTTGAGCTGCTTTGCCTGTCCGAGAATAGAGGTAGGTAACGTAACAAGGTGTTTTAGCTGCACAACATCCGTAACCGCCGGTTGCCGATTACAGGTCCAGGTGGCAGGATCATTCCAGTTGCCGATACGTATGCTGGCAATGGTGGAGCAGGTGCACACGTTTGTAACCGGAAACTCCAGGCTAGGCATGTTTGTCAGTGATGGATTACTGGCTATCATTCTGATTCGATACCCTGAACCGATAGCCACAGAATTTGGCACTGTTACCGTCACCGTACCCGACGTAGTGCTATTGATGTTCGCCAGGGACGTAACACCGCTCAGAAAACTTCCTGTAGAGTTGGAGAGCTGAAGCGTAAATACGTTGTCACCGCCATACGTACCGGTGGCTTTATAAGCCAGGTTAAATGGCGTATTACGGCACCAGCCGGCTGGCGCAGAAAGCAAAACCACTACGTTGTCCTGAACCGTAAAATCGCGCACACTAATGGTGCTCCATCGGCCAAGGCCATTTTGAGCCCGGATATTTAATGTGTGAGCGCCATTAGAAATGCCTGTCAGATCGACGGTGTATTCCAGATTATTGATGGAAGTGCCTTGTGTAATGGCTACTGCCCTTGCAGCACCAAAACCTGGATCATTATCCACAAAATATTCCAACCGAACGATATCGGACTGATTGACTTCGTTTTTGAAGAATAGTCGCCGTTCCAGATTACTCCACTGCCCGGAAGCATCCCGCCCTCGGATAAACAGACTGTGAAAACCCACTGCTACGTTCGTCAGGGGAACCGTAAAGTCCAGATTATTGACCGATGTATTGGCCGTAAAGTTTACCGCCGTAGCTGCTCCAAAACCAGGGTCGTTGTCCACAAAGTACTCGATGCGATTAATGTTGACGAACGGGTTAGTACGTTCTTTATAGAACATTTGTCGGGCCACGGTACTCCATTTTCCTGCGGCTGATCTGGCCCGGATATACAGACTATGAAATCCAGGCTGCACACTGGTCGTTGGAACGGTGAATGCCAGATTTGTCAGGGTTGTAGCGGGAGAAATGTTGACCGACGTAGCACTGCCAAATCCAGGGTCGGTATCGATAAAATATTCAACCCGATTGATTTGTGCCAACAATGGCTGAATCGTCAGTAGGCAGACGATGATTCCCAATCCAATTTTCATAGCGACTGGGATTAATTGTTCGACCGAATACTGATTTTGACTTTCAGGGGCGAATTATTGTTGCCCGATGGATCGCTGCTAAGATTAGTAATAACAGGAATAGGGGGTTGACCTGATAGTACATAAGGGTTACTGCCACCAAACGCTCCGATATCTGTTCCACCCGTGCCCGCTCCCTGAGCTATTGATCCTTGTGCCAGCCGGAAATTAATATCAATCTGCGGGTTGCTCGACTCAAAAATTGACGCCCAGTTAGCGCCATTTACATTGCCATTTCCAGCAGGGAGGTCATTCGTGCTATTGATAGTGTTATTAAAGGTCGTTGCGGTATTGTTATTGATACTCTCTCTAATAATTGAGTTCGTGACTGTACTATTAATTAGATTACGTAGACCTCCGCCTAACACGGAATTAGCAACGAGAACATTATTTAGAGTGGTAATGTGGTAAAATCCACTTTGACGGAGAATGCAGTTTAGAATAGTTATGCCGTTTGCATTATTTTCTGGAGTTCCACAGCTACCTACCACACCACCTGAATTAATGAAGCACTGCTTGATAGCGCAATTTCGAGCAAACTGGCTTGTAGCTCCCGAGCATGTACTGGTAAACGTAATACCATTGGCAATGTACGAACGCTCAACCGTGATGGCCGAAATACTCGTACCAAACGTAATAGTTCCTTGTACATTGACCCCACTGAACAGCGTATTACTACTGCCAGATCCGAATGATACGTTGCCAATTGAGGGCGAAATTTGATCGGGCGAACCAATTGGGCTGTTTTCGAGAAAATACCCTTTTCCGTAAATCGTCAGGCGTTTGGCGCAGTTCAGCGTACCATAACTTGTGCCGGAGGATTCGATGTAAATAATGTCATCGTTAGAAGCGGCATCGTGGGCAGCCTGAATACTGGTATACACGTTGGGGCCGGTAACGCCGGGGTTGTTGTTGCAACGGCGAATCGTTTGTGCCGGGAGCGTAGTGACAACTAAAAACAGGAACGACAACGTAGAGAGTATACGCATAAAAAATAGGAAGGTTTACTAATGGCTGGACAATAAAAAGCCTAAAATCCTTCAATATTTTCATACATTAAACCTCACCTTTACCAATCTCCGGTTTCTCTTTCTGAAACCGGGTATTTTTCTTATGAGGCTTTGGTATCGGTAGGGTTAAACGAAGCCCGCAAGTACAGGCAAAGTCCTGAGTTGATATAAACAGATCGTGAAATTTGATGAACGTAACGAATCAAACCCCCTACTTATTCGTTAACAATCTTGCGAATCAATTCTTTTTGCAAAGCCCGATTTTCGGGGCCAAATTCGCGCCTGTTTTTTTGAATGCTGTACTAAAAAAGGTATACTTCGTAGGGACTATCCATTTTATGCGCCGAAGCCAGGGATGAAGACATATTATGACCTGATTGATCAGACATTTGAATTCCCGACGCGGGAGTTTAACGTTGAAAATAATGAGTTGATGTTCAATAATGTTCCATTGATGGACATTATCAAGGAGTACGGTACGCCCCTGAAGCTGACGTACTTACCAAAAATCACCGAACATATTGAACATGCGAAGCTGCTGTTTAAAAACGCGATGAAACGCTATAACTACAAAGGCAGCTATACGTACTGCTATTGTACTAAGTCGTCGCATTTTCGGTTCGTGCTGGAGGAAGCTCTTAAGAATAACATCCATCTCGAAACATCGTCGGCATACGATATTCCCATCATTCGGGAGTTGTATAAGATGGATAAAGTATCTAAGAGTACGTATATCATCTGTAATGGATACAAACGTCCTCTTTACACGCAATACATCAGCGAGCTAATCAACGACGGGTTTACAAACTGCATTCCTGTCCTCGATAATCTGAAAGAAATCGAGGCTTACGAAAATTCAATTACGGCTGAGTCAGTAAATTTTGGGATACGTATCGCCACGGATGAAGAGCCGAATTTTGCGTTCTATACGTCCCGGCTGGGTATTCGTTACAGCGATGTGAATGAATTATACCGGAGCAAGATTCAGCCAAATGAGCGGTTTAAGCTCAAGATGCTGCATTTCTTTATCAACACGGGTATTAAGGACAGCGCCTACTACTGGAGCGAACTGAGCCGGTTCATGTACAAATACTGCGAATTGCGCAAAATTTGTCCTGATCTCGATTCAATTGATATTGGTGGCGGAATGCCCATTCAAACGTCGTTCCAGTTTACATACGACTATCAGGCCATGATCGACCAGATTGTGGAAAGTATTCAGTGGATCTGTAATAAAAACAACGTACCAGTTCCGCATATCTTCACCGAATTTGGTTCGTATACGGTCGGCGAGAGCGGGGCAGTTATTTATCGGGTAATCGATCAGAAGTTGCAGAATGACAAGGAGTTGTGGTATATGATTGACGGTTCATTTATCACGCAGCTTCCCGACTCTTGGGGATTAGGACAGAAATACATCATGCTGTCGGTGAATAACTGGGACAATCCATACCAGAAAGTGAACCTGGGCGGCTTAACCTGCGATTCGCACGATTTTTATAACACAGAAGCCCACAGCGCCGATCTATATCTGCCTATTTTCGACCAGGATGCCGAAGAGCAGTACGTTGGTTTGTTTCACACGGGTGCGTATCAGGAATCGCTTGGCGGCTATGGCGGCATTCAGCATTGCCTGATTCCGGCCCCGCAGCACGTAATTGTTGATAAAGACGAAAATGGAAATTTACGCACCCGCCTGTTTGCACCCGAGCAAAACAGCGAAGTGATGCTAAAAATTCTGGGTTATGGCGGAGCCGAACCCGGCATGACCGAACTGGAAGCAACTGAAGCCGCGGAAGAGCGTGAAGAGGAGTTGATAAAAGAAGAAAATTGAAATTAATTCCTATCAGATAGACAGATTAGGCCACCGTTGGTACAAAAAAATGCCGAACTGTACCATTTTTGGCATTATATTCGTTTCAAAATCTGAAGATTAAGCGCAAAAGGACGATTATTTACATGAAAAAACTACTGATTTTCGGGGCTGTGCTGGCGACATTGTCGCTTGGGTCGTGTGCACGGAAAGCAAACTGCCCGGCTTATGGCAGTGTACAGAAGCCTGCTTCAGCGCAGGTTCGGGTTTAACGAAACGAATTTTTCCAGGAAAAGCCATCCTTTTAACCAAAAGAGGGTGGCTTTTTCGTTGTAGTTATAACTTGACAATCCAACGGAAACAATTAACTATTCATAGTGAGCCGTTAGTTATACTTACTGATTTGACTTTTGAAAAAAAAGTTCAAACGTGCTGAAAGGCAATCCGATAGCTCACAATTTGTTGCTGAAACAACGTTCTATCGACGTATTGCTATAAGTGTATCTACCCTTTTTTCAGAACAATTGTTAGTAAAATACATCTTACCTAAAACCTAAAGTGACTTTCTAATGAAGTTATAGTCTGATAGAGAATAGATACTTGAAATAATATGAATGTAGTTAATATGGAGAAAGATGAAAAAGTAAGACGGAACCGGGTAAAAACCACCCAACGTATCGTTGAAGCCCTGGAAGAAGTCATTGCCGAACGCGGATTGGAAGGGGTTGGTGTAAACCGGGTAGCCGAAAAAGCCAATGTTAGTAAAGTGTTGATTTACCGATACTTTGGTGGCATGGAAGGCCTGCTGGAGTATTACGTAAAAATGGGTAAATTATTTCCAGTATTTACGACTACAGTGCTCGATCAGATTCGTCCCCTGCATGAAACGGACGTGGCTAGAATCTGGTATCGTCAGGTGATTCAAACGTACCGATATTTCCGTACGTTTAAAGCGGCCCGCGAAATCATCAAGGCTAGTGTTATTGAAAATGATTCTATTGCCGAAACAACTGCCCGCGCTCAGGACGAAGAAATGACTCGCCTTGTCAGTCAGTTATCATTCGTGAAAGGTGCTGATATTCAGGCCATTTCAGCCGTAGTTATCGGTGCTATGAACTACCTCACCATCATGGCGCAGAACGACCGGACTATGATCAGCATCGACCTACGTAGCGAAGAAGGCTGGCAACGAATCGAAAGTGCCATTAAAACAATTTATATCGCATTGAACAGACTGGCAATCAGCTCGAAAGAAGTCGAATTAGAACTTCAGTCAGCGCACCTGCCAATGGCTCAGTGGTAGATATAACCGTTTCAAAGTATTCTTAGTGATTAGCGTATTAAAATTCTTAACTGAATTACAGGTGTTTAGATCGTCTGTGGGCTTCTCTATCGCCAGCGTAAATCACTATCATTGATTTTTGAGTTTAGATATTCCTCTTTCGCCATATACTTTAAGAGCTAAACAAATCAATGTTTAGCTCTTTTTTTATAGACAGTTGTAGCGACAAGACAGGCCTTTGTGAATAGGCTACCGAATAGCAACGTCTGATTTACGGGACTTTATTTTCTCAATTACCCATTTACCGACTTTTTCACCTTCTTCCTGCCCATTCATCAGGGCCGAACGGTAGTGAATGCCCCCATACATTCGACTGATAGAAGCTTCATCGGCAGCTTGCCGGAACGAAGTAAACGAGCGTACTCCATGGCCGTATTTAAACTCGGTTGAGTCCGTAAACGCAATATTATTGCCCATAAGCTGGGTGAGTACCGTAGCCGCTGCAGTCGAGATAACGCTGTGGCCACTTGGATATTCTGGAAAAGGGGGCGTTTGCAGGAAAGGTGTCCACTTTGGGTCAATATATTTATTGATAACCGTTTCCGGACGAATCGTTTTGGTCCTGTATTTTTCGTCCCAGCATGAAATAAAGCCATCACTTAGTGCAAACGACGTTAGCGCGTATGCTTCAACGGTTTGCATCATATTCATCTTTTTCTGACGGGCCACAGTTTGAGCAATGCCGAGCCAGTGACCACCCGGCGTCATTTTTTTGCTGGCATACATTACGTGCCCCGCTACGTTCATTACGAAGGCGTTGTCATCCCAGAAATAGGCAATGTCCTGCTTCAGCTTATCAAGATTTTTTCCGGTCAGATATACCTCATCCAATTCCTTTTGATAGGGGCTGCCCTTAGTCAGACTATAAGGAAATGGGCGAGGAGGCATAAATTGATTACAGGTGTCCATTGCCCAGCAACGTAGCTTATTCCACTGAGGCTCAGCCGCATCCATATAAGCGGGGGGGGTAGGCACCCAGGTACCCTCTTCGTTTGTCACAGTGTGCTTAAAGCCACGTGTTTGTTTATAGTTGTCTTTGGCAGCGTAATCGAGTATGTGCTTGGCAACAGCCTCTCCATAGGCCATCGAGCGTTCATAAACTTCATCAGGTACGCCGTCTTTCTTATACTGTTCGTAGAACGGTTTCTCAAACTCATCGTAAAAAGGAACGGAGAACGTCAGCGCCCGCGCCACAGTCAGAAAGGCCCGTGTGCTGGCCAGCGGAAAACAGTATTCTTTACCTACTTCTGGTTGTGGACCAGCCTGAAATCGCTTCAGTTTTCCGCCAAGCGATTGATAATGAGAATCGAAAGGGACCAAAGCTTCGTAACCTGCCAGATTGGCGTACGAATAAATACGGCTGGCTACCGGAGGAGAGAAAATGTCGTGAATAATAACGTCGGTCATCTGGTTCAGTGCCGAATTGTAGTACTCAGGATTGGAAGCTTTGGCATTATACTCAGCCGGAGTAGCTGATTTTTTGCAATTAGTTAACCCAACCAGAAAAAGTATGAAAAGAAAACTTAATTGGACAAAAGATTTCATAAGGTTAATACAAGTTAAAACCGGAACAAGCTAAGTTATAGCCTATAGCAGAATTACAAAATTAACGGAAATTGCTGGACAAATCGTAGGGAAGCTCAGTTTGCTCAAGGAATCGTTGGCTTAAAAACTTGAATCCCAGCGTTGTTTCTGGCTACGAAAATCAACAATCCCTGACTCGTTAAAACTGGCTGAATATCCCGAATTTCACCATTTAGCAGAAATCCGCTGTCGATAGGCGACAAAGCAGTGAAATTTCCTTTGCCGTCGTTACGTAGTACCAGACCGTAGCTGGCGTCGTAACGCCCCTGATACGTACTGACACCGTAGAAGTTGCCGCCACCTAATACGTCCAGATCGCCATCGTGGTCGATGTCGATAGCCTGTAAAGCAAACAGTTTAGATACCTGCGCCATCATTGGTAGCGTATGTACTACAAACTTACCACCCTGGTTTTCAAGATAAATCGATGCAAATTGATTAACTGTGAATTCTTCGGCTCCTTTCAGTTCATCGTCTTTTACGACTTCATCCAGCTTTTTCCCGGCGAATGATACGTAATCAGTAAAGCGCTTATTTATAATGCTCGGCATCTGTTTTCCCAGCTCGTCTTTAAACGCCAGTGGATACCAGTCTTTACCTCGATTGTAGGCAATAATTTGTTCAGTACTCTGATTATTGTCTACATCTTTCACCCACATATGTAGCTGTGAATCAGGCGTTTTTTGCAACTTCGTATTTGTACCCAAATTGCCGGCCATGAGATCAATATCGCCATCGCGGTCAAAATCGGCCGCGATGATACGTTGATAAAAGCCATTCAATGGCGTTTCATCGGAAGTAATCGAGCGGATTTCCTCAAAAGCTCCTTTATTGTTCGCAAAAACGCGAATGGGCATCCAATCTCCAGCAAGAATTAAATCTGTGTCTTTATCACCATCGTAGTCAGTCCAGATGGCATCTGTTACCATACCTGCTTTACGTAAGCCTTTCGCCAGTTTATCGGTCTGATCAGTAAATTTTCCTTTACCATCATTGATTAACAGATACGAGTTTGGCGATTTTCCATACCCAAAACCTACAACACGGCCTCCTACAAACAGATCGAGGTCGCCGTCACTGTCAATATCAAAAGGACGCACACAACTTTTGTTGTCGAACATAGGAGGCAGTGCGTTTGCTGCCCGACTGAAATTGCCTTTCCCGTCGTTTAGATACAATCGGTCATTCTGTTCGGGCATCTGGCCGTAAAACTCGTTTCCGCCCGACACTACGTACAAATCCAGATCTTTATCGCCATCGGCGTCGAAAAATGCGGCATCGACGTCTTCATAGGTCGAATCACGCACGAAAGCTGGTTGTGTACTTGGTATAAACGTACCACTACGTTGCTGAAGCAATAAACTGCCAGGAATCCACTTGGCGCTACCAGCATATACATCGGCTAATCCATCGCCATTGACGTCACCAACGGCCAAATGAGGCCCTTCAGTCGACACCTGAAAGGGCATCAATGGTTCCCGCACATAGTCAAAATAGCCGAGGTTTTCCCGATGCCGATAGGGAATCGAGTCCGCAGCCGTTACATCTGCGAACAGTGGCTTCCCTTTGGGAATAGCGTAGTGATACGTAGCCGCATCTCTCCGAGCATCAGTTTGTTTTAGAACCAGCGTCTGATTCGTTGTTACGTTCGTACGTACTTCCATTCGCTGATTTGGCCAGATCACAACCAACGTATCAATAGCCGCCCGGTTACCCACGCCAAATAACAATTCCGGCGGCACCGACGACTCAAACCCCCGTGTGAGCATGAGCTGCTGCACCTGAATAGTATCAGCCTCTTTTGCTGCACCAGCATACTTCAGAATAACTTTGGCACCCACGCCAAATGAGTTCGGTGAGTCTCCTTTTAGTCTAACTGTCAAGTGCTTATTGTCTGGAAATAGCTCATTCGCATCGTTACGGTAAAGGCTGGCCGGATCATCGATATTGTTCGTGACCAAGTCCAGATCGCCGTCATTATCCAGGTCGGCATACGTAGCACCATTAGCGTAGTTGGGCGTTTCGAAACCCCAGGCTTTCGATTTGTCATCGAATCGAAGCGACGTAGTGCCCCGGAATAAATAGTTGTGTGTTTTGCCATCGGGCATCAATTTTATAGCCCGCTCGTCAAGTGATTTTGATGTTTCCATGGCATAACGAAGCGAATCGTCGGCGGCAAATTTCACGTAATCCAGGTTATTAGGCCGATGGACGATACCATTGGAAATGAACAGGTCTTTAATGCCATCGTTGTCATAATCAGCCAGTAATGGTGACCAGCTCCAGTCGGTAGCCGCAATCCCCGCCATCGCGCCGATTTCCGCAAACTTTTGTCCCGACATGTTGAGTTGCAGGCAGTTGCGGCTATACTGGTTCATGTAGCCGTACGACATTTTGTAGAGATATATATCGAGCGGATCTTCGCCCAGCGACGATTTTTCTATGGTCTCATCTTCGGGGTACATATCCAGCGTCACTACGTCGGCAAAGCCATCGTTGTTGACGTCCGCTGCGTCGTTTCCCATCGAGAAACGGCTCACGTGCTGAAACGCTTTTTTGACGCTTTCGGTGAACGTACCGTTTCGGTTATTGATGTAATAGTAATCGTCTTCGTGGAAATCGTTGGAGATGTACAGATCTTCCCAGCCGTCGTTGTTCAGGTCGGCTACCGAAATCCCTAGCCCGTAGCCCATTGCAGCTCCAAAAATACCGGCTTTCTCGCTCACGTTTACAAAGCGGGGCGCTTTGCCAGCAGGCGCTTTACCAGCTTTAGTAATGAGCTGATTTTCATACAAATAATCTCCTGATTCGTTATGGCGGAGGGAACGGGCATTAACACGGTCGTAGCTACGTGACGTATGCACGGCGTGATTGAGCAGGTAACAGTCTAAATCACCATCGTGGTCGTAGTCAAAGAAAGCAGCTTGTGTAGAAAAACCAGTGAAATCCAGTCCATAATCGGCGGCTTTTTCGGTGAAGGTGCCGTCGCCATTGTTAATGTACAATTCGTTAGAACCCTCCAGGCCCCGAAAATTTCCGACAGCGCATACGTAGATATCAAGAAATCCATCGCCGTTGATATCGACCATGGTAGAGCCCGTTTGCCAGTCAGAAAAGCCTTCAACGCCCGCCTTCGTCGTTACGTCCTCAAACTTGAAATTGCCTTTGTTCAGGTATAGTTTATTTTTACCCTGATTGGAAACGAAGTACAAATCAATTAAGCCGTCGTTGTTAATGTCGCCCGACGAAACGCCCGCCCCATTATAGAAATACAGGTAGTCGAGAATATTCAGTTTATCAGTTGGAACCAGTTTATTGACAAAGCCAACGCCTGTCTGCGTCGAATCGAGAGTTTGGAAAAGCTGCTTTTCAGCATTGAACGGGTTACAGCCTGATAACGCCAGCCCGACAATCGTCAGCAATAAAACAATACGTATCATAGGTAAAAGAAGAGTGCAGGAATGCTACGTAGTGAGGAGACCGAATCTGCCTCATCTCGTTACGTAACACTACTTCATCAAAAAAATTTGTGCCCGGTCGTTGTTTTTGGCGAGAATAAGCTGGCCCTGTGCCAGTCGTGCCATCCGGCGAACCTGACCGCGAACAAAAAAGCCTGATTGTGCCGGATTGATGGATACATAGTTGATGGTGCCGTTAGCCGCTTTCCCTGTATTGCGTAGCACAACGCCGTAGCTGGCGTCGTAGCGACCAATTTCGGGTAATACGTCCAGAAAATTTCCCGTTAAAATCAAGTCAGTACGTCCGTCGTGATCGTAGTCCGAGAAAATGGCTCCACAAACAGGGGAATATTGCGCTTCACCCGGCAACGTCTGGGCTGTAAATTTCCCTTTCCCATCGTTCACAAGTAACCACGTTTCAGCCGTGTAAGCTTGTCGCACAACGGCCTGTTTCAATTGTGCTTCGTCCAGGATGTCGGTTATTTTTTTGCCAGCATAATCATTGAATTTTATGTACTTCTTTTTGATGCTAGGCATTTCCTTCTGCAAATCGTTTTTCAGCACCATTGGGTACAATTCGCCGGTCTCATCGGCGCAGTTAATGATTTGCTCAACGGTACCACTCTGATCGAAATCACCGATATATATTTCTGCCGGCTGTTTTTGTGTAGCGCGGATTCGGGAATTAAGCCCCAGATTACCCACAACTAAATCCAAATCACCATCACCGTCGGCATCACCCGCTTTGATGCAGTTCCACCAGCCGTTTGTTTTCAAAACATCACCGGTCGTCGACGTGATTGTCATTGCCGAATTCTGCGCTAAACGACCGCGTTTGTTCTCGAAAACGGTTATCGGCATCCAGTCGCCTACCACAATGAGTTCAGGGTATTGATCGCCGTTGAGATCGGCCCACGTAGCGCTCGTAACCATTCCTAACTGGTCGGCATCGGGAAGAAAACGTTTAGTGTAGTTTTTGAAGTTACCGGTGCCGTCGTTGCTAAGCAGAAAACTGGGCGGACTGTAACCGTATTGGCTTGGAATAAGCCGCGAACCGACAAACAGATCAATATCGCCATCTCGGTCAAAATCGGCCGCAGCTACGCAGGAGCCGCTCATTTTAAGGTTAGGCAAGCCGGTCTCCGACCGCGTGAAATTGCCTTTCCCATCGTTTATGTATAATCGGTCGATCAGTTCATCGGCTTCTGCCGTGAATTCGTTACTTCCCGACACCACGTATAAATCGAGGTCTTTATCATTGTCGGCGTCGAACAGAACCGCATCAACGGCCTCATACGTAGTGTCTTGACGAATAACGGCAGGCGTTCGATCGGCGAATTTCCCGTTGGCCTGTTGTATAAATAAGCGGTGCGGCTGCCCACTTGCCCCTCCCAGAAATACGTCATCCAGGCCATCGCCGTTCACGTCGCCTGTAGCTAGAGCTGGTCCTTGTGTGGATAATTGCTGTTTCAGCAGCGCATCTCGGTTGTAATCCACAAAATTGCTTTCGGTATGGACGTAGTTTAAGCCCGTATTGGACGTATTATCCACAAAAAACGTTTTACTCGGCTTTGTGGACGGCTTCCATGTCTGATTGGCATCCTGCCAACGTAACGTCAGTAGTTGGTTGGCTTTTGGCTGACGTAACGTCTGCATCCGGTCGTCGGGCCAGATCACCACAACAGAATCAATGGTCGGTTTATCGCCAAGTCCAAAGAGCAGATTTAGATCGACGGATGACTCAAATCCCCGGTTGGGCATCTGCTGTAAAACCTGCGTCTGAGAGGATTGGTGAAGGAAAACACGCGCTCCAATGGCGTTTCGGTTGAGGTCTTTTCCTTCCAGCTTTACCCTTAAATAATTAGTTTTATCTTTATTAACCGACTGATTCTGGTATACAGCAACTGGCGCATTCATGTTATTTACCACCAGGTCCAAATCACCGTCATTGTCGAGATCGCCATAAGCGGCCCCATTCGAAAAATCAGGTTCTGACAGGCCCCACTCAACAGCTTTATTGGAGAATTGGAGGTTGCCATCGTTGTGGAAAGCATAATTTGGCACCGCTTCGGATGGCGCCTTATCCAGAAATTCTTTGAAGTTGAACTTACGCTGACGGGCAATCTGCGCCATATTTTCGCGATCGGCCAGAAAATTCACAAAATCCTGATCTGTTACGTCCTTGGCAATACCGTTGGCGACAAAAATGTCTTTAC
This sequence comes from Spirosoma flavus, assembly GCF_054778555.1. Lineage (NCBI taxonomy): Bacteria > Pseudomonadati > Bacteroidota > Cytophagia > Cytophagales > Cytophagaceae > Spirosoma > Spirosoma flavus. The sequence goes on from NZ_BAAGZL010000004.1 coordinate 524,973, forward strand.
GACCGTCATTATCCATATCAAAAATCAAGGCTCCCCAGCTCCAATCGGTTGCCTGAACACCTGCAAAACGCGCAATTTCGCTGAAAACGGGCAAGCCGCCATTTCCCGACTGATTGCCCTGATTCAAATGCAGCATGTTCTGCATATGCTGATAATGAAAATCACGATCATGCTTTATCACTTCAAGATCATGCCCCTCGAACGTAGAGGTTTTTTTCAATCGCCGGTCATTACCAGGCAGCATGTCGGTAATGAAAATATCCAGTTGCCCGTCGTTATTGACATCGGCAATATCGGCCCCCATCGACGAGAGGCTGGTATGCGGCATCGCGTCTTTTATCGACTCCCGGAACGTACCGTCGTGGTTGTTGACGTATAAGTAATCCCGTTCGTAGAAGTCGTTGGAAATATAAATGTCCGGCCAGTTATCGTCATTCACGTCGCCAATGGTAATGCCCAAACCAAAGCCAATCAAACTTCCATAAATTCCCGCTTTCTCAGATACGTCAACAAACTGAGTTAAAACTTTCCCTGTCTGCGTAACAGCTTTACTACGTTCCACGGCCATATTCTGAAACAGTTTATGGCCTCCTAATGAATCCCGTTGCGCGCGAAGGTTCGCGTACGCCAGCCTGCCTACCGGCATAAAGCTGTTGTTAAGCAAATACATGTCGAGATCGCCGTCGCGGTCATAGTCGAAAAAGGCCGCGTGGGTTGAAAAGCCACGGTCGTTCAGGCCGTATTCCGCGGCTCGTTCGGTGAACGTAGGAATACCATTGGCGTCGTTTCCGTTGTTGATAAACAGTTCGTTAGCCCGGTCGTCGCCATCGCGTATACCCGCATTGCAGATGTAAATATCCAGTCGGCCGTCGCCATTGACGTCGGCGAACGTAGCGCCCGTACTCCATGCCCGTTTGCCTGCTACACCAGCCTTAGCTGTTACGTCCTCGAACTGCATCGGAGTTGTCCCCTTTTTGCCTTTGTTCAGATACAATTTGTTATCGCCCATATTGGCAATGAGCAATACGTCCGAGTAGCCATCGTTGTTGACGTCGCCAATAGCAACGCCCCCGCCATTGTAGAAATTGCGGTAATTGAAAATGTTAAAGTCTTTATCGTCAGTCACTACGTTGGCGAAATCGATCTTCGTTACGTCGGCGGGTAGTTTCTGAAAGAGTGGGTCAGTCGGCTTCTGTTGACCCGAACGGCAACCAGCTAGTAGGCCAATTGCCAGAATAAACAAACTAATGCGCATTAGCACAGGTCAAGAAAATAAAATAGAGTGTAGAAGAGCGTTGAGCTCGAGAGTATAACTAGTTTAAGAAAAAGGATTGTAAAAATAACAAATAGCGAGGAGTATTCTCCATTTTTTGCTGTAGAGTCTGAGTAAGAATGCCTAGGTAAGTGATAAATTTAATGCCTTTTTGATATGTATAAAAGAAAAGGGATACCTGTTAACAGGTATCCCTTTTCATATTACTGAACCGATTGAGTTGTTACGCTTTCACGGTGCCTTTTTCTTTAGCTACTACTTCATCAGAGATGCTCTGCGGCACGAATTCGTAGTGCGAGAAAGTCAAGTTAGCCGTAGCACGACCCGACGACATCGTCCGAAGGTCTGTTACGTAACCGAACAGTTCAGAAAGTGGTACGTCGGCTTTGATAACCTGCGAACCTGCTTTTGAATCCATTCCTTTCATCACACCCCGACGACGGTTCAAGTCACCCGTGATCGGACCGGTATATTCTTCTGGCGTCAGAACTTCAACAGCCATGATCGGTTCGAGCAGTTTCGGACCAGCCTGACGAGCAGCCTCACGGAAGCCCAGACGAGCGGCCATTTCGAACGACAGCGAATCGGAGTCAACGTCGTGGTAAGAACCGTGGAACAGACGAACTTTCATCGAATCCAGCGGGAAGCCGGCCAGCGGACCATTTTTCAGCGACTCGTCGAAACCTTTCTGTACGGCAGGGATAAATTCACGAGGAATAACACCACCCACAATACCGTTTACGAACTCAAGGCCCGAAGGTACAACACCATTTTCGTCGGCAGCACGGGGTCCAATTTCAAACACGATGTCGGCGAATTTACCACGACCACCCGTTTGCTTTTTGTACACTTCGCGGTGTTCAACGTTTTTGGTCAGCTTCTCTTTGTAAGCCACCTGAGGAGCACCTTGGTTCACTTCTACTTTAAACTCACGACGCATCCGGTCGATGATGATTTCAAGGTGAAGCTCACCCATACCCCGGATGATGGTTTGGCCGGTTTCTTCGTTTGACTCAACCTTCAGAGTTGGGTCTTCTTCGATCAACTTACCAATGGCTTTCGAGAAGTTGTCCTGATCGGCGGTTTTCTTCGGCTCGATAGCATAACCAATAACCGGATCTGGGAATACCATCGATTCCAGGATAATTGGGTTTTTCTCGTCCGATAACGTATCGCCGGTTTTGATATCTTTAAAACCTACTACAGCACCGATGTCACCAGCTTCCAGACGCTCGATCTGGTTTTGCTTGTTGGCGTGCATCTGGAAAATCCGCGAAATCCGCTCTTTGTTACCCGACCGGTTGTTCAGAATGTATGAACCCGACTCAAGTACACCCGAGTACGAACGTACGAAGCACAAACGGCCAACGTAAGGGTCAGTAGCAATTTTGAACGCAAGCGCCGAGAAAGGCTCGCTAGCCGATGGCTTCCGCGAAATCTCTTCACCCGTGTCAGGATTGGTTCCTTTGATGCTTTCCTTGTCCAACGGCGATGGCAGCAGGGCCATTACGTAGTCGAGCATGGTTTGCACACCTTTGTTTTTGAACGACGAACCGCAAAGCATCGGAACGATCTTCATGGCGATGGTTGCTTTACGAAGAGCAGCCAGCATTTCGTCTTCCGTGATCGACTCAGGATCTTCAAAGTATTTCTCCATGAGATGATCGTCGAATTCAGCTACGGCTTCGAGCAATTTCTCGCGCCATTCGGTAGCTTCTTCGAGCATATCATCCGGAATAGGAACAACCTGGAACGTCATACCTTTATCAGATTCGTTCCAAACGATACCCCGGAAGTTTACCAAGTCAACAACGCCTTTGAAGTTATCTTCTTCGCCGATTGGCAACTGAAGAGGCACGGCGTAGCTGCCCAGCATTTCTTTAACCTGCTTGCAGACATTCAGGAAGTCAGCTCCCGAACGGTCCATTTTATTTACGAAGCCCAGACGTGCTACGTTATAGTTGTTAGCCAGACGCCAGTTGGTTTCTGACTGAGGCTCAACGCCATCAACGGCGCTGAACAGAAACACCAGCCCGTCGAGTACACGTAACGAACGGTTCACTTCAACCGTGAAGTCAACGTGGCCAGGGGTATCGATGATGTTGATATGGTATTTTTTGTCGCGGTAGGTCCAGTCAACAGTCGTAGCGGCCGAGGTAATCGTAATACCGCGCTCCTGTTCCTGCTCCATCCAGTCCATGGTGGCTGCACCATCGTGCACTTCACCAATTTTATGACTTACCCCGGCGTAATAGAGAATCCGCTCGGTGGTGGTCGTCTTACCCGCATCGATGTGGGCAGCGATACCGATGTTTCTCGTAAATGCTAAATCGCGAGCCATTAGCTTGTTAAACTGAAAGTTATGTTTTTCTAAATTGATAAGGAAAGAGTTGTCGGTGTTGACAGAGGTCTTCCTGCAAAATCAGGTCGCAAAATTACTGAAATTCAATAAGAAAAGCAACTCATTTATAAAGAATATCCAAGAAACTATTCTTCATTTTTGTCCATTTAAAGAGTGACTACGTCTCAGAAAATGAGACCAGTCCTTAGAATCATGCAAAATCCATACATAGCCTTACTTCGTACGGCCTGGACGTATGCCCGCCACGAAAAACGGCAATATGTATTCGTTTATGTTTTATTCATCCTGGCCAACCTAGTGGCGGCAATGCGTCCGTTACTGTTCGGCTGGTTTGTGGGTCAGTTTCAGCAACCTAACGTTGATATCCTGCGGTTGGTGTGGATTTACGCAGGTAGTTACCTGGGTTTGGAAGTATTGGAATGGGTATTTCACGGCCCGGCCCGGATTATGGAACGACGGTTGGCGTTTAACCTGAGCCGCAATTTTCTGGATGAACTGTTTCATCAAACGCTGCATCTGCCCGTTGGCTGGCACAAAGATCACCACAGTGGCGTAACCATCAACCGCATCCGAAAAGCGTATGACGCCCTGAAAACCTTTTTTCAGGATGGCTTCATCTATCTTCAGGCGCTGGCGAAGTTCGTTTTTTCGTTTGGAGCCATGCTATATTTCTCGCCCCTGTTTGGCTTGATTGGCGTGGCGTTGGGCGTAGTAACTATCTGGGTAATACTACGTTTCGATCGGCCATTTATCAAAGCGCTAGACGAAACCAACGAGCGGGAACACGTAGTATCTGCTACGTTGTTCGATAGCTTGTCGAATATCATTACGGTCATTACGCTACGTTTGGAAGCCCGTATTCAGGCGGGGCTGGGACTGAAGATTGTAGATGTTTTCCCGCCGTTTATGCGGCAGGTACATATTAATGAATGGAAATGGTTTGCCGCCAGTATGCTCGTTGGGCTGATCTACGTAGTGATGGCTGCGGGTTACGTGTATCAGCATTACACGCCTGGACAGGTTTTTCTGGTGGGTGGACTTGTTACGTTACTGGGCTATGTAAATCAATTTACCAGTGTGTTTCATGATGTAGCGTGGCAATATACCGAGATTGTAAAATATAACACCGACGTACAAACGGCACGTAGCATCAGCGAAGCCTATTCTCAATACGAACATCCTGAATCAGAGCAATTACCCGACAACTGGCGTACAATTGACATTGCCAAACTTAACTTCTCGCACGGACGTAACACAATCGGAGTGAGCCGTAAAATTGCGAATCTAAGCAATGTACAACTAAGCATCAGCCGGGGTAAACGAGTTGCGTTTATTGGCGAAAGTGGTTCTGGGAAAAGTACGTTGCTGACATTGCTACGTGGCTTATATCAGCCCGAACCGGGCGTATCGGTTTCGGTAGGAGAGGAGCAATTTTCAGATCTGAACGCCGTGGCCAATACTGTTACGTTGTTTCCGCAGGAGCCCGAAATCTTCGAGAACACAATTGCCTATAATATTACGTTAGGGTTACCTTTCAGCGACGATGAAATACGTGAAGTGTGTCGGGTAGCGCGTTTCGAAGACGTAGTGAAGCAATTGCCGAATGGTCTCGAAACCAATATTCAGGAAAAAGGAGTAAACCTGTCGGGTGGGCAGCGACAGCGATTGGCGTTGGCTCGTGGCGTATTGGCAGCCCGCACCAGCGATATTGTTTTACTGGATGAACCGACCAGCAGCGTTGATCCTAAAACGGAACTAGAGATTTATCGCGAGTTGCTACGTGAGTTTTCTGATAAAGCTGTTGTTTCCACGCTCCACCGATTGCACCTGCTACCCTTGTTCGACTACATATATATCATGCAGGACGGACGTATCGTCGATGAAGGTACTTTTTCAACGCTTCGCCAACGTAGCGCCATTTTTCAGGATATGTGGGCGCACCAAAAAGACGTAATGGAACTAGTATAGATATATAGAATGCGGATTTTTATGATAATCCTAAAGATCATATAAATCCGCATTCTATTAAAAGTCATCTACTCTACTGGCGCTTCCACGATAGATACGATTTTCCAGATACCCCGAATGTCTTTCAGAGAAACCGTTACATTGCCGCCGTTTGGGTTGTCGGAATGAAGGGTGAGGTATTTACGGGTTAAAAGCTCGTTGTCGATGATCCGCTTGACGACAAAATAGTCGCGGTACATCACCGCATACACTCCGCCAGATTGGTACTCCCAGTTGGTTTCGCTGATAGGTACGGCCAGTACTTTGGCACCGTGAGCCAGCTGCGGACTCATGCTATTTCCCGAAATCTCCAGCACAACCGCCTGTTTATGACCTTTCATAACCGCTTTCCGGACTCGAAACATTTCGGCATCAGCGCCATAAGATCCATCGGCATAACTCTCTACGAAGCTGGCGTAGAACTTGACTGGAACGAACGGAACTTCCAGAGAATCTTCGTCGGCAGAAACCATCCGGGCGTTTGTTTCCGGCGAGTTTAATATAGGTAGCTTACCCCGAATCAGATAGTCAGAGCTGATCTGCGGATAGCAGGCCAGCAAACTCATAATGGTATCGTACGACGGTTTTGCCCGACCATTCAGAATGTTATAAAACTTCGACGGGTTCTCGCCTAACTCTTTCGCAATCTGGTAGATAGTTATGCCTAAAGCGTCAAAGACGTGCTTTAGTCGATCCTGGATAGTCACAGCACTAGTGGTTTTGGGGACAATATTTAGATACTCCTGCCTGAGAAAATGGCAATGCAATCGCATTAAAGTGTACTACACTTGTATTACAACAAATATACTGCAAATATAAATATGTGGCCTTCGTAGAGGTGGCTTTCTGACATAAACGTTGGATAAATTTACCTATAGGTACCTATATCTGTGTATGAATTCAAATCTGTGGGAAGAATATAAAAAGCGACCAATCAGTCTATATGCTGATTGGTCGCTTTTTATAATTGATTTAAAAACTACAGGCTTTGCGTCTTATTGTTTGGACCGTACAGTTTTTTACGGATATCTTCAGCTTTGGCATCCAGAGCCGGATTGGCCGTGTATTTATAACGCGACTGTACGGCTACTGAATCTTTTCCGAGGCCATATACTTCTGGATCACCCGCCCGGTACGTCGGACTAAAATCCCGCGCCCGGTAATCGTTTTGACGTATTGAATTGTATTTCTGGTAGTCGCAGGAAGCCAGCGACAATACCGCCACTGCCAGCAAACTTATATGGAATACGCGCTTCATAGCTCTTTGGTTACGAATTGATTCGGCAAAAATAAGAAAGAGTCGTTAGTCGACCGTCGTTCGTCAATAGTTTTTTTCGCTACGTTCCTTTTTAAGTTCAGTCGGCTACGTTATTGTCTATCGGCCTAGCTTCTGAATTTCGTCCCACACAAACTGCATTAACTCCTGAATATGGTCGCGTGAAAAATCGAATGGTACGTTGGCAGCAGCGTAAATGTCACGTATCGGCGCTTTGTAGCCCAGACGTAGCGCGTTTTTATAACCCTCAAGCCCGGCTTTAGGATCTTTCCGATAATTTCGCCAGACGCCAATAGCACCCAATTGCGCAATGCCATATTCGATGTAATAAAATGGCACTTCATACAGGTGAAGTTGCCGCTGCCAGATATACTCTTTATAATAGGCGAACCCGTCCCAGTTCGTCACCGAATCGGCAAACTGCTCATAGATTCTTAACCAGTTTTCTCGGCGCTCTGCGTCGGTGTGCGTTGGGTTTTCGTAAATCCAATGCTGGAATTTGTCGATGGTTGCTACCCAGGGTAGCGTTTCAATGATGGATTCCAGATGCTGAAGTTTTGCCCGACGCAGTTCTTCTGGATTCTCGAAAAACACATCCCAATGATCCATCGAAAGCAATTCCATGCTCATCGAAGCCAGTTCAGCGACTTCCATCGGCGGATTCCGAAACGCTTTTAAAGGCAAATCACGAGTCAGGAACGAGTGCACAGCGTGACCACCTTCGTGCACCATCGTCACCAGATCGCGGAGGCTGGACGTAGCATTCATGAAAATAAACGGTACGCCAATTTCTTCCAGCGGATAATTGTAGCCGCCGGGCGCTTTGCCTTTCCGCGATTCCAAATCGAGGTGGCCCATCGCCCGCATGATACGTAGGTCGTCGCCTAATTCCTTGTCCAGTCGGTCGAAACACGTAATGGCTTTTTCGAGCAGTTCGGTTCCGGTAGCGAAGGGTTTCAACGGTGGGCGGCTCTCTACGTCGACTTTCGCATCCCACGGACGTAGCGGATCTACTGAGAGCTTGTTCTTACGATCCTGCGCCAGTTCGTTTAGTAAAGGCACTACGGCCTCCGCCACCGATTCATGAAAATTGAAGCAGTCCTGCGGGGTATAATCGAACCGCCCCAGTGCGGCAAACATATAATCGCGGAAGTTTTCGAAACCGGCGTTCACCGCTATTTGATGACGTAGCGTACGCAACCGGTCGAATAATTGGTCGAGTGTTTCGTGATCGGCATAGCGACGCTCCCAGATTTTGCGCCAGGCTTCTTCACGTACCGCCCGGTCGGTCGATTGGAGCAGGTCGCTGGCTGCGGGTAGGGTTATCTCGCGACCGTCAATTGTCACGGTCATAGCTCCAACGATGGCTCCATATTTCCGCTCCTCGGTCTGAAGTTCAGTCTGAAGCGGAATGTTTTCGTCCCGGAAAATTTCGATGGCCTTTTTCATGCCACGTACCATAATATCGTAGCCTTCGTCGGTCAGCTGGCTCAGGTAAGGGCTATGAACGGCTTTCAGATCAAGGTCATTGCCGAACGCCGTCATCGGCGGCTGAATTTCCGCGATGAAAAAATTCAACTGATTCACCAGATCCTCATTCGCTGTATCGCAGGTCATTTTGATGTAGCGCCACGCGAAGTCTTCGGAAAGATAGGATTCCAGCTCACTCCGATCGACCAGCCATTGGCGTAGCTCGTCGGCAGTTTCAATCGGGCGTTCGCGAAGGTTTTCGTACAAAGGTTTTACGTCGTCCCAGCTTTTCAAGGCTAAATTTTCGCCAATAAACGGGCGTTTCGGACGGGTTGGAATGGGTAGCGATTCGTTTGCGGTCATTAGTAATTGAATTGAAAATCGTCGGGCTGCAAAAATAATATAATAGCGTAACTAGCCTTGATTAGCTGTACTTTCTGGAATATAAGGGCCACCGGTTTCGCCCCAGCCCCATTTAGGCATTGGTTCACTTTCGGCAATCGGTAGTTCAAGCAATTGCGAATTTATAACCGCCAATCTGGTGCCCCATTCGATGTAGCCGACAAAAGCAGACCGGAATTCCGGGTCACTCTTCAGGCCAACCTCATCGGCAGTCTGCAATAAAAGCTGAACCCAACGCTGCCGCTTGTCTTCAGTAAGCATTTTACCAATGTGCTTTCCGATCATCTGCGCATGGCTCCCGTTGTCCTGCGTAGTGTATAACGTTTCGCCACCAAAAACCTCAGCCACAAAATGCGCTACGTGTATTCGGTGTTCGGGCGACATATTCTTAAATACGTCTACTAACAGTTCGTCGTTCAGGACTTTGTCGTAAAACCTTTCAAATAATGTTTCAAAGGTTTTCATATCGCCCGCCCATTCGTATAGCGTTGGTATTGACTTCATCAATTTTAGAGCGTTTTTAAAACTAGATGTGAAGCCTTTTTAACAGATAATAGGGCTAGTACGTTCGCTTGATCTGGATGATCCCATTTCACTAAATAAAGGGTTTTAACAATTTTTTTGTTTTAAAATTTGGATCTACGAAACTGTTCGTATATGTTTGCTACGAAATTATTCGTAGATCGGAAATGAAACCTACTGATGCCGAACTTGAAATCCTGCACGAACTCTGGGCGAATGGCCCCAGCACCGTACGTCAGGTGCACGAAGCGTTGAGCCAAAGTCGCGATATTGGCTACACAACCGCGCTGAAACTCATGCAGATTATGTACGAAAAAGGCTTACTTACCCGTGAAGAAGATGCTCGTTCGCACACGTACACGGCGGCTGTGACTGAAGAAGATACGCAACGAAATCTGGTCGACCGGTTTGTAGAAACGGCCTTTCGCGGATCGGCGTCTAAGCTGGTGATGCAGGTGCTGGGTCAGCATAAGGCGTCGCGGGAAGAACTGGACGAAATCAAAAAGTTACTCAACAATCTGAATCAGGATACCAGCCGCCGGGATTCAGCTGATTAGCGGATTGGCTGGATTGTGTTCGAGACAATGATTTTACTGATAACAATATATTCCTTTAACTCATGAACGCTTTCAATTTTTTACCGAGTTCGGTTGTGGACGCGCTGGGCTGGACGTTGCTTCATGCTGTCTGGCAGGGGTTTGCACTGGTACTGCCCGTGGCCGTACTACTTCACCTGCTACGTAATCAATCGAGTAGTCTACGCTATCAGATCAGCGTAGTTACGTTGCTGGCTCAATTGCTGGCGTCGACCGCTACGTTCATCTGGTACTACAAATCGGACGTAGCCACACAGCCGCTTCTTTCTGCGCAGTTATCGCAACAGCTTTTAGTGATGCGCCTTCAGGTGGCTTCCCAGAACGTATCGTGGACGTATCAATTCCAGCAGTTTCTTCAGGCGCATCTGAGCGAATTTGTCCTGATCTATCTCATTGGTGTCGCGCTGTTTGGGTTGCGGTTGGCGGGTGGCTGGGTTTATCTGCAACGGTTGACCAAAACCGCTACGTTGCCCGCGTCGATAGCCTGTAGGCAGTTAGTTGGTCAGCTACGTTCTTCGCTGGCTATTCGGTCGGCAGTGCGGGTGCTGGAGTCGGCGCATATTGCTGTGCCTATGGTAGTTGGCGTGCTGAAACCTGTTGTGCTGATGCCTATCGGCTTGGCCGCGCACCTGACCCCCCGCGAAGTCGAAGCTGTTCTGGCGCACGAGATGGCGCACATTAAGCGGCACGATTACGCCGTCAATCTCCTGCAATCGGTGGTTGAAGTGCTGTATTTCTTTCATCCGGCGTTGTGGTGGTTGTCGGCGCGGGTTCGTGAAGAACGTGAGCATTGCTGCGATGATCTGGCCGTGGCTGTTTGTGGGGGCGATGGGCACGTGCTGGCACAGGCGCTGGCTCGTGTGGAGGAACTACGTCTAATGCAACTCGAACAAACGCCTACGCTCGGTATGGCGCTGGCCTCTAACCGGCAGCATCTGTTGTATCGGGTTCGGCGAATGCTGGGCGTCGCAAATCGCCCGTTTGTGTCAAATAGCAGCCTGGCCGGGCTTACACTCGCTACGTTGCTGCTGATGAGCGTATCGGTTTATGCGGTGCAGAAACAGGACAAGCCAGTACATAAAACCACCCAGCCAAAACCTACCCGTAAACATAAAATCGACCGCGATTCAGAGTACGGAATGGCTGGTAGTGATGTCATTAGCTACGTTACCTGGAAAGGTAAAAAGCTATCGGCAGCCCGTGTTGCTACGTTGCAGCGAGAGTTGGATGCGGTTATGGGCGGAAAATTATCGCTTGATAAGGTACCGAAAGCTGACCGCGATATTTTATTGACCATTATTGAAAAAAACGCGGCATTCGATGGCGGCATGGAGGCTTTGGCGGAGGGTTTATCCCATATCGATTACAATACGATTATTAATACGAGTCTTGCGTCTGTCAATGCGGCTGGTGCGTTTCCAGTTGACATAAGTAAGACACTAAGGGAAGTTGAGAAAACTGACTACAACAGCTTAATTGGTGATGCCATGGCATCCTTGGGTCATTTGCAGCCACTCAGCGATTCGCTTGATCGACTGCGCACTCTACAGCAAAGCCGGATGGATAGCCTCAGTCAGATCATGGGTGAGCGTTCGAAACAAATGGAAATTCTACACTCCCAAATGGAAAAACTTCGATTCCCAATCGAAGCATCGGAACGGAATCAGCAGGTTCTTGAGTGGAAAAAGCAAAAACTTGAACAACAGCGCCAGGCACTTATTGAAAAACACAAACAGTTACTTTATAATGATGGAAAGCAGAAACTGAATCAGGCTGAGATTGAAAAACAGTTGGCCGCGCTTGAACCAGATATTAAAACGCAGGAAACGGGTATTGAAGACTTAAACAAACAACTCGACGCAGCCCGACAAAAAATGGAAGAAGCTCGCTTGCCAATCGAGAAGCTCGAACGGGAATCCATGCAGCTTCAGGAGCAGTTGGACCGGTTATCTGACCAGCTTGATCGTCAGCATCGGTACCGGGATCAGGAATGGCACCGGTCGAAAGAGCTAAACGAGCGTGATCCGGAAATGAACTCAGATCTAAACATGAATTTGAATTCGGATTTAAATCTGGATTTGAACGTAGATACGAGCTTGAAACGAACTCGTTGGAAACGTATTAAGGGTGCGAAATCTGTACCTCGTACTCCTCGTGCACCCCGCCCAGCCATAGCCCCCCGAGTTAGAGTGACTCCTGCCTTGCCCGCAGCACCTGCTCTGGCACCAACACCGCCAGCCGTTGAAGCTATTCCTGACGAGGCTCTCAATCCACCTGCAGAAGTTGTAAGTCCTCGGGTAAAAGTTACAAAGCCTCGGTCTAAGCCAAAGCCAGCGATAGCGCCGAAACCTGAGTAATAGGGGGGTAAGCCAGTAATTTACTATCAACGTAACGCGGTCGGACTTTTGTAAAAGTCCGGCCGCGTTACGTTGATACGTTTACTCAATCTCAATTACGACATTCGGGCCAACGGGGTGGGCCACGCAGGTCAGTACGTATCCCGCTTTCAGTTCAGATTCCGACAAACCGTCTTCTTCGTCGAGCTTCACTTTTCCCGATGTGCAGCGGCCCAGGCAGGCGGTACACATGCCCGCCTGACAGGAGTAGGGGAGGTCAATATCCAGATCCAGCGCAGCTTCCAGAATGGTCTGGTGCGGAGCTACGGCAAATTTATACTCACTGCCTTCATACAGCACCGTAACTTCGGGCGTACCTGAATCGTCGGCCGTCATGGGTTCTTCTACTACGTCGCCAGCGGGTACAGACGCATGAGCGAAACTTTCTTTATGAACCCGTTCGGTCAAAACACCCAGTAACGCCAGCGCCGACCGTGCTTCGGTCATCATGCCATCGGGACCGCAGAGATAAAAACTGGCATTCTGACGTTCGGCAGCCGGAAGTTGTTCCAGTAATTTGGTGAGCGAATGTTGATTCAAGCGTCCTTTGGTGCCCGTCCAGGTCCATGAAGGCTGGCTCAATACGTGCGTTATCTGAAACCGTGAACGGCCATATGCCTGCTCCATCGCGTCCAGATGGGCTTTATAGATAATCGAATTCTGATTCCGGTTTCCGTAGATGAGCCAAACGCGGCTGTTCGGCTCGACGTGCAGAGCCGATTTCGCCATCGAAAACAAAGGCGTAATGCCACTGCCTGCCCCAATTAGTACAATTAATCGGCGGTTTTGCGGGTCGAGTTTAGGAACGAACGTACCCATTGGTTCCAACGTCTCCAGAATATCGCCGGGCCGAATTCGGTCGCAGAGATAATTGGATGCTATTCCACCCGGCACTCGTTTCACCGAAACCGACAGTGATACGTCGACATGGGGCGAAGACGCCATGGAGTAAGACCGGCGAATCTTTTGGCCGTTTATGTTCAGTAGAAACGTCAGAAACTGACCGGGCTGGTAACGTACTTCTTCGTTGATGGGGTGCCAGAAACTAATGGTGACGGCATCGGATGTTTCCCGAACAACGTCTTTCACTTTCAAAAAATATCGATTTGCCATTCGTCTTCAAGTTGTATAGTTATAATGTTTTAAGGTTATATAGTTTTGCTACAATCGCCCGGCCGGAGCCTTATAACTATACAATCCTGTAACTTTATAACGTACTAGTTGCAAAGTTACGCCTGATCTGTTGGAACTTACCCATTTTTGTGAAATTCGACCAATTGGGTGGCTGGCGCTTTGAGGATACGGCCCATTTTTAAACCAGTTTGGTCAACAGCCTGTTCCAGCAACGTCGCAAAATAATGGGCAATCGAACCCACAAAATGAACAGGCCATTGGCTGGATTCCGGAAAACGCCGAACGTAGGTAGTGAGAAACAAAACAAACGCGTCGGTAACTAGCCCACTGATGTATGGATGCGTCAGATGCTCCGATAAAAAAGGTGTAAACGACGCGAAATAGCGGTTAGGGTACGGTTTTTGGTAAGCGTTTTCGAGCAATGTCGGACGGTCGAGCGCGTAACGAGTTTGAAAAGCGCTACGTAGTTCGGCTGGGAGTCGTTCCTGGAAAAAATCACGTACCAGCGTTTTGCCCAGATAACCACCGCTACCTTCATCGCCCAGCCAGAAGCCGAGCGACTGAATTCCTCGAATAATAGTATTGCCATCGTAGCAGCAGGCATTCGAACCTGTACCCAGAATACAGACAATACCCGGTACGTGCCCAGCGGCTCCGCGAGCCGCTCCCAGCATATCGCTGTTCACCGAAACAGACGTTACGTTCGGTAACACAGCACGTAACGCGTTGGCAACAATATAGTTGACCGTTTCGCCCGTACAGCCCGTTCCGTAGAAAAAAACATCAGTAATAGCATCGTTTTGAAGCTGTGGCACTAATTGTGCTTGTAACGTAGCAACCATTTCGTCGGTTGTCTGATAATATGGATTGAATCCATCCGTTTGAATAGCAGCAGCTTGACCTTGCGGACCGACCAGCCGCCAGTCTGTTTTGGTTGAACCGCTATCGGCGATGAGGAGCATAGGGCTTGTGGGTAAGGGCAGAGGAATATGATTAGATGAGTTTGCCGACGACTGGGAAACGCCCAAAAACACTGTCTGTGTGGGGGGCGTCGGGGAGTTCGTCAGTTAAATCCTGACCGGCCCAGTGCTCGTAATGATGACCGTTTCGCCAGAGTCTGGAGCCGGATACGTCGTAGATGATTCCCTGGTAAGCACACCAGATTTCGTCTCGATCTTGGCCATTGCGAAGGGCGAGTTGCGAACGGGTAAATTGGGCGGAATGGGCGGGCAGCATAGTAGCCGTTAAGTCAATTGAATGAATTATTAGTAGCTGCGTTTTGCGCAGAACTACAAAATTAGCGTAACTTTAGCCACTACTGTTTTTCTGTATAGATTAGATTGATTATGAAAAAGATTCGTTTTACAGCTTTTATCGCGCTAGTAACTCTGGTCAGTGTGTTTACAGGTTGTAAGAGCAAAACACCTGCGCCTGTTTCAGAACGTATCGCTAAAGTCTGGACGGCCAGCAAAGTTGATGAAAACAGTTCAACGGTGTATACACGCGGAGCCACCACCAATGTCCGTAATTATGCCAACTATAAACTCGATTTAAGTGCAGCCCCTACGGTCAAATACACCGAGTTTGATGGGTCTATTTTTACAGGACAATATTCCGTTCCATCTGATACGCGGCTCGTACTGAGCAATCTAAATCCTCAGCCAACCGGCACCAACGGCACGATTGAATTCAACATTGAACTGGTTGATGACAACAATCTGAAGCTGACGCGCACAACGACCAGTCAGAAAACGGGCAACTCCACAAACGTGTATACGCTAACGAATCCGTAAAGCTCCGCAAACCAATTTACCCGAAAAGCCGTTCCGTAGATCAACCGGAATGGCTTTTTTAATGTGTAATGACTAATGAAGTAGTCAGTTTCTGAATCATTATTCTTTATCCATTAATCATTATTCACTGACTCATGACAGACCTCAATACGCTGGGCGAAATTGGCCTCATTGACCGCATACGTAACGCAACACCAGCAACCAAGCATACCGAAACCGTACGCGGCATTGGCGACGATGCCGCCGTGTTTGACTGGGGCGATGATTATGGCCTGCTGGCTACGGATATGCTGGTCGAAGGTATTCATTTCGACCTGACCTATGTGCCGCTTAAACATCTGGGTTACAAGGCCGTTACGTTCGGTGTATCGGATATTGCGGCTATGAACGGGCTGCCTTTACAGTTAACCGTTAGCATCGGCCTGAGTAGCCGTTTTCCGGTTGAAGCGATTGACGAGTTGTACGACGGCATTCGGGCTGCCTGCGAAGCATACAATGTCGATCTGGTGGGGGGCGATACTACGTCCTCACGTTCTGGGCTGATACTATCGGTCTCGGTGCTGGGTAAGGTGCCGAAATCGCTGATAACGTACCGGAACACCGCCCAACCCGACGACGTAGTGTGCGTAACTGGCGATTTAGGAGCCGCTTACCTGGGCCTTCAGCTGCTGGAACGCGAAAAACAGGTATTCCTGGCCGATCCAAATATGCAGCCCGGCTTATCGGAAGAACGGGCGTACCTGATTCAGCGTCAGCTACGTCCCGACGCCCGCACCGACATTGTTCACGAACTTCGCGATTTAGGCGTTCGGCCAACGGCTATGATTGATGTTTCGGATGGACTGGCATCGGAACTGCTTCATCTGTGCCGCCAGTCAGGAACGGGAGCTGTTATTTTCGACGAAAATATTCCAATTGATGATCAGGCATATCTGGCGGCTGACGAGTTTAAAATCAGCCCGGTAACAGCCGCTTTGAATGGGGGAGAAGATTACGAATTACTCTTTACCGTTCGTCCGCAACTCTTCGAGAAACTGGCCAACAATGCACGTATCACGGCCATTGGCTACCTTACCAACAATCCAGAGCAAGTAGTATTAGCCACCAAGGCCGGGCAGCAAACGCCAATTCGCGCACAGGGCTGGACGTAGCTCCGGGCAATGGCATTCGTATTGACTTATTGCTTATTAAACCCTACCGTATGCGAACAAATTTGGAGAAACAGGGCTGTTCACAGAGGGGGGAAAGCACCAGTGTATCTTTCCGAAAAGCTAACCCCTGCCGGAATGGTACGTTAGCGCGATTCGTATAAATGAAGAAGTCGATTGACAGACTGTCTGGAAACGTTTTGTCGATGCGGTAGTATTTTATGGGATTGTAATAGGTCATTTCGGGGCCACTGGCGCTCAACTGTCCATTTGCATCGAACGTAACGGTTTGGGGTTGACTCACCGGGTAACGGCGGGTGGTGTAAAACGACGTATCACGCTGTACGTACAGCGTATCTTTCCGGGTGTAAGTCGTAACACCGCCTGTAACTATTGTATCCCACTTAACCTTCGTACCACCGATTACGGTCACTGTTGTATCGTTCGGAGGACGGGTTATCGTGTTGATGGTCTGGAATGAATACGTAGAGTCTTTGGAAAAGCGTCGTTCGACCAATTGCCACGTACCTGTAATACGTGCGTCACTTTCGCCGGGCGAAAACACCGGTGCCGTCTCTTTACACGAAGCAAGCAGTGCGGCAATAAATAGCGTCAGGCTCAGGTAAAAAACTTTTTTCACAAGTCAGTTGACAGTTCGTAAGGCTAACGAACAAATAGTGGCTGCCATTGCCTTTTCTAGTACGTTAGCGCTTCCCGAACTAAAAAGCATCGGGAAGCGCTACGTTACTTACACAAACTCCGTGCCCCGTTCTTTAGCGTCGGCCACAAAGTTTTTCACTTTTTGTTCTTCTTCTTTCCGGCAGATCATCAGTACGTTGTCATATTCTGCCACAATGAAACCATCTAGCCCATTGACAACCACCAGCTTATCTTTGGGCGTTTTAATAATGCAATTTCGCGTATCATAGAGCATGATATGCCCGTCGATTACGTTGAAATCTTCGTTTTTATCGGATACTTCATACAGCGATTTCCACGTACCCAGATCCGACCAGCCGAAATCACTCAGCACTACGTATACGTTTTTCGCCTTTTCCATCACACCGTTGTCGATGGAAATGCTTCCGGTAAGTGAATACGCTTTGTCAATAAACGCTTTTTCCTGATCGGTATAATAGACGTCATTCCCTTCTGCAAAAATTTCGGCTACTTCAGGCAAATAGGTCTCAAACGCACGGATGATAGCCTGCGCATTCCAGACGAAAATACCGGCATTCCAGACGAATTCGCCACTGTCCAGAAATTGCTGGGCCAGTTCGAGATGCGGCTTCTCAGTAAAGGTTTTTACTTTTTTGACCTTTTCATTTGCTTCCGAAGCGCCCCCATCAGCGATGTACTGAATATAGCCATAACCGGTATCCGGACGGCTCGGCTGAATGCCCAGCGTCACCAGAATATCATCGTTTTGCGTCGCCTGGAGCGCCGTCTGAATGGTACGCTGGAATTCTTCTTCCTTCAGAATAATATGGTCGGCGGGAGCCACTACAATATTGGCTTGCGGATCACGCTGGGCGATTTTGTAGCAGGCATAGGCGATGCAGGGCGCCGTATTACGGGCAATTGGCTCACACAGTACCTGATCGTCGCTCAACTGAGGAAGCTGCTGCTGACACAGATCTTTATAAAGCGAACTGGTGACGATGTAAATATGCTCGGGTGGACAGATGCCCTTAAACCGGTCGGCTGTTTGCTGTAGGAGTGTTCGGCCTGTGCCGAGAACATCGTGAAATTGTTTGGGATAACTGGTTCGGCTGAACGGCCAGAATCGCGTTCCGACACCTCCAGCCATGATAACCACATATGTATTGCTCATTTATACTTCGATAATTTCCACAAAGGTAACGGATTTAACAGGTATGGGTTTTGAATACCGATTTAATGGAGTTCTGTATGGAGCAAGCCGCTACAGCGGACCGTTCCGGCTTAATCCATACAGAAGATTAATACTCTCCGCCAACCGCTCGTAGCAACGCTACTGAAAACTGGGCTTCCTGACTACGTAGCTGCACCAGTTGTTGTTCAGCACCGAGGATAGTACGTTGGGCGTCGAGAACTTCCAGATACGTAGCAAGTCCCCGGACGTAAAGTTCCCGATTATATTGTTCAGTACGTCGAGCTAAAGTCAGAGTTTGGCCTTGTAAGTCAATTTGTTGACGTAGCATAGTAAGATTATCCAGCGCTGTTTCAGCTTCACGCTGCGCCAGTTGCAGGGCCTGTTGATACGTCTGTTGGCTGGTTTGGGCGAGTTGTTTCGACAATGCGATGTTCTGGCGAGCGCGATGGCCTTCGTATAACGGAACCGACGCATTTACCCCAACCAGATACGTAGCGCTACCGGGCGTAAACCAGTTGCCGATACGTCCCGACAGAATACCTCCCGAACCAACAATATTGATACGTGGCTGCGTACTGGCCTGCTGAAACGTTATCTGGGCTGTTGCAATCTGATTCTGGCGGCTAAATTGAAGCAGATCAGGCCGTTGTTGAATTTGCTCAATCGGGACGCTATTGTATGAATAAGCAGGCATCTGGGGCGGTAGCGCGCCGTTCGGAATAGAGAATTGTCCTAAATCCTGAGCGCAAAGCTGAGCAAGACTGTTGACCAACTCAGTACGTGCTCGTTCGAGCCCTTTCAGCGTGACCTGTAAGCCAGCATAATCGGTTTCGGCACGCTGTACGTCTATTTGGTTGATTAATCCAACCCGGAACCGTTCGCGGAGAATCGATAACGTAGTATCGCGGGATTGAATATTCCGGCGAAAAACGGCCTGTTCGCTGTCGTTGCCCCGAATAAGCAGATACGTTCGGGCGATGTCGGCCGCTAGCGTAAGTCGAAAAGCCTGGTAATCAGCCTGACTAGCCTGCGCCTGTAAATCCGCTACGACAATACTGCTCCGAATCCGTTTGAACAAATCGACTTCGTAACTCGCATCAATGGGTAACAATTGAAACGTATTGAGCTGAAAACGAGGTAGTTGATCAGCCTGATTTGGTACAGTCAGTGGTCGGTGTTCAGATAAACTTTGGGTCGTAATCAAAGCCGAACTACGTAACGAGGGCGACAAAAACGACTGCGCTACGCTAACCCGAATCCGCGCTTCTTCCAGACGACTTAGAGCTGCTTTTATGTTGGGGCTATTCTCCAGACCCAGCTGAATAAGCGATTCGAGCAAAGGATCGCCAAATCGCCGAAAACCACTCAGACTCAGTGTAGGAACTAAGTTTCCCGTCGTAACGGCTGATCCTGAAGACGTTGGCTGAACCGTACCCAGTGCAGGATTGGCATTTTGGGGTTGAACGCTCCCCGGCGATCCGGGCGAACTGGCTCCCGGTTGAACGGTGACCGAACCGGCCTGCGGGTTAATTGGCGTGGTCTGCGCCTGTGCTACGTATCCAAACCAGCTAAGCCCCAGACTATAAACTAAATATTTCATCATTGACGTGCTACTGTTTTTTCGGCCATGGGTTTCCGAAGCCTTACTTTCTGACCATCGCGCAGGCGGTCATTTGGATTTGTTACTACGTATTCCTGACCCGTCAGCCCACTCGACGCTTCTAACGTAGTACCAAAATCGCGGCCCAACGTAATGGCGACAAACCGAACCCGCTGGTCATTGTCGACAACCACAACGCGAGGGCCTTGTGGCGTGATTTGCAGGGCGTTGGCAGGAATCAGAATGGGTGATTTACTCGCGATCATATCAAATTTTACCTGACTATACAGCCCCGACGGCAGCTCCTGTTTCGGGTTGGGAATCACCACTTCGGTAAGCAAGGTCCGCGATTCGTTACGTAGCGCGCCGGACGTACGTACCACTTTTCCCCGGAATTTCTGATTTTTCAATTCGGGCACGATGACCGTAGCGGGGAGCCCCACTTTAACGTAGCGAAAATACGTCTGTGGTACGTCGACAAATACACGTAGCGTACCAAGTTCTGAAATCGTAAACAAGGGTTGCCCTGCACCGGGCGACACCAACGTACCGTTTTCGGCCGTTCGGCTGGTAATTACCCCACTGAACGGCGCCCGAATTTGCTGTAAATCTTTCAACGCTACCAATCGATTCAGATTGGCCTGCGCTACCGCCACTGCTGATTGTCGCGTATCGACATCCTGTTTGGCCACTGCGCCCGGTAGTTGCACACTTTTAAGTCGGTCGAGGTTGGTTTGGGCGAGTTGCTGGTCGGCTTTGGCGCGAGCAATATCCTGGTCAAGTTCGGGCGCATCGATGGTCGCCAAAAGTTGGCCCTGTTTTACCTGAGTACCGATGTCAACGTACCAGCGACGCAGAAATCCTTGTGTTCTTGCATATAACGGCGTTTGGCGATACGGCTGAATTTGACCCGGCAGCAACAAACCTGTTGTGTCGGATGCGTATTTCAGCGGAACAGCATTGACAATCGGTTCCCGGTTCTTTTCCAGTTCGGCCGACTTTTGTAATTCCTGCTTGTTACGAAGGCGCGGCATCACACCGAAAAAAACGAATACGCCAATCAGCACTACCAGCAGAATAGCAATACGTAGCAGTTTCATAGGTTTAATTCAAGGCTTCAATCTTAACGATTGCATCTTTATTGAGCGGACCGTACAAATGAGGAAACAACTCATTGTTAGTCGACGGTTCGTATTTCAAAGTATGCGTGAGTTTCGCCGTATCTACGTGCAGTAACAGTAAATCTGGTACGTTCTGATAATAGCGACTTAACGTTTGTGCAACTTGCTCTTTTGTCGACAGGTGAATAAAGCCCTCTGTCTGTAAACTAGCCGCTTCGTAATTGTCTTGTTCTTTGAAAGCCAGCCAGTTCGTATTTGGAACAATATGGTAAATAAGACTCATGTATTAATCGTAAATTATGAGGTATGCTGCTTATGTTATGCTAACCAAGGAAGCATGACATAAGAGCGCTCAATTTTATACACTTTTCACTGTCTCTTTTTGACGCGCCAGATAACTGAATACCACAGGCACGAACAACAGCGTAGTGAACGTGGCCATCAGCAAACCGCCAATGACTGCCCGGCCCAGCGGAGCGTTCTGTTCACCACCCTCTCCCAATCCCAGCGACATAGGTAACATCCCGATAATCATGGCAATTGCCGTCATCAGAATCGGGCGCAAACGAGTACGTCCGGCTTCGAGCGCGGCTTCATAAGCATTACCGTTTACCGCAGGCAGATGGTCTTTGGCAAAACTAACCAGCAAAATACTGTTAGCTGTAGCCACGCCCACACTCATGATTGCGCCCATGAGCGAGGGAATGCTGAACGTAGTACCGGTGAGAAACAGCATCCAGACCATCCCGCACAGCGCACCAGGCAACGCTGTAATAATAATGAACGGATAGCGAAACGACTGGAAATTTACTACCATGAGCAGGTACACGAATAAAGCCGCGAACACAATCCCTAAACCAAGCCGGTTAAAAGCACTTTCCATGCTCTCGACCTGTCCCCGAACCGAAATGGTGTTACCGGGCTTTAGCTGCGTTTTATATTCGGCTGCCAGTTTGTTGAGCGCTTCCGCCACCGACCCCAGATCCGTTTTCTCAACCGACGCATAAATATCATAGGTCGGCTGCGTATTGACTCGGTTGATAATGACCGGGGCCGTCGTTCGACGTACCGTCGTGATGTTGCTGAGTAGTTGCGGAGTGGCCTGCTGACCCGGCGCCAGCGGTGTACGTAGCAGTTTGTCGTATGAATCCAGTTGATAGGGTGGCGTCTGTACGGCAATAATGTACGGGAAACCCGTGTTCGGATCGGGCCAGAAGTTCGGGCGGGTTTGGCCGGTACCGCTCAGCGAAATATTAAGGTTCGTCGCTACGCGCTGTTCTGTCAGGCCGAATTGACTAGCTCGTTCGCGGTCAACATCCAGAAAAATTTCAGGCGCATCGAGTACCTGATGTAAATGCACGTCGACCAATCCGGGAATCTGGGTCATTTTTTCCTGCATTTCCCGAGTCAGTTTCAGGTTATTGACCCGGTCGAAGCCCGAAACCTGTATATCAATGGTCGAGGTCAGTCCGAAGTTCAGAATCTGGCTGACGATGTCGGCTGGAAGAAAGAAATACGTAATGTCGGGCATTTCTTCGCGCAATCGTTCACGTAGCGCGCGTACATACGTATCGGTTGCGCCCTCGCGTTCCTCACTGAGCGAAATCAGCAATTCGGCATCGGCAGAACTGGCTGTAGCGTTGTCGGAGAAAAAGAAATTATACCGTTCCGACGTCAGCCCGATATTGCTGATTACCGATCCAATTTCTTCTTCGGGGATCACTTCGCGAACAATTTCAGCCGTTTTCGCCGAAATCTGTTCGGTAGCCTCAAGCCGGGTGCCAGCCGGAGCGCGGAGGTGCAAACGAATCTGTCCCGCATCGACTTGTGGAAAGAAATCACGCCCCACAAACGGTAACAGCACAAACGTAAAGGCTACTACGCCAACAAAAATGACTAGCACTGATCGGCGGTGGTTGAGTACCCATTCTAACGAACGCATGTAGCGGGTCTGAAACCGTTCGAAACGGGCGTTAAAGCGCTCGTGCAAACCAGCAGAAGGTGTTGGGGGCGGGGATTGTTTGGCAAAGCGTGGCGCTACGGGCAGTGAATGATTTTCGGGTTCGACAGGTGCAGGCAGTTCGGCTTTGGCTTCCGATTTGTGCGCGTGTTCGTTACGTAGCATCAGGTCGGCCAGCGCGGGCACCAGTGTTCGCGACAGTACGTAGGAAGCCAGCATCGCAAAAACAACCGCCTGCGCCAACGGCCCAAATAAGAACCGAGCCGGGCCTTCCAGAAAAAGCACGGATGTAAATACGATACAAATCGTCAACGTAGAGACGAGCGTTGGCGTCGCAATTTGCTGAGCGCCTTCCAGAATTGCCTGACGTAGCGGCATGCCCAACTCCTCATTTCGGTGGATGTTCTCGATAGTTACCGTCGCATCATCCACCAGAATACCAATTGCCAGCGCCAGTCCGCCCAATGTTTCAATATTCAGCGTTTCGCCCAGCAAATACAGAATAATCAGCGACGTAAGAATAGACAACGGAATAGAAATCGCCACAATGAGCGTACTCCGCCAGCTACCTAAAAACAGGAGGATCAAAGCGGCTGTCAGTAAGGCCGCAATAAGTCCTTCCACCAAAACACCCTTGATGGACGCGCGCACAAACAACGACTGATCGAACAGGGCTTCGACCCGCAAATTGGCCGGTGCAGCCGCCCGGATAGTTGGCAAAATCTGATTTTTGATCCTGTCGACAATCTCAGTGGTCGATGCGTTACCGGTTTTCACGATACGCATCAGAGCGCCCTTACTACCGTCCTGTTTCACGATATTGGTCTGCACGGCGGCCCCGTCATGAACGTTCGCTACGTCGCGCATGTGAACCGTTGTGCCGCCCACCACCTTAATTGGAATGTCGTTTAACGTAGTGATTACATCAGGCTTGGAGTTGAGCCGGATGTTGTATTCGCGGTCTTCAATACGTAGTGAACCGCCGGGCAGCGTCAGGTTCTGCGCGGCTACAGCGTTTAGAACTTCTTCGGGCGTTACGTTGTAGGCAATCAGTTGTTCAGGCTCCAGATCAACCGCAATTTGTCGGGTTTTCCCCCCGAATGCCTGCGAAAGTCGGCTGCCCTGCACCGTCGAAATCTGTGGTCGAACCCGCGTTTGGGCGTAGTCGGTAATTTGCGGATCAGTCAGGCTATCCGAGGATAGGCCCAATTGAAGTACTGGTACGTCGGTAGCGTTGTACCGGACAATTAAAGGAGGCTGGGTGCCGGGTGGCATCCTGACCAGAATCGTCTGTGAAATGGCCGTTACCTGCGCAATAGCTTCTTCAATTTTAACGGTCGGTTGAAAGAAGATTTTCAGAACAGCCGTACCGTTATACGTTTGTGATTCAACCCGTTGAATATCGCTTACGTTGTTAATGATTGAGGTTTCGGAGAAGTTCGTAATCATTTTCTCCATCTCGTTGGTCGACAGACCGCTATAGCCCCAAATAACCGATACAACCGGGATGTTGATACGTGGAAAGATATCGGTAGGCATTTGCGTAACAGCCAATCCACCCATAATCATAATGAGCAGGGCCATCACGGCAATCGTGTATTTTTTTTCAAGCGCTAGGCGAACAATCCACATGGTAGAAAGCTAAAAAATAGAGATAGCGGAAACTGCGAGGGTAGTACTACTCAAAAAGCGGTAATTGCGTGAGTATAATTGCACAAAAACAAGCATTTAAACAGTAACTTATCTCATTACCTACTTACGGTCAGGCAATTTAGGCCAATTTTTTCAAAAAAATGATCTGGATAATTGTCTTATTCCAAGAATTTGTTGCTTAGTGATTTTGGGCTGACTGATTGCCACTATACGTATGAAGTTTGATACGTTACCTATTCCCGGAAATTCTGTCGTAATTTTGGCCTTACAACAAAATCTGATTTTGCTATGCCAAAGGCACAAATGAACACCGATAAGGGTACAATGCTCATCGAATTTTTTGATAAAGACGCACCCAAAGCGGTCAATAACTTTATTACGCTTGCCAAAAAGGGATTCTACGATGGTATCACGTTCCACCGCGTTATTCCCAACTTTATGATTCAGGGTGGCGACCCAACGGGTACGGGCGCAGGTGGACCCGGCTACACCATCGACTGTGAACTAACTGGCGAAAATCAATACCATGATCGTGGCGTTCTGTCGATGGCACACCGGGGACGTAACACGGGTGGTTCTCAGTTTTTTATCTGCCACAACCGCCAGAATACGCAGCACCTCGACCGCAACCATACTGTTTTCGGAAAAGTAGTTGAAGGGCTGGACGTAATCGACCAGATCCGTCAGGGCGACAAGATCAACAGCATCGCCATTATTGAAGAGTAAACATAACGCTACGTTACTGTATTAACTTTTATGCCTGGTCAAAAATGAGCCGTTTCTGCCATGCTTCTTTCGTTAGCATGGCAGAAACGGCTCATTTTTGACCTTTTAAGGTAAAATGAATTCAATACTGACTTTCTCCATCTCATCCTGAACCAGACGTATCTTTTGATCTATGCAGAAATCTTTACAACTACTTTTCTTACTAGGAGTAAGCGTTTTTTTGGCCATTAATGCTATCGCCCAAGCTCCTACTGCCGGTTTGGTTGCTTATTATCCTTTCAATGGAAATGCCAACGATGAAACTGGAAACGGTCACGCGGGCTCGGTGTTTGGTGCAGGCTTAACCACCGACCGATTTGGCAATGTCTCGAAAGCCTTCAGCTTTGATGGTGTCGATGATGTAATTGTAGTGGCGAATCAAGCCGATCTCAACAGCCTCGACTTCACTTATTCCCTTTGGGCTAATATCAATGAGTACGGTACTAGCACGCTGGATGATAACCGTATTGCCAGCATGCTAATGGCGAAGTATGACAACAGTAAAGGGTTTGTCATTTTTAACAACGAGCCCGGTCAACTCGTCCTTCGGCCCACTCCATCAACCGCTCTCCCAGCGTCTAACGACTTCTTTACGAACCAACCCATACCGTTAAACAGCTGGAAACAGGTGGTTTTTACAAAATCGGGTCAGCAGATTCGGGTATATGTGGACGGTACGTTATCGAGTGCAGGTGTTTACGAAGGAAATTACACAACATCAGCTTCGCATCTGATGATCGGTAGTGGTCCCTGGCAATTTGACGAATTTTTCAAAGGCAAACTGGATGATATTCGTATCTATAACCGGGCTTTGTCAGAATCTGAGGTAGCTCAGTTATATACTAGCGAAGCAACACAAGCCAACTGTGTTTCGGTGAAATCAGGGTTTTGGAATGATCCCAGTGTTTGGTCTTGTAATCGCATTCCACTGATCTCAGACTTGGTTCAGTTGAAGCATGTTGTGACCATTCCGACTGAATACCAAGCTTTAGCGATGCGAGTTACGTTCGATGACAGCCAGCGGTTGGTTTTCGGCACAGGGAGTACCATTCGATTAGGTATTTCTTCAATCCAGGGAGTATGGACTGGGACTTATACGTACAACGGGAATCCTGAATTAGGTGCTCAGTATTTCAGCTTCGAAATAAAACCTGACGGAAC
Organism: Spirosoma flavus; assembly: GCF_054778555.1. Classification (NCBI taxonomy): domain Bacteria; kingdom Pseudomonadati; phylum Bacteroidota; class Cytophagia; order Cytophagales; family Cytophagaceae; genus Spirosoma; species Spirosoma flavus. The sequence goes on from NZ_BAAGZL010000004.1 coordinate 551,467, forward strand.
GCTGATCGTAAATTCAGAAAATTTGGGCCAGCGTTATACCGCAACTGGTACCTGGGTTTTAAACGGGAATGCGTTCAGCGGTTCATACACCTATGTCAATGGTAGTTCACCAGGTTTTGGTACTTCACAAACCGTTACTGCCACTTGGGACAACGCTACAGGCAAATTGACTTCTGGAGTCTGGGCAAATACTTCTCCCGACAACGGGTATACTGGCACGTTTTCGTTGACCAAGGTCAATTAAAAAATACAATGGAAAAGCCAGCGAATTGGAATCGATCATAAAAGTGAAGGGCCACATTACAAACGTGGCCCTTCACTTTTATGATCGATTCCAATTAAATTAATCCTTACTCCATTTCGTTCTGCACCAGAATTTTCTGGCCAACTTCGTCATCTTTCCGCACGAATGGGCGAATGATGATTCGGGTACCACGTTGGTACGTAAATAAGCGGTACATCCAGTTGCTGAAGACAATCAGTTTACTTCGGAAGCCAACCAGATACCAGATGTGTACGAACAGCCACGCCATCCAGGCAATGAAACCGCCTAAGTGAACTTTACCCGGCAAATCGGCAACGGCACGGCTCCGGCCAACAATCGCCAGCGAGCCTTTGTCGAAGTATTTAAACGGTTCGGTCGATTCATTTTTGAGGATGTGGCGCAGGTTCTTGGCTAAATGTTTCCCCTGTTGAATAGCTGGTTGCGCTACGCCCGGGTGGCCTTTCGGATAATCTTCCAGCTTCATGAAAGCGATGTCGCCGATGGCGAAAACGTCGTTCAGGCCCTGCACCCGGTTGATGGGATCGACCAGAATCCGACCTTTTTCGATAGCTTCTGCCGGAATACCCTCAATAAGTGCGCCCGTCACACCAGCTCCCCAGACGAGCGTCTGCGTTCTGATTTTTTCGCCCCCTTTGAACGTAACAGTCTCGCCGTCATACGATTCTACCAACGTATTAAGCTTAATAATCACACCAAGGTCTTCCAGATATTGCTGCGATTTCTTACCGGCTTCTTCCGACATCGGCGGCAAAACTTTTCCCAAGCCCTCCACTACGTAGATTTTCATCTGGCTGAAATCCAGACCCGGATAATCGTTGGGTAATACGTGTTTCCGCATTTCAGCCAGCGACCCCGCCATCTCGACGCCCGTCGGACCCGCACCCGCAATGACGAACGTCAGCAGACTTTCGCGCTCGGTAGAGTCAGTAGTAACGCTGGCCTGCTCGAAACACTGCAAAAACTGGCTACGTACGTTGAGGGCTTCGGGGATGGTTTTCAGCGGGAAAGCATATTTCTGAATTTCGGCATTTCCAAAGAAATTTGACTTCGACCCCGCGGCAATCACCAGATAATCATAGTGTAAATCACCAATTAACGTAGTGACCGTTTTCGCCGACGTATCAATTTTGTTGACCCGCACCATGCGGTAATGAAAGTCTTCATGGCCGTCGAACATCTTCCGAAAGGGCTCGGCGATGGCATCCGGCTCCAGTCCGGCGGTGGCTACCTGATACAGCAGCGGCCAGAATCCATTATAATTTTGCTTGTCGAACAGCACCACCTGCACATCCGTATTGCGCAGGCTTTTGGCCAGGTTCATACCACCAAAACCGCCCCCGATTATCACGACGCGCGGCTTGGCTGTATCTGGTATATTGAGCGAAAGTTTATCGAATTGAAGCATAATCGGTCATTGATTTCCGTAGACAGGAACGTCCCGTTGTAAGTACCGTTCAATATCTACTTTTGTTTGAAAAACAGCGTTTTGACTATCTCTTGTTCCCTTTTATACACGATTTCAATGGCCGAGCGTTTTATTCTTTAAAAGGCCTCGACAGGCTCCGGCTGTAGGCTATAGCTGCAGAGTTAGTCGCCAGCGCGACTCCGACGGCCGGAGCCTGTCGGGGCCTTCTTTTGTACCCTCTCAACTATTCATGCTGCTACGTCTCCTTTGTTCCTTTCTTTTAATACTTTTTCCCTATCTGCTACGTGCCCAGGCAGTTTCTCGCTTCACTGTGAGTGGCTACGTTCGCGAAACAGGCAGTCAGGAGGCTTTGATTGGCGTGAACATTTACCTGCCCGGCACTACGACGGGTACGACTACCAATACGTACGGCTTTTATTCGCTTACGTTACCTGCGCAGGATAGCGTTCGGCTGGCCTATTCATTCGTTGGTTATGAGAGTATTAGCCGAACCATTTCACTACGTAGCAATCGTACGCAGAACGTATCACTCACACCCGGACAGGCACTGGCTGAAGTAGCTGTGACGGGAACATTGGTTGAAAAAGTGAGCGAAACGCCACAAATGAGCGCGATTGACGTACCGGTAGCGCAGATCAAGAAAATTCCGGCCTTTTTGGGCGAGAAGGACGTATTGAAAGTGCTTCAGTTGATGCCAGGCGTTCAGAAAGGTTCTGAAGGGCAAACGGGTATTTACGTCCGGGGTGGCGGCCCCGACCAGAATCTCATTATTCTGGATGATGCGGTGGTTTATAACGCTAATCACCTGTTTGGCTTCTTTTCGGTTTTCAACGGCGACGCCATCAAAAGTGTTGAGCTGATCAAAGGCGGTTTTCCGGCTCGCTACGGCGGTCGTCTCTCATCGGTTATTGATCTGAACATGAAAGATGGTAATCGGGATAAACTGCATGGCGAAGGCGGTATTGGCCTGATTGCCAGTCGGCTGATGCTTGAAGGGCCACTGACAAAGAACAAAAAAAGTTCATTTCTGGTATCGGCTCGCCGGACGTATCTGGATATCATTGCTGCGCCAATTATCAAAGCTCAGACGAACGGACAAACTGAAGCCGGTTACTACTTCTACGACCTCAACGCCAAAGCGAATTACGATTTCAGTCCGAAAGACAAAGTGTACCTAAGTGCCTACTTCGGCCGCGATCGTTTCTACGCTACCGACAAAACCAGCAATACCGATACCGGTCTGAACTGGGGAAACGCCACCGCTACGTTACGTTGGAATCACCTCTTCAATCAGAAACTTTTCTCAAATCTTTCACTGATTTTTAGTGACTATAAATTCCAGATTTCGGCCGTTGAACGTAGCGCGCAGGATACCGAAGTGTATTCGCTATTTTACAATTCTGGCATTCGGGATTTCGGGCTGAAATACGATTTCGATTTTTACCCAACTCCTCAACACTCCGTTCGGGCGGGAATTCAGAGTACGTATCACCGATTCACGCCGAGCGCGGTGGTGTTGCAGAATGCAGGAATCAACCAATCTATCAATAATGTCAGCAATATCGACGTACTGGAATCGGGCATTTACGCCGAAGATACTTGGCGGCCTTCGAGCAAGCTGCGCGTGAACGGTGGATTGCGGCTGAGTTATTTTCAGGGAACGGGCGTTGGTTACATTCGTCCCGAACCCCGGCTTTCGGCCGCTTTCACCATCAAACCTGATTTGTCGGTGAAAGCATCGTATGCGCTGATGAATCAATACGTTCATCTGCTTTCCAACACCGGCATCGGACTCCCCACCGATCTTTGGGTGCCTACTACTGACCGCGTGAAGCCCCAGCAGTCGCAGCAGGTGGCGGTCGGTATCGCCAAAGATTATACTGATAAAGGCTTGACGCTTACGGTTGAAGGGTATTACAAGCAGATGAACAATATTATTAATTATAAAGAAGGGGCCAGTTTCCTGCTTATCAACGATCCAAGCGCGGCTAATCGGGTTCGTTGGGAAGACAACGTAACGGCCGGCCGGGGCTGGAGCTACGGTGGGGAGTTTTTGCTGCAAAAGAAAGTCGGGCGATTGTCGGGATGGGTTGGCTATACACTCTCGTGGACGCAGTGGCAATTTGACGAACTGAACGGTGGAAAACCTTTCTTCCCGCGTTATGATCGTCGTCACGACGTATCGGTGGTAGGTATTTACGAACTGAATAAACGTATTACGCTGTCGGCTACGTGGGTATATGGCACCGGCAATGCGCTGACTGTGCCTGTTGGTCGATATGATACGTATCGCCCTGCTAATGCAGTAGTTACGGGTGGCATATCAAATTCTGCTGTTGTTCAGTCTCTTTTCCAGAATACACGTACCGTTGATGATTATGGTACGCAGAAAAATACGTTTCGCGCTGAAGCCTACCACCGGTTTGATTTCAGTATTCAGTTTCACAAGCAGAAGCGAAATCACGAACGTACCTGGGAAATCAGTTTTTACAACCTGTACAATCGACGAAATCCATTTTTTTACCGACTCGAATCCGTTCCGGCGACGGCTACGACAAGTTCCCGAACGGCACTGTTCCGCTATTCTGTTTTCCCGATTGTTCCGGCGGTTAGTTATAATTTCAAATTCTGATGCAGGTATTCGTTCGAAATCATCGGGCATTTGCTACGTTGCTGATTATTATTGTCAGCTTTATCGGACTTGTTAGCTGTTCCAGTCTTCGAAATGAGGTGTCGCCTAGTTTGCTGGGCGCTACGTCGTCGAAGTTGGTGATTACCTGCTATTTATCTCCTCAGGATACAATACTGGCTGTCAAAATTACCCGCTCAAACACGGTCGTGGGTGATAGTTTATCTTTACTACAAACCGGAAATAACGTAACAGATGCCACCGTTACGTTATCTGATGGAAGCCGTACCGCTACGTTAACGTACAACCGGGTTGCACCAGGCGACACGCTGAAAAGCCGCCCTTATTATAGTGCTGATATTCGTTCATTGCCAATTGCTGTGGGGCATACATATACGTTGCGCGTGACTACGCCCGACGGTAAAAGCGCTACCAGCCGATGTTCTATACCAGCGGCAGTGCCAATAAAGGACGTAACGCTCGAAGCGCTGAACCAACGCTATTTTCTACGGGCAAGCTGGCAAGACCCCGCTAATCAGACGAACTACTACCAGGTATCAGGCACATTTCGCTACGTCTCGACCAACTGCAAATCGTGCCAGATAGAAGCCATCAATAACCTGTCGTTTGACGACGACGGTCGAGGGTTGTTCAGCGATGCGGGTTTAGATGGAACCGTGATACCGTCCGGACGGTCTTATCTGACCGCTAATTCAATCAGTGACATAAATGCGCAGTTCAGAAGTGCCAGAGCTATCATTAACCTGCTTAGTATCGATCAATCCTATTATCTTTTTCAGGATGCCATCAACCGCCAGCGACGTTCACGTAACAACCCATTTGCCGAACCCGTATTGATTCCCAGTAATATTGAAGGTGGATTAGGCTGTTTTGCTGGTTATAATACTATAAGTAAAGAGCTGAGTATCAAATAGACCAAGGCATAATGTTTTGTCATATTGAGGCAAGAAAATCGGTTTGCTTAAAACAGCTTTTGCCAAAAAAGTTTAAACAGATTCTATATTTGACAGGCATCTGACGCTACGTAGCTTATTGTCACGAGTCTATCGGTTTTATCGTTACCTTTGTACTGTTTTTTTCTTACCTACTCCTATGAATGCAACTTATGTTCCGGCCGATTACCTTCCAGTGCTCATCCAGCTTGGTTTAGCTCTGGGATTCATCGTGACAACGATGATCGTTACCCACAACATTGGCCCCAAACGGAACAGTCAGAAGAAAGACGATCCGTTCGAGTGCGGTATTCCCGTACAGGGCGACGCCCGGACTCCCATTTCCATCAAGTATTTTCTGATTGCTATCCTGTTTGTTCTGTTCGACGTGGAAGTTATCTTTTTATACCCCTGGGCGGTCAACTTTAAAGGGCTGGGAATGACCGGCTTTATTGAAATGATTCTGTTTATGGGGCTGCTTCTGGCGGGTTTTTACTATATCATCCGCAAGGGAGTTTTGAAGTGGGAATAAGCCTCGATAAATGAATTTTTGTGCATACTTATTCGTTGTTTTAGTAGTCCAATACAACGTTTTTCATGGCAACTGATATAAAGCTGGCTGAAGCCCCCGCGAGTTACGATGGTCCCGGATTTTCAGCTACCTCCTTCGATAAAATAATTGGTTTGGCCCGGGCAAACTCGCTCTGGCCATTACCGTTTGCTACGTCCTGCTGCGGTATCGAGTTCATGTCGACCATGGCTTCGACCTTCGACCTGGCTCGTTTTGGCTCTGAGCGACCGAGTTTCTCGCCCCGTCAGGCCGATATGCTGCTGGTAGCGGGTACTATCGCTAAAAAGATGGGGCCTGTGGTCAAACAGGTATACCTGCAAATGGCTGAGCCTCGGTGGGTTATTGCTATTGGTGCCTGCGCATCGAGTGGTGGTATTTTCGATACGTATAGCGTTTTGCAAGGTATCGACCGTATCATTCCCGTCGATGTATACGTACCGGGTTGCCCACCTCGTCCGGAGCAGATTCTGGAAGGCGTGATGCAAGTGCAGGAGCTCGCCAAAAACGAATCGCTACGCCGACGTAACACCGAAGAGTATCAGAAGCTTCTGAATTCGTATAATATTCAATAACGATTGAATGAGTGAATAAATGGCCGATAATATGCCGTTTGTTCACTCATCACCATTCATCCCCGAAGATGCTGACCAACGAAGAAGTTGCGCAGACCATAATCAACCAGTTTGGCGAGGCCGTCACCGACTTCGATGACCCGTATAATCTGCTTACGTTTTCGACTAGCCGCGAGCAAATTATTCCGCTTATTACCTTCCTAAAAGATCATCCGACCCTACAGGTAGGTTTCCTGACCGACGTAACGGCCATTCACTACCCGGATTCGAAAGGGAAAGAGTTCTGTGTGGTTTATCATTTGCACAGCCTGACGAATAATTTTCGGATACGTATTAAGGTCTATCTGACTGCCGAAGATGTGCATATTCCAACATTGACGCCTGTATTTGCCGGAGCCAACTGGATGGAACGCGAAACATTCGACCTGTTTGGTATTATCTTCGACGGTCATCCCGATCTGCGCCGGATTCTGAACATGGAAGAAATGGATTATTACCCAATGCGCAAAGAGTACCCGCTCGAAGACGGTACGCGGGAAGACAAAATAGACGCATTGTTTGGACGATGAAGAATAGTTGTAAAGTTGTAGGGTTATAAAGTTGTACAGTTCCTCCAGTGCTAGTCAACTTTATAACCCTACAACCTTACAACTTTATAACTTAACCAATATGGTTTCTGAAGAACTTGATATAGCCCAAAAAAACCTGCCTGCCGAACAGGGGCCGGTTCAGTACGTTAACGAACTGACTACGCTTAATCTGGGACCAACGCACCCGGCCACGCACGGCATTTTTCAGAACATCCTGCAAATGGATGGCGAGAAAATTGTGTCGGGCGAACAGACCATCGGTTATATCCACCGGGCCTTTGAAAAGATCGCTGAACGTCGGCCTTTTTACCAGATTACGACCCTCACCGATCGGATGAATTATTGTTCGTCGCCCATCAACAACATGGGTTGGTGGATGACGGTTGAGAAGCTGCTGGGTGTCGAAGTTCCCAAACGGGCGCAATATATCCGCGTGATTATGATGGAGTTGGCCCGTCTGGCCGATCACCTCATTTGCAACGGGATTCTGGGCGTGGATACGGGCGCGTTTACGGGCTTCCTGTATATCTATCAGGAGCGCGAGCAGATTTATGAAATCTACGAGGAGATTTGCGGTGCCCGTCTGACGACCAATATGGGACGTATCGGCGGCATGGAGCGCGATCTTTCTCCTACGGCGATACGTAAGATCAAAGAATTGCTGGTACGTTTCCCGAAAGTGCTACGTGAATTTGAAAACCTATTCAACCGCAACCGCATTTTCATGGACCGCGTGATAGGTGTGGGTGGTATTTCGGCGGAGCGGGCGTTGAGCTACGGCTTCACTGGGCCAAACCTGCGCGCTGCCGGTGTGGACTATGACGTACGCGTCATGAATCCGTATTCGTCGTATCAGGATTTTGAATTCGATATTCCGGTGGGGCAAAGTGGTGATACGTATGATCGCTTCATGGTACGTAACGAGGAAATGTGGCAGAGTCTGCGCATTATTCAGCAGGCAATGGACAACCTTCCTGAAGGTCCATACTACGCCGACGCTCCTCAATATTACCTGCCTCCGAAACAGGAAGTTTACAAAAACATGGAAGCCCTCATCTATCACTTTAAGATTGTGATGGGCGAAATTGATGCACCAGCTGGCGAGGTTTACCACGCTGTGGAAGGAGGCAATGGTGAGTTAGGTTTCTACCTGATTAGTGACGGCGGTCGCGCACCGTATCGCCTGCATTTCCGGCGGCCCTGTTTCATTTATTATCAAGCTTACCCAGAAATGTGCAAAGGATTGACCCTGTCCGACGCCATTGTGATTATGAGTAGCATGAACGTAATTGCCGGCGAGTTGGACGCTTAATGAATTTAATAACCGAAAATATGAAGACGATAGACTGGCAGGAGATGGTAGCTACGTCTCATTTAGACACGGTAGGGGCTATTCGAAGGCTTCTTGAAGAAAAAGAATACGAAGAAGCTCAGGAAGCATTAGATGAGTTATACAATGCAATGGCCAATGCCGAACGTAGAGCATTAAGTAGTCAGCTCACGCGGTTAATGATGCATGTATTGAAGTGGCGTTATCAGGCTGATAAACGCTCTACGAGTTGGGTCAGGACAATTATTAGTGTTCGCCGTGAAATTCGTGTTCTGCAAAAATACATGCCTTCCTTTACGCGTGAGTACATTGAAAAAATCTGGGATGAGACGTTTGAGGACGCCATTGCCGAAGCAAAAGCAGAAATGAACTTATCCCGTAAGGATAAATTTGAACCGGCTGCACTCACTTGGGAAGAAGTTTTTGATGATGAATACCTGCTGTAGACAATGACGACAGAGACAAATAATTCCGCTGTAGAATTTACGCCGGAGCGGTTGGAAAAAGCAAAGGAAATTATTGCACGCTACCCAGAAGGTCGACAAAAGTCAGCCCTGCTGCCGTTATTGCACTTATTGCAGGAGCAGGAGGGTTGGACCAGTCCCGAAGGTATGGACTACGTAGCGCGTATGCTTGATATTCAGCCAATTGAAGTATACGAGGTTGCTACGTTCTATACCATGTATCACCTCGATCCGGTTGGCAAACATGTTATTGAATATTGCCGTACGGGTCCCTGCTGTCTGATGGGTGGCGAAGAAGTCTATGCTCACCTGAAAAATCGGTTGGGTATTGATGCAGGACAAACTACAGTAGACGGACAATTTACGCTGAAAGAAGTGGAATGTCTGGCAGCCTGCGGGATGGGGCCTGTTTTCCAGATTCGGGAAAAATACTACATGCACCTGACCAACGAGCGTGTAGACGAAATCATTGACGAGTTATCGAAATAATCCGCAGATGGGTATTAAGATATTAACCGAACATATTAACGTTCCTGGCATCGAGACATTTGATGTGTACCGGAAACAAGGTGGCTACACGGCTGTCGAGAAGGCGCTTAAGACGATGACGCCCGACGCCATTGTAGAAGAAGTAAAAAAAGCAGGCGTTCGTGGCCGCGGTGGAGCTGGCTTTCCGATGGGTATGAAGTGGAGCTTTCTGGCTAAGCCCGAAGGTGTTCCCCGCTACCTGGTCTGTAACGCTGATGAGTCGGAGCCCGGTACGTTTAAAGACCATTATTTGATGAAAAATATCCCTCACTTATTGATCGAGGGCATGATTATTTCATCGTTTGCGCTGGGTGCCAACAAATCGTTCATCTACGTGCGGGGCGAATTGATGTACGTAATACGTATCCTCGAAAAAGCCATCGCTGAAGCCACTGCCAAAGGATTTTTGGGTAAAAACATCCTCGGTAGTGGCTACGATCTCGAACTGGTTGTGCAGCCCGGCGGTGGTGCTTACATCTGCGGTGAAGAAACGGCACTTCTCGAATCACTGGAAGGCAAGCGAGGTAACCCACGTAACAAACCGCCATTCCCGGCTGTAAAAGGACTATACCAGTGTCCAACAGTAGTTAATAACGTAGAGTCGATTGCGACGACGGCCTGGATTGTCAATAATGGTGGTGATGCTTACGCAGGTATCGGCATTGGACGTAGCACGGGAACGAAACTGATTTCGGCTTCAGGGCATATCAACAAACCCGGCGTTTATGAAATTGAGCTAGGTGTTCCGGTCGAAGATTTTATTTACGCTGACGAATGGTGTGGTGGTATCCGGCCTGGTCATAAATTCAAAGCGCTTGTCGCTGGCGGTTCATCTGTCCCCATTTTGCCCGCCAATCTGGCCCTAACTTTAGCCAATGGCGAAAAGCGGTTAATGTCCTATGAATCGCTGTCGGATGGTGGGTTTGCTACGGGGACAATGTTAGGTTCAGGTGGATTTATTGTGTTTGATGAAACATCGTGTATTGTACGTAACACCTGGAATTTCTCCCGATTCTATCATCACGAATCGTGCGGACAATGCAGCCCGTGCCGTGAAGGAACCGGCTGGATGGAGAAAGTGCTACACCGCATTGAATACGGTCACGGTCATCAGCAGGACATTGATTTGCTGGTCGACGTATCGAAAAAAATTGAAGGAAATACCATTTGTCCGCTTGGCGATGCAGCCGCCTGGCCCGTAGCCAGCGCAATTCGGCATTTCCGGGACGAGTTCCAGTGGCACATCGATAACCCATCAGAAGCTACTCAACCAGGAGCTGTCTACCGGGGCGAAATGGCATTGGTCTAAGTAACGCGGCTGGAAAGCCGTGACTAATTTAGCTTATTGGCGGCTTCTTAGCCGCGTTACAATATATGGAAGACGTAAAGCCGCAATTATTGAAAGTCACTATTGACGGAATTGAAGTCGAAGTTGAGCCGGGCACGACTATTTTACAGGCGGCCCGCAAAATTGGTCCGTCGGTAGCTCCGCCGGCCATGTGTTATTACCAACCCTTAAAAGGTAGCGGTGGCAAATGCCGGGCTTGTCTGGTTCGAGTGGCAGCTGGTTCGGCAAAAGATCCACGGCCAATGCCAAAACTGGTAGCGTCCTGTCTGACTGCCGTTCAGGACGGTATGATTGTCGAGAATGAGACTAGCCCCCAGGTTATTGATGCCCGTAATGGCGTGGTTGAGTTTCTCTTGTTAAATCACCCACTCGATTGCCCGGTTTGCGATCAGGCAGGCGAGTGCGACCTTCAGAATTTTGCCTTTGATCACGGCAAAGCGACAACCCGTTACGAAGAAGAGCGCCGGACATTCGAGAAAAAGGATATTGGCCCGTATGTGCAACTGCACATGACCCGTTGTATTCTCTGCTACCGCTGTGTTTATACGGCCGATCAAATTACAAATAAGCGGGTTCACGGCGTATTAGGTCGGGGCGATGCCTCCGAAATCAGTACGTATATTGAGAAAGCCATCGACAACGATTTTTCCGGTAACGTAATTGACGTTTGCCCAGTCGGTGCTTTGACTGATAAGACGTATCGTTTCAAAAACCGGGTGTGGTTTACCAAACCCGTTGACGCCCACCGCGATTGCCCAACTTGTTCAGGTAACGTAACGCTTTGGTATCGGGGCGATGAAGTGATACGTGTTACGGCCCGGAAAAACGAATGGAGCGAGGTAACAGAGTTCATTTGTAATACGTGCCGCTTCGATACCAAGAAAACCAGCGACTGGACAATCGAAGGGCCAACGAAGATTTCGCGGAGTTCGGTGATTTCGGCTAACAAGTATCGGGCTGATACCATCAAACCGAGCTTTGGTCAGCGACTGGCGGCTGCGGAATACAAACCCATTCATGATGAGCGTGATACGTCGCAGTTAGCAATTCAGCAATTGCCACCTGAGCGCTTTGCCAAAACGCTGCCATCAGCCTTAGAACCAGAACCATGAGAAGTTGTATGGTTATAAAGTTATAGAGTTGTAAAGTTTTATTCTTCGACTCATAACTATATAACCTCACAACTATACAACTTTATAACTTAGTTAAAATGGACGTTACCGTATTAATCGTTAAAGGAATTATTATCCTGGTCATTTTCGGGATAACACTCCTGATTGCGACCTATTCTACTTACGCCGAGCGGAAAGTAGCTGCTTTTTTGCAGGACCGTATCGGCCCAAACCGGGCGGGGCCTTGGGGATTGCTTCAGCCGATTGCTGACGCTGGTAAAATGTTCTTCAAAGAAGATTTTATCCCTTCTCAGGCCAGCAAGTGGTTATTTATTCTTGGCCCTTGTCTGGCCATGCTAACCGCGCTGATGTCGAGTGCTGTAATTCCGTTCGGCGACAGTATCCGGTTTGCGTGGGATAAAATCAATTATGACGTACCAGTTCAGGGCATCGAGATCAACATAGGCGTACTCTACATTTTTGGCGTTGTATCGCTAGGGGTGTACGGCATCATGGTTGGTGGCTGGGCTTCGAACAACAAGTTCTCGTTGTTAGGGGCCATTCGGGCGGCTTCGCAGAATATTAGTTATGAAATCGCACTGGGTTTATCGCTGATTGCCATCCTGATGATGACTGGCTCTTTGTCGGTACGTGCTATCGTAAACGAACAGGCTAGTTTCTTCGAATGGAATATTTTCACCCAACCACTAGGGTTTGTTATTTTCCTGACCTGCGCTTTTGCTGAGTGTAACCGCACCCCTTTCGACTTGCCTGAGTGCGAAACGGAATTGGTTGGCGGTTATCATACGGAATACAGCTCGATGAAACTCGGCTTTTATCTGTTCGCCGAATACATCAATATGTTTGTTTCGTCGGCCTTTATTTCAGCGCTTTATTTTGGCGGCTTCCACTATCCGTTCATGAACGAAGTAGCTGGCATGCTCGAAAAATCGCTGGGTAGCGTAGCGGGTCATAACGTAGCAACGGCCATTACGTTTGTCGTTTTCTTTGCCAAGATTTTCTTCTTCATTTTCTTTTTCATGTGGGTACGCTGGACGCTTCCACGCTTCCGATATGACCAACTGATGAACCTGGGCTGGAAAACATTCATTCCGTTAGCTATTCTGAACGTAGTAATTACAGGTGCTGGCTTGCTCTATAACTTTAAATACGCAAGCTGGTTAATTGCCATTGTCATGATTGTGCTGGCCGTTACGTCGACAGCTCGCGCGCCAAAACGGGAAATCGTGTCACAGCGAACAGCTTAAGTGAACGCGTTTTCATTTTACGGTTTACCGTTAGCTAATGCACAAATTAATGTCGCTCAGCCAACTGTAAACCGTAAACCGTAAACTGAAAACTGAGAAATATGCAACTAACAAATCGCTCTAAACAGGTCAGCAATAAGGAAATGACGCTGGCCGAAAAAATGTACCTGCCGGCCGTAGTGGGTGGGCTGGCGATTACGATACGTCACTTCTTCCGTAAGAAACCGACGATTCAATATCCAGAAGTAAAAAAATACCTTGGCCCAATTTATCGCGGTCACCACGTACTGAAACGCGATGAACAAGGCCGCGAACGCTGTACGGCTTGTGGTTTGTGCGCCGTTGCCTGCCCTGCCGAAGCAATTTCAATGGTGGCCGCCGAGCGGAAGAAAGGTGAAGAAAATCTCTATCGCGAAGAGAAATATGCAGCTGTGTATGAGATCAATATGCTACGTTGCATTTTCTGCGGATTATGCGAAGAAGCATGCCCTAAACAGGCTGTTTACCTGCGCCACGATCGGATGGTGCCGGTTTTTCAGGAGCGCGACGACGTGATTTATGGTAAAGACAAACTCGTTGAAAAACTGGACGACCGCTACGTTCGGGTAAATAATTCTGAAGTAAAAACAACTCCCACCGAGCCTAGCCTGACGCGTGCCGCTACGTAGCAACCCGTCATTTCAAACGGCGAATATATATTGATCTATGACTGAGACACTTAATTTCTTTAAAACCTTAACCGGTACCGGATACCTTTTTCTGGGGCTGACTGCTGTTACGTTATTCTGCGCCATTGGGGTAGTAACAGCGCGTAACCCCATTTATAGCGTACTGGCACTGATTGCTACGTTCTTCTGCCTCTCGGGCCATTATATTTTACTAAACGCCCAGTTTCTAGCGGCTGTAAATATAATCGTGTATGCGGGTGCCATTATGGTTCTTTTCCTCTTCACCATCATGTTCCTGAATTTGCGGAAAGAGGATGAAGAGTCGAAAACGAACCTGACCAAAATGGCTTCGGTCGTAGTCGGTGGCTTGTTGATGGTGATGCTCATTACCATTTTCCGAGCCAAAAGTGCACAGGTACCGACAGTAAGTCCTAACTCACCTTTCGATCCAAAAACAGGCTTGGTCGAGCAATTAGGGAATCTTTTATATAGCGATTATATACTACCGTTTGAGCTGGCATCGGTACTATTTCTGGTAGCTATGGTTGGCGCTGTGATGCTCGGTAAACGTGAAGCAGGCGACCGACATTTCTAAGAATTTACCCGTATCGCCAACGTAACTTGGAGGCCGCTCGTTAGAGCGGCTTTTTCTTTCATTAATCCAACCGAACTTTGTCGTTGAAGAGGATTGTTATCCAAAAACAATAATTTGACTAATTACCTGTTTTGAAAACCAAAGGATTACGTACGAATAAAATTAATATCGTTACGCTCGGCTGCTCGAAGAATCTGGTCGATTCGGAAGTGCTGTTTACCCAGCTCAAGGGCAACGGAATGGACGTAACGCACGAGTCGAAGAAAGACGATGCCAATATTGTGGTCATCAATACGTGCGGCTTCATCGATAATGCCAAGGAAGAATCGGTTAACACTATTCTGCGCTACGTTGACGCGAAGGAAGCGGGTGTAGTCGATAAAGTGTACGTAACGGGCTGCCTCTCGCATCGCTATAAGGACGAACTGGAAGTTGAAATTCCAACCGTCGATGCGTGGTTTGGGACCAACGAAATGCCCCGATTGTTAAAAACGCTACGTGCCGATTACAAACACGAACTCGTTGGCGAGCGGCTCCTGACGACCCCCGCTCATTTTGCTTACCTCAAAATTGCCGAAGGCTGCGACCGTCCCTGCTCGTTCTGCGCTATCCCACTTATGCGCGGAGTACATGTATCACGCCCAATCGACGAATTGATCACAGAAGCGAAATCGCTGGCTCGTCGCGGTACGAAAGAATTAATTTTGATTGCGCAGGATTTGACGTACTATGGTCTCGATTTATATAAAAAACGTAATCTGGCTGACCTTATCGACCGTCTGTCCGACGTAGAAGGCATTGATTGGATACGGTTGCAATACGCTTATCCTTCTGGATTTCCGCTCGATGTATTGGACGTAATGCGAAATCGACCGAACGTGTGTAATTATCTGGATATGCCCCTTCAGACGGGTTCGACGGAACTGCTGAAAATCATGCGTCGGGGCATTACGCGCGAAAAAACAGAAGCGCTAATTCATACGATTCGGGAGAAAATTCCTGATATTACGTTGCGTACTACGTTGATTGTAGGTCATCCCGGCGAGACAGAAGCCATGTTTCAGGAGACATATGATTTCGTGGAACGGATGCGCTTCGACCGAATGGGCGTCTTTACGTACTCGCACGAGGAAAACACCCACTCGTTTTCCATGCCCGACGATATCGATGCTGACGTAAAGCAGGAACGTGCCGATGAACTGATGGAATTACAACAGGGAATTTCGCAGGAATTGAATCAGCAGAAAGTTGGCCGGACTTATAAAGTATTGTTTGATCGTAAAGAAGGCGGTTATTTTATCGGACGTACCGAAGCCGATTCGCCCGAAGTCGACAACGAAGTGCTGGTGCCAGCCAGTCAGTATGTTCGAATAGGTGATTTTGCCAACGTTCGCATCGACCGCGCCGAAGAGTTTGATTTGTACGGAACTGTACTATAAAAGATATGATTTGTCCGTGATATTTCTCAAAACCGAACGAGAATCAGTATGTTTTGAGAAACATTACCTATCAGCTTATTATAACTGACATCACATCTGCACCCGATAAAGTAATACCATCGAACCTTGCGGGATTTTCTGTTGTTGAGCCGAATAAATACATATCGTAGCCCATCGCATGGACTGTCAGTACCTGCCCCTTACATCTACCGGCCAGTTTTCGCCCCTTTTTCTCGATTATATTAACCAAAACGATACCTTAAAACCTTTTTATAACCGATTTCCTCAGGTATCGGCGTTTGGAGAGCAATTAAAGGAAAAAACGTTCGAGGACTCAAAACGGCAGGTTCTGGTGCGTGTGCTGGAACGGCAATACCAGGCTATTCCGAATAAGTCCGACTTTTCGAAGTTATTGGAACCCAATACGTTTACGGTAACGACGGGGCATCAACTCAATATTTTTACGGGGCCGCTGTATATCCTGTACAAACTTATTACCACGATTAAACTGGCCCGCAAACTCAAGGAGACGTACCCTGATTACAATTTCGTACCCATCTACTGGATGGCCACCGAAGACCACGATTTTGCTGAGATCAATCATTTTTCCATGTTCGGACGAAGCTATGCGTGGCAAACCGAACAGCGCGGTGCGGTTGGACGAATGAATCCGCAGGAATTAAAAAGCATTTTTGGACAGATTCCTGAGAAACTAACTCTATTTGAAGAGGCTTATCTGAAAAATACTACGTTAGCTAATGCCGTCCGGTACTACGTTAACGAATTATTTGGAGCGGAGGGGCTAGTTTGCCTGGACGCCGATGATGCGGAGTTGAAACGCGTCTTTCTGCCCGTGATGCGGGATGAGTTACTACGTCAGGAATCGGGTGAACTGGTTCAGAAACAGACTGAGCTGCTGGAAGATTTAGGCTACAAAACCGTTATTACACCCCGCGATATCAACCTGTTTTTCCTGGATAATCAACTTCGCGAACGTATCGAACGCAAAGAAGATGGAACGTATCGGGTGCTTCATACAAAACTTAAGTTTACAGAAAGCGAGCTGCTGAAACTTCTTGATGAGCATCCGGAGCAGTTCAGTCCTAACGTAGTACTTCGGCCTCTGTATCAGGAAACCATTCTGCCAAATCTGGCTTACATTGGCGGTCCGTCGGAAGTGCCTTACTGGTTGCAGCTCAAGCCCGTTTTTGAGCGTTTTCAGACTGCTTTCCCGATTCTGATGCCTCGTAATTTCGCGATGTACGTACCGTCGGTGAGCGCGAAACGAATCTGCAAACTGGGCCTGACACCTGAAGAGCTTTTCCAGGATATAATGAAGCTAAAGCGTGAATTTGTGGAACATCACACGCGTCATTCGCTCAAGTTCGATAACGAAAACAAAATCGTGAACAAAGCGCTGGACGCTATTCTGCATAAAGCGCAGATGGTTGATCCTACGTTGGAAAAAGCCGTTCTGGCTGAAACTAAACGGTTTGCCGACGCCGTGGCCCGACTCGAAAAAAAGATGCGCCGTGCGGAAGAACGCAACCAGGAAGTGGGTGTACGGCAGTTGTTGGCGGTCAAAAATGAGCTGTTTCCGAACGGCGGTTTGCAGGAACGTAGCGAAAACTTCCTGACATTCTACCTGAATGACCGGCAGTTTCTCCAGAAAATGTTAAACGTTTTCGACCCGTTTGATTTTCGGATGCAACTGTGTCTGGAGTGAATAGGCCCCGGCGGCCTCTGGCGGCATCGGCCGTCCGACGTCGGAGTCGCCATAGCGATTAATCTTGTAGCTACCGCCGACAGCCAGAGGCTATTGGAGCCCCACTATGAACAAAGCTGAGTTACGAAAACTGTTTCTAGCCAAACGTAAGGCTCTTTCAACTGATGCAGTTCAGCAACGTAGCAAACAGATAGCTCAGCTTTTTTTTGATTTTCTCGATAAAAGCTATTTTGCTAACCCATCTATACTTATCCACACGTTTCTCCCCATTGAACGGCAAAAGGAACTTAATACGTGGATAATTATAGGAGAGATATGGAGCAGTTATCCACAGGTTCGGCTTAGTGTGTCGATAACGGATACGTCAACGAATGGCTTGACGCATTATCCACTAAATGCCAATACACGCTTACAGGAAAATCGGTGGGGGATACCAGAGCCTGTTCAACCAGCCGAAACTTCTATTCCCGCTAATCAGTTCGACGTAGTGCTTGTGCCATTACTTTGCTTTGACAAACGTGGCCATCGAGTTGGCTATGGCAAGGGTTATTACGACCGCTTCCTGGCCGATTGCCGAGCCGACTGTGTAAAAATTGGCCTTTCTCTATTTGAGCCTGTAGACCAAATAGACGATATTTTGGAGACAGACGTAGCACTGGACGTAGTGATTTCAGTCCGCGAGATATTTATCATATCAAAGGGCGAAGGATGATAATCACTACGTTGTAATCCAGTCCAGAATCTTGGACGAACGAGCGCCTGTTTCGCCGGTACTTGGGCTTTTACCTTCGCCCCGAAGGTCGCTCACGATCAACTCAATGAGTGGTTGTTGTACGTGTTCCGGAAATGGAATGGAATAATCCACAGAGCCAGATTCCGTTTCGACGAGCAGACGGAAATTTTCAAAAAACGAAAACGTGATTTTACCTTTGGAGCCGATAAGTTGCGTTTGCTCCATCCGCTGCTCTGGATTGACCGTAAAACACCAGTTTCCCGTTCCCACCGCGCCCGACTCGAAAGCGAACGTAGCCACTACCATGTCATCGGCTTTATATAGCCCAGCCTGATTCAGGCTAATGCCACTGGCGTTTTTGATGGGGCCGAGGAGGTATTCCAGAAAATCGAATTGGTGTGAGGCCAGGTCATGGAAGCGTCCACCGCCAGAAATTTCTGGAAAGACACGCCAGCCCGGTTGTGGATTGTCGCCCGTTTCGCCTGGAAGGGGTTGCCAGTAAAGCTGTACATTTACGCAGCGAATTTCGCCAATTGCCTGCTGATCAACTAGTTCTTTTACTTTAAGAAAATAGGGTAACGCCCGGCGATAGTAAGCCACAAAAAGCGGTACGCCAGTTTCCCGACTCGCCTGGTTCATAGCTTCACATTCGGCGGCATTGAGTGCCATTGGTTTTTCGACGTAAACAGGCTTACCGGCCTGCATAGCCCGGATAGCGTAATCGGCGTGGCTATCGGGGGGAGTTGCTACGTAGATGGCGTTTACTTCAGGGTCGTTAATGAGCTTGTCAGCATCACTATACCATTTCGGTACGTTGTGTCGACGGGCGTAATCGGCTGCTTTTTCAGCGTCACGGCGCATGACGGCTACCAGTTTCGAATGAGGTACCTTATTAAAAGCCTGGCCACTTTTTACTTCTGTTACGTCGCCACAGCCGATAATTCCCCACTTTATTTCGTCCATCGGATTTAGGTTTTAGGATTAAGTAAGCTAGTTAATAAACCACAGAGAGCACCGAAGAATACACAAAGGTCACAGTGTACTTATTTCTGTGGACTTTTTGTATCCCTGAGCACTCTATGTGGTAAAAATCGTCACACGTCGATACGAAACAAATGCATAGGCAACGAATAGGGATCTAACTCTACGTAGTTGGATTCGCCCTGCCAGATATAATAAGCGCCAGTAAGCAGGTCGTACACAGTATATTGCTGCTCCTGGCCAATTCCCAACTGCCAGATGGGTACTTGTACTACGCCCGCCCGACGGCTATACGCATCCGTATTGACAATAATTAGCAGGCGGTTATTGCCCGATACTTTCAAATACGCCATAATGGCATCGTCGTTGACTGAACAGAAGGTAATGTTGTTGGTCGTCTGTAGCGCTACGTTCTCATGGCGAATCCGGTTGACCAACGTAATGAGGTACGTTAGCTTGTTGGTTTTATCCCAGTCCCAGCGCCGGATTTCGTACTTTTCAGAGTTCAGGTATTCCTCCTTATTAGGAAATGGTACGTGTTCCATCAACTCAAATGAGGGCCCGTAAATACCATAGTTGCTCGCTAACGTAGCGGCTAGGCAGTAGCGGATCAGGAATTGTGGTTCATGGCCGCTCTGTAGGCTATACGGGTTGATATCGTGGGTTGTTGGCCAGAAATTTGGGCGGTAATAATATTTCATGTCCGACTGCGTCAACTCGGTCATGTACTGCTCTAGTTCCTGTTTTGTATTTCGCCAAGTGTAATACGTATACGATTGCGCAAAACCGCGTTTTCCCAACTCCTGCATCACTTTGGGCTTGGTAAAGGCTTCGGCCAGAAAAAGCATATCCGGAAATTCTTTTTTCACTTCGGCGATGACCCATTCCCAGAATACAAACGGTTTAGTATGTGGGTTATCGACCCGCACGATACGTACTCCCCAGGATGCCCACACGAGCAGGATGCGCTTAAGCTCCTGCCAGAGATTCTGCCAATCGTCGGTTTCGAAGTAAACCGGATAAATATCCTGGTATTTTTTGGGTGGATTTTCAGCATATTGGATCGTACCATCAGGTCGTTTTTTGAACCATTCAGGGTGATCTTTCGCCCACGGATGATCGGGCGAACACTGAATAGCAAGGTCCATTGCTACTTCCATTCCGTAATTGGCCGCAATAGCAATCAAGTGCTTAAAATCGTCAACCGTACCCAGCTCAGAATGAATGGCATCGTGGCCACCCTCCTCTGAACCAATACCATAAGGAACGCCCGGCTCACCCGGCTGGCAAATGACTGAGTTGTTTTTACCCTTCCGGTGCGACGTACCTATAGGATGAATAGGGGGCAAATACAGTACGTCGAAGCCCATATTTGAAATGCGAGGCAGTAATCCTTCTACGTCTCTGAAAGTGCCATGGTGAGGTTCGCTGGTTGTTTCATCGCGTGATGCTGAACGCGGAAACAGACAATACCACGTACTGAATTCAGCCCGCGCCCGGTCAACCTCGATACGTAGTTCATGCTCATAACGCGTTACGTTCTTTCGCTCGGGGTATCGATTTATATAGAACGTAAACTGGTCACTCTCAGCTACAGATACAGCTTCATCGTAGCGATTTTCGTCACGGAATAGGGCCGCCATTTCTCGCAAAGCCTTTACATCGGAACTTTCATCGACTGGCTGAACCGCTTTTTTAGACTTACTTCCTTTTGTGTGTTCCGACTTTCCACCAGCCCGTTCAAGCATTCCTTCAACGTAGTGCGACCCAGCCAGCAACTCACTGGTAATGCGTTGACCGTCAGCTGTTTTAAGGTGAATTTCATGCTGCCAGGAAGCCAGATGATCTACCCATGCTTCTATAGTATAATAGTATTGTCCCTGTTTTTGAGCGATAAACGCAGCGCCCCATCGATCGTTAACAATCAGCGACATAGCTGTTTTTGTCCAGGACGTATCGTCGGAGTGTTTATAAAGGAGGTAAGCAGCCAGATAATCATGTCCATCAGCAAATATGTCGGCCTCAACCGCAATTACGTTCCCAGGAATGGCTTTGATAGGGAATCGACCGCTGTCGAGTTCGGGCGATACGCGTGCAATGACCACGCGAGACTGACCAGGCCCGTCGAGGCCGGAACGATGAACAGGAGTATTCATGCACGTAATAATTAATTTCAGGCAGGTTTGTTAAGGCGCTAACGCTCTATTATCCCCCTGTCTGATAAGCCTGAATGATGCGACAATGTTACAAAAAAAGGCTATGCGACTGCCGTTTTAAGGCTGACCAAGCCCTAACTGCGTACAAATAATGGTCGCAAGAGTGCAGTAAATGATCGATGTATGAGTCATCTAAACGCTATGTTAACCAAGCCGCAAGGTAGGAATCACGCACGCAATCACCTTATTATCTATCGGAACAGCTATCTTTGCGGTTGATTTCTTCGTACATAGAATCGTTATGATTGGTAAAAAAGATATTGCAGGGGCTGTTGTTCTGTATAATAGTCCTATGGAAGTGCTGGATAATATTAGTACTTATATTGATCAAATTTCTAAATTATACGTTGTCGATAATTCTGCCAAGCCTAACGTTGCGTTAATAAAAGAATTAGAAAAAAATGATAAAATAAGTTATATTTCACTAGATGGAAATAAAGGTATTGCTACTGCATTAAACTTAGGCGCTCAACATGCTATAGCTGATAATTTTGCTATATTACTAACGATGGATGATGATACCAGAACGCCACCGACTATGGTTGACGAAATGATAACTTTCTGGAATAATTATCCACAGCCAATCGGTATTTTATCGGGCGTTCATCACACAAAGCCGGATAAAGTCGCTTACAGAAAACTACCTTACACGCTCACATCAGGAAATTTGTTAAACCTGAAAGCTTTTTCGGAAGTAGGTAGTTTTCAGGATGATTTATTTATTGATCACGTTGATCATGATTATGGTTTTCGATTAAATGAGAAAGGATATGAGGTGATAGAAATACCAAGTATTCGTTTAATTCATCAGTTAGGATATGCTAAGCCGATAAAAATTGGTTCATACGTAGTAGGCCAATATGGAAATCACTCGCCGATCCGCTTATATTACTACACAAGAAATGGTTTATATTTGTCGGGCGTTTACTCAAAAAGACTACGCGTATCAAACATTTATTTAAAACATTATCCGTCGTTTGTGCTAAAATTTGTCATACACATTAGCAGAATGTCACTGAAAGCAATTTTGCTGGAAAAAGATAGGAAATATCGGATCAAGATGTTGATAAAGGGGTTAGTAGATGGCTGGAATGGGAATTTAGGAAAAATAAATACCTAGCTTTATCGAACTCACTCGTATTAACTAAATAAGCTGATGAGGAATTATGTGTTTAAAATTCAAAAATTTGAATTGTTCCTATTCGCTTATTTTCTAGTTGCCCTGCTTTTTTTCTGGTTAGTAGCTTATGATGATATCTATAATGCTAGTACACAGAATAATAGCGTTGAAAGCCTTCATCTTTACGCTGACCATCCTACTTATGTAAATGATTATAAAACTTATAACGATAACCTACTTGTTTATTTTGCCCTAAGACCCAACTTTATTGGCCCTTTTTTTATAATATGGCTGATCGGAGACAATTTGATATCTGTATTTATATTTAATGTATGTTGTCTATTAATATCGATACGTATTATAAATAGAATAAATTACTTTAATATAAATAGATATACTATTCTGCTAGCCATCAATCCAATTACTTTTATAAGCTTATTTTCTATCAACAAAGAAGTTTTGTCTTTGTTGGCTATGACATTTTTTGTGCATTCGCTAATTAAACCTAAGTTCTTTTATGTTGTCTTAGGATTTATTATTGGCTTCTTGGCAAGAAAAGAACTTACTTTATTTATGGTCATAATTTACTGTAATTTCTATTTCGTGCCTCAATGGAATAACTATAAAATATTACTTTATTGTACTTATATTTTTATTATTTCTGTTGCCAGTAGTTATATTAACCAAAATTTTAGCGCTATTGAAAATTATAGTATCGAAATAGAAAATACTGTAGAGAGCTCTAACAGTGGAGGAACTATATTGGCATTAAATAATATTCAAAATAAATACGGTTACTTTTTAGCGGTAATTCCAAAAGCATTACTTAATCTTTATGGAAGTGTTCTGTCAAGAACCAGTCAAATGATTTTTTTTAAAGAAGTCTATAACGATGTAGTTGTGTGGGGACAATCGTTTTTATTTGTGTATACCATACCTAAAGCAGCTTATATTTATTGGAAGACCCAAAATATACTGGCGAGCAAATTGTTATATTCATTTGTAATTATGTGTATTATATTTTCATACATACCTGTAGTTCAGACCAGATATTTTTATAGCGGTTATATTTTATTAATAGCTATTATTTCTATAAAAAAGCCAACAGTTGAGAATTAATGATGGCTTACTAAATTTGACTAATCTGTTAAGAATTAACACTATCTTAAAATGCAGTGAATAGTGCATAAGTTGATATGCGCTGTTTTAGCCGTCACTGATAGGTCGCGATTATGAGGGGCTTATTTTTGTATATATTAGTAATAGTTAGGGTTCCGGCCTTTGTTTGGCTCTGAGCTAACTCAGTTTCTGGGTTTTCCCGGCTGGTGAAGTTGTCGTACAAGGTAAGTATGATGGTCCATTTACTAAGTTTACCTACTCTACATCAATACTTAATGAGGGGTAAGGGGTACTAAACCTTCCTTGATTTGCCGGACTAGCAGGATTTCTCTAAATTTGAAACTTTTGCGTACGTTCATCCTGTAATCATGAAAGTTAACAACTTAGTTACACTCCGGAAGATTTTACCATCCCCAATCTATAAAACGCTAAAACCTGCTTCTAAAATGATCCAGAGAGGATATTTCAGTTTCCTTGATGGATTAGATACGCTCCTCAATCGTAAAGACCCTTTAGTTCCACCCAGAACTCAAATTTTTGTTGGACACGGCGATTTTAAACGGACGGGGATTGAATTTAAAGATTTGTTTATAAAGATAGCTGGACTGAAACCTGATGAGCGAATTCTGGACATAGGCTGTGGAATCGGACGTATTGCGGCTCCCTTGACAAGTTACGTAAGTAAAAAAGGCTCCTACGAGGGATTTGACATTGTTGAGTATGGAATCAAATGGTGCCAGGAGAACATCACTACGCGATATCCTAACTTTCGCTTCCAGGTAGCAGACATTCACAACGACCACTACAATCCAAAAGGGAGATATCCAGCTCTGGAATATAAATTCCCCTTTGAGGCTAACAACTTTGATTTTGCTTTCCTTACCTCTGTTTTTACCCATATGCCAACGCTGGAGGTTGAAAACTATGTAAGTGAAATTAGCCGTGTATTGAAGCCTAGTGGACGCGCTTTCGTAACATTCTTCTTGATAAATGAAGAGTCGAAAGTATTGATGAAAACCGACAAAAGTGTCCATAATATTGAACACTATGAAGATGGGCGGTATATAGCCTATCCCGATGATCCCGAAATATGTGTAGGCTTCGATGAATCGTACGTAAAAGAGTTATTTAAGCGTAACGGTATGAAAGTTGAAATATTCCCCGGTGCGTGGTGTGGTCGGGAGAAGTTTACATCGTTTCAGGATATCGTCCTTGCTACAAAAATTTAAGTCGCCGGCTGTAGCTTTTCATAAGAAAATACAAACTCTAAATTAGATTTCATTGGGAATCATGCTTTTGGGTATAAACCTTAACGCTGGTTCACAATGAAAGATAATCAGTCCATTAATCGTCGGGATTTTATCGGAAAGGCAGCCACAGTTGCGGCCGGATTTATGATAGTCCCCCGGTACGTTCTGGGAGGAAAACGCCCCGACGGTTCAAAATACTTGGCTCCCAGCGATGTAATTTCTTTGGGGTTTATTGGGACAGGTAAGCAGGGGCGTGGTCTAACCGCTTCATTTCTAAATACGAATGAAGCTCGTATTGTCGCTATCAGTGAAGTCTATAAGGCTAAAGCCCAGCTCACCCTCGACCGAATTAAAGCTCATTACGAGAAAAACACTCAATTAGGCGCTTACTCCGACATTCCGGTGTACAACGACTTTCGGGAACTGCTGGCCCGTAAAGACGTTGACGCCGTTGTTATTGCCACACCCGACCATTGGCACGCGGCTGCGGCAGTGCGGGCGGCCGAAGCTGGCAAAGATATTTACTGTGAAAAGCCGCTTTCGCTGACCGTTAAAGAAGGTCGGGCTATGGTCAACGCAGCCCGAAAATATAACCGCGTATTTCAGACGGGGAGTATGCAGCGTTCTTGGCCAGAATTTCGGCAAACGGCCGAGTTAATTCGGAATGGCTACATTGGTCAAATCAAACACATTAAAGTTAACGTTGGGCCTCCGCCGACTCCTTATAATCTACCTGCTGAACCCATTCCGGATGGGCTCGACTGGGTAACTTGGCTTGGGCCCAATGAGCCTGTGGCTTTCAATTCAGAATTAGCGCCCCCAACTTCTAAAGACGTATTTCCAAACTGGCGAAACTACAAAGAGTTTGGTGGTGGCATGGTGACCGACTGGGGCGCCCATATGTTCGATATTGTGCAGTGGTCACTGGATATGGACGATAGTGGCCCGGTTGAAGTGATTGCACCCGATGGTAAAGAGCATCCGTTTCTTACGTATCGATACGATAATGGGGTCACAATGACCCACGAGAAATGGGACTGGAATAATGCTATTCTCTTTACCGGTAGTGAAGGAGAGCTCAGAGTGCAACGCCGAAAACTGGAAACAACCCCCGCTTCGCTAGCTACAAAAGTTATTGGCGAAAACGAAAAACACGTTTACAAAAGCGATAATCACTACAAGGATTTTCTGGACGCTATGCGGAAACGTAGCAAACCCATCTGTGATGTCGAAATTGGTCACCGAACAGCATCCGTTTGCAACATTAGCAACATTGCATATCAGTTAAAACGTCCTCTCCAGTGGAATCCTAAAAAGGAAATGTTCAAGAATGACGCAGAAGCCAACGCTTTGCTTGGTCGGCCCATGAAAAATGATTGGGGAATACGTATCTAAATCATTAGTACGTTACCAAGTGCCTCTGCCATAACGCAACGTATTGCTGTCGAAACCCCACACGACAGCAATACGTTGTTCTATTTACAAATCAGTTAACTATTGGTATACGGCACTCTGCCAGCCTTGGTAAGATTCATGAACGGCTGTATTGGAAAGGTTCGGATAGATAGCCTGTTTGTCAGCTTCTAACTGCGACAGATGGTCCAGGTTTTTGAAAATTCCGGCTTTTAGACCAGCCAGATAAGCCGCTCCCTGCGCCGAAACATCCGGCATCCCTTTATTAACAACCGGTTTTTTTAGTAAGTCAGTCAGAAAACGGAGAACGAACTGATTCGCACTAATACCCCCGTTGACTATCAACTCCGCTAACGGAATACCAGTATCCTGCTCCATGGCTGTAATCACATCCTTTATCTGATAAGGAATCGATTCCAGAGCTGCCCGAACTAAGTGGTTTTTGGTGGTACCGAACGTAAGTCCGACAATAGATGCTTTACGCGACATCTCCCAGTAAGGCGCCCCCAGACCGCTAAAAGCAGGAATCAGGTAAACGCCACCATTATCCGATACAGCCGTAGCCATCGCTTCGGTTTCCCGACTTTCGGCAAATAGACCTAAGTTGTTTTTCAGCCATTCGATGGTAGCCCCGCAAGTCACGATAACGCCTTCTAACGCATAATCAACGCGCTCTTCAGTACTCCAACAAATCGTTGAAACCATACCATGCTGAGATTCAGTGAGCGTTTGGCCGATGTTCATAATTATCGAACAACCTGTACCCAACGTAGCTTTGGCCGTGCCGGGAACAAAGCAGCCTTCACCAAAGGCAGCCGCGTGCGAATCCCCGATCATGGCCGTTAATTGAAGCGAATGATCAAAAAGGCCGCTAAAGTTCGATTCACCAAAAAAAGCCGACGATGGTTTAGCTTCTGGTAAGTTTAGCCCGGTTAAGCCGAATACATCCAGTAATTCAGCATCCCAGGTTAGTGTTTGCAGATTGAAAAACAGGGTACGCGATGCATTGGTGTAATCTGTGAAATAACACGTACCCTTGGTCAGTCGGTAAAGCAACCACGTATCGACGGTACCGAAATACGCTTCTCCCGCCTGAATCGCCTGACGTACTGATGCTACGTTCTCCGCCAACCAGATCAACTTTGTACCCGAAAAATAGGGGTCGATAAATAATCCTGTTTTAGCCCTAATGATTGGTTCAAGGCCCTGCGCCTTCAACCTGTCGCAGACGCCGATGGATCGCTTACATTGCCAGACAATTGCGTTGTAAAGCGGTTCTCCCGACTTATTCCAGACAACAAACGTCTCCCGCTGATTGGAGATACCTGCTGTCGAGATGGCTCGTAAATTACCCCCTGCAGCGGCAAAATCACCGATACATTTGCTAACGGAAGTCAGTACGTTCCGGTAAATTTCTTCGGGCTCCTGCTCTACGTAGCCATCTTCAAAGTAGTGCGTCTTCAGGGGCTCGGATGCCCGTGCAACTACCTGCCCGTTCTGGTCGAAAATGAGCGATTTTGTACTACTTGTTCCCTGGTCAATGGCTAAAATCATGTAACGTGTTGTTAAGGGAAGTTATAAAGTTGTAAGGTCATAGGGTTGTAGAGTTTTGAAGCGCCAGCCAACTATACAACTCTATAACCTTACAACTTTATAACTAAAAACTCATTCTCGTTTTGAACTCTTCTGATCAATAATCACGGCGAGCAGAATGACGAACCCTTTGACGACCTGCTGCCAGAAGGGCGATACGTTAAGCAATACGAGTCCGTTGTTCAGTACGCCGATAATGATAGCCCCCTGCACCGTACCTAAAATACTACCACGCCCACCCGATAACGACGTACCGCCGATAACAACAGCCGCAATTGAATCCAGTTCGTAGCTGATACCCGCATTGGGTTGCGCCGAATCCAGCCGCGACGTAACGAGCAGGCCACCTATACCTGCTAACGTACCTGCTAGCGTATAAACCACCAGTTTAATACGTTCGATGTTGACACCCGACAGCCGGGCGGCCGATTCGCTCCCGCCGATGGCGTAGATGTAGCGCCCAAGCCGGGTTTTGTTCGTAATCAACGTAGCAATCAGGACAATCAGCCCCGACACCCAAACGGGCACAGGAATCCCTAGCAACCAACCCGTGCCGAGATACGTAAACGAATCGCCCAAACCCGTAATTGGGAAGCCGCCGGTCCAAAGCATGGTCAGGCCGCGGGCGATGGTGAGCATCGCTAACGTAGCAACAAAGGGCGGCAATTTGAAACGCGTAATGGCCCAGCCGTTGAACCAGCCTAGTCCTGAACCAGCTAATACGCCCGCTAGCATGGCACCGAGCAACGTAAAGCCGATAAACAGGTTGGCGCTTGGAATCGGAATACCGTTACGTAGCAAGCCTGCCGTAATAGCCCCCGATAAGGCCAGTACCGAGCCGACCGATAAGTCGATACCCGCCGTTAGCACGACGAGCGTCATACCCGTAGAAATACAGACGTTGACCGAAATCTGACGTAGTACGTTCCAGAAATTAGCGACCGTCAGAAATTTGTCGGACATCAGACTAATGCCCAGACATAGGATAAACAAGGCAATCAGGGACTGAAAACGAGCGAGTGTGGGCTTATGCGATTGTAGGGATAGTTGCATGAGTATTAAGTAAAAGAGCGAGAGTGCGAAAGAGTGAAACCGGGCCGCCGGAGCGGAGCGATTTGCCAGACGGTATTCGCTCCGCTCCGGCGGCCCGGTTTCACTCTTTCGCACTTTCGCTCATTGTTTTCGGAATAGCCGCTTTGAGAATTGAATCTTCGGATGCGTCTGCTATAGCCATTTCGGCGGTCAACGAGCCTTCGCACATCACCAGAATCCGGTCGGAAATGGCTAGGAGTTCCGGGATTTCTGACGAGACGACCAGAATGCCCATGCCTTCGCTGGCCAATTTTCCGATGAGTTTATAGATTTCGGCTTTGGCGTTGACATCAATTCCGCGCGTGGGTTCGTCTAACATCAGCAATTTGGGCTGAGTCGCTAACCATTTCGACAGCACGATTTTCTGCTGATTTCCTCCGCTCAGGTTTTTGGCGGCCTGTTTCTCCGACGACGTTTTAATTCGCAAATCCGCTATGTATTTCCGGGCCAACGAGGTTTCTTTAGCCTTGTTGAGAAACCCTGCCTGTTCAATACTTTCCAGCGCAGTCAGGCTGATGTTGGTCTGCACGTCGAGGTCCAGCACCAGCCCGTCACGTTTACGATCTTCGGGAACCAGCGCCAAACCTGCGTTAATAGCCCAACTGGGTGATTTTAGCGGTACTACGTCGTTATCGAGTTGAACGGTGCCAGTGCTACGTTTCGGATGCAGGCCAAAGAGTGTTTCGAGCAATTCAGTACGTCCGGCGCCCATCAACCCAAAAAGTCCTACAATTTCGCCCTGCCCCACGCGGAACGTAACGTTTTTCAACTGGTTTTCCTGCACACGAACCGGGTGTTTCAGGCACAGATTCTCCACCGAAAATAACGTATCATAATCACGACTATCGCCCTGACGACGAACGTTAGCAACTTCACAGCCCACCATTTTCCGAATTAACGTATCATGGTCAATGCCCTGCATATCGCCTGATTCGATGGATTTTCCATCGCGAAGCACCACGTAGCGGTCGGCAATTGTGAACAGTTCGTCTAGCTTGTGCGAAATATAAACGATAGCCTTACCTTGCTGCCGAAGGTCGTTTATAATCCGAAATAACACCGCCACTTCGCTTTCGCTGATGGCTGATGTCGGCTCATCCATGATGATTACTTCCGATTCTTCCAGCAACGATTTAGCAATTTCTACTACCTGCTGTTGTCCCACTTTCAGATTGGCAACCAACGTATCAGGGTCGAGGTCAAGCTTTAGATCGGCCAGTAGTTGCTCCGTTCGCTCGCGCATGCTACGTGTATCGAGCGTGCCCCAGCGGGTAGTCAGCTCACGGCCCAGAAAAATGTTTTCGGTAATGCTGAGATAAGGTATCAGATTTAATTCCTGATGGATGATCGCAATTCCGCAATCCTGCGCGTCACGTATCGAACCAAACCGAACGGGCTCGCCTTTGAACCGAATCTGTCCTTCATAATCGGAGTAGACCCCCGACAGAATTTTCATCAACGTCGATTTTCCTGCCCCGTTTTCGCCAATTACCGCCGTGACCTTACCCGCCTGAAATTCCAGACAGACGTTGTCCAGCGCCGTTACGCCCGAAAATCGTTTCGTTATGTTTTCTGCGGTTAGCATAGGGCTTTATGTGATGTCGGGTTTGTTTTTGTCATTCCGACGCGAGGAGGAATCTTAAACCATCCTTACCTGAGTGCCTGGAGACTTTAAGATTCCTCCTTCGACTCCGCATCCCGGTCGGAATGACAAAACGTATTAGGGGTTTAATTAACCAAAATCGGAATCACCTCCATATTCTCCAGGTGCAAATGCGCCCGGTTCAGCTCAATAGCTCCTATAAATTGTAGTTTTTTGCCGGGTTTCGCTGCCACTTTCAAGGGTGGTATTACGTCTTTTCGGACGATATCGTTAATGGCTGCTGACACGTTGTTTAGGTCGGTTGTATTATCGAATTCTGTAATCTTGATCAGCCCCGACGCATCACGGGCGGCATTACCAAAAATGTACTCGGTCGCCAGACGTACCGTTTCGCCGGAGGTTAGCGACAACGTAACGTCATTGTCATTGACGGCGGTTACGGTACCTTCACCTTTGACCAGAAAATACCGAATGTTGCCAATGCCCAACGCCTGCGAATACGTAGTAAAAGCCTTGTCTTTATCGGTTTTCAGCAGGGGTAGGAGGGTGGCTAAATCTGTTGCGGCATTGGGCAGCGAAGGAATCAGTTTCGTTCTCCAGAAGGTTTGTGCATACGTAGCAGCATCAAATTTTCCTGACCCAGCGCTACCAGCGGCTTTTACTTCGTCTAGTTTTTTGAAATAGACCGAGTTATGGGCTAGGAGCAGGGCTATGACAGCGCCAGCTACGTATTTCCAGAGGTTAGTACGAGTTTTCCGACGAGCGATACTGGCGTTCATGGTTTGGCAGGGGTTTCGTAGTCGTCGATTGTTTTTTGCGTAACCAGTTCAACCGCAACCGGAATCCGTTGGGCAAAATCACGTTTGCCTTTGAAATACGTATCGGCAAATTGAGCGGCTGTTTTAGCCATTGTCTGTGGAGATTGCAGGCCAGTTACCTTGATCTTTTTGTCGCGGATGGAATTCATTACGTCGTCGGCCCCGTCGAATCCATAAACACCCACTTCCTTCGCTTTCCCAGCCGCCACCAGCGCCTGATACGCGCCCATTGCCATGGCATCGTTACCACAAAACACCGCGTTGATGTCGGGATGCGCCTGTAAAATGGATTCAAGTACGTCCATCGCTTTGTTTCGGTCGAAATCTCCGCTTTGCTGCGCCACCATTTTCAGCCCCGGATACCGATCAACGACGCTATGAAAGCCTTTCGAGCGATTCCACGTGTTGTTATCGCCCACCATGCCGAGGATTTCAACGTAGGCCCCTTTTTTATTCAGGTCTTTCACAAATTCCTCCCCGATGGAGACGCAGCCGGAGTAATTATCAGACAATATTTGCGACGTAGCAACCTTCGACGAGTTAACTTCCCGGTCCATGCAGAATACCGGAATCCCAGCGTCTTTGGCTTTCTGGACGTTTACGATGGAGCCGTCTGAATCCGTTGGATTGAGCAGAATCGCGTTAAATCCCGACACAATCGCATTCTCGAAATGATCTGCTTCTAATGATGGATTATTCTGAGAATCAAAAACTTTAGCTTCATAACCAAGTGATTTGGCTTCAGCAGCTGCGGATTCTGCCAGCACCACAAACCACGGATTGTTCAGCGTGGAAACAATTACTGCTACTTTTTTGGGCTGGCCAGAATCGGTCTTATTTGTGCAACTGCTGGTCAGGAGCAAGGAAATAAACCAAAGGAAAATAAATCGTTGGCTAGTCATGAGCTAGTTTTTGTCATCCCGACGCAGGAGGGATCTTCGGTAATAGTATGACTTAAGATCCCTCCTGCGTCGGGATGACAAAAGCTAGATTAACAAAATATCACGGCATTACTGTCAATATCACGCGTTGGTACCGGGTCAGCGCTGGAACGCCTTTGTCCGTTACGGCCAAAATGAAATGCATCGTTTCGGGCTTTGAAACTTTCGGCGCAGTCAACGAAGCTACTTTTTGCTGCGAGTTGCTAACCTTAGGTAATCGGGGGCCAGAGTAGGATCCTACTTCCGAGTAATAGATCCATTCGTATGTCAACTCGTTTCCATCTGGGTCAGTCGATCCTTCGGCACTGAGCGTAACAGCTTCTCCGCTTTTGGCCTTTAGTTCATTCGCATGAGCCAGTTTTGCAACCGGTGGATGGTTTGCTTCTTTATATGGTTTGATAGTCCAGTCGATGCGGGCGGCAAAATCGTTTTGGTATGCCTGCCGCCACCGCCAGATGGTCGCTTTGTTACTCGCATACCAGCCGCCATCAATACCCTTTACCTGATCTTCCGCATCGGTCCAGATGGGGCGGGTTTCGGGTTCTAGGAACCACTTACGGGTTCGGGGCGTGTAGAGTTCATACCGACCGCCCCAACTACCGTAGTTTGGATGTTCCGGATCGCTTAAGCCATTGTTGATCAGATTGAAAAAACTGGGCGTGTCACCTTCCATGATGTATTCTGTATGCGGATGCTCAGCACCTAGCGGACCGTGATTTTTGCGAATATTGGCATCCAGCCAGGTGTTATTTACAATGTTGGAATCAGGCCCTGCGAAACCCGGCGCGTAAGGGAATACGTCTCCGCTGATACCCCGCCAGGTGGAGGGTTCATAGCCACCGAGAGAATGGAAGCCAGGACTGACAATATAAAATAGGTTCGGGAAGGTCTTGCGCAGCCACGGTCCAGAGTCGTCCTGATCGGAAATTGTGTACACCCGAAGTTTCGCTACGAACTTGTCAACTTCTTCAGGTGTGCGATTCTGTCGTACTTTCCAGAGTGCCTGCGCCAGACAGTTCGCTCCGCCCCAAACCGGAATCCAGATGGGCCGATCATCTTTCTTGTCAACTACGGCAATAATGTGTTCCGACCCTTCCGAATCGTTACCCGGCCCAACGGCGTCCATGCCATATTTTGGAATAGCTGGTTTGATAACGCTTAGCAAATAGGCCGTTTCGGGATAACCTTTTTCGTGCAGGAGCAGGTTGCTACGTACTTTACCATAGGCTTCGACAATCCGCCGAATCCGCTCGGCCGCAACCCTGTTACGTTGGTGAACGGACGTAGTAGCAATCAATCCCTCTACGTCCCATTGATTCACATACGTCAGGAAACGTACCAGCGACTGGGCGTCGTCGGGTTCGTTTTCAATGTCAGTCAGTACCAGAACCCGCAGTTTTTGAGGAGACTGCTGGGCATGGCTATGTATCGCGAAAAGCGATAGAAGGAACGTAATGGATAAGGTGAATAAAGGTTTCATTGAGGTAATTGTGTGTTTATTGTAAAGACCGTTCCGCTGATA
This sequence comes from Spirosoma flavus, assembly GCF_054778555.1. Lineage (NCBI taxonomy): Bacteria > Pseudomonadati > Bacteroidota > Cytophagia > Cytophagales > Cytophagaceae > Spirosoma > Spirosoma flavus. The sequence continues at coordinate 585,373 of NZ_BAAGZL010000004.1, forward strand.
CGCGGCATGCCTCCGCAACGGCGGACCGGTCTCTACAAAATCGTCAATGCTTCTTTCGCAATGCCATCTTCCGATAAACCGTAGTGAGTCATAATTTCTACCTGCGAACCGGTTACGGTATATTCATCGGGAATGCCCATGATTTTGAAACGATTGCGAAAACCGTTCTGCAACAAAAACGACGCGCAGGCTTCCCCTAGTCCACCAAATACACTATGCTCTTCCACGGTCAGAATTGGGCAGCCTTTGGATGCTACGTTCGCCAGTAGTTCATAATCCAACGGCTTGATCGTGTGCATACTAACCACCGTTGCGTGAATGCCATGTTTGGCTTCCAATTGTCGGGCTGCCTGAAGCGCGGGATAGACAGTTTCACCCGTTCCGATCAGTACTACGTCGTCGCCTTCGTGAATGATACGTCCTTTTCCAACCGTAAAATCCTGATTTTCTTCGGATAATAATGGCATTGGTTTTTTACCGAATCGCAGATAGACAGGCGTTGCTGATTGAGCGGCTTGCCGGATGGCTTGTTCCGTTTCGAAATTGTCGGCAGGAACAACAATTGTCAGGTTATGGACGGCACGTAGCGCGGCAAAATCGTGTAGACTGTGATGCGTCGAACCTAAAGCGCCATAACTAACCCCCGCGCTAATACCCACCAGGCGAACCGGATTATTTGAGTAGGCTACGTCGGTTTTGATCTGCTCAAACGAACGAGCCGTGAGAAAACAGGCGGGCGATACGGCGAACACATTCTTCCCGGTTGAGGCCAGACCAGCGGCTACGCCTACAAGATTCTGTTCGGCAATTCCAATTTCGATAAGTTGCTTCGGGTATTTCTGTGCAAAAGGCACCAACTTCCCCGACCCCCGCGAATCGCTGGTAACGACCAGCAGATTTCGGTCAGTTTCGGCTAACGTCTGGAGCGTGGCTGAAAAGACGTCCAGATTAGCTAGGGCTGTTGAATTCGATAAAACAGTGGTTACTTCTCCCATCGGGTCTGCTACGTTAGGGGTTCATCAGTTCTAGTTTGGCGAAAAAATCGGCAAACATTAGGTTGGTATCCAGATAGGTGTAGACTCGTATTGGTCTCCCCTTATGGTTGTGTGCATACGTACCGGCCTGATTGATACGGGGTGACTGCCGCACTACGTACTGGCTAGAAGAGGGATCTGGTTCAAATGACGATTGTAAGGCCGTGAGTAGCACCAGTGGACTATCGCCGAGAATGTAAGTTTCTCCGATGTTGATAAACTGTTGAATGCGTGCCATTAAAGTTTCCAGCGTATTACTCAAATAAGCACCAGTTTTTCCGCGTGGTTTCACTTTGGTCAGCAGTTGGGCATATGACAGCAGGCATTGGCGATAGACGTTTCGGGGTATTTGCCACATCGGTAGCGCCGACCGATTGAAAACCGACCGAGCTGCTGCCTGATCGATATTGAGATTGTATTCAACTTCCGAGTAGCCCGGTGGGGGCAGGGCTAGCTCACTATACTCAGGACCGCCGATCCAGATAAGTGTTAGTTTGTCGGCAATCTGTGGATTAGTCAGCGCAGCCGACGCGATTTCCGTAAGTCCGGCCCCGCACACTACGTAGAGCGGCTGTTTGGTATCGGTACGTAGTGCTTCCTGAATGATGAAGTTGACCGCTTCATTTTTTACGGGCGTACTGTCATTTGGCATCGCCGTGTTCGAGCCCGCGAAGACCGGAATGTTCTTTGTTACGTTCATTACTTGAAGAACCTCCCGCGCTTTTTTGGCGGCATTGTCAGCTTGTGTGGTAGAACGATCAAAACCGTCGCCCACGCGCAGATGCGACCCAATAATGGCCCGAATTTCTACGGAAGGTGATAGCAGCAAATGCGCTAACTGGAACAAACCATCAGGATCACCACTAAAATCATTGTCTACAATTACGCGCATACGGGGCTGAACGCTGGCTAGCCCCTGCGACTGTCCGAACGTAGCGAACGAAGTCGTTAGGCAGATTAGCAAGCCAAGCCAATAGCTTGGGCGACAGAGTAATACGTTATGTATCATATTGAGTTTGCTAATTCAGGGGTTAACTCGGCCAACGCTTGTTCGTATTGTTCGGCATTCGGTACGCCGTGGTGCCATTTAACCTGGTTTTCCATAAAACTGACGCCTTTTCCTTTCACCGTATGTGCGATAATCAGACTTGGTTTTCCTTGCTCAAACGGTAGCGCATCAAACGCTTCAGTAAGTGCCGTAAAATCATGTCCATCTACGTGACGAACGGCCCATCCGAAAGCTTCAAACTTTTGATCGAGAGGGTCTGTGTTGCACACTTCGGCGGTCGGTCCGGCGATTTGCAGTCCGTTTTTGTCGACAATGGCACAGAGGTTATCCAGCTTGTAATGCGACGCCAGCAAAGCCGCTTCCCAATTCGAGCCTTCGGGCAGTTCACCGTCGCCCAGCAACGTAAAGACGCGATACGTTAGGTCGTCTAACTTAGCAGACAGCGCCGTACCAACACTGAGCGAAAGTCCGTGCCCCAGCGAACCGGTATTCTGCTCAACGCCAGCTACTTTGCGAGTTGGGTGGCCGATGTAGTGTGACTTGTACTGGCACAACGTTTCCAGATCAGATTCAGGGAAAAAACCGCGGTCGGCCAGTACTACGTAGAGCGCTTCTACCGTATGGCCTTTGCTTTGGATATACCGGTCGCGGGTGGGCGAGCTGAAGGTTTCCGGGCTGACATTCAATACGTTGTTGTACAACACGTTCAGAATGTCGATGCAGGACAAGCTTCCGCCCGTATGTCCGGCCTTAGCTTTGACTATGTATTTCAGAATGTTTCGGCGATACTGCACCGATTTCTGAGATAATTCGTTGACAATCATATGTTTTAAGTTGTATTCAGGTCAGATTTTTGGAGGTGCGTTGGTCTTACTTGCTACCAAGCCCGGTTCAAAAATCATTTAGTTCGCACTGTGATAATCATTCGTTGATACTTGGTGAGCGCTGGCGTTCCATTATCCGTTGCTTCAAGAATGAGATGAATCGTTTGACCACCCACAGCATCCTTTGGAATCTGCACTTCTGCCTGCGCCGACGTCGGATTTGAGATAACCACCTGGCCCGGATAGCTGCCTACCTGAAACTGCCACCAGTTGATGGATACTGCATTTTTATCCGGGTCGGAAACGGCCCCGTTCAGACGTATTTTATCACCGGCAGAAGCCATTACTGTTAATGGTCCTTCGACTCTTACAACCGGTTCATGATTGGCGTCGGCGTATTTAGGCGTAACCGACCATTTCAAACGGGCCGCAAAATCACGTTGGGCTTGGGGAAAGAAATTAGGGTAATCCGATTCCTTTGCTCTATTATTTAAGGTGCTTAGCGAAGTTGCCATGGCGTTGGCACTTGTATCTGGCGATACTCCGAACGAAAATCCCACTGCTTCCTTACCACCGATTCCACGGCCACCCCAGCCGCCATAACTGCTTGATTCGTAAGCCCGCAAGCCATTGCCTAGCATATTCATAAACGTGTGGTTATCACCTTCGCCTAGCCAGGAACCTTTCTCCTGCACCGGCATCCAGACCACATAGCCCATTTTCTTTAGCTCCTCCGTAGTCTTGCCTGCTATGCCAAAATAATCCATGATATCGCCTTTCACCATCTGTTTACCATCTCCCCAAACTCGGTATATGGAGCCTAAGGGGCCACGGTCCGATACGTTTTCCTTCATCCAGGATGCAGTTACATATGGAGCATTCTCAGGTTTAGCGTTCAACTGCGCGCCATATCCATAATTTGGGCCGGCTCTAAATTGTCGGTACTCAATTTCCGGCCAATTTGGTTTGATGTAGGTTGCATACGTATCGTCCTGATCACCAGAGGGTAGCAGTACTACTTTTCGCGCTATTTTCTTTTTAATGGATTCCCACTGCGTAGTGTACTCGTATTGATTCTGAATGGATTTGAGCGCGCGGGCAATCGTGCTTGCTCCGCCCCAGGCAGTAATAAAGAGTTGCCCCGGTTTATCATCCAGTATCAACGATTTAATCAAATCCGAACCCGGCGAATCTTTGGAGATATCACCGTCGAATTCAATGTTTCCGTAGCGGATTTTTGACTTGAGTTCTGCCGGAAGCGGATAATTGGGGTTGTGTACTTTCAGGTTCGGGTACACTTTTGTATACGCTTCGACAGCATCGTGGATAAAGTGTTCATCTTTAGTCCATCGCCACGACTCACAGGGACACAGTTTTAAGCCAAAACGGTTGTATTCCCTTCCCGGAACGAACCACTTTGTTCCTTTCCCATCGCCGGTCCAGTGAAATTGACTGCTGGCATAGATGAGCCCTTCAATGTCCAGGTCGCTACTGTAGAGCAGAAACCGGATCAATGAGTTATTGTCGTCTAATTCCGGGTCCGCTGTAATTATGATACGTGGCCGTACCTGCTTAACGGAAAGTTGCTGTGCCCGCAAAGAAGTAGACGTAGCGAAATAAATCAGGCAACCCAGACAGACGAGCGTTACGTTGTGTTTCATATCCGGGTCTGATTTATTGTTTGGATTTCATAAATCCCTGCTGCTCCATCCACTCCGCAAATCGCTCAATCCAGTGATCCGTTGGGATGTTTTGCTTGTTCATACCGAAGCCGTGTCCACCTTTAGCATACATGTGCATTTCGACGGGATGCTTGGCCGCCAGCCATTTACTGTATAAATCAACGCTATGCGGAGCCAGATTCAACTGATCGTCAGACGCACAAACGATAAACATCGGCGGTGCATCGGCCGCGACGGTACCTTGTAACGTAGCGGGCATATACGCGTAAATGGGTGCGACAAAATTTGGGCGATTTTCCGCCGAATAATTAAATGCCGACGAAGCCGTAACCGTACCACCCGCCGAAAAGCCGACAATACCAATCCGATCAGGAGCGATGCCGTATTCAGCCGCGTGTTTGCGAACGTAAGCAATGGCAGCCCTACCATCGGCAATCACCAGAGGGATTGTGGCTTTATTCTCGGCATCCCATTCAGCTTTGCGTGGGCCGTTCATCCCGGCCATCATGTCGGCAAACGGGTCGTCGGTGTTGATATGAGCTGTGCGGTATTTCAGCACAAAAGCGGTAATGCCTTTTTTGGCGAGCCAGGTTGCTACGTCGTTCCCTTCATTATCAATTGATAAAAAGTGAAAACCACCACCCGGACAGACAATGACCGACGTACCGTTGGCAACCGTCGGATCAGCCGGAAACACGGTAAGCGTCGGGTTCACTACGTTAAAAACTGTCACCAGCTTGATGGAATTCTTATTATTCTTTTTCTCTTCCCAATTCCACTTTTCGGAACCCGGTGCAGGGCCATCGTAAATACGTACCTCCTTTTGCTGAGCCTGAACCAGCCCTGATAGCAGGAAACAAAAAATGAAAAGTGCTCTCACGTCTGATTTTGTTTAGAACTAATGCGAATACACTTCCCAACCCATGTAGTTTTCCATGGCTTCTTTCAGGATGCCCGCCGTTTTGGATGCGTTCATCACGACATGGTGTTCAAACCCGTTTCGGCAGACGTACTGCATTAACCCTTGCAGGTTATTAATCTGAGCCACAGCCCGGTTGCCGAACGTATTGAGTGGGTCGTCGGTCAACATACCTTCTCCGATGTAAGCTTTCATAATACCTTTCGGGTCGTCGGTGCTGATACGTCCGAACGTCAATGGATTAGCCGGAGTGCGACCTGCGAGTGCACCAAACGTATTTTCTTCGCCAACGGTCGTGCCTAAAATCGGGGCCGTACTGATCTCAATATCAGGCAGGAAAGACTTGGCCCAGTTGCCGCAGTGGAAGAGTACGCATTTGTTTTCGTCGTCGGCGTAGTTGTTGTTCCAGTCCACCAAGGCACTCGGCGAGCCGGATGCTAGTTGCATGGCATACATGCTGAGGGTTCCTGTTACGTCCACCTCGCACGCGCTCGGCAGCATGTTCTCGCTCATGATGCTCATGCTCGTACAAACGTTACAGCCGTAGTTTTGCTGCAACGACGTCCAGCATTGAATGGCCGTAGCGTCGAGCGCGTGTTCCTGCATGAAATCGTTGAGTACTACGTCCAGCTTGGCAATTTGAACGAGTTTGTCGTCCGGTGTGCGGCCGGTAGGTGTGTACGCTTTAATCGCTTCTAGCCGATCTTTAACCGATTGATCATCCTTTGTCAGTTTATTGGCAAAACCCAGAATGTGCGACAGATCGATGGTGACTACCGAAATACCGTTACGTTGCAGAATCTTTTCGCTGTAACGTACCGTGTTGAACGCTCCCGGCCGTGCGCCAACGGCACCAATCCGGACGTTACGTAGCCCCTTGACAACCCGGCAAACGGCTATGAAATTCTTTAGATCAGCCTCAAAGCTAGGGTCGGAGGGATGTACTACGTGCTTGGTTGTCAGCGAGTATTTAATGCCAAACTGATAGAAATTGTTGCAGACCGAAATTTTTCCGCACCAGGCATCCCGCCGACGCGCTACGTCCAGCCGATTTAAGTCGTCGGGATACGCCTGAATGAGCACCGGTACGTCTAATCGAGCCAGTTTTAGGGTTTCGGCAATACCTTTTTCGTCGCCGAAATTGGGCAGTACAACCAGAACGCCCATAATTTCGTCGGCATGTTGGCGAAACAATTCGGCGCATTTTTGCGCTTCCTGAAACGTTTCAACGCCACCAAGTTTCGTGGCCGATTCGGGCAGCATAACGGGGTTAATGCCTGCTTTTTGGAAAGCATCCAGTAGGTCGGCGCGACATTCGCCAACCAGTTTATCGGGGAAAAAATCGCGGTTTCCAATGATGACGCCTAATGTAACAGGGCCTTTCGGTTTCGGGGTCATAGGTAATTAGTTAGCTATAATGAGTTCAATCTCGTTGTCGCGAAAAACCTGCTTGTGTTTCTCTTCGATGCCGGGGTCGGTAATGATGTAATCGATCAGCGACAAGGCACCTAAACTAGCCAGCGCGCTTTTGCCCATTTTGGTGGAATCAGCGACTAGATAGGTAATATCGGCCGCATCGATCATGGCTTTTTTTACCACTAAATCGCTGATACTCGGATACGTAAGCCCCGACTTGAGCGAAATGCCCGCCGTTGCCAGAAACAACTTCTGCACGTTGAGTCCTTTGAAAAAATCGGCAGCTTTTTGACCCGTCAGTGATAGGGTAGGAGGCTTAAATTCGCCACCCGTCATAATGACTTCAATACCCGGTTCGGCACCCAGAATGAATGCAATGTTCAAGGCGTTAGTAATCACCGTCAGGTTTTTGTACCCCCGCAGTTTTTTAGCGATCTCCGTCGTAGTAGAGCCGGAGTCAAGAATGATTGTGTCGCCAAACTCAATGAATTCCAGGCACTTTCTGGCGATCAATTCTTTTCGAGCCATATTCTCCTGGTTGCCCAGCGACAAGGTACGTACCTGATCTTCAATATTTTTCAGATATGCCCCGCCGTGTTCTTTGATCACCAACCCATCTTTTTCGAGTTTTTCCAAATCCTGGCGAATGGTAACCTCGGTTACCTTAAATAGTTTCGCCAGTTCAGTAACTTTAGCCGAGCCGTCTTCTTTAAGTAGTTCGAGAATTTTATCCCGCCGTTGATTCGCCAGCATAACTCAGATTTTTCGATTGGTTTCTATTTTTTGCAAGAAATAGACGAATTTCTAATTTTTAAACTCTTAAATGCAAATCAATAGCATCTATAGGCTACTAAATTTGGATATATTTAAGGTGAGAACCTTTAATTCGAAAACAAAAGAAAGAAAAAATAATAAATAAACAAAAAATAGAAAATATAACGCCTTTAGAAGTTGTATTTTCAGCCAGAATATTATTACGTTGCTCAAACGGTCATAAATTGTAGCATGGAAAAGCGAACGTTTCTGAGTGCAGAGTGGCGTAACCTGCTTATGCTCAATTATGAAGTACCAACAGACGTACTGATACCTCATTTGCCGCCCGCTACCGAACTGGACTTATGGGAAGGAAAAGCGTTGGTTAGTATGGTTGGTTTTCGGTTTCTCAACACGAAAGTACTGGGTATACGATGGCCGTGGCATGTCAACTTTGAGGAAGTTAATCTTCGCTTCTACGTTCGTCGTTTCGATGGAAAAGAGTGGAAACGGGGCGTTGTTTTCATCAGCGAAATTGTTCCGCGCCCCATCATTGCCACCGTGGCCAACGTATTGTATCATGAACGATATAGCTCAATGCCAATGCGTCACACGATTCAGGATGCAAACCCAGACAGCAAATTGATACGTTATGAATGGAAGCATAAAGGCCGCTGGAATGCGCTGGGCGGAACCGTTCTCACTGCGTTACAAGACATGCCGCCCGATGGCGCTGAGGCATTCATTTTTGAACACTATTGGGGATATAACAAACTGAGCGAAACGGCTACGCATGAATATCAGGTAGAGCACGTTACGTGGAAAATTGCTGAGGTTCGTGATGCATTTTTGGATGCCGACGTAGCGGAATTATATGGGCAGGAATTCACTCCTTTTTTGACAAAACCACCCGTCTCCGTCTTTTATGCCGACGGCTCGCCTGTATCGGTACGTATTGCCGGCAAAATTTATCGATAATCTGTTTCGCTGCTGACACACCGCTGTCACTACGTCGGTCGACCTTTGTTGTGGTCATTCATTAATACCAATAACCATGACAACACAACTGTCGATTCCCGAAAAGGCTTTATCCATTCAGGAAACGCTTCCCTTCACGGCGCTCACGTTTACCAGGCGCACTACGTTACGTACGCTCGCTCAATACGTGCGTACTGTTGCTGAAGATCTTTATGCTGAAGCCAGTCGACTTAACCTCGACGTATCTGGCCCAATATATTGGATTTACACAGGAAGCAGTGGCGACGAAAACCATGAATTTCAACTGGAAATTGCCTTACCCATCGCCCTGGCTGGCGAGTTTTCTACCGAATTTCCCTACAAAACGTTTCCCGCCTTTCGTTGCGCGGCCTACACCTATGCAGGACCCTGGAGCGATTTCGCTGAACTATACAAAATACTATTTACTCAATTCTATCGGGATGGTTATCAGGGCAATGGCAACGTTCGCGAGGTATATACTGTCATTGATTTTGAGAATCAGGAGAATTGCGTGACGGAGATTCAGATTGAACTGGTTTAAACGACTGCTTTTTTAAGATTTCCAACGGCTAAGCCAATCGCTATGATAGCTCCGGCAAAAGCGGTCCACATAATTGGTTTAGTAAGCTGGTGTTCCAAAGCGATAGCAATGTACGCCCATGCAAATACCAATATGTAAGCAATCGAACGAAACCGATTAAAAACAATTGCACCAACAACTAGCCCCACAATTAGTACGCCTAGCGCCCAGGTCGATTCACTTAAACCCATGAGCGAAAAGTCGGATGCTTTTAGATAAACGGCTACGTTCAGGATGGTCGCGACTGTCAGCCAGCCAAAGTAAATGGAGAAAGGTATGCGTGCCAGCCAGGTTTCGGTAGCGGTTGCCGTCGTTTCGGGTAACGTAGCGTCGGGGTCAATCGGAATAAGTGGTACGTTCGGGCGGGCGAGCAAGTATTGCTCAATAACGGCTGCTGAGAAAAGCATTACCAGAATAACCACCAAAGCCAGACCGATGCGTTCGTTGTTGAACAGTGGGCTCCAGATGCCATTACAGATTGTATTGAGCACAACCCACCAGCCAATTAATCGGAAACGTGGATTGGTACGTTGGGATGGTAAAGCCTGATATATGGCGAAAGCCAGCAGACCCAGAAAAATAAGCCCCCAGATGGCAAAAGCATAACCCGCTGGTGTGATTAAGGTATGGTATTTGTCTGAAATATCACCATTCGTTTTTCCTCCGAATGCTCCTGCATTTGACAGATAATTCATTGTAATCATTGCTATAACGCTGATTACGACCAGAATTTGTCTCGGTTTATCCTGCTGCATATAACAAATCCCATTAGCTGATACGGCTATCAACTAATGGGATTTGAGAATGTTATTAAGCGCTTGTTACAACTCCAGAATTTTAAATTCGGTCCGTCGGTTGCGTTGGTGCTCTTCTTCGGTTTTAGCGTTCTTGACGATTAACACCGATTCGCCATAGCCCTTATACGTCAAACGATCGGCGGCAATTCCTTTCGAAACAATATATTCAACCGCTGATTTCGCCCGATTCTGTGACAGTTTCTGGTTATAAGCATCGCTGGCGCGTGTATCCGTGTGCGAACCCAATTCGATTTTTAACGTCGGATTATCCTGTAGAATCGCCACCAATTTATCGAGCTCAACCGCGGCATCTGGACGGATGTTGTATTTATCCAGATCGTAGTAAATATTTTCGAGTACGAACGTTTTGTTGAGCGTTGCCTTGTCGAGCAAAATATCTACCGTAAAGGTCGTATCCGTTTGCGGTTTGGTCAGGAATATCTGTGGAATGCTTTTTCCCTGCATCGTAAACGCTTCCCGACGGGTTAGATAGCCTTTTCGCTGCGCCAGAATCGTGTAATCTTTACCTTCCACAAGCGGATATTTACCAAACGTACCGGGCTGACCCGTTACGACTTCTGCAATTGGCTGACCAGTAGCATCATCCAGAATGCGTACCTGCGCCGAATCGAGCGGGGTTACTGGCGTTTCGTTGGCAGAAACCGTTCCCGCCAGGAAATAACGTACCGTTTTTGGCGCATCGGCAGGCGGATTCTGGGCAACCGTTGGTGTTTCGGGCGTTATACCTTCCTGGAAGTAATAAATATCGTCATCGCCTTTACCACCTGGCCGGTTTGAAGCCAGAAAGCCTTTATTGGGGTCGGTATAAATTAAACCGAAATCATCGGAAGCAGAGTTAATGGGCTGCCCCATGTTTTCAACCCGCGTAACACCTCCCGAACGGGTTGCCACAAAAATGTCCAGTTTCCCTAAACCAGGATGGCCGTCAGACGCAAAATAAAGCTTGGCATTTGGTGCTACGTATGGAAACATCTCATCGCCCGGTGTATTGATATCGCGGCCCATGTTAACCGGGCGACTGAAACGTCCCGAAGCGTCGATGCTGGTCCGATATAAATCAATGCCACCCGCTCCACCGGCACGGTTCGAAGCAAAATAAAGCGTTTTCCCATCACCTGAAAAAGCGGGCGAACCGTCCCAGGCAGTCGAGTCGCTGATTGGCAAACGTAGTGGTTGGCTCCACACGTTACCATCGCCTAAACGGCTGATAAATAAATCAACATCAAGTCCACCTTTCCGTTTACCATTGTTTCCACGCGCAAAAACCATCGTCTTGCCGTCTTTTGTGAAAGCCGGGGTACCTTCGTTCACATCGCCCTGAAATACGTTGTTGCTGAATGGTTCGGGAGCAGGCGTCGTACCCGTTTCGTCAGGATTCTGATTCAACTTGGTTTTGTACAGACCTAGCATCGGCAGACCGTTGTTCTTGTACGTCGTTTCTTTCCGCGACGCCGTAAACACCAGCTCTTCACCACGTACCACAGGCGCAAATTCGGCACCGGTCGAGTTTAGATTGCCCATGTTTTTCAACGTAATGAGCAACTTGTTTTTCGAAATGATGTCAATGGCTTTCAGCGTTTCTACCTCGCGTTTGGCCTTATCGAGCGTAGGCTTTGCCGTGGTTTTTGGCGCGTTGGCAACGTACTGCTGTAACTGCTCCAAAGCAGCGCCGTAATTGCCCTGCGACTTCAGTGCATACGCGTAATTCAGGTGAGCGTCTGGTTCAGTAGTTTTGGCCTCAATGGCTTTCTGATAGAACGGAGCTGCCTCACCAAAGCGATTCGACAGACGGTACGATTCCGCTACGTAGTAATTGAGTCGGGCCTGGTCGATAGTACCCGTATTCGCTTTTTGAAACTGGGTGAGGGCAAGATTATATTCACCAGCGTCGAAATGACGGACGCCTTTTTTATAAGCCTGCATAGCCGAATTACAGCCACTCAGTCCGAGGGCCAGACTCAACGCCACCAGTAGCACCGACAACGTATTGATTTTCATAGAGATAATTGAGCAGAAAGTAATTCCGCGCCCAAGATAACGCAAATTTGAGCGGGTATTACTTTTAACGAATGGAATCCCCTAAATATTGAGCAGTTTATAACGTAACATGGCCCGACTAGTTCACTAATCGGGCCATGTTACGTTAGACTATCTTACTGAGCAACTTCGCTGGCTTCTTCGGCATAAGCCTCTACCGGTACGCAGGCACAAACCAGATTTCGGTCGCCGTATGCTGAATCGACACGGCTCACGCTTGGCCAGAATTTCCGCGCGCGAACCTGCGGCAGTGGATAAGCAGCCTTTTCGCGACTGTAGGGACGATTCCACTCATCATTAATCACAACCGATGCCGTGTGCGGAGCGTGTTTCAGTACGTTGCTGGTGCGATCAGCTGCGCCATTCTCGATTTCGCGAATTTCGTTACGTATCGCAATCATGGCATCGCAGAAACGGTCAAGTTCGGCTTTGGATTCGGATTCCGTTGGCTCGATCATCAATGTACCAGCCACTGGGAACGACACCGTTGGCGCATGGAAACCGTAGTCCATCAGGCGTTTGGCAATGTCCTCCACTTCTACGCCAGTCGACGATTTGAAAGGACGGCAATCGACAATCATCTCGTGCGCACAACGACCATTTGTGCCGGTGTACAACGTATCAAAATGGCCTTCGAGCCGCGCTTTGATATAGTTCGCGTTCAGAATGGCGCGTTTTGTTGCATTCGTTAGCCCATCCCCACCCATCATCGCGATATACGCATACGAAATGGTCAGAATGCTGGCCGACCCGTACGGAGCAGCCGAAATGAGCAGACTTGTACCTTCGGCTGATGACGTTGGATTCGCTTTTTGAATAGCAGGAACCACTGATGGTAAAAACGGAACCAGTTGCGAAGCCACGCCAATCGGACCCATACCAGGACCACCGCCACCGTGAGGAATACAGAACGTTTTGTGCAGATTCAGGTGGCAAACGTCAGCGCCAATTGAAGCGGGCGAGGTCAAACCAACTTGCGCGTTCATGTTGGCACCATCCATATATACCTGCCCGCCATGTTCGTGAATGGTCGCGCAGATTTCCTTGATGCTTTCTTCGTATACGCCGTGGGTCGATGGATACGTAACCATCAAACATGACAGTTCATTGCTATATTGTTCAGCTTTGGCTTTCAGGTCCGCTACGTCGATATTGCCCCGCTCGTCGCACTTCACAATCACGACTTTCATCCCCGCCATAACCGCGCTGGCCGGGTTAGTTCCGTGGGCCGACTGAGGAATCAGTGATACGTTCCGATGACTGTCGCCCCGGCTTTCGTGATACGCCCGAATCACCATCAGACCCGCATATTCGCCCTGAGCCCCAGAATTCGGTTGTAGCGACATGGCCGCAAATCCGGTAATTTCACAAAGCCAGTCGTTCAAATCACTGAATAGTTGCTGATACCCAAGCGTCTGATCTTTAGGCGCAAATGGGTGCAGTTTTCCGAACTCCGGCCACGTAACAGGAATCATCTCTGCCGTGGCATTGAGTTTCATGGTGCAGCTTCCCAGCGAAATCATCGAATGCACCAGCGACAGGTCTTTTTCTTCGAGCGATTTCAGGTAACGTAGCATTTCGTGCTCCGTATGGTGCGTATTAAACACCGGATGCGTCAGGTAATCCGACTGGCGGACGAGCGCTTCCGGCCAGGTGATTTCAAGCTCATTTAGTATAGCGTCCATGTCAGCTTTCACACCAAAAACCGTCAGCAATTCGCTTACGTCATGAAGCGTCTTTGCTTCATCGAACGATACGCTGACGTGTTCGCCATCAGGAAGATAGCGCAAGTTTACCTGAGCTGCCTTAGCCGATTTTTTCAGCGATTCTACGTCGTCCACGCGAATCGTGACTGTATCGAAATACTGTTCCGTAATGACTTCATGAGCGCACCAACGTAGCGCGGTAGCGAATGCTTTCGTAAGCCCATGAACCTGCTCAGCAATCGCACGAAGCCGTTTTGGGCCATGATACACGGCATAGCTACTTGCCATTACGGCCAGCAAAACCTGCGCCGTACAAATGTTCGACGTAGCTTTCTCCCGACGAATATGCTGCTCGCGGGTCTGAAGCGCCATACGTAGCGCGGGCTTACCTTCGGCATCTTGAGATACCCCAATAATCCGACCCGGAATCTGCCGTTTGAAAGCGTCGCGCGTAGCATAGAAACCAGCGTGTGGGCCACCATAACCCATTGGAACGCCGAACCGTTGCGACGAACCAACCACTACGTCGGCACCCATTTCACCGGGCGACGTCAGTAGTGTCAGCGCTAGCAAATCGGCGGCAACTGCTACGTTGATATTCAGTTCGTGAGCTGTGGCAATCAGATCAGTATAATCAAACACAGCACCATCGGATGCTGGATATTGGAGCAACAAACCAAAGATACCCTCGCTAGTCAGGTCTACGCTCTGGTGATCGCCAATTACTACGTTGATATCCAGTGGAATGGCCCGCGTTATTACTACGTCGATGGTTTGCGGATGGCAGCGTTCTGATACAAAGAATGTAGCCGCATTTTTCTTTGCGGCTGGACGTAGCGCGTACAGCATGTGCATGGCTTCGGCGGCTGCGGTCGCTTCATCAAGCAGCGATGCGTTGGCTAAATCCATCCCCGTTAGATCCGATACAACCGTCTGGAAATTCAACAGGGCTTCGAGACGCCCCTGTGCAATTTCAGCTTGATAAGGCGTGTAGGCCGTATACCATGCCGGGTTTTCCAGAATGTTACGTAGAATGACATTCGGCGTAATGGTATCATAATAACCCGCGCCGATGTACGATTTAAAAACTTTATTCTGTCCGGCCAGCTTTTTAAAATCCGTCAGAAACTGCATTTCTGATTTGGGAGCCGGTAAATCAAGCGATTTCTCAAGTCGAATAGCTTGTGGAATGGTTTGCTCGATAAGCTGGTCGAGCGAGTCGACACCAACTGTTTTGAGCATATCGGCCTGAGCCGCATCGGTTTGACCGTGGTGACGATCTTCGAAGATGTCTGTCTGCTGAAGCGTTAATTTCATCTTGGGAAACCCGCGTGTTCGTTTGGATGGAAACCCAAATTTACGCCAAAATGTGCGATTCGCCGATACGTTCTGGAAGATTTGGCCCCGACAAGTTCTGGCTGTTGGAGTCGTGATAGGGACTAACTAAACAATTATTAAGGCAACCCATAGCCAGAGCCTGTGGGAGCCTATTAAAAAAATATCGTCATTTGGGCGATCAACTCAAAACCTCGCATGATATTTGTTAAGCGGGTTTATGATAGATTTCTTTTCACCCTTGACCTTTACCCATATTCATGAAAGTTGTGATTCTTGCCGGCGGACTGGGCACTCGCCTGAGTGAAGAAACAGTCGTTAAGCCCAAACCCATGGTCGAAGTTGGCGGTATGCCGATTCTATGGCACATCATGAAAATCTATTCGGCGCACGGTTACAATGAGTTTATTATCTGCGTGGGCTACAAGGGCTACATCATCAAGGAATATTTTGCCAATTATTTTCTGCATCAGTCCGACGTAACGATTGACTTAAGCACGAATCAGATACAGATTCACGACTCGCACGCCGAACCCTGGAAAATTACGCTGGTCGATACGGGTAAAGACAGCATGACGGGTGGACGTATCAAACGAATTCGCCATCACGTTGGAAACGAGCCTTTTATGTTAACCTACGGCGATGGGGTGGGTGATGTCGATATTACAAAGCTGGTCGCTTTTCATCAGGAACATGGGAAAAGGTGTACACTAACCGCCGTTCAGCCGTCGGCTCGCTTTGGGGCGCTCGATGTGAGTGAAGCGGAAGGCGTGCGTTCGTTTCTGGAAAAACCTAAAGGTGACGGTGCCTGGATTAACGGCGGCTTTTTCGTCTGCCAGCCCGATGTATTTGACTACATTGAAGGCGATAGCACCACCTGGGAACGTTATCCGATGGAAACCCTCGCGGCCGAAGGCGAACTAATGGCGTTCCGGCATTACGGTTTCTGGAAACCAATGGATACGTTACGTGATAAACTTGAACTCGAAACCGCCTGGAACTCAGGCACTGCTGACTGGAAAATCTGGTAAGCTCGCCTGACTCATGACGAAACCTCTTTTCGCCGACCAATACCGCAACAAAACTGTGCTTCTAACCGGCCACACGGGCTTCAAAGGCTCCTGGCTGGCATTCTGGCTGCACCAGCTTGGCGCAAAAGTAGTTGGCTATGCATTACCTGCTCCCAGCGAACCGAGCCATTGGGAGTTACTTGACTTACCCATTACAAGCCAGCTAGGTAACATCAACGATCTGGCGCAACTAAAACAAACATTTGCGGAGGCTCAACCGGATGTAGTGATTCACATGGCCGCGCAGCCTCTGGTACGTTATTCGTATCAACATCCGCTAGAGACTATTGAAACGAATGTAATAGGTACGGCCAAAGTGCTGGAATGCATTCGACAAACGCCTTCCGTTCGAGCTGCTGTCATTATTTCGAGCGATAAATGCTACGAAAATCCCGAGGATGGCCATGCCCTAACCGAAAGTGACCCTATGGGCGGTTACGATCCCTATAGCATGTCGAAGGGCGGAACAGAATTGGTAACCAGTAGTTATCGAAATTCATTTTTCAATCCTTCTCAATACGGCCAAATTCATAATACGTTGATTGCCAGCGTACGTGCCGGAAACGTAATCGGTGGGGGAGATTGGGCCGCCGACCGGCTGATTCCAGATTTAATTCGGGGAAGTGTATCGGGGAAGCGTGTCATCATTCGAAACCCTGAAGCCGTTCGTCCGTGGCAGCACGTACTGGAGCCTCTATCGGGTTATTTGCTGGTGGGCCAACAACTGTTAGAAGGGAACGTAGCAGCCGCAACAGGCTGGAATTTCGGGCCTGCGGTTGACGATATTTTGTCCGTTCGGGAGGTAGTTCAGTTGGCGCAGCAACATTGGGACGTAGTAGGTATTGATGAACAGCCATCGGCGCAAAACCCGCACGAAGCACACGTATTAAAACTCGACTGCACCAAAGCGCACCAATCGCTAAACTGGTATCCAGTCTGGTCAACCAGCGAGGCTATCGAACGTACCATCAACTGGTATCGAACGTATTACCAGCAAAACTTACTTACTACGTCCGACGATTTGCAGGCATACGTAACAGAGGCTCAAAAACACGATCTTATCTGGACGAAATGACGTTTACGGAAACATCTTTACCCGGCACTTACCTCATTACGTTGTCGCCACGTAGCGACAGCCGGGGTTGGTTTGCCCGTACGTACGATAAACAGTTGTTCGGCCAGATTGGCCATACGGAAGATTGGGTGCAGATGAATCACTCGATGACCCGTCAGACAGGTGCGATACGTGGCCTACATTTTCAAAACCCACCTTTTGCTGAAATCAAACTGGTACGTTGCGTGGCTGGCCGAGTCTTTGACGTAGCAGTTGATTTACGAAAAGATTCACCAACCTTTCTGAAGTGGTTTGGCGCGGAGTTATCGGAGGAGAACGGGCAGATGCTGTACATCCCGAAAGGATTTGCGCATGGTTTCCAGACGCTTACCGAAAATTGTCAGCTCGTTTATTGCCACAGTGCTTATTACACACCCCAATCGGAAAGCGCCATTCGTTACAACGACCCGAAGCTGGCAATCGACTGGCCTTTACCTGTTACAGATTTATCGGAGCGCGACGCTACACACCCACTTTTAGATGACCGATTCGTCGGCTTAACTATTTGATTGTCATGAACTGCCGTTTTTGTGAAACACCTTTAGAGCACGTTTTTATCGATCTGGTCAACTCGCCCGCGTCGAACTCGTTTCTGACGCAGGAGCAACTCAACGAACCCGAAACGTTCTATCCGCTAAAGGTCTATACATGCCCGAAGTGCTTTCTGGTGCAGGTTGATGAATACAAAAAATCGGACGCTATTTTTGATAGTGACTACGTCTATTTTTCTTCATTTTCAACCAGTTGGCTCGCTCACGCCAAACGCTACGTGGATAGGATGACCGAGCGATTCGGCTTGAATAAAGACTCGCAGGTGGTTGAAATAGCGTCAAACGATGGCTATCTGCTGCAATATTTCCTCGAAAAACATATCCCCGTTTTGGGCATCGAGCCAACCGCCAACACGGCTGCCGTAGCGATTGAGAAAGGAATTCCGTCGATTACCCGTTTTTTCGGAACCGAACTGGCTCGTGAGTTAGCACAGCAAGGCACAAAAGCCGATTTGTTGTTGGGAAACAACGTATTGGCGCACGTTCCCGACATCGTGGATTTTGTGGCGGGGATGAAGATTATTCTTAAGCCGAACGGCGTAGTGACAATGGAATTTCCGCATCTACTAAATCTGATTGCTCAGAACCAGTTCGATACCATTTACCACGAACATTTTTCGTACCTCTCGTTCTATACCGTCAGCCAGATTTTTGCCGCGCAGGGGCTGGTGATGTTCGATGTAGACGAAATCCCGACGCACGGCGGTTCGCTACGTATCTACGCCAAACACGCAGAAAATGATACGTTGGCGATTTCTGACAACGTAGCGACCCTGCTTAAAAAAGAGGAAGAAGCTGGCCTAACCACGCTGGATCACTATAACGGTTTTCAGGATAAGGCAGAGCAGATAAAACTGAAACTGCTACGCTTCCTGATTGATCAGAAAGAGGCCGGGAAATCGGTTGCAGCGTATGGCGCGGCTGCCAAAGGTAATACGTTGCTCAATTTCTGTGGCGTGAAGCATGACCTCATCGACTATGTAGTGGATGCCAATCCTGCTAAGCAGAACAAGTTTTTGCCCGCCAGCCACATTCCCGTTGTACAGGAAGACGTATTAAAAACCAACAAACCCGACTACGTTCTGATTTTGCCCTGGAACATCCGCGACGAAATCACGAAACAACTGGCTTATATTCGCGAATGGGGTGGGCAGTTTGTGGTAGCCATTCCTGAACTAACGGTTTTGTGAGCAACGTAACAACAGTATTGGTAACCGGCGCAACAGGCTTTATCGGTCAGCACATCATCGAACAATTGCTGGCGATAGAGGGCGTACGTATTATCGCAACCGCCCGAACCGAGCCCTCAACAGAGCGAGCAAACTGGCTTCCGAAAGTGCAGTTTATTCCGTTTGACATTGCTGCTGATTCTACCGATATAGACCTGTTTACACATTTTGGGAAACCCGACGTAGTAATTCATCTGGCTTGGTCGGGGTTACCTGATTACCGGTCGATGGCGCATCTCGATACGTACTGGCTCCAGCATTATCGTTTTCTGACGAATTTTCTGGCTAATGGTCTAACCAATTTGACCGTAACAGGCACTTGTCTGGAATATGGCCTACAGTCAGGTTGTCTTTCTGAAAGCTTGGCGACGCTTCCAACAACAGCTTATGGGCTGGCAAAAGATACATTACGAAAATCGCTTGAGTTATACGTAGCGGGCCGGAACGTATCGTTTAAATGGCTTCGGCTATTTTATATGTACGGGCGTGGGCAAAACCCAAAATCCTTGCTAGCGCAGTTGGAAACAGCCGCGTTACGTGGCGACACTACGTTCAACATGTCTAAAGGCGAACAGTTACGCGATTATTTGACCGTAACCGACGTAACATCGAGCATTATTCAAGTGTCTATGCAACAGAATATTACCGGAATTTTTAATATCTGTAGCGGTCAGCCGGTATCTGTACGAACATTAGTGGAACGATTTATGCAAGAACATAAGTACCAGCTCCAGCTTAATCTGGGTTATTACCCGTACCCCGACTATGAGCCGCTGGCTTTCTGGGGAGATAATCAAAAATTACAAACCATACTGAATCCATGAATGCACTTTATTCAGTAACCCATATACCGATCTTTCAGAATAAACTTTATCCTTCATTTCAGGATGCTGTACAGTCCACAACCGGCGATGTCGAGTTAGTTATTGACCCCGATTCTGGGCTCGTCAAAAACCGGTATTTCGACCCCCAATTAATGGAGTACGATGAAAACTACCAGAACGAGCAGAATTATTCGCCATATTTCCAGCATTATCTGGAAGAAGTGTCCGATACAGTAGAATCCTTTATTAACCATAATAAATCGCTGAATATCATCGAAATCGGCTGTGGGAAGGGTTATTTTCTGGAGCATTTACGCAGGAAAGGATATTATGTAACCGGCTATGACCCCACTTATGAAGGCGATGCAGATTACATTGTAAAGGATTACTTTGGCCAAAACAATGAAAAAACGAATGGCGATATGCTCATTTTACGCCATACTATGGAGCACATCCCAAACCCGTTTTCGTTTTTACGAACAATTGCTGAAGCGAATGGGCATCGGGGCAAAATCTTTATTGAAGTTCCAACGCTTGACTGGATAGCCGACAATAATGCGTTTTGGGACGTATTTTATGAGCACTGCAATTACTTTACAGAATCATCATTCGGTAACCTTTTTTCGACAGCCCAAACGGGGCGGCTATTTAATGGGCAGTATATGTATTTATTTGCCGATTTGGCCGATTTAAAGTCGACGATTGATGAGCATGTTATTGATAAAGACAAATTAATGCTTGACTTCTCCGGTACGCTCGAAAAATGGACGAAGTGGCTTGAACAGTATCATCAGGAAGGGATTGCCGTTTGGGGCGCTGGCGCCAAAGGTTCGACGTTTGTAAATCGACTGGACAGAGAGGTAACGCTTGTTAAATGTCTGGTTGATATCAGCCCTCGAAAATACGGCAGATACGTAGCAGGAACTGGTCATCCGGTTTTGAGTCCAGACGCTTTCCGCACTCGCACCGACGTTCGACATATTCTGGTTATGAATCCCAATTATCTGGACGAAATCAAGGCTCAGTTTGCGCCGGGTACGTATAATATCCTGCCTTTAGAATAACGTAGCAGTTTGCCAGACACTGACGTTCAAATAAATTGATCTTCAAGATTTTCTTTATTAACATTCCTAGTATTATGGACAATCAGCCAATAACCCAGTTCTTTAACGAATCTGCTCAGCGAGTCGCTTCCTACCCGAATAATAAAACCCTGACCGAGGCTGCCGAAGTATTCAATACTGTTTCTATTCAGGAGCAATACTCGTATAATTTCACCTGGATGGGTCGCCCAATTATACAGTACCCACAGGATTTGGTGGCGATGCAGGAATTAATCTGGCGTATTCAACCCGACATTATCATAGAAACAGGTATTGCTCACGGAGGTTCGCTGATTTTCTATGCTTCTATGCTGGAATTGATTGGGAAAGGGGAAGTTGTTGGCATTGATATCGATATTCGGGAACATAATCGGCAGGCTATTGAGAGCCATCCAATGTTCAAGCGGATTAAAATGATTCAGGGATCGTCTGTCGATCAGCAGATTGTAGACCAGATAGCAGCTTTAGCTGCTGGAAAACAAACGATACTGGTTTGTTTAGATTCTAACCATACGCACGATCACGTAGCGAAAGAGTTAACCTTATATTCCCCCTTTGTAACAGTAGGTTCTTATTTAGTTGTTTTTGATACGATTGTGGAGGATTTACCAGCTAACTTGTATAATAATCGTCCCTGGGATAAAGGCGATAATCCCAAAACGGCCGTTTGGGAGTTTTTAAAGAAGAATGACAACTTCGAAATTGATCACGCTATCGATAATAAATTACTGATTTCGGTCGCGCCTGAGGGCTATTTGAAACGAGTGAAGTAAGCAACCTATGGATGCTTTACCTAAGATTACCATTGTTATTCCGACTCGTGAGCGGCTTTCTACGTTGCAGTGGACGTTGAAAACCTGTCTGACCCCACAAGTCGACAATTACGAAATTTTGGTCAGCGATAATTTTAGTCAGGATGGTACCCGGGATTATGTTGAATCACTTCGCGACCCGCGTATTCGTTACGTAAATACGGGCAAACGTATCAGTATGTCGCATAACTGGGAGTTTGCCCTGAGCCACATCGCTGAAGGCTTCGTATCGTATGTAGGTGATGATGACGGTATTTTGCCAGATACAATTGAGCGTGTAAGGTCATATATTAAGGAGTATAACGTAGCAGCTGTTAACAGTAAAGCCATTAATTACTGCTGGCCTAGCCATATTGATCCTGCGCTTAAAAATCTGTTAACTATTCCGCTCAAAAAAGGCTTCACTCTGTTGGAGTCGTCGGCGGTGCTGACTGACGTAGCAGCCGGACTTCGGACGTATCACGACTTACCTTGGCTATACGGAGGTTTTGTATCGGTTGACATAATTAATACGAATAAAAAACGCTCTGGCGGTTCGTTTTTTTTATCGCAGATTCCAGATGTGTATTCCGGCGTTTCACTAACCAAAATCATTCCCCGCTACGGTTATTCATACAAACCCCTGATTATAAATGGTATATCAGGACACAGCACGGGCTCTTCTTATTTTAGTCCGGATAAAAGTCAGAAATCGCAGACTACGTTTTCCAGCGAGGAAAATATTCCTTTTCATCACAAGTTTGTTCCTGGGCCCGCCATTCAGGTATTAATTTCAGAAAGCTGGCAACAGGCATATGATCGAAAGTTGATCGATAGTGCGCCAGATATTCGTGCTACGTTGATACAGGCTGCTAAAGAGAGCCGGGTAGAGTCGTCTTTATACCAGCAAAAAGCAAAAGAGATGTTGCTACAGGTTGCACACCTCAACGAGATTCCAGCATCGTTTGTCGAAGAGTTGTTTGCAAAACCGAGTGGGCGTGGAGGTTTGACAAAGAAGATAGACTTAGTGAAAAAATATTTGTCGCAGAAAATCGCTGTGGCCGATGCGTCGCGTTGGAAGGTAACAAACGTCTACGAAGCGTCGCAACTCTGTGACAAATTGTTGCATAATAATAACGGTTGGGGCTTTGTTGTAAGCAACTTGGGGCGATTTGCTCTATCGCGTATAAGCGCTAAATAACGTCTGTCAGAATAATAAAACTATATATTCTTATTGCTGCCTACTTGAGACGAAGGGCATTCATGTAGCTGCGCTTCAGATGAGACTATAGAGAGGGAAGAATGTAGCTGCGAAAAGTATAAGAGAAAGCTGCAACTATCAATAATAAGCCGGACCCTAAGGCCCGGCTTATTAAATTGACGAATGAATAGCTGTTACGGTTTAACAACCCGAATCACTTGCCGCTGAGTAGCTGTGCTCACCTGTAGTAAAAACACGCCTGGCTTACTGCCTATATTTAGTTTAACCCGGTCAAGAACACCCGCTTGCTCCAGGTGTTGATCTTGCAAACGTTGCCCACCCAAATCGACTAGCTCCAGATTGACTCGCTGGCCTTCAACACCACTAATTTCTAATTCCAGACTTTGTGTTTGTACAGGGTTTCCAAGCACTTTCACCTGTAAGCCTGTTCCAGCTTCCGATGCGCCAACCCGGCCAGATGCGGGGCAAGCTTGCAGCCAGTTATAGGCATAGCTGGTTTGTACACCACTTTGCTGCGCTCGGAGGTTGATTACTGGATTATCTGTGAAAAGATCCAGCCTATATGGCCCTGCTGCCGTGGTGGGCAATATCTCATTAACCGCCGAGAAACTAATTGGACTACCATTTACCCCACTGTACTGGGGAGTAAACGTAAGCCTACGTTGATCGCTCCTTAATACCTCACAACTGACCGTACTTACCCCAACAATGGAAAACCCGGATGTTTGGCAGGCTGCCAGCCAGTTGTAGACGTAACGGGCTTCAGGACTACCAGATTGTTTGGCGACCATGACAACGCTGGGGTTATCAATATAAAGTGTTAGGCTATAAGGGCCGGATGAGGTTGTGGGTAACATTTCCTTGGTAACCGAGAAGCTGACCGGGCTAGCGTTGGTACCTGAGTAAACAGGAGTAAATCGAACCTGATAGCCTAGTTGTCTGGCGTCAATTGGCTGACACTGAATTGTATTGACGGAACTGATAGCAAAGTTGCCGGTCTGAATTTGCAAAGAGAGAGTATTAGATGGCAGGCCAGTACAACTTCCTTGTGAGCAGGTAGCCGAAAGAGAATACGAACCGGGTTGCGAGAACGTATAGATATTGCCATTAGCCTGTCCGATTCCGCCGACAGGGGTCCAGTTAAGACTACCTGAGCATCCAGTGGCGGTGACGGATATAGGCTGGTTAGAGACTAGAGAACTAGCGAATAAAGTCGGAGGGGTCGATTTCTTGATATCGTAGATAAATAAAGCGGGTTGTCCGAGACATTCGGTTCCAGGATTGAATCGCCGATCGTTGTTAAGATCAATATAAGGCGTAAACGTTTCGCTCAAGGTTCCGGTAATGTTTGGATTGAGCAACGTATAAGCACCATAAGAGCGGTTGAAGTATTCAATTCCTACGTCTGTCTGTGCCCGCTGTGCGGGAACCGGTAGGCCATCAAACGCTACGTTTCCGTCTGAGTTCATTCGTTCGATAAAACGAAGATTGGCCGTCGGTACATCAGCAGTCAACATACCTACTACCATTTGACCGCCGTTGCAAAAGGTTAAGGTAGTAGCTGTGGGTGAAGCGTTAGAGATGACCGCTGTGTTGCTGCTCGAAACCGTAAAACTAAATGCGGCCGAAGCGCAGGTAGCTTGTGTAGATTCGCTAGTATACAACTGAGTTACTTCGGTTTCTGATAATGCCCGATTGTAAATGCGAATATCATCCAGTTTGCCTCTGAAAAACTCGTCGGATCGCCAGGGGCCAGAACCTATATACAGACTCTCCGGTGAAGGCGTGTAATTACCTGTATAAACACCTGTACTTGATAAAACGCCGTCCACGTACGACCGAATCTGCTGACCCGATTTGGTGAACACAACTTGCTTCCAGGTATTTACCGGTATGGATTGGTTGGTAAAGTAGTCATTTGACGCTGGCAGAACGGTTGATGGAGTAGGCCTAAGGACAAGTTGGCCGGGCAAGTTGTTGAAAATGACAAACCCCTGACTACCGCCATACTTAGCCATCAACATGCTGGCAATACGTGTCTCATCCAACGTACTGGTGCCATACTCATTAATATTGACCCAGATGGAATAGGTAAAGTTAAGACTATTAAGATCGGCTTTGTGAGCCACCTCAATTCGATCATCGACCCCATCAAAGCTGTAAGCTTTGGAGGCATTGCCAAAGCGGTCGGCAGTCACGCTTGCTCCATTTACCAAGCCATTGTGGCCGGTCCCAGTTTCATCGTTAGCATTGCCATTGAAGGGATAGTAGGCCACCAAACCGGCACTAGGGGCCTGGGCGAGAGCCATAAATGATACAAAAACGTTAATTTCCAATAAGAAAAGCGCTCGTAAAAATGTCTGCATAGATCGAATTTAAAATCAGTTTGGAGTTTGTTTAAACATTAAATTATTTCATTCCCAGGCGCTAACAGGAGCTTTTTGGTCTGAAAAAACAAGATGGATGGATTAGATAGAGTGGTCATTCAGGGGGCATATGATAAAAAGCTATTTAGGTTTTGTAAAGATTACCTGAGGTAAATTATACTGTGCCTGTTATGATTTCACCAGGCACTTGTCATATTTGGTTTTCAAACGAAGGGTTTCATGAAAGAGCTCCTGAGTAAGACGAGGAATACTTCATTTAGTTACTTTATAAATGAGGAATTTTGCCAGACTATAAAGTAAGATCTATTAAAAGCTAATTCTATCTCGTTGAGTTTATCAATTCATGAATAATCATTTCCGTGGGGTCAGCTTTGAGAATCTGGCCTAGTGAGGTTTTCAGAACCTACTCATGAACTGTTCGATTTTGAGAAACACCATAGAGCTGCCGGAATGGTTTAAGTACTCACCATCTCTTACCTAAGCTAAAGACTCGCGTACATTTCTTTGTGCTCATCCACCATTTTCTGCACGGTGAACGTAGTGGGGCGGGGTGTTGTAACGTACTGACCTATCTGCATTTTGGCAACGGCATCGGCAATAGAGGCCGGATTGGCAGGTTCAGCCAGAAGATGATTCCCGCCGATTACCTCTGGAATCGACGTAGTATTTGAAGCTACTACTTTGTCGCACAGGCAACTGCTTTCTACCACTGCGTAGCCAAAACCTTCCGATAGGGATGGAACTACTACGCAGTCGGCAGCCTGTATAAAGCTCAGTAACTCCTGCCGTGTTTTTTTATCAAGTACTTGTACATCAATCGATTTTGGGAAACGACTAATTTCCTCAACCAACGTATCGCGTAACGTAACGAAGTTGGGCGCGGTGGGCCAGATGAAAACAAATCGAATCTTAGGCGCGCGTTCGTGAATCATCGGAATGGCACGTACCAGATATTCAAATCCTTTCGAGAGGCCCGTTCGGCCAAAGCCAAGCACCACAAAATCATCTGGTTTGAAGCCGAATCGTTCGCGAAGGGCGGCTAAATTCGGTTGATCGCGTTGGCGGGCTTCGTCTATTTCGCTATAATCTACACCTGGATAAATTCGGGTAGCTCGTCGGGTTGGATGTACTTCCCGGAAAGCACGTAGCGTACTCTCGGAGATACACACGTGCTGGTTGAATTTAAGCGCCAGCACCATTTTTTCCAGAACATAAAGCACGGTCGATAAGACTTTACTATCGCCAAATCGGAACCAGTTCTGACCCCAGACTTCGTAAATGGTAATGACTGATTTACGGCCCGTTAATAGAGATGCGATCCAAGCCGGAAAAGCGGCATTGTACGTAGCGGTGTGAATGATATCATGCTTACGAGCCAGCGAAATCGCCTTGGGAATCGCAAACAACGTAAAGAAGTATCGTTGCAGGAAATTAGGCACCCAAGGCCGAATAATGTGAACGCCGTTGTAGGTTTCGGACGCCTTGTAATTGGGAAAACTTCGCGGAGTTAGTACCGTAACGTAGTAACCTTCAGCAGCTAATTGCTCGGCCAGATTCTGAAATAACAGTTCGGCTCCGCCAATATGAGGGTAATAATTATCTAAAACGAATAAAATACGCTTCATGAAATCGGTTGCGACGGGTTGCTGGTTTTAGGCGACGTAGCAGCCGACGACTCCAAATTCTTCTGCGCGTTACGTATGGCATTGTCACGTACCAACATCGTAATTACCTCATCCTGACGTAATAAGCGCCGGTAGATGATAATCGTGACAAATACGTAGCCCGTAAAGAGCATGTAAAAAATCATGTCGACACCCCGACCAACACCCACCGCATTGGCCAGATACGCCGTCAGATCGGGATTGATGACCAGCACCAGACCAATGAGTAGAAACGTCAGAAACGCCAGCCGGTAAAATAACTTATTGCGGAAAATCCGGAATGCCAGTAACAGCGCCCCAATCACCAGTACGACCAGCAGTAACTGGATGGGCCGAAACGAAAGAATCATTGGAACTGTCATCGTAAGTGGCGGCTAATCAGTAAGTCCAGTAAAATATTGATCGAGTTGGACCAGGATTGTCCCTTTTGCTTTGAGTAATCGGTGTAAACAATGTGCGTTGGTAGTTCAACGTAGCGCAGCTTGTTTTTCCGGATTTGAGACAGAATTTCCGTCGCGTGCGCCATCCGGTTCTCGCGCAGGCGAATGGCACGTAACGCTGTCGGTGTGAGCACCCGGAATCCGTTGTGCGCATCGCTCAGCCACATGCCGGTCATCAAACCGTTCACTGTGGCGGCTACTTTCAAGACAAATCGGCGGAACGGCGGAACGGCTTTTAAGTCTTCGCTACGTATGAAGCGCGAACCCAGTACTATGTCGCAGCTACCATCGAGAGCTTTTTCGATGAAACGGGGAATGTCTTCGTGATTGTGTTGACCGTCGGCATCGAAGTGAACCACTACGGCAGGGTCTTGCGTCAGCGCGAAACTCATTCCCGTTTGCAAAGCCGCTCCCTGGCCCAGATTGACGCTGTGGCGAACGTAGTACACGTCGAAATTCTTCAGAATAGCCTCTGTATTATCGGTAGAACAATCATCGACCACAACAACCGAGTAGTTGTGGAACCGCCGGAGTTTCTGCAACGTGTGTGCGATCACCTTGCCTTCATTGTAGGAAGGAATCACAATAAACACCTTACGTGGATCGACATTAATCATTGGCTCTGTAGATTCGGATGTTTCCTAACGTCTGCATCAATTTCAAACAGCGAACTTCTACCGCTTGCGGTTCCCGGTCAAATACGAAGTATTTAACGTTCAGCGCTTTGAGTTTTGGCGAACAGGCGTCCATACCCACGGTATAGCCATCCTCGAACGTACTGTTAAACACCACCGTATCGCGACCATTAATGTACGAATAATAGACCGTATGCGCGTAACGGTTATAGGCAGAATCCCGTTTGGCGGTTGGGTCAAGCGTACGCATGGTTTTGAAGTCCGGAATAAACTTGACACCACTTAACAAATCAACTCCCGTGCCAGAAATTAAGTACGATAGAAAACGGTCTCCCATTACCACCCACTTCGCGTTTGGTTCAGCCTCGCCCATCGTTTTCACCGTGCTGAAAAGCGTATTTTCCGTCATAGCAGTCAATCCCTTATTCACTGGATTGACCTTTAGATTAGGCAGATAATACAACGTAACGATTATCCCAAAAGCAAGGAACCGATACCGCCAGGAAAAACTAAACAGCAGCAGCCCGTTTAGTATAATAAACAGAAGAGACGATATAATTAGTTGATTCGTGGTGAACAAGTTACCAGAATCAGTCTGCATGGTGCCCGAAATAAAGTAAGAGGCTATGGCAAGAACGATTACCAAACCAATGGTTACCAACCTGTTATCCAGCTGACTCGATTTGCTGGCGTAATCGATATACAGTACAGCAAACAACACACTGGCGAAGCCAAAAGGAACCTGAGTCCGGCGGGTCGGGCTGGTATTGAGCAGGGTTAGTTTCGCCAGGAATTCCGGGAAACCGACTAAAATCCAGAGCAGCAGAACAATTGACAAAATGCTTAGACCCAGCATCATTACGTCGATTTTTCGATTTTTCACGAACGTAGCAACCGAACCCAGCACCAACACCGGAACGAAGTTCATATAGTGCGAGAACTCGCAGATATTTAGCCATTTAGGAGGCAATTGTTTCTCCATGACCCAGGTGTAATAAAACTCGGAGAACCAGTTTCCTACGAAACCTGTTCCGCCCAATTCACTACGTTTGCCGGGATATACTGTATTTGCCAGTACCTTGATGGTATCTTTCAGATCATTGTAAACGAGATAACCCAGAATTCCCATGACAAGGATGGCTATCCCTGCTGAAACGAGTTTCATGTTTAAGCCACTCTTCATTCGATTCCAGTCCGGGTTTCGAACGATGAAGCCAGCCAGGCATATTAGTAGGAAATATCCCAGTGGAACCTCATACGGCGGATACAGCAAAATAGCAAACCACAATAGTCCGAGGGTGGCTACCAGCGCCGAGATAATTATAGTGCGGGTTTGGGTACTGTAGAGATAGTAACACGTAGCCGTAAAAAGAAGGCACCCACTTGTAAACATATCCGGCACCGTTACGGAAAACCACCACTGGGTTCCCGACGAAAGCAGCACCCAGATTGAACCGAACAACGACAGCCAGAAATTACTGTTAGTCAGCACCATGAGAAACATCATAACTGATATCAGCATTCCGAATATTTTAAAGCCCCACCAGTATGAATAGCCCCGCTCAAAATCGAAAATAAAGAAACCCCAAAGGTTTGGCTTGATTAACGCAATAGGATGCTTAACCGGAAGACCCATTAATGACCCATTCTCCCCCCCATTTGTAAAGTTTTTAATTGGAAACCCTTTGGCGGCCTGCGATGTCATAAATGGCGTCAAAATAGCCCATTCATCCATACGTATCATACGCGGCTGCCCGGAAATAACCGTCCGATTCGCTACGTTGCCGCTGGGAATAATCTGGTCCCAGACGCCTACTGACGAACCGTTTAGTTTGGCCATAATCATAAAGGCATACAACGCAGCGCAGGTGTACAGAAAGATTTTCATCTTCCTGTCGAACACCACCAGCGGACGGCCATCGTTGCGTAGGCTGGGCGGGGGAGTAGGTTCAGATTTTGGTTTTGGCGCGGGTGGCTCTGTCCGTTTGCTGACACTGACCGGGGGCGTTACGTTGGTTTGGGCAGGAGACGTAGTAGGACGTGGATTTCCGGCTGAGCCCGTTTTATTAGCTATGGGTTTATTCTTTTTGGCCATTAATCAATGGAATTTAATACTAGACGTACCGACCCGTAAAAGGTTGCTACGTATTGGGCTTTCGTCAAATTTATTGCCTTACGCACTTTTCTCCAAACTATCGCGACGTATCACCTGAATTGGTAACTTGCGGGTCATAATCGAGGCCCTTAGGACTGACAGAATGAATCGATACGTTAAACGAGTTTTACTACTGGCCGCAGCCATCGCGATTGTCGCTTATACACTCAAGGACGTACCCCTGTCTTTACTACTGCAAAAAGCCAGCCAAGCTAATCCAATTTACGTAGTTTTAGTAGCAATTGTTACCACGCTCACCTACATATTACGTGCCGAGCGGTGGCGGCAAGTGCTGAAACCGCTCGGTTATTCGCCCTCTCTATTCCGAACCACCATCGTCATTCAGACCGGCATCATTGCCAGTTTAATCATACCCGCTTCGGGCGAATTGACGCGCTGCCTGAGTCTACAAAAAACGGATGGGGTTCCGGTTTCGCAGGGCGTCGGTTCGGTCATCGCCGAGCGCGTTCTTGATCTGACAATGCTTGTTGTGATGCTTATATTGACCGTATTGGTCGAATTCGACCGGATGAGCACGTTTTTGTTTGGTGGGACTTTTTTTCAAATCAACTGGCTTACGGGAATTGCCCTTGTTGCTACGTTCGCGGGATTAGCCTGGCTTTTGCTTCGTTTAGCTGGTCCATACGTATCGGGAAAAAAGAAAATGCCCGTGCAAAATCCGCTCGTGCTACGTCTGGTTAATATCGGCAAAGGGTTGTGGCAGGGGTTTATCGCGCTACGTCATATCGAACGCCCGATCTGGTTTGTCCTGTTAACGATCCTCAATCAGTTTATGGCCTGCCTCGTTACGTATCTGCTGCTTCAATCGATGGACATGACTCGTGAGTTACCCGTCAGTGCTACGTTGGCGATTCTGTCGGTGATTTCCATTGGCGGTTTTGCGGTGCCTACGCAGGGTGGCATTGGAACCTATCACTTTCTGGTCAGCCGAACTTTGCTCCTCTACGGCTTCGATTTGAAGGATGGCGCCATCATCGCTACGTATCTGCACGCGGTTCAGTTTCTGATTGGTATTCTGCTGAGTGGCAGTAGTTTGCTGATATTACCTTTGTTGATTTCTTCTCCTATAAAGGAGAATCAAGAGACGGTGGTTAAGGAATAACAACTTAGTTTTTCCCACCTCCCACTTTCCCCGCTTTGGCTGGTATACCGGGCTGTGTGATCTCGAAGTTTTCTTTGATTTTTGCGTCGGCTACTAATTTCCGAACGTCGGCTAAGAGCTTTTTTGCGTCGTAAACTACGCCATCTTTCACTGTATACGTAACGCCACCCACGCGCTCTACTTCATTTTTCTCGTTGAGGTGAATGGCCCCTGTACCATACAAAACTTTCAGATTCGCCAGCGGATTCTGATCAACAATCACAAAATCAGCGAGTTTACCGACCTCTACAGAACCAATTTGATCGGCCATGCCGAGCGCTTCAGCCCCTTTTAACGTAGCAGCACGGATCACTTCAAGCGGATGAAAACCCGCTTCACGTAGCAATTCCAGCTCGCGGATGTACGCGAAGCCGTAGAGCTGGTAAATAAAACCTGAATCAGAGCCTGTAGTAACGCGGCCACCTCGGTTTTTGTATTCGTTGATGAACTCCATCCAGAGTTGGTAATTTTTCTTCCAGGCCACTTCCTGCTCCGTGCCCCAATTGTGCCAGTACGACCCGTGCGAAATGCGGCTAGGGCCATAGAAACGCCACAAACTCGGCATGGTGTATTCGTCGTGCCACTCAGCCCGCCGAGCGAGCATCAATTCGCGGTTGGCTTCGTAAATGTTGAAGGTTGGGTCGAGGGTGAAATCGAGCGCGATGAGCTCGTCCATTACTTTATTCCAGCGCTCGGAGCCGGGTTTGGCGGCTTGCTGCCAGAGGTTACCCGCTTCTTCAAATCGGTTCTGCTCGTTGTTGTAATTATACGTAGCGGGGTAGTTCTGAACGGTTTTGTCATCGAAAAGGGCTTCGGGTAGGCCATACCAGTGTTCCAGCGATGTCAGACCGGCTTTGGCGGTGGCCAGCGCGTTCATTCGAGCCACCTCCAACTGCGCGTGGTGACAGGCCGACCGCAAACCAAGTTTTTTGTTCTCTTCCAGCGCAGCCCGGAAAATGGCTGGTTCTGCACCGAAGAATTTAATGCCATCGGCCCCCCGTTTCGCGTTTTGTTGTACCCAGGCACGCGCCTGTTCGGGAGTGCTGATAGGTTCTTTTGATCCTTGCCCAAATACGGTGTACGCTTTGATACGTGGGGCGGTAATTTCGTTACGTTCACTTTTTGCGCGATGTTCCAGCACCCAATCAAGGCCGTTGCCGCAAGATGGATCGCGGATAGTAGTGATGCCATGACCAAGCCAGAGTTTGAATACGTATTCGGCATTCGCTCCCTGCGCCTGACCGCCAATGTGCCCATGCATGTCGATAAAACCCGGCATCAGATACATGCCTTCACAATTCAGTTCTTTATCGCCGGGATCGGCTTTCGGACGGCTTTTAGCATCAATTGGTACGCCCGGAAAACCCACTTGTCTGATTTGCACAATACGGTTTTTTTCGACGACAATATCAACCGGACCGACTGGCGGTGCCCCTGTGCTGTTTACCAACGTAACACCCCGAATAATCAATTTGCCGAAAGGGCCATCGCCTTCGCGTCGGGCGGGGGCTTTTTCGACCTGCGCCGAGCTTGAATGAACAATGAATAATGTGAAATAAAGAAAGAGGAGAAGTCGCGTAGCAGGTTGTAGCATGGTTGGGTAAATCGTTTTCGATAAACAGTTGTAAGATAAGCGAATCTGCCGGAATTTTGCGCACAGACAGCTCTCTAGTCGATCCACATGAAACAATTCGTTACCAGGTACTTTCTGCTTTTTGTGTTGTTGCTGGCCGTAGTAATTGCTTTCGCCATGAAGGCTACTGTTTTTCAAAATCCCAAACCAGCGCAGGGCCCGACAACTACTTCGCAACGATCTTCTGGTTGGAATGCGGAAGAAGGCGCTTATTGGGCGGGTAATCTATTGGAAATCAATACGTATCGACTTGAGCAAGCGCATAAAGGCGTGCTGAATAAAGGTGAAGCCAAGTTGGTTTTTGCAGTTGAAAACGTTCTTCCCGATAAACTTGTAACAGCTGATAACGACGAAAATACAATACTCACTTTAAAGTCAAACCTGAACTGGCGATTTGGAATTGGTACGTCGGATGCATCGTTCGTTACGTCGGTTTTGACGCCAGTTCACAATCCTATTTTCCCTAATACGTTGCTGGTCAATACGTCGAAGCAGGTTTGGGATGGGTATGGTTATCAGCAAGTAGCGTATCGAGATAACGCTTACCAGGTTAAAACGCAGGTATCAGATAATAAAGAAGCGAACCAGCCAAACGTATTATCCAAAACCCGGCTTGAGGACGAACTCTGGAATCGAATTCGGCTGGAACCCGATAAACTGCCTACCGGTGAAATCCAGCTTATTCAGGGAACAGCCATCACACAGCTACGTAACATTCCGCTGAAAACGTTGCCCGCAAAAGCCACACTTGCTGACTATGAAGGCGTTCTTTATCCGGGTAAGTTTTTGAAAGCATATACCCTCGAATATCCGACTGATGACCGTACGCTGGCCATCATTTTTGAGCGCAATTTTCCGCATAAAATTGTCGGCTGGGAAGAAGAGTATCGAACGCAGGATAACCTTCTGACCTCCCGCGCCGTTTTAGTAAGTACAGTTCAGACGGATAAACAGAATCATAAAGTCCGTTCGGACAGTACGTTGCATAACTAATCATTCACAGAAAAGAACAGTGATGCTGCTACGTTGCTGGCAGTAGTCGCGACAAATACGTAATGAATCGACTCATCATCATTTGCCTACTTACTTTTTGGGCGGTTGCCTGTTCATCGGAGAAAGAAAAACCAGTACGTACTGACGAACCAATCTACACGCTGATTTTTCTGGATAAAACACGTAGCGTGAACGTCAACAAAGCGTTTGTGGCTCAGAAATACCAGCAGGCTATAACCGACATTATTGAACAGAATATCAGGCAGAAAGGCGATAAACTAGACGTTTATTTCATCCACGAAAATACGTCCAAAGCCCGCGCGCTGAATCTGACGGTACGTACCGAAATGGAGGATATGTCAGCCGCCAGCCCCACTGACCGCGAAGCCGCCGAAACCGAATTCAATCTGTCACTAACGCGCGAAAAAGGACAAATCCGGCAGCGCGTGTTGCAACAATTGATGACGCAGAACGACGGCGCATCGAATCAGGAAACCGATATCTGGGCCAGTTTACCGGTGATTGCCCGGGCGAATGAAACGGGCGCCACGGTAAAAGTCTATTACCTCAGCGACATGATTGAGAGCGTGAAAGGTACCAACCGACGCGATTTTCAGGCGACTCCTCCCAAAGACAATGCGCAGGCTGATGAATGGGCCAAAGCCGACGCCAAACAACTCAAACGATACGCTATCGGCAACCCAGACGTAACGATGATTTTGCCGTTTGAGCCAAATGCGGCCGTTAAAGAAAATAATCCGGCTGTAACGCAATACTGGCAAACGCTGCTCGCTGAGCTAGGTGCCGGGAACGTAGCAGAAGAGTAGTGCTACGTTGGTATGGGAGCTTCTTCGACTTCAGCGGGTATTTCGAAATGGTAGCCTTCTGAAAAACCTGAAAAATCGTTTTTCAGGCAGTAGGAAGTCAACTCCAGCCCGTTGCCTTTTCGCTGGACGGACAGGTAATGAAACAGCGGTTTATAGTCGGCGGCCAAATCGGGCAACCGACTGACCGACGTATTAAGCGGCTGTCGTAAACCGCCCCCGCCCCCAATAACCAGAAATGTCTTGCCATCGAATTCGTACCGTTCGAACGCGTGCGAGTGTCCCGTAATAAACAGTTTCGCTTTTTTTGACTTCAGGTAATTTGGCACGAATCGTTGCTGCACCAGCTTCGACGAACCCACCAGTTTGCTGTTTGAATACGGAGCGTGGTGGCACGTAACAATCACTACGTCAATATTCTGGTCGTTGTCGAGTTCTTCCAGCGTTTGTTCGTACCAGGTTTGCTGTTTGACCAAATCGGCGACCGAAAGAATGCCGAAATTAGAATTGAGCATGACCACCGCAATTCGATCAGTTACTTTTACGTAGCCCGTCGGAATGTGGTCAGGAAAGCGTTTCTGAAAGTTGCGGGCCCCTTTCTTTGGGCGGCCCATTACGTCGTGGTTGCCCATAATGGCGTACACGGCAGTCTGTATTTCGGTGCATTTCAACAGAAACTGGTCGATAATGCGCCACTTGTTGTTTCGGTAGCCTAATGAAACGATGTCGCCCAGCCAGTAGAGCACAGCAGGGCGAATACGCAGGATTTCGGCAAAAATAGTTTGGGTTGCTTTCTTATTCTGATGGGCACGTAACACCAGACGCTCGACAAACATAGGCGCCTGAGTATCGCTCAAAAATAATATCTGTTTATTTCCTTCCTTGTTTTCCATAATCGTTTTTATCAGAACGTAGCATTACCACGAAAATGCGCGCCACACCGCATGAACTTCGGCGACAAAAGCGGCATTTTCGCTGGCAACGGCATCGTACCATTTTAATTCAACCGCTGCCCGGAAACGCCGACCAACGGGTTGCGCATACGAAGCACCAGCCATCCAGCCTGTGCTATACGTAGTCGCGTTCACTATATTACCGTAATTTAGTCGCGAACGTACTATATAAACGCCGGTTCCACCCATTACGGACATTCGGCGTGTAAAACTACGTTCGGTGCCTGTCAGCCAGCCAAGTGGCATGGCAAACATGACTAAAATGGGCGTGGTCGATACGTACACCTGCGAACGGTCACCTGCTATAAAACCCCGATAGCTGTAGAGTGTTGTCCAGCCCGTTTCTATTCCTACCCGCAGTCGATGGTCGGGATACCACATAACCCGTATTGTTCCCGGAAAACCGAAGCGGCTAAGCCGAGCCGCTTCCAGCGTAGCAGGTACGCCGATATGCGTTGAATAATACGATAAGCCCGTTCCGGCCGTAACCACAATGGCATATGGCCCACGCTGACTTAATAATGAGTCGATTTCCGATTGCTGAGCCCGCGCGCCTGAGTAGCTAATGAGCAGTGCGAAAAGCCAGAATAAGAGACGATTAGATGGTTGCATGAGCTTGTTTATTGCTTAGTGTAATGGTGAAAAGCAACCAGTGTCGAATAGTTCGATAGAATACCGTCGAAACGACTTTCGTTGATAAACTCCCGAATAAATTGGGGCTCGTCGAGTGTCCAGACGAAAACGGTTCTACCCTCATTTTGCATCGCGCGCACCTCGTCGGTTTGCGGTCCGAGGGTCCAGCGGGGCGCCCAGATCGGCGAATTCAACGTGCTACGTGTGATGGCCGTGTCCAGTTCTGAAAGTATCGGTGTATTACTTTTATCGGCTAAAGCTTCATACGAAGCCAACGCTTCTTCACTAGGTATGCCAATGACAATCTGAATTTTACGGCCAAGTTGTGCGGCCCGTTCCCGATACTTTCGCTGAATGGCCTGAATGGGGGCCATTGGACCTATGTACTTGGTATCGAGCCAGACAAAGCTCAGTGGCGTATTCATAAGAACGGTTTCCAGAGCTTCTTCCAGCGTTGGTATTTTTTCGCCGTTAATCAGCCGGACCATGTTGTTCAGTTGCTTGTACGTGTAATCCTCAATCGGTCCATTCAGACCGTTTTTTTTGATTAACCGTAAGTTCAGGTTATTGTCATGGTATAAAATAGGAACCCCATCTTTCGTGTAGCGCACGTCGATTTCGATCCCCGTTGCGCCCAGTCGGGAAGCCAGTTTGATAATTTCAACTGAATTTTCGGACGAAGGCAGTAGATCAGACGTTCGTCCACCGCTGCGGTGGGCCAGAATAGCAAACGGCTCTGGATTGAGTGGCCGATTGTAGGTCAAGGTCAGCCGGCGGCTTGGTTTCGCTTTAGCATCGTCGTATAAGCCGCTAATAATCAACGTATCACCGCTTGCCAATCGTCCTGCATAATTCTGAAGCTGTCCATTATGCTTCATCTGCACGGCAAACTGAGCCAATCCTATGTCCGTATTTGACAATTTTCGCCAATACCCCGCTAATGCAAGACTATCGGCCTGCGGCTGACCGACCAGCGAAAAATACGTAGCATCGGCGCCCGCGAACATGGAGAGGTAATAAATTGTGTCTGATTGTTCACGCAGAAACGTCCATTTCACAACTATCTCACCACCAAAGCGATCGGAGCCATCGGTAACAGTATATACACCTTCCATCGATTGCCGAACCGACGTAGTGAACTTACCAGCTCCCGGCATATCAACGCCTTCGTAAGGTACAGGAGCTTCATAAACCTGTCGGCACCCCACGAACAGTAGCCATGCCAGACTAATCAGCCAGATGTAAGACAGTTTCATAGGATAAAGCCGAAAAAAAGTTGGGGGTAAAACAAAGGACGGTCGAAGGTTTCGTACAACGACCAGAATTGCCAGTTGAACCGGGAATAAGACGCGCGGATGCCCAGCGTTACGTGCTGTTTTTTATAGAAAGGTTGTTCGAGTGCGAACGCAAACGCCACGCCACTCAGTTGGCTCCGGTGGTAATCGACCGACAAACTACCCACCTGCGAGTGGTAATAAAAATCGAAGATAGCCTCGGTACGTGCCATGAGCTGAAGCGTGCGGGTGAGTCGGTAACCAACGGATAGGTTTGGGTAATTCGATACCCCATACGCCTGAGCATCAAATACGTCCCGGATTTTCAGAACGCCAAACCAGCCATTTATGTCGTAGCCCGCCGACGCAAACCATTTTTCGGAAATTGGTATGGCATAACGCAATCCTACGTTCAGACTATTCTGGATAAACTGCGTTTGCAGCCGACCCACTACATAAAGGTTTTTCGTCAGGCCGCGCTGGAGATGTATATCGATTGCCGGAACTGAAACGCGCACTTCTTCGGTGATTTCGGGCGGTGTGGCCGTGAAAACCAAACCTACCGAACGGCGCCATTCGCCGGGTTTAGGGGCCTGCGGAAAATAAATGCAGGGTTGTTCTGGCTTTTCCCGCTTCTCCCGTCGCTGCATAATCTCCTCGCGGCTTCGGCCAAGCCCCAAAAAGCGTCGACGTTGGGTAGGTTGGGTTTGGGCCATCGCTGCCTCGGTGGCCATCAATAACCCGATTGATAATAAGCAAATAGAAATAAACGTAGTGTTCACCTGGCGGGGCGGTTAATTCAGATGAATTAAACTACGTAGCGAATCATTATGTTAGGTTGAGCCCTTTGAATTGGCGTCGAAAGTGCCGGGCTTAGATAGTATCGGGAGGAAAAACGTGCGCTATGCAGTTAACAGCCGTGACTGATACGTGGCATTTTACTACGTTGTCTGAAACTGGCAGGCCAAAAAAATAAAAACCCCCGACACCGAACAGGCATGAACAGTGCTACGGGGGTCACCTCAACTTTAAAGGCTGTGCGGCTGAGGTGAGCTGCCACGACGCAATATGCAAAGCCTGTATTAAAGTCAGGCATTTATTGATTAAACGGTAGTTTAACGCAAATTGTTTCGGCAAATGCCTCATTTTTCGTTGTTCAGGCCAATGAAGGTGTATCCATTCAGGCTATTGGCAAAGCTGCCAGCGCCCGGTTATGACT
This sequence comes from Spirosoma flavus, assembly GCF_054778555.1. Taxonomy (NCBI): domain Bacteria; kingdom Pseudomonadati; phylum Bacteroidota; class Cytophagia; order Cytophagales; family Cytophagaceae; genus Spirosoma; species Spirosoma flavus. The sequence goes on from NZ_BAAGZL010000004.1 coordinate 624,361, forward strand.
GGCCAGTTGAGGCCGGAGTCGCCGGGTCTGTCGGCGGGAAATGGGAAGTTGCCGTGATTCGGAGAGTTCAACGAAAGGACTTTCTACGTACCGGTACCGATACGCAACAATATGTGCCGGATTTACCAGCGTGCCTTTATGGATTCGTAGAAAATTGGGCAGTCGTTCCTCCAGCCGTTTGAGCGTGATGGCAACCAGCATTGGTTTTTGGCCTACTACGTATAGCGTAGTGTAGTTGCCCATAGCTTCGAGGTATTCGATGGCGGCAACTGGAATTGAGCGTTTCGTCGTAAAGTGGGGTAATTGAATTGTGTCCATTGAGCGTATTTGTTTGTTTCATTTGTCAGTCGACAGACGAAACTAGGTGCCCTATGGCTCATGCCCATCAGGAAGCTGTATGAAGCGTCAGAAAAAGAGGCTGAACTGTCATTTTCAAGTTTCTGCGGGCACTATTTTGTATTGCCGCTATACCGTTGAAAAGCTTGCTCCTGTTTAGCATTGGCCAAAAGGAGCCCTGTCATTTCATTGCTCAAGTGAAGTTGTACGAGATTATCCTTCATCGAAACCTGATGGATGTGACCTAGCCGCATAAGCTCCCAGATGGCTTTAATGGTTTCTCCAGCGGGCCCGTTTATTTTTTCCATCAATACGGCCGGGGTTGCTGCGTAATTGGGTTGTGTTACAAGTAGCTGTAAAACTTGCTGCTGACTAGTAGGAAAATCCTTAATGCTTGTAATCATGCCCGGTGAGATAATATGCATATATAACTTCATGAAAGAAGATCAAGTTTGGCGGAGAACGGGTTAAAGAATAAGTTAGGATAATCATCTAGCCCATAACTATATAATAATGGGCTGGTTTTTAGGAGAGTAGAAAAAGCTATCTAATAGTAAACGTTTAAAAACCGACCTAGTAAAGATGCCCCGCACAGCCAAGCGGCCAGAGCGGGGACACTAACCCATAAATGATAAGAGTATGAAGATAGTAATTATTTACCAGATGTACACACTATATGGTAATTATTTTTTATTAATAGTAACATAAAGTTTATGATAAATAGCATCAACACCTTTTCTGGATACATCAATTTTACCGCCATTGATCGGGTTTTAAGTACTGTGTAGGGGATAAAATTCACTTTTGAAAAACAATATAGATTTATAGCGTATTGTAGTTCAGTATATATAGACTTTAACGAAACGTTATGATAATCCAGAAAAACACCAAAAAAGCAGCCCGGATTTTATTAGGTGGGTCGCTGATTCTAGCAGGTATCGGTCACTTGACATTTGCCCGAAGAGAGTTTCAGGCACAGGTACCAGACGTGATTCCGCTCAAAAAAGATGATACTGTTGTTTACTCGGGTATAGTTGAGATCGCGTTAGGCAGTACATTAGTTCTGACCGATGATGAACATCAAAAAACAGTTGGAAAAGTAGCGGCTGCCTTTTTTACGGCTGTTTTCCCAGGTAACATTTCTCAATACATTAATAAACGGAGTATGCCCGGATTAGATACCGACCTGAAGCGGTTTGTACGGTTGTTTTTCCAGCCCGCGCTCGTTTTCTGGGCACTGAAAAGCACGGACAATGTATAGTACTACCACGCTTAGCCTCCTCCAGTTTAGGGAAGAAGTCGGGCGTAGTGATACCCAGACTGATACGTAGTAAGTTTGCAACGTAGCACCAATGCTAGCAGATGATACGTTGGCTATTAGGCACTAACGTATCATCTGTTACGTTTCTCTTTCATGTCATCTTTATTTTTCTGGAACGACTGGCGTCGGCCTTACCGACTTGCCTATATAGTCAGTTTTAGTGCATTTATTATCAGTTTAATAGGATTCGTTACGGCCTGGGTGCGCGGCCTTGGAAATGTTGTCCGTTGGGACGTACTGAGCGAGTTGAACGAAGTCCCGATCATATTTCATTCCTTCACGGATGGCCTGCTCGATTATGCCGTCGATGGAAAGGGCTACGCCGTGTCAGAGCAGTTTCTGGCTGGATCGATGGAAGTACATCCCGAGCTGGCAACGGCATTACTGGCAGGCGTTGGGCTATCGTTTGTGCTGTTAATCAGTGCTCTTACCCGCTTTGATCGGATACGCTACCTGGTAGGCATGGGTATTCTGATTCTCGGACTGGCGTTTTTTCGTTGGGAAATGATCGAAGTGCCTGGTTTGGGTGGCAACTACATATTTCTGTTGCTTACCTTTCTGTTTGGATCGGTGAGTTACTATTTTCATGCTTTTCGCTCCGATTACCCTATTCTGATCCGTCTGATTGTTTTTGGCCTGCTTACAGGTTTGGTGGCTGTATTATTGAGTGTTTTATCGACCGTTACGTTCCCTGCGCTGATTTTAGTAAGTTATGGTATGCCGGTTTTGCTGGTCATCAGTGCCGGTTTTATCTTTTTCATTTCTATCGAAATTATCGCCGGTTTAGTCTGGATTACCTCCGTTGGCCGGGCCGAAGAGTTGCCAGCGCAGATCCGGGCACGGCGGGTGTTGGGCGTAAATAATTTGCTGTTTATCAGCCTGCTGTACTTTATCAATCTAATACTCATCTGGCTGAAGAATACAAAATCAATTGACTGGGATATATTGTCAATCAGCCCATTTGCGATTTATCTGATTTCGGTGACGCTGGGTATCTGGGGTTTCCGGCGATTGATTCAGCAACAGGATACTGTGTCGTTTCGTGATTCGGGAGCGTTTCTCTACGCCGGTTTGGCGTTGCTTTCCACGCTGACAATTGCCTACACGTTTGCAACCGCCAACGATCCATTAATCGAGCTATTCGAGGATATTATCGTCGATACGCACCTGGTTATGGGCGTATTTTTTCTGGCCTACGTGCTGATTAACTTCTGGCCCATTTACGAGCAGAATTTGCCCGTGTATCGAGTATTATACAAGCCCAAGCGTCTGGAATTGAGCCTGTTTCGTGTAGCGGCTGTGTTTGGCGTCGTAGTTTTTCTGGTGCTGGGCAGCGACATTACGTTTCGGCAAAGTTTGGCTGGCTATTACAACGGCCTGGCCGACTACTACGTTGCCGACAGAGAAGTTACCTCGGCTAATGCATTCTATCAGCGGGCCCTCGAAAGCGAGTTTCAGAATCACAAGTCTAACTACGCAATGGCGTCGTTGGCGATGGCGCAGAATAATCAGCCCGTTGCAGCTTTCTATTACAACCAATCCCTGCTGAAACAGCCCAATCCGCAGGATTACATTGGCTTAAGTCAGGCTTATCTTCAGTCGAATTTGTTCTTTGAAGCGGTCAAAGCCCTGCAAAAAGGTATCCGTGCGTTCCCCAAAAGTGGCGAACTACAGAACAATTTGGGGTATCTCTACGCCCGCACCAGCGTAGCTGATTCAGCGTACTATTATTTTAAAAATGCTGCGAGCTACGCCAGCCGTGATGAAGTTCCCGAATCGAATCTATTGGCCTTGTATGCGCGAAACCCAAAAGTGCTCCTTGCCGATTCAACATTAGCCAGTAACGTAGCAGAATCGTCATATGAATCGTATCAGGCTAATGCGTTGGTGTTACGGCTGGTCGCTCAAACGGATAAGTCCCAACCCAGACAGCCTGATTGGCTAACGGGCGACGTAGTGAAACAAGGCTTGAGTGTTGGTCGATTTGCGAGTCTGTACAACTACGTGTTAGCCGGTAACCGTCCGGATACTACGTTGGCTGCTACGTTGCAACGCATATCAACTTTGCCTGTTAACCAGGATTTTACCGACGATTTATTACTAGCTCAGGCTGTTGTTGAGTACCGAGACTACAATCATTCAAAGGCATTCGGATTGATAGAGCAACTCGGTGAGGTCAATCAGCAGAATGGAGCCGCCTACCGGTCGATAGCGGGTTTGTGGCAACTGGAGCAGGGGCTATACCGAAAAGCCGCCGAAACTTTTGGTTACAATAGCGATACTACGTCAATTTACTACCGGGCTATTGCCTACACCAAAGCCAACGACCCGGCTCTGGCTCAGGCATTTTGGGAAACGGCAGCCAAAAACGACGCGGCCGTAACGGCGCTTAAACAAGTCTATTATCAGGAGCGGAAACCCCAAACCGATTTAGAAAAAGCCTTCTATGTTACGTATCGAACCGACGATCCGAATCGGGGTGCGTTTTGGGAAACCATTCAGGATCCCAATCTGAAAACGGTGGCCGGTGTAGCGCTGACAAACGATTTTCTCGATCAGTTGCAATGGCGTAATGCGCAGCTAGTTCTGGCGGGTCTGCCCGATTCCACGAACGTTAATCCGGTAGCTTTATCGTTACGTAACGTAGCGGCTATACGTTTGTCGGCCTTTCGACGTAGTGTTGGCTCGGCAGAAACGATGGCGAAAAAGAATACACTTCCTCAGTATCAGGCTGAACGAAATTATTGGCTGGCCCAGACCTACGAACGTACCCGACACGTACCACAAGCCCGCGAATCGTATCGAAAGGCGTTGCAGTGGGCTCCGCTCAATGCCCGTTTTGTGACATCGGCTGCGCAGTTTGAGCAGCAACAGAAGCAAACGAAGCGAGCGTATGAACTGGTACTAACTGCTCTTCCATTTAACGAGGACAACGCTGAACTGCTCAAAACATACGTAACGTTGTGTCTTGATCTGAGCCTGTTCGACTATGCGCAGAATGGCATGGACAAGTACCGGGCCGTAGCTAAACCTGCCGATTATCAGGCGTTTCAGACAACTTATCAGGAAAAACTAGCGTCAATCGAAAACAGTCGTCAAAAATTCCTGCAATAAAGTAGCTTTGCTTATTAACTTAAACGGACCTGTTAATGAGCCAGAAATTGAACTGGGTGAAAGAAGCATTCAGTCGTGAAATTAATATTGTTCAGGGCGGCCAGGTGGTGGGTACGATGCATCGAAATATACTGAGCCGTGACGTAGACGCTTATTTGAACAACGTTCGTATACAGTTTGATGTAACGGGTTTTCTACTGCATTCCGTAAATATTCACAACCAGAACGCTAATAACCAGATTATTGGCCATATTGAGTTTAGCTTTGGCAAGCGTGCTGAATTAAAACTGACCGACGGGAGAAGCTATATCTGGAAACGCCACAACGTATTGATGCGCGAATGGGACATGATCCGTGAAAATCCAGATGGTTCGCCCGATAAAGAGCTGGTTAATTATGACTTGACTCATCGGTTTTTTGAAGAACATGGTGATATTACCGTGAATGAAAACGATGAATCAACCCCGGTTGAAGTTATTATTCTGACGGGTTTGTTCATTCGAAATTACTTTCAACGTCGTCGACGAATGGCTGCGGTGGCAGCTGCGGGTGCAGCGTCCAGATAATTCAACACAGTATGAACATCATTGAAACGCGCAACATTGCCAAGCGCTACGTTATGGGTACCGAAGTGGTCGATGCGTTAAAATCGATCACTATTGATATAAAAAAAGGCGAATACGTAGCATTTATGGGTCCTTCGGGGTCGGGTAAATCTACGTTGATGAACATTGTCGGCTGCCTGGATTCGCCAACATCGGGGCAGTATATTCTGAACAGTCAGGACGTGAGCCGCATGGGCGAAAACGAACTGGCTGAGGTACGTAATAAAGAAATAGGATTCGTATTCCAGACCTTTAATCTGCTGCCACGACAAACCTCGCTTGAGAACGTAGCGTTACCCCTGATTTATGCGGGCTACAACAAAGCCGACCGCACCGAAAAAGCCATGCTGGCGCTCCGAAATGTAGGCCTGGAAAATCGGGCCGGTCACCGTCCGAACGAGCTTTCGGGCGGGCAGCGGCAACGGGTCGCGGTAGCGCGCGCGCTGGTCAATGACCCTAGCATTCTGCTCGCCGACGAACCGACTGGAAACCTCGACACCAAGACGTCGTACGAAATCATGGATCTTTTCGATCAGATTCACAGCAAGGGCAACACGGTGATTATGGTGACGCACGAAGAAGACATTGCCGAATACGCTCACCGCATCATTCGTCTGCGTGATGGGCTAATTGAAACCGATCGGGTCAACAAAAACATTCGGAAAGCCCAGACTTTGATGCAATCGCTGGAGTAATTTGGGAATGAGATTTTTAGGGCGTTATATTTAGAGCAGATACTATAATCTGAACTCACTCTTATGCTCCGTAAAATCTTACTTGGCCTTTTAGCGGTTTTCGTTGTTATTCAATTTTTCCGTCCCGAGAAAAATCAGTTTACGGCTCCGTCTCCCAACGATATTACCACGAAATATGCTGTGCCCGCCGACGTGCAGACAGTATTAAAGCGTTCCTGTTACGACTGCCACTCCAACAATACTACCTATCCGTGGTACGACAATATCCAGCCCGTTGCTTGGTGGCTAAGTCAGCACATCGACGAAGGCAAAGACGAACTTAATTTCTCTGAATTTACTACGTATACGCCCAAAAGAGCCCGGCATAAGCTTGAAGAAGTGGGCGAAGCCGTAACCGATGGGTGGATGCCACTTGGTTCTTATCTCTGGATTCACCACGATGCCAAGCTAAAGCCTGAAGAAGCGAAACTCATTGCCGACTGGGCCAGCAACCTGCGCAGTCAAATCCCTGCCCCTGCTGACGAGGAAGAAGAGCATCATTAAGATGATACGTTGTTTTTTGTCCTGCTGACGAAGCCGGCCGCAAGCTCCGTCAGCAGGACAAAAAGACTGTTCTTGGTACGTATCAACCTTTCAAATTAATCTTCCGGCCGGTTTCGGCGGCCTGGTAAATAGCTTGCAGAAGCGTTACGTCCTTTAATCCCTCTTCGCCTGTTACGTGGTTAGGAAGCGTTTTGCCATCGAGTAAGTCCTTGCAGATACCGTCCATGTGTACAGCCTGGTGATTTACAATGGGTTGATCGATCGGGCCTTTGCTGGTCATTCCTTTTAAAGGGCCATAGCCAAACGCGGGCGACAACTCAAACCATCCATTTTCGCAGGACGCCCGAAGCCGTTCAATGCCAGCTGTATAACTGGTTGTGGAATTAGACACCGCACCGCTCGGAAACTGGAATTGCCAGAACATTGTCTCTTCTACTTCCGTAAATTTCTGCGGCTCAGTTTTGGGCGAAAACTGTGCTGTTACCGAAATTGGTTCTTCGCCCGTAACGTAGCGCGAGCCCTGCACGGCATAAATGCCAACGTCCATCAGCGGGCCACCGCCAGCCATTGCTTTTTTCATGCGCCATTGCTTGGGGTCGCCTACGCGGAAGCCGTCGCTGCTTTCAATAAATTTAACCGGACCATACACTTTTTGCTGACCAAGACGTATCACTTCTTTCGTAAATGGTTCGTAATGAAGTCGATAACCGACGGCCAGTTGTTTGTTTGCCTTTTTACAGGCATCAATCATGTTCTGGCATGCTTTCGGGAAAATTGCCATTGGCTTTTCGCAGATAACGTGCTTGCCCGCCTGAGCCGCCCGTATCACGAATTCCTCGTGCATGGAGTTGGGCAGCACTACGTAGACGACATCAATATCTTTATTATCAGCAATCCGGTCGAAAGTTTTGTAATCGTACACGTTCGCCTGAGGGATGTTGTATTTTTTCTTCCACTCCTCGGCTTTGGCCGGCGTACCAGTCACGATACCGGCCAATTTGCAATATTGAGTTTCCTGAAGAGCCGGCGCTAATCGGCCGCTGCTGTAATAGCCCAATCCGACCAGCGCAATTCCCAACTTACGTCCCGGTTGCCCTGCTTCCTGATCACGTAGCGCTGTCGGTCGTGAATAAAGTCCAGTAGTATTATCTCGGGTAAGCTCATTATTGCCATAGCCGATAAGCGGCAGGGAGAGTGCCGATGCACCCGCTCCCAGATGGCGCAGAAAATCGCGTCTTGAATTAGATGATTGATTATGCATACGTAGTTAGACTGCTGAAAAATAGGCTGGAAAACGAAAAAGAATCGCAGCAGCTTTTTCTACCAGCATTTGCCTACACGTACCAGCGCAATGCCTGAATTCTCATTTGCCCGTTTGCCCGAAAAAGGGGCGTGTTCATCAGAAAGATTCTGATCCAGAACGAACTAGAATCACGATTTTATTTTCCGCCAAGCGGGTAATTAAAGCCGAACGCATAAACAAATTGCAGCGAATAAAAATAATGCGTAGCCAACCCCTGATGGTCGGCACCGAGTTTTGTATCAGTATAATCGGCCCAGGCACCCTGAAGATTGGATTGCAGGAAAAAATACTTGAACAAGTCGAGCTTCAAACCTCCACTCACGCCAGCTACTATGCCCTGATAGCGAAATTTACCACTGTCGTTATTACCCAACACGGTCGAAATGGTGTAGGAAATTAACGCCCCTCCGCCAATTTTTCCGATGGCGCTTAACTCTGCATGTTTAGCGCGCCATAATTTCTGGCGTTTTACCAGGTTAAGCATCAGGTAATTATTGCCGTTCGTGTGTTGTAGATGCACAAAATCAGGTGTTACGAGGGTATCCTTATCAATCTGGTGACCCCGAATCTGACCTTGTACGTGAATCACCTGATTGTCAGTTACTACGTATTTTAAATGATCCCAGCTCACTTCGACGCCGAGATCATGTTTGTCATTAAAAAAATAACCGCCGTACATGTTATACTGCGGAATAGTCAGTTTTGTGATTTTATAGAATTCGTAGTAATCGGGTTTATCGTGTGCATTGGCATCGATAAACGTAAAATCGTAATTATCGGTTGTGGTGTTCCGGAAATGAATGGTGCTCTGGCTGTACCAGTCGCGGTTATATCCCCAGAGGAAGTAAAAGCTGCCATGCATTTTGCCAACTTTAGCGGTATTAGTTGGAAAGGCAAGTTGAGCTAAAGTTGATTGGGAAAGACATAGTAATAGTGTAATCGCTAGTAAAAGTGAACGATTCATAGTGTATGTTATACAAGTGACGGTGGTGTTGATTTCAGAAGAAATCTAGCTGCAAATAAAAAACAAAAGCTTTTATAGCTGGATTAAAGATTTTTAATACAAGAAATTGTATGCCGCTGATGAATAATGTATTACAAATACTTGCGTAGCATAATTCTATGAATACTATATTTATAATATGACGAGTGTTAACTGGCATTACTCAATTTATTGCCGGATTTTTTAACGGCTTCTGACTGGGCAAAACGTTTGCTGTAAATTCACGTTTTTATTAGTAATCAAACCTTATTCTATTTCTGATGCAGCTAAAGTTCATTCGTAAATGCTCCACACTACTCACTGGTTTCTTATTGATTCTGGGAGTTCATCTGACCGTCGCTCAGAATACAGCGTCAACTATAACTGATACAACAAAAGGTGGTCCGCTCGATTTGGGCAAGATGTGGACATTCGATAATCCGCCCAAAGAATTTTTCAGTAAAACCTATCCAGGATTCAATCCAGACGAAAAATGGTTTGAGGAAGCGCGGCTGGCGTCGCTACGTTTTGCGGATTATTGCTCGGCTTCGTTTGTATCGGCGAATGGCCTTGTCATGACCAACCACCACTGTGCCCGCGAGTCGGGAACGGGTGTTACACGTAAAGGCGAAGATCTGAACGCAACCGGTTTTTTTGCCAAAACAGCCGCCGAAGAACGGAAAGTGGAGGGTTTGTTTGTGGATCAGCTGGTGAAAATTGAAGACATCACGAAGCGAGTGCAGGACGCCATGAATAGCGCTACGTCGGAGCAGGCAAAATTGCAGGCCCGTGAAGAAGCCTTTTCGGCAATCAAGCAGGAATACGGACAGAAAGATGGCTGGAAAGGACTGGAGTTACAAACCATAGTGTTTTACAACGGCGGTCGTTACTCTATTTACGGCTTCAAACGCTACACCGACGTTCGGCTGGTGTTTATGCCCGAATTACAACTTGGCTTCTTCGGGGGTGATTACGATAACTTTACGTATCCTCGTTACGCGCTGGATTGCTCGTTCTTCCGCGTTTATGACAACGGCAAACCGCTGCAAACCACTCATTTCTTCAAATTCAATCCAAACGGGGTTCGCGATGGCGAGCCGATTTTCGTAATTGGCAATCCCGGTCATACCGAACGTCTCAAAACGGTGGCCGAACTGGAAATGGATCGTGATATGCAAACCCCAGCGACTATTCAGCTTTTAGAAAATCGGTCGGCGGCTCTGAAAGTGTATAACCAAACGGCAAAAAGCGATAGTGTACTGAACGAGATTTTCAGCTACGATAATAGTCTGAAAGCCTACAGCGGACAATTGGCCGGTCTGAAAGACGCTAGTTTGCTGGCGCGCAAAGCTGTTTTTGAAAATCAATTTAAAGCAGCCGCTAAAGCTAAAAACTTACCAGCCGACCAGCTTAAAACCTGGGACGATATTGCCGCCAATACGGCACAGATGCGTAAGCTCTTCAACGATGCCAATTACCTCGGCCCCAGCGAACGTACCATGGGCGAGTTGATGACATTCGCGAACGTAGTGACACAATACAGCGAATTGCTGGCTTCCCGGCCACAGGATGCCGAACGAGCGCGCGGCATAATGATTCCTCCACCCGTAAAAAGTCTGGCGCTGGATGAGGCTTATCTGGCGGCTCATCTGGCCGAAGCCCAACAGGCACTCGGTAATGATGACCCTTACGTAAAAACGGCGCTGACTGGCCCCGATGGAAAAATGCGTACGGCGAAAGAAGCGGCCGCTTACCTGGTGAAAAATACAAAATTGCGGGATGCCGCTTTTGTTACCGAAATGGCCACACGCCCCAATGCCGCTAGTGCCTCAACCGACCCCATGCTGGTGTTGGCACGTATCGGATTTCCGCGTTACCGAAATGCCGCCCTGCAAATGCGCGATCTAGGCCAGAAGCAGGAGGTGCTACGTGGTCAGTTGGGCCGGATGCTGTATGATGTGTACGGAACAGCCGTTCCGCCCGACGCTACGTTCTCGCTACGTATCAATGACGGAGTTGTGAAATCGTACGATTATAACGGTACCAAAGCGCCCATACTTACTACGTTCGCGGGCTTGTATGACCGGAATTATTCGTTTGCCGACAAAGCTCCGTGGAACTTACCCGCTCGCTGGAAAAACCCACCGGCGGAGTTGTTGAAACAGCCCATGTGTTTCATTTCGACAAATGACATCATTGGTGGCAACTCAGGTAGCCCTATGATAAACAAAAACCGGGAAGCCGTTGGGTTGGCCTTCGACGGAAATATGGAAAGTTTGCCGGGCGAGTTCATTTTCGTGCCCGACGCGAACCGGACCATTTCTGTACATACAGGTGGCATCGTTGCCGCACTACGTTACATCTACAAAGCCGACCGGCTGGCTACCGAATTAGTTGGTGCTCCCGCAAAGTCAGCCCCGGCCAAAAAATGACGTATCCGGCCAAAATAGGCTCCTGTTTTCAGTTGATATAGGCAAACTCCCCGAAAGTCAGTATTTTCGGGGAGTTTGTTTTTTGACTATACTGACCTGATATGACAAAGTCTGATATTCCGGTAATGCCGCAATTTTTCGATCGGTACATTAACATCGCCGACAATACGTTTATTCTGGATGCCCTGGAGCAAGGCGCTACGTTCGAGAAGCTGATTCCGGCTAAAACTCTGGAAGATTTGGGTGAACTCCGCTACGCTCCCGACAAATGGACAGTGAAAGATATTGTTCAGCACGTAATTGATAACGAGCGCATTATGACGTATCGGGCGATGCGTTTTTCACGAAACGATCAAACGCCGTTGCCCGGTTATGATGAAGAGTTGTTTGGTCAGTTTGCCAACGCCAACCACCGCACGATAGCTGACCTATACGACGAATACGCATCACTACGTCAGGCGACGATTGCTCTGTATAAAAGCTTCGACGACGAGATGCTGCTACGTAGTGGCGTCTGTTTTAATCAGACTATTTCGGTGCTGGCGCTGGGTTTTGTGCTCGTAGGCCATGCCACGCACCATATCAACATTATCAAAGAGCGCTATCTTCCTCTTCTTTCAACAAACAATGCTTAAACGAACACTTCTGCTGATTGCCATTACGGCGCAAACCGTATGTGCGCAGACTAAATCAAAAGTTACCGTCACCGACCTAACACGTATTAGACAGGTCGGCGGAATCGAAATTTCTCCCGATGGGCAACGGGCAGTATACATCCTCACAACGATCGAACCCAGTCCTGACCAAAAAGCGGACGGCCGCCCCGAGGAATACGATTACAAAACGCACATTTACCTAACCGACCTGAAACCCGGTGACACGAAAGCGTTAACGCGTGGCCCGGAGTCGGCTCGGCAGGCAACCTGGTCGCCAGATGGGAAACGGATTGCGTTTGTCCGTACCGTGAAGGCCAAAAGCCAGATTTTCGTTATGCCGCTGGATGGGGGCGAAGCGTGGCAACTGACGAACAGTACGTATGGTGCAACCACTCCGATCTGGTCGCCGGATGGAAAACGTATCGCCTTTACGTCTGGTGTCGGTATGAATCAGATGCTGACCGATTCGCTGCTGAACCCGTCGAAAAATGGACCTTCCTGGTCGCTGGAGAAGCCGGGTTTTACGAACAATAATTTCGTGAAAGTCGATAAAAAAGTGAAGCCCAATCCCGATGGTTCACTGGCCGAAATCCGGGCGTATCTGAACAAAGACGTAGAGGATAAAAAAGCGAAAGTCATCAACCGGCTCAATTTTCAGGGAGAAGCCACTACCGAACCTGACATTACGTTCTCGCACCTTTACGTGATCGACGTAGCAGAAAACGCTACGCCCAAACCGCTAACTCGTGGTTTCGCTTCTTTTCAAGCCGCCAACTGGCTTCCGAACGGACAAGGCTTACTGGCCGTTACCGATCGCGACTCGCTCAAACACCCTGACCGTGAGCAGGATAACGCCATTGTGTTTATCTCGGCCGATGCGTCAGGCAAACAGAACGTAGTACTGGGCGAAGCCGGAAAAAGCTACGGTGCCCCCGAAATTTCGCCGGATGGGAAACAACTGGCCTTTCTGGTCAGCCCATCGGAAGGCGTAAACTTTCCGTCGATTGGTTTAGCTACGTTAAACGGTACGTCGGCATCTAATACCCAGCTCGTTACGTTCGACCGGGCCGCTGGAAATCTGGTCTGGACTACTACGTCGACGACGGCAAAAGGCAAAAAGCCTTCGACAGATTATGCGATTTACTTCACGGCCAGTTCAAACGGTGGCGCTCCGCTTTATAAACTTGATCCGGCAACCCGCCAGGTTACGCAGTTGACTGATTTTGAGAGCGGTGTGACGAATTTTGATATTGTTGGTAATCGGGTTGTTCTGGCCAAAACGGAAGTCGCTAATCCGTCTGAATTATACGTAACGGATGGTGTCGCAAAAAGCCAGACCAAGGTGAGTAATCACAACGATTGGGTAGCGCAGCGGCAGCTTAGTTTCCCGGAAAAACACACGTTCAAAAACTCAATCGGTCAGGACGTTGAGTATTGGATTGTAAAGCCTACCAGTTATCAGGCCGGTAAAAAATATCCGCTACTGCTGAACATGCACGGTGGGCCAACAGCCATGTGGGGGCCGGGTGAGCAGTCGATGTGGCACGAGTTTCAGTACATGGCTTCGCAGGGATACGGTATTGTGTACGCCAATCCGCGTGGCTCGGGGGGGTACGGTATTAATTTTCAGCGCGCTAACATAAAAGATTGGGGTACTGGCCCCGCCGAAGACGTACTGACGGCAACAACGGCTGCGGCCAAAGAAGCTTGGGTTGATACGAGTCGGCAAGTGATTACAGGCGGTTCTTATGCGGGCTACCTGACTGCCTGGATCGTCGGCCACGACAATCGTTTCAAAGCCGCTTTTGCGCAACGCGGTGTATATGACCTCACTACGTTCCTGGGCGAAGGAAATGCTTGGCGACTGGTTCCCAATTATTTCGCCTATCCCTGGACTCCCGAAGCCAAAGTTTTAGATGCTAACTCGCCGTATACGTTTGTGCAGAACATCAAAACGCCTTTGCTCATTAAGCATGGCGAGAACGACTTGCGCACTGGTCCGATTCAAAGCGAGATGATGTACAAGAGCTTGAAAATTCTGGGTAAACAAGTCGAGTACGTTCGGATGCCCGGCGCTACGCATGAATTGAGCCGGACGGGTAACGTGCGCCAACGTATTGACCGGCTGCTACGTATCTATGAATTCTTCGAGCGATACATCGGTCCTGATTCTCAGGTGTTAACGCAGAAATAAATTAAAGAGCGAAAGAGTGAATGAGTGAAAGAGCGAATCTCCCGGATGGTTTTTCGCTCTTTCGCTCTTTCACTCTTTAAAAAGCTGACCGAATACTCAAACGGTCTGATACGTAGTGATTTAATTCCGGTAAGTTTGCCCGACAACAAATCTAATTCACTACGTATCATGACACGTTTCTTAGTTTACTGCCTGCTCTTTTTTACTACGTCGGCATTCGCGCAGATTGCCAACGACAACACGCTGACGGCCCAGGTTGATGGGAAAGAATTTACGACGCAACCGCGCCGGATCAAGATTGGAAATTTCTGGTGGATAACGGCCAATTCGGTTAAGCCCGACAAATCGCTACGTATCTGGTTGGGTAGTTTCAACGGACAGGATGCCCTGGAGCCGGGAACCTACGTAGTGGTTGATGCGGAAGATCCCTACAGAAAAGAATACCGGAAGAAATATGAGGATTTGGGCAAATATAAAGGCATCGCGGCTATCCGGTACATCGAAGAAACGCGCGAGCCACGGATGGAATACCACGTTGGTGATTCAGGAAACAACGACGAAACCGTTGTCGTAACGATGGGAGCCGACGGTTATCTGGAAGCTACGTTCAGCAGCAAACTGGCGGGAACGTACTGGAAAGAGAAGGGCACTGCCACGGTTTTTGGAGGTGTTGGCCGATTAATGAATAAGCTGGAAGATAAAGCCATTACCAAAACGACTGGCTATGATTCGGATATTGACCCGGAAGGAAATGGCTACAAGAAACAATCGAAAACCGATGAGGTTGCTGTAACGAATGGAAAAGTCCGGCTAAAGATCAAATAATTAGCCAATTACAATTAACAGTGTTACCGTTTTACGTCTCCGAGCAGTAAGTCTTGTTTGGAGACGTTTTTTATTTTACGAAATTGCCGGTATGAGTAAAAAGAAAGAATCGCTAGAGGAAGCGCACAAATTCCGTTTCTGGAAACGGCAGGCCGAAGCAAACGGGTTGACTATCAACGGCGTAAAAGATTACTACGTCCGTCATCGCCACAACGGCGAGGTCTTATTTGCCATGCTCGAAGTGGATGCCGATACGCCCGAGGGCGATAAAATTCCACCAGCTTTATTCCTGAAAGGACACGCGGCCTGCATGCTGGTTTGTCTGATCGATAAAGAAACGCGTGAAAAATTTGTGGTGCTGGTCCGCCAGCGACGTATCGCGGATGGGTCGCATACGTATGAGCACCCGGCTGGCATGATCGACGCCAGTGATGCCGCTGATGACGTAGCGGCCCGCGAAATTGGTGAAGAGATTGGCTTAACAGTTGCGGCTCATGAACTGACCAAACTCAATTCTCGACTCTGGTTTCCGAGCACCGGTACCAGCGACGAAGCCATGCACTTTTTCTGTATGGAGAAAGAGATGTCGCGGGAGGAGATTATGTCGTTTCACCTGAAAAACATGGGTAGTGAATCTGAGCACGAACGTATCACGAGCATCGTTGCTACGTTGCCTGAATCACAAAAACTCATCACTAACGTTAACGGGTTGCTGCTTACTTTTCTCTACTTGAAGCACATTAGTGATTATGAAACAATGAAGTTATTATAAATAGCATTTCGTTAATCCGAACTTGAAAGATCATAATCTTATGGATGAATTTATGCAGGAGGCCATTCGCCAGGCCCGTAAAAGTTTAAGTGAAGGAGGTATTCCCATCGGCTCGGCCCTTATTAAAAATGGAGAATTAGTGGCTTCCGGGCACAACAAACGTGTACAGGAAAACAACCCGATTTTACACGGTGAAATGGATTGCCTGAATAATGCTGGTCGTGTGGGCTCCTTCAAAAACACGGTTATTTATTCGACGCTGATGCCCTGCTACATGTGCGCGGGCACCATTGTGCAGTTTAAAATTCCGAAAGTAATTGTGGGCGAGTCGCGGACGTTTGCCGGAGCGCGGGAATTTATGGAACAGCATGGCGTTGAGGTAATTGACCTTGATCTCCCCGAGTGCGTGGACATGATGAATCAGTTCATTGCCGAAAAACCGACGCTCTGGAATGAAGATATAGGCGAGTTGTAAGTTACCTTCAATGGGTTGATACGTCACATGGTCTTTAGAAAGCTAAGACCATTGTGATACGTATACCTTTCATCTGGATTCTGCTAATTTCACTGCTTTGGGCCACGAATATCTGGGCGCAACGTTCGGAAATATGGCGAGAGCAACCCGGTACACAGTTACTGAATATTGGCATCGGAACAACCCGGTATCTGGGCGATCTGAACGAACGCGATAATCTGGCTCATTTGCAGCTCGGGTTTGCGCTCAATGCCGCTTTCGCATATCGCTATTCGCCCCAACTCACACTACGTGCCGAAGCGCAGCTTTACTACGTTCGGGGTAGTCAGGAAGATACTCATCTTTCACCTAACCACTTATCGTTCTGGAGTTTGAATCCTGATATTTGGGCAGGCTTGCAATGGGATTTCTGGAAAGCTTCTGACCGAAATCATGTCGTTATTCCGTATGCGCTGGCGGGGTTGGGCATAACCTATATGACGCCTAAAACGAGCTACAAAGGCCAAACCGTTAGCCTTGCCCCTTTGCAGACGGAAGGCGTAGCTTACAATCGATTTCCCTTTATATTACGTTATGGCCTTGGCGTGCCCATCTTTGCCACCGAACGGTTTAAATGGCATCTGGAAGGCACATATACGCACGTATTGAGCGACTATCTGGACGATGTCAGCACGGTTTATCCTGACAGATCCAAAATGACTCCGTTAGCTGCTGCGTTATCAGACAGACGGCTGGAATTGAGTCAATTACCGAATGAGATTGGCGCAAAGCGCGGTAATTCTAGTAAGCGGGATGGCTACTTTACGTTATCGGCCCGGATGGTCTTTCTGCTCAGTACGTCATCGCAGCGGAATTACCGACGGATGTTCGGCGGTTAGGCTTTTGGCGGCTTTTCGCCTATTTTTGGGGTAAAACCGGTAGAATGCCGCTACAGCCGAATGAGTCCAACCCACTTTATTGACGCTCTCCAGAACGAACTTTCTCAACTTCAATACGGTCAGCAGCCGCCCGAACTTTACGACCCGATTCGGTATATCATGAGTCTGGGAGGTAAGCGGTTACGCCCACTGCTGACCCTAATGGCTACGTACCTTTTTACCGACGATTGGCAGAAAGCGGTACGTCCGGCGCTGAGCATTGAAGTGTTTCACAACTTCACCCTCCTACATGACGATATCATGGACAAGGCTCCGCTACGTCGTGGAGAGCCGACGGTTCATGAAAAATGGAATGACAACATTGCGATTCTGTCGGGAGATGTAATGCTGGTGAATGCCTATAAACTGCTGCTCCATGTTGAAGCCGATAAACTGAAGGCCGTATTGGCTCGATTCAGTGAAACTGCGGCCGAAGTATGCGAAGGGCAGCAGATGGACATGAATTTTGAAACGCGCTGGGACGTTTCCGAAGATGAATACATCGAGATGATTCGGCTAAAAACTTCAGTATTAGTCGGATACGCGCTTGAGCTAGGGGGGCTTATTACGGGTGCCGACGACGAAACCAACCGCCATTTGTACGAAGGAGGTATGAATATTGGCATCGGATTTCAGCTTAAAGATGATCTGCTTGATGTTTATGGCGACCCGGCTAAGTTTGGCAAGCAGGTTGGGGGGGATATCATCGCCAATAAAAAAACGTTTCTGCTGATTGAAGCCCTGCAGCAGGCTACAGGCTCGCTAAAAGATGAGCTTATCGATTGGCTGCAAAAGTCTGAATTTAATCGGGATGAAAAAGTGCAGGCAATTACGGCCATTTATGATAAATTGGGCATTCGCCAACTGACGGAGAGCCGTATAAATGACTATTTCGCTCGTGGTTTTACCAATTTTGAAGCTATCGACGCCGACCAGAGCCGAAAAAGCCTGCTGATTCAATTCGCCCGTCAGCTCGTAGAGCGGGAAAGCTAAAAAAATGTAGGGTATAGTTTGAAGCATATATCCTACATCACCTATCATACATCGTTTAGATTATGGATACAACAGTTATCATTATCGCTGTTACGGTCATTATTAGTATTATGGCCTGGAACAACTATGGTCTAATGGACCGGTGGGTAATGAACCCCTATCTGGTTGCCAAAAAGGGCCAGTATTACCGGCTGCTTACCTCCGGATTTCTGCATGCCGACTGGGCTCACCTGTTGTTCAATATGCTCAGTTTATACTTTTTTGGTGGGTATATTGAGCAGATATTCGGGATGTTATTTGGAGCGGTTGCTCCACTTTATCTAATCGGATTTTATCTGATTGGGATTATCGTGTCCGATATTCCCACGTTTCTGAAACACCGGAATGATTCCAATTATAATTCATTAGGGGCTTCGGGCGGGGTAGCGGCTATTGTTTTTGCGGGTATCTTGTTTCAGCCGCTCACCAAAATTTGCCTGTATTTCACGCTCTGCGTTCCGGGGTTTATCTTCGGTATAATTTATCTGGGATATTCTTACTACGAATCCCGACGCGGGTCAGGAACCATCAACCACGATGCTCACTTATACGGCGCCCTGTTTGGCGTTCTGTTCATGATTATTATTTACCCGCCGGCGTTGTCCAATTTTTTCCAGCAGATAGCAAGCTGGCAATTATTCTAATCCGAACTACGTAGCGCCCAGGTCGACAGATAGATTATGTTTAAACTACTTGGTCAACCTTATCCAAACGACGAGAACATCGGTAGGATACTATGGAAATCGTTTCTGATTGGTCTTTTTGTTAGTCTGTTTCTACTCGTCTTTGAGCCGTTCGAATTAAACCTCTGGCAGACACCGTATAAACCACTTAAAATTCTGGGTTTCGGCGTGGTAACAACGCTAGTGACCTTCGTTAACACGGTTTTCTGGAAACGATTGCTTCACGGGCAGTTTTCGGAAGAACAATGGACCGTTGGTCGCGAAATTATATTTATTACGGGTAATCTTCTCCTTATTGCCCTGGCGAATCGCTATTACATCGAATTGCTTCTAGGGGCATCGAAGAGCGGTTACATGCATAACTGGAGCATGATCCTGTTCACGTTTGTGGTTGGTATTTTTCCAATAACGGGTTTGGTTTTGCTCAACTACATTACTCAGCTCAAAAAATACAGTCAGTCTGCTGCCGAACTACCCATCCACCATTCGCTCCCAACGAATCTGGAAAAAACTGATACGTTACGTAGTCACGAAAACCAGCCGACAGACGACGTACTACGTTTGATCGCAGATAATGAAAAAGACACGTTGAACGTAGCGGCAAACGATTTGCTCTTTGTTGAATCGAGTGATAATTACTGCACAGTTGTTTATCTGAAAAACGACCGACCAACAAAACTGTTGCTACGTAGCAGCCTTAGTCGGATGGAAAAGCAGATTGACCGACCCAACATTGTTCGTTGCCACCGGTCCTACGTAGTGAATCTGAACCGGATCGAGCGCGTGACGGGCAACGCGCAGGGCTACAAACTTCACTTGCTTGACGGACAGTTTCAGATTCCAGTGGCGCGTCAGTATAACGAAACACTCGTAGCTCGTTTAAAGACTTTGTGATACGTCCCGCCACTCATCCCAACGGGATTATCAGCTTGTCAAACGTCCCTAAAGCTGCTGTCTGGCCCTTTTCAGGGCAACTATCGCTTCAGTAACTATATGTTTGTCCCAACAAACGACAACCGCTGAACCGATTATGAAAACGCTCGTTATATCCCTACTGATACTTCACATTGCCACTGGTTCCATTGCTCTGCTGGTGGGCTTGGTTCCGATGTTCTCAAAAAAAGGCAGCCGATTGCACAACCGTACTGGTCTTGTGTATGTGTACTGCATGATTACCGTTGCCATAACCGCGCTACTGCTTTGTGTGGTGCAACCTTTAACCATGATGCGGCTTTTTCTGACGGGTATTGCCGTGTTTAGCTTTTACCTGAGTATGAGCGGATGGCGCGCCACCAAGCAGAAAAAATCCGGACCAACCACTGCCGACCGGGTGCTGATCTATGCTACGGTGGTGGTAAGTTTTGCCATGATTAGCATGGGTGTTTATTTGATAAGCCGGGCTGGAAACGTATTTTTCCCCATACTATTTACATTTTTTGGCGTATTGACAGGCGTTTTTGCCAGGCAGGATATCCAGCAATTGAGAAAACCAGCGGAAAAAATGCATTGGTTCTTTCAGCATTTTACCCGTATGGGCGGCTCCTACATTGCTACGTTCACAGCCGCGCTTGTTACAAACATGGGGCGCATTTTACCTCCCGATGCGCCGGCCTGGACACACACAATTGGCTGGATTGTACCAAGTATCGTTGGCGGAATGCTGATTGGCCGGACGGTACGTTATTACAAACAGAAATTTAACGTAGCGAAACCAGCGTTGGTGGCGTAGTTTTCATAGTTGCTTTGCTACGTAGCAAAGCAACTATGCGTGTTGTTTAAAAATTCTGATACTACGTAGTATTCATTGATAGGTTCATGAACCTGAATACCACGTAGTAACTTTACCTGTCCCGAACCAGTCGGACTGGCGTAAGTGTCGGGAAATAGCCAATTGGTTGTGGCGTGAATCGGGCATAGGTGCTGCTGGGCATCTGTATGAGGTTGAAAACCATCGGACTGTCTTCGGCGTCTTTGTCGGAAGTCCACAGTACGCAGTTGGTTCCTTCGCCATAATTAGTGCCGTTAGGTCGTCGCACGTCGGCAGGGATGGCATTGAAACCGGATTTGTTATTGGCGTAACCGTCCTTTTTTGTCCAGGCATCGGTAGCCATCAGTTGTCCCAGCAATCGCTTGGATGATACGTCGTCGCCGTCGGTTCCCCAATCGTAGACGGTCAGTCCCTGCGATTTCAGCAACTTCACGTAATCCTGTTGGGTCGGAATCCGCCAGCCAGCGGGCAGAGGAATATTTTTCAAATCCGCGTAGGCCAGAAAGGTGCCGTACTGCGGTTTTGCCGATTCTTTTAAACTACCAGCACCTGCGTAATTCGTAGCCATCCACTCCTGATTTCCAATGTTTATCGTCGGATAATACAAGTCTCCGATTTTCACGGAGCTGCCGCTGGTGATGGGTGTTTTCGATGGCAGGCCCGTCGTGGGGGTCTGACTGGCGCTGCCTACTTTTTGGTATTTCACCGAATACCGACCGTCCTGATCGATTATAGTGCCTGTAAGAAAATTTTTGGCATCCGGAATATTGGTGGCTTGCGGCTTCTCCCAAACTGTCTGGTACTTGCGTATATCTTCAATACGTATCGGCGATTCCTGATACCCTGAAGACCGATTACTAAAGACCCGCATGGTACCTGCCTGCGCGTGAAACGTGATTGACGCTGGACTGTCTTTATATTCCAGCGTGCCGGTGATCTTATAAAAGCGCTGGTGCGTTTCGCTGCTCGTGTTATAAACCGACGTAGTATACTCGATGGCGTTTTTGCCATCCTGTGTAAAAACCATCGTCCGGAATTCGCGGAAGCCCTGCTCGCCCTGAAACGTCTTATTGTTCCAGTTGTCGGTCAACGGCCCTTCATTATGACTAGCAAACCAGGTACCAACAAATTCGTCGGGGATGGTCGTGTAGGGTGTTTCAAGCGTTGATTCTGGATTTTCACCCGGCGCAATGGGTTCATTCGGTTTGCAGCTGCACAACGCAGTAATCAGTGAGGCAACGAGGGTGTAGGCTGCTAAAATTAATGTTCTGTACGTGTTCATTAGTCTAAGTGATTTGATAAAAAAGAGGTTACCGCTTCGATTCCAGCTGGCGTTGAAGCGGCATTCTGCGCTGAACGGGAGCAAAATTGAGCGGCCTGATTCGGCTGCCGAAACAGCGATCTACTGAAACGTGACAGCCGTTTACTGAAGCGTATTAAAGTTCGACTCAGTCGGTAAACCGAGAAAAGGAGGACTAAAACGGCGAGAATTTTTGAGAAAAGGTAGCTTAGTAAGGTCAGCTTGGGTCTGTGACGCTTCAGTAGCTGTAAATGATCTTTCGGTAGGATGGTCTTCGGTACTGGAAATAGATTAGGTCAGTTTTGCATTAGCAATTTAAAAACATCAAGCTCATGCAAACGACAAAAACACGATCTGCCGCGTTAACCAAATCACGCACGATTATCAATCCAATCCTGAAAGATGAAGTGGTTTTTCTGGAAACTAGCCGCGAAAGCAATAGCTATCAGACCTTGGTTGAAGTTACATTATCGGCCGGGGGAGGGAATCCGCTTCATTACCACGAAGAGTTTTCGGAAGAATTTACCTGTCTGGAAGGAGAATTGAGTATTCAGGTGGGCAAAGACATTATTCGTCTCCAGCCCGGAGAGTCGGCCACGGCGCCTGCTTTCAGCAAACACCGATTTTTTAATCAAAGCAACGATTCCTGCCGTTTTCAATGCCGGATAGCGCCGGGTTGCCCCGGTTTTGAGCAGACGCTTCAAATTACGTATGGTCTGGCCCGCGATGGCCAATCGAACGCACAGGGTATGCCTAAAAGTATCTACGCCCTGGGATACGTCGTCATGATTAGCGGTACGTACATGACGGGATGGATGTCTGTGCTCCAACCGGTATTACACTGGTTTGGGCGTCAGGCGCTTAAGAAAGGTGTTGCCGCCGAATTGCAGCGCCGTTACCTGACCATTTGGTAGTTGTATGGAGTAATCCGTTTGTTCGCCACTAATCGCCTTACTGCGTTGATTATGCCGCACCTAACTCCTATTTTTGATAGAGAATAATTTTTCCTCTTATGAAAAAGTGGGCTACGTTTGACCGCTTCGATTTTCTGGTTTATCTGCTGAATTATCCTGCTGTCATCATTGCCAACTATCTGATTTTTGGGCCTACTTACTTTCAGGATCGGCCGCTGTTTATCGGTTCTACGCTGATTATCAATATCTGGGGCGGGTTAATTTTCGTAATCCTAACTACCTGGATGAAATACATGCGGTTTCGGTTCGGCGGACCTGATCAATTTGGTCAGCGACTGCTGTATTCCATGCTCATGTACGTTGCGGTGATGGAAACGACCATTCCAATTGTTTTCTGGATTTACGGTCAACTGGGCTATCCTTATAAGCCTGAAATTATTCCCTGGATCATGATGATCGGGTTTGTTACCAACGTTGTGTCCGCCGGATGCCATGAAGCGATTTTTACGTATAACCAGTTGAGAGAAAGCACCCGGCGCGAATTTCAACTGAAGCAACTGCATATGCAGCAGCAGATGGACGTATTGAAACAGCAGGTAAATCCGCATTTTCTGTTCAATAGCCTGAATTCGTTGCTAACGCTGATTGGAGAAAGTCCTCAGCAGGCCGAAGTTTTTACCGAGGAGTTGAGCTCAGTATATCGCTACGTATTGCGGGCTAATGAGCAGGACCTGACCGATTTAGCAACGGAACTGGAGTTTATTAATTCCTACACGCATTTGCTACGTACCCGCTATGGCGCTGGTTTCGATCTGCTCATTCAGGTCGATCATCGTTTTCGAACGTACCAGATTCCGCCTTTAACGTTGCAGTTGCTGGTCGAAAACGCCGTGAAGCACAACATTGTCATGAAAAGTAAACCGCTCACCATTGAAATTCAGACCGATGCGTTGGCTAATCTGCACGTTCGCAATAATATTCAGAAGAAAAAACAGGGCGTTGTGTCGAATGGTGTGGGATTAAACAACATCCTGGCGAAATATGAAATGCTGGGTCAGCCCCGGCCATCGGTTCGGGAAGAAACGGGCCAGTTTGTGGTAGCTTTACCCCTAATTCCGTCCTGATTGTATAACGTAGCGAGTCATCCTGCATCTGTTCCACTTCAGTAGCCATTTTAGTACGTTGGTGCATGTTTCAGTCGGTATAAAAAAGCTTTTAATCTAGTTTAGCGAAGCCATTTGCCACTCTTATAGGGAAAAACCGCATGAACGTACTGATTATTGAAGATGAGGATTTAGCTGCCCTCCGACTAACCAAATTACTGGCCGAAATCGATCCGCAGATACGTATTGTAAATAAAACGCCCAGTATCGAAGCCTCTGTTGATTACCTGCAATCGAACCCGGCTCTTGATTTGATCTTTATGGATATTGAACTGGAGGATGGTCAAAGTTTCGAAATATTTGAGCAGACAGCCGTTTCCGCACCGGTGATTTTCACTACGTCGTACGATGAATACGCTATTAAAGCCTTTAAGGTCAATAGCATCGACTACCTGCTGAAGCCAATCAAACAACCCGAACTGGTGGCAAGTCTGCAAAAATTCCAGCAGTTGGCTCAACCTGCGAAAACCCCGGCTCGCCAACTTGATGCTATCGACACTCTAGTTAAGCAGTTACGTCGGCAGACAGAGCCGGACGAGTATCGTCGTCGGTTTCTGGTACGTCATCTCTCGCAATGGCTACCGGTTGAGGTTAGTGAAATTGCCTATTTCCATTCCGAGGAGCGGGTGACGCTGTTTCGTACGTTTAAAGGACAGAAGTTTTCGCTGGATTACACGATGGATCAGGTAATGGAAATGCTCGACCCTAACCTGTTTTTTCGGGCCAGCCGACAGTTTATCGTGAACATCCAGTCTGTGCAGCAGATTCACCCCTATTTCAATAACAAACTCAAGTTGACGCTCAATCCACTGCCCAGCGAGGACGTATTGGTAAGCCGTGAACGCGCCACCGATTTTAAAAACTGGATGGGGAAATAGGGTACGAGTTAATTCACTAACAGTCCTTTAGCTACAAGCAATGCTTTGATTGCCCATTGCTGCATTTGTTTGCCAGAATAGTGTAGTCCATCAGAGGCAAATTGTGAAGCGTCGCCTGCGGCTGAGCGCGTCAGGGGTGTAATATCCACAAACGGAATGCTCGCTTTCTGGCATTCTTCTTTGGCGATGGCGTTAAACTGGTCAATATCCTGCGCAATTTTCGTCTTGTTTTGACCCGTAGCATACGGAGAAGCGCCCCAATCGGGAATAGAAAGCACAAATACGTGATTGCTTTTTCCGCCCGCAAACTTGATCGCTGTTTGAAGCAAATCTTTAAATTCAGTCCGGTATTGATCCTGACTCTGCCCGCGGTACTGATTATTTACGCCAATCAGCAGCGAAACGAGGCTATAGGTTTTTTGATTGCCACTGGCTTTGATCGCGTCCTGAAGTTCGGCAGTCGTCCAGCCAGTTTTAGCGATAATGTCAGGATTCGCTACGTCGACGCCTTCTTTTCGCAACATCCCGGCGAGCTGAACACTCCAACGGTCGGCTTCTGCAACGCTTTCACCAATGGTATACGAGTCGCCCAGCGATAAAAAAGAATAGTTGGCTGCCGGAGTAGTTGGAGTAGGCATAGAATCTGCGCTACGTTGCACGCAGGCGAGTAGGAGGGGAGCAAGGAAAAACAGTAGTTTCGTCATAGTCGTATCCGTTGAGTAATCACTACGTTCGCACACGAACACCGTCGATTTTGAGCCAACTTTGTGAACGTAACGTATCAAGAAGTACGTACCAACGTAACAACCGGATTGTTTTCCGAGGCTTAGGCCTGATTATAGAATTTGATGACAGTCTCGCGCATCATCTGGCCAGTATCATTTAGCACAAAGCCAATTACTTCAGCGATGCTTTTTGCCGATACCCAACGACTCGGATCAGCGCTGGGCATGGCAGCTCGATTGGCTGGGGTATCGATGGTGCTGGGAACAATTACAGTAGCCGTTATATTTTTTGATTTCCCCTGCGCGTTGATGATCTCGGCCAGTTCAAACACCAGCGTTTTGCTCAATGCATACGCCACTACGTTCTTTCCTTCGCTGGCGTGAAGCGCCGGACGGGAACCGATAAGCACAAACTGACCTCCTCCCTGTTTCTCGAACTGGGCCATCAGCGGTTTGACGAGATTGAAAGCGGATAGGAAATTAACGTCGAACATGCTCTGCAACAGCGCCGTATCTGTTTCCTGAAGGGTGCCCATCGCAAAGCCACCTACCAGCAGAATAGCTGCCTGAACCGCATCTGATTGATGGTCATTGAGAAACGTATTGACGCTGGATTCGTCCAGTACATTTACTTCCTTCGTGACGACGTGGGGCAATTTCTCAAACAGATTGACATGTCGGCCCGACCCAACTGTCGCCAGAATGCGAAACCCCTGCTCATGAAGATGGTTCACTACGTCCTGGCCCAATCCACCCGATGCTCCGGTAATCAAAATCGTTTTCATGCTATCCGCTCGTTTGGCTATGTAGTTTTGACGGTGAAAACATATGTTAGATACAGTGCAGAAGCGAAAGTAATTGAAAAACCCTGCCTAACGTAATGTCAGACAGGGTTTTGACGAGTAAATCGAAATTACTGATCGAGCAGAAACGCTTTAATGAATGGGTCCAGATCACCGTCTAAAACAGCGTCGGTATTGGAGGTTTGGTGACCGGTTCGGTGGTCTTTCACGCGTCGGTCGTCCAGTACGTACGAACGTATCTGCGAGCCCCATTCGATTTTCTGTTTACCCGCTTCCACTTCGGCGCGGGCCGCGTTACGTTTCTGAACCTCAATCTCATACAGTTTCGATTTCAGCAAACGCATTGCCACTTCTTTATTCTGCAACTGACTACGTTCCTGCTGACATTCGATAATCAGGCCAGAAGGTCGGTGCCGCAATCGAACAGCCGTTTCTACTTTGTTTACGTTCTGTCCACCAGCTCCCCCCGATCGGAACGTATCCCAGTCAATATCAGCCGGATTCACTTCAATGTTAATGGTATCATCCACCAACGGATACGCAAACACCGATGCAAAAGACGTATGCCGCCGGGCATTGGAATCGAACGGAGAAATACGTACCAATCGGTGAACGCCGTTTTCTGATTTCAGGAATCCGTACGCCAGCGGTCCATCAACTTCAATCGTAGCTGATTTAATGCCTGCTGTATCACCTTCCTGATAATCAACCTGTTTTAGGCTGAATCCGTGTTTTTCTGCCCAGCGCATGTACATTCGGTACAGCATATCGGCCCAGTCCTGGCTTTCGGTGCCACCGGCTCCGGCATTAATTTCGAGGACGGCGCTAAGCTGGTCTTCTTCGTTACCGAGCATTTTTTTCAACTCAAGGTCATCGAGCGTTGCCAGCACTTTTTCCTTTTCTTCGTCGACCTCTTCTTCAGTTACCTCACCGGCTTCGTAGAATTCAAATAGGGTTTCGAGGTCGCCGAATTGGGTGTTCAGGTTTTCGTAACCAGAAATCCAGCCTTTCAGTCCGCGTACCTGCTTCATCACACCTTCGGCGCGGGCGGCATCCGTCCAGAATTCGGGCTGGAATGTTTGTTGTTCGAGTTCGGCTAATTGTTCTTTTTTGTTATCGTAGTCAAAGATACCCCCTCAGAGCCTCTACTCTGGCTCTCAAGTCGGTCAACTGGTCAGTTGTCATGAACTTGTCTTTAAAAGTTATAAGGTTATAGAGTTGTAGTGTTGTAAAGTTGACTTTACAGGCTGTAAAACCTTACAACCCTACAACTATATAACTTTACAACTTCTATTAAACCGCAAAGATAGAACAAAAGCAAGTGGCAGAAGGGTTTGGTCTCGGTATCAACTTTTCAACCTACCTTTGCGTTCTCCTTAAAGAGCATTACTCATTTTTCATTATACATTCATAGATAATGGCTTCACAGTACGATGTAATCGTTGTGGGTAGCGGGCCGGGCGGCTATGTGGCTGCTATTCGGGCGTCGCAATTGGGTTTAAAAACCGCTGTCATCGAGCGCGAAAGTCTGGGCGGCATTTGCCTGAACTGGGGTTGTATTCCCACCAAAGCCCTGCTGAAATCGGCACAGGTTTTTGAATATATCAAGCATTCGGCCGATTACGGCATTACCATCTCGGGCGAGTCGAAACCCGATTTTGGTGCAGTTATCAAACGGAGTCGGGGCGTTGCCGATAGCATGAGCAAAGGCGTTACGTTCCTGATGAAAAAGAATAAAATCGATGTCATTTCCGGCGTTGGTAAAGTAAAAAAAGGCAAGAAAATCGACGTAACGGCTGCCGATGGTAAGGTTACAGAATACGAAGCCAAGCACATCATCATTGCCACTGGTGGCCGGGCGCGTCAACTGCCAAGCGTCCCCATCGACGGTACCAAAGTAATCGAATACCGGAAGGCAATGTCGCTCGAAAAGCGTCCTGATTCGATGCTGGTGATTGGTTCGGGAGCTATCGGGGTTGAGTTCGCGTATGTGTATGCCAGCATGGGCACGAAAGTAACCATCATTGAATTTCTGCCGAACGTAGTACCTGTCGAAGATGAAGATATCTCGAAAGAACTCGCCAAGCAGTACAAGAAGATGGGTATCGACATCTACACAAAATCGGAAGTAACGAAAGTCGATACGAGCGGCAACGGCTGCAAAGTGTTCGTGAAAACGCCCGACGGTGAGAAAACTTTCGACGTCGACGTAGTGCTTTCGGCAGCTGGCGTTGTGGCCAACATCGAAAACATTGGTCTTGAAGAAACGGGTATCGCCGTTGATCGGGGCAAAATTGTAACCGACGATTATTACCGCACTAACGTAGAAGGATACTACGCCATTGGCGACTGCACGAAAGGTCAGGCGCTGGCACACGTAGCGTCGGCAGAAGCCATTATCTGCGTCGAGAAAATTGCGGGATTGCCACACGTAGAGCCACTGAATTACAACAACATTCCGGGTTGTACGTACTGCACGCCCGAAATCGCGTCGGTGGGTTATACCGAAAAAGCGGCTCGCGAAGCTGGTTACGATCTGAAAGTTGGAAAATTCCCATTTTCGGCGTCGGGTAAGGCTAAAGCGGCTGGTACGCCGGAAGGTTTCGTGAAAGTTATTTTTGATGCCAAATACGGTGAGTTTTTAGGTGCTCACTTCATCGGTAACAACGTAACGGAAATGATTGCCGAAGTGGTAGCCGCTCGCAAACTCGAAACTACGGGCGAAGAAATTCTGAAAGCCGTTCACCCGCACCCAACCATGTCGGAAGCCATTAAAGACGCGACCGAAGCGGCTTACGGTGAGGCAATTCACTTGTAGAGTTCAGTAGATTTTTACAAATGCCGTTAAGTTGTGATACGTAGCAACTTAACGGCATTTATGTTTCTTACCCCATCCTAAATCCCTCCCCAGTGAGGAAGGAACTTGACCTCGCTCGTCTGCGAAGCTTCTCCCTCACTGGGGAGGGGTTCCTATTCATTCGTCACCAATAAACCGACGTCCATCCGGTTGAATACCGACTTTATCCCTTTTCCTTTTTATAGGAAGTATTCCTATACCAACTTTGTAGCAACAATCTGCTGCTATGAAAACGACTACCTCTTTATTCGCAACACTTCTATTTGTTCTGACTTTGCTGGGATCGGCTCAGGCTCAATTCCCAATGGGGGGCGGGGCAACTCAACCTAAAGCCTTACCAGGAACTGCTGGAGATACAAGACCGACCGGAACCGCAAAAATTATCGGCTCAATAGCCGACTCAACGCAGGGCAAAGCGGTTGAATTTGCCAGTATTGCGCTCTTCAACAAATCAAACGATAAGGCCGTCGATGGTACGGTTGCCGACGAGAAAGGGAAGTTTACCCTACCAAAACTACCCGCGGGTCAGTATCGGGTGCTGGTCAGTTTTGTAGGCTTCCGCAACAAGACCATTGATAACGTTACGTTGACGGATGGACAGACTCTAGATCTGGGAGCTATCAAGCTGAGCTCGAGCGTTAAAACGCTGGAAGAAGTTACGGTTGTTGGTCAGGCGGCTCTCATCGAAGAAAAAGTGGATCGGCTGGTTTACAACGCTGAAAAAGACATTACTGCCAAAGGTGGTGACGCTACCGACATTCTCCGCAAAGTGCCCATGCTCAGCGTCGATCTGGATGGGAACGTATCATTACGTGGTAGCCAGAACATTCGCGTATTGATCAACAACAAACCATCGACCATCGTCGCCAGCAGCGTTTCAGACGCGTTGAAGCAAATCCCTGCCGATCAGATCAAAACGGTTGAAGTTATTACATCGCCATCGGCCAAATATGATGCCGAAGGATCGGGTGGTATCATCAATATCATCACCAAAAAGAACAGTTTACAAGGTCTGAACCTCAATATTGATTCAGGCGTCGGGAACCGGGGTGCGCAACTGGCGCTCAACGGCAACTACCGCAAAGGAAAAGCTGGTTTTACGTTAGGTGGCTTCGGTCGGGCGATTTACAATACGAAAACGTCGACCAGTCTGGACCAAACGAGTGTCGCCAATGACGTAACGACGCTAACACGGCAGATTGGCGACGGACGTAGCTCGGGCATGTTCGGTCAGTATAACCTGGGTTTTGACTATGATCTAGCCAAGGACCAAAGTCTGACAGCCGGTGTGCGCTACGGTTTGCGGAACTTCAACAGCCAACAGGATCTTATTACGCAACTGTTTACCAACAACGCTCTTACATCGACGGCAAACCGGAATGTTGATGCCAAAAACCTGTCGGGAACTATCGATGCCAACATTGATTACCTGCATACATTTAAACCGCAACAGGAATGGAGCATTTCGACGCTGTATAGCCGCAACGATCTGACCAATAATTTCGATGCCGATTTGCTGAATAGCTCCAGACAATTGACTGGTCGTCAGCGGAACTTAAACAGCAACGTAAACGAAGAATTTACGTTACAGACTGATTATCAGACGCCGATTAAGAAAAATCAACTGCTTGAATTTGGTGGTAAAGCCATCTTCCGGGAAGTAAACAGCGATTATAAATATCTGGTCGCTGGTCCGTCAGGTGTTTTCAGCACCGAAGCCAACAATACGTTGGGTGAACTAACGTATCACCAGAACATCGCTGCCGGTTATTCGTCGTACACCTACACCACCAAAAATCGTTATACGCTCAAAGGTGGTTTACGTTACGAACACACCTTCATCGACGCCAGCACCCGCGAAGGTGGAAACTTGGGTGTGGCCGATTACGGCGTGCTGGTGCCGAGTGTGAACGCGTCGAAAACGTTTAAAGGTACTACGTTGAAACTGGGCTTTAACCGACGTATTCAACGTCCGGGTCTGCAACAGCTGAACCCCAACTTCAACGCGGCTAACCCGCAGGTAATTCAGGTTGGTAACCCAACGCTACGTCCTGAATTGACCAACAACTTTGAACTGGGGCTGAGCAAAACCATCGGCAAAACGTTCGTAAACGCTACATTCTTTGGCCGGTCAACCAACAACGCCATTACGCAGGTGAGCCAGCCTTCCGATTCGATTCCTGGTGCCATTGTTACTACGTATCAGAACATTGGTCGTCAGCATAGCTATGGTATCAACTTGTTCACGAACATCGCCTTTACCTCGAAAATCAACATGGGGATTTTTCTGAACGGGTTCTACACCAGCTTGACAGGCCAAGTGATGAGCCGTGACCGCGTATCGACCGAGTTTACCAACACAGGCGTGAACATAAGCGGTGGTTCGTTCCTGAACGCTACGTTCAAAAATGGCTGGGGTGCGCAGGCATTCGGATTCATGCAGGGTAATCAGGTGCAGTTGCAGGGTACACAAGGCGGGTTTGCCTTCTACACGGTGGGTGTCAAAAAAGAATTTAAAGACAAAAAGGCCAGCGTGGGCTTAGCTGCTGAAAACTTCCTGAGCAATCGCTACAATATTCACACGGTTCTGAACTCGCCGTTGTTTAATCAGACAAATGATGTGTATCTTTATAACCGGGGGGTTCGGTTGACGTTCACGTACAAAATCGGTAAGATGACGATGGATGCTCCCAAGAAAAAGGCAAAATCGGTTAATAACGATGACGTGAAGAGTGATGGTCAGAGCCAGGGCGGAGGTAATGCTCCAGGTGGCGGAACACCACGTCAATAAAGTGATAACGCAGACGGTCTATCGCTGGCAGACCGTCTGCGTTACGTTCAAATCCCTAATACTTAACTTAATCAAACTCCAGATTATCAAATGAAAACGAATCAATTTCTGGCCGCGACGCTGGCCGTTTGCTTCTCCGTCGGTGCATACGCTCAGACCGTGGACGAAATCGTTGATAAACACGTTGCCGCCCTGGGTGGTAAGGATAAATTGAGTGGTGTGAAATCGGTGTATACCGAGCGCTCGTTATCGGTGCAGGGCATGGATATTCCGACCAAATCGACGGTCGTTGTCGGCAAAGCGATGCGTACTGAATCGTCGGTGATGGGTAATTCGATGGTTCAGGTTGTCGATGGCAGCACGGGTTGGATGATTCGTCCGGCCATGATGGGCGGCTCTGGCGATCCGGAAGACATGCCAGCCGATCAGGTGAAGCAGCAAATGGGTCAGCTTGATCCGTTTGGCCCGCTGGTCAATTATAAAGACAAAGGCAATAAAGTTGAATTGGTCGGCAAAGAGAAAGTCGACGGTAAAGACGCTTACCACCTGAAAGTGACCACGAAAGAAGGCAATGTGGTAGACGAGTTTGTGGATGCCGATTCCTACCTGATCAATAAAATTAAGATGACGATGAATGGCCAATCGGGCGAAATCAGTCTGTCAAATTATAAGGAGAAAGATGGCATCAAGTTTCCGAATACTATGGAAATGAATTCGCCACAGGGCGCCCTTACGTTCACGACCGAAAAAATCACGATCAACGGCCCGGTTGACGACGCTATCTTCAAAAAACCAGCCAAGTAAACCGTTTCGCTACGTTGTAGCGCTTGTTTTAGCCAGAAGCCGGATTTGCAGTTTATGGACTGCGAATCCGGCTTCTGGCTTTGTTACGTTACTGATCGCATTCGCTACTACGTTGATTAACTTTTTGAGTTACTGCGTAACGTATTGCTACGTCGAAGTATGGACCGGGAACGGTAAAACGATAGCTACTCTGTCTTATCTGAACCAGATATGTACTTAAGCCGGTATCAAATCAATGAGCAATAAAATTCCTTTCTATATCCAAGCACTTACCAGATTATGAAGACGATTAGAACCGCTTTTCGGCTGCTGTTGGGCAGCTTGTTTTTTGTATCTGCCACCGCCTGGATAGCGTCATCGGGTGAGAAACTAACAGCTTCAGCGCCAAAACCGGCGCCTAAAGTTCAGCGTCTGCTTTACGTAGTGACGCCCGGTATTCGTAACTACCTGGGTTACGGGGGGCACGGTATCCAGGTTTTCGATATCGACAATAATCACAAGTTTTTGAAGTTCATTAAAACACCTGGTGGGATGATGAAAAAAGGCATTCCATCCAATGTGAAAGGTGTTGATGTGAGTTTAGCCACTAACTGTATTTATATCAGTACGTTAGAAGCTATTCAATGCATCGATCTGGTCACGGAAAAAACACTCTGGGAGAAAGAATACGAAGGTGGCGTCGACCGGATTTCGATTTCGCCCAATGGTAAGATCATCTACGCGCCCTCACTCGAAAAAGCGCACTGGAACGTAGTAGATGCCAAAACCGGCGACGTAATCACTAAGATCGTGACCAACTCCGGCTCGCACAATACCATTTACGGGCCCGACGGCAACGAAGTGTATCTGGCCGGTCTGAAATCGAAGATGCTAAACGTAGCGGATACGAAAACGCATACCGTAACCAGACAGGTAGGGCCGTTCGGCGCCGAAATTCGTCCGTTTACAATTAACGGTGCGCAGACGCTTGTGTACGTGAATGTCAATGGATTACTTGGTTTTGAAGTGGCTGATTTGGTGACCGGGAAATTCCTGCATCGGGTAGAAGTTGAAGGCTGGAATCCGGGAGAAGTAAGACGGCATGGCTGCCCCAGTCACGGTATTGCCCTGACGCCCGACGAAAAAGAACTTTGGCTGTGCGATGGGCATAATCTTCGCCTGCACGTTTTTGATAACACAGTGATGCCGCCGGTTCAGAAAACCACCATCGCGTTGAAAGACATGCCCGGCTGGATTACGTTTAGCCTGGATGGCAAGTATGCGTATCCCGCAACTGGCGAGGTTATCGATGTGAAAACGCGAAAAATCATTACGTCGCTGGAAGATCAGGATCACAACGATGTACAAAGTGAGAAGATGATCGAACTTCACTTCAGTGGTGGAAAACCGGTTGCCGCTGGCGATCAATTCGGTCTTGGTCAAGTGAAAAAAGTGATTAAAAATTAAAGCTGTTTTTCGCCGGAAAATTGACTAAACTGCCTATTCCACAGCTTATTAATCTGTGATCTGATTTTAGTTTTATGACCATGACAGACCAAATCACTATACGCCCGCATCTTCAGGAAAGTTATCCTGACGTTTACACGCCTGAAGCGCTGGCGGCTCTCTCTGCGCTGGCTCCGTTCAATAAACGTATCAAAGAAGTAATGGAAACCCGGATGCAGCGCCGGGCTCTTCGGCAGCAGACCCAAACCCGTATTACGTTCCTCGACCCTGATAGTGTGATTCCGGGAACTACAATCCGGGTGCAGGACGCCCGCGACGGAAAGTTTGATGGTGCGCTGATTCCGGCTGATTTACAGCGCCAATGGATTCAGGGGACGGGGCCGGCTGCCAAACCGAACGCACCGGTCGAAAACAGTATTCGGAACGTAGCGTATGCTTTGCTGTCGGGTGCCGATGGCTGGATGTTCGACGGGGAAGACGCGCTGGGCCAAACGGCGACCATGTCGCTCGACAACCAGCGTAATCTGAAGTTGGCCATTCATAAAGACCCGCTTTTCCTGAACGTAGCACAGCAGGTGGCAACCGAAATGAACCGCTGGGCCAAATCGTTTCTGGGTCGTCGTACCATCACCAATTGGGAAAAACAGCTCGATTTCACGACAAAAATTTTCCGGGCGCGCGGGCTTCATCTCGACGACCGACACATTCGCGATGCGGATGGCGTAGCGATGGCCGCTTCCATTGTGGACCTGACACTCTACGTAGTCAATAATTATCAGGCGCTTCAACAGGCCGGTTCGTCAATTGTATTGTATCTGCCTAAAATTCAGACGGCTGAGGAAGCGGCTGTCTGGAACGCGCTCATCAGTGCCCTCGAAAACCATCTTGGGCTGGTTGAAGGGATAATTAAAGTTTACCTGCTGGTTGAACAACTCGAAGCAACGCACCAGTTGATGGAAATTCGGGCGGTTTTGGGCAAACATTTCGTGGGTTTTAATACGGGTCGGTGGGATTATATCAACAGTGTTTCCGATGCTTTGGCCTGGGATAAAAACTTTGTCAATCCGAATATCGAAGCCATCACGATGACGTATGGCTACATGCGCAATTACGAAGACCGCGTGCGTCGGGCCGTGAACACGCCGGATATCAATGGTAATTTTGCACTATGGCAGGGCGGCATGGAGCCCAACATTCCGGTAGGTTCCGAAGCGGGTGTATCGGCCAGTATGCAAAAAGCGGTGGCCGGTGCCGAACGTGAACAACGCGAGGGAGCCAGCGGCAAATGGGTTGCCCACTGGAAAATGGTTCACGTAGTGAGGCCGGTTTGGGAGAAAGTAGGACAGGCGAATCAACTGGGACGTCAATTTCCTCGCTTAACCTACACGCAACAGGATGCTGATGGATTGATGCAACTTGAACCAGCCCCAACTGACATTCGGGGCGCCCGCAACTTGCTGAGTGTAGCCCTGCAATACGGAAACGCGTTCGGCCAGGGGATGCAGGCAGCCGCATTGAAACCCGCCGATTTCTTCGGTAACGATGATATTTTGTACCTGATGGAAGACATGGCAACGGGCGAAATCCGGCTGAGTATTCTTTGGGAGTGGCTGCACAAAGGAGCTGTTCTGACGGAGGCTGATTCGGCGCTTGGTCTTGAAGCTGGCTCGGTCTTTTCGGCCGAACTCTACAAAAAACTACTGGTCGAAGAGTATGATAAACTTCTGAATGCCAGTAATAAAGATGTTTTTGACGCATCGAAAACCACTACGTTGCCCATCTCCAGAGAAATTGCTACTGAATACGTACTAAGCGATATAAAAGCTCCTTGGTTCATCGATTTATTGAACATCAATCTGAATAACACCGATTTGGCCGAAGCCAAAAAACGCATCCGATTGTACATGGATACGTTGGTCAGTGAAGGAAAACGGATTACGGAAAACTTAGATTTTAAAACAACGTAGCGGTTCACGTCTGGGCCAGGCTGGAGCTTGGCCCAGACACAGGCTTATGAGAATCGTTCCGGACTGAACGCTGAAATTTCCAGACTGTCAACCTTATCGTTCGCCAGTTCGCTGACCAGTTTACCCGTCGCGGGCCCCAGACTAAGTCCCATCATACCATGCCCGGTTGCTACGATAACGTTGTCGTACGTATGCATCTTTCCGATATAAGGCAGCCCATCCGGGGAACAGGGACGTAGCCCCCGCCAAACTTTTTCTACGGCAGGCATTTCGACAGTAATATCCGGGTAGTAATTGTTGATTGACGACACAATGCCGCGTACCCGGTTCATATTCACACTCATATCCGTGCCCGCCACTTCGAGCGTACCGGCAAACCGGAGGTCGTGGCCCATTGGCGTAGCAGTAGCCCGCGCTTCGAGCATGATGGCCGGAATACGAACGTTACGTTGGAGATTACGTAGCATAAAACTGTAGCCCTTGCCACCCTGAAGTGACAAATTCAATCCCAGTTGGCTGGCAATTTCAGGCGACCACGCTCCACCTGCAACCACAACTGCGTCTACCTCAACAGAGCCCTGATCTGTCTGAATCGACCGGATATGTGAATCCGCTTTTCCGAAACCAGTTACAGAATGACCTTCCAAAACCCTAACCCCAGCATTACGTAGATAGCTTAGTAATGAATGGATTAATTCGTTGGGGTTCAGATGTGCATCGCCGGGGTAGAGAATGCCCCCTCGAACGTCTACGCGGGTATCAGGCTCAAGGTCCTGCACCTGCTGGCCGTTGAGTATGCGTGCTTCTATGCCGGCGCGATTCGCTACGTCGGCTTCCTCGGCCATCTCGTGTTCGGCATTAGCGGTTTTGTATAGCATAAACAAACCGCGTTCCTGCCACTCGAAATCCAGATCGCCGTTAGCGGCTAAATCCTGATAAAGCGCTTTACTTAACAGGCTCAGATCACGTAGCGCCGGAATCGAACGTTGAACGTGAGCATCGTTCGCATGTCGATAAAAAAGCCAGCCCCAACGTACCAAATCCATGTTTAGCCGAGGCTTTACGTAGAACGGACTAGTCGATTTGAGCATCCAGCGCATTCCTTTGGCAATCATACCCGGCTGCGCCAGTGGAATAATATGGCTGGGAACAATCATGCCCGCATTACCGAACGAACAGCCATCGGCAATGGTGCCTCTATCAAAAACGGTGACCTGATACCCAGCCTTTTGTAGGTAATAAGCCGAGCAAAGCCCCACAATACCGCCACCGATGATTCCAACGTGTGCCATTTCTTAAAGAGTGAAAGAGCGAAAGAGTGAATGAGTGAAAGAGCGAATGGCTGACGCGAAAGACTACTACCATATGGCATTCGCTCTTTCACTCATTCACTCTTTCGCTCTTTAAATTACTTGAAACCCATGTACATACGGGTCATCTTCGTCCAGAATAAGGTGATTGTAGCCATGAATACGTGCCCACCCTTCGATGCTCGGTACGATGGCCGGAACGCCCGCCAACTCGGTTTCGGCTTCGATACGTCCGTTGAAAATCGAACCGATGATGCTTTCGTGCACAAAAACGTCGCCGGGTTTTAAAAGTCCTTTAGCGTACCGTTGTGCCATCCGGGCTGACGTACCCGTGCCACAGGGCGAGCGGTCGATGGCTTTGTCGCCATAAAACACCGCGTTACGTGCCGATGATGTTTCTTTCAATGGTTTTCCTGCCCAGAGAATATGGCTTAAGCCGTTAATTGTTGGGTTTTCGGGATGAACGAAGGTGTATTGTTCGTTCATCCGCTGGCGCATCACTCTGGCCCAGCCAATCAGTTGCTCGCCTTTATAATACTCCAGTCCGGGGAAGTTCGGCTGCGGATCAACGATGGCGTAGAAGTTCCCGCCGTATGCTACGTCTACCGTTAATGTACCCAAATCTGGACATTCAACGGTCAATCCCTCTGCCGCCAGATACGACTTGATGTTGGTAATTTTTACGGACGTTACCTTTTTGCCTTCCTGAACGTATTCGGCACGTACCAGCCCGGCCGGAACTTCCAGATTCAATACGCCCGGCGTTTTCGGCATAATCAGATTCTGCTCAATAGCGACTGTTACGGTACCAATGGTTCCGTGGCCGCACATCGGCAAACAACCCGACGTTTCGATGAACAGCACGCCCGCGTCGTTGGCTGGATTGGTAGGTGGATATAGAATGCTCCCCGACATCATATCATGACCCCGAGGTTCAAACATCAGGCCGGTACGTATCCAGTCGTATTCACGCAGGAAATGCTGCCGCTTTTCGCTCATGTTTTCGCCCTGCAAAAACGGAATGCTACCTCCCGTTACCACACGTACCGGATTGCCACACGTATGCGCATCGATGCAGAAAAAATGATACTCAGCCATAAATTAAAGAGCGAAAGAGTGAATGAGCGAAAGAGTGAAGGGTTGAGTGAAAGACCAAGCTGGCGTACGAACTTCGCACTTTCGCTCATTCACTCTTTCGCTCTTTAAACTTTATACAAGCACCGGCCGTTTTGCCAGCGCTGTTTCAATAATGTTTAGTACTTGCTCTCGCTCAGCGCCAATCAACGGCAGGCGAGGGGCACGTACGTATTCTGAACCCAGACCGGTAGCCGTGGCGGCTAGTTTGATGTATTGTACGAGTTTCGGATGGATGTCCAGTTCGAGTAAGGGCATGAACCAGCGATATATTTCCAAAGCCTCCGCAACCTGACCTGCTTTGGCAAGTTCGTAAATCGCCACCGTTTCGTTCGGGAACGCATCCACCAATCCGCCAACCCAGCCATCGCAGCCCAGCAACAAAGCTTCCAGCGCCAACGTATCGACGCCCCCCAGCAATTTGAAGCGATCACCAAAGGCGTTTCGCATCCGTGTTACGTTGGTCAAATCGCGGGTTGATTCTTTTACCGCCTGAATATTAGGAAGTTCAGCCAACTCTTCAAACATAGCAACGGTAGTCATGATCTTATAATCGTACGGATTATTGTAAATCATAATTGGCAGCGATGTTTCCTGCGCTACAGCCTTGAAGAACGTAACGGTTTCGCGCGCGTCGGCGGGGTAGCGCATGGGCGGCAGGAGCATCAAACCGTCGGCGCCGTTGGCTTCAGCGTCTTTGGCGCAGGCGATGGCCTGTTTGGTCGCTTGTTCGGCAATGTTAATTAACACTGGTACGTTGCCGTCTGCTACTTTTAAGCCCGATTGTAGAAGCTCAATTTTCTCAGAATTCAGTAACGTACTGGCTTCGCCCAGCGAACCGCCAATGATAAAGCCATGCACACCCGCTTCCAGTTGGGCGTTGAGATTCTTTTCAAACAGAGGCAGATCGAGCTGATCATCAGCCGTAAAAGGGGTCAGCAGGGCTGGATAAACACCCTCCCATTGCACAGATACGTTCATGCGAAAGTCGCTTTTAGGTTGAACCAAAAATTGTTACCAAAGCTACAGTCTTCTTTTATCCACTCTTTGATAATAGTTAACCAATTATGGTATTATTTTCACCAGTTGGATCTAACGTAGTGAAAAATATAGTGAAAAAAACACCAGTAAAGCCACTCTTATTTAAAGTACCCGCCGTCGATGATGGAACGTTTCGGGTTGAACATGATAGTTATCCACATTTTTATAAACATCTCCACTTTCATCCCGAAATTCAGCTTACACTTATTCAAGAAGGAGAGGGTACGCTGATTGTTGGGGATAAAATTGATCGGTTTGGCCGGAATGACGTATTGCTGTTAGGACCAAATTTACCCCATGTGCTACGTAGCGATCCCGAGTATTTTGCCCCAGAATCAGTACGTCGTTCGGTCTCGGTTTCGGTGCTGTTTCGGCCTGAGCATCTGGAGACAACATTGCTTCAATTACCGGAGACCCGTCATCTATACCAATTGCTACGTGAATCTCAGCACGGCGTTCGGTTGCGATGTACTGACGATCATCCCCTTATCGAACAGTTTGCTACGTTGACTAGTCAGCGTCCTTTCGATCAGTTGCTGACGTTTCTGCATATTCTCGATTGTATAGCTGGAAGTAGCAGCCGGGAAGTGCTTTCCGTTACGTCGTTCGAACAACCCCGACGCCCCGACGATCACCAGCGGCTGGAACGGGTGTTTTCGTTCATTCTGGAAAATTACCAGGCCGATATTACGCTGCAGGACGTAGCGGGTATCGCCAATCTAACGCCGGGCGGTTTTTGCCGATTTTTTCGGCTGCATACGCAGAAAACGTTTTCGAGATTGCTCAACGAAGTCAGAATTGAGCACGCCTGCCGACACCTGCGCGAATCCAGATTGAGTATCAATCAGATTGCTATGCACTGCGGCTATAGCAATCTGTCTAATTTCAATCGGCAATTTAAAGACGTAGTGGGTCTGTCGCCCAGTGAATACCTCCGGAATTATTCGCAGTGACGAAGGTCAATACGTAACCAGATGCTACGTTGGTTACTCTTTCCAGAGAGTACAGGAGGGTACTGTTTACTACCATTTTTATATTCGTAAAGTGGATGGTCGTTCGTAGCCTTGCAAATCCGCAGCCTTGCGCTTAAACAATTCGTGATTTAAAACGGTGGCCGCCCGTTCGCTGTCGCTTCTTCCTGATCTACTTTATGGAAATCACTGCTTCACATCCCCTGGCTTTACCCGTTGGCGTTACGCTCGACCGGTATATTATGAACCGCCAGACAGCATTTGCGTATGCAACGGGCGAGCTGTCTCAATTGCTACGAGATATTGCGCTGGCCAGCAAAATCATTCATCGGGAGGTAAACCGCGCCGGATTGATCGACCTGACGGGTGGTATGGGGGTAGAAAATGTGCAGGGCGAAAGCCAGCAGAAACTTGATGTTATTGCGAACATTCGTTTTATAAGAGCACTCAAAAACGGCGGGGAAGCCTGCGCGCTACTGTCGGAAGAAGACGAGGAAATTATTTACACGGGTAATAACAACGGCAAGTACGTCGTCGCAATTGACCCGCTGGATGGCTCTTCCAACATTGATGTCAACGTATCGATTGGTACTATTTTTTCGATTTATCGACGGGTAACGCCGATTGGTACGTTGCCCCAGCGCGAAGATTTTTTGCAGGGTGGTCAGGAGCAGGTGGCTGCTGGTTACATTCTCTACGGCTCATCGACGATACTGGTTTATACGACGGGCTGTGGGGTTAACGGCTTCACGTACGATTACTCGTTAGGCGAATTTATTCTGTCGCATCCAGATATTAAAAGCCCGGAGGATGGTACAATTTATTCCTGCAATGAGGGGAATCTGGATCAGTACGCTCCGGAAATTCAAAACTACGTAGCCGCATGTCGTCAGCAGCAGTACTCGGCTCGATACATTGGCTCCTTAGTGGCTGATTTTCATCGAAATCTGTTGAAAGGAGGAATTTATTTATATACGGCAACGACCAAAAATCCGAACGGTAAACTTCGGTTATTGTACGAATGCTACCCGCTGGCGTTCATTGCTGAGCAGGCTGGTTGCAAAATATCGGATGGTACGC
The DNA here is from genome assembly GCF_054778555.1 of Spirosoma flavus. Taxonomy (NCBI): domain Bacteria; kingdom Pseudomonadati; phylum Bacteroidota; class Cytophagia; order Cytophagales; family Cytophagaceae; genus Spirosoma; species Spirosoma flavus. The sequence goes on from NZ_BAAGZL010000004.1 coordinate 666,198, forward strand.
AGTCAGTACTTGATATTATTCCAACTGATTTTCACCAACGCAGTCCACTTTTTATGGGTGCTCCCAATATGGTGAAAACGCTACTAAGCTATATGGATAAATAGACACTAATGGTTTGTTAACTAATTGAATAGAAAGCTAAAGAGATCAGCCGCATTTTTGTGGCTGATCTCTTTGCGTTAACTTAAAATTTATTGTTTTACAATCCTTCGTTCGACCATACTCGCTCCATCTGACTGAAGTTGGAACACATATAGTCCACCCGCCCAGGAACTCGTATTGACATATTCAGATTGGGTATTGCCCGTTCCGGTTTGGTCCGTTTGCCAGACAACACGGCCTGCTGACGTAAGGATACGTAACGTAACGGCTTTGCGGGGTGTAGCTGACCAGTCGATCCGAATAGAACCGCTCATCGGATTTGGATATGCCGAAACCGTAGCGTCTCCAGTGCCTGGGTCGATGGCGGTAACCGGATTAATTGTCAGTGTATAAGGTGCTGGTAGCACTCCAGCACCACAGTCGTTGGAGAGCGCAGTGATCGAATAAGTTTGCGGGTCTTTGGTTTTAATATCTACTGGTTTTGGTAGGCTAACCCACACAATCAGAGGGTTATCCATTCTTCGATCGAACGTGCGGGATTTGGCTCCATCCTGGAACGTCAGTGTCCAGGGGCCCTCTCCACCCAGGTAAATGCGAATGGCGGAGCTATCAGTGCTATACATATTGCCATCGCCAACCATTCGGGCCGTTGCCTGCGAGAGAACGCGTGCCAAAACAGGTATAGGCGTACTTTCGCAACCGCTACCATCGGCCTGTGTTACGTACCAGGTTTGAGACGATGAACTTCCCGTCTGGATGGATGCCTGCGACTTTGAGTTGCTTCTACCGTCGGCGTCAGCCTTTGAGGCATACCATTTTAGTGTATTCCCCGCCGTCGTAACATTTGCCGATAACGAGAATGTCGTATTGATACAGGCTGTCTGTACAGATAGTGCGGTTGGAGAGGTAGGGATCGCCCGGACGGTAAAGGTGATTGAACTAACCCCTGTACTGACACAGCTGCCAACCTTCTGCCGAACTGAATAAACTTCGGTGCCAGGCGTAGTACGCTGGGGCTGAGGAGCGGTGGTCGTAGTTCCTGAAATAGGACCACCACTCCAGATAAGTACAGCTCCATTTTGCGCATTAGCGGTGAGTGACTGAACCTGAGTATCCTTACAGACCAGTTGTTGGGCTGTGACGCTGGGCGCACCGGGAGTGCTAACCACAGTAACCGATATGGGCTGTTGCAAACTCTGACAACCATTCCCATCGATCTGGGTAATATAGAAAGTTTGTGAGCCAATCGCAGTCGTAGGCGTAGGAGCTGTAGTCGTTCCGGTTGCTGGATTAGGCAAGGATTGCCCCGCATCTGTAGTGTACCAACGTAGCGTAAAGCCAGTTGCGGCTGTTGCCGACAGGGGGCGGGCTGATTCGTCCTGGCAACGTAGTAAGTCGCTGGCGGCAGGAGCCGAAGGACGGCCTGGTGCAGCATTGACCACCTGCGTAATGGTAGCCCTATCAATACTTTCACATCCACCTACAATTTGCCCGACGTAGAACGATTGATTACCAGCCGATGTGGAAGTAGGAATAGGAGCCTGATCCGATTGCCCAGTGTTGCCTGTTGCCTGTGAGTACCAACGTAGTGTCCCGTTGGCGGAAGCAGTTGCCGTGACTGCAGGCGGATTTGATACGTACTGACAGATAGCTGGTGGCGCAATAGCCGTGGGGGCGGCTGGCAGTTCTCTTACCGTAAATGAAATTGAACTCACGCCTGTACTTACGCAACTGCCAATCCGCTGACGGACCAGATAAACCTCGGTGCCAGCTGTGGTACGTTGGGGTAATGGAGCCGTAGTGGTCGTTCCCGAAATAGGGCCGCCACTCCAGATAAGCACAGCTCCATTTTGGGTACTGGCGGTAAGGGCCTGTGGCGTAGTGCCTCGGCAGGCATTCTGCTGAGCAGTCACGCTGGGTGCACCGGGCGAGGTAACAATAGTGACCGATACGGGCTGTTGCAGACTCTGACAACCATTACCATCCGTTTGGGTAACATAGAAGGTCTGTACACCAATAGCGGTCGTTGGGGTAGGCCCCGTTGCGGTCCCATTGGATGGATTAGGCACGGACTGTCCAGCGTCGGAAGTGTACCAACGTAGCGTAAAGCCGCTAGCCGCCGTTGCCGACAGCGGGCGAGCCGATTCGTCCTGACAACGTAGCAAATCGCTGGCATCAGGGGCCGAAGGTCGACTTGGTGCGGCATTGACCACCTGCGTAACAGTGGCTCGTTGGGTACTTTCGCACCCACCTATAACCTGTGCAACGTAGTACGTCTGGCTACCCGCCGAAGTGGAGCTGGGACGAGGAGCCTGATCTGTTTGACCGGCATTACCGGTCGCCTGTGTATACCAACGTAGCGACCCATTTGCGGAGGGAGTTGCGGCTAGCGCGGGCGGGTTTGCTACGTACTGACATATCGGCGCTGGCGTAATAGCCGTGGGGGCGGATGGTGGTTCACCAATTGTGACGGTGATCGTTGCCTGATCACTTCGGCAACTATTACCTTCCTGCTGTGATACTTTATAAACCTGCGTACCGACTGCATCGGTCGAAGGAGAAGGAGGGCCGGGAAGCTGCGTACCGCTTGCGTTATACCAGAGCAAGTTCTGGCCGTTGGCGCTTAATGGCTGCAAAGGAGAGCCTTTACACAGATTAACATTTGATACGCCAGGGGTGTTCGATTTACCAACAACGGTCAACGTAAATGTAGCAACGCTGCTCATACAGCCAGCATTGTCTATTTGGGCGACTTCATAACTATGCGATCCCACAGCGGTGGGTATGTTTGGAGTTGTCTTGCTATCCCACCCCGTTCGAACTCCATTCGAAGTAATACCGAACCACATTAAATTACTGGCCCCAACTTCGAACGATGAGATAGGGTCATTCTGGCAAAAGGCCTGCGTTTTCACCGAAGGCAGATCGGGCCGGTAAAGGGTTACCGGTATTGAGTTTCCATCATCCTGAACACTACTATTATTTGAGACAACTTTTATTCTGTAACTGCCTTTGGGATATGTATCAATTGGACGTTGTAATACAGTGGTAATTGGGGAAATTGTTGATGAAGTTCCCAATATATTACCGTCACTTAAGGTACTGGAGTTAGGATTTGAGAAAACGCCAGCCTGATTGGATATTAAAACAGTATATTGAGTTCCAGCCGGAGGGCTACCTGTAACGGAGAAATTTACAACGAACTGGTCACGACCCGGGCAGTATTGGCTAGCGTTGTTTAAGATAGTTACACTAGTTGTTTTTATGGTCGACTGGTTCGATTTTACAACGAACGTTGGACTTGCCGATCCAAGAACTTGCGTTGTCAAACCATTCGTAACGACTCTGGCTCGGTATGTACCGGGTGGTACGTCGCTTGGTACCGTTGCTCTTATAATGCGGTTGGCCCCATTACTAAAGCCAGGCCTTTCAGTTGTACCATTATCGTAATCCACGGAATTATTCATATCCCGTATATACACGCCACTTGAGCTGAGCAACTGAACCTTACATCGATTAGCTGCTAACTCTGTCGGAAATATACCCACACCCACATTGTACGAAAATTGTAACTCGGAGCCAGCTGTTGTTTCTGATAAGTTTACCCCAACGGTTGTGATAGCTAGCTGTTTGACCGTTACGCCAATTGAGCCAAAAATATTAGCCGTAGACCCTGAAAAGTTTAAGACTTTCGTTTTATCGATCGTCATACTTGCCGTGGGACGGATGAAAAATAAACCATTTTGTGTAATGGTTAACGTTTTGTTTTCACCGGGCGAAACAATCTGAAATGACTTAGTTCCGGTACCCCCAAACCTAGCCCAAATAGGAACATCACCGAATTGATTACCCGAATAAAATATAATACCGGCAAAAATCTCAGTACCAGAATCGTCTCGGTTGCTTAGGGTTAGCGAAACAGGTTGAGCCCATAAATTGGTCAGACTAATTAGGGATAGCAGACTCCCCAATAGCAGTTGATAAACTATATGTTTCATGGTGTGTAAGATTAGTTATCTCAACAATTATTTCTTTACTGGCTTGATTTTACCGGCTTTCGTAAACGAACGGATACTATTTATAACCAAGCCAAGACTAACGGCCCCGCCCACATAAGCGCCGTATACACCAGGCTTGCCATAACCGGTAATCGACATTGGTTCTAGGGGGGCACCGGTTGGGTTTCTTGATAGATCGCTCCAGGCATTATACCCGGTATTCAATTGGTCGACGCGGGCTTTATAAGCGTCGTAATCTTTCTTAATAGCTGAGTAAGCCATATATCCGCCTACCAAACCTGCAATACCCGTCACGATTTGCAGCCACCCCGCCCGACGATACCGTGCTTTCTGAGCCGCCATCGCTTTTGTCAGCCCTGATGTTTCGAGTGTTGTTGGAGGTGGCACAGCCACAATAGGTTTTGTAGGCTTAACCTGCTCTTTCGCCACTGCCGGAGCTGCGTCTGTCGTTACTGACTCTGGTGAGGACGTTGTAGGTAAGGATGCTGTGGTTGGTGATGAAGAAGTTGACGTTGAAGCAGGCGGAACCGCTGTTGGCGTATCGAACTTTGGCTCTGTCTTCGTATCGGTCTTAGCGACTTGAGCCGACGCTGATGCCGGTTGAGTTGGCGAACGGGTGTTCGTTGTTTTAGGTATTAATTGGGGTTCGGTTGGTTTAGTGCGACTGGCGATTGCCGTAGTTTCGGACAAAGGTATCGTTGGATTAGGTGTTGGTACTGCCGCCAAGGCCGTTGTAGAAGTCGGTCGGGGCCTAATCGTGGATGCTATCTGATTTACCCGGTCGTAGCCGGAGTAGTTCAGACCCTGATAAAAAACCAGTCGGTTACTGTTATTCTGAAGCTCGATCTTGTTTTGTTCATCCAATTGATCGCCTTTCACCAGTAGGTAGGTCTGTAACTTGCCCTGCCTTTTGTACAAACCAGTCGGAATGTCGACAGACCCAGATTGAATTACTTCCGCCCATTCCCGGCTGATTTTAAGTTTAATTTCGATTCCCGTATCACTTTGTTTATACGCAATTTCGGCACCAGAGATAGAGAGATTTGCCGGAACTGATATTTTGGCTGTTTCCATGGTGCTCGCAGTGGTTGATGTGGGCTTCTGAGAAACTGCTTCATTACCCTCGCCAGGCTGGAAAAATCCCATACGGATGATACGTACCTGCCATTTTTTATTTATTCGCTCAGCTCGCATTTCCACCACCCGGTTCGTTGGCAGATACGCTTTGTCGATTTGAGTATGTTTTCCGCGGAACGTTGAGGTAAAGAAGCATTTCTTTAAAATGAAATCTTTTTCGGGCCGGGCGGGTAAGAAACTATAACGGGAAAAGACGATCGTGTTCGGCTGATCGGTTTTGGAGTAAAACAGGGATAAATTGGTCAGGTACTTTTCAACATTGACGTCATCATCGGTTTTGTCTGATGATACGTGATTGGGATCAATGTCATCCTCAATAGTAATAAGGTCACTGTAAAATATTTGATTTTCGCTGGGCTGGTAACTTTGTGATATTAGCTGTTCAATGTCCCTCTCATCATTATTGATATACGTTAACTGATTCATTATCTGATTTAGTAGTTCCAGCCTTTTTCGGGTAAGACTTGTAATAACCACGTCGTCATCCTTTGTTAAGGACGGCGGTTGGGATTGTCCCCAAACGGATATTCCAACCAGTTGCAGAGCGGTCTGTAGAGTAATAAATAGCGTAAAGAGATGTTTCATAGTAACCAAGATTTTATAACCATATCTATATCCATCTGTGATGCGTGAGAACGCACTCATTATTCACAGTTGGAATAAACATAGCGGACACGCTGGCCATCGCTGCGGTCGTAGCCCAGCGAATAGCGATTCTGATAATAGGCTTGTTTGTATCGTAAGGTCTTGTCTGTCAGCGCGTCGCCCCATCCAGTCCCGGCCTTTCGATACGTTTTTGTGTTGAGAGTAATGATATTATTGATAGCGAGATTCTGACCTGGTTGATTGAAGTAAGGACCAGGCTGACCAAATCGATCAGCCTGACCTATTTTAGGAAAACCTCTAAAAAACAAACCGGTATAGAGGTACGTAAGCTTGTCATCGTAGGTGTATGTAGATACCGACCGATCCAGACCATTGGAGGATATACTTTCTGAACTGGTCAATTGATCGAGATTGTTATAAACATCGGTCATGCTGTTTCCAGTTACAGCAGTGTATTGAACAATCTTGCCGTTTTGTACTTTAGGCGTATTCCCCGAGGTAACCTTTACGTCAGTTAATTGCCCTCCTGAATAAGTATAGGTTGTTTCGCCTGTGGAATTCTGAGCCGTGTACGTTTTTAAGTTATCACCCTCGTAAACGTATGTGTACTTCTGTGTACCACCCGAAATTAATTTGATACGTTTCGGCGTGCCTTCATACTGATACGTTAAGGACGTACTACCATCGTCCAATTTTGTAAGATAACCGTCGGAAGCATATGTATACGTACGTGTTCCTGTTGGGGTAACTACTTTGATCAAGTTACCCGACTGGTCGTAATCATACGTAGTGGTACTTCGGAACGTTGTATCAATAACTTCAACCCGCGCTACCCGACATTGATAAGGTATGATTGAATCGGGCAAAGCCGGATTTTCGTGGCAACCGACTAATGCTATCAGAAAGCCTAACAGCAAACAGCCCATTCCGGTACGTAGCCAACTAGTTTGCATTTTTTCAGGGAGTTTGGTATGGAATAATTTTTAATTGGACACGCCGATTTTTGGCTTTATTAACTTCTGTATCGCTTGGGGCTGCGAGGTATCGACTTCCGTAGCCAACTATTTCTAGTCGACGGTCGGTAATACCCTGCACCATCAGGAAGTTCGATACTCTTTTGGCCCGATACTCGGATAGGGCACGATTTAGGCGCTCGTCGCCTTCACGGTCGGTGTGCCCAATAATCCGGAGTTTTAGGTCGGGATGCTGCTGGAGATAGTTTACGACTTGTAGCAGCAGCTGTCGCGACGAAGGCTGTATTTCATAGCTTGCCTGTTCAAAGTACACAAACGGTAACGTATCAGTCTGTGTCAGGGGTGGTACGTTTGCCAACGTAGTAGTTACAGGTGCCGTCGGTGCAGGCGGACCAATTAATTTTGCTACGTTCAGGCCCCGTCGAAGCGTAATTGATCTCTGTTCGCGTATGTTTCCGCGCCGATCCAGAACGACCATTGTGTAGAGCTGCGGCAACGCATTGGTAGCTACTAAAACGCCTGTCTGTTCTGGAATAGGAACCAGAGGAATCCCTTTGCTACTGCCTGACGGCCGAAGCTCGCAACTACCCGCCCCGCCATCGATTTGTACCGATAATAAGACAAGCTCCCGCGTTAGTCGGATCGCGTGTTGTAGCCGACGACCATCTAACTCCTCTACGTTGATATTTCCTATATACATCTGGTAGCCCGGAGCCGCTATCTCCACCGCGACAATATCCTTCCGATCAAAGTCCACCGTCAACTGCCCCGTTTGGTTAGCATCTAGACACTTTTTCTGGCCGCTACTGGTAAAAATAAAACAGGCCTTAGCGGCCAGGGCTTTATTGGTGAGGGCGTCCGTTATCATAAATACGTTATGTTGAGGACGTGTGCCAGTTGTTCCAGTGCCCTGTTGTTCAGTATATGTCTGTTCGCTTTGTAGATATGGACGGTCAGTTCCCTGCGGATCGACTGCAATCAAAGGGATGATAACGGAAATAGTCCCACCGTCGATTTTAGAAGCAAACTCGTTGAGGTAGAGTTGTTGAGGTCGGTAGCCAACCCGTTCAATCTGCAAAATGGTTGCCTGACAGTTAATGTCAATCCGAAATTGGCCTGCTTCAGTCGAACTCCCCAGAACTGAACGACCTGTAGGAGTTTTTACAAACAAACGGGCAGCTAAAGGGTGATGCGTGGCATAATCCTGGACCACGCCTGTAAGTCGCAAACAAGGCGCTGCCTGTAACGATCCGCCTGGGCCACTGAATAGACCAACGGTTAATGCGACCAACCAATGCCTCAACCCTTCCATAACCTACCTAATTCTGCTCGGCTTCAACGCTCACATTACCTAATAGCACTCGCCATTTATCGATCTCCTGTCCGTCAATTACCTTCTGATAGGATTCTAATTTAACCCGGACATTCTTAGAGACTTTATCAATATACATGGGTTTTCCATTAGCATCCTTCCCAACAAAAGTCTGCTCACCTGCAATGGTACCGTAATAGTTTCCATCGGTCTCCTGCGTTAAATCGTTAATGAATTTGGTATCCGCCCATTCAATCTGAGTGGTTTTGTAAGGGAGTAATTTTAATCGATTTAGGTAGTTTTTGATAGACAATTTATTCGATCCAGGCCGTCTGGTTGAGGTAACTTCAATCGTAGATCCTTTTATGAACAGCTTTTCTGCCTGGGCAATAGCCCGTTCTTTAGCATCATCACTTACACTTTTATCGGTGATGATATTTATGTAAGCCACAAATTCATCGACGCGGCTCATTGATTTTTGTCTATAAATTTCTTTCTCTTCCTCAGAAAGTACTTTCCGTGGGCGGGTAAGTGTAACGTTAGGAGCAGTGACAGGTTGGGCTGTAGAAGGCTCAGTGGTTGGTGAGGTTGTCTGAACAGCAACGGGTTCGGTAGCCGATGTTTTGATAGGGGTAGTTTCTGCTTGCCCGTTTGTTGCTGTCTTAGACGATGGGACACTCGTGGCCGGTTTACTGCTGCCATATATTGATGGGCGACTTTCGGCTAAGATCGGAGCAACGTCACCTGCTGGAGCAATAATGGAGTGCCGCCCATCCCGATAAAGGATTGCCATTAATTCGACTTTATTAATCGATGCTGAATTACCTGAAGCGGCTTTATAATTCACTGCGTCATCACTTTCATAAGTGATTTCTGCCGGAATTACTGTGAGCGGAACTGCTTTAATCAGAAAGTCTTTGCCATCGTTGCGGGGCGGAGCTTCCAAAAACGTCCGAAGCTGCTGTTTTGCCTGCTCAAGATCAGTTGCCAGCTCTGACATAAGCAAATAATTTCCAGCTTTTGTGAAGGCCATCAAAATACTGGATCTACCAAATTTGTGCGTCTTTGCGTCGCCATCTACACCGACAGTAAAAACAATTTTGTCGCCTATCAGGTCAACAAGCCGAGCATCAGCTACCGATGTGCCATCACTTGAAAAATAGATTACATCCTGCGCCCATGTATGGCTATTCGATAAACTTAATATCAGCAGGCAAACAAGGCAAGTATACGTCTTTATGAGATTCATCTGTTTAATAATCAGTTGTTAGCGCATTGCTTCGACTAATTCTTTAGTAGCAGTAGTCATAAAAAGCTCCAATTCATTCTGTTCAACAGCCTCATAAGGGCCAATCTTCGTTCGCGGCACCGGTGGATACAATCGCCCCCCCTTGTAGATGTACTGACAGCCATCTGTGCAGGGAGTGTAATGCAGTTTGTAGGTACCAACCACCTCATTTGTTTTCACGTAAATGAGCTTAAATTCTACTGAGGCACCAAGCCGCCGGAAGTTATTTGGTAGCTGAATTTCCCGCTCTTTCCCTTTGCTGGTTACCTCATAGCAGCGGTTTGTATTATAGTTTACCTCTCGATCCATGTTGATCCATTCCAGGATCAGATCAGTATTTGTCAGGCCATTAACTTTCGTGTAATCAACGCTCGATGCTTTGTCTAGTACCTCATTGAACAAGCCTCGGTCACGAACGCTGAATCCTTCCCGAAAGAGTTGCTTCTCAATCGCATTATAGAGTAAGTTATTGTCCTGCGGACCTGTTGATTTGTTCGATTCGCGAGGCTTCTTCTTTGCTTGGCTATCTGTACTTTGATCGTTTGTTACGCCTTTGCGCGTTTCAGGAACGCGTAGTACGATTTTAGGCGCCTTATTAACCAGCATCATCTGGGTCAGCGACTCCGAGGAGTGCATTTCCGTAGGCAATTGTTTGTAGCGGACCATAACTTTTTTGCTACAATTGGTCAAGGCTAGCCATAAGAATAAGTAAATAATTCGACGCATGGTTGGATTAGTAAGAGGGTGGGTTCAGAACTTTGACAACTTTTAATGTTGATCACCTTTGATCGATTTTAGGGCTTTAGTTTCCATTTTCGATCGCGTTGCTTCTTTGGGAGTACTAGGCATACTACTGGTTATAGTCTTAGGCGGAGGTGCCCCCAATGTTGGTTTAGGCTTGGTAGGTCGACGAATGGGAGTTGTAGGACGTAGTGGTGCCGGACGGCTAACCTCTTCATCGCTGTCTGCTATATTATCTTCGACTTGCTTCAGAGCGTTTGCCCTACGTAACAAAACCTTATAATTTGATACGGTTGCATCCTCATTTTGTTGAAGAGCAATCAGTTCGCTTTGTATTCGGTTTCGATTCGTTGTGCTGGAAATTTTGGCCGTGACCTTACGTATCTCCTGAGTCTGGGATTCGATTACAAGGGTTTGTTGCTGGATTAGTTCATCCACACGATTAATGGCCTGCTGAACTGAGGAGCGTGTGGTAGGAGTGGCATAATTCAGAGCCTTACGATAAACTTCAAGAGCTTTACGGTAATGACTCTGTTCCTCGTATCGATGGCCCTGATCTAAATAAGTCTGAACGTTCTGATCCGATTGTCCCCAAACCGCGAGAGCATGGAAAAAGAACAGGCCAATAAACCATTTCATATATGGAAAAGCAGACATAACAATAAGCTCAGATGGGTGGATACGAATGTAATTCGTTGACTCTCAACCCAAAAATAAGCAATTTTGGGCGTTTTTTAGTCTATAATGAATTCGAGTTATTTAACGGTAGCTAATCGTTGGCCTAAATCTTTACTCCTATTTTTCTAAGAGTTTCAGAATTGTTAATACGCTTATTTATTCGCTACGTCCCATGACTGTCCGAGCCGACGAAGCTCATGCTGGGCATTCGGTTCACCCTGCTGAGCTGCCGACTTATACCACTGAATAGCTTTCGATTCACTTTTTTCTACACCCTTGCCGGTTGCATACATGGTACCGACGTAGTATTGAGCAGTGGCAAAATGTTGATTGGCGGCTTTCATATACCATTTAAAGGCTTCCGGGTTATTAGTAGATACACCCAGCCCCTGTTCATACATAATGCCGAGATTTGCTTGTCCCTCGGCGTTTCCCTGATCAGCCGAAGCCCGATACCATTTAAGCGCTTCGGAATGATTCTTCTCAACACCAAGTCCATTCAGATACATATATCCCAAGTTTTTCTGCCCTTCTGGATTACCCTGTTTAGCCGATGACTGAAACCACTTAACTGCAGTATCTACATTTTTATCGACTCCTTGACCGTATTGATACAACCAGCCTAACATATTCTGGCCAGCCGAGTTGCCGAGTTCTGCTGCTCGGTTATACCAAAAAGCCGCCTGTTTGAAGTCTTTGGCACTATAGAACGTATTACCAACTTCGTAACTGGAATCGGCTGCAACGAGCGAAGCTATAGAGACGCCCGTCGTTACCATCGCAGAATCCTGAACAGTAGTATTCACTGGACCCGATGACGGTCCTTTCATGAACCAGAAAATAGATCCAACTAGTATAACTACGCCGATCGCCAAAGCTGCATACAATGCCCCGCGTCGGTTTGGAGCAACGTTTTCCTGATTGTTATTCTGCGTGACCGGTTCTGGCTTTGGGTTGGCTGGCTGGCGTGGTTGTACTGGCTCTGACGTAACAGCTGGGGCAGGTGATTCAGGCTGGCGTGGGGGAGCTGTCGAAGCAGGCTTTATGCGGGTCTCCTCCGAGTCAAGCCCCTGATTTTGCCACTCTATAAATACCTTCTCCAGAGCTGCTTTCATTTCGTCGCAGCCCTGATACCGATAAACACGGTCTTTTGCTGTGGCTCGTCCGATAATTTGATCAAGCCGTTGCAGAAAGAATCTTTCTTCAGGCTTTGGCTCCGATACTGACCGTAGAAGTGATGGAAGCGGCTCAAAACGAATCTGTCGTTGAACTTCTACAACAACTTCATGCGTAGTGACACGTGGATAGGGTGAGTGCCCCGTCATCATCTCCCAAAGCGTTACACCTATGGAGTAAATATCGCTACGCCAGTCTACATCGGTTGGCGTAGCAATCTGTTCGGGACTCATATACGGTACAGAACCCATCTGAAGTTTCGGGTCCGTAAGTGTGCTCTGAAAACTAGCTACCCGCGAGATACCAAAATCCAGGATTTTGGGACTGCCATCGGGTTGAACGATAATGTTACTGGGCTTGATGTCGCGATGAACAATTCCCTTTTCGGTTCGACCTCCAAGCGTTATTAAGGCATTGTGGGCGTATGAAAAAGCATCGAGTAGACTGTTGAAAAACGGGATCAGCACCTCCGGACGCCGGAACGTATCGGGGTCTTGCTTAAGCATGTCAGACAGAGTTCGTCCTTCCACAAACTCCATCACAAAAGCATCCTGCTCCTGGTCAAAGCCAAGTATCTTGACGATACGTGGATTGTCAAGCATTTCCAGAATCTCCGCTTCCCGAATAAACCGACGTCGTACTACGTCGTCATCACGCAGGTTTTCAAGTAACTGCTTGATGGCTACCTTTCGTCGGCTTCCCCACGACTGTTCGCCTTCGAAGACAACACCCATACCTCCCGCTTTGATACGTCGGGTGATGGTATAATTCAGAATTTTATCGCCGGCACGCATAACTACTTATTGTCCAAGACGGGTGAAGGGAAGAGACGATGGAAACCGGCCAATGATAACAGGAGTTTGTCTTTTTCCCGTAACATCACTGATCGATTTATGCATGTACTTAAATAACTCATAGATGGTCACAACACGGTCCCGGTTCTCATCTGCTTTGCCAGCCGCGCCCAGAGCCAGAAAATACGTAAAAACGCCATGCTTAATTGCCCCTAGTTCCTGAGATAACTGATTCGCTCGGGACGACATGAACACGACGACGTTTTTGTTCAGATCCGACGGTTGATTCGTTGGCGCTTCGGTGTAGGTATGTCGTCGAATATTGCCCGATTTGCAAGCATCTGCCACTAGAAACTTTGACTGCGCTTTTGACTGTCTGAATGCTTTCTTAATATCATTATGGAACAATACAACACCTGGAGCGGCATCGTGAGGGAGCAGGTAGCTCTGGTCGCCGTGTCCGGAAAAGTAAAATATAATACGGTCCTGGCTAGAAGCTTGCCGAAACAGACTTAGCGCTCTTAGAATGTTATTACGAGTGGCGTTACGTTCAGTGAGCAAAATAATATGGTTGGAAGGAACGCTGCCACCTTCCCGGCTCATCAACAACTCAGAAAAAAGTTGGGCGTCGTTGTCGGCAAAGTGCAGGTCGCCATTATTCGGACCGAAATTAGCGTAGTCAGAAACACCAACTACTACTGCGTAAGTTGTTTGAGCCGAAACAGAATTGGCGGTTGTGATCAGGTTGAATACTAGTAAACAAGTTACCTGTAGAATTTTTTGCATAGAAACAGGAGATTAAATAGTGTGGATGGTACCTAGTTGCTGCTAGCTTTTGTATGCCCCTGTTTATCAATTCGGATTGTTTTCCCATTTTCTATCACTTCGGCGGTGCCATCGGCCTGAAAAGGTTTAGCCTGTTCGTAGCGTAGATTAATGGATAACTGCCCTTGAGTATTTAGATATCCCCAACGGTCGCCTTTTCGAACAGGCATCTTGCCGTTTTGAGATTCTCCGATTTCATCGAACCACCTACCATCCCGACTGAGAAAACCACTTTTCCCGTCGAGGTTTACCGATGCAACGCCGTTTTCGAAGGGGCCAATCGAACTATATATAAGTTCACCAACTAGCTTACCGTTTTGCTTTTGCAAACCCATTTGCTTCGTTTTCGTATCACGGACAACCGATAGCTGGTCATCGACTCGCTTTACTACTTCAACTTTAACCGTTGTTCGATCTGATTCCTTTTTAGAATCCTTTTCTTTCGGGCTAGATTCTTCGGATGAGGTTGGCTGATCCCTTTTTTTTGATTCACTGGCCGGAACCGTTAAATCTGTCAATTCATTATCATCTGGGATGTCGGTGGGAGTACTCGTTGAGGCAGAAGCTGGGCGTGAGATTGGTAAACTTTGGGTAATCATTTTAGCCGGTTCGTCAACCTTATTTGTGCCGTATTGCTGCCAGGCCCAGTAACCGCCAGCACCAACTAACGTACCAATCACTGCCAACAATGGTACTAGCAGGTTATTCTTCCTGCGAGGGGCAGGCTGATGGCTGTTTTCTTGCCGTAAACCCTGCTGCTGACGCAGGCTTCTTGGTACGTCTGCTGTTTCAACCGGACGGGGCGCAGGGTCTTGCGGGATAGGAACATTAATCAACGTAACACTTTGATCGGCATCGCTCTCCGGTTCGTGTTGTTCATAGACGGGCGGAGAAACTTGATAAGCCGGATCGATTGATCCTGAAGTATGCTCAATCTGAAGCAGATACGCAGTGAAATTGTCGCGCGTATTACCCAGGCTATACTGACGAAGGGTGTTTAATTTATGTTCGTTCGACTGATCGCGTGGGTAGAGCGTACCAACCAATAATTCGTCGCTGATACGTTCCAGAATACCATCGGTACACATAAAAAAGTAATCACCCGGACGTAAGTCATTAATGATTTGTACCGAAGCCTCAACGGACCTCTCGCCCCCCTGTAGTGCCCGTGTGATAACGTTACGTTGCGGATGATTCTGCGCTTCTGCAGGCGAAATGACGCCGGCTTTCAGCAATTCATTTACGTAAGAATGATCACTGGTGCGCCAGATAACCTGACCATCCCGAATGTGGTATACCCGGCTATCACCAATGTGCGCCACAGTGGCACCCGCTTCGTGAAAATAGACCAAGGTCAACGTAGTAGCCATTCCGGCTGCTTCTTCGTGATCGCTCAGATACTGGTTGAACTGGGTTTCAGCATACCCGACTACCTGTTGAATGAATTCGTCGGTAGCGACGGCAACAGGATGATGTCGCAGGTAGGCATCCACGGAGGTAACGGCTAGCAGACTGGCTACTTCGCCACGTTCCATTCCGCCTACACCATCGCACACGATAAACCATTTCTGGTCTTTCGATACGTTAGTTGGGTGCGGAAACAGGTTGTCTTCGTTATTACTTCGACTGCCGAGTTCAGAATAGCCGAGTGGCTGAGCAATACGAACGTCCATACAGTTGGATCAAGAGTCTTAGGTTGTGGAATTTTTGGGCTTGAAACTGACCACGGTACGTTCGTAGTCCATGGCATCTACTTCCTTTTCGGCCTGCTTTTCGGATTTAACGGATGCCCCCGTTTTCAGCACCAACTTGGTTTCGCCAATCTGGATAGTATCGCCATCTTCTAGGTAAATCCGATCGTACTCACTTAAGCCAGGCTCTTTTCCATTCAGATAGGTTCCGTTCGTGCTTTTTTGCCAGACTCCGTTTTTTAGTCCTCCATCACGAAGAAGGTATTCTGGCATGCCGGTACGTCCCATCTTGATGTCGATAGTGCAATGTGGCCGACTCATGTATTCGTCCCGCGTCTCTACCATATGAACCGATGGGTATTTGGCCGATGTGCGTCCGACTGTATTTACGCCCAGTTGAAGCGTAAAAGTCTGTGTATCGGTTAATTCGTCCTTAACGATAAGCCAGCCGATCGTGGCAGGCGGTGATACGGTTGTTGTCCGTCGTTGTCCGTTATAAATCGTCTCGTCTCCTGAGCTGAACGGCTGAGGTGAAGTAGGGATTGGGTTTTCTTTAGGCCGGGGAATCGGATTAATATACCCACAACGCGGACATTTGGCATCTTTTAATTTGTCAGCGTTTTTGATTAGCAATCCTGCCCGGCAGTTCGGATTACCACAAACGATTTTTATTGGCTCAACAGACATGAGGAAGGAATTTGAAAATGAGGGAGGTGTTTATCCAGCCCCCCTTATTTTCAGGCTGTGTAATCGAAGTCGGAGATGTCGGCGTTATTGTCGTAATCGGAGCCGAAATCTGAATTATCAGCTAAATGCGTGTCATTAAAACCAGCCGTATGCGTTGAGTCCTCTTCCCCATGTAGCGATTCCATACTAATACTAGCAAGCTCTTCCTGCAGAGGTTCGGAATGAGTGACATGGTAGTCCTGATCATATACTACCCGCGTATCCAGTCGGTTATCATGATCGGTATCTACGAGGGCATCGTGCGTATCAGGGCGCATGATTATGTCTGCATTGTCGTCGTGGTCGAAATCCATAACATAGATATCGCCTTCATCGCCAGCAATTTGAACTGCGTCGACGTCATTGCTCGATGCGTCAGACACATGTACTTCGTGTGTATCATCCTGAGCAACAACTACGTCGTCATTATGGGCAACAACGTGGTCATCGTCCTGACCTACCACCTCTATGTTCTCTACCGGTGGGGGGACATTCTGGTTGTGTGCGATTCCCGTATCATGGTGTAGTTCGCTACCTCCCCCACCTATTCCGCCCCCGCCAGTAGGTGCATGATAGTCAGGAACAGTCGCAAAAAATTCCTGCCGTTCGTGGTGACTCAAATGGTCCCACTCCGAATCGAGATACGTACTGTAATACTCTTTTTTACCATCTCCATCCCGATCAAATTCGAAGTAGCCACCACCACCGCCATGGGCTTCACGAGCCTCGGCAAAGGCTTCGGCAAACGTCAGCTCGTGTGGAGGGACAGGTGGGACAGGTGGAGTGGGATCAGGGTTTGGGTTAGGGTCAGGATTTGGGTTCGGATCAGGATTTGGGTTTGGATCTGGGTTCGGATTTGGATCAGGTTCTGGTTTAGGATCAGGATTTGGGTCTGGATCAATTTCACTTACTGTTCCATCATCTAGGAAATGGGACATCGCGTACGCGGCTCCCCCAAGAGCTGCTGTACCAACAACAGCGGCTGTAATTGCTGATTTTTGATCTGGATTGGCCGATTGACCGGAAGAAGGAGGTGGTGTCCCCTGAACGTTAGTTGGGGCGTCGTCATCGTAAGGATTCATAAAAATGCGGATTCGTTAAGGTGAAAATCAATCGGACCATTTAGCTTTACAGCTGGGGCACTGTTTACGCGTCTTTAAATCAATATAAGGTGTGTTGCCCAAGGGTCGTTTACAATCCGGATTAGGGCATACATACGAGCGCTTGTATTCTTTTTCGAGCGCAATCATTTTCTGGCTGGGATTCAGAAATTCAGCTGCTAAAACCTGACTGACGCAGCCAACTACCGCCCCCACAATCATTCCGGCCGGGCCGAAGGCCAAACCTGCTAAGGGAGCCAGTGCCAAACCGGCCCGGAGCCGGCCCTGTTGTTTAGGGTTATTTATCTGAATTGCCTCACGAGCCTCCTGGTAAATCTGCTGTACTTTCTCTAATGCTTTGAACTCTTCCCGAAAATCAAGCGGATCGCGTTTGGGAGGAGCAGGAGATGGGGGAGGAGGGGGAGTTAAATTTGACAGCCTCAGAGACAGAATTTGTCGATAATCTAATTCTTCCACTAGCCCCAGTAATACCCGGCTGTCAGGACCGATAATAGTTTGTTGAATTCGACGACCATCCACACTTGTACCAAAGGTGGAATCGGTGTCTTCAAGTAAAACGACGTGATCGGTGATGAACGTTATTTTCGCGTGGTGCTTGCTAACGCTGGGTTGATTGACAACGAGCGTATTATTAATAGCCCGCCCGATGGTGATTACCTGGGGAGATGTCATACTTATTGATGGTGTGCATGGACTAAAAAAAAGGACTTTTACTCCGCAAAATCGCTTACTATGGTTAGATTAGCAAGCAACTCAACAAGTATTTTTCGATGAGTTTATTAAGCGTAGTAGTAAGTATTAATTTACCCTAATCAGTAGTAATAATATGAAAGTTAATAAATTATAACCTTCTGGAAATACTGGTTATTGGGTATTTATCCAAATAAACAATAGTTAAGCGAATCTCCTAAAAAAATATTGTATTCCGAAAATTATTTCTTTGTTTAGCAATTCAGTTTATATCCATATCCATACCATCATGCAGTCCCCCCGCCGTTTGCTTAACTATTCGTTGCTACGCGAAATTGGTCGTGGGGGTATGGCTACTGTCTGGTACGCCGAAAATTCTGTTGGACGCAAATTCGCCGTCAAAATTCTCAAGCCCGAACTAGTTGCTGAAGAGTTGTCAGTTGCTGAACGTTTTCGCAACGAAGCCCAGATTATGGTTCGGCTGGAGCACCCGGCTATTTTACGGGTCGAAGATTTCTACGAGGAAGGTACTACGTTAGCCATTATAATGGAGTATTTGGCTGGACACGATTTGAACCAGCATATCCGGTTGCATGGCCAGTTACCCGAAGCCAAAGTAGTTGCCTGGTTTACCCGAATACTCGATGCCTTCGCGTATGTTCATCAGAAAGGGTATTTCCACCGCGACGTAAAGCCTTCGAACCTGTTTCTGACCGATTCGGGTCTTATCAAAGTCATGGATTTTGGCATTGCTAAGATTGTAGGAGCCGATTTGAGTCTAACGCAAACCGATATGCTCATGGGTTCACCACTTTACATGAGCCCCGAACAAATCACCTCCCCTAAATCTGTTGACTTTCGCACGGATATTTATTCACTTGGTGTGACACTTCATGCGCTCCTGGCGGGTAAGAAGCCTTATGATGATGTCGAAACCTCAATGTTTCATATCCAGACGGCTATCGTCCATGAACCACTTCCGCGACTGGCTCATGTTTCTGATACGTTAAACGACGTGATTCAACGGGCAACGCAGAAAAAAGCCTCTGACCGCTTTGCTGATTGTGCCGAATTCGCTCAGGCTCTGATCGCCCAAATACCCATAAGCGACGATGCAACTGTTTTGAAGTCTCAGACGCCACGTCGGAACGTAGCAGCGTCAGACGACGCAACGGTGGTACGTTCAAAAGCACCCAAAGTAACGGACGAAATTCTTACTGAAGAAACGGTACTACGTTCCCAGCCGGGTCCACGAGCTAAAACCATTACGAATTCGCCCGCTACGTCTCCCCCAAAGCCATCAATCCCACTGCCTATAACGGCCGAGATCCCGGTAGCAACGCCCGCCAAAAATCGTATGCCTTTGATAGCTGCTAGTATAGTAGGTTTTTTAGTGCTGGGAATTGGTGGTTGGCTTATATGGTCAAAGCAATCCGCGGGTAGTCAGACGCCTGTTACGTTGGTAGTCAATTCTTTGCCCGCTAAGACCGAAGCGACGACTAAATTGTCTCAGACTGGAGACGATCTAAACCGGGCCATTTCATTTTATAATAACGGCCAGTATGATTCAGCTCTCGTTCTTTTCGATCGATATAAAGATAGTGCTACGTTTGCTGAAAACGACGAAGCTATGACCGATCTGGGTATCATTCATTACTTCGGCGATGGCCCAAAGGGTATTCCACAGAATCTGACTTTGGCAAACGAATGGTTGCAAAAAGGTGTCAATAAGCAAAATCCTAAAGCTTATTATTACTTCGGTCTCCTAAAGGATGGAGTTGATTTTTCAAGTCCGGAAAAAGCCAAAGCGCAAGGTCGAAATAGAGACGCTGTTAATTTATATAAACAAGCAGCGGAATTAGGCGAGCCCTACGCTCAGCTTACATTAGGTGAATTGTTCCTGATGGAAAATCAGTACGTTGTTAATATGGACGCCTGCCAGGTGCTAGACTATGTAAAACAGGCAACTGACAAAAAGATTAGTGAGTCTCTCCCAATTTATACTAAGTTGAAAAATTCAGGTAAGTGCACCCGGTAATACTTATAAACCAACATTAAACAATGCTTCCCGAACTTAACCATTATCCGGTAAATTGGGTAGACGGTATGCGAATTGCCCGTCAGCACTTTACTGAATTCGAACACTTTGTGTCCGACCATCTCCGCGACGCTAGTGCTACCGGCCTTAATCGGTATAACTACGGTTTGCTTGCTTCCGACTCTCCCGATTTCAGCATTCAGGTTATTACCGATCCAAATCAAAATCTCCGTATTCAATTAACAAATTGCCGGGCTTTAACAGGAGCGGGATGCCGAGTCGAATTAGTTAACTCTCCTGTTGAGTTATCCACCAGCCTGAATCAAATACTGACGAAATATGGCATTCCAATGGCCGACGAGCTCCATTTTTTGGTAGTGCTGTCGGTCGATTTATTTAATCGTCAGCCAGTCGGTACTCCCTCGGCCACCGAAGGTTTCCCACGGCCTCCGTTCTCGCGGCCAACCTACTCACTGAACGTAATACCGCGCCATCAATATGACGCTCCCGTTGGCCAGCGACCAGCCTACCGCTCTAGGGATTTCGAATCGTTTCATCTGATTGTAGGGCAGTTATCATGTCAGTATGGACAGCTTCGTAACGATGATCAGTACATTCCAGCCTGTTCGTCGATAGAAAGCCATACGCGGCTTCAGGCTTGGGCCGATCAAACGAATCGGTTATTGTCGGAGGCTCAGCGCGATGCATTTGCCATTGTGCGGAAAGTGTGTGAGAAGCGAGGTACAGAAGATGCCCGTAAAGCGGGAGTGCTTGCCGAGTTAATTCGTGACCTGTGCGAACAATTGGCCCTAAGCTTAGACACACCCTTGAATCGGTTTGATTTTACGGCTTACGAGCAACCTCCCATCTATTTGCTGGAAGCGATTACGTTGGCCACACGGCAATTTCGTACATCGCTGATGAACCTTAACAACCCGGCTACGTCTGGGGCCGTTCGTATGGGAGATCAGTTGGTGCTGAAATATTTTCAGGATTGGACCGACATTTCGCCCGAACGTTTGACCAAACAGGGGGTAGAGCGGGTTGTCAATTTCGCCTACGATCACGCTAATATTCAGCCGCACCTGCAAACCGTTACCCAGTGCTGGACCGACATCGCAAAAATCCTGAACGAACTCTCAAAACTCGATTATATTGGTCAGGAACGGCAGGATAAGCGAATTCGCTACGACTCTGTGGTAACCAGTCCCGAAAATTTGCCTAACCGTCCGCCATCGGCAATATTAGACGATACGAACACCGGTACAGTCCGTCGCCGGCTAACAGGAGGACATTAAATTTACCCGAACTATCACATCAAAACCCTAAATCAATCCACTACAAACAATGGAAGCCATCAATCGCGCTGAGCGGAATACGTCTGTCATTAATTTCGTTGCTGTTTACCTGATTATCATTGCCATTCCTGTCTTTATGGCTTTTTTCGCTGGTAACCGTAAAAATGCCGGTGCAATGACGTCCTCGTCAGCAAAGGAATACGAGAAGCTGGAAGCGCAAATGACTCAATTGCAGGCGTATACTGCCCGAATGCGGGAACAGGACGAGAAATTGACCAATATGAGTAACGCTTCACCAGCACAGTGGCAAAGTTGGATGGATCAGGCCAAGCGCGAAAACGAAAATTTTCGAAATGCCATTGAGAAGTTTCGGCAAATGAAATTTAAAGACGCACGCACGAAAATGCAGACCAGCGTATGTACGTATTTAGATGCACTACATACTGAGCGGGCGGTCCATCTGCAATACATGGAGAAGCAGCAGGGTATTAATAATCAGAACCTGACGGTGCAGCAGCTACAAAATGAAAAACAGCAATTACAGGCCCAGAATGCCAGCCTCCAGAATACAATCAATACGCAGAATGCCTTACTTGCCCAAAAACCAGCCGGTGGCGGTGCGGGTGGCGGAGGAGGTGGTGCTCCGGACAATCAAGCCTTGACGGACCTGAAATGGCAGTTGCGGTTTGAGGATGCAGATTGCAAAAAAAGCCAGGCCGATATACTAGCGGCCTATAAGGCTGATGCCAAACGCAAACAACTGTATTCAACGGCTAAAGTGAATTTTCAGCAGATTGCCCAACTGGCGCGGACAAGCTTCACTATTCAGCGGCAGGCAACCGCCAAAGTTCGTGAAATCGACCAGTCACTGAGCCAGTTGTAGAGCTCAGATAAATGAAGCCCAACCTAGTACACTTGTGGGGCTATCAGCATCCTCGGCAAGCTTTAAAAGTTTGTTTTCGTCATCGGGTAGCAGATGCGTAATAATCTCTGTCTCGGCGGGTAAAAAATAACTAATCAATACGTCTAAAACCGCCCGACTGCGGCCTTCCGGCAGGAAATCCGTCAGTTGGGCTTCGTTTAATGGCCCCAGCCGGATTTCTACGGCGGGCATAGTATCCTGATAAATACCTTCAAGCGAAAAGTTTCCCATCTGAATTTGCCCAAGTTCGACTGGGCCAACCCGATCGTCCGGTCCTAAATCAATCGGAATCAGCAGGGGCGGAATGGTGCTCAGTTCTACAGGTACGGCCAGTATTAACTCCAGCACCCGCTCGATCAGGCTCCGATCATTGATTAGCCGGTGGGCCACCGGGAGTAAATGCAAGAGATTATTTAACTGACGAATATCGAATAAGGGCTGTCGGGTTGTTGTCCAGCCGGAGCCGTTTGCGTTAGGTTCGCGCACCAGCCTATCAGCGGGTAACCCCCAAATGTTACGTAGTATGGCCCCCTGTTCGCCACGCTGAAGATTTTCCTCGGTAATGAGATATTTTCGTTCCTCTAGCTCCAGCAGCAATCCCTGTAAGTAAAATTCCTGCTCAATAGGGCGAAAAAAACGCCGGGCCGCCTGTTCGCGCCGGTCCTGCTCATCAATCTCTTTGGCATACTCCCGTTCATCCTCTTCAGTACGCTGGTGAAACAAGCCTTCCGGCAGATAGTCGTATAAACCATCCCGGAATACAGGTATGTTCAGAAAATTCGGATGTTCAGGTAAGTTAAAATTGGGCTGATCATCCTCGAAAACGTGAATTGGCCCTGCCCAGACGCCCGATTTGTCAAAAAGAAATTTAATTCTATGCCATCGTATTGCGTTCTTTTTCCGCTGCGCCTTCGCCTGGCGTAAATAAAACAATACGATACGATACCTTGCATTTGGTAGCTTTTTGTTAGCCCAGAGTGGTCTGGCAGGTTTCGGGATCGCACGAGACAAACCTACATCGGGCCGATAGGATCGGGAAAAGAGTCCCTGAGGATAGATCATAACCTCGCGACGGGGGTCTAAGCCACCTTTCAGCAACTCCGCCAGCAACACCTCGAGCCGAATATCGACGCCAATGTTGTACCCAACGTTATTAATTTCGTTTGCGTAGCCAGTAATTCTTGCTAGTTGAGGCTGTGGTTTCATCGTTTAGCAATCAGACGGACGCGATACGGCAAATTCATAGCTGATTTGGTCTCCAGAACACGGCGACAACGCTCCGCTTCGGCTTCCCATTCACTTGTTTCCATTGTTGGACGACCTACTGGCCAAACTGTTACGTTCAGGCAACGCACGTATCCAGCCCCCTCAATCAGTCCCTCAGCAAAACCTTTCTGCACCTCTACGTCTACCTCACATCCCATTTTAGGGGGGAAATATTCGCGGCATTCTGCTTTGATGTCTTCCGTTGTTACTAAGCGGCTCCGGGTTAGCAGATCGCGACGAAGCTGTCGTTCTTTTTCGGTTGACGTGGGTTTATCACTACCGCCCACTGTGGTGGTGAGCAGGTATAGGTCCTCTTTTTCATCTCGCATAAAGTACCGGCCCCGCCCTTCATACTGCCCCAACCGTGTGCCGGCCGAAATATCATTAGCCAGTTGGCCATTTGTGCTCCAGAATTCAATAAACAGGTTTATGTCTTTTCGGCGAGGTTTGATGAAAATATAAGGAAATCCCACCCGAAAGCCGTCGTCCGGATTTTCGAGAATCCGTTGACTTAACTCCTCTACGTTTTTATCCAAGCTGTCGATGATCTGGGAAAACACGCCCGAACCGAGTGCAGAAAAAGCTTTGCTTTCGTCACGTAGCATCTGCTGAACGTAGTGAATAATCTCGCGGGCGTTACGTCGGTCGAAGCGGCCAACGCCATGCGGGCGCCACATAAACGAATTGTCGGCCAGTTCGTCAGGATTACGTAGCGGAGACTGTTTATAGGGCGTATTTCCCTCAGCATCATACACACGCCGGATAAACAGAAACTCTTCGGCCGAACGTAGCGCATACACATTCAGGTTCTGCTGCAATCGTTGTACCATCTCATTGAGGTGACGATTCATAACCGGAAAACAGTTGAGCCGAATCTCGATGTTTTCGATTGCCGAGGTGGGAATATCGTAACCCAGCCGCAGTTCGAGCCAAAGCAGATTATCTGAGAAGTAGCGTTGACGCTGAGTCTCAGAAAAGGCATACGTATCGGGGTAGGGGCGGAGGTCGTAATTCCAGGTGTCGCGGTCGGGTACGTCGCCGAGCGTTACGAAACAATGATCGTATTCGTACAGGATCGATTGCTCCAGTTGGTGCAAACCGTCCAATTCTCGGGCCAATGGATCATCGGTAGGCCATACCGGGCGAAATCCGGCGTGTGCGGGTAATTCGCGGTTGTCCAGAAACCAGCGCGCGCGGGCTATATCCCCAATTTTACGATAATAAGCCGATTTAGCCCGATCTGGCTCATTTTCCCAGTTAAAATAGATGGGTAGGTAGGCCAGCGATTTCAACCCCGCGTCGGCCTCGATACCTACCCAGATTGATTGATAATCGGTGGGGAACAAAGGCTTCAGGCTCCCTTCGAGCCGAACACGATCACGCCCACGCATGGCAAACAGACCCTGTTCGCTGAGCAGATAGCGTACGTCGGCGTTAACAAGACGTGCCTGAACGACCGGCGAAAAAAATAGGTCCGTGACACGTTCGTCGCCCGCCCTTCCCATGTGCCGGTAGAAAAACTGCGCGGTTTGGGGTAGTTCGAGCAGCGCATCGTCGGAACGGGCGTGGAAGATGGCATGAGCCGGACGCGGCAGATCGATTACATCGGGACAAAGCGTGCTGGCCAATCTATCGAGAATGCGGGTTCGGGTGGCCTCGATAGCACGGGCTGTGTTCTCGAATTCAAAGGCACAGGCATCCATCAGCAGACCCACAATTGGGTCTGCGGCTTCTATATCCCGAACACGCTGTTGCCAGATGGCAGCCGCGTGTTCTTTCATCCGACGGCGAACTTCTTCGCGCGTAAAATCAATGGCGCTTAAATCGTTCATACGAAAACGTTCAGTTATCAGTTACGGGTAGCGTAGGGGGCAATCAGAATGATACGTTGAAACCGAAATATCCGGTGACTTGATTTCTTTATTTCGGCAGTAACGGTGATGACGAGCCGTTTATGTGCATCATTCGATCCGTCGCGGTCGTATTCAGCAACCACCTCGACACGTTCGAGCCGGGGCTCGTAGGTTTTTATGGCACGTAGTACCGATGACTGTATCTGATCGGTCCAGCGCGTATCGTTCGACTCGTTGCCTGATGAAAAGTCGCCTTCCCAGATTTCGCAGCCATATTCCGTATCAAACCGAACTGCCCGGAAAGGCGTCGTCACGATGAGGTAGATGTGCGCGTGTATTGAGTCGTCGAGTGAGCCGTATAGCTCACGCGCATGAACGGGCTGGCGGGCAACAGGCCCCTGAATGAGCAGGTCGCAACGTAGCGGCAGGGCGTAGTATTCTTCAGCCATAAGAGGAGCTTTAATTCAATGATTCCACAATGCTACTACGCTCTATAGATAATTTCCGGATTTCCTATCTCCATAACTTCAGCCATATCCTAGTGTAAGTCAACCCAAATTTCAACAGATTGCATTGCTCTTGATCCATCTGGCTTGCTTTGAGAACTATGGCTAAGATATAGAAACTACTTCTCTTTTCGTAAGGTGTACCCAAGTGGAAATACCCATCGCAACTCTTGTTTATTAGGGCTGACTTTTACACTAACAACCTCTTTTCGCCCATAGCTGGAATGCACAAATTCGGTTTTACTGGTAAAAATGCCAACATGAACGCCGTCGTTACCGACCACTATCACACCTTCGTCAGGCTCAGTTGTTTCTATACCCCAGGTTAAGTAAGCCTTTGCCAGCATTTTCTGGCCGTTAATTATCGCATCTTTGTTCCCATAGAGTACTTCATTCACTACCTGATTGCATTTATACTCGTCGCGGGAAGTGCCTACCAAAAGATTAGCTACGTTAGCTAGAGCGCCCATTCTATTTATTCATTAAAAGGTGGAAAAACTATTTACTTATCGGTTCACTTTTTAACAATTCTTTTCTGGCTCGTTTTAATTGCCCTTCTTCAAGCCAAAATTCTAGACTATAGGCTGGATCTTCGTCTTCCATAAAAAAGGATTGTACTGGACCGAAAAACTCCTGAAGCTGGGACGTATCGCAGGTAGGCAGAAAAACACGAAGCACGCGAGGGTCGTAAAAGCGGAAATAGAGCTCGCGGCCATCTTCAGCTTTTACGAGCAAAAACCTGCGGAAGTGATTATATATTTCTCTGGGATTTGCTTGTGATTTCAGTATAATCCCCCAAGCTTTTCCCCACCCATTGCTAAAATACCAGTTGGCCAAAGCCATTTTCGGATTTATTGTAAAAATATAAGGCGCAAAGATATCTAGAGTTTTTTCACTTTGTCCTTTATATAACGAAGAGTGATTTTCCTCTATTTTTTTAGCTTCTTTAATTGCTTCTCCCATCTTAGCCGCATCGAACAGAAAGTGATCTGTAATTTGGTTCATAAAAGAATTAATTATAGCGATGTTGTTCAGTTAGCAATCGTGAAAACATAAAACTTATTATTTTTAGAAGCAATTAAAAAAAAATAAGCCGGTCCTCGACCATGTTCATTTTCAATATCAATTTCGTAAACTCTCTGATTACTAGGTATGTAGGAAAAACAATTCATATAAGTTGGTGATCCATAGAAGGGATGCTCTAGCTTACTTTCGTATTCGATTATTTCGTTAGTAGGAATTTGAGCTAAATTTTTTCTAATATAATTAGATAGTATAAATTGGTCGATGTCCTTTCTATTAGTTTTTAAATTTATTTTCCCTAAAAAGGAAAATGGGAAAAATAAATGTTCTTTAAGTTTTGTCGGTTGGTGGCGCGCGTTTTGCTTTAGACTTTGAATGAAAATATGAAAATTCTTATCTTGGCTGCTTGAATATAAGATATTAAAGAGCACTATTAAAAAGGTTAATATGTATTTCATGGAGTAACAATAGGTTTGTTAATTTCATAGATCTCATCGCTATTCTCTATTGTATATCCTCTAATGACCTTTCCTTTATCATCCGTTTTTATATTTCCATTCTCATCTTTTAAGGGGCAATAACCTCCATTTGTGTTGTCTTTTCTTTTGAACTTCTTCATTCCACTTACGCTAAAGGATTGATTATTGAAAAGTTTGTATTCTTGTCTTCGCCTTTCGTCTAGATCTGGATGCGATTTGTGAGTCGTATTAACAAAGTCATCTTCCGTAATAAGTTCATTTTTTGCCATTTTTTTTGTAATGGCATCACAGTTGCCATGATTGTATGCTAATGAGACTAGAGCATCAAATTCTTGTTGAGTAACTCTCCTGTTAACACCATTTCTAGCTAACGAGCTTTTTACTCTATTGGAGTATTCACCTTTTGCTTTATCTTCAAAACTATCGACAGCTTCCTCCTCGCTGGTAAATTCAGAATCCTTATTTTTTCCTGTAAACTCACCTATTCCGACAGTCCAATTTCCTTTTCCGCAGCCGCCATCTTGGTATGCTCTTATCTTCCCATCTGGGCATATAAAACCTATTGCTTCATGGCTTTTCAAGAAATTCAAACCGTCTTGACTTGGTACCAAGTCGGCGTTTAGTAGTTTCCTAACATTAATTTCATCCTTTTTAATACAAGGTATACATGGATCCGCTACTTTTTTATTACCAAAAACGTTTTGACGTTCGGTGGGTAGGGTATTATTAATATAATTTCGAGCATCTTTTAATTTCTGTTTATCCTCGGGCAGTAAATCTTTTTCTTTTTTTTTATTGTAAAAAGCAACAACTTTCCGCTGATCTAGCTCTTGTTGAGAAAGAACCCTCTTTTTTTCAATGCCATCTAATAGATTTTGTTTTGCTTGTTTTATGGATATATTCTCATCGGAGATTTTCAATATCTCATTCCTTTCCTTATCTAGCGATTGAATGTCACTTTCCAGCTTTTTAATTCTTGGGGTATTGTAGTTAGTACTCATCTATATTTGGATATATAATTGCTTTAATTTGATCTATTTTATCATCTTCATCCAAACGATAATTATCTAAAATTTCAACTATCCATTTGTACTGTTCATTTTTATGAAAATGTTCTTCAAGCTGAAATGTGAAGTCTGCCATCCATGCTACATTCCTCTCTGTCTGTATTTGGAATGATTTTGAAATTAGAACAACCTGATCAAGTTTATTATTCAGTTCCTCCGGACCCAACCGCCAAACCTTCTCTGGGTAATTTTTTAGTATCCACAATGCTAGACGCTCGCGAAACTCTTTGTAATCAATTTTCGAAAAAATTGCTAACTGAGTTTTTTTGATAAAAAACATACATTTAAAATGATTTGATAAACTTCCCCAACGGATTTGTAATATAATAATTCAGCATTTTTCAACAAATGCTAATCCAGTCGCTGCGCCATTAGCCAAAGCCATGGCCTGCTTCATAATCCGGGCCATCTCTTGCGTCATTCCACTTAGTATCTGTAAAAAGACATTTGGAGGTAATGCTGCGAGCGCACTGATCCCTCCTATACCAAAATCGCCTATTAATACTGTTGGGCACCCCACTGTAATCACTCCCCCATGGGCCGTATTGTCACCCATACGAGCAGCCGGGCGACCTCCAATTAGTACTGTAAAGGAACCCCGTATAATCACATCGGGCGGGCCAACGCACAGGCACATATTGCCAACTGTGGCAGCTGGCATACCGCCAATCAGTACAGTAGGCATTCCGGGCGGTAGCACCGGCCCTCCAACGTGTGGAACCGGTGGCACACCGGGCGTGACCATCGGGCACATGTGCATATCGCCCACGCGGGCAGCGGGTTGTCCCATAGTTTAGTCGTTTGCGGTGCTCCAAAAATCTAATGCCTGCCGAACACGGGCGCACTCATCGCTGTTGATAAATGCATTTCCAGCTCCAACGCCTGCTGCTATACTGCCATATCCAAAGGCCGAAGCCGGATTCGTGTTTGCAAAATACATGATAACACCCCCGGCAACGTATGTTTTCAACGCGCCTTTTGCCATTGATTTTACACAGTTGTTGATGGCTTTTTCGGCGTCTTTCCGGTGTACGCCGTGCTTCTCGATCATACCACTTAATTCGTCGTAATCGCTGTTCATTGGTTCTGGAAGGTTTGGTATTTATTTAACGCTTCTGCTTGATTTACTGAGGGAACCGCCTATTTTTGAGGACGTATCCAAACCTCATTTTTCCACATGGCACTTTTTAACATCAATCCACAATCTGAACTAAATTCGATGGTGAGCAGCTCCGTTAGCCAGGCCCGGAGTAGCCTTACCCGTAACCGCACCATCCGTAATACCATTCTTTATCTGGTTGGCACTGTACTTATTTTTGGCTTGGTTGGATACCTTGGTCATCTAACCGTCAGGAATCTACCCGGCGACACTCCCGGTTTTCATGGCTATCTGATCGTGCTGGCTATTGTACTGTTGCTAGGCGCTCTCAATATCTCAATTATGCGGTCGGCCATGCCCTCAGTTCGTCAAGACAACTATTTGGTCGGGACCCTTATTACCTTACTTATCGGCATTGTTGGAGGCATTGCCATTTTTGTGCTTTCATTCGGACCTAAAGTCTTGGGAATTGCCGACGTACAGGAATTAAAAGCTAACGTCCGCCCGCTCATCACTACAATGCTAATTTTTCCCTTGCCGTTTTTTATCAGTTGGGCACATACCGCATTTGACCGCATTCCGCCAAAAATTTATAAATTCTGGCAATACAATCCGCTGTTACAGATGCCTAACCTGACTGAGGCTGAATTCAAACGTACTACCAATGTCATTTTCGTAGTTGACATTCGGCTCGGAGAAGAAAATATCTATGACATTCGCTCGTTTATTCCCGATAAAATGAATGTGGGCGACGGCTTCCAGTTTTCATTAGATGAGCACAACGAAGACGAACCGCAACGCAAAATAGAAGTCCGCGATCCTAAAAATGCCAACGGAAAGACTAATCTGTACAAATGGCATTTCTATGTGCAAAAACCTTGGTACCGACCTAATATCTATATTGACCCTAGCCGGGATTGTCGCGAGAATTTCCTTCAGAACGGTGACCGCATTACGACCCGACGTATTGGATAAATAATGGAAAAGTGAAAGAGCGAAACGTATTGAAATCGCTCTTTCAATCTTTCGCTCTTTACCGCTTATCGTCCCAGTTATTCTTGTGGGTAGCCCCACTAATGGTGATATCCTCCGCCGACATGGTCAGCGTCAGCGTCATAGCTGGTTTATCGGGTTGCGATGCGTCGGGCGTTTTGTCAAACCGCTCCGAATAGCCAATGCAGCGCGCCCGTTTGAATTCGACTGTTTTAATGACGGCTTCATCAATACCTTGGAATTCAATTTTGCCACTTTGACCATCGTCGAATGAATTGGTCATCCAATCGGCTAAACCTCCATCGCCATCGCTCGATACAATTTCGACGGTAATAATTCCACCCTGTGTGATGGATGAGGGTCTGCCCTTCTGATCGACGGACCGACGGAGTTCGTAAAAACACTTCTGTACTTCGGTGTCGGCCAGGCCTGCCGGACCACTGAGAAAGGCATGAATAGCTGTTGCTGCCATTATAGTAAATTGGTTTGGAATTAAAAAAACATTTAAGTGATTAAAAGGTAATGGATACTTGGGTTATGAATTGATTTTGACGAGAGGAGCCTTAATGTCAACAAGCCCTCCGCCTTTCACGTCAATAGTCGCGGCCTGAACGCTCACCTGCATACCGGCCTGCACATCAACTTTCTGACCCGCCTGCTGCTTAATTTCTTGCCCGGCCTCGTGGCTGGCCTTCATGCTAGCCGTCGTTTTTATATTCTTCGCTTTAACAATCACATCATTTACGGCGGTCATCTCAATGTTATTTTGTGCCTTCATCTCGATGTTATTCTTCGCCGTCATCTGAATATCTTTAGCTTTTAACTGAATTAAACCTTCCGTCTCAAGCGTAATTACACCGTCGTCTTTAAACGTAATGTGAAAGTTTGTTCCTTTTTTATTGGCGTTCGTAATAAAAATCTCCTGTTCACCCGGTTTATCTTTAAAAACCAGCTTGTTTCCTCCTTTTGTGCGAATGATTTTTTGATAGTTGTTGTCAAACCAATAATCGTTGGCTGGCGATTTATGATAAATACTGCCTACTACAATCGGAAAGTCAACATGGTTAGCTTCGTAGCTAATCACAACCTGATCGTCTTTTTCAGGTATGAATAGCATCCCACGCGATGAACCTGTGTATGGAAAAGCAACCCGCACCCAAGTTGATTTGCCTTCCAGTTGATTCGGCCAGTGAAACTGCACCTGTACTCGGCCCAACTTCAGTGGATCCGTGTTTTTGATAACCGTTGCTATTTCAGGTAAGGCGACGGGCATTCGAACAGTTGGATTACGGGGGGGAAATTCGGCAGTATTTGGGACAGCCTCAAAATAGTTTTCGTAGTTTCCGATCTGATCTACTGTATGACTAATGGCTGTAATCCGATAACTTCCGGCATTGTCCTGTTTATAACGACCAGGTGCCGTCAATTTTTGACCCGTTACGTTTACGATGGTTCCGACACTAAGATTTGGGTTCTCGCCTGCGCCATGAAAACGTACCAAATCGGTTGCATTGGTTGCGTTAACGGCTTCAATAGCATTGACTAATTCCCCTTGGAACTGCACGTCACGTAGTGGCCATAATTGTGACGCCTGCGTAAATAAACTCTGCGACTGATCATAAGCAAACGCCCCCAAATTGCCTAGCCCCCCAACAGGCGTACCGGCTCCGGTATAAGCCTCGTGCTTAACGTAGTTGTAGTGACGCATGGCAAAGCGGTTAGGTTTTAAACTAACTGCCATATCAAAATGCTGAACACCATCAATAACGAAAGGCTGTACCTGCGTACCCGGCTTCCCAACCACCAATTGTTGACCGTCGTAGTAGAACCACTCCCCATATTCCGCTGCCAGCCGGTTCAGAAAATCGAAATTACTTTCGTCATATTGCGCTTTGTATTCAATACGGGCGGTGTATTTGGGGCTTACAACTTTTTTGAGTGGGTAAGGCATTAAAACAGCCTCAAAAATTTGTCCAAGGGATTTCTGAATGAACGAGCGCCGTTGTACACCGTCTTCTACCAGAAACGTTGGGCTATGCCCCCGGATTACGTATGAGTTGACTAACTCGCTGTTGTTTCGCAACAACAGTTCGGTCACAACGCCCTTGAAAACGAACTTACCAGGTACCTTCTTATAATATGGTGATATATCAATTTCAACACCCTGCCCGACAAGTTTTTGATGGGCTGTCTTAAAAAACAACTCACCTTTGTCATCTAAATACTCGTAGGGAACCACTATCTCGAACGTGTGGTGTGTAAACAGAGATTGATCGACCCGCAGGCTCGTGAAATGAGTGAGGGTTGTTCCGCCAATCGAAACGATTACGTTAACTTGCTGTGCCATAGTCGTTCGGGGTGGTTAATCAGCCTGCCAGTCGAGCCACTGATTGTCGTGAAGAGTACCATTCAGATGAACCTTAGCGGCAGTAATCCCAATATCAAAGGTGTAGGCAGAGGTTACGCCTTCATAAGGGGTGAAGATTTCCCGGTAAGAAACGCAGTAGCCTTTCTCGAAGGAGAGTGTTTTGAGAGTCGCTCCCTTCAGATCCCGGAAATAGACGACACCGTCTAAGTATTTTTTAGGGTTAATAGCCCATTCCGTCAACACGGCATAGTCGGTCCCAACAATCGAAATACGAATCAGGCCGCTGCGTACGCCCGCTGAAGCCCGTCCACGCGGGTCGGTCGGTTGCGAGAGGGTGTATTCGCAGGTCAGAACGGTAAACGTTTTATTGGAGACGATAAAGTCGGCGGAGAAAGAAGCAGCCATGGGTGGATATAAGATGATTCGCCGTTAGGCTTGACTAACAGCCGCATCAGGCTGTGTCGGGCCATCGGTTATCTAACTTGATGGATCCAACGGTAATTGTTTCAGGCGAAATGGTGATAACCGTCACCATTTGTGCGGTGGTGGTACTACCATCGAACCGTTCCATCAATTCGACACAATAAGCATTAGTGAACTCGATTTCTTTCTCGGTCGATTCGATGTTGTCCATCCGGATAAACCGAATCTTACCGCCGAGTCGTTTGGCAGGGTTGGCCATCCATTCTGCGACAACGTTATCGGCGGTCGCGTTGAATTCAAGCGTGATTTTGCCGCCCCGCGTCAGCGACGCGGGGCGACCCAACGAGTCAACTGCCTGATTGATGTCTAAGTAGACGTAGTTGACAATCGTCTCGAACCCTCCGGTAGCCAGCGAGAACTTCGCCTGAAAAGAAGGCATAGGAGCGAGCGATTAGGTTTGTGAAACGCCCCCGGTGAAGTCGCCCCGTTTCCCAGTTTCAGGGTCACGCCCATCCTCGCCTGTCAGTCCGATCACAAACGTTTTGGCCGGAAAGAAAGGCGTAATGTGGATGTCTAAGTAGATGCGATCCTTCTGGAACGGGTCGCGCCGGAATTGCGGCACTTCAAACTTCTCAATAATTTTGCCTGGCCCCTTGATCTTGTCTAAAAACTGTACGATCTCGCGTTGAATTTCCTGTTGTACTTGCGAGTTCCAGTTTTCGAATGCCCGCTTGTTCAGGAACTGCATCAGTACTTTCATGATCCAGTCGAAAACCCTCACAACAGAATACGTTTTCAAGCCTAGGTTGTTTCCTGTATAAAGCGTTTTGCCCGACATCGCCTGTACCTTCCCCCAGTCGTAGGTCAGCGGCACTAGGCCCATTCCTTCGAGTTCTCCCACTTCGGTTTTCAACAGATCGAGCCGAACGCCCGTTGCCTGTTTAATATTGCCGTACTGATACCCCGCCGACACCTGCGATACCAGCGTCGAATAGATTTTACCTGCTAACGCACTCGATGGCTCCACGTACAAATCATCCAGCTCGTCCAAGTCTTCATATTTACCCCGGCCTACAATGTGGTTGCAGGCCATGAGTATATTGGCGTTATTACCTTCGTCGGCGGCAATTTTCTCTTTCCGAAATTCCGTCAGAATGTCCTTAAGCGAGTCCATGTTCCGATAGTCCGTTACAAACATCATCTTGTGTTTGTTGGCGATGTCGGCCCATTTTGCCACCGACGCTTTGTTCTTTAGCCATCCCGGAGCCACCATCAGCGAATAGCTTTCGCCGAGATCGAAGCGATTATAAGCCTGATGAATCTCGCGGGTGATGTGTTCGATGGTATTCTTGTTCGTGATTTCGGTGTCGTCAAGCTGCCCGATTTCCGCGTTCATGAACACTGCGTTGCGAATCTTGAAGCCACTCGTGTTACCGTTCTCGAAGAATAGGGTGATACCTCGATACGTACTTTCCAATTCGCGAGTTGCGGAGACCATCGCCTGTAGATTCGAGCGGAACAACTCTTCAGCGACCTGCTGTTTCTCCTTCAACTCGTCGGCCATGTCGGTTACCGACGCGCCTTCTTTGGTCAGAATTTCTTTCCAGAGCTCGAGCCGTTGTTTGAGGGCTTCTCGATCTTTACGTCGGCTTTCCTCTTTCAGAAAGATGCTTTTCTTAGCCCGCCGTTCGGGATTAAGGTTATCGGAGCCGTCGATGGTGGTTTCCAGTAACTTGAAACCACCGAACCGAAGTTGCTGGAGTTGCTGAATGTTTTGGTCGAATGACCGGGTAGGCGTTATAGTACGTTCGGCGGCTGGACTGCCAGCCCCGTTGCTTTGCTGCGCTTCAGCCATGGTGCGGAATAAACGCGGTTAAAAGTTAATTGATCGGTTTAGGAAAGCCGTTTAGCCGGCCTGTTCAATTTCGTCGAGCATCTGCTGAATCATTTCCAGCATGGCCTGTTTTGCCTGTGCGTTCAGCAGGGCATTGTGCAGGAGCTTATTGGACCGCAGCTGCATATCGATCTTCTGGAGGTCGAGGATCTTGTGGTTCAGGTCGCGCATGAGTTCGCTCTGCTCAACCAGACCATCGCGGGTGAAATCACCCATCTGCCGAAACTGGAAGGTTTCATAGTTGGGCGCACCCTGTTCGTCGTACAACGTTACGCCGACTTCGGGTTTGAAGTGCTCCATAACTTCTTCAACCGATTCGAGACCGGGAACGGCTTCGGGAGTCGTGCTGAATTCGTCGGAGAGTTTGGCCACGTAGAGCGTTTTATTGAGGCTAACTGGCGAGAGACTGGGTGGTACACTGCGGATGGCGTCCCAGGCACCGGGCATTTCAAGTCGTGGATCCATAGCAAGCGAAACGTGTGGATTTGAGAAATAGAGGAGGTTATATGGTGTATTGATTTACAGGGGCTAATGTAATTAGTTCAGGGTGTTGATGCAAATTTTTTTGGAAATTCAGGCCTTGAGTTGTGTAAGCGGTGGAAATTAACACAAAAGGCAACCGGAACTGATTATTTTCCCGTTTGGAATGGTCGCCATCTCAGATGGGTTAATGCATTTGATTTAGGGCAAGTTTTCATATAGAAAGTCCCCTAACCGTTGACCCGTCTGACTATTAACAAAGGCATCTTTTGTTTCTCCAATCATGCGGGCTGTATCAAGAGCCATATCTCGAGCTGACAGAATCCATTCATCGAATTTAGCCTGTACTTTTTCGACCCAACCACTGATGACCGCAGGAAGGGTCTGAATCCAAGATAACAGACTTTCCACTTTGTCGATCAGCTTTGCCATGGTTTCAGGGTCAACTGCGTATAAAGCCGCGGCAATGGGATCTTCACCAAGAATTAAAGACAGGGCTGCGTAACAGCCTCCCAGAATTACGGCCAGAATACCTAATAATGGTCCCAAAAAAATACCCAAGAGTGTTATGACTACGCCCACGATAAACCCTAACAGGCTTACTACATATTTTCGTTTAATATCAGCGTCTTTTGCGTTTTCTTTATATGCATCACGGGCCTCATTGGCTCCCCATAAATCAACCGTATTCCCGATCAAGGGTAATCTTTTGCTTATGATTTTGAAAAATGAACCAATTGCGTCCGATGCCCGCGCCAATAACCGGTTAAGGCGGGGCATATTATTGAGCGTTTGCGACCATTTTCTGGAAACACCTCCGATGGTTTGGCCCAATGATGTGATAAGCTCTCTTATTTTGGATTCGCACTTATTAACAAAGCCGACCAACGCGTCAATAGCCCGAAGAAGCTTATCGCGGAGCAGATCGAGAGTTTTGGTCAAACTCGTTTCCTCGAAACGAAATTCAGCAATCATCCCCTGAATTACCGAAATCTGTTGTGTAGCTTCGATTCCTAGCTGTTCAATAGGCTTTACCCAGGCTTTGATTTCTATTTGACCGGGTGTATCAGCAATCGTTTCTCTGAGCGAACCCAAACTAAGATTCGTTAAACCTTCATCAAGTGAATGCTTAATGCCTTCGAGCGAGCCAACCATGCGGGATGGCATCCGGCTTATGCTCTCGGTAATTTCATCTAATTTGACCATTGCCTTTTTAGACAGATTCCAATGGCGGTCCACTTTCCATAGGCTATCGACAATGGTGGCTACCTTAACAGCCTGATCAACTTTCTCCTGTAATTTTTTTTCTTCTACAGGCTTCTTTTTCTGTTGGTAAGAAACACCACCAGTTTGAACAGAGCCACTTCTGTATTGTAAGGACGGGTTATTCTGCCAGTCAATAGGACACACATTTCGGCTTGTTTGGCCGAACTCATACAATTTGAAAGGAACCGCGCTTGTTTTGGTGTTCTTCAATGACGAAGCCCTACTTGATCTAAACGGCTGTCTCATGGTTTTCAACAGGTTTTGGTTCTTCTAAAGATTCCACGTTCCAACTCAATTCCTTTTCCTCATTCGAGTCCACCGTCAACGTAGCGCCCTTACTTAATTCGCCTGAAATAATCATGCGGGAGATGGGGAGACGTAGCTGGCTGCGAATGACGCCTTTCAGGGGGCGGGCACCGTATTCGGGTGTGAAGCCGTTCAGGGCTAAGTGTTCGCGGGCCGCTTCGGTTAGCACGAGCGTAATACCCTGTTTCGCTAATTGTTCTTCCAGACCACGCAGGTGAATGCCAAAAATCTGAACAGCGTTGGGCGTTGTGATGGGCGCGAAGGGAATAATACCGCCTTGTTCGTTGATACGTGCCAGAAATTCCGGGCGGAAGTGGCGGGCCATAATCTCCGTTAGGTCGTTTGAGGCCGGAACCTTCCCTTCTCCAAACGATTTAATGATGTGCTGAGCCCCAATGTTGGATGTAAACAGGACTATCGCATTTGTAAAATCGCCTTCCTTGTCGAGTTTGTCGCGAAGTTTAGCTTCGTCCAGAATTTGCAGAAAAATATCGAATACCGAGGGGTGCGCTTTTTCAATCTCATCGAACAACACTACCGAATACGGTTTTTCCCGAATTTTATTCACTAAAATACCCCCTTGTTCGTGTCCTACGTAGCCTGGAGGAGCACCCAGAAGTAGCGATGCGGAGTGCTCTTCCTTGAATTCTGACATATCGAACCGAATCAGAAACGATTCGTCGTTGAACAGAAAATCAGCTAAGGCTTTCGCTAATTCAGTTTTACCAGTACCTGTTGGCCCAAGTAGGAAAAAAGCACCTGCGGGTTTGCGACCATCCGACAAACCTGCCCGCGTGCTTTGCACGGATGCTGCCAAAGCCGTAATGGCCTGCTCCTGGCCGACCACCCGCTTCCGCAATACGTCGGCCATTTTGGTCAGCTTTTCGCGCTCACTCGATTGCAGTTTGCCGAGCGGAATGCCTGTTTTGGCCGAAATCATGGCCGCTACGTCCTGGCGGGTTACTTCCTCCTGTTTAGCTTCGGCCAATGGACGTAGCTGCTCGATACGATTTGCCAGATAGCTATGTAATTCCGATGACTCCTCGATGGATTCGGGTGGGTTCTGATCTTCAATCTGCTGGCGGAGAATGGGGCTGATACGATCCTGGAACTGACGTAGCATCCAGCGGTATTCAGCCAATTGTCCGGCCGTGTCCTGTCCGGCGATCTGGTCAGGCAACGTAGTGAGTTGAGTCGCCAGACTCTCTAGCTCAGCGGGAGCCGTTTCGCCCGTGGTACGTATCGCGGCCATTGTCCGATCGAGCAGGTCGACGGCAGCATCGGGTAACCGACGATCTTTTACGTAGCGACTCGCCAGGCGAACGGCTTCTTCAGCCACCCCCGGTTCGGTTTTTAGATTATGATGTTTCTCGAATAAAGGAAGCAGGTTAGCGACCATTCGCGTGGCCGTAACGACATCGGGTTCGGGAATAATCAGTCGTTCGAAGCGCCGACTAAAGGCTTCGTCTTTTTCAATGTACTGCCGGAATTCATCGTTAGTTGTCGCGCCGATTACCGTCAGTTCACCCCGTGCTAACTCGGGTTTTAGCAATTGCGAAACTCCAGTGCCGATCGAACCGTTCGGATTCAACAGAACGTGAATCTCGTCGATAAATAAAATCGCTTTATCAAACGCCTTGATTTCCCGAATGATACTTTTAATACGGTCTTCCACCTCGCCTTTGTAAGCCGCACCGGCCACTAAAGCTCCCAGATCTAGCTCAAATAGGTTGGCACCCTGTAAGTTAGCCGGTACTTTTCCGGCTATGATAGCCTGGGCAAATCCTTCAATCAAAGCTGTTTTACCGACCCCCGGTTCGCCGACCAGCATTACGTTGGGTTTGGTACGCCGACCCAGAATTTCGAGCATCAGCCGAAGTTCACGATCCCGGCCGATAATAGGGTCTAATTTACCTTCCCGGGCGGCAGCCGTTTTATCGGAGCAGAACCGGTAAAGAGCGGCTTTCTGGCCGTCGGCGGTTCCTCCTGCTGGAGTTTGCCCATTGTTAGCACCATTACTGTCCTGTTTACCAGGCATCACGGCGTCCATTACCGATTGCTCATTGACGGCTGAATCGAGGAGTTCTTTCTGGGTTAACGGCAGCGACTTTAATTGATCCGCAGAAAACCCAATACCGGGTTTTAGCAGAGCAGCCAGCAGGTGAAGAGGCTCTACCGCCGTGGCCGACAATTGTAAGGCAATAAGTTCCGCCATCTGCACAGCTGCTTGTACTTTGGCATCACCAGCGGGGCTTTCGGGAACGGGGCCGGAGCGAGGTACGTCTTCAATACGGATTTCGGCCCAGTCGCGAAAATAATATACATCCTTGCCCAAGGCCATGAGCCACGAAGCCAGTGTTACGTCGTTGTGGAGCAGGGCTAGTGTAAGGTGAGCAGGAGCGAATTGGGCGTGGCTGTTTTCCTTTGCAATTGCTTGCGCTATTTGAATAGCGTGCCTGGAAGTTGCGGATAGGGTCATTGGTGAGGAGTGGAAATCCAGAAAGATAACGATCTATTTTACTTGTAATAGCTGACTGACTACGGAGTCTCTATTGAAAGGCTATTGGCCGACACGGTTCAGGCATTTGATTTTTGCCTGGCACTCTATACTCGGAAAGTGTGATAAAGAGTTCATGGGTGGATATATTTTGGTAAAGTTACCGATTAGAGGAAAAAATTTCGGGAAGTTATAAGAATCCAGTAGTATTCACAATTTTTATCATTTTAATTTACGTAGCCTTTAGTTAAAGGCCAATACTTTTATCTATACCATTTATATGAGAAACATTTCCTGCTATCTGCTGGTAGCTCTGCCTTTGGTATGTACTACGTTGCCAGTTTCGGCTCAGACCGAAGTCCCCATCTTACACGCCAACAAAACAGCTTACGTTGTCGAATTTAAGCCTCCCTACGCTAAAATCAGGGTAAATATTGAAGACGATTACCGGGATTATTATTCGTATATCGACTACCCGGACAGCGTCATGGTTTTCATGGATAAAGGGGATCGGCGGCAGTATGAAAGTAAAAGTCAACGGTTTGTTCGTGACAGTGAAAAGTACGAAGAGCGAAAGCAGAAAGCATTAGCTACGAATAAACCGTTTAAAGATCAGCTTCCGACACCAGTTGACAAGGCCTCCTACCAGCAGCTAAAAACTCTGCTCAAACCAGGTTTAGAGATTGAGATTTCATTCTATGAATACCGATACAGTAAGAAGTTTGTGGCTCAGGAGATTCTGATCATCACAGACCTGAAAGGCCCTGGAACAATAAGTGGTACGTATGAGCAGCTAGACGGTGAGATCGCCACTGTGGATGGGCAGGCGGCCAAGCTCAAACCGGGCATTAAATTAATCGGCGATAAAGGGTATAAGGGTCGCTCCTTTTCCAGTTTCAAAGACATGGAAAAAGGAATGGAGTTGAAACTGCGGGGGCAACGCCAAACTGATGGAGTGCTGTTGGTAGAATCTGGTACGGTTGTTCCCGATGAATTTACACCGACGGATCAGAAGCTATTAACTACGCTGAGGAATACCAAGAAGATGTCGCTGGACGGGCGAGAAGTCGCTTTCGGAAATGCCAAATTTAACCTGTTAAATGATGAGGCAATTAATGCCTACATCACGCGGGTCGGCCGTAAACTGGTCCCAGATCATATCAAAAAGCTTCCTAAAGACCATCCAGCGTATATCAACTTCAATTTCTTTGTAGTTATTGACACTACGTTCAATGCCTGCGCGTATCCCGATGGATCAGTCTTTGTTCATACGCAACTGCTTAATGAGATTGCTAATGAATCGCAGTTAGCGGCCGTATTAGGACACGAAATTGCGCACGTAACGTACCGACATAGCCGCCAGGAATACGAAAAAGGGCAGAATATTGCTTTGGGTAAAGCTGCTTTTTCGACCGCTATGGTAGCCGCTTATGGCATTGAATCCGCTGACCTGACCAATATGGTGGCCGCTTTTGGGGGAGCCGCTTTATCGAGCAGCTACAGTCGTAATCTGGAGAGCCAAGCCGACCGTATCGGGTTAAACTATATTTACGAAGCGGGTTATGATCCGCGTGAGGCTCCGAAACTCTGGGAGCAGCTATTTCACCGAACTCCTGACGTACCAACTAAATCGTTTGGTGAACGAATGTTATCGAATGCGGCTACGTTTGCTGTTCTGTCTCAGCAAGGAGCTACGTCTAGTCAACAGGCTCTTGCTTTAGCGTCGGCTGCCCTGAACAGTAATTCCATTTCGTCGATTTACGCGTCTCATCCATCGGCAGGCAAACGATTTAAATTACTCAATTCGCTGATTGTCCAGAATTATCAGGATGCCGATCTAGACAAACTGAGCAAAGGGGAAACTGAATATAAATTGATCCAGAAACGACTTCGGCGGCTGGTTAAGGGACTTCCTGCTACGGACGACAGCGATGTGGAAGATCAGGCTGGCCAAACTACCAAAACTGCTGAAACGAAAAAGCCGGAAGCCCGCAAAGTGAAATCGACTCCGGCAGGTGGGAAAGGCGTATCTCCAGCAAAAAAGAAGAAATAAGTTGCACCACACTGATTCGTGAAAATTATGAAACGGTTGCTGACTGGCTTGTTTTTGATAGCCACACTGCAGGGTTATGCCCAGAAAATCCATCTTTTGTTCCTGGCCGACCGCGACGATAATCGGGGCGCTAAAGATCGCACGGAAATGGAAAATTTCTGGCGCTACGTTGGCCCCTACCTCGATTATCCGGTAGCAGCGCAAACGGCCTATAGCCGCCAAGAACTGCTGACCAAGCTAAAGGCTTCTTCCATTGTGCCGGGTAAAGATATTGTCATTTTCTATTTTTCGGGACAGGGCGAAGCAGCCAGTGATCGGGTTTGGCCCATTATGAAGCTGAAAAATGGCGATGAAACCCAAAGTCGCGACGTAATGCAGGTACTACGTCCGCGAAAAGCGCATCTAACGCTAGTAATCGCCGATTGTGACAACCAGCCTGAACCTGCATACGTAGCACGGTTAATTCCTCGGCCGCACCCACCAGCTCTGCGGGAGAGCAGCCAAAAGCTATTTCTCGGCCAGGCCGAATGCAAAAAGATGTTTATCAAGATTGCGTCGGCGTCGGTTGGGCAGCGGGCAATGCGGGATAAAAATGGTAATTCCGTGTTTCTCGGCGCTTTTCTGGCAGCTATAAAAGAACAGATGACGGAGTCTGATCCTCGCTGGGGCCTGAATCGCCTGACCAACACCGTTAAAAGCAGCCTGATTCAGAAAGTGGCAACGCAATCGAACGGTTTGCAGAAACCTCGGTTTACGGTGGATTGCCCAGCAGGTGTTGACGACGATGAAGCCGAAGTAGAAGCCGATACCACGCAAAACTGACGGCTTATGCTGACGAGAATCAGTATGCTGATCGTTTTGTCTTGGTTCTGGATGGAATCAGCGCGAGGGCAGCACCTTTACGTATTTTCAGTCATTGAAACGAGTTTGGCGAAACGCTCGGATCGAATTCAGGATGCCGAACGGCTGCGAACGCTGGCTACAGATATTGCCCGCTACGGAAACTACACACTTCACTGGTACGACTTTGGCGATAGCGCGAGTTTTACACCACAAGTAGTACGCAAAACGATTGATGCCTTTGCGCCCCAATCGTCGGAGGTTGATATAGTTTGGTTCTACTATGCCGGAAAAGGCTATAGCGACGGACCAAAAGCCTGGCCTACGCTCCAGTTGAACGGGGGTGATTTGCCTGTTCGGGATTTGCTGGCCCGTTTTCGGGCGAAACCCGTTCGGACGTTACTGGTCACAACAGATTGTGGCAATCGGCCTGCTACGTCCGCACCCCAGTTGGTCGATAACGAACAGATGGATAATTCCCGACGCTCTGTTTCAACTGCCGTCAAACCGAACGTAACGAATCCGGCGTTAACCGATCTGCCGGATATGGACATCGTTGAAACGTATCGTCGTTTGTTTCGGGTGAAAGATGTCCGGCAGATTATTGTCATGTCTTCTGCCAGCCGGGGCCAAAGCGCCCATAGTTCTGTTAAGCAAGGGTCGGTTTGGTTGATGGCCCTGACGCAGGCCATATCAGAGCTTACTAGAATTCAGTCGTCTGGCCAATCGTCCTGGAAGCAAATTCAGGAAAAAGTAGTTCAGACAACGCAATTAAAGACAAAAAATCGCCAGACACCTCTACTTAACCGACAAACCATTACCTGCTGTGAAACTGAATCGGTCAACTAATTCCCGCCTGGATACTGTCTTCAAGACTTTGCTTGGGCTGCAACTTATTCTTTGTCTGTTGATGCAAAGTGCATCCGCGCAAACGCTTCATCTACTGGTCTTTGCCGATACAGATGATCCTGGTTTATCGGCTCCCAACCTGATGAATATTTCGTTTCTCACCGAAATGGCTAACGACGTAAGTCAGGCAACTGGTTTGAAAAACCAGATGGTGGTGTACAAAGGCAAGGATTTTCTGGCCAGCCGATGCGATCAGGTACTTTCAAGTTTTCGGCCCGAGGCCAATGACGTCGTTTTTTTCTATTTCATGGGCCACGGCTGGAATAATTCGGAAACCGAGGAGCCAATGTTGCTATTTAAAACTCAGGGACAAAGTCCTGGACCGACCAACTCCCGCAACCTGAAAGCGATATTTGATCAATTACGGGGCAAAGGCAACCGCCTGACACTCGCTTTCGGCGAATCCTGCAACAGCGCAATCAACGATCGGTCGAAAGCCAAAGGCCATAATTCGCGGATTATGAACGTATCAGCCATCCGGGCCGAACAACTCAAACATCTATTTCTGGAGAGTCGGGCCTCCATTGTGTTGTATACCTGTAAGCGCGGGCAAAAGTCGAATAGCAGCGAAGATGGCGGCTGGTTCTTTACGTCGTTCTACGATCAGTTCAAGCAGTTTACGTCAAAATCGCTACGTCAGCAGCCTGCTGAATGGCAAACTCTGCTGAAAGCGTCTACTGAATCGACCGTCGAATACG
Source organism: Spirosoma flavus (assembly GCF_054778555.1). Lineage (NCBI taxonomy): Bacteria > Pseudomonadati > Bacteroidota > Cytophagia > Cytophagales > Cytophagaceae > Spirosoma > Spirosoma flavus. The sequence goes on from NZ_BAAGZL010000004.1 coordinate 710,356, forward strand.
CCCGTGAGCAGGGTGCCGTTCAGGAGCCTGTTTTTCAGGTGCTTACCTCCAAAGCTGGTAGTCCGGCAGACGTAGCGTCCGGGGCAGTCGCTATTGCCACCACCACCGGACCCGCAAAACCGGCTAGTACAGGCTTGCCACGTAACACCGCTTCGGCAACACCTGCATCGGCAGCGCGTCCGGCTGGTACAGAGTCAACTTCAGAATCAGCAAACGCGGGCGACTTAGGCAATGTTTGCGCCATCAACCGAGTGGCTTATAAAACGTTACAAAGCCACTTGGTTTTTCTGGAAGGCTTTCGTAGCCGAGTAAATAAGATGGAGTCTGGTGCTGCTGCCGAAGAATTTCGGAACTATTACTCGACAGATAAGCAGGAATTCTTCCAACAGGCCACTAAAAAACTAAACGTAACTGAGCTTGCGCCGGTGCAGGTGAACTTCTTAACGGAGAAATGTGAGGAAACCGCCGAACTCCTGGATGAAACTTTTTACTACGTCGATAAGCCTCAGTTCCAAACAAATGCCTGGAGCAAATTATCTACCCCGATTGTCAACCTTCGAGCTACGATTGCTCGAATAGAGTTTCTGCTCAGGCATTGTAAGGAAGAATCGAAGTAACGGATCAACTGCGTCTTTGCAGCGCTATGCTGCCCAAATTAAGGCGTATCCTATTATTGTTGCCGCTGGAGTAAGGCTCAGTTTACGTGCATAATGTGCACGAGCCGACTGTCCATTGTTGCCTTTATTTTCTAACTGAATCTGCTGGTAAATTATGCTTCATACCAGTATATCAGCTGACTGCTGGCCTTCAATCAGGAAGTGCCTTTATGGCTTGCTTCATAATGGTGAATAAATCAAACTTCTCGGCAATAATCGTAGTGCTGTATTCATGAAGAAAGTAAGTGCCTGGCTCGTTGTTTTACTGGTGTTCGCCGGACGTAGTTATGCGGACGATGGATATCGGTTGTGGTTGAAATACAATCAGATAAGCGACGCAGGAAAACGTAATACGTATGTTCAGTCCGCGCAGTTTATTGCGGTTAGTGGTAAAAGTTCTGTTTTGCAAACGGCAGCTAATGAGTTGCAAATAGGCTTGCAGGGGCTACTTGGGAAAACAATTCCGATTGTTACCAATGCCGGAAATCGAACAGGAGGAATCGTACTGACGATACGTAGCGCGCCCGATGCAGCAGTTGCTACGTTGAACGACGAAGGCTATCACATTGAACAACGTAGCAACATTCAGGTTTCCGCTAAAACCGACCGTGGTGTACTCTACGGCGTTTTTGCGCTGCTGCGTTACGTACAGACCGGCCAGCCTCTTCAACGTATCGATCTGACCAGTAATCCCAAAGTTCGGTATCGACTGCTTAATCATTGGGACAATACCAACGGAACCATCGAACGCGGCTACGCGGGTGAATCGCTCTGGAAATGGTTCGAACTACCCGCTACGGTCGATTCGCGCTACCGCGACTATGCCCGGGCTAATGCGTCGCTGGGTATCAACGGTACCGTGGTTAACAATGTGAATGCCAGTGCGCGGTTTATGACGGATGAGTACATCGAAAAAGTGGCCGCGCTGGCGAATGTATTCAGAAACTACGGCATCCGGCTTTACCTGTCTATTTATTTTCCGGCCCCGAAAACCCTTGGCGGTCTGAAAACGGCTGATCCGCTCGATCCGGAAGTGAGAAAATGGTGGGCTGACAAAACAAAGGCGATTTATAAAGCCATTCCTGATTTTGGCGGTTTTCTGGTAAAAGCCAATTCCGAAGGAGAACCCGGTCCGCAGGATTACGGTCGCACCCACGCCGACGGAGCTAATATGCTGGCCGAAGCGCTAGCTCCATACGATGGCGTAGTGATGTGGAGGGCCTTCGTCTACAAAGCCGATCCCAAAGCAGACCGCTTCAAAGCGGCTTATGAGGAATTTGTGCCATTGGACGGAAAATTCGACAAGAAAGTTATTATTCAGGTCAAGAATGGACCTATTGATTTTCAGCCTCGTGAGCCGTTTTCGCCGATCTTCGGCAATATGCCCCAAACGCCGTTGTCGATGGAGTTTCAGATTACGCAGGAGTATTTGGGCTTTGCAACCCACACCGTTTTTGAAGCGCCTTTGTTTAAGGAATGTCTGGATAGCGATACGTTCGTAAAAGGCAAAGGTTCGACTGTTGCGGAGGTGGTCGATGGTAGTTTGCAGGGCTACAACCTAACGGCGATGGCCGGGGTCGCTAATACAGGTTCCGACCGAAACTGGACTGGCAATCCGATGGCGCAGGCAAACTGGTACGCCTTTGGTCGACTCGCCTGGGATCATACCCTCTCTGCCGAAACCGTTGCCCGCGAGTGGGTAACGATGTCGTTAACTTCTGAGCCCAAAGCAGTACAAACCATTACGAATCTGTTACTGAAATCGCGGGATATCTACGTAGCATACAACACACCACTCGGTCTGTCTCGTCCATGGACGGGCGTTCACTACGCTCCCGAACCCTGGCAAAATCGCAGCTCGCGCCCCGACTGGACAGCCATCTATTACCACCGCGCCGATTCAATAGGCCTGGGCTTCGACCGAACATCAACCGGTAGCAACGCGCTGGCTCAGTACAGACCGGAGGTGCAACAGCAATGGAACAACGTAGAGACCTGCCCGTTGCCGTATCTGCTTTGGTTTCACCACGTTCCCTGGACAAAAAAACTAACAACAGGACGCACGCTCTGGGACGAACTCTGTGTTCATTTCTACACGGGTGCCGATTCGGTACGTTGGATGCAGCAGCAATGGGCTCAGGTGAAACCTAATGTTGATCCAGAGCTTTTCGCCGACGTAGCAGGCCGGTTGACGACGCAGTATAAAGAAGCCATCTGGTGGCGTGATGCGTGGGTGCTTTACCTTCAACCGTTCGCCCGGCAACCGATTCCGGCACCCTTCAAAAAGCCAGATAGAACGCTGGATGATGTTAAAAACCTGGTTAATATTTACCAAATGCGATAATGGAAGCAGTTAAGTCGAACGAACAAACCTCTGAAAATTCAAAAAATCTAAACGTTTTCTCCCTCGAAGGCAAACTGGCCCTGATTACCGGCGGTGGTAGCGGCATCGGTTTCGATATAGCCCGTTGCATCGTGCAGGCTGGTGGCCGTGTCGTCATTACGGGTCGGCGGGAGCAGCCGCTTCAGGAAGCCGTAAACGTATTGGGCGAGCGTGCTACGTATCAGGTTAACGACGTAACGGTACGTGCCTCGCTGGACGAACTTGTCGAACGTATCGAAACCACCGTAGGGCCGATTGATATTCTGGTTAACAACGCGGGTATCAACCTGAAAAAGCCCGCTCTCGACGTAACAGATGAAGATTTTGATCGGATTGTACATACCAACCTAAACTCAGTTTTCAGCCTTACTCGTGCCTGTGCGCAACGGATGATGGCCCGTAAAAGCGGTTCTATCATCATGATTTCGTCAATGGCGGCCTATTACGGGATCGACCGGGTTGTGGCTTATGCTGCGTCAAAATCAGCCGTTGAAGGGATGGTAAAGGTGCTGGCGTCGGAATTTTCGGGCAACGGTGTTCGCGTGAATGCCATCGCACCGGGATTCATCGAAACCGCCATGAGCAAAACCGCCATGAGTGGCGACCCCGACCGGTTTGCCCGCGCCATGCGCCGAACGCCAATGGGTGCCTTTGGAAAACCTGAGGATATTGGCTGGGCGGCCGTATTCCTGGCGTCCGAAGCCGCCCGCTACGTTACCGGTGTTTCGCTACCCGTCGATGGTGGCAATTCGATTGGTTTTTAAGAGCGTTTATAACGTAGTGGAGCGTGTTTCTGTACGAAACACGCTCCACTACGTTCCTTATTCCACCGTAACCGACTTTGCCAGATTGCGAGGTTGGTCGACGTTACGTCCGCGCATTACGGCGATATCATAGGCCAGTAGTTGCAGGGGAACGACCGATACCAGCGGCACCAGCACTTCGTGTACTTTCGGAATTTCAATGGTGAAATCAACCATGCCTGGCAGGTGCGTATCGCCTTCGGTGGTGATGGCGATCACGCGGCCTTTGCGGGCTTTTACTTCCTGAATGTTCGAGACGATTTTCTCGTAAGACGAATCTTTGGTTGCAATGACCACTACCGGCATATCTTCATCAATAAGCGCGATAGGGCCGTGCTTCATTTCGGCAGCAGGATAACCTTCGGCGTGTATATAGCTGATTTCCTTCAGTTTTAAGGCTCCTTCCAGCGCAACCGGGAAGTTGAGTCCCCGACCCAGATAAATGAAATTGCGGGCATAGGTGAAGATGTACGCGATCTCCTTAATCTTATCAGCGGCCTGCAGTACTTTCTCCACTTTTGCCGGAATGCTTTCCAGCTCGGCCAGCAACTGCCGGAACAACGAGTCGGAAATGGTGCCTTTCCGCTTGGCTGCGGCCAGAGCCATCAGCGTTAGTACAGTAACCTGCGCCGTAAATGCTTTTGTGCTGGCAACCCCAATTTCAGGCCCGGCGTGGGTATAAGCGCCCGCGTCGGTAGCCCGCGCGATAGACGAACCCACTACGTTGCAAACCCCGAAAATCGTAGCCCCTTTCGATTTCGCCAGTTCGATAGCCGCCAACGTATCAGCGGTTTCACCTGATTGTGAAATGGCAATCACAATGTCGCCTTCCTTGATAATCGGATTTCGGTACCGAAACTCAGACGCGTACTCCACTTCGACTGGTATGCGGGCCAGTTCTTCAAAAATATACTCCGCTACCAGACCCGCGTGCCAGGACGTACCACAGCCGATAATGACGATACGTTTCGATTTCGCCAGTTTGTCCAGATAATCACGCAAACCACCCAGTTGCAACGTAGCGTCGTCGGCCTGCACGCGGCCCCGCATGGAATCGGCAATGGAACGAGGCTGCTCGAAGATCTCCTTCAACATGAAATGGTCGAAACCGCCTTTCTCGATGGCTTCTAACTCCAGTTCAATTTTGTGGACGTAGGGCGTTGTGGTCGTATTATCTAACGTAACGACTTTTAACGTACCATCCTTAATGACCGCGATTTCGTAGTCGTTCAGGTAGATGACGTCTTTGGTGTATTCAACGATGGGTGTAGCATCGGAGGCCAGAAAAAACTCGTTTTCGCCCACGCCGATCACCAGTGGTGAGCCTTTACGTGCCGCAATTAGTTGAGTTGGATCGGCTTCACTCATAATTACGATAGCATAAGCGCCCACTACTTCCTGCAACGCCAGCCGAACGGCATCTTCCAACGTACCACCCTGATGCTCCCAAATATCTTCGATGAATTGCCCCAAAACCTCCGTATCCGTTTCACTGCTGAACGTGTGGCCTTTCTTGAGCAGCGCCTGCTTGATGGCGGCATAGTTCTCGATAATGCCGTTGTGAATAATAGCCAGCTTACGATGAAACGAGTAATGTGGGTGGGCGTTTACGTCGTTGGGTTCGCCGTGCGTAGCCCAGCGGGTATGTCCCATGCCGATGGTAGCGTGCGTTTCTTTTCCGTCCAGTTCGTGCTCCAGGGCGGCAACTTTCCCCTTTTTCTTATAAATCTTCAGCCCATGTCCGTTCATCAGCGCTACGCCAGCGCTATCGTAGCCCCGGTATTCGAGCCGTTTCAAGCCTTTTATCACTAATGGACATGCTTCACGATGTCCTACGTATGCCACAATGCCGCACATAATCTGTTAGTAGTTAAATGATTATCTACTATATAATTCCACTTAAAATTGGTGGTGGGAGTAAAGTAAAAGCAAAAAGCCGGAATCTCCGGCTTTTTGCAACTCGATTTTAAAAAACGATACGTTATATCCAGCCGTTTCCGGCAGAAGTACTATCCTGCCAACTGCGTGTATAGGTTGTAATACCGATCTGTTACGTCCTCGTCCTCACCGTCGAACTTATGTTCTGGCAAGTCGTTCAGAATGGCGTTCAGACTTTCGCTCGATTCTTCTTCAGCACGTACTACCGCATCGGCATAAGCTGAACCAATCCGAATGAAACCGTTAAAATCGGCGGTTTTCAATTCGGCCAGCATTTCATCGTCAATGTCCATCATCCGGGCTTTTTCGATGATGTCGCCTTCGAAACGGTGCTCAAATGAGTTGTTGTAAACCGTAAAAACCGACTTGGTATCTTTAAACATCGGGTCGTTTTTGTAAGTCGTTTTCAGGTAAAGCGGAATCAAGGACGTCATCCAGTCGTTACAGTGAACGATATCAGGAGCCCAGCCCAGTTTTTTAACGGTTTCCAAAACCCCTTTGCAGAAGAAAATGGCCCGCTCGTCGTTGTCTTCGTAGAAGCGATTTTCTTTGTCGTGGAAGACATATTTCCGCTGGAAATAATCTTCATTGTCGATAAAATACACCTGTAATTTCGCCGTTGGAATAGAAGCCACCTTAATAATCAGGGGCTTTTCGTCGTCACCGACGGCAATGTTGATACCCGAAAGCCTCACTACTTCGTGCAATCGATTTTTGCGCTCATTAATCAATCCAAATCGCGGCACTAGAATCCGGATTTCCATTCCCCGCTCCTGCATGGCCTGTGGCAGTTTGCGGACAAAGTCAGCAACATCAGACGTTTTTAAGAAAGGATTGATTTCACTTGCGACGTAAAGGATACGTAATTTGCTCATAAATTAGGGAAGCGTGTGATGCTTGAGAGAATCAAAAAACTTGCAAAATTAAACAAATTTTTCCCATATTTCAATACATTTTCCCGTAAAAAATAGACGAATCGCGTATCATTGCACCCTTAAAAAAATAGGAACGTTATGATCCGGTTCGACAAAATAGATGCCGTTCGTCAACATCTAAACACGCTACGTGCGGAGCAGACCATCGGTTTTGTGCCGACTATGGGCGCCCTGCACGAAGGCCATCTGGCACTTGTTGAAGCCGCCCGTCGCGAAAACGACGTAGTGGTGAGCAGTATCTTCGTAAATCCCGTTCAATTCAATAATCCCGACGATCTGGCCCGTTACCCGCGCACTCTTGAAGAAGACTGTCAGAAGCTCGAAACGGCCGGTTGCGACGTAGTGTTTGCGCCTTCGGTTGAAGAGATGTATCCGCAAAAGCCCTTGCTACGTATCCATTTTGGTGAGCTGGAAACCGTGCTCGAAGGAGCTTTCCGGCCCGGCCATTTTAATGGCGTTGGTATTGTGGTTTCCAAACTATTCAACATTGTCCAACCCGACCGGGCTTATTTCGGCCAGAAAGACTTGCAGCAGGTAGCCGTGATACGTCGGCTTGTTCAGGATTTGAGTTTTCCCGTCGAGTTGATACGTTGTCCAACGCTACGTGAAGAAGACGGATTGGCCATGTCATCACGCAATCGAAACCTTACACCCGATGAGCGGCAACAGGCTCCAGTCCTGTTCCAATCGTTGACAATGGCGCGCGATTTATTGTTGGAAGGTCAGGACGTAGTACAAGTCAAATCTGCCGTCACGAACTTTTTTGCCAGTCGCCCGGAGTTCAGGTTGGAATACGTCGACGTAGTGAATGCCGATACGTTGCAGTCGGCCGAAGAAGTGCTCGCTCCGGGACAAACGGCCATCTGCTTGGCCGCTCATCTGGGGAAAGTGCGGCTGATTGATAATCTGGTGTTTTGAAGAAGTGATCTTATTTAAGTGCTTCATTTGCCAACAGCCACGCCGTTTGGAATACCAACGTAGCACGCTTTTGTAATACGTCGTAGTTTATTCGCGTCGCAGTGTCGGTAGGTTGGTGGTAATCAGGATGCTCGCCGTCCATAAGAAACAGGACTGGAATTCCGGCTTTCGCGAAATTATAATGGTCGGACCGATTAAAATATTGGTTTGGGTCGTTTCGGTTATCGTGGTCGTCGTTTAATTCAATATTTACAGTGCGCTCATTAGCTGCTTCAACGGCCCGAAACAGTGGCGTTCGCTGATTCCCTGTAATTACGTAAACATAGTTCGGCTTCCTTCGGTGCTTATCATCGACTCGTCCTACCATGTCGATGTTTATGTCGCCTATGAATTGGCTTGGCGGGATGGGTGAGTTTTGAACGAAATAATCGGAACCAAGCAAACCACCTTCTTCGCCTGAAAATAGCAAAAACAAGATACTACGTCGGGATCTGATGCCCAATTGCGCCAGACTATCAAACGTAGCGGCAACGCTTAACACGGTGGCTGTGCCGGAAGCGTTATCATCGGCCCCATAAAAAATCTGGCTTCCTTTTTTACCTAGATGGTCATAATGGGCGGAAATAACGAGGATTTCCTTTTTCAGATCTGTGCCGAGCAATATGCCACCAACATTATGGCCGAGAAATACGTGGCTGCTGTCCTCTGCTGTAAGCGGCAAAGGCGCTAACTCATGGCGCTTAAAAGTCGGTAAACCGGTTACGCGGATTGGGCCAACGCTACCATATGGAGCTACCTCACTAGTCGTAAATGCAAAAAGTTGTCGATACGAACCCCGAATAGAATCGAGCCGGAAAGGGGCTAGTAAGTGGCTTAATCGAAACGCTTGTACACAATAGACAGATGCCTTTTCCTGGCTTACCGTACCTGTTTCACGCCCTTGCAGGCTGTCGGAGGCAAGGGCGTATACGTGCTTACGTAGCAGCGATTTCGAGACCGAAACCTGCGAAATATCAATCTGTGCAAATAATTGAATAGACGTGAACAGAATTGCAAAATTGAGCCAACAAAAAAAGCGCATTATCGGGTTAGCCAGCATTATTAATCCACAATCCGAAAGGCCATTTTGGCTTTCTCGCGGGAGAGGGCGTTGAAGTGCCACCACTCATACTCGATTGACGAAAAACCGCCCTGCCGCATCGCCGTTCGGAGAATCAAGCGATTGTCAATCTGCTTCTGGGTGAGTTTCCCGGCTTTTAGTAGTTCAGCTTCGCGGGATGGGTAGGCTAGTTCACCGAAAAAGTCATATTTGGTGCCCATGTCCAACGGCTTTCCATCTTTCGTAGCTACGGTTAAATCGACGGCACACCCGTAGTTGTGAATCGAACCCTCTCTCGGGTCTGCTACGTATTTTCGGCGTTCTTTTTCGGGGAGGTCGGGTAAAGCGTTCCAGAGGTTCCATTGCGCCGAACGGGGGCGGGCAGCATCGTAGACAAGCAGTCGTAAGTCGGGATGATGCGCCTGGAGGTACTTGCTGGCTTCGGCGAGTTTTTTGGCTGCCATCGGCTGCATGTACGCCCGTGTTAGGTCGCCGTATACATCTTTGCCTACGAAGTTGTCGGTCGTTGAATATTTTAGCTCGACCAGAATTGTTGGGTCTACTTTTTGTACGTCTACCAAGCCCTGTTTTTGCATGGTAGCTTCGGCAGACTGGCAAAGAGCGAAAGTTCGAAAGAGCGAAAGAGCGACGGTATAGAAGGCAAGTTTCCGCATATTGGTAGTTGAGAAGACTTGGTTTAGGCCAAATGTTCATGTAAACTTACGCGGTTTTGACTGAATGCCCGACCGCGAAGAGCGAAGAAACTCCCTCATTTGCACTTTCACTCTTTCGCTCATTCACTCTTTCGTCCTTTAAACATGGCATTAAACTATATCTGGGTTGCGTTCTTCGTTGTCGCCTTTCTGGTAGCGCTCGCTAAACTGATCTTTCTGGGTGATACCGAAATTTTCAAAATCATTGTTGAAGGACTGTTCGACTCGTCAAAGGTAGCCGTAATGGATATTGCGTTGCCGCTGGCGGGGGTCATGACGTTTTTTCTGGGGCTGCTCAACATCGGCGAAAAGGCGGGTGCTATCAATTTCATGGCACGTATCATCGGCCCGTTTTTTCATAAGCTTTTTCCGGAAGTGCCTAGGAATCATCCCGCTAACGGGCAGATGATTATGAATTTTTCGGCCAACATGATTGGGCTGGATAATGCCGCCACGCCCTTTGGCCTGAAAGCAATGGCCAGTTTGCAGGAACTCAACCCGAGCAAAGACACGGCCTCCAACGCACAGATCATGTTTCTGGTGCTGCACACATCTGGTTTACAAATTATCCCCCTTAGCATCATGGCGCAACGGGCTATTTTAGGAGCCACAGACCCATCCGACGTATTTATTCCCTGTGTCATTGGTACGTACGTAACAACGGTAGTGGCGCTGGTTGCTGTAGGCATTAAGCAACGTATCAATCTGTTAAATAGCACTGTCATCGGCTGGTTAGGTGGTATAACGGCCTTCATCGGAATTGCTTTATGGATGTTGGCAGGTAGACCGAAAGAAGAAATCGAAACGTTTTCAAAGGTGTTCGGCAACGTAGTGCTATTGAGTATTGTCGTGGCGTTTCTGGTAGGTGCACTCTATAAAAAAGTGCCCATTTTTGAGACGTTTATTGAGGGTGCAAAAGGCGGTTTTGAGACGACGGTCAAGATTATTCCCTATCTGGTTGGTATGCTCGTTGCTATTGGAGCTTTCCGCAACGCCGGAGCGATGGATTATCTGGTCGGCGGATTAAAATACCTGTTTGCCCTAACCGGTATGAACACGGATTTTACGGATGCGCTGCCCGTTGCGCTGATGAAGCCACTCAGCGGAGCCGGAGCGAGGGCGTTGATGATCGATGCCATGAAACAATTCGGGCCAGATTCGTTTGTTGGGCGGCTGGTTTGCATTTTCCAAGGCTCGGCCGATACTACGTTCTACATCGTGGCGCTCTATTTTGGGTCGGTCGGTATTCGGAATTCACGACACGCTATTCCGTACGGTTTGTTCGCGGATTTTGTCGGTGTCGTAGCGGGAATTGCGCTTGGTTATTTCTTCTTTCATTGAGCAAAAAGCAGAGAAAAACTGTTATTCAAGTAGCTCAACTCCTTCAAATTTTTTCAATGAATATCAATCAAGTGCGTGAACAACTGCATCGGCTTATCGATGACATTGACGATACCTACGTATTAAATGGCCTTTATCGCAATCTGATGGCCGAAAAACGACAACGAGACGCTTACGAAAAGGAACAGGCCGAAAAAGCAAAAAAACAGACCAGCAAGCGGTAAAATTATTTGATAATGCTCGACAGTGCACTGATAGTCAGTGCGATAATAACTGCGTTAAAAGCGAAGGAAAGAATACCATGGCCTAATGCTAGTCGGCGCATAACTTTCGACTGGATTGCTACGTCGGATACCTGGCTGGTCATGCCAATCACAAAGGAAAAATAAGCAAAGTCGAGGTAGTCAGGTTCCATATCGTTAGGAAAGTCGAGCCCACACGGCCGGCGATCTTTTCGCCCGTCGTTGCCATAGTAAAGATGGGCATAGTGGAACGTAAATACGGTATGAACCAGGCTCCACGCCCCAGCCACCGCCAGAATCGCCAATACGTTGTATTCAGCCTGTCTGGGGTCCTGGCTATCTGTCGAACCAAGCAGGGCAAACACCGCAAACAGACTGGCAATGGCGGCAACCACAATAAACAGCAAAATCAGGCTCCGGCTAGAGTCTCCAAGACGTGAAATTGTGGGTAAATCTTTAGGGTGGGTAAGTAGTATAGACGTCCACATAATAGACAAATGCGTGATCACATAAGCCACCCAACTGCTGGTAATCTGCGCAGGAAAACTAAAGTTTATTGCTTTCGAAACCAGGTAAGCGATCAGTGCTGCGCTGAGCCCGACCAATAAACGCTGTGGTGCCTTAAGATAGGTAATTCGACGTAGAGCTTTGGTAAGCATAAAATAGGCTGGTGGGCAGAATACGTATCATTGCAATAGGCTCAGACAGGCTCTGGCTGTCGAGTCGCGTTAGCGACTAACCCTGTAGCTACAACCGACAGCCAGAGCCTGTCGAGGCCTGTATCACTGAGCGCCCAACATTGATAACGGTACCCGAAATGCTTTGGGCCGGTACGTATCTGGATTTTTACTATTATTGATGCAAACCTCAGGCCCGCATTGTAGAAATCCGTTGACGGAATACGTAACGAGCAATCCCCGATCATCTATAAATTCTGGATGACCGATAGCGAAATAGAAGAAAGGATATTTGTCGCCCGCTTTTTCGGGGATGGTATAAATCAGTTTTCGTGGACTGTATGGTCCTTGTGGCTGGTCGGCGGTGAAAGCGTAAATTTCTTTACCAGTACACCCTAAACTGAATTCACTCGATAGCAGCACAAACTTATTCCCGACTTTGAAACCGCTAGCAAAACTGCTGGTTCCATCCGATGCAATCGGCGCGGCTTTCATGGGGTCGGTAATCCAGTTGGTTCCATCAAAATACTGCCAACTCGTAATTGGATCATCGGGCTTGATACGTGCTACGTACATTTTTGAGCCTACGAAACCATCGCCCTTATAGCCAAATACATACATAAAGCCGTCTGACTGGGGCACGAAACCGGCGCTGAACTCAATCTCATTCTGAGCAGGTAATTGTTTGTATCCCTGCACCGTCATGGCAGGAAATTGAATCGTAGCTACGTAATTGGGCTCCTTCGACGTAAAGCCAAAAGAACCACCCGCACCTGTTGTTTTAATGTTATCGAGGAAACAGTATATCGTATTGCCTTGCTGGTAACCACTGCCGGGCCAGAACCAGTACGTCGGCCACCCACCCGGATGCTGAAAATACGAAGCGGGTTTGCCGGTGCCTACTAACGTAGCCATATCGGCTGGGTTGGCCGCACTTTGTAGTAAACCTGCATTGTTGACCTGAAAAAGGCACGGAACCGTTTGACTAGCAGCATCATAGTTATCGATATGACTGTCGCCCCAAAGCCAGAGCGTGCGCCCGTCGGACAACCAAATCGAATAGCCATCATCGCCTGCTACCCATCCTTTTGTGCGACGAAAATGCTCAGTAAACACACTGTCACGCGTTGCCGTTTGTGGCCCGTTTGCGCCATCGCCAGAACTTTTCTTACAAGCGATCCACAAAAGCAGACAACTTGCTACAAGCATATAACTGTTCATAAGCATCTGAGATACAAATGTTGCGTAGTGAGGCTCGTGAAACTTTTACAAACAATAGAAACTATCCACTATTGGATCAGACGTTAGCCGTTTTATCCGCCAATAACCGGAGATAAACGCCATTGGTCCAGCCGAAACCATCCTGATTCGGATATTCTCCTCCACCGGTAGTCAGAGTGGCATCTACTACGTTATATTTTTCCATCATTTTACCCGTTGCCTGAAAAACTTTGTCGTTCAGAGATAGCCATCTGTCCCGGCCTTCATTAGCCGTTTCTATAAATTCATACTGACGTAGCGCCTGATAAACAATCCATTGCAGGGGTGCCCATCCATTCGGCGAATCCCATTGCTGACCAGAACGGGTAAGGGTTGTTACCCAACCGCCCGCCTGTAAAAAGTCAGTTTTCAGCCGGTCGTGAATATGGGCTGCCTGCTCGGGCGTAGCAAGGTTGAAAAATAATGGAAACACGCCCGCTAACGTAACGGCCAACGTTGGTTTTTGCGCCAGAGCATCAAAATCGTGGAAAAAAAGCGTGTTTTCGTTCCAAAAAACTGTTCGAATGAGTTCTTTTCTGAACGTAGCACGCTGTTCGAAAGATTGCGCTTCCTCAGGCATTTCCAGTACGTTGTATGCCCGATGCAACGTATGTTCCAGAAAATACAGCAGGCAGTTTAAATCTACCGGAACTATATCAGCAGCTCGAATAGAAGCCATCGTTTTGGCATCGTCGAACCAACGGCTACTAAAGTCCCAACCCGATTCGCAGGCCGCCCGTATGTGCGTATAGAGTTCTTCAGGAATCACGCCCAGCGGTTCGGCTACTTGTGTCAGTTCAATTTCCTGTCGATACGCTTCGGGGCGCGGGGTTGGTGTGTCATCCCAAAATCGATTCAATACATGTTGATCGCTGCTACCTACAACTCGTTTGTTAATACGTTGCGTCGGCGTCAGTTCCTGTTGACCGTCCATCCAGAAATCGTACTCGCGCCGAAGCTGCGGTTCGTAATGTTTCAGTACGTGTTCACCGTCTATCTCGACCAGCAGATCGACCATTAAGGCGAAATAAGGCGGCTGTGAACGACTCAGAAAATACGTTCGGTTGCCGTTCGGAATAAAACCGTACGTATCAATCAGGTAAGCAAAATTCAACAGCATTCCGCGAATTAAATCGCCCCGTTTCGACTCTTTCAGGCCCAGCATCGTAAAATAACTGTCCCAGTAAAAAATCTCGCGGAATCGTCCGCCAGGTACGATATATGGGTAGGGTAGAGCAATACGCGAACTGCCCTCTACTGCTACGTCGGCTGGTCGCGTCAGGCGGTCCCACAACCGAGTTACGTGTTCATACGTAGTGGAATTTGTGTCGCTGACGTAATCGCTGGCCACTTTTTCAGGCAGAATGAAATAATCGTGGACAAACGCGTCCAGATCAAAATCAGGTTTGGTTTTTTCCGATTCGTAACGGGCAATGAGATCTGTGGGTGTGAGTTTGGGAATACAATCTACAAACGTTTTAGAATCGGAAAAAACATGACCGAGCTGTACGTCACGAAATAAAGTCCCAAATAATTGATCGGGCGAACGAGGAAATACGGCGGCTTCCAAAGTGAAAAATGAACAGTTTGGGTAAAGAAGTATCGCTATACTACAGGTTTATTATAAGTTTTTTATGGTTCAGTCCTGTTTAAGTAACTGGTCTGATGGGTTTATAGGACATTTATTCGATAGAAAGTCTTATTAAAAGAGCAATTGAGTAAATTTGTTCATTTTATGAACGTATTGCTCGAATGGTTTCTGTAATTATTCCGACTTATAATGCTGCTTCCTATTTGCCTTCTCTGCTCAAATCCTTAGAAGAACAAACATTGCCCCATGAGTTAGTTATTATCGATTCTGGGTCGAATGATGAGACTTTGACCATTCTAAAACGTCACAATATAACCCCCCATATCATTCCCAAATCGTCATTTAACCACGGAGGTACCCGAAATTTGGGCGCATCGCTGGCAACGAATAATATTCTGGTTTATCTGACGCAAGATGCGCTTCCTGCCCGAAAAGATGCGCTGGAAAAAATAGTTGATATGCTTATGAGCCAGGACAATATAGCTATGGCTTATGGGCGGCAGTTGCCTTATCCGGACGCCAGTACGTTGAGTCAGTTTGCTCGTCAGACCAATTATCCGGCTGAAAGCAAACTAAAATCCAAAGCATTAATTCCTGAATTAGGTATTAAAACCTGCTCGTGTTCCAATTCTTTTGCGGCTTATCGTAAAGATAGATTACTGGCGAGTGGCGGATTTGCGGTGGATATCATTTTGGGCGAAGACGTAACGGTAGCGGCTAAGTATATTCTTGGTGATCAGATACTTGGGTATTGTGCTGAGGCCGAAGTTTATCACTCACACAATTATACGATTGGAGAAGAATTTAAACGGTATTTCGATATTGGCGTCTTTCATGACGAACAACGCGATATTATTTCGCAATTTACCAGAGCTGAATCGGAAGGATTTGCGTACTTATGGGACGAGTTGAAATACCTCGTTAAGACTTCGCAAACCGGACTAATACCCGAACAATTGCTTAGAACCGGGGCTAAATACGTAGCTTACCGAGCCGGACGATGGCACCGAAAATTGCCCATTTCGCTGAAGCGTCGCTGGAGTATGCACTCTTTTTACTGGAAATAAACCAGAGTCGGTGTCCAAAAACCAGAGCCAACCAGATTTGCCAGATGGACTCTGTGTGCTCAATAAGTCGCTAGTGCAACTTCGTAAGCTGGTTCCTGGCAAACCCTATTTCCTTAATCATTCAGCTCCCGTAATTCATCCAACTGGGCAGTTCGGAAATGGCGATATACCCGCAATACGATGGCTAAAGCCACCGCCGACTCCGCAGCCGCCACAACCATTACGAATAAAGCCAGCATTTGTCCCTGCAACCGGTCAGGGTCGTATTGACTGAAAGCAACGAGGTTGATATTCACGGCATTCAGCATCAGCTCGATACCCATTAGCACCACAATGGCGTGCCTTTTCAGAATGACAACCGCCAACCCAATACTGAATAGGGCTGCACCGACGAGCAAAAATAAATGACTATCGACGGGCTGCATCCTGAGCGTTTTTGTTTTGTGGAGAAGCTAAATAAGCCGCGCCTACGAGGGCTGCTAACAGGAGAATACCCGCAATTTCGAAGGGTACTACGTACTCAGTCATTAATTGTCTGCCAATAATGCCGGTAGTATTCTGCCAGCCAACCGGATGGTCCAATAACGTAAAATTTGCCCGGAAAAGCAGTACGTAAAGCGCTGTAAATAGACTTCCCGCCAACAAAAGCGCCAGTAGCCAACTCCAGCTATCTCCCCGATTCTGCGATAAAATTGTGTTTGGCTGTTGACTGCCTACCTCACCCGGAAGCTGCCGCCTATGCGTGAGCATTACACCGAAAATGACCAGCACCAACACGCCACCTACGTAGATCATAATCTGCGCAATGGCCAGAAAATCAGCGCTGGCCAGTACAAATAATCCCGCAACGCCCAATAATGTCAGTAGGAGGAAAAAGGCGGCATACAATACGTTGCGAGTAAGCAAAACGGCCAGTCCGCCGACGAGTGTAAGGGCTGAAAATGCGTAAAATGCTATCTGAACCAAGATTCTGTCGATTTATGGATTAGTATTATCGTCGTCGGCCTTCGGTTTGGGTTTCATGGTTGGCCGAAAAGCGGGCTTTGGTTTGGGCGGTTCCGCAGCAGGTGCTTCTGCCTGGGACGTAGTGTCAGGAGAGTTTGACTCGGGTGTTACGTCCTCTGTTGGTTTTGGCGGAACCGTGGTCGGCTTCATCGTTGGCCGAAAAGCCGGTTTGGGCTTTACGGACTCGGCCGCGGGAGTTCCCGCCGATGAAAGTTTATCTGTTACATCAGGTTGCTTTTCTAATTCGGTTGTCGATGATTTCTCCGACGTAACACTTGCCGGTTTCATCGTCGGACGGAAAGCTGGTTTGGGTTTTGGCGGTTCTGCGGCAGTTGGTACGTTGGTTGCGTCGGTTTTGGGTTCTTCCAATGGCGGCTCGGCTGGTTTCGCCGGTTTCATCGTCGGTCGGAAGGCCGCTGGTTTGGGCTTTGTTTCTTTAGCAGTGGGAACGTCTGCCTCAGGTTCTTCAACCGGCTGGTCAACGGGTTTCGCCGGTTTCATGGTTGGCCGGAAAGCCGGTTTTGGCACGGGTGTTACGTCCTCTGCCGGTTGGCTTTCTTCCTTAGCCGCTGGCTTCATGGTTGGCCTGAATCCCGCCGGTTTCGGCGTTGGTACTGGCGGAGTAGACGTAGTATCAGGCTTTGCTTTAATTTCAGAATCTGATGGCGTTTCATCCGTTGTCGATGTAGCTGGCGCTCCCGGTTTCATGGTTGGCCGGAAAGGAGCCGCTTTGGGTTTTGGTGTTTCGGCAGCACTATCTGGGGAAGAGTTTTCAGATGGAGTCGCTGCTGCCGGAGCATTCGGTACGTCTACTTTTGGCTTTTGCGTTGGCCGAAATACCGGACGTTTAGCCGACTCAAGTCCGCCCTGGGCTATATGTTCCATTTCGCTGGGCGTTGCGTCCGTCAATGGATGTTCAATTGCCGAACCTTCTGAATTATCCGACTTCTTATCCGTTGCCGTCGTAACTGGGCGGGCCGTTGGTCGAAATACAGGTCGGGCAGCCGGTTTGGGAGCTGATGCAGGTTGATTTATATCAGCGTTTTCCGGCGTACTGGCTGGCGCCTTAGCAACGACTGACTGACTTTTAGCTTCCTCTTTCTCCCGTAGGAACTGCTCGTATAACGACCGTTTTTCGTCAGCCTGCTCCGGGGTAAGGTTTGAAAAATGGTACGTTAATTCTCCAAGTTCGAATTCGCTGTAGTCGAACTTTTTGTCCATTGTCAGGCATTCGGTCGGGCAAACCACGGTGCACAGGCCGCAGTAGCAGCATTTCGCCATATCAATGTCGAATTTGCCCGCGTAGAGACGTATCGGCGATCCATCCGACGCACGACCAACTTCTTCGGTTGCTTTGATAGCATCGATAGTGATGCAATCCACAGGGCAGACTTTGGCGCATTTGTCGCAGACAATACAATCGTCGATTTCGTTACGTAGTCGGTAGCGGCCGTTGTCAGGAATAGGAAGTTGTTCGTGCGGATACTGGAGTGTAACCAGGCCATTTTGCAGGTCGAAGTACGTATCGCTGCTAATGCCCTCGGGCGAACGGCGTTTCGTTGCATTCCGCAAGTGCTTGAGGGTTAGACTCAACCCTTTAACCGTCGTTCGAATGCCAGCTTTTATATCCTGGAAGTATGACATCTATTTGAAAGAGTGAAAGTGCGAAAGACCGGGCCGCCGGAGCGGTGAAAGAGCGCATATGAAATGTCAACTTAATGCACGCTTTCATTCTTTCACTCTTTCGCTAAATTTTTGGATATCGAGCCGGTTCGGCTTCACTCATGAGCGCGTAAACGGTTTCGACTACGTCGTCAACATTAGGTTTGGAAAAATAATCTCCGTCGGAGCCATACGGTGGCCGGTGTGCTTTAGCCGATATCGTTCGGGGAGACGAATCGAGGTAACGGTACGCATTCTGCTCTTCCACAACTTGCTGCATCATGTACGCTGATGCCCCACCTGGTACGTCCTCGTCAGCAAAAACGACCCGATTGGTTTTTTTTATTGATTCAACAATGCTGTGATGAACGTCGAATGGTAAAAGCGTTTGTACGTCAATCACTTCTACATTGACACCTAGCGGCATCAGCTGAATGGCCGCTTCCATAACAATCCGGCACATAGAACCATACGTAACAACCGTTACGTCACTACCAGTTCGTAGTATTTCTGGAACCCCCAGTGGTAGGCAAAAGTCATCCAGGTTTTCAGGCTGTTTTTCTTTCAGCCGATACCCATTCAATGATTCAATTACTAAAGCCGGGTCGTCGCCTTTAATGAGCGTGTTATAAAATCCGGCCGCTTGCGTCATGTTTCGGGGCACCAGTATATGCAGGCCGCGCAAACTGCCGAGCATGGCGGCCAAGGGCGAACCCGAATGCCAGATGCCTTCTAGCCGATGCCCGCGCGTTCGAATGATGACAGGCGCCTTTTGCCCACCTTTCGTGCGATAGAGCAACGTAGCTAAGTCGTCTGTCAGCGTAGCCAGCGTGTAATAAACGTAGTCGAAATACTGAATCTCAACAATGGGCTTTAAGCCACGCATCGCCAAGCCAATTCCCTGGCCAATGATGGTAGTTTCGCGAATACCCGTGTCGGTGATACGTATCTCACCGTATTTTTCCTGCAAACCGGCAAATCCCTGATTGACGTCGCCAATTTTTCCGACGTCTTCACCCAGCGCCACTACGCGCGGATCGCGGGCAAACAGATTATCGAAATAGTGCTGAAGTAATTGATACCCATCAACTACCTGACTGTCGTCGCTGTAGCGCGCTGGCGTGCCTTTTATGAGCATCGGCGAATCGGGCGATTCGCTATAGAGGTGCGAGTGGAACCGTTCGGCGTTCGCGCTATTGCTACGTTCCAGCCAGTCACGAAGTTGCTGACGAGCGGGTGTATTATCATGGCGAAGAACACGTAACGCCTTACGTACCGCACTGGTCGCGTCCCGACGTAGCGGCATGAATTCGTGACGTAGTTCTTCCCGAATCGCCATCAAATCTGCCGATTTAGCGTGGTGCCGGGCCGCTTGCTGAATAAGGTCAAGTACTTCGTCGTAATCACTCTTCATCGACTCCTGAAAGCTGGTCCAGGCACTGGCACGAGCCGTT
Organism: Spirosoma flavus; assembly: GCF_054778555.1. Classification (NCBI taxonomy): domain Bacteria; kingdom Pseudomonadati; phylum Bacteroidota; class Cytophagia; order Cytophagales; family Cytophagaceae; genus Spirosoma; species Spirosoma flavus. Next base: position 730,100 of record NZ_BAAGZL010000004.1, read on the forward strand.
TTGGCCTTTTCTTTTGCTTCAGTTTCAATGGTTTCGAGTTCGTCGTTAGTGGCGTAACCATTTTCGAGAATCCACTGCCGAAAAATCCGGTTGCAATCATGTTCGGTTTCCCACTGCAGTCGCTCCTTCGATTTGTAGCGTTCGTGTGAACCCGACGTAGAGTGTCCCTGGGGCTGCGTAAGCTCCTGTACGTGAACCAGAACCGGTACGTGTTCCTGACGGCAGATGTTGGCGGCATGTTGATACGTTTCCAGCAGTGCTACGTAGTCCCAGCCTTTTACAGTGATAATCTCGATGCCTTTGTCGTCGGCATCGCGCTGAAAACCAGCCATCGCTTTCGAAATACTAGCCTTTACGGTCTGGTATTCAATCGGAACCGAGATGCCGTACCCATCATCCCAAATCGACATCATGAGTGGAACCTGCAAAACACCGGCCGCATTCATGGTTTCCCAGAACATGCCCTGCGACGTAGAGGCATCACCAATGGTCGCAAAAACGATTTCATCACCGTGATGTGAGAAATTGGTCAGACCGCCTAATCCTGGATTATTCCGGTAAAGTTTAGAAGCGTAAGCCAGACCTACCGAACGTGGAATCTGACCGGCGGTTGGCGAAATATCACAAACGGAATTATAAAGTTCAGTCTGATTACGCCATAAACCCTTGTCGTCGAGCCAGCGAGTGGCGTAATGACCATTCATGGATCGTCCGCCGGTATTAGGGTCTGCGGCTAGATCGGTATGTGCGTAGAGTTGGGCAAAAAACTCAGTCCAGGTTAGTTCGCCAAGAGCAGCCACAAACGTTTGGTCGCGATAATAGCCAGACCGGAAATCGCCCATCTTAAATGCGCTTGCAGCTGCAAGTTGAGCAAGCTCTTTACCATCGCCAAATATGCCAAATTTAGCTCGCCCGCCCATTACGTCACGCCGACCCAGCAAACTTACCTGTCGGCTTTCGCAGGCCAACTGATAATCAGATAGGATTTTTTCACGACTTAGAATATCAGTCGAGCGGAGTTGTTCGTTTGCTATCACAACAGAGCTACGTGTTGAAATCGTCTAACAATTAATTTATCGATGAAGTGGCTGATTGCGAGTACACGTGTTACCATGCGAAAGTAAAAGTAAGATAAATCGAGTCAGCTTTCAAAAAAACGATTTTTTCAGTTTCTTTGTTGAACAGAAACACACCTGTAAATATTTGGCAAACAGTTTGCTCTGATATTTTTCTGAGGTATTCGTATTTTAACAACCAAATTATAATTTCGTTTAGTCCAATGAAAAAGTTTTTTTCACTTTTCGTAGCTTTATTTGTGTTTGTCGCAGTTGGCTACGCCCAGAAAGGAGTCATGAAGTTTGCTAAAGAAACGCACGACTTTGGCAAAGTTGAACAGGGGAAACCGGTAACTCACGTTTTTGAATTCAAAAATACGGGTACTGATCCTGTGGTTATCAGTGACGCCCAGGCTTCTTGCGGTTGCACAAAACCAAACTGGACTCGCGAAGCGATTCTGCCTGGCAAAACCGGTACGGTATCGGCTACCTACAACGCAGCCGCTGCAGGTCCGTTCAATAAATCGGTAACGGTAACGAGCAACGCCGAAGCCGGTCAGGTTGTTCTGTATCTGAAAGGCGAAGTGGTAACACAGAAAGAGGCTGAAACAGCAGCCGCCCCTGCTCCAGGAGCCGCTCCAGCCGCTAAAGACAAGAAGAAAGCCACAAAAACATCCCGCTAATTACTGAAGGGTTAATAGTGTGATCATGAAAGGCATCTGGTAGTTTACCGGATGCCTTTTTTTATGCCCTATTAGTTAATAGTCATTAGTCATTGAGAAATTGAATAACTTCTCCAAATAACTATCGACTTACGACTTTTGACTACTTTTTCACTGCCCCTAGGCTTATTAACCAGGCCTTGCAGCTTTCGGGCCAATTGTTTAGCGAGCCAAATTTTGCCGTACGAAGGCCGAAACCGTGTCCACCTTCTGGGTAAAGATGCATTTCAGCCGGGACTTCGTTTTTCAGGCAGGCCAGATAAAAATTTATGCTGTTTTCAACCGGAACACCTTTGTCATTCTCTGCATGAACCAGGAAGGTAGGGGGCGTTTGTTTGGTGACCTGTAACTCGTTTGAGTAATACTTAATCATCTCCGGCGACGTATTGAGCGTACCTAATAACTTATCGCGGGACCCGGTGTGCGCCTTTTCGCCAAACGTAATGACTGGATACATCAGGATCGCAAAGTTCGGCCTGGCCTGTTCGCTGGCTTTGGGGCCCATGTGGTAGTGGGTTGCTAACGTAGCAGCCAGATGCCCACCCGCCGAGAAGCCCATCACCCCGATTTTTGCTGGATCGATACCATATTTACCAGCATTCTGACTTATCAACGTCATTCCCTGCATGGCGTCCATGAGCGGTACTTCCTGCTGATTAGTCATGATAGCTGGATTCGGCAGTCGGTATTTTAAAACAAAAGCCGTTACGCCCATACTATTGAACCAGGCTGCTACGTCGGAACCTTCGTGGCTTGCGGCTAAAATACTATAGCCTCCGCCAGGGCAAATCATGACGGCTGCACCTGTTGATTTATCTTTGGGTGCTGGGTAAGCCGTAAGCGTAGGCACTGATACGTTGCTTATTCGTAGAATGCCATTGGCGTCAGTTTCAGACTTTTCTGTGATCTGAGCACCAGCGATGGCATTTGGGATGGCGTTATCGGGCCAGAGCTTGATAATATCCTGTGAAATGGCAATCTGAGGGGCAGCGGTAGCAAGTAACATACAAATCAGCAGCGAGCGCATAAAGGATTTACTACGTTTAGAATAGAATGAACTGTCATACAGAAAAGCTATTCAAACTGCTGGCTCTACTCATATTTCAACATCACTGCTTTCGTCACTCGCTTTATCGGCGGGACCACTACGTAATACATCTATCAGTTCTTTTACGCGATATACCGTCGTGTTGTAGCGATTTCCGAGCATAATGATAACGTACTCATCTTTAGGGCTGAACCAGAACATGGTGTTATAGCCTTTCCACCAACCCGAATGGTAAATGAACTCTGGTTGATTTTCATCATTTAGCATCATTCTGAATCCGTAGCCGTAATTTTTAGCGCCTTTACGTTCGAAACTACGTGGTATGAAGGCTTCTGCCAGGCGTTTTTTAGGTAAAACGCAATCGCCATTTAACGCTCGATACCATCGAAAAAGATCGCCAGTGGTCGAATAAATTCCCTTGTCGCCTACTACGTCGTCATAATAGTCTTTCGGGATTCGCCGATTCCACTGATAGCCGGCCGTTTTATGCTGATTAAATAATTCGTTCTTCGTTGTAGCTACAAACGTATTATGCATGCCGAGCGGCTCAAATATATTTTTATGGATGAATGCCTCATAGCTCTGCCCCGTACTTTTTTCGATAATAGACGCCAGCACCATGTAATTGGTGTTGCTGTAGCTGAAGCCCCGGCCAGGAATGTTGTATGCTCTGGGTGTAGGTTTTACGGTAGCAAACCAATGCATGATGGTAGCGTTGGTAGGATAAGGTTTTTCTTTTTTATAGAAATTGACCTTCATGCTATCATCGAAGGCATACTGATAATTCGGTAAGCCGCTTCGATGGCTCAGTAGTTCACGTATTGTAATGCCGTGATACGGGAAATCAGGATAGAATTTCTGAATGGTATCCTCAAATTTCAGCTTGCCGGCGTCAATGAGTTTGAGCGTAGCGACGGCTGTAAAGGTTTTGGATAATGAAGCCAGTTGAAATTTCGAATCTTCAACCAACGTATCTCGCTGATTGCGTTCAAAATGCCCTAATCCGAAACAGTTTTTATAAAGGATAATGCCTTTCTGAGCGATTAATACGTTCCCATTCAAGCCCCCCCTTACTTTTTGCCGGATAATATCCTCAATAAGCTGACTTTTCTGGTCGGCGTTGATCTGTTGCCGAATAGTTTGCTCTTCGGTGGAAGTAATGGCCTGACCGTCAGCACAGTTGCGCAGAGCTTTTGTGGCACGGTTCAGCTTTTTCTCCTGATTGCATGAAATTGCTAATGCAAGTACGATTACGATGCTAATCCACTTCTTCATTGTATTCATCCGCACTATCCTGACGCGCTTAATTTTCTATGGGTATATGGAGCGAACTCTGACAAAAATAATCATTACTCGAGATTCATAACGGTGACTTAGCACAAAAACGTGTTAAAATTCGCTAAAGATCTGAACGTAAAGACTAAATTAAAACCGGCTTCGGGGCGAGACAATGACCGTTTTTTTACCTGAAAGCACCCCAGATTTACGAAGAGCAATAAACATGCCGGTACTGGCAGGAAGTAAATCACCGGCATCGAATGCAAGCATGGCTTTAAGCTCGGTGCCTCCCAGAATATTCAACGGAATGGAAGCCGCTAGTAAGCCAGAAAATTGAGTAGGTAGACTAGGGTAAGGTACCGCATAAGTTCCTGCATTCCGGCTTATGGATAGCTTCGTTGTTAAATTGATTTTATCGAGTAGAACAGCCGTCATACCTAAGTGAAAAAGGCTCACTCTATTATTGGCTATACCCGGGCGGGCGGGTAGTGTTGGGCGCGTTTCGGGTTGGGGCGTAAGAAAAGGCGTGCCTACCGTACGGCCAAAATAAGTCCAGCCATCCAAGTATTGACTGTTATTGAAATAGTCGTCCCTGCCACGGCGCTGTGGGTCATCCAAAACAAATTCATCGCCCCCCTGGCTGCCCGAAAACATATACTCAAACGTGATCTGACTTAGATAAAAATCACTTCTCAGGCCATTCTCGTGTTTAGGGCGTATCCGTATACCGTTTAGACCATCTTCTAGATTTGTTCCGTAAAAGAGCGAACCGTCATCATAAAAAAATTGCCGGTACGCATAGATATTAACCGAATTCAAATCAAGCTCAGCCGCAAAATCAACGGAGCCAAGGTGGTTACCGATACGATTTTCTTCAAAATGCGTAATGGTTTGAATAGCCTGATCGTCGGGGAATGGATTACGTGTGCCCAAAATAACGGCTGGGTAATATTTTATGGACGAAGGAAGCTTTCCATCTCTGGATACCCCCGGATCCAGATAGTCGGAGTAACCACCCCACATAACCTGGTGATTAAATCCTCCGTACAGCTTGAAAGCCCACGATTCTTTACCGATACGTCCGTAAAAAGATGACTGATGTAAATACGTTCCCTGAACTAAACGTCCTTGATTCTCAAACCATCCGTGTGAGAACGTTCCCATGACGGATAGCACGCCTTTGGTAAAAGGAATTGGCGTAAACGTAGGTAAAGCCAGTTGGATTTTGGGGAAAGGCAACGCATTTCCCGACCAAATGTAAGAGCCTGATGTAAGCAACGTATCGACCAGGCCAATAATCTCCTTGCGTCGGCCAATGTAAAGTTCGAAGGCGCCAATACGTCCTTTTACATACGCTTCGGTTAGTAATACCTGCGAATTACTACCTGCATTAACGACAACATTGGCCCCATACCCCCAGTCTAAATTAGGGCGATACCCGGTGCTGTCTCTTGCAATGTAATCAGATTTTAGTTCGGCATCCAGCCGCATGAAACTGTTCTGAAGCGGAACAGTTCCGTATTGATTGGCCCGTAGCCAAAAAGGAGTTCTTCCCGTTGATAATAAGGGTCCTGCTGTTGCTGAATACTGATGCAAGCGCTGTCCAAAAACAGGAGTATACAACGCTAGCCAGCACAATACAAGAAGACTACTCTTATTATATGAATTGTTGAGTAAGATCATACTAAAGTGGAATTACTTACCGCGCCCTTGAGCCATCACTCGAAGCGTTTGCGCTATAATCCACATGTCAAATAGAAAAGACCGGCGTTCTGGATACAATAAGTCATAACGTAACCGCTGGACCATTTCGTCAATACTGGCAGCATATCCAAATTTAATCTGCCCAATCGACGTAATACCCGGTTTTACTTTAAGAAGGGAACGGTATTCTGGAGCAATTTCGACAATCTGGTCAATAAAAAATTGTCGTTCTGGTCGTGGACCTACAACAGACATGTCGCCCACCAGCACGTTATAAAACTGCGGAATTTCATCGAGTCGGGTTTTGCGCATAAACCGCCCCCATGGAGTTATCCGACTGTCGAGTAAGCCACCCGATAGCACAGGGCCTGATTGTTCCGCATTGACATACATACTACGGAACTTGTAAATGTTGAATGGCTTTCCGTGACGACCGATACGTTCCTGAGCGTAAAAGATTGGCCCTTTCGACGTTAAACGGGTTATTAAGGCCATAATGACAAAGAGCGGCAAGCCTAAACCCAAGGAAAGCAATGAAAACAGAATATCAAAGGAACGTTTGAGCGTATTAACCCGAAAATCGGCCAGCATTTGCGATGAAAGATTCATCACGGGCAGAAAATCGTGATACTCCATTGAAGCGCCTTTTGCCAGGAATCCTCTGAAATCAACCAGAAGCTTTACCTGATAGTCAACGTCTTCCGCATTGTCGACAATAGATTTAAGGCGGGAATTATCAATGTAGGGCATGCAGCAATAAACGCAGTCGATGCCCGCCGATCTCACATAGGCTAATAAATCGTCATAACCTCCCGTCAGTTTATCACTGTTTTCAGGATTGTTCTGATCAAAATAGCCATAGAACCGAAAGCCCATTTCTGGATGGGCTTCATAAAAACTGTGTATCGATTCAGCCAGCTTTCCGTACCCTACAATAACGTAGCGTCGGCTATTATAACCACGCGATCGGTATTCTCTGAGAAAAATTAAACCACCGATTCGAAACAGTGAGCCAATTGTCGTGAAGAGAACATACGTTATCAGCAGATGCTCCCGGGAGTAGTAATAGGCTTTAACAGCTACCCAGTAGATTGAAATGATGGCGACGTGGATTGCCATCAAAATCAATAATTTTCGAAGTAAATGGCCTATTTTAAATAATTGCCGGGGAAAAATATAGGGCTTTAAAATCAGAATTTCGGCAAGCCAGATCGCATTGAATAATATCCATAGCGATGCATAGGGAGGTGAACCGACGGCTTCAAGTGTCTGAAATTTAAGCCAATAAGCCCCTACGAAAGCCGCGTTAAGGCTTAAGAAATCAACAAAGACATGTAGCGGAAAAAATAATATAGAATACCGATGCCTCATATCTTCCAGTTTTACTCATCCAATGCTTCAGAGCATTCTCCGGCATTGTATACGCTAAAATAGGGTATACGGGTTGATGAGTTGATACTAATATTATCTAACGGTCACAGAATAGGGCCGCAAATTAGCGATAAAAACTTGCTAAAAAAATTGGATTATATCGAGTTTAAATTTCATAGCTTATTTGTATTGTGCTGATAACCAAGATTTTCTTATACTAAGAAATGTGCCAATACCGCTTTTATATAAGTTACCGGCATCGGCTGCAATATTGGCGGTCAGATCAAGGCCACCCAGTATCGACAGGGGAATAACGACACCAGCGTAGCCTGAAAACTGGGTACGTATCGATTTGTATGGGATATCATACGTACCATAATTCTGGCTTAATGACAGCTTCGTTTGCCAAGATATTGGGCCTTTTAGTAAACTGCCCTCAATTGGTAGCACACCAGCCATTCCGAGGTGGAAAACAAGAACCCGGTTGTTAATTGTAAAGATGCCATAAGGATACTCATTACGAGGGCCTAAGGCTGGCGGAATGAACGGTGTACCGATGGTATGTTTACGATACGACCACCCATCTCGGTACTGCTGGTGATTAAAGTAATCATCCTTACCTCGTTTGTCGGGGTCGTCAATAATAAATTCTGGTCCGCCCTGACTGGTCGTATTGAGTACCTCAAACAAAATATCGCGGAAGATGGCTTTTGGGTCGTTCCGGCGCAATCGAATGCCATTTAAGCCGTCAGCAATATTGATTAAATAAAATAAGGATCCGTCCTCATAAATATTTTGCCGATAGATGTACAGCATATGCCGAACCAGGTCGATTTCGATAGCAGCATCGACGGACCCCAGATGATTGCCAACCCGATTTGTCAGGTCAAAATACGTGTATTGGTTTGGGTCTGTCCGGCCTGAATTCAACGTAGAAACTACATAAAAATAATTAATCAGACCCGTGGGTAATTTACCGCCCACCGGAATGGTGCCCGGAATACCAGTAGGATCGCTGGCCTGCCCACCCCAAACAGCCTGATGATTTATACCTCCAAAGACACGTACTACATCCGTTGGCCTACCGATGCGTAAATACAGCGACTTCTGATGGAGCATTGTGTTCCGTATGTACCCCACCGCATCCATATAGCCGTGCGCAAACGTACCCTGAACAGCAACCCACCCTTTGGTAAAACCAATTGGGGTGAAAACCGGAATGGAAATCTGAATTTTAGGGATAGGCATGGCATTGCCCGACCAGGCATAGGAACCCGTTGACAATGTTGAGTCGGCCAACCCAAATTTCTCACGCACCCGGCCAATGTAAGCCTCAAAAATACCCCGACGTACTTTTACGTAAGCTTCTGGCAGCAGTACGTTTTTCTCATAAGGTAACAGATTGGACGTAGTATTCGCCACTACGTTGATGCCGTAGCTAACATCAAACATAGAGTCTTTCCAACGCCCCGTACTATGACGACTGGAATCGTAATCGCTGTAGATACCCGCCCGGAACGTAGCAACAGGGGATTCATTGGGGACAATACCGTATTGATTTGATCGGAGCCAGAAAGGCGTATCAGTAGATGAGGAAAGATACGTACCCGCTTCAATGGAATATTGAGTCGGCTGGCGAATAGTCTGGGCAAGACTTCCGTAAAAATGACAAGAAAGGAAAATACAGATCCATCCTGAAAGGTTGATACGCATGCACCGGCTGGTTCGGAGCGACTGGCAACACTTTTACTACTTACCTAATTAAACCTGGTATGTATAAAGTAACTCCAGTTTGCTCAAAGATTAATATTGACACTAGACTGATAAACGAGAACAAGGAAATAGAAACGTATAAACGCACTGCTTTAATTTAGCCTGTGGGCCATAGCAGCCATCGCGTTTAGGGCCTTCGCATCGTCCTGAGCCGTCTGATAGGTATCCACATTCTGAGGGGCAATACCCATTTCTTTCATGAGCCGATACTGCCGGGCTTCAACATAGGCCAGCCGGGCAATAATCTGATTCAATTTGGCATCCTGTTCATCCTGTCGAGCCAATATATACGCTGTTTTAAGCTCCAGCTCATCAAGGCGCTGCTTATCGCGGTCAGTCATGTTGATCGGTTTATCGGATGAATTGCCGCGGCAAGATACTATTTTTTTTGCTGGGCTGGTTAACGGCCATAAAATCCACCACTGTCGTAGAAACTCCGGCGACGGCTCAGTTTAAGCTCCTGAAGAATTGAGGAGCGGGCCCGTAAATCAAAGGAATAATTACCCGAACGTAAGTTATTGCCCGAATAAGGAGTCCAGTTGAAGGCCATTTCCCAGCAGTGCAGGTCCCGATTGATACCGATGGTGGTGAGTGTGGGACTTTTAAAGTTAAAATCGTAACCCGTGTTGATGGTTATTTTCCACTTTGGTGTCAAGCTTAGGTCTCCGGTCAACGTTAACGCCTGAATTACCTGCGATTTTTCAGGGGTCAGTTGGGTCCACCCGAACGTATAGCTGACGTTCATCGACCAGGGGACGTTAAAATCAACGTAAAGTTCTGGGTTGTTGTTGATGGCTTTCATGGTAGCCTCCGATGCGTTCGGGCTTGTTTTGGGCTTATCAGCCTGCTTGGGCGCAAACCGGGCGCTCATATACGCCTGCATATTAGTTAAACGTAGCAAACCCTGTCCGGCCTGAAGAGCATACAACTTCGGCACCCGGATGTATTGGGGATTCTCGTAACCCAGAACTTCTTGTACTGTAGGCGAATAACTTAATGCCGTTGGGAGCGCATAAAAAGGTGTTCCACCGTATGCCCGGTATGCATATGGGTCGAAAGTGGACGATAGGTTGAAGCTGATATTCTTGAAAATCTGCGTATTGGCGCTTACAGCAATGGGTGATAAATTGTAATCGGGCGCCAGCAGGTTATAGCTGCCGTTGATGCTTAGGTTGTCGAAAATAGGAATCTTCTTAAATTCCTGCCCGCTCGAGTCGCTACGTGTACGAACCTTCATTTCGAGCTGGTTCACGATACCGAACGAAATATAAGCTGACTCTGTGCTGGTTCCGCTGCCGCTACTTCCGCCAAGCCCCCGAAATACCGACAGCGTTCGGCGGTAAAGCGGCAAATTAGCGAGCGGCCCCTCGGCTGGCAATACCTGAAACTGGCCATAAGCCGGATTCGTGAAATCAGGGATGTAGCTAAATGAAATCGAAGGCGCTACGGTATGTCGAATCGCTTCAATACGCTTCCCCCGGATAAAGAACGTACCGTAAAATCGGGTGTTCATGCTGGCATTGACCGAGAAATTATACGATGGGAAGAATCCACGAGCCGTATCGATACGTACCGATTGTAGTGCCGGTATATAAGTATAACTCAGCTTTTTAGAATAAATATCGCCCTGTAGTGAGAAGCCCGGCGTTACGTTGATGTAACGTAGCAGCTTTATATTCGGCAGCGAAATAGGAATGCTGTAACGGGCCGTTATTTGACGATTTTCCCAGATACGTGCCGCATTTGCTACGCTAAAGGCAATCAGGTTGGGGTCTTGCTCTACAATCCCGAAACGCAGGTTGTTGGCCCTCCGGGTACTATCCAGAATACGTTCCAACGTACTGACTGTCTTTAAGTTTGTGCTGACTGGAAAGCCTAAGCCCGTGGTATCGACCTGCCGACGGATTGTGTTACTAATACCAATAGAACCACTGATATCGAGACCCACGCGAAAGCTTTCAAACCAGCGACCGCTGCCCCCTCTGAGCGCGAAAGGCGAAATCTGGTTGATACCAATGTTGAAGTCAGACGATACGTCGGTTTTTCCGTTTTCACGCACGCCTGTTTGTTGATTTATCTGGCCAAACTGCTGATTAACACGAAGGTTAGCCCCCGCCCGAACGTATTGCCCAAAGGAGCGGCTATACTGAATTGACGAACCCGCTACGTTAGAAATGTAGGACTGGGTCGAAAACGAGTTGAACTGATTATAACTGTTGCTGCTTACGTTGACGTTCGCCGAAAAACTACCCCGTCCGCGTGGTACAGGCGAGTGCGACCAGGTAAACGAAAAATCGTTACGTGGAGATTGGGTAGTATCGACGCGGTCGCCGGAGCGGTTACGGTTAAATTGAAAATTGACCCCACCACTGTACCGATACCGTTTGTTGTAGGCTGCTGATAAGCCCAACCCCCAGCTGCCTCGCGAATAAATTTGTCCTTTGAACTGCAATCCTAGGTTTTCGCTGACGGCCCAGTAATAACCGCCATCGCGCAGATAGAAACCCCTGCCGTTCGGCTCCTCGCCGTATTGCGGCATTAGAATTCCCGACACGCCGATTTCTTTCCGTTTCGGAAACGGGAAAAAACCAAAAGGAAGCCCAATTGGCAGAGGAATCTGATTGATGACCAGATTAAATGGCCCAGCCACAACCTGTTTGTTGTGAATAACTTTTAGTTTGCTGGCATTAATGTGAAAATGCGGGACCGCCAGATTACAAGTTGTATAAATTGCCTTACCGATGTATAAATTATCTTCGGCATCTTTCTTAACGGTTTGCCCTCGGATATTTCCCTCGCCCTGCTGGGTAATAACGCCCTGAATTCGCCCTTTTTTTGATTTGAAATTGTATCTGATTTCTTTCGTGTCGTACTGGCCTTCGCCGTCTTTAAAAATGGGCCGCCCAATCAGTTTTTTTGCTGTCGAATCATAGCGACCTTTCGCGTATACTTCGTTCGTCAGATAATTGAGCCGGATGTAATCTGCCTTCAATGAAATATCACCGTAGATTACACTGGCATCACCAAATAACTCAACTGTCTGACCATCAGCGGCATAAATAGTTGAATCTTTGGCCTGATATTTGACAGTCGTTTTAAACGAATCCGCTGAGTCAGCTTGAACCGTATCACGCACCGCAAGACGTAGCGAATCGGAACCCGTTGTGGTTCGGCTCTCCGGACGTACTGTGTTAGGAGAAACAATACCTGGTTTGGAGGGGTCTGCAACGCGCTGGGATGGCACCGTAGTTGGCGGAATGCCGCCCTTTGCTGGTAACCGGGGTAGGGTAGGGTTCTGGGCTAATGTGCTGAATGCCAACAGCATTCCGACAAGCCCCTGAATGGCCCGTATTGCGGTAATAAGTTGAATCTGCAAGGGCCGCAAAATAAAGTATCCTTTTTTAAGGTTTATTAAAAAAATTATATTTGCCTAAAGACTGTCAAGTCTAAAGCTTACAAAGTTATTCACGAACGTTTATCCTGCTGTCGCTTTGAAACGTTTTTGGCTGTTAAAAATTATTAAACCCATAAAGATGTCAACTCACGGAATAGTGACAACATTGGCTATTCTGGTGTTACCCCTCCTGGCCCTGACAACTCCCGACGCGCTGCTTCAGGCACCGCCACAGGACACTACCCGACAGGGCGCTCAGGCTCAGGCCGCTCCAAATCAGGTACGTACGGTTGTGCTTGATGCCGGACATGGTGGTAAAGATCCAGGTACGCATGGCCGGTATGCCAAGGAAAAAACAGTCAACCTGGAACTGATTCTGCTTCTTGGCCGTAAAATTAAGTCACGATATCCAAATGTTCGGGTCATTTATACACGAACGACCGATCATTTTGTCGATTTATATGAGCGCGGTGCTATTGCCAATCGTAATAAAGCTGATTTATTTATCTCGATTCACTGCAATGCAAGTCCGTCAAGCAGTAAGGTTTATGGAACCGAAACGTACACGCTGGGCTTGCACCGTACACAAAGTAATCTGGATGTTGCCCGGCGAGAAAATGCCGTAATTCTTCAGGAAAAAAATTACCAGCAAACTTACAAAGGTTTCGACCCCAATTCACCCCTGGCTACAATTATGCTGGCTAATTATCAGCACGCTTTCATGGAAAGCAGCATCAATTTTGCCGAAAAAATTGAGCGTAGCTTCCGCATGAACGCCAACCGGAAAAGCAACGGTGTGAAACAGGCAGGATTTATCGTTCTCTGGAAAACGACGATGCCTAGTGTGCTGATTGAAACGGGCTATATGTCAAATCGTGAAGAGGAGGATTACCTTCGTTCGGAAGAGGGCCAGGAAGAAATGTCCGATGCTATTTACAAAGCGTTTGCCCGGTATAAAGAAGAAATCGAAACCGCAGAATAAAATCGCCAGTTGATAGTTGGTCAGTTCGTAGTACTTTCGATCGACGACCGTCAATCATTGACTATCAACCGTTAATCAATTATTTCCCCAATCTAAGGGACAAACTAGGGTTAAAGTTGGTTATATGGTCAATCAACGGAATGATGCAGCTCATTGAGTTGTTCACGTTTTCTCACGCATGAAAATTTCACAGGAAGTAAAAGTAGGTTTGCTGGCTGTTGTCTCGCTGGCGATGTTCTACTTTGGTTTTCGATTTCTTAAGGGCTCTGACTTTTTCAACACAACCAATAAATATCAGGTTGTATACGACAACATCGACGGCCTTACGGTTTCCAATCCAATCAAAATCAATGGCTTGTCTGTTGGTCGGGTAAAAGCTATTGAAATCCTTCAGGATCAAGGTAATAAGCTGCGGGTTACCGTAGAGATTAATCAAGGTATACGTATCACGCAGGGTACCAAAGCATTCCTATCTGACGATGGGTTGCTGGGTGGTAAAATGATTCAGCTTAGCATTAATTCCAGCAAACCACTACTCGAAGATGGTGGGCAGCTTGTATCCGCGAAAGAGACAGGTTTATCGGCGTTGATTCGCGAAAAAACACTGCCCGTGCTGAATAATGTTGACTCGCTAACGTATCAATTGAACAAGGTAGTGGCCCAGTTCGACCAGACGGGCGTTATGCTTAATCAAACGTTACGTAGCGCCAACGCCGGTGTGAAAACACTCGATCTGACCATCGAAGAAAATCGGGCCGGGTTACGTGCTACGCTGGCCAATGTGAGTAACCTGTCTAAATCCCTGGTCGAAACCGAAAAGCAGCTCAAGCCCATTCTCGCGAAAGCCGATACGTTCGCCGATTCGCTTCAGGGATTACAACTGAAACAAACTTTATTGACAGTTAACAAGACGGTCGATAATCTGCAACGTATTCTACTGGACGTTAACCAGGGGAAAGGTTCGCTGGGTAAACTGACTTCCGACGAAGCGCTCTACAGCAACGTAAATAAAACGACGGCCAGCCTCGAAAAACTCCTGACCGACCTGCGTGAAAATCCCAAACGCTACGTCCACTTCTCGCTTTTTGGCAAAAAAGACAAAGCCAAAACGGAGTCTCCTGCGAATACAACCACAACGACAGCCACAGTTATTCCAGCGAAGGCTGATTCTACTAAAAAATAACGTAGCGTACAGGTGATACGTTACTAATGACAACGTAGTAGGTTTTCACTACGTTTGGCATAACACTCTCGCTGGCGAAAACGTATGCCCGTAAAACTGAGGTAGCAGTCAGCGAATAGCTAAGATCTACTTCATTTAGAAATCGATAAAATCGCGCTGTGTCAGTAAGATTAATTACTGACAATCTTCTGGTATAAGCTGCTTTCCAATGCTTGAAATGACTGTTCATTCGGTACATTCATGCTGGATATAAACGCGCTTAAACCTCGACCTGTATGCCCTCGTCCCGACGCGATTTTCTCCAGAAATCAACACAACTGGCGGCTGGCCTGAGCCTTGCTACGTTGCCCGTTACGGCTCAGCAATCCCCAGCTGCCGATGCCATACGTATCGGCCTGATTGGGGTCAATAATATGGGTTGGTCCGACTTAACGTCAATGCTCAAAAATTCCGATGCCGTTTGTGTCGCCCTGTGTGATGTCGATAACAACGTACTGAACAAACGAGCGGCTGAATTAGAAAAAAAGACGGGCAAAAAGGCTACCCTCTACAGTGATTTTCGGAAACTCATTGACGATAAATCCATCGACGCTGTGATTGTAGGTACGCCCGATCACTGGCATTGCCTGCCAGCGGTATATGCGTGTCAGGCGGGGAAAGATGTTTATGTAGAAAAGCCCCTCGCCAACTCTATTGAAGAATGCGACTTGATGGTGGCCGCGGCCAAACGTTACAATCGAATCGTACAGGTGGGGCAGTGGCAACGTAGTGGCGCGCACTGGAAAGACGCTTTAGACTACGTTCAGTCTGGGAAAATTGGTCCTGTACGTACCGTGAAAACCTGGGCGTTTATGGGGTATGGCAAAGAATTTCCGCCCAAGCCCGATGCCCCCGCTCCGACCGGTGTCGATTACGATATTTGGCTGGGTCCGGCACCAGGCCGCCCTTTCAACCCAAATCGTTTTCACGGAAGTTTTCGTTACTACTGGGATTATGCCGGTGGGCTCATGACCGACTGGGGTGCGCACATGATTGATATTGCCCTGTGGGGAATGAACGTAGCGGCTCCTCGCTCGGTGGTGGCAACGGGTGGTAAATACGGCTTCCCCAACCATGACGGCGATACGCCCGATACTGTGCAGGTAGTCTATGACTACGGCAAATTTTCCGTGCTCTGGGAGCAATCGTTGGGTACGATACGTGGCCCTTACGACCGTGATCATGGCGTTGCTTTCATTGGCAATCTGGGGACCGTTGTTATTGACCGGGGAAAATGGGAAGTACTGCCCGAAGTAGAGCAGGGGCGTTACCTGAGTCCTGCCATGCCTATCCAGAAAGCAACTGCCAATGATTTAGATGCCCATACTCGTAATTTTCTCGACTGCATTCGCTCCCGGAAACAACCCAATTGTTCGGCGGAGGTTGGCCGAAACGTAGCATTGCATTCGCATTTGGGCAATATTGCCTACCGTACTGGTCACAAACTGGTGTGGGATGCCGAAAAAAATATGATTGTGGGCGACACGTCAGCACAGCAGTTGGCTAAAGCACATTATCGCTCGCCCTGGACATTACCGAAAGTATCGTAATGGACGTATCAACATGCCGATGAGTATGCAGTCTACTGATAAAGCGCCATCCGAACTCCTGAATCGTAGCGAACGTAGCGTTGGTGCGTATGCACTAAAAGTTGGCCTGTTTGGCATTGGTCTGGAAGCGTATTGGGCGCAGTTTGCCGGCTTACAGACACGGCTGGAAGGTTATCTAAGTGAACTAGCTCAGAAAATGGAGCGGCCTGGTGTTGATATTGTTAACATCGGGATGATCGATACACCGGAGAAGGCCATGCACGCGGGGCATCAGTTTCGGCAGGCCGATGTCGATTTGATTTTTCTCTACGTTACCACCTACGCCCTTTCGTCGACGGTGTTGCCTGTCGTTCGTCGGGCCAAAGTGCCGGTGATTGTCCTAAACCTAGCCCCCGAACCGGCTATCGACTACGAGTGGTTCAACAAACTTGGCGACCGGACGCGCATGACCGGCGAATGGTTGGCCTTTTGCTCAGCCTGCCCGGTTCCGGAAATTGCCAGCGTGTTCAAACGATCGAATATCCCTTTTTACCAGGTTACGGGGCTGCTACGTGATGATCCGGTTGCCTGGACCGAAATTGACGAGTGGATCGAAGCTGCCCGCGTTGCCAACATTATGTCGCACAATCGATTGGGTGTAATGGGTAATTATTACGGCGGAATGCTCGACATCTATTCGAACCTCACGCTGCACAGTGCTACGTTCGGTGGGCATATCGAAATGATTGAGGTCGACCAGCTTTCTGCGCTACGTAAAGACGTAACAGATGCCGACGTCCAGCAACGTATCGCCGAATTTCAGGATCTTTTCGACGTTCAGCCCGACTGTACTCACGCCGAACTCGAACGAGCTGCCCGCACGTCTGTCGCCCTCGATCGCTTGGTTAATGAACTTCAGCTTGGCTCGCTGGCCTACTATTACAAAGGCTCGGGAAACCCTTGGAATGAAGACACCATGAGTTCGGTCATTCTGGGAAATTCGCTTTTAACGGCTAGAGGTGTTCCCGTGGCGGGCGAGTACGAAGTCAAGAACGTACAGGCCATGAAAATTATGGATTCGTTTGGCGTAGGCGGTTCATTTACTGAATATTACGCCATGGATTTTCGGGATGACGTAGTACTGATGGGCCACGATGGTCCGGGTCATATTGCCATCGCCGAAGGGAAAACGAAAGTCCGCCCGCTCTATGTCTATCATGGTAAAGTGGGCAATGGTTTATCGGTTGAAATGTCGGTGAAACACGGCCCTGTTACGTTGCTGTCGGTTGTTGAAACGATTGACGGAAAAATTCAACTGCTGATGGCGGAGGCAGAATCGGTGCCGGGCCCTATTCTGGAGATCGGGAACACCAACAGTCGATACCGTTTCTCTATTGGAGCGCGCCAGTTTGTGGAAGCCTGGAACAGCCACGGACCAGCTCATCACTGCGCTATTGGCGTTGGACATATCGCGGCTAAAATCAGGAAGTTAGGGGCTTTGCTGAACGTAGAAGTTAGTCAGGTTTGCTAAGCGTGCTACGTTAAAAACACAAACGCCGGTTTAATTAAACCGGCGTTTAGGTAATCCCATAAGTGTTGGCTGCGTAACAAAGATACAATCAAATTTTCGATTAACGTAGCAAAAACGATGAGTAAAACTGCCATTTTAGCCTTTTTTACAGCCAACATAGATAGCCTTTTTATCGTGCTGAGGAACGAAGCATGACAGAAAATCAAACAGCTTTATTAATTCATTCCACGAAATGCGCATTTTTTATACACTGATTTATACAGCTCTGTTGTTAGTAGCGAATCTGGCTCAGGCGGCTAAAGTCGACACAGTTGATACGTATAGTTCGTCCATGAAGAAGACAATTAAAGCCGTCGTCATTACGCCCGATTCATATACAAACGGTACTGAATTTCCGGTCGTTTACCTGCTGCACGGATACAGCGGCAACTATAGCGACTGGACCAAAAAGGCCCCCGGTGTTGGGCGGCTGGCTGATACACAGCAGGTTATCATTGTCTGCGCGGACGGAAACTTCGGAAGCTGGTATTTCGACAGTCCTGTCGACCCTTCTTTTAAGTACGAAACCTACGTAGCAAATGAGCTGGTGCCCTGGATTGATAGTCACTACAAAACCGTCAAGGGTCGAAAGGGGCGAGCTATTACGGGGTTGAGTATGGGTGGTCATGGCGCCTTATATCTGGCGTTTCGTCATCAGGACGTATTTGGAGCCGCTGGAAGTATGAGCGGAGGGGTCGATATTCGCCCGTTTCCGAATAACTGGGATATGGCCAAACGACTCGGTACGTATGCTCAATCTCCGGAAAACTGGGAAAAAAATACGGTCATCAATCTGCTGCACTTACTCACACCCGGCGCTTTGGCTTTGTTCGTTGATTGCGGTACCGAAGATTTCTTTTTTAAGGTCAACAACAACCTGCACGAAAAACTGCTGGAACGTAACATCGCCCACGACTACACCACCCGACCGGGCGGCCATAACTGGGCGTATTGGAGCACAGCTATTACGTATCAAATCCTATTCATGCGCCAATATTTCGACCGGGCGGCTGCCGCGACAAAATAGAACGCAGTAATCAGTTCATTCCGAAGTTTCTTTCGTTATGTGGTTTTCATAAGCGGAAAGGCTGGACTGCAATCGGGCACGGATGGCAGAACGAAGACGTTCGGGAGAGAGTACAGTCATTCCATTACCGAAGCCTAAAATTTCACGCTCAAGCTCAAAATTATGTTGTACCTGGAGCTGGATGATGACCCCTTCTGGCGTTTGCTTAATTACCTGTTGCGAGTGATGAAGTGGCTTGGTTAATACGTAGGGAGCGTGTTGATACGTTACCAGTAATTTTACCGGTGTAGCCCGCATATTTGGACTTACCGAAACGCCAATGACATCCCGGTAATACGTGTCGGGATCGATTCGGCTCGCTACGTAGTCGAGATCAGTAGCGGGCGTGATACGTAGCATTCGATCCAGCGCCAGGTTCAAAATCTGTTCTTTTCCGTCGCAGACGCCCACCGCAAACCAACGATTTTTAAACTCCTTGAGCCACCAGACATGGAAGGGGAGCGTCTGCGGTTTTCGGGCCGAAAAAGACTGGTACTCAATGGCAAGTGGTTGTTTCTGAACAATCGCCTGATACAAATCATCTAATAAGTGAAGTCCTTTCAGGTTTTCATTTTTCTCAAAATCAATCACCGAAACAGACTTTTGCGCTGTTGAGTAAACGTGATCTTCCAGCTTTTGCACGACTTCGTTCAGCGCCGTAAAATGTGAGAACCCTTTAAATTGTTTCAGTACTTCAACGGCCTCGTTCATTCGCGATAAATCACCGTCCGAAAGCGGAATATTAGTGATGCTGTAGGTTGGGTCTTCGTACGTATAGTACTTCTTGTCAACCACAACAATGGGCGCAAAATAGCCTAACTTATCACTTCGCATCAACTGCAAATCGGCCTGAACGGTCCGTCGACTGATGCCTTTCACGATGCCTTCATATTCATAAAGCGCATCCGAAACTTTCTCAATCAGATCATCGAGTGTCCATTTGCGATGCCGATTTCGCAGGCACGCATCCAGTGTTTTATAACGTATCAGCGCGTTTCGATTAACTGGCATCAGGGTGTAGATTATAGTTTTTCAGAAAATTCGAGAAATTTTCTGAACTGCGCAAAAACATCGCGTAGTACGTTATAACCTTTGTGTCATACAAACTAAAATCCACATGGAAACCCTTATTTCGACCGAAGATTTATTACAGCTTGCTCCGATTCCCGACCACTTGCATGCTCCATTCCTGCGCGTAGCTAATGGTCTGATTCAACATGCTGATTACTCGAAAGAAAAAATCATGGGATTGCTGGCGCAGATGCTCTGGAATCCGAAAAAATGGGCTTACTCCCGAAATAAAGTCACGAACCTGGCCCGCGCCATTTATGACCTTAACAAGCAGGGAATTGCCGTACCATTAAGCGAAACGGGCAAAACATTTCTGCCAGCTGAACCGGCTCCCTACGTATTGGATACAGATGGAAAACAGTCTGAGCAGATGTTCGAACTACGGCCAGAAACGTTGCCTTACGCGATTTTCGGGCGGGAGTATATCGAAGAAGGCGCTCTGAAACAGATGGAAACGGCGGCTAGCTTACCGATTTCGGTAGCAGGTGCCCTGATGCCTGATGCCCATCAGGGTTATGGTCTGCCTATTGGAGGTGTGCTGGCTACGGACTCGAATACGGTAATTCCGTTTGCGGTTGGCGTCGATATTGCCTGCCGGATGTGCCTGTCGGTGTTCGATTTGCCGCCTGGGTATATGAAACGCGAGCCGCATCTGCTGAAAAAATCGCTGGTGGAACAAACCAAGTTTGGTATTGGCGGAGAAACCCGCGAAAAGTTTAATGAAAGCGTAATGGATCTGCCCGAATGGCAGGCTACCAAAGTAATTCGCAATCTTAAAGACAAAGCGTATCGGCAGTTGGGAAGCTCCGGTACTGGCAACCATTTTGTAGAATGGGGTATTGTGGACGTATACGAACAAAATACTCAACTGAACCTGCCGCCGGGCGAATATCTGGCGTTATTATCGCACTCCGGTTCGCGCGGATTTGGGGGCAACGTAGCAAATTATTATTCAAAACTGGCGATGCAGAAAACCCGTTTGCCGAAACAGGCGGCCCATCTAGCGTGGCTCGATTTGAATACGGAAGAAGGTCAGGAATATTGGATTGCTATGAATCTGGCGGGTGAGTACGCGTCGGCCAATCACCACGAAATTCACAATAAAATCTCCAAATCCATTGGGCACAAACCGCTGGTGATGGTTGAAAATCACCACAATTTCGCCTGGAAAGAAAAACTGGCCGACGGACGCGAGGTAATTGTTCACCGAAAAGGTGCTACGCCCGCCGGTCCCGATGTACTGGGCATCATTCCGGGGTCGATGACGCAACCGGGTTTTGTCGTAAGCGGTCGGGGAAATAGTGATTCGATTAATTCCGCATCACACGGCGCTGGTCGGCAGATGTCACGTACGCAGGCGTTCAACAATATTACTTGTTCGCAGTTGAACAAAGCGCTGCTAGAAGCTGATATTCAGTTGATTGGTGGCGATCTGGACGAAGCGCCGATGGTCTATAAAAACATCGAAACCGTGATTGGTGCCCAAAGCGATCTGGTTTCGGTACTGGCAAAGTTCACGCCTAAAATCGTCCGCATGGCCGACGCTAATCGGAAAGAAGGTCGTGAGGATTAATAAAAGCGAGAGTGGGTCAGTGCTCACTCTCGCTACGTTGTTTACGCATTATTTTGTCGCCGGCGCTCCCGGAATGTGTTTCGCATTTCCTCCCGAATTGCCTGATACTGTTTGAATTGATCGCTGGTCAGTACATCTTTCATATCTTTATTTTTGTTTTTCATAATTGACCGGGCTTCGCGTAGCGTTTTCAAATTTCGCCCGCCATTTTCCAGTAAGGGCTGCGCTTGCTGAGCGTATTTCAGGTTGATTTCCGACACGCTTTTCTCCTGATCAGGTGATAGGTTGAGCGCTTCTTTCATCCGAATCGTCTGCCAATTTGCCCGTTCTTCGGGTGTGCCAACCTGACGTTGCTGCGCTGAAGAAATTGTAGCAATAAAAAACAGAGAAATGCAAAGAATGAGCGTTGATACGTTGGTTTTCATTGATTTGGTGGGTTTTTGTTGGGAATTACGGCGTTAGTGAAGTGCGTATTTTTTGAAAAAATCCCAAATAATATCATTGTTCGCAAACGCTTCGGAAGGTGGATCACCAAGCATACGAACGCTTTTGTTACCGCCCGGCCACGAGTGACCACCATCAGACGTCAAATAATACTGAATCGCTACGTCGTTCTGGCAGCCTGTCCACTCATAAAACGTGTATTTATCCGACGATTTTGCTACTGGTTTTAGAGAAGTGCAGCCAGCCAATTGCGCGAAAACGGTCAGCGTACTGTCAGCCGACGGATTCCGTTGTTTGTTGATGCTTCTTGTGCCTACGCCACCGGCGGCTGGTACGTTCTTATCCTGTTGCGAGTGGATGTGCAAAACTGGCATTAAACGCGTTGGTTTACAGGGTTTCTGAAGTTGCATTGTCCCGGCATTGGCGGCAATGGCTGTTATTTTTTCTGAAAGCTCACACGCTAATCGGTAGCACAGCATTCCACCATTCGAGTGCCCTGTGGCAAACACTTTTTTCGAGTCGATTTGATACGTAGTGCTCAGTTTATCAATTAGTTTGCTAATAAATCCTACGTCGTCGATACGTTGTGTAGAAGCCACCTGTCCACAGCAAGCGCCCGCGTTCCAGGTTCGGAGACGTAGCACGCCCGGATTCTGAACACCATCCGGATAAACCACAATAAATCCCTCTCTATCAGCCTTATCGCTCCATTTTGATTGGATCGCAAACTGTTGTCCGCTGCCCCCGCCCCCATGCAGCGCAATAACTAACGGCAGCCTTGTTGTTTTCTGCGCGTACCCAGCGGGTAGATGGACCCAATAGATACGTAGCATACCATCGTGAAGCAACGTATCACGGATGTCTGTTTCAGCAGAATTAGCTTTCGTCAATGTTTTAAACGTAAGGCAAAAAAGAAATATAATAGCTAGTGAACGTAGTAAGTTAGGCATGCAAAGAAAGTGGAGATTGTAGTGATAACATTATCTTAAGCATTGAACAACAGGAGAGTAAATGGTTTAAAAGCTATAAAAATAAAAAAGTCGCTTCCGTGAAAGCGACTTAGTAATCATCTATAGGCAACAGGGCAAGTGAAGCCCCGGAAGGGAAATGAGGTACTCTACTCAAAAAGATTTTTTATATCGATTCGGCGGTGCATCTGCTCTTCATCTTTGAAGGGCAACGTAACGCGCACTTTACCATGTTCGTGAATAGCTTCAATCTGGTCAACATCCACAAAAGACGGAATATCTAGTACTCTCAGGAACATTGGCACAGCTAAACGTTGGGCTTGCCCATCCTCCTGCTGTTCTAATGTGCTGACCAGCAGCGTATATACAATAAGCTTATTGCCTTCTACCAATACGTTGAAGGAACTCGCCTTAACGCCGGGGGCCACCAGGGTAATAATCAGGCGATCCCCATCACGTTCTACGTTCATGGTTGTTTGACTCGAACCACCGTAGAGCGTGTTTAGCAGATCAATCTGACCGCCTGTTCCCTGAAACACATTTTCTATCGCTTTCATAGTGGAGGTTGTTTACTGTTCAACTACTAATCTTTAGACAAACCTCGTGCCTAAAGGTTTATTCCGCACTTTTACGCCAGCCTGTCAGGAAAAAAGCTGTAAGAAAACGGCTTATAATGCCGTTTTGACACTGTTAAGCAAGATTTCGGCATTTTTGACGTATACGCATAAAAAAATCAGACTGTTGCTTTTTTGGGGCTGAATGTGGTTGTCTTTCTACACTGCTATCTGTACAATTACACACGTAAAGCTGGTTTTCCTGCTGTATCTTTGTAATACCATGCACATTCGAATTGGAACACGGAGCAGTCGACTGGCCGTTTGGCAGGCTGAATACATTCAGGAATTGTTACGACGGGGCAACGTATCGTCGGAGTTAATATTTATTGAAACCAAAGGCGACGTAGTACTCGATCGTTCGTTGTCGAAAATTGGCAGTAAAGGCGTTTTTACGCAGGAACTGGAAGACCAGCTTCACGAGGGACGTATTGATATTGCCGTTCATAGCGCCAAAGATTTGCCATCGACGCTTCCTGCAGGTCTCGAAATCATAGCTTTTACCGAACGCGAACAGGCCAACGACGTATTGGTCAGCCGAACTAAAAATTTGTCATTAACCAGCGGGCAATCATTTAGAATCGGTACGTCGTCAACGCGCCGGGTAGCCATGCTACGTCACTATTGCCCGCATGTTACCACAGTCGATATGCGCGGGAACCTGCAAACACGCATCCGCAAACTTGACGAAGGACAGTGCGACGCCTTGTTGCTGGCCTACGCCGGGGTCCACCGCATGGAATACGACGATTTAATTGTGGAGCATTTGCCCATCGATCAATTTATTCCTGCTGTCGGTCAGGGCAGCGTGGCAATTGAAGCGGCTACGTCGCTGGATAAATCACTACGTCAAACGATTATACAGTTCATCAATCACGAACCAACGGCAGCCTGTCTGCGGGCCGAACGGGCATTTCTGGCCCGGCTCGAAGGCGGTTGTAGCATTCCTTCTTTCGCACTAGCCCATTGGTCCGACGAACGTAGCATCAGTCTGACGGGCGGTCTGGTGAGTTTGGATGGGAGTCAACTCATTCAGGAGACCCTAACTGGTACGTCGGCAGAAGCAACCCACCTTGGTCGTACGCTGGCGAGTAGTATTCTGGAATTGGGGGGCGACGCTATTTTACAGGAAATTCGTGCACAACTATGATCGCTAAAATTACCCAGTCTGATGCTGATATTCGGCGGTGCATACCCGCCATGCTGGCGCTACGTTCGCATCTGACGCCAGAAGAGGCTTTTGAACGTATCAAATTACAACAAGCCAGCGATGGTTTCGTGCTGGCGTTTATTGACAATGATGCCGCCGACGCGCCAGCCGTGGTAGGGTATCGTTACATGAATCTTCTGTATAGTGGCAAAACGCTGTATATTGATGATTTGTCAACCTTGCCCGAAGGTCGTGGGAACGGGTACGCTAGCGCTCTACTCGATTTTGTCATCGACGAAGCCCGAAAAGCTGGTTGCCAGTGTGTTTCGCTCGATTCTGGGCAAAATCCGGCCCGGTATGATGCCCACCGGCTTTATCTGAACAAACGATTCAATATTGTCAGTCACCATTTTAAACTGGACTTATAGATTGAAGTATGATGTAGAATGTATGATATATTCACCAGTCAGCATATATCATACATTCTACATCATACATTACTAACACTCTCTACACGATGAATCTGTTTCGAATCAGTTGGAGCAATCTGAAAGATAAGCCCTTAAGCAGTTTTTTAAGTGGCTTGCTGATGACGTTTGGTATTACCATTATTTCGTTACTGCTGCTGCTAAATAAGCAGTTGGACGATCAGTTTCGGCGAAATATTAAAGGCATCGACATGGTGCTGGGAGCTAAAGGCAGTCCACTTCAACTGATCCTGTCGAGTATTTATCAGATTGATTCCCCAACGGGTAATATCCCCCTCGACGAAGCCGAACGTTTGACCCGTAACCCGATGATCAAAACCGCCATCCCGATGGCGATGGGCGATAATTACCGGTCGTTTCGGATTGTAGGAACCAGTAAGCAATACCTCGATCATTTTGGGGCAACGGTCGGGCAGGGGAAACTCTTTGAGAAAAGTCTGGAAGTGGTGGTTGGTCCACGCGTAGCAGCTATTACGGGACTGAAACTGGGCGATACGTTCGCCAGTTCGCATGGACTCGATGGCGCGGGTGAGGAACACGGCAATACAAAATATAAAGTCGTCGGACTGCTGAATCCGACGAATACCGTTACCGACCAGCTCATTCTGACACCAGTATCGAGCGTTTGGGCGGTTCATGAACACGGCGAACATCACGAGGAAGGTGAAGCCCATGAAGAGGAAGATCATGAAGATGAGGGGCCACGCGAAATCACGAGTATGCTCATCAAATTTCGGAATCCGCTGGGTATGATGCTGGCGCGCGGTATTAACAACAACTCTAAACTTCAGGCGGCTCTCCCAAATATTGAAGTTAACCGTCTGTTTTCGTTATTGGGCGTAGGCGTCGAAACGCTACGTGGGTTAGCGATTGTGATCATGCTGATTTCGGGCATCAGTGTGTTTGTATCACTGTATAATTCGCTGAAAGAGCGGAAGTACGAAATGGCGCTGATGCTGTCGATGGGAGCGACTCGCCTGCAATTGTTTGGTATGCTCCTGCTGGAAGGGCTGGTGCTGGCCATCATTGGTTTTGTACTGGGCATTCTCCTGAGCCGCGTTGGTTTATGGCTGTTTTCAACCAGCGTTTCCGACGAATATCATTACAATCTGGCCGCGTTTGGCATTCTTCCAGAAGAATGGGGCTTGCTGGGTATTGCGCTTCTGGTTGGCCTGCTGGCCGCAGCTTTACCCGCGCTCGGCGTGTACCGCATGAACATCTCGCGAACGCTGGCGGAAGAGTAATTGGGGATGTAAGAAGTTTTAGGTATGATATATTTTTGTTCTTCCATAAAATAGATTGGATTATAATCATGCGGGCAAATAAAAAATCCACATTACAGATAGTCAAATCCACTGCTACTAAAAAGATAATTGTTTCGCGGCCCGACGGTAAACCCAGAGTCAAGATGGGTACTGGCAGAAATGTGCTCTTTATGTCGGATACTTTATTTGATGAGGATTTGAATTAATGGAAAGGTCTTTCAGAAATCTTCCTTACTTCGACTCATGACATTCTTGTAATATGCTTCCAACTCAGTGTACCAGCTGTTACTCTGATTTTTAACCTGAATACCTCTTCGTCTACCGTTACTTGCCCAAATTCCAGCGTTGACAAATAGTGCGGCTAATTGACTAGCAAGCTGAGCATTAGTATTACTCCACTTTAGATTTTCATAAAGAAATTTGCCTAGTCCTTCTTTCTCCTTTTTGTCCGGCAGTTTTGAAACGCTATTAGCCAAGACCGTCCATCCATTTTGTTGTACAAAATCTTGAATGGCCTGCAGATTATCAAATGATATTTTTTTAAAGTTGTCTCCTTTGAAGTCTCTTTGAATAGACAGTGAGTGATCTGGCTCAAGCTTCCACAAAAATTCTTTGCTTTTTCCGCCCAACGTATTATCTTGACACCACTCAGTAGATTGATTTTTTAGCTCATTTGACATAATTGTAGACATTTTTATTGACCTTCCAAATTCCAACAATTACTGAGCCAACAAAATACAATCTACATCACATATTCAGCATCGCACCTCACCCCACTACGTTATAAATTACCACTGGTTCGGCTTTATTTTTTAAACTCACTTCGCCAATACGTTCGCAGGTGAAAGATTCGGCGATTTGCTGCTGGGCTGATTCGGCAATGACGATCTGGCCGGGCTGCGCTACCGATTGGAGTCGCTGGGCCGTATTTACAGCGTCGCCAATGACGGTGTAATCCAACCGACGTAACGTAGTAGAACCAATGTTTCCCGATACCATTTCGCCACTGTTAATGCCAATCGATACTTCCGGGTGATACGTTAGATTATTCAGCAGATTATCTTCCAGTTTCGAAATCTGAGTACGTACTGCCAGTGCTGCTTCGATGGCACGGTCGAGGTGGTATTCACCCCGGAAAACGGCCATTACAGCATCGCCCATGAATTTATCGACTAGTCCTTCCTGGGCAATAATTTCCTTGACCATTACGTCGAAATAGCGGTTCACGAGTCGCACAACCGTATCAGGCGACTCGCGTTCGGAGATAGCCGTGAAGCCGCAGATATCAATAAATAGCACCGTAGCTACAACAACTTCACTAGCCGAAATGGCTTTCTCGAACTCGGGCCGTTGCATGAACGTCAACACCGATTCATCGACGTACATCCGTAAAATGTTGTTTTCCTTGATAGCCTGCAGCGTCTGGCGAAGTTGTGCTACGTATTCCATCGTTTTCTGCATGGTCAACTCCAGATCTTCGAAATTGACGGGCTTTGTCACGAAATCGAAAGCGCCCCGATTCATGGCCGTGCGGATGTTGTCCATGTCGCCATAGGCCGATACAATCACCGCTTTCAGCATCGGATTGTTTTCGTGCAGTTTCACCAATAGCGTTAGCCCATCCATACCTGGCATGTTGATATCGGTTAAAACCATGTCGATATCAGGCTGTTGCTCAAGCGTCTCGAGAGCCTCATGGCCGTCGTGGGCAAATACAAAATCATAGACCTTCTCCCGAATCTGCCGCCTGAATTTCTGTTTGATGAGTAATTCCAGGTCAGTTTCGTCGTCAACCACCAATATTTTCGCCGTCATGCCACCTCACGAAGTTTTTGTTTGAGAACCGCAAAATCGAGCGGTTTGGTCAAAAAGTCATTGGCCCCCATTTCCACGGCCTGATCGTGTGAATCAGCATCGCCGTAGGCTGTAATCATCATCACGACGGGCGGTGGGGGTTCCTGAAAATCTTCACGGATATGACGTAGCAGTTCAAATCCGCTCATACCCGGCATATTGATGTCGGATAAAATTAAAATGACTTCCGACGTATGATTGTTCAGATAA
Source organism: Spirosoma flavus (assembly GCF_054778555.1). Taxonomy (NCBI): domain Bacteria; kingdom Pseudomonadati; phylum Bacteroidota; class Cytophagia; order Cytophagales; family Cytophagaceae; genus Spirosoma; species Spirosoma flavus. The sequence goes on from NZ_BAAGZL010000004.1 coordinate 758,451, forward strand.
TCTAGGGCTTCTTCGCCAGAATTAGCAAAGTCCAGCTCGAATTCACCGCTGCGGATTTCGCGACGAAATCGTTGCTCAAAGAGGTCTTTTACGTCTATTTCGTCGTCAACTACCAGTATTTTCATCATTATTTGGGGAGATGCCAAAGATAGAAAATTTACATAGTTTTCGATGTTATGTACATCTGTACTTTGCCAGCTGTACCTGACTGCTGCGTCGGTCGTCGAATGGACAGGCATGTCGTCATAGGGTTCTAAAAGTGTGGTAGACCGTTTTTGTTGAATGCATGTTCATGACAGATTTGTTGCGCAAATTCCTCTAACGTATCAATTGTAATTGTGGCGAATCTGAAGGCAAGAATTTTGACCCGGCGAGGCTTGGTTGTTACGTAAGTGGGTAATCAATACATAACAAAATCAATGTGTTACGTAGTGCTTAAGCTGGCAAGGTAACGGTGAAGGTCGTGCCCTGCCCCTCCTGACTCTCCACACTGATGGTGCCGTTGTGACCCTTGGTGATGATGTCATAACTCAACGACAAACCCAGTCCCGTACCCTGACCGGTGGGCTTGGTGGTGAAGAAAGGCTGGAAGATCTTCTGCTCGATCGCATCCGACATGCCTATGCCGTTGTCGCTCACCTGGATGACGGCCTGATTCTTCTCACAGCTGGTCTTAACCGCTACCATGGGCTGATAGCCGGGCTCTGGGTGGCTTTTCTGGCGTTGCTGAACGGCGTAGAAAGCGTTGGTGAACAGGTTGAGCAGTACCCGTCCCAGGTCTTGCGCCACGATGCTGACGGTGCCCAGGGATTGGTCGAAATCGGTGGAGAGGGTAGCGTTGAAGGTTTTGTCTTTGGCGCGCAGGCCGTGGTAGGCCAGTCGCAGGTATTCATCGGCCAGCGCGTTGAGGTCGGTGGGCTCTCGCTCTCCTGTCGACGTTCGGGAGTGCTCCAGCATGCCTTTTACGATGTTGCTGGCGCGCTTTCCATGCTGAGTGATCTTATGGAGATTTTGGTTTAAATCCTGGAGCAAATCACCCTCCAGTTCTTCGTCTCGATCAGCGCCTTTTGTCCGCTCTTCCTGCAACTCAGCCACCAGCTCATTACTCACTTCCGCGAAGTTATTGACGAAGTTGAGCGGGTTCTGAATTTCGTGCGCAATCCCCGCCGTCAGCTCTCCTAGTGAGGCCATTTTTTCCCGCTGAACCAGTTGATTTTGAGTTGCCTTCAGGTTCTCGAGCGAAGCTTTTAACTGCCGGGTACGTTCTTCTACCTGCTTTTCTAACAGTTCGTTCTGGCTGGCAATCAGGCGATTTTTTTCAATTTCCCGCTCTTTTTCGATTTGTTCCTTCTCAATGGCCTGCTGAACGATCTGTTTCCGGGCCAAATTATATCGGTTGAGTAAGGCTGCGGAAAAAACAATAATTAGCCATGTAAAACAGAACCCTTCTATATATTCGGACGAAGTTCCTAGGAATACGTGAAAATTGATCCCGAAATAATAGCCTAAAATTCTGGATGTCAGTGAGTAAAGCCAGTAAATCAGTAATGGTGTAATGGCCAGTAATGCATAACGGGCATCCACTACGTCCTTGTTCATCATTCTGATTGTCAGGGCAGTAAGTAGTATATAGGTAACACGAATTAAAATCTCAAGTATAATAGCAACATTGCTGAGTATCGAAACTGGAAAAGCGAACCGAAACAAAAGAATAATATCGAACAGAACGGTTACTATCAGGGCAACTGTAAGCGCTCGATTCAGTTTCAGAAACTTTATGGATGGCTGAACGAATTTTCGAATCGACTGAATGAAAAAGATAAAGAAAATAATGAAAAATAGATTACGAGCTATTATAAACGGCTGTGGGTATTCACTGAATAAAATTTCCTGAATTTGAGGGGACTTCCGGTCTAACCCGAAGAATAACAGACAGATGCTGAAGTATAAATAAACCTGGTCTTTTAGCGAGAAAAAAATCAGCAAATTATAACAAACGGCCAGCGCCAGAATGCCTAACGTAAGACCGTTTAAAAAATTGAACTGCCAATTTTCCTCCAGCAGCATTCTCTTGTAATACTCATTGGCGCGAGCCGTTTCTGTTTGCAATCGGGGTGAAAGATACAGAAGTGGCCACTGCCAAAAAGTATTGGCCGCCCGTTGATAAAGGGTAGTTTCCTGGCCGGGAAGTAACCGAAACAAAAGCCGATTACGTTCGATCTGGTATTGTTTCGTCAACTGACTTTTTGGCACCAGTTCACCCGTACGTTCGTGTATCCACTGCTGCTTGGCGTTCTGCCAGTATAAATCCAGGTAGCTACTGCTGAAATCACACAGGTAGAGATTCAGCGTATAAGGCAGTGTATTTCTGACCCGCATCCGAAGCCAGTACGTATATGACCGCCGATTTGGGTTATAAAATGAATCGTGGTAAAAGGACGTACTGCTTCGGACCTGATCAAACGATAAATTGCCGGTTCGGTCTTCCAGCAATTGAAAATACGTTGTGTCGAGCGTCAGCATCGACGTATCAGTTTTTATGTCAAACACTGGGGGCAGATTCTGCTGCGCCTGAAGTCCTTGGATAAAAGCAAAAAAGCCACAAAAAACGAGTAACCAGTTTTTCATGACTGATACTACGTCCACGCCTGTCTTCTGTCTGTTTCTTAACGATGAGTACACATTCTATACTTTAAAAGAGTGTTTACGCCGGCAAGGTAATGGTGAAGGTCGTGCCCTGCCCCTCCTGACTCTCCACACTGATGGTGCCGTTGTGACCCTTGGTGATGATGTCATAACTCAGCGACAAACCCAGTCCCGTACCCTGGCCGGTGGGCTTGGTGGTGAAGAAAGGCTGGAAGATCTTCTGCTCGACCGCATCTGACATGCCTATGCCGTTATCGCTCACCTGGATGACGGCCTGCTTGTGCGCACAGCTGGTCTTAACCACTACCGTGGGCTGATAGCCGGGCTCTGGGTGGCTTTTCTGGCGTTGCTGAACGGCGTAGAAAGCGTTGGTGAACAGGTTGAGCAGCACCCGTCCCAGGTCTTGCGCCACGATGCTGACCGTGCCCAGGGATTGGTCGAAATCGGTGGAGAGGGTAGCGTTGAAGGTTTTGTCTTTGGCGCGCAGGCCGTGGTAGGCCAGTCGCAGGTATTCATCGGCCAGCGCGTTAATATCGGTGGGCTCCCGTTGCCCATTACCCGCCCGCGAGTGCTGAAGCATCCCTTTCACAATAGACGACGCCCGGCCACCGTGATGCGTAATTTTCTGAAGATTCTGTTTTAAGTCTGAAAGTAAATCAGCTTCCAGTTCGGCGTCGCGTTCGGGTTTGGCTTGCTCTTCGGCTAGTTCGTCAATAAGTTCGATACTCACTTCCGAGAAGTTGTTGACGAAGTTGAGCGGATTCTGGATTTCGTGCGCAATCCCCGCCGTCAGTTCGCCCAGGGAAGCCATTTTCTCACTGTGAATCAGTTGGCTCTGCGTGGCTTTTAGATCGATCAGTGCTTTTTCCAGCTCCTCTTTCTGCTTTGTAATTTCGGCGGTACGTAGTGAAACCTGATATTCAAGTTCGTTCTTTTTCCCTTCAATAATACGGCGTTGCTCGGCTTCCTTCTCTCGCTCCAACTGGTCTATTTCCAGCGTTTTTTTCTGATTTCTGGCAATGATAATGAAGGTAATCAGCCAGATAAATACAAAAAAATTGGTGGCTTCAAGGTAAACAGAAATGGTCTTATAAAAACTCGGAATCAGAAATTTGATGACATCGCGGACGAAAATAAGGATTGCGTAGGGCGCAATGGCGATCAGAATAGTTCGGGCGGTGCGTAATTCGCGGAGTTGACGAGTGGTGTACGCAACGGCTCCGAAAACAATGAGCCAGAACCATACGCGCCAGGGGTCTGGGAAAATTTCGCCGAGTGCCATCAGAATGAACCCTGAAAGCCATACCTGTTTGAAATAATTATCCCACCTTGGCAACCGCGTCTGCGTGTCCAGAATCTTTCGAACCTGACCGATTAAAAAAGCGGCTGTTCCGATGGCTGCGTATGAATTCCAATCCGATAAGTTCATGCGCCCTGCTTGATTTGCTGGGTTGCCCCGTGGGTAATAACCTCATTTTGCCGACGGATACGGCCCGACAAACTCCGTACAATGCTACGTAGCACTTCACTACGTTCTTCCATCAGGTCGTAAAAGTCTTCCTGGTCGATACGTAGCAGTCGGACATCGGTAATGGCTTCGACGGTAGCCGACCGGGCTTCGGTATCGAGCAGGGCCAATTCCCCAAAAAAGTCGCCCCGGCTGAATCGGGCCAGTTCAGTTTCGCCGTCCAGAATAGCAACTTCGCCGGCGTAAATTACGTACATGCCCGTCCCCAGATCGCCTTTATGAAAAATCGTGTCGCCCGCCGAATGGGCTTCTTCCCGCATGATAGGCGTAATGCTGGCCAGTACGTTGTCGGGGGTTTGGGAAAACAGACTGGTACGTGCCAGCAACAGGACGCGGTCGTAGGCCGAAATCTGGTCGACTGATGAAGTTGAATGACTCATGAGCAAAGGTGGTAAGGTAGGAAAGCGTAACGCCAGCGAATCCTGGGCAGCCAGGGCTTCGTCGGCAGGCAAACTACGTAACACAACGCTGATTGTCCAGGCCGTAAAAACTGTTTCGCCGGTACGTAAGATAAAATCCCGGATGGATTCACGCTCGGCAAATGGGCTTAGTTCGGCATCGAGAATACGTATTTTTTCGGAACGAGGCAATTCATCGACAAGCACTTGTAATGTTTGATACGTTGCTCGGGGAATCAGATTATCAAGCATTTCGAGCGCATTGGCCCGACGCTCGCGTGCGGGATGGCTAATTCCCATCCGAGAGCCCGCGATCGTATCGGACGGATAGAGTTGCGTGAGAATATCGAACAAGCGCTGGATCAGTACGGATAACTCATAATCCAACGTTTCGGCCAACTCTGGACTGGTTAAGCTACCGTGTAACAAGCGTTGTGCCAGCGCAATTTCTTCGTGCATGAGCGCCCGAAAAATCGCATCATCGTTGGGCTCATCCGGAAACCGACGTAGTGCCCGTAGCACAGCTCCCCGCAATCGGAGGTCGGTACTTTGCGCCAACTGGTTCAAAAGCAGTCGGCTTTCGGGTGTGAAAATAGCTCCGCAGATAGCCGCGATACGTTCCAGCAACAATCGATTTTCGGGCGATTGCTGCACCTGTTTTCGGAGCATAGGAACCAGCGAAGGACCACGGTCTTTCAAGGCATCGAGCACACGCCGGCCCAGTGTTTTATCGGTGAGGTGATTGAGCAGATACGTAGTAAGTTCGGCATTAGCTAACCGCCCGGCAGCTCGGATGGCGGCTTTTGCTACGTCTGGATTCGAGCTCGTCAAACTATGGTTAACCTGCGGAGCCAGATCGCTTAAACGGAGCGAAGCAATCAGATTCAAGGCCATTTCCTGACGAGCAGGGTCTTTATCAGTAGCTAGTTCTGTGAGAGCACGCTGAGCAGTAGGATTATGCGGATTCAATTCCAGAATCCCTTTGATAACTCCCCGGCGAATGTGCAAATCAGAATGGTGCAGGAACGGCGCTAATTCGGCGGGTTCGACGTTAATTTGACGTCCTAGCAGGTAAGCAGCCTGCTGACGTAGCGCGGGTTCCGTATCGGTCAGGGCGATGAGATTCAGTTGCTTGTTAGGTACAAGATGTTCAAGACGGGCGGCTGCCAGCATGGTACGTTCCCGAACGCTCGCGCTGGTATGATTGAGGAGCATAGGCGTTTGCTGCGCTAGTTCAGCTGGATTATGCACACTCAGCCAGTCAATCGCCGTCACTACGTCGTCCGGGTTTGTGCTTTTTAATTGATGCACCAAACTTTTCTGAGCTGCGGTCGGCATGGCTAACTGATCGCGTTCCAGAAATCGTCGTCCAATGGCGTCGTTCAGTTCGGCCAGGTATTTACGGTACGTTTGCCGGAGCAGCCATATAGCGCTGACCATCAGACCAACCCACACCAGCGGCACCCATGAATCGAGCGTAGCGTGTAGGGCAAAAATCAGGAACCCGGCCACTCCCAGGCCGATTGGTTCGTACAAACCTTTAGCCAGCGTGTGCCCTTTAAGACGCTGGGGTGGCAACAGCGGCTGAAATAGCACCAGAAAAACCGGGTCGAACAGAGCACGACGTATCACCTCGAAAACCAGATAAAGCCCGCAGAAGTAAACCAGGAGCACGGTTTCGCTGGTGACAAACTGATTCATGACGGTTAAGCCAGCCAGCCCAACCAACGCCATCCAGGGAAGCACCAGTAGCGAACGTCGGACCCCAAACCGGTCGAGCGCCTGACGTGATAGCAGCAGTTTAGCCAGCATCGCCAGCCCATACGTCAGCGCCAGTACGTAGCTAACGTATTGAATGACATCGGTTTGGTTATGAAAGCGGTGCTTTACGTTAATGAAAAAATTATATTCTATTTCGGTTGCCACAGCAGCCAGCAGCGCCAGACTAAGGCACATATAGAACACGAGTTCGCTCCCGCCAAACCGCTTTCCAATCAATTGGGATGGCTCCCTTCCCACCGCTCGATTGCTCTGATGGGGCGCATGTACATCGTGCGATTGAATAGTCAGGTGCAACACGTAGAGGGCGGCCAAAAATGCGCCAAACGCCACAATCAGCAGACGTAGTACGTCGGCGTGGGCGTGTACCAGCGCGGCCAGAATCGCACCGGCGGCTTTGGCTGGCATATCGCCCGAACTGATAACACCAAACAGTCGCTTACTCTGCCGCGTATCGAACACCACCGCTGATACGCCCCAGAATTCGAGATTAGTTAATAGATAGATAATTCGATACCCCGTCATGATGGCAACGGCAGCTACCACCGAATGCCCTACCAGCACCAATATGGCTACAACAATGGTCATGACCACAGCCGCGATCAGCACCCGTACTGCCAGCTTACGTAGCACCAGGTGATGTTCGAAATAAGCGTAAATACGCCCTACCAAAATCATCGATCCAGCCGACGCTACGTAGGCGAGGGGCAGACTGGTTTCGGGATGATTTTCGAGCAGGATGGCGTTGGCTGCTACGTAGATCAGGATAGTGCCAATGCCTAGCAAAAAATTATGAATAAAAAACAGCCACACTGTCTGACCTTCTTCCGGTCGGATGCCCAGAGCACGCTGGCCCCGTTGTACGAGCGAAGAAGGCGGATAGGTAGAGTCAGGGCGAACGGTCATAAACTGGGTACTCGCACGATTTATCGTCAAATATAAGCAGTGGCCTAGCTTGACGATACGTTTTTGCCTTGTAAGTTATATTGAGAAGTTGTAGAGTAATGAAGTTGTAAGGCTATAAAGTGTTACGGCACATGAAACCAACTTTACAGACCTATACCCTTATAACTCTATAACTTCCCACACTTTAGGGCGGAGGTTTGAGCACTCAACTAAAATGCGCTTTCTGGTGTTGTTCGTGTAAGGGCGTCATTCCTGTAAGAAAAGCAAATAAAAACAGAACGTTTTGCAATAAACTGTTTGGGCGATACGCTACCTTTGCAGGTCAAAACAACGACGCGCCCCCGTCATGGATCAGTATTCATATATAGCCAATGCCGACGCGGCCTACGTGGATCAACTTTATCAGTCTTATAGGCAAGACCCTCAATCAGTTGACCCAAGTTGGCAGCAATTTTTCAAAGGATTCGAATTCTCATTAACCTACGGTGAAAAAGCCAACGGTGCTCCTACCAATGGCAACGGAAAAGCGGTTGCCAGTAAGCCAGTAGATGCTTCGCATGCCGAAAAGGAAGTGTCGGTAGCGAGTTTGATAAAAGCCTATCGTTCGCGTGGTCACTTATTGGCCAAAACCAACCCCCTGAAAGACCGTAAAGATCGTCAGCCACGTGTTGACCTGCCTGATTATGCGCTTTCTGACGCTGATCTGGATACCGTTTTTGAGTCGGGTAAGCTGCTGGGTATCGGGCCTGCTACGTTGCGGGTGATTATGGAGTCGTTACGTAAAATTTACGCGGGCGATATCGGTTTCGAATACATGTACATCCGCGAGCTGGACGTAAAGAACTGGCTGCGGAATAAAATCGAGAAAGAAGCGCTGGTTTTCGAACCGACGCTCGACGAGAAAAAACGCATCCTCGAAAAACTGAACGAAGCGACCGTCTTCGAAAACTTTCTGGCCACTAAGTACTTAGGACAGAAACGCTTTTCGCTGGAGGGTGGCGAAGTTACTATTCCGGCGCTCGATACGATCATCAGTCAGGCAGCCGACATGGGCGTTGAAGAAGTCATGATTGGCATGGCTCACCGCGGCCGGCTGAACGTGCTGTCTAATATTCTGGGCAAATCATACGAATCGATCTTCGATGGGTTTGAAGGTAACGTACCGGATCAGGTACATGGTGATGGCGACGTAAAATACCACCTCGGATATTCGAGCCTGACCGAAACCAAATCGGGTAAGCAAATCAGTGTGAAGCTGGCTCCTAACCCATCGCACCTAGAAGCGGTCAACCCGGTTGTGGAAGGCTTCGTGCGGGCGCAGGCTGACGAGGAGTATAACGGTGATTTTAAGAAAATTTTACCAATCCTGATTCACGGCGACGCAGCTGTGGCGGGTCAGGGTATCGTATACGAAGTGACGCAAATGGCTAAACTAGCTGGTTATCAAACCGGCGGTACGGTCCATTTTGTGATCAACAACCAGATTGGTTTCACGACCGATTTCGAAGACGCCCGTTCGTCGATCTATTGTTCCGACGTAGCAAAAATTGTTGATGCTCCGATTTTCCACGTCAATGGCGACGATCCGGAAGCCGTGATTTTCTGTGCTAAACTGGCCGTTGAATTCCGCGAGAAGTTCAACCGTGACGTATTTATCGACATGGTTTGTTACCGTCGTTATGGCCACAACGAGTCGGATGAGCCGAAGTTCACGCAGCCAACGATGTACAACATCATCGATAAACACGCCAATCCGCGTGAGCTGTACAAAGACCTGCTCATCAAACGGGGTGACGTGGATGCTGAACTGGCGCAACGGATGGACACCGAGTTTAAGCAGCAATTGCAGGACCGTTTGGACCGGGTGAAGCAAAAAGCGGAGATTCCGTATAAACCGCTACGTCTCGACCTCGACTGGGCTGAACTTCGTTTCAGCGAACCTAATGATTTCGAAAAATCGCCGGAGACGGGTGTCGCGGCTGATACGTTGGCAACGATCGGACAGGCGCTGGTGAAAGTGCCAGAGGGCTTTAAGCCGCTGAAGCAGATCGACAAGCTGCTGAAAGACCGCAAAACGATGCTCAACGACACCAAAATCGTGAACTGGGGCACAGCCGAATTGCTGGCTTATGGATCGCTTTTGCTGGAAGGTCGGCCCGTTCGATTGAGTGGTCAGGATGTGCAGCGCGGTACGTTCTCGCACCGCCATGCCGTTTTGCACGATGCTGAAAGTAATGCTACGTATTCGTCGCTCGATTTCATCAGTGAAGGCCAGCAGAAGTTTCAGGTGTATAACTCGCTGTTGTCGGAGTACGGTGTGCTTGGTTTTGAGTATGGTTATGCCATGGCGAACCCCCATGCACTGGTTATCTGGGAAGCGCAATTCGGAGATTTTTCGAACGGTGCTCAGTTGATTATCGACCAGTTTATTGCGGCTGCCGAATCGAAATGGGGTATTCAGAACGGCGTTACGTTGCTGTTGCCACATGGTTACGAAGGCCAGGGACCAGAGCACTCCAACGCTCGGCCAGAACGGTATCTGCAACTTTACGCTGAGTATAATATGGTGGTTGCGAACGTATCGACGCCCGCTAACCTGTTCCATATTATGCGTCGACAACTGGCGTGGCCGTTCCGTAAGCCATTGGTTATCATGTCGCCAAAGTCGTTGCTACGTCACCCAAAATGTGTTTCGCCATTGGAAGACCTGACCAAGGGTTCTTTCCAGGAAATCATTGATGACAGTTACGCGCAGGCTAAAAAAGTAAAACGCGTTCTTCTCTGTACGGGTAAAGTTTATTACGATCTGCTCGAAAAACAGCAGGCCGATCAGCGCGACGACGTAGCAATTGTACGTATCGAACAACTCGCTCCGCTACCGAAAACACAGTTGGAAGCGATATTGGCGAATTATAAAAAAGCTGAAGTGTTCTGGGTGCAGGAAGAACCCGAAAATATGGGCTACTGGACGTATCTGCTACGTGTAGGTATGAACTGGCCGATTATTTCGCGTAAAGCTGCGGCATCACCAGCAACAGGTTATCCCAAAATTCATACACAAGAACAAGCCGATATCGTTCGGAGAGCGTTTGAATAAAAAACAGTCGATAGTCGTCAGCTATTAGTTTCTATTGACTGACGACTATCGACTAAGAACTAACATCTATGGCCGTTGACATGAAAATTCCTCCTGTGGGGGAGTCGATCACTGAAGTAACAGTAGGCACCTGGTACAAAAAAGAAGGTGACCAGGTAAAAATGGACGAGGTACTGTGCGGACTCGACTCCGACAAAGCCACGTTTGAATTAACGGCCGAAGCCGATGGTATCCTGCACATTCTGGCTCAGGAAGGCGACGTATTGCCAATTGGTGCTCCGATTGCCAGTATTGAGACAGGTGATGGTGCGTCAGCTCCTGCTCCGGCGTCTGCACCCGCTAAAACTGAAGCTCCTAAACCAACTGAACCGGCGGCTCCAGCTCCAACGCCTGCCGCTCCGGTAGCGGCTGAACCAGCTAAGCCAGCCGCCAGTAGCACCCAAGTTATTGACGTAAAAGTGCCCGCTGTTGGTGAATCAGTTACCGAAGTGACCATTGCTTCCTGGAATAAGAAAGACGGTGACCAGGTTGCTCTTGACGAAGTTCTCTGCGAGCTTGAATCGGACAAAGCTACGTTCGAGCTTCCTGCCGAAGCTGCCGGAACGCTACGTATCGTAGCGCAGGCTGGCGAAACGTTGGCCATTGGCGCGCAAATTGCGAAAATTGAAGTAGGTGCATCTTCGCAGGCTGCGTCTACTCCCGCTACGCCATCTTCCCAACCGACAACTTCCAGCACACCTGCTTCTGAACCGGCAGCCTCGAATGGCCAGAACGGGTATGCTGCACATCATGCATCACCTGCTGCGGCCAAAATTCTGGCTGAGAAAGGAGTTGATACGCAGCAGGTGCAGGGAACGGGTCTAGAAGGACGTATTACGAAAGAGGATGCGATAAAAGCGACGCCTGCACAAACGGCTCCGTCGGCTCCTGCAACGCCAGCTACTCCACCATCGACACCTAGCGTTCCCGCAGCACCTAAAGCAGCTCCTGCCACTCCTGCGCCTGCCGCAGCGGGAAGCCGGAACCAGCGCCGTGAAAAAATGTCTTCACTACGTCGGACGGTAGCTCGCCGGTTGGTGGCTGTGAAAAATGAAACGGCCATGCTGACTACCTTCAACGAGGTAGATATGAAGCCGATCATGGATCTGCGGAACAAATACAAAGATAAATTTAAGGAGAAAAACGGCGTTGGTCTCGGCTTCATGTCGTTCTTCACGAAGGCAGTTTGTATTGCGCTGAAAGACTTCCCGGGTGTGAATGCCCAGATTGATGGCGATCAGATCGTTTACAACGATTTCTGCGATATTTCCATTGCTGTATCAAGTGATCGCGGTCTGGTAGTGCCCGTTATCCGAAATGCCGAACAACTGAGTTTCGCTGGTATCGAGAAAGAAGTCGTTCGCTTAGCTGGCCTCGCCCGTGATAACAAGCTGACAATCGAGCAAATGACGGGTGGTACGTTTACGATCACCAACGGAGGTATCTTCGGGTCAATGCTGTCAACGCCGATTATCAACGCACCTCAGTCGGCCATTCTTGGTATGCACAACATTGTAGAACGGGCTGTTGTAGTAAACGGCGAAATCGTAATTCGTCCGATTATGTACGTAGCACTTTCCTACGATCACCGGATTATCGACGGAAAAGAATCGGTTAGCTTCCTGGTACGTGTTAAACAAATCCTGGAAGATCCTGCCCGGATTCTATTTGATATGTAACGTAGCGTTTGGTACGTTACTAAAAAGCCGCTCTGGAATTTCCAGAGCGGCTTTTTATATGACAATAGAGCAGACGGTTAGTAAAATCAGATCCTCAAATCTGACTCGACATAAAGGACTACTTCTTAATTAAACTAACGCCACCCATTTCAGTGGGTTGCGGTATACCCATAAGTTCTAAAATAGTGGGCGCGATGTCAGCAAGCTTTCCGTCATTTAAAGCAGGGTGGTAATCGTTATCGACCAGAATGCACGGAACCAAATTCGTGGTATGGGCTGTATTTGGCGTTCCGTCGTCGTTAATCATGTATTCGGCATTACCATGGTCGGCGATGATGATGGTTGAATAACCGTGTTTAAGGGCCGTCTCTGTTACGTCTTGTGCGCATTTATCGGCAGCTTCGGCAGCTTTCACAACGGCTTCGAACACACCTGTGTGGCCAACCATGTCCGTATTGGCAAAGTTGAGACAGATAAAATCAGCTTCCTCTTTTTCCAGCTCTGGAATAATGGTGTTACGTATGTCGTAAGCCGACATTTCGGGAATCTGGTCGTACGTTTTTACCGGAATGGTCATTTCGACACCTTTATCATCACGTACCACCATTTCTTTGGGGGATGGACAAAGAAGTCGTTTTTCACCCGCGAACGGCTCTTCGCGACCACCGGAGAAAAAGAACGTAACGTGCGGATATTTTTCAGTTTCGGCAATCCGAATTTGCTTCCGTCCTACGCTGGCCACTACTTCGCCCAACGTATTGACCAGATTATCTTTATCGAAAATGACCTTTACACCAACAAAATCATTGTCGTAATTGGTCATGGTGATGTAATTGAGCGAGAGTTTTTTCATGCCCTGCTCCGGAAAATCTTTCTGTGTCAGCGCTTGAGTGATTTCGCGTCCCCGGTCGGTGCGGAAGTTGAAACAGAGCACTACGTCATTGTCTTCAATAACAGCTACAGGCGAACCGTCTGAATTTTCGACAATGATGGGCTGTACAAACTCGTCTGTTACGTTGGCGTCGTAAGAATCCTGTAATGCTTTTGTTACGTCGGTAGCGGCTACTTTCTTACCCACGCCCTGCACCATAGCATCGTAAGCTACTTTAACACGCTCCCAACGATTGTCGCGGTCCATAGCGTAGTAACGACCCACAACGCTGGCAATCTGGCCTGTTGTTGCAGCCATATGTGACTGTAGATCGGTGATATACCCAATACCACCTTTGGGGTCAGTATCGCGGCCATCGGTAAAAGCATGTACGAAAACGTTAGTCAATTCGTGCGCATGCGCAATAGAAAGCAAACCTTTCACATGGTCAATGTGGGCATGTACGCCACCGTCGGAAACCAGGCCAATGAGATGAACTTTCTTTTTGCTTTCTTTGGCGTAGTTCAGTGCATCGACCAGCACGGGTTCTTTATCGAGCGTGTGTTCCTCAACGGCTTTGTTGACTTTCACCAGATCCTGATACACCACTCGACCGGCCCCCAGATTCATGTGCCCCACTTCGGAGTTACCCATCTGGCCTTTAGGCAAACCAACGGCCAGCCCCGACGCTTCCAACGTACTGTGTGGATATTTTGGGTACAGCGAATCCATAAAGGGCGTGTGAGCCGCATTTAAAGCGGATACCTCCGGCTTGAGCGGAATGCCCCAGCCATCGAGAATAATGAGGATTACTTTTTTGTTCATAAAGAGTGAAAGAGCGAAAGAGCGAAAGAGCGAAAGAGCGAAAGAATGAAAGAATGACTGCTTATGAGATAACTTTCTCCGACTGTGGCAGTCACTCTTTCGCTCTTTCATTCTTTCGCTCTTTAAAGTTTTGTTCAACTAAATAGGTTAGCAATTGCCGGCAGCAACGTAGCGAAATCTGATAGACTTCTTCGAATACGTCGGGGCCTTCGTAATAGGGGTCTGGTACGTCGGGTTGGTCGTTGATGTCCGGGTCGAACTCACGTAGCAGAAAAATCGTGTCGTTTGTATATAATCCTGTACTTCGGTAGTTCAGTTTTTCGATGGCCTCCAGATTTTTTTCATCCATAGCCACGAAATAATCGAACTGCGCGATGTCTTCGCCCGTAACGCGTCTAGCACGATGTGTGAGCGTTAGCCCATGTTCAAGCGCATTCGCTCGCGTGCGATGATCAGGAAGCTGCCCGATGTGATACGATGACGTACCTGCCGAATCGCACTGAATTTGATCTTCCAATCCCGCTTCAGCTATTAACTGCTGAAAAACACCCTCCGCGACCGGCGACCGGCAAATATTTCCTAAACAAACGAAGAGAATACGTAGCATAATACAGAGAGCATGGGGAAGGGCAGAAGGCAGAAAGTTTGGCCGGAGTTTTACCCTCTGCCTTTAACCTTCTGCCCCACGCTACTTCTCCAGTGGCTCGTTGTTTTCATCGACAATCACAAATACGTCTTCGTCGGCTTTTTTCATTAGGTATTTCTCTCTGGCGAATTTTTCCCGAAGACGCGCGTTGCCGAATACTTCCCGCCGTTCTTTCTGTATTAACTGAATCTGATCTTTATAAAACCGGATGTCACTTTCCAGTTTACGTAACTTCCACCAGTTTCGCGCTTGCGTCGGTAGATCGTTGGCGTCAAAAAAAGTCATCCAGGCCAACAGGCTCAGGCCCGAAGCCACGTAAAAATTCCGACAGTAACGAAGCAGTTTTTGCAGCATGGGGCAGGGGACAGGGGGCGGAGATTCTACCCCCGCCCTCCTGCATTAAAACTTCACGCCTGGGAAATAAGCAGCCTCACCCAGTTCCTCTTCGATACGTAGCAACTGGTTGTATTTTGCCATCCGGTCAGAACGCGACGCCGAACCGGTTTTAATTTGGCCGGTGTTCAACGCAACCGCAAGGTCGGCGATCGTAGCATCTTCGGTTTCGCCCGAGCGGTGCGACATTACGCTTTTGTACGAATTGCGATGTGCCAGATTCACGGCATCAATCGTTTCGGTTAGCGAACCGATTTGGTTTACCTTCACAAGAATGGCGTTGGCGATACCTTTGTCGATACCTTCCTGAAGGCGCGTTACGTTCGTTACGAACAAATCATCGCCTACAAGTTGCGTCTTCTTATCTTTCAGCAGGTCTGTTTGCTCTTTCCAGCCGCTCCAGTCGTCCTCGGCCATACCATCTTCGATCGACAGAATCGGGTATTTATTAACCCATTCTTTCCAGTAATTTGCCATCTCACTCGAAGACAGTTTGTCGCCGGTCGATTTTTTGAAGTGATACATTCCACTTTCGGCATCATAGAACTCTGACGAAGCGGCATCCATCGCTATCCAAACATCTTCGCCTGGACGGTAGCCTGCTTTCTCGATAGCTTGAATAATGGTCTGGATGGCTTCCTCGTTCGATTTGATGTTTGGAGCAAAACCGCCTTCATCACCTACGTTGGTAGCCAGACCCATTTTCTTCAGAACGCCCTTCAGCGTATGGAAAATCTCGGTACCCATACGTAGCGCTTCCGAGAAACTAGGCGCGTTGGCCGGCATAACCATGAACTCCTGGAAATCAATCGAGTTATCAGCGTGCGAACCACCGTTCAGGATGTTCATCATCGGCACGGGCAACGTATTGGCATTTACACCACCGATGTAGCGGTAAAGCGGCAAACCTGCTTCCTGTGCAGCGGCTTTGGCAACGGCCAGCGAAACACCCAAAATGGCATTAGCGCCCAGACGGCCTTTATTCGACGTACCATCCAGTTCAAGCATAATTTTATCAATCATGCTCTGGTCGAAAACCGAAATACCGACCAGTTCTGGATAAATCAGTTCATTAACGTTGGATACGGCTTTCAGGACGCCTTTACCCATATACACTTTTTTGTCATCGTCGCGGAGCTCAACCGCTTCGTGGGTACCGGTCGATGCACCTGACGGTACGGCTGCGCGGCCAAGAAAGCCGGTTTCGGTACGAACGTCTACTTCTACAGTCGGGTTGCCGCGCGAATCCAGAATCTGTCGGGCATGAATGCTTTGAATGGTACTCATTTTTGAGAATAAGAAGGGGTTAACAACGAATTGCTCGTTTTATCAGGTTTGACAACCAAGCGCTTAGGTTAAGCGCCAATCGGGCGCAAAGTAACGAAATTGGGGGCAAACTTTAGAACAGGAATGCGAAAAGAGAGTTTCTAAAAGCGTGACGAATGGACTAATTTAAAGTCTTCCTATTGCCGAAAACGAACGTATTCAAAAAAATTTGTCTATTTGCGTGCCACTAAGCCGCAACTAAACCAACCATACTCATGCGAGCACTACTCTATTTTCTATTGTTTCTGTTAATTGTTTTTGGCGTGCTTTACGCGCTGACGGGCTGGAGCTACAGCGATGGCGAACGGGCCGGAACTGTATCGAAATTCAGCCGTCGGGGCTTTGTTTTCAAAACGTACGAGGGCGTACTGAACGTAGGCGGCTTTTCGGGCGAAACCGGTTCGCTGACACCCCAATATTTCGATTTTTCGGTGAAGGACGAGAACGTAGCAAAACAAATTACGGACGCCGTTAAAACCGGTCAGCGCGTGACGCTTCACTACGAAGAAAAAATCGTTAGATTTCCCTGGAACGGTGAAACGAAATACTACATCACTGCCGTCGAAATAATCGGTCCGCCCGCTCGTCCGTATGGTGATACGTCTGCTTATCCGGGCAATCAGCCTGGGCAGCCACAGGCTGGTCAGGCTTCTCCACCTGCCTCTCAATCGACACCAATTCCGGAGCCAGCCGTTCCTGATTCGGTGCAGTAGACGGGACGATTGAATTTTGTAAGTAAATAGCTAGTAATGAGCAGATTGCCGATTGGTTTGATTGTCCATTTTTTTGGTAAAAAATCACCGTCAAAAACCCTCAACTATTTTCTAGAAGTGTTTGGTAATCCGGGCATTTTTGGGTAATTTTATATGCTTAAACAACCATCCTAACATGGCAAAAACAGATACGGCGCAAGCCACAGCATCTGCTAATGACAGTAAATTAAAAGCCCTCCAAACCACCATCGAGAAACTCGACAAAGCATTCGGTAAAGGCACCGTGATGCGCCTAAGCGAAAGCAAGGTTGTCGATGTTCCGGTTATATCAACTGGTTCACTAGGTTTGGATTTAGCCCTTGGTATTGGCGGTATGCCCCGGGGCCGTGTCGTTGAAATCTACGGTCCTGAATCGTCGGGTAAAACTACGCTGACGATGCACTGCATCGCCGAAGCGCAGAAAAGTGGCGGTCTGGCAGCCTTCATCGACGCCGAACACGCTTTCGATCGTGTTTATGCCGAGAAACTTGGTATTGATACAAAAAATCTGCTTATCTCCCAGCCTGACAATGGCGAACAGGCTCTTGAAATTGCCGAACACCTGATCAGCTCCGGCGCTATCGACATCTGCGTAATTGACTCCGTAGCTGCCCTTGTACCTAAAGCTGAGATTGAAGGTGAGATGGGTGAAAGCAAAATGGGTCTGCAAGCTCGTCTTATGTCGCAGGCGTTACGTAAGCTGACCGGTACGATCAACAAAACCGGTTGCTGCTGCATTTTCATCAACCAGTTGCGGGAGAAAATCGGTGTGATGTTCGGTAACCCCGAAACGACTACCGGTGGTAACGCGCTGAAATTCTATGCATCAGTACGTTTGGATATCCGACGTATCGGTCAGATTAAAGAAGGTGCCGATAACGTAGTAGGTAACCGGACCAAAGTGAAAGTGGTGAAAAACAAACTGGCGGCTCCCTTTAAAGTCGTTGAGTTCGACATCATGTATGGTCAGGGTATCTCAAAAGTTGGCGAGGTGCTTGATTTAGCTGTTGAGATGGAAATCGTGAAAAAATCAGGTTCCTGGTTCTCGTATGGCACAAGTCGTTTAGCCCAGGGTCGTGACGCTGTTAAAGAATTGCTGCTCGATAATCCTGAGTTAATGGGCGAGATAGAAGGCAAAATCCGTGCGAAGATCGCCGAAGACGAAAACGCCCTGCTCGATCCCGTTCTCGAAGGCACCGATGCCGACGATGAAGGCTTGCTCGATGATTAATTAAACTGATTTATTTAGAAAGTTGCAGATGTTAATCAAAAGCGGTGCTAGTGAAAACTGGCACCGCTTTTGGTTTGTAGCGCGGACAGTCGACCGCGCTACTTCATCGCTTTTATCCAGTCCCGAATCAATTCAAGGCTCTCGCTATGAACCGTTTTTCTCCCAAGTTCAGGCATCATTTCGCCGGGATCCGTCGATTCAAGTCGATACGTTAGAATAGATTCTTCAGGCTTACCGGGAACAATATCGAATGGGCGACCACCTGAACCTCGTCCGGCGGCAACGGGTGTTTTTTGAATACCGAGCGCTGTTAAATCCGTGGCCGAAATGCTCAGGTTTAGGCCGGAAGTCATGGCTGGGCCATTTGGATTGTGGCAATGGGCGCAATTGATATCGAGCCAGGCGCGCGCCCGATCGTTTAATGAGCCCGTTTCCGGTTTGTTCCAAACGGGTGTTTTGGGACATTTATCCAGCGCTGGCATACCCGAAAGCATTTTCGCTTGCTGCCAATGTAGTAACTGATTTTCTGGCTTGCCTGCTACGTTATACGTTAACTCGCCGTTGAGTTGACGTATGGATGGACCAATTGGAACCAGCGCTTCATTGCGGTTATGGCAGCCTTTGCACTGATTCAGGTTTGGAATGGTGTAGTTATGCTGACGATTTTTACCATTTGCATCAACGTAACGAACTGTTTTCGTGTCGCCCGCGACTTCCAGAAAAGCGTCTGTCTGTTCATCATTCCAAACATAATCGAACGCTTTCCAGCCTTCTGACTGATGAACTAATAACCGCGTTTCCATCAATCGACGGCCTTTCGTTACGTCCCGGAAATCGTTGGGATAATAAAACGTTTTAATAAGCGTCGAACCAACCGGGAAATTTAAGACAGACGTATCATTGTAGGCCACTGATTTTCCTTCAGGCAATTTAATGAAGCGCAGTTTTTCAGCATAGTCTGAAAACAAAGGCGTATTGAGGGCATAGGGAACTACACCAGCGGTTGGTTGCTGTTCAGCAATTGAGCCGGTAAAAAAGCCGTAATCGGATAATTTTTCGGGTATAGCAACCGTTTGCCAACTTCCCAGTATTATCCAGCCAAACGCCAGTAATGAAGCCCAAAAAAACCAGA
Source organism: Spirosoma flavus (assembly GCF_054778555.1). Lineage (NCBI taxonomy): Bacteria > Pseudomonadati > Bacteroidota > Cytophagia > Cytophagales > Cytophagaceae > Spirosoma > Spirosoma flavus. The sequence continues at coordinate 777,699 of NZ_BAAGZL010000004.1, forward strand.
TGCGCATTGAATCAGCGGGGATTTGACGACGTCGTTTTTAGCGGCTCTAACTGACAATCGAATGTAGACGTGTTAAACGAGACGTTCTTAAAACCTCGCCCAGCGTCCAGATTGACAACACTTTGATTTTTATTGTTACGTATGCAGATTCGCTTCTCGGGCATAGGCTGGCCGGTCTTATCTAACGTAGCAGGGTCGGCAATACCATCGTAAATAATGTGCGGTACGTCCTGCCCCGGCTTCAAAACCATATCAAAAATCTTGTTGTACCGCCCGCGCTGGCTGACCGGCCCCGCGTTACGTTCGTAGACGTTATCGTGGATTGAAATTGCTGTCGCAAAAGGATAATACGCCTTGTCGTTGATAGGTCGTTCTGTCATTAGGTAACTAATAATGCCTGTTCCTAAAGTCTGGTTTCGGATAAAGCGGTTGTTAAATACTTCTACACCGTTCGCTGCCAGAATCATTAAACCTGTTCCATCGGATACACTGGCAACAATATTTCCAGCAGGCGCGAAATTCGGAAAGTTATTATCGTGTACATAATTGTTGAAAACGCGCACATTACCGCCCTGTTTTTGCGCTAAATCGGGCAGATCGAATACCAGAATACCGCCCGTATTCTCGTAAGCTTCGTTATCGAAAACATCAGCGTTACGTGAATTCTCGATTTCGATGCCCGCTACGTTGTGGTAAGCCTTACTATTCTTCACCACAATCCCGCGTGACTGACCGACATAAATGCCCGCATCGGAAGCGCCAATAGCCGTACAACCGTCAATCACTACGTTATCGCACTGCACCGGATAGAGTCCGTAGCCGCCATTTTCGGCTTTAGGTTGTCCTGTCCATTCCACTTTCACGTTCCTGAACGTAATACCTTTTACGTTCATCGTTTTGATACCATCACCTTTTGAATCCTGAACAGTTAGATTTTCGATGACAATTTCTTCACCATTGGAAACACGCAGTCCTTCGGCGCCGTCGGTCTGGCCTTTAAAGCTCAAAATGGTTTTGTCAATGCCTTTGCCACGTATCACGATACGTTTTTTGTCCTGTAATGATAAGCTTCCTGTGAAGGTAAACGTCCCCTGATCCAAGTCGATCGTGCTGCCATTTTCGGCCATGATGAGCTGGGTTTGATAGCGTTTTTGTACAGCGGGCTGCGCCCAGGCTATCTGAGCTAGTAGAAAAATTAGGCTTAGAAAGGAAAGGGCTTTCATAGGAATAAGGGGAAGAATCACACTACGTAAATTTACGAAACTCCTTGGAATAAACGTATTAGCTGTTTGTCACGAATGAAAAAGCCCCGGCCTATTTTATATAAGCCGGGGCTTTTACTTGTGCGGACAAAGTGCTGGGATGCCTACCCGGCCACGTTACGTGTTATTTCAGCAAATTCAACAAATAAGCACCGTATCCGCTCTTCACCAATGGCTTAGCTATAGTCGCCAACTGATCGGCGTCGATGAACTTCATGCGGTAGGCAATCTCTTCTGGGCAGCCGATTTTCAGCCCTTGCCGTTCTTCAATGACGTGTACAAATTGACCGGCCTGCATCAACGACTCGAACGTACCGGTATCGAGCCAGGCTGTACCCCGGTCCAATACGCCAACTTTCAGTTTGCCTCGCTCCAGATAAACCCGGTTTACGTCCGTGATTTCAAGCTCACCACGTGGCGATGGTTTGATGTTTTTAGCGATGTCTACTACGTCGTTATCGTAGAAATACAATCCCGGTACAGCGTAATTCGACTTCGGTTTTTCGGGCTTTTCCTCGATGGACAATACGTTGAAAGCGTCATCGAATTCAACAACGCCGTAACGTTCGGGGTCGTGTACCTGATAGGCATACACAACGCCACCGTCGGGATCATTATTCGCCTGGAGCAGTTTCGATAAACCGGAGCCGTAGAAAATATTATCGCCTAAAACGAGCGCAACTTTATCGTCGCCAATAAATTCTTCACCGATGATAAACGCCTGCGCGAGTCCATCGGGGCTGGGCTGAACGGCATAGCTGAATTTACAACCCAGTCGCTCGCCATCACCGAGTAGTTTCTCGAAATGCGGTAAATCATGAGGAGTCGAAATAATAAGAATCTCGCTAATGCCGGCCAGCATCAGAATCGACAGCGGATAGTAAATCATCGGCTTGTCGTAAACCGGCATCAGTTGTTTTGAAACCGCCAGCGTGAGCGGGTGAAGGCGTGTGCCGGAGCCCCCGGCAAGGATAATTCCTTTCATGATTTAAAGAGTGAAAGAGTGAAAGAGTGAAAGAGTGAAAGAGGAGTTGAGCTGCCGGACGGCTTTCGCTCTTTCACTCTTTCATTCTTTCGCTCTTTAAAACTTTCTTTATCTATTCGCGTACATTCCTTGGTAATAACTCTGGTAAGCGCCCGACGTAACGTTGTCGAGCCACTGCTGATTTTCTAAGAACCAGTCGACGGTTTTTTCGAGACCTTGCTCGAACTGGAGCGAAGGTTCCCAACCGAGTTCCTTCATAATTTTATTCGCGTCGATCGCGTAGCGAAGATCGTGGCCTGCTCGGTCGGTTACGTATGTAATGAGTTTCGCTGATGTACCTTCAGCACGGCCCAATTTCCGGTCCATGATCTGGCACAGCAAATGAACGAGATCAATGTTTTTCCACTCGTTAAAACCGCCGATGTTGTACGTCTCGCCCAGTTCTCCTTTGTGGAAAACCGTATCAATGGCGCGGGCGTGGTCAACCACGAACAGCCAGTCGCGCACATTTTCGCCTTTTCCGTAGACGGGCAATGGCTTGTTCGTCTGGATGTTGTGAATCATCAGCGGAATCAGCTTCTCGGGGAAGTGATTCGGGCCGTAGTTGTTTGAGCAGTTCGACAGCACGACCGGCAGTTTATACGTATTGCCGTAAGCCCGTACAAAGTGATCCGATGCCGCTTTGGATGCCGAATAAGGCGATTGCGGGTCGTAATGGGTTTCTTCGGTGAAGAATTCTTCTGGATTGTGCAGCGAACCGTATACTTCGTCGGTCGATACGTGGTAGAACCGCTTGCCTTCGAATGCGCCAGCCCAGCTATTTTTAGCTGTGTTGAGCAGATTGACCGTGCCTACTACGTTGGTCATTACGAACGACATAGGGTCGGTAATAGACCGGTCCACGTGCGACTCAGCTGCCAGGTGAATTACGCCATCGAAACCCACTTCGGCGAACATGTCTTCCAGGAATTTCGCGTCGGTGATGTCGCCTTTGACAAAGGTATAATTAGGAGAGTTTTCGATGTCGGTCAGGTTAGCCAGATTACCGGCGTAGGTGAGCGCATCGAGATTATAAATCTGATATTCAGGATATTTGGTGACGAATAGCCGGACAACATGTGATCCTATAAATCCAGCCCCGCCAGTAATAAGAAGTTTCATTTTTTGAACGTTATTAATTTATACGAGTCATGAATGCCAAAAGCGTACCAATACGTATGGCAACACACCATTAAGATTCGGAAACTTTATTGCTCACTTTCTGCTGCCATTTCCAGGCGTCGCGTAACGATTCCGCCAAACTACGCTGTGCGGTCCAGCCCAATACGTTCTTCGATTTCGTTACGTCGGCATATACCTTTTCTACGTCGCCGGGACGACGCGGGCCAATTTGATAGTTCACCTTTACGCCCGTAGCCTCCTCAAACGTATTGATGACATTGAGCACCGTTTCGCCACGGCCCGTACCAATGTTGATCACATCGTAGCTGGACGTATCATCAGACTCATTCAGCTTACGTAGCGCTTCTACGTGCGCGTCGGCCAGATCCATTACGTCGATGTAGTCACGTATACACGTACCGTCGGGCGTGTTGTAATCATTACCATAAACCGTAAGACTAGGGCGAATACCGGCGGCCGTTTGCGTAATGAACGGAACCAGATTGGCCGGAACGCCGAGGGGAAGTTCACCAATCTCAGCAGATGGATGCGCTCCAATCGGGTTGAAGTAACGTAGTGCCAGTGCTTTGACCGGAATTTGTGCCTGCACCGCATCGCGAATAATATCTTCGCCTATTGCTTTCGTATTGCCATAAGGCGACTGTGCGGGTAGCCGTGGCGTTTCTTCCGTAACGGGCAACTGTTCGGGTTGCCCATAAACCGTACAGGACGACGAAAATACCAGATTTGCTACGTTGTATTTCGGCATCAACTCCAGCAGCAGCAGCAGTGAATCGAGGTTGTTGCGGTAGTATTTTAGCGGTTTGGCTACCGATTCGCCAACTGCTTTAAATGCCGCAAAGTGAATAACGCCAATGGGTTTCTCGCGCTCGAAAACATTGGCCATGGCTGCGACATCGTTGCAGTCGATGTCATAACACATTACATCACGGCCCAAAATAGTTTTCAAGCCTTGAAGAACTGACCGTTCTGAATTGGAGAAATCGTCGACGATAATTGGCTCAAAGCCAGCGTTAATCAGTGAGACAACTGTGTGAGAACCAATAAAACCAGCCCCACCCGTCACTACGATTTTGGAAGAATTGCCTGAGGAAGTCAAACCGTTTTTTATGAAAATTTTGTTGCTACTTTAGCATAGCAACTCGTAAAACCACACAAAAGTAGTATATTCAGGAGGTATCTTCAACCAGTTTTTATTGTGGGGTTATCTCGTCATGGGGGACAAGTATATGAATGACAATGAATTGAGAGCACTTATTTCGCTCTTAGACGACGAGGATAAGGAAGTTGTAGAACACGTTGAACAGCGAATCCGTCAAATGGGCGGGCAAATGATCCCATTATTAGAGTCGGAATGGGAAGGCAGCTTTAATCCATCTCTGCAAAAACGTATTGAAGAAATTATTCACGATCTTCAATACGAAGCCGTACTCGAACGCATCCGTGACTGGAAAAACGGGGGCGCAATGGACTTGCTGGAAGGGCTCTGGATAGTATCAACGTATCAATACCCAGACCTGTCGCTGCCCAAGCTCCGGCAGGACGTAGAGCAGTTGTTTTACGATGTCTGGGTCGATTTTAAAACGGATATGCATCCGGATGAGCAGGTGAAGGCAATGAACAGTGCTTTCTTTTCAAAGCTAAAATTTGCGCCGAATACCAAGCATTTTCATTCGCCAGCCAACTCGATGATTAATCAGGTGCTCGAATCGCGCCGGGGTAATCCGATTACGCTTTGTGTACTGTATATGCTCATCGCCCGGCGGTTGAACCTGCCTGTATATGGTGTCAATCTGCCGAATTTGTTTGTGCTTACCTACAAAAACAATAGTGGCGTACAGTTCTACATCAACGTATTCAATCGCGGCCTGATTTTCACCACCAAAGATATCGATCAGTACATCGATCAGTTGAATATCAAGCGCTTAGATACGTTCTATCAGCCCTGCACCAACACTGATATTGTTCGGCGCGTGCTACGTAATCTGATGCTTGCGTTCGAAAAAAATGGCGACACGGAGCGGGTGAAGGAGGTAGACAGAATTCTCAACGCCATTCGGGAAGACGGCGATGGTTTACCGCTTTCAGATTATACGCAACGGTAGAGCTTGTCGAAAGGACAAAACACTAAAAAGCCGCGAAACCAAGGGTCATCGCGGCTTTTTTGTCCTCACTGAAAATGAAAAATTTTACGTGTTATAGCCTATCTATACTATAACAAACTGATTTAAGCTTTTTGTGTTTTCTGTTTTTTAGGAGCTTCGGCAACTGGCTCTTCTATTACGTCCGACGGTTCCGCTTCCGCAACCTCTTCTGTTTTAGGCTCTTCGGCCGCTACGTCGAACACATCGGGAGCATATTGACGTAGTATGCTGTACCAGCTCACTAGTTTTTTAATGTCGCTCGAACGAACCCGCTCTACGTCGTAATTCGGTACAACGGCTTCCATGAAATCGGCGAGCTCGTTGTTTTCGCTTTTTGGGTTAACCGGCAACGTATCACCGTATTTATCAAGAATTGACGTCAATACGTTGCTCAGCGGAATAGACTGCTCATCGTCGTCGGTTACGTAGATCGAAATGTCGTTCAGCACCGATACGCGGGCTGTTGGGCCCATCATGGTTTTGGCTTTTTTATCGTCTAATGATTCGACAATAACACCGGCCCGACCGGGTTTCAAAATTCGATAAAGGCCGCTGTAACCGGCAACGTTTGCAATCTGTTTTAATGCTTCCATAAACTGACTTTGTAAATAGGTAACGTGGTTTTGAGTGGGTGTATTGCCTCTTTAAAGGTTTAATAACTGTTAAAAGCGAATGAATAATTGCTTAAAAAAGGGCCTGACTATAGCTTTTTGCCTTTCGTTTTTTCTTTTTTACGATCGTTCACGTAGTCCTCATTGAGCGGTCGGATAAACGAAAGAATCTCTTCGCGACCGGCCGCCGTAGTTGCCGACGTAACGAAAAATTGGGGAGCTTCTTCCCAGGTTTCCAGCAATTTAGCACGATACGTATCGAGTGTTTGCCCGATTTTCGTGGAGCCGAGTTTTTCAGATTTCGTGAAAACAATTACAAAGGGCAAACCTCGTTCACCAAGATTGGTGATGAAATCGAGGTCGATTTTTTGGGGAGGAATCCGCGAATCGACTAATACGAAAATACACAGCAAATTTGGGCGACTCGTCAGGTAACCATCAATGAGCGCTGCGAATTTCTCCCGCTCTGTTTTGCTGACCTGCGCATAGCCGTAGCCGGGTAAATCGACCAGATACCAAGTATTATCAATCAGAAAGTGATTGACTAACTGCGTTTTGCCCGGTTTGCCAGATGTTTTCGCCAACGACGTACGGCCCGTCAGCATGTTTATAAGCGACGATTTACCTACGTTGGAACGGCCAATGAAGGCGTATTCGGGCCGGTCGGGAGGAGGACACTTGGCCGGATCGGAGTTGCTGACCAGAAATTCAGCTTGTTTAACAGGCATGATTATCGACTAAAGCGGGCACAAAGTTCGGAAAGATTATGCAGAATGGCACATGATTTGTAATTTGTGACTCAGTTCGATAGCCTACTGCCAAACAAGTGAAGGCGCAGGAAACGAAAATAAGGAGTTGACACGTTATTACCACGAAAAACCTAAAGACTACCGGAATGCCGGTTCGACTATGAAAAAATTATTTTGGCTGATGGCCGTGCTGCTCGGGTTTTACACAGCATCGACGCTGGCGGTTGCTCTTCCCGGCCGAATCCACGGGGGCGGAGACAACAAACCAACCGTTAAATCCAGCGAAGAAGGAATTCAGTTTACCGAAGCGGCCTGGCGCGACATTTTGAAAAAAGCGAAAGCCGAAAAGAAAGTTATTTTCCTGGACGCTTACGCCAGTTGGTGCGGTCCCTGCAAAATGTTGCAGAAAAACGTATTCACGAAAAAAGCCGTCGGTGATTTTTACAATGGAAAATTCATCAACGTAAAGATGGACATGGAAAAAGGTGAAGGTCCCGCACTGTCGCAAGTGTATCCGCTTGAAGCCTATCCAACGCTGCTTTTTATCGACGGTAACGGCCGCGTTTTGAAGAAAGTTTTGGGTTATCAATCGCCAGAAGATCTGATTGCCATTGGCAAAAGCGTGAAATCAGCAAATATGTAATCACGTAGCAACAACTTGATTACCGTATAAACCAGTGCCGATTTCTGAGAAATCGGCACTGGTTTTTTTTATGCTTTCTGCGCATTTTCCAGTGTAATAAGAATGAGTTGCGCCATGGCCTCGCAGATGGTGCGTCGTTGAAATCTTCGAATAAACTCCGGACGAAATTCGGTGCGATAGGGCGTGCTGCGTAGTTGGCCAACCAACGATGCTACGTCGCCCGGTTTGAACAGCAGACTATTGGGAATGTGCTGATTCACAAACGAAGCTGCGTAGCCCGTTACCCCTGCCAGAATGGGTTTGTCAGTTGCTCCGTACTCAAATAGTTTCGACGGCAAGACCCGTTTGCAGGTTTCCAGATTATTCAGATGCACAAACAGATAATCAGCCTTTTGGTATTCAGCCAGCAGTAGTTGGCGGCTGGTAGGCTGACGAATGTGGACGTTCGTAAGTCGTTCTTTTTGAATGGCTTCCTCCAGCTTTTGTCGCGCACCTCCATCGCCAATCACGACGAATTGATACGCTGTTCCTAATTGCCGTGCGGCCTCTGGGATAATGTTATGCAGCCCTTGTCCATCGCCAATGTTACCGGCATATAGCAACGTCTTTGGTTTGTAGGGTTCTGCTGGCTCAGAATGACTGGCTGGTAGTGTCAGAAATAAATCATCAATTGCATTTGGATAGTAGCTGTACGTAGCCTTGGAAAATGATTGGAAATAAGACCGAAACCCCTCCGAAACCAGATTAATGTGGTTGGCCGAGTTGAACGTATAGCGTTCGACCAGTCGTAAAAGTGGGTTCAGGGGTAAACGAATCAGCGGGTTTTTGATAACGCCTAGAATGGCTTCACGAAAAACATCGCGTATGTCCAGAAATAGGGGAATTTCTCGCCGTCTCGCCAAATTAGCGCCTAGAAATGCAGTGAACAGCCGTGAAGATGAAGCCACTACTAAATCATATGACTGCTGACGAGTTAGCTCGCAAACAGCTCTGAAATAACCGTAAAATGAACGTATCTGGTCTAAAAAACCACTTTTGTGGCTTGAAATCCGAATTCGTTTGATTGTAATCGGGCAACCTCGTTCCTGACGGATCTCCTGATCAAAAGCATTGGGTTTGTACGAACTATATCGGTTCGGAAACGTCGTGATGACATGAATCGAATCATCAGAAGATAGCTGCCGAGCCAGTTCGTGAACCAATGCCGTGTTGCGGAACGGGCCGGGGCCAATGTCGGGTTCAAAATAAAAAGTTAGGTAAAGAATTCTCATTCAGAAATAACTAGCACGGTTTCCAACTGCCCTTTAAATGCAACTTCAAGGCATTGAGCTGGTTGCCTTTGATTGAAACCCTGCGCCATGTCATACTCTATGACGCGAAAATCTGATTTGGTGACAGGGTTAAAAGAAATTTTTGCTGAACCAATTCGTGCTTTGTTACCGCCTATTTGGATGGAAAGGGAAGGATGGGCATGAAAACGGGCAATTCCTGACTGCGTATGAGCCACTTCATTATTCCTGTCCAGTAACCGGTCTACGATTCTTATTTGATGATCGCCAACAGTCCAGCTTCGTTCATGTAGAATTCCTAATGACTGATAACCATCGTGATAGGCTACCAGAAAAGTAGGAGTATCCAGCAATACGTTGACGCGCGCCCGCCGACCAACCCGAAAACCAGCCCAAACTTCAGATGAATTTAGCGTATTGATACTGACTGTATTGTGAGCCATAGTGCTACGTTCCCAATCCCGGGTAGCGCCAATTTGATACGTCGATATGCCGGGATCGACTAGCACCGGTTGGCTGTGAACGTAGAGGATAAACGAGAACGTATCGGCATGAGCGTGCCCCGGCTGATGGTCAGGACCAACTGCCCCCACATCAATAAACAGCTCATAAGTTGGCCGACGGAACATGCGATAGCCGCTATCATTACGGTCTGTATTATTTTCGGATGCTACGTTGCCTGATTTATCAACTGGCTTAATCAGGCTGGTTATATCGGGCAGATTGAGCTGTGTAGCTTTCCGACGTATTTGTGCTGTTGTTGGCGCCATGCCGAACGTAGCATCATTAACCATCGGTACATCGCCGTTGCGAAACGTAACGCTATTGAGCCAGGTCAGCATCTGGTTCGCTTTTTCTGAGAGAAATTCACTAAGCAACTTATCAGGTTGCCAGGTATTGTTGTGAACCATCGCCCAGACGTTGAGTAGCTGGTCCAGCAACAGTTGGTGATACGTTACGCTACGTTCGTTATGGCTTCCATCCGGCAAAATCTGGCTTGATAGCTCTTTTTTAAGGAGTTTACCAGCGTAATTATGCCAGTTGGTCTGCCGAAAATAAAGTGACGCAGCCAAGAGTGCGAAACCATTTTCGAGGAGGTGATTTCCCATCAAATGATATTCGGGTCGCTGGCGGAGTAAGGTTGCCTGTGCGTATAGATGAGCGTTAATCGCTTCATCCTGAATGCGATGTCGGCTCAGGAATTGCACCCAGTTAATGATACGTAGTGAGGTCGGATAGGATTCGAGGCCATCGCGTAATACGTTCGTTTGAGCTATAAAATCACGTATCAGGGCTAGGCCCTCTTTTGGCGCTACGTTGGGTTGATTCAGGTAATCAAAATAATTGAGGTGATACGTCCAGAGTTTGCCGTAATGGGAATAATTCCAGTCTATAGAATCTTCAAAATCAACCGATTGATTCAGGAACGTAAAGGTTTGATTGTCCACGATACAGGTTTGTCGGATTCAAGAATCAGGAGAAAATAGGCTGGTGGAATTGATCGGGGCCGTTTTAGCCGCGGTTTTAGCTGAAGTCGATGTATGACTTGAAATAGAATTTGCCGAAAGGTGAGGTGTTTTACGGTACGCCACAACAGGCCTGGATTGTTCATCGTTGAGTTGAGATTAGTGGAGGAGTCAACCCAACTGTTGCTACGTTCACCCATCTGGTTTCGCGCATACTTTGCAAAGCGGCCAGTGTAGTTTGAGTCGTATTGATAAGTTCGGCGAAAGGGATCAGCGGCTCGCCACCTAGCTGAATTTGCCGAATGAATTGCCTTATTAATTCAGTATGTCCCTTCTCCTGACGCCCTGACATTCGCGAAAAATGACGAAAACCGTAGCCGTTCAACTGCCGGAAATTGTCCAGCACCAGCGTCCGTTCCTGCGAAAACACCTCTATTCGCTCTTTCGCGTAGGCTTTGCTGCCATTACTGAAGTAGTTTATAACACCTGTGGAGCCATTTTCGTACTGTAACAGCATCGACGCTGAATCGGTGGTTTCGGTGGGATGCTGGCCCATGGCATTCATACACACACGGGCAACGCAACATCCCGTCAGAAACGTAATCAGGTCGACAAAATGACAGGCTTCTCCTAAAATACGCCCTCCACCTATAGCCCGGTCATGCACCCAGTTATCGGCTGGAATGGCGCCTGCATTTACAGTGATTACTACGTTAATGGGCAGTTTATCAGAGGAGTATCCACCCAGAAGACTTTTCATTTTCTGTATATAAGGCGAAAACCGACGGTTAAAACCGACCATTACCGTTTTTTGGGCCGATTGGTGCGTTTGAATCAGATCTGCGAGTTCATGCGTGTAAATCGTGAGGGGTTTCTCCACAAAAACGTGCTTACCCGCCCGCAACGCTTCGATGGCCAGTTGAGCATGGCTGTTGTGTCGGGTTGTAATAATGCACAGATCGATTTTGGGGTCGTTAATGATACGTCGGTAGTCGGACGTACTTTGATGGATTCCATATTTTCTGGCGAGTAACGTAGCATTCAGACCTTTTGCGCTGGCGATTGTTTTCAACGTAGCACCTGTTTTTTTCAGCGCCGGTAATAGAACCGTCTGCGTGAAATTGCCAGCTCCAATCAGGCCAACAGTAGCAAAACCGAGTTGTGGCGGTGGGTCGAAAAGCTGGACAATAGTCTTTACATCAGGTTTTTCCGGATAGCAGAGTAGCGACGCAATTTGATTCGATGCGTTCAGATGGTTGTATATTTTTCCGAATTCAGCCAGAGGAATACGCGACGTAATAAGCGATTCAACATCGAGGTGGCGATCTGCTAATAACTGAATAATTGTCTGGAAATTACGGTTTTCGGTCCAGCGCACGTATGGCAGCGGGTAATCCTGACCTTGCTGCTCATACGTATCGTCATACCGACCGGGGCCATACGAGCAGGATACCTGAAACGTCAGTTCTTTTTTATAAAAATCGTCACGCTTCAAATTGAGTCCAACAACTCCAACCAGAACAATACGTCCTCGTTTCCGGCTCATCTGAGCGGCCTGGGATATCAGTTCATCAGTTTGGGTCGATGCCGTAATGATAACGCCATCAATACCTATGCCATTGGTTAATAGCTCGATACGTCTCACTACGTCTATATCCATAGTTGGGTTTACAGACGTTATGCCACGTTGTTCGGCAAGTTTGCATTTGACCGAGTCAATGTCCACGCCAATAACCCGGCATCCGTTGATACGTAGTAAATCGGCGGTCAGTATACCAATGAGTCCCAGACCAATAACGACAATCGTTTCGCCCAACGTCGGGTTTATGAGCCGAATGCTTTGTAGGGCAATCGCTCCAATAACCGTGAAAGCGGCTTCATCATCACTCAGATTGTCAGGCACTGGAACCACTAAATTTCGGGGCACACAAACAACTTCGGCATGGGGACCGTTGGAGGCCACCCGGTCGCCGGTACGTAAGTCATTGATGCCTTCGCCCACAGCCATCACTGTGCCGACATTGCAGTAGCCTAGCGGCAACGGTTGATCAAGTTTCCGAAAAACAGCTTCTATTGTTGGACGCAACCCATCCGACTGCATTTTTTCGAGTACCTGCTTGACCCGGTCGGGCTGCTGACGAGCTTTCGCCAGCAGGCTCGCTTTGCCAAATGCCACCAGCATTCGTTCCGTTCCGAGCGATACCAGCGACCGGCGCGTCTGGATAAGCACCTGCCCTCGGCCTACCTGTGGCACTGGCACATCTTCGAGTCGGGTTTCACCGGTTTTAAGATGCTGGATAAGTTGTTTCATACTACGTTATTGAGGTGGTTACGCTACGGTGGGCTAACAGGCTCGAATAATGTCGGCGATACGTTCGGACGCGTGCCCATCCCAAAGCGGAATAGATACTCTTTGTCTGGGCTGATTATTCAGCACCTGAGCAACTTTATCGGCTACCAGTTCTGGGTTTAATTCTGGTACCAACTGATTCGTACCCAGTTCAATAGTGATCGGTCGTTCGGTTGAGTTGCGGAGAGTAAGGCAGGGAATGTTCAGGTACGTTGTTTCCTCTTGAATACCGCCTGAATCAGTAAGGACAATTGCGGCTTGCTCCATCAGATTCAGGCTTTCCAGATACCCCTGTGGCTTTAAAAAATAGGTATTTGGGATAGAAATAAGCTGAGGTAACAGATTGAAATTGACCAGATTTGCATGCGTTCGTGGGTGTAGCGGCAATACGACTGGTAGCTGCTGAGCCACCGTTGCGATGATAGTAATAAGCCGCTGGAGACTCACCACTGTATCGACGTTGGCAGGCCGGTGTATGGTCATGAACGCATACGAACGTTCGGCCAATCCTAGCGTATTGGCAATATGTAAAGCCGATACGCTAGGATGGTGCTGCACCAGCGCGTCAATCATTACGTTGCCAACCAGATGAATACGCTCCGCCGAAACCCCTTCACGTAGCAAATTTGTCCGGCCGGCCGGCTCGGTCACGAGTAATAAATCTGACAGGTTATCAGTCAGTATTCGATTAATTTCTTCGGGCATTTGTCGATCTCCGGAGCGCAGACCAGCCTCTACGTGGGCTACCCGAACACCCACTCGGACGGCTACCAGCGCACACGCCAGCGTACTCGTTACGTCGCCAACAACTAGCACCCAATCAGGCTTTTCGTTAGCCAGCACTTGCTCAAATTTGAACATAATGTCGGCCATCTGCCGGGTTTGCGAACCGTTTACTACATCGAGGTAGAAATCCGGCTTCGGCAGGTCGAGCTGGGCGAAGAAAATGCCGCTCATGGTTGCGTCGTAATGCTGGCCCGTATGCACAATTTTCGAGTCGATATCGGGGAATTTCCCGAAAGCACGGTGGAGAGGAGCTATTTTTATGAAGTTTGGCCGCGCTCCCACTACGTTCAGGATCTTCATAGGTTACTAATGGAAAGAGATGGAATATTCCGCTGACTATCAGCTATTAAATTGGCTATCTCCTGCCGAATCCAGAAGCGGGCAGTCGATTGACGGTAACGTATTTTGTCGCGAATAAATAACGTCAATAGGGTAGACAGCTCTACTTCCGCCCAAGCCCGGTTCGGCTGGCAGAAGGGTTGCATAATCGCTCGTTCGTGTCCGACATCTTTAGGCGAAAAGCGCCAGGTTTTTCGGTGTGTCCCCTGCCAGACAGTCATTTGTCGGAAATCATTAATCTGGGCGATAACATCATTGTACTGTACGTTGATAAATTCGCGGATACCCTCGAAAGGCTCTGAACGGGATGTTAACTGAATAGAAATGAGATCGTGCTGGTCGGTGGTTAATGTTACGTTCAGGTTGTCGTCGGGCTCAATTGGATTTGCCCAAGCTAGTTGAATATCAATCCATTCGGGTAAGCTGCGCCAGGCCAGTATGTGAATGGTGAGGTCAATCCAATGGCTAAGGTTGCCACAAATACGTGTACCTTCGTTGGGGTGGCGATACCAATGATCGGATGGGATTAAATGACCATTGATGACGTAACAAAGACTGAATGAACCTGCCTGCGAAGAATCTGCTACGTAGTGTCGTAACTGTTGGATGGCCTCAGCATATGGTCGGTTATACCCAGCAAATGCCTTGCCCGTTGATTGATCGATGGCCCGCTTCAGTTGTAACAGTTGTTCCCGACTGACTGAAATCGGTTTCTCGATATAAACGGTTTTGTTACGTTTTAGCCCCGCAATGGCGTAGGGAGTGTGCGAGGCATGATTAGAGGTGACATATAAAACGGCTAGTTCAGGGTGATCCAGCAGCGCGTCAGGCGAGGGCGCGATTTCTCGAAAACCGTAATAGTGAGCTAGTGACTGCGCTTGTTCAATGAGTGGGTCGAAGACAGCCAGGAACGTAGTACTACCTTGTTTTTTCAGGAAAAAACAGACTGTACTAAACGCAAATTGTCCGCAGCCAATCAGCCCGACACCCGCTTGTCCATATCGACTAATTGGTGTCGCCCACACCTGCAACCGTGAGCGAGCCATGACTTTAGTAATCGCTCTTAGCCAGCCGTGAATCTCGGCAAAGCGGAGAATTTTTTTTAAGTAATAAATTACCATTCAGCTCAATAAAGAAATTGAGCAACGGCATCAGGAGAATAGCATCCGATATTTTTCGCCTAATTGTTGCTCATTAACGTACTTTTCAACGATTGAGCGGGCACCCTCTGAAAGCGTAGTATAGACGTCATTGCCCATTGCGACAGCTTGCTTCAGTACGGAAAACCAATGTTGTTTTTGGAGAGGAATATCCCAGCCAGCTTGCCGGGAGACTAATTGTTGCCAGGGCGTTTGGTCACTGATGATGACGGGAACCCCCACAGATAACGCTTCAAAAATGGCGTGGCCAAAGCTTTCGCTATGCGTTGGAAGAATAAAAAAATCGTAGTTTCTTAACGTAGTATTGACCTCCTTGTGCGCCAGCACACCTCGATATGTTACAGAACAGTTGGGCGTGAGCTTTGCCAAGGCGTTCTGACAAGTCCGCCAGTATGCTTCATCATCAACGGGGCCGAAAATGTCCAATTCGATAGAGAGTTCACGAATGGACGCCAGTACGTCGAACAGAAATAACAGTCCTTTCACGGGCGTAAGCCGCGCTATGAAAACCAATTTTGCTACTCCCGTCTGCTTCTGATACGTTGAGCGCGGTTGTAATTGCCTGGGTGTATCGGGAGCCAGCACGACCGGCGCTACGCCTATCCGCGAAGCTGGAAAAAGGTTGCGAATCGATTTTTGCTCGACTTCATTTGTCGCGTGCCAGGTAATTTGCCCGCGCGAGATTGCCTTTATGATTCGCACAAACGGGTATTTCTTGTAATATTTCAAACGTAATGCCCCCGGCTGTAACTCTCCACGCGGGGCGATAATAATACGTCGACCAGTTAGGCCGGAAAGTAATAACAAAGCGTGCGTAAGTTTTCCGAACAGGCTATTTGCGTACACAAAATCGAAGGCCGACGATTGCCCTAACGTATACACTAAACGTAACGTGAGCTTATCGGGCGAACAGTACATAATTCGGTAACTTTCTCCATCCAGCCACTTATTGCTGACAATGGTTGGATAGGCTTCTGTGTCCAGAAAATCCCGATCGCGGGTAACTACGGAAATGTCGTAATAAGGATGCAGAATGCCAATGAGATTCGCCACCGACTGAATGGGGCCACCCCATTTATAGCCGGGTAAAAAATATTCGACGAAAATCAGTAAAGTAGGCTTCCCCATTTTTAACTATAACAAACTGCCGTATAGAGCTTTGTATTCTGCTGCGACAGATTCACTAGTAAAATTTGCTACGTTCTCCCGGCCGGCCTGAATCAAATTGTTTCGATACGTTTCATCTTGGCAGATGCGCTCGATGCCCGCCCGAATTGCCGTTACGTCGGTCGGGTCGACGTAGCAGGCCCCTGATCCGCCGATTGCTGTTAGTGGACTGATATGACTAGCTAAAACGGGTCTTCCAACAGCCTGAGCTTCAAGGATAGGCATCCCGAAACCTTCGTAAAGCGAAACAAAACAGACCATATCACAACGTTGATACAAACGCACAATTTCTTCCTGATTCAGGTTTTGGTAATGCTCGTGAGGTATATGACGGAGAAGAAGCCGTTTGGTAATGGTATCAGATAGGGGACCGACCAAAATTAATTTTGCAGACTGATTTTCCAGAGCGTCAATCAGGCGAAGTACGTTTTTGTGGGAAGCTGTACCGATCTGTAAGAGAGTGGGTTGCGTTGTGCAAAAGGTGTGTTGCTGATACGTGAAAGCGGGGTGGACGGCATTAGGAATGACTCGAATTTTTTCGGCACTACGTCCGACCAATCGCAGGAGCTCCATTCGGGATTTTTCAGAAATGGTCGTAACGACGCTTGCCCGGCGGATAGGTGCGTAATACCAAAACAGCCAGAAAAAGGCGTATCGAAGGGGGAACAGACGATTTTTCTGGAGAAGAATACAGTCGTGAATAGTTAGGATAGTGCGGTTACCGGGCAAAGCTAGGGCAACGTAGTGGATGTCGCCGGTTATGTGAAATAATCCGTTATGTTGCTGTCGGGCCGCGAAACGAAGATTTTTCCAAATAGACCGAAACCCTTTGCTGATGTGAGGCATTCGAATTATCGACGTAGTAACATCCGTGTGGTTAGCCAGTCCACTTCGAAGTGTATCAAAAACTGTTTCTATGCTATGACCCGTGCCGCAACTCCGCAGCAAATACTTTATAAGCATTTACAGGAGAATGTTTAGTTGCCGAAGCGACCAATAAAGAAATGAAATAAACATGCTGACATTCAACAGGCTACCCCAGACCGATAGAATGTCGGTTTCCATGGTCAGGCAGCCGAAAAACAGGGCTGGTATCCAGAGAATAACGGATGGAATTTTTTCAGAAAGGCGAATCAGGAATTGGAAGACGTAGCCAAGCAGTCTACCCCACATCAGCGAAAAAAGAATGCCTCCGAATCCGAAATTGACGTACCCTTCGCCCAATGGCGATAGATTCATGCTGGTGTTTTCGTTCTGCGGCAGGCTGGTAAAACGTCGGATGTTCTCATAGCCCCCGGTCTGTGGTTTATCCGTCCAGATAAATCGCGGCACTAGCGGAAAAAGGAATGATAACAACACTTCGCCATTTGCAAAATTCTCATGTACAGGCACTTTCGCCATTGCGCTACCAATGAGCAAGCCTTGATTGAACCGGATAAAAGCGCTGAAAAGATGCTGAATATTTAAAACTTTCTCTGGATTTGCCAACCGATCAGTAATGAGCTCGCCCATCAAACCGGCATTCCCGCTTCGTTCACTACGTTGATGACCCCACGTATTCAGGCGATATTCAACTTTGATAGACTGAATAACGAGTAATGTAACAAACGCCAGCGCCACAAAAACAGCTTTTTGCCGGGCATTTATTCGGTACTGAATACCGGCTGTAACCAGCAACGTAATGAGAATGGTCCACAAAAATAGATCGCCAAACATGCCTTGCTGGATGGTGTAAGTGCTCACAACAAGCAGAGCAACTGCACTTATAAACAGAAATAAAGGACTTCTGGAATAATAAGCGTACAAAAGGCTGATAAATAAGCAGTGGGAGGGCAGCAGGCCAACAAACGTAGGGGCTGCTGGAACAATCATTTTAACAGCGAATCCCCCTAACCCAATAAAAAATAGTATAAGACTGGCTTGCTGTTTGTCTTGTAAATACGTAGTAACTGCCTGAATGTATACGTAGTGCGGGCGCGTAGTCGAAGCGGGTTGCGACCAATTGAGGCCAACGACAAATGCTACGTAGGCTGGTAGGGCGTAGCGGAAATAGGCATTCGATTCGATGGGCATCGATACCGGAAACACCCAGTACGTAATGGCAGGAATGAGCAGAATTTCCAGGGCGGCAATAAAACCAATGCATTCGGGTAAGGCAAACCGCTCGCCAATACGTTGAAGAAAAGTAAGAAGGCTGTGTGCTGAAAACCCGATAGCAGCGGCTTCCCACCACGTAGCGCCCTCAACTGAAACCAGGGTAAGCAGAACCATAAGACAACCCGCTATCCGCTTCATGCTACGTCTTCCGGAAAAACAGGTTTAACACGACCAGGAACTGCACAGCGAACCCCAGCAACGTAGCCACTGCTGCACCAACGATACCTAAATGAGGAATTAACATCACATTCAGTGCTACGTTGACGACGGCTCCAATCATGGTATGCCAAAGGATGAACCGTGTTTGTCCGTAAGCATACCATTTGATTTCCAATACCTGAATGCAGGTCAGAAACAGATAGCCAACTGCCACAATGGGCCCGACTTTAAACGCAGGCTCATAAGCCGACGAAAGAAACGTAAGGCCAACTCGCGGATACAACAACCAAAATAGCAGACATAAAAAGCTGGCTATCAATATGTACTGTTTAAGATAAGGTAGAAGAAACTGATTGACATGTTCGGCAGGTTGTCCGTCCGACTTAAATCCAAAAATGATAGGGGACAGGAAAACAATCAGTGGAGCTACCAGCAGCAGGAATTTCGATCCGAGGCTGTAGCCCATGGTATACTGGCCCACATCGGTAGCGGTCATATAGTGTCGAATCAACTGACGGTCAGCATAATTAATAAGCCAATTCCAAACAGACAGACTCATTAATGGCCAGACGTAACGGCAATATTGACGTAATAAATCGGGCGAGTACAAGTCCGAAAATCGTTGAAATCGAAACGTAGCGCCCATCTGCATCGCTTTCCTTAGCGACACCACTGCCAATGTTATGTTCAGTAAAGCCAGGTTTAAAAATAGCCCCAGCATCGTAGAATGGTCGAAACCAACGACAATAATACCGAACAGAACTAGGTTGCTAAGCGCGTATAACAAGATTAGTTTTGAATACACCCGGTAGCGGCCCGTTATGTTCAGATAGTCATTACTAAAGTTGTAAAATCCCTGACCAACAGCAGAAAGCCAGGCCGTTATCCATAACCAACCGTTATACTGAAAGCTGGCTACAAGTCCAGCAGCCAATAGTGAAACCGCATAAATTAGCATCAGTACGAGGCTATAAACAGAAATGACAGTGCCAGGGGAGGGGCCTGCCACTGCGGCTTTGAACGATTGAATTGTGGGCGTAATAATAAAACCATGCAACAGAAGCACGAGCGTCATCATGAGGCTATAATTTCCCCATTCGGCTGGCGGAATATAGAGGGCCGTAAGTTTGCCGTATGCTATGTTAGCCAGCGCCACTACTGCCTGCCCACTCATCAGAATGGTGAGGGGATGATAGCGCGATTTCAGCAAAAGACTGCCGTACTTCATTATACTACGTCGGGAAATGGCTATTGAATGATACGTAGCATGTCCAATATCCGCGTATCGAACGTGTGGTGTTGTTGAAAGTGCTGGTATTGTCTGGCAGCGATTTCATGACGTTTGGAAGGGTGGGCGAGATAGTAACGGATTTTGTCAACAGCCTCACTCATAGTTCGATAACTGATAGATTCGCTAGCTACAGCGGAGTATTCATCCAGGGTTGGCTTGTAATCGGAGAGTTGAAAACCGCCGATCCCGTTTATCTCAAAATACTTCTGATTGACCGACGTAACTTCGGCGTAATGGAACGTATTGACGACAACGCGCGCCAAAAAGCAGTTGGTTCTTCGCTTCACCAGTAAGGTATTGCTTTCGAAAAGCCGACTTTACGGGTGGGCTGATATATGGTCCTGCAGTTCCGAAAACAGCTACGTTCAATCCCGCGCGTATCAACTGTTCGATCATGCGCGCCCGGTAAGCGTACAAACTACCAAATACCAGCACATCGATATTGGTTGTCCGCTCTGCTTCGGCTTTATCAACAGCGGGTTTTTTGTGTATGCGTGGGTTGAAGCCTTCGGGCAGATAATGGGCGTTCAAACCTGCCTTATCACGCATGAACTGAGCGATATACGGTTCTTTTGAGAAATAGCAATTGAAATCAGCCGCTAGAATCTGTTGTTTTTCCAGGTTCGAAAGCGCATCGGGATTCACTTGTACAATCACTACGTCAGGAAGTTTTTTTCTCATTTCAGAGACCAATACGGGATGCAGATTTCGATAAACGACCACCACTACGTTAGGTTTCCACGCACTCATCTTTCGGGCGAGGGTCAGGGCAATAGACCGTTCATACGATTCGATAAATCGGGATGCCCAATACGTAATTTTTGTTGGCAATA
Source organism: Spirosoma flavus (assembly GCF_054778555.1). Taxonomy (NCBI): domain Bacteria; kingdom Pseudomonadati; phylum Bacteroidota; class Cytophagia; order Cytophagales; family Cytophagaceae; genus Spirosoma; species Spirosoma flavus. The sequence continues at coordinate 798,272 of NZ_BAAGZL010000004.1, forward strand.
GGGTAGCATCGGTTACGTCGAGTGTCCGAACCTCGTGGCCCAGTGCACATAATGAATCGGCCAGATTGTATTCCAGCGAATCGAAAAGTTTACTGCCTATTATCCCAACTTTCATTACGTTACGGTTTACATCCGCCAGTAGTCAATTCCTTCATTAAGTGATACGTTGTACAATCCCTTGATATCTAATAATATAGGGTTATCGTTCATCAACGATTTAAGGTATGCTACGTTTAACGCCCGATACTCTTCATGTCCCACGGCTACAATAATGGCGTCGTAATGGGTAGATGGTGAATCCATAAGCGTCATCCGGTATTCATGGGCTACCTCGTTCGGCGACGCGCGCGGGTCGACCAAGTGCACGTTGATGGCGTATATCATCAATTCACGCACTAATTCGACTACCTTCGAATTTCGGATGTCAGATACGTTCTCTTTGAACGTCAGGCCCATAACCAGGACTTTGCTCTGACGTGGGTCTTTGTTTTGCCGGATGAGCATCTGGAGCAATCGGGTCACGATATAGGCTGGTACGCCGTCGTTAATACGTCGGCCCGAATGAATCACCTGCGGGTCGTAGCCAAGTTGACGCGCTTTATAAAGTAGGTAATACGGGTCGATACCAATGCAGTGACCGCCCACTAGGCCGGGTGTAAATGGCAGAAAATTCCACTTCGTGCGAGCCGCTTTCAGCACTTCGTGCGTATCGATCCCCATTTTGTCGAAAATAATGGACAGCTCGTTCATGAGCGAAATATTCAGATCGCGCTGTACATTCTCAATTACTTTGGCGGCCTCAGCCACTTTAATGGATGGCGCTTCATACACACCCGCCCGGATAATAGCTCCGTACACCTGCGCAATTTCCAGACAGGCTTCCTGATTATTACCAGACACAATCTTCAGAATATCAGCAAGTTTTCGCTCCTTGTCGCCAGGGTTGATACGTTCAGGTGAGTAGCCGATTTTGAAATCGTGCCCCAGTCTAAGGCCCGACGTTTGTTGCAGAATGGGCAGGCAATCATCTTCGGTACAGCCCGGATAAACTGTTGATTCATAGACGACATAATCGCCTGATTTTAGGGCTCGGCCAACAGCTTCGGAAGCCCGCTGGAGTGGTTTTAGGTCAGGAACCTTGTACTCATCAACAGGCGTAGGAACCGCTATCACAAAGAAATGCGCTGCTTTCAGGTCATCGGCGTTATCCGTAAACCGAATGTCAGTATTCTCAAAATCAGCGTAGTTCATCTCCCTCGACGGGTCTTCGCCACGTTGTAACATAGCAACGCGATCGGGGTTAATGTCGTAGCCAATTACCCGAAACTGCCGGGCAAAGGCCAGCGCAACCGGTAAGCCAACGTAGCCTAATCCAATAACCGCAACCTGTTTTTTCTTTGTGATAAGTGCGTCGAACATAGATGTGTTTAGGTTGATGAGGATTGAATTGTAGCACGCAATTTGGGCAAGATACCTGCCTGCTGCATCATTAAACTAGCTAATCCGACAGATAAACCGATTCCTGTGTAAACCAGCACCAATACAGTACGTTTAGGCGAAGTCCGTTTAAGGGGAACTTTGGGCGGTTCAAGTACTTTAAAGACGGGTGTACGCTCCTGTACTTTCAACTTGGCCTGCTCAAACTGCCTCGATAATTCCGTGTAAACCGTTTGTGCAATCGTCAATTCCGATTCAATACGTTGTTTTTCTATGGTGGCAGCCTGTACTACGTAGTATTTGTGCTGGTCATTGTATTGAAATGCAACGTATTGAGCGGTCTGATAACGTCGACGCGCTTCCCGAAGCCGTTGCGTATAAAACTGTAAATCCTGCCGGGCTTTTTCGGTTCGGTAGCTTGTTACGTAGTTCGTTAGGTACGTCATAGCTAATTGCGCTACGTTAGCCGCTACGTTCGCATCGGGCATCTGGGCCGTGATGGTAATAATTCCCGATCGTGTATCGAGTTTAGCACCTATCCGCTGACTAATGTCGTCCAGTAAATCTTGTTGCTGTCTGGTCAATTGGACGGGTTTTCCAGCTACTTGGGTAGGTAATCGACTATCAGTACGTCCCTCATCACTGAACCAGTTCATAAATGGCCAATTAGTGTGATACGTTAATAACTTAGCTACTGTAGTTGGTTGATTTTCCTGCGTCATTACGGGTTGGTTGAGCAGGTAAAGGCCAAACGGCGAACTTTGTAATACGTTCGGGTATAAGTCCGGACGCACGGCATCAACGTCGTCGGCATCCGACAAGTCCAGCCCGGCGAAACCTGCCACCGAAGCCAATCGTTTTACCATATCGCTCGAACCACCATTCATTTCCGGCATAATCCGGGCCTCCGCCGTAAATTCGGGTTGAGTCAATAAGGCCATAATTATCCCCATTAAGCCAAAAAAAGCTGTAGTTTTTACCAGCCGGATCCGACCCTGCCAGGCCGTTCGGAAAATATTTTCCGCCGACAAGTCTAGCCAGAACTTTGGCTGTGTTGGGTAAGTGGGTGGCGCTATCATTGAGTTAATTTGTAAAAAGTCGTACGGCAGTCAGAATGACGGCTAATCCTGATCCAATCACTGTCAATAAGGCGGCTCGCTCGGTAGGTGCAAGCCGGTTCTGGTCGGTGGGTGGTTGCGCTGGAACGACAATTTCCATACCTCGTTCGGGTTTTGGAAAACGATGAAATCCTAAAAAAGATTGACTCGGCTGAATTTTGCCGTTGGCTAAAATGGCATATGTTTTCCGGCGAATCGCTTTTTTCGTAAATCCGCCTGCTTCGTTTAGATAGGCACGAAATGACTTCTTCGCTTCGAAATCAACTGTGGCCGGGTTAAGAACTTCGCCCCGTATTCGAACAATATCAGGTCGTTGGGGAATAATTAACGTATCGCCATCGTGCAGCAGTAAATTACCCGAAACCTCGGGGTTGTTCATTAATTTTTCTAGATTAATGGAGATGGCTTCCTGTCGTCGCTGAAAGCGGGCTGCTGGTAGATATGCTTCTGATTTTAAGCCTCCTGCGCGAGCGAGTAAATCCGTAACATGATCGGTGGAGGTGCGAATGGCATACGCCCCCGGATAGTTCACTTCACCCAATACCACAACGCTTTTCTGAGGCTCATATCGGGGCGACGTTCGCACAAAAACCTGATCGAAAGGACGGAGCGTTAGTTGGGCATCGGCCGGATTTAAACGTAGATTTCGATCAATCGCAAACGCGAAAAGCTGAACGCTCTGCCCGTTTGCCAATCCCGACGTATCATCCTGAACGCGACGAGCAATTTCCATTCTCGATGAAATCGCGCCATCCGAAAAGCCGCCCGCCAGCACAACTAGCTCAGCGACGGTCATACTATCGGCAAAATTGAACGTACCGGGCTGGTTAACAGCGCCCTGAATAGAAACAATACGTTGCTGACGCAGCTCGCCGAACGTACTGACTTGCACGACATCTTCGCGCTGAAGCACTACGTCGGGAATTTCACTACGTAGTACTTTCCCGATATCCACCGACATCAGTTCGGGGTCTAGGTTTGGGCGTAATCGGTGGATGATCGCCCGATTCAGGAACGCGTCTTCGCGAAGTCCTTCAGCATTCTTAATCAAGGCTTTCAGCGTCCGATTTTTCTCTAATGAAAATTCTCCCGGTCTAAACACGGCCCCCCGAATGGTCACCCTATTTTCGATCCGGTCAAGAATAGAACTAACAACGTAGCGGTCTCCTGCTTTGGGAATAAACGTAGTAATTTCACTCTCGGAAACGGTAACGATCTGTTGTTCATTGGGGGTGTTTCGGTAAAGTGTGATGGATGCCGAATAGGCCTGTTCGGCAAATCCACCAGCGAAATTCAGTACGTTACCTAGCGTTTCATTCGGGCGAATTTCGTAAACCCCGGGTTGTTTCACCTGGCCGGTCAGCTCGATTCGGGTGTGGTAATGATCGATGAAAATAACGTCCTGATCGAGCAGGCGAATGTTGGCTTTCTGATCGGCTCGAAGCAGAAAATCGTAACAATCTATCGTTCGGATAAGTCGATTACTTCGGTAAACGCGAATGTTACGAAACGACCCTCGGGTGGCATCGGGGCCACCAGCGGCATAGAGGGCATTAAAAACCGTAGCCAGCGACGATAGCGTGTACGTTCCTGGCCGAACTACCTGCCCCAGCAACGTAACATGGATACTTCGAACACTGCCCAGCGTCAGTTGAGCACGTATCCCGCTTCCTGCCGTATTCAATCCCTGAAAAATCGTTCGTAGCCGGTTAACGATACGTTGCTCAGCCTGTTCAATGGTTAACCCATTCACGTAAACGGGGCTCAGATTTTCGATACGGATGCTGCCTTCCGGGCTTACTTTCGGGCGATACGTTTGCTGAGCGTTACCAAACACGTCGATAATGAGCTCATCGTCAGGGCCAATAACGTAGTGGCGGGGAGTAGCAATGCGTAGATTGGGTTCGAATGAGAGATTTGTATTGGTAAACAACGTAGCGCCAAAAACCGCTGGTTTGGTTTGTGTTGCTGGTAACGTAGCGCTTTCAGGTGGTGTTGGCGTAGGGGGCTGTGTTCGTGTTACGTTGGTTTCGGCTGATTGAGCAGATTGATTTCTGGATAATTCTACCTGATTCATTCGCTCGCGCATACGACTGATGTCGGCAGGTGTGAAGCCGCGCGACAGAGCTAGCGATTCAATTTGAGCCTCGCTCATGCCCGATGATTTGACCTGTTGCAAAAATTGCTGTACCTGCTCATCGGTTAAATGCTGCACCGCCTGCGCGAGAGCAGAAACGCCAATAAACCAGCCAAAGATGAAAATCAGGTACGTTAATCGAGCAAGCACTTCTCCTTAAATAAGTTACGTCCTATAACTGGTCAATGAGACAGTTTACGACAATCAGAACTTATCCTAAGACGGAAGTGAGGTCAAAAAGTATCTAAAAAATCATAAGACTATTGCCACACGGATGTGCGGAAGGGAAAAGAAATTCATGGAAATATAAGCTTGTACTGCTATAAAGTTTTACTACACGAAAAATCAACACTATACCTTTACAACTGTATGGCTTTATAACTTCTCAGTTAATCACTAGCGGCTTTTCGTTACGTTTATAGTCGTTGCATTAAGGGGCCTACCATTCTGTCCTTCCACGACCGAAAATCGCCCATTTCTATGTGCATACGAGCCTGGCGGACAAGCCACAGATAAAACGTTAAGTTGTGCAGACTAGCTACCTGAGCGCCAAGTAATTCCTCAGCCTTAAACAGATGGCGGAGATATGATTTTGAGTAGAACGTACTGGCATAACCGCCTAGATTCGCGTCGATTGGGCTAAAATCGCGACTCCACTTTTCATTTTTTATGTTGATAACCCCTTCCGTCGTAAACAGAATGCCATGCCGCGCATTACGTGTGGGCATCACGCAGTCGAACATATCGACACCCAAGGCGATAGCTTCCAGGATATTAGCTGGAGTGCCAACACCCATCAGATAACGAGGTTTATCGATAGGCAGAATTCCGTTAACCAGCTCGATAGTGATATACATTTCTTCGGCTGGCTCACCTACTGCCAGTCCGCCAATGGCATTGCCTTCCCGTTCTTTGCTGGCGATGTATTCGGCCGATTGTCGGCGTAAATCGGCGTATGTGCTACCCTGAACAATCGGAAAAAGCGTTTGCTGATAACCGTAATGCCCTTCAGTTTCATCAAAACGGCGGATACAGCGGTCGAGCCAGCGGTGTGTCATTTCCATCGACTGGCGAGCGTATCCGTATTCGCAGGGGTAAGGCGTGCATTCATCGAACGCCATAATAATATCGGCACCGATAATCCGCTGAATATCCATGACACCCTCAGGCGTGAAGGTATGTTTTGAGCCGTCGATGTGCGATTTGAACGTAACGCCTTCTTCTTTGATCTTACGCGTATCTGACAAAGAATAGACCTGATAACCACCCGAATCCGTCAGAATAGGCCGTTTCCAGCCATTGAACGCATGCAAACCACCCGCCTGACGTAGCACGTCGAGTCCCGGTCGCAGATAGAGATGATACGTGTTTCCCAGAATAATTTCGGCCGCAATGTCGGTTTCGAGTTCGCGTTGGTGGACGGCTTTCACCGTTCCTGCCGTGCCAACGGGCATAAAGATTGGCGTTTGAATCGTCCCATGATCAGTCGTCAGTACACCTGTTCGGGCTTTCGACTGCGAATCGTGGGCAGTAATCGAAAATGTCATACTACAAAGATAAGTGGCAGGGGGCAAAGGGCATAAGGTTAGGGGGCGAGGGTGGACGTAAAGGGAGTGGATTATGAATTGATATGGGCAATTCGCCCGTAGCCCCTTGCCCAATACCACATGCCGCCTATCTTTGCCGCTTGAATCAAAATCAGCGCATTAGCGAGTAAACGTTTACGCTTTGTGATCACTACATTACTGATCCTCTGGCTACTTGCAGTCAGTATTCAGCTTGTTTATATCCTTTTTATTTATTCCCGAACGGCTTTCTACCGACAGTCGGAGATTACTGACTTCGACATTGAAAACGCTACGTTGGTGCCCGGTGCTACGTTAGGTGTGACGATTGTGGTATGCGCTCGCAACGAGCTGGAAAATTTAAAAGAGTTGTTGCCTCTGCTGGACGCGCAGGAATACCCGAATTTTGACGTATTGGTGATGGACGACCGCTCGTCGGATGGTACACAGCAGTACCTCGATAGTGTTGTGTCGCAGTTGCGCTACGTTCGCCATATTCGTATCGACAAAGAGCACGAGCACATCACGCCCAAAAAATACGCGCTGACCATTGCCCTTAAAAAAACAGCCAACCCCATTGTGCTCCTAACTGACGCCGACTGCCGCCCGGAAACCACCCATTGGTTAGCTGGAATGGTTAATCCTCTAGGGCACAGTGAAAAAGCTATTACGTTAGGGTATTCTCCTTATTACTACCAACCGGGATTATTGAATCTGCTCATTCGTTCCGAAACGTTGTTTACGGCGGTCCAATATTTTTCACTGGCATTGGCAGGCCGACCATACATGGGAGTGGGGCGAAATTTGTCTTACCGAACAAGCCTTTTTTTTGCGAACAAAGGCTTTTACTCGCACATGAACGTAACGGGTGGTGATGACGACCTGTTTATAAACGAAGTCGCAACCGGACGTAACACGGCTGTTTGTATACATCCTGATACGTTTGTGTGGTCGGAGCCGAAGAACACGTGGTCTGAATGGCGTCGGCAGAAACAGCGCCATCTACACGTAGGGCGGTATTACAAATCAGGAAATAAGTTTCGGCTAGCTATTTTGGTGGGGTCACATGTACTGTCATGGATGTTCGCACTCGCCATTAGTGGGGTCTTTCTATATCACAAACTGAAGGCCGTTGCATTCTCCCCGAACGAATGGCTACTTTTGCAAATAAGCGCAGGCGCGTTTGCTTTTCGACTTCTTGCATTCTGGGGTATTGTCGGACGTATCAGTTATCGATTGGCGCATACGGTTCATTGGGCATTTATGCCATTTATGGACGTAATGCTGGCAATGTATTACGGGCTGGCATCGCTGAAAACACTTATTACTCGCCCGAAAAAGCGGATTTATTGGCGATAGAACGATATATAGAAATGCAAAGGCTATAGAATAGTATAGCTTTTCGTCAGGTGGTTTTCTAAAATATGGATATTGATCTCATTTTAAAATATTTCCCGGATTTAACGCCACTTCAGAAAGAACGTTTTGCCGCTCTGGATGGAATTTATCGCGATTGGAACGCAAAAATTAACGTTATTTCTAGGCAAGATATCGATGCCTTGTACGAGAAGCACATTCTGCATTCGCTGGGTATCGCTAAAATCGTTTCGTTTAAACCCGGTACCGAAATTCTGGACGTAGGAACGGGGGGCGGTTTTCCGGGTATACCACTAGCCATACTATTTCCATTAGTCGATTTTCATCTAGTCGACAGTATTGGTAAGAAAATAAAGGTAGTGCAGGAAGTGACGGATGCGTTAGGGTTAACGAACGTGAAAGCTGAGCAAATTCGGGTTGAGCAGTTAAAGACAACGTACGATTTTGTAGTGAGTCGGGCCGTTACACGCTTGAAGCCGTTTTTAGGATGGGTGCGTTATAAAATTCATAAAGCTGGCAACAACGACCGTCCCAACGGAGTTTTATATCTCAAAGGGGGCGACCTAGCCGAAGAACTAGCTGAAGTGACTGACCGTTACCGCGTTTATGAACTCTCAGACTATTTCGACGAGCCCTTTTTTGAAACGAAGAAAGTGATATATATACCAAAAAAATAACCAGATGGCTGAACCAGGATGGTAGCAGGATTTTAAAGATTTTACAAGGGTACTGACGCACTCAATATATCAAGAAAATCTTTAGAATCCTGCTACCATCCTGGTTCTGAAACCGGTTCAAACACAATGGCAGAGAAATTCCGTAGTAGTAGTTTTAAAGACCCAATTCGTTACGACGAGGTCGTTTTCGACGATAAAGGTGTTACTTTTCGCATTCGTAAGCTGATTGGAGGGACAGACAATTTTGTTTTCTATTCCGATATTTCGGGGGTAGAAATTGATAATGGTTTATTCTTTGCCACCATACGAGTTATTCCTCGGGCTCGCCCTGAGATAGTCATTCAGAATTTCACAAAAGCTGACGCGCGGAGGATAAAGGAGTTAATTCTGCAGAATGTTCCCAGCCACCGCCCTGACGCGTTATAAGTTTTTTGTTGTTGATTACCACTGAATTGGTAAGTAAGGGCAAAAATTTTTAACAAGATTATTTGTGTAATGGCCGAAAAGCCACTACTTTTGCCCCACGATCAACCGACACACTCCCGAATAGCTCAGTCGGTTAGAGCATCTGACTGTTAATCAGAGGGTCGCTGGTTCGAGCCCAGCTTCGGGAGCCCAAGTGGGCAGATTATGCAAAAGCATGGTCTGCCCTTCTTTTTTGCCTTTATTATCGACTGGAAATGAGCGCATTAGCTCAATAAAGAAGTTTGTTTCAGTGGTTCGATACTTTCCATCGTCATAAATCAGCTTTCCGGGGAATATCGAACCAACTATCTTTTGTTGTACTGCTAAAGGTGATTGTTCATAGTATTTAGGCAAATTGCTCAGTAAAGTACAGCCGTAAGCCAGATACTTTGTAAAACTGTCTTCCTGCAATTCCAGCATCCGTAAAGAGTCTGTCAATAGCGTTATCTCAGTCTTGTAAGCCGCATGTTTCTGGACATACAAGTCTCCATCTATATAGCCATCAACATACTTATCAGTCAATGCTGAAATACGTTGCTCCAGTAGCTTGATCTGACTTTCTATTTTATTTGTTTCCACTTCTTTTTTCGCCATATCAGTGCCGAACCTATCTCGAAGAATCATCTGGTATAACTCGATCACTTCTTTGGGTGGTGTCATCCCACTGAGGAACTTGATGAAGTCCTGATTGGCCGTATCTGACCGGAACCGCTCCTTACAGCCATGTTGACAATGGTAGTAAAAATGCCGTACACCATTCCGACTTCTCGAAGCGCTGCCTGTTAGCTTACTACCACAACATTTACATTGGAGAAATCCTCGTAGCTCCAATTCTTCCCGACGCGTGGCACTTACCGAAACCTGCTGGCGCTTTTTCCCATGGCGTAAATCCTGCACAGTAGCAAATAACTGGTCACTGATTAACGGTTCATGATTGCCCTGTATCATCTCTTCGGGTTGGTCTTTCCAAGGCTCAAGTACGTATTTACCTGTATAGAATGGATTTTCTAACATGTTCAGGAAATTGTTCTTGCTGCAAACCAGCCCCTTCTTTCTCATCATTAGCCGTACTTCTTCGGCTGCATAGACTCCCATTCCGTATAATTCAAATGCCTCCACTACCAATGGAGCCACAGCTTCGTTGACCACAATGGCTTTGTTAGCCGAGTCATTCCGGTATCCAATCGGAGCCCGCCATATCCAACGGCCTTCACGTGCCGCTTGCCGCATCCCTGATATTGTATTCAAGCTACGTCTCTCGTTGTCTACTTGAGGTAGCAGCATATTCAGCATAAACGGAATCAATGCTTCCGGTGAGTTCAGGTCGGTATGATTCTCCAAAGTTTGAAATTTCACCCCATACGATGTGAGAGTTTGAAGCATATTCCAGCTTTCCATCATGTTGCGCGAAAACCGATCAGGCCGAACGCAGAGGAACAGATCGGGCTTGATCGCCTTAGCCTTCAATTCGCCTAAGAATTGCTGGAAAGCAGGCCGATTGAAGTTCTTGGCTGAGTGGTCATCCTGATAGTGACGTATAATCTCAATGCCGTTTTGCTGGCAGTATTTACGCAGTCGCCCTTCCTGGTCCTGAAGACTGAACCCATTGTCCTTTTGGTCGTCGGTGGAGACCCGTGTATAGATGATCGCTTTGGTTGTCATCGTGTTTACTGTAATTCTGTTGGTTTACTTTAAACTGTTGGAACTCAACCTCCGCCAGTTGCATGAGCATCTGGCGGAGTAACTCTACTTGACCATCACTCATCTCTAACCCATTCTGGGTAAGGACACGATGGCATATAGCTAAACTAATCATCATTTTAACCTTAATATTAATTCGTTATTGGAGCTTTGGTTGCTCTTGATAGAGTAAAGCTCTCGCCTTTAGCCGTCAAATAAGTGATGTGCTCGTAATTGCCCTTGACCATGTATAGTGATAATGCGTGGGCCAATCGACCCTTATTGGCGTCATTAATGTCTATACCCCAAGTTTCTTCCTTAGTAGCTGTAACCTCTATATGGCTAAGCTGATTCTGCTCGAGGTCTTGTAATAGTGCTCCTTCCTGAGTTGTCAATATGCCGATACCTACCGGATCTTTTTCCATCTCAATTCTCATCATGTTATAGACAAAATCAGCAAATATGTCCTGCAGAGAGATTTGAATGTAAGTCTCTGACTCAGGATACTGACCGATTAATAGGGAAGGAATTATACCCTCTGTAGCGGTAAATAGGCAAGTATCTTCATAGAGGTGAATATACGTAGCCCGTTTATGCCAGATACTTTCCGCTATAATGCCAGCTAAAACAGCTAATGGCTGGTTGATCGTCTCACCGCCGTTTTTCAAGACATTTAATGCTTTGCTCGATAGATTCGGGATGACAGCAGGCTGAGGCAATAGTAACAGATAGCTTTTGATCAACTCAGCCTTCTTCTTATTAACGTTTAAGGCGCTCATTGCTAAAAGAATCTTAATCCATAGGTAATCAGCAAGGCTGAAGCGGGACCAAGTACTGTCTGAATGACGAATTGCTAAGAGCAGGTTCTGCCCTCCCCATAAGTTGAGATTTCTAGACGTCAGGTCTTTTTCAACCTCGTTAATATCGCCTAGCTTATACTTTTTTACCAAAATGGCTTCATAGACTTGTTCAATCCGCGCTGGGCTCAGAACAGTCTTGTCGGTTTTTTTATTCATTTTGTTTCTTTGTTTTACAATTAATCAACGTGCCAAATTGCCAAAAAGTTCCTATAATTGTAATGTTTTTGCCATGTAAAGTGAACGGATTAGTTAGATATTCGTTATTGTTATAGGCTTTACTGACAGGGAGGCCTAGCTAACAGTAAACAATATTCACCGTGGCTAATCACACATATTCTGATGACTCCATGCGAGTCGTATTACCGCACAACTTGGAACTGGAAAATATCCTGATCGAACACAAACCGATGTTCCCTCACACAATTGGCTGTTTCAAATATATTCTGGGTTTAATTGTAGAGCGATCAGCTTTCGATCACCATTTACTAGATGCTCATGAGGCTTTCCCTTTTGTGCCGCTCTCATCAAAACGGCTTAATCAAGTCGTTACTCATTATCAAAAATACATCCGTTATCTTCTTGAAGTAGGCATTCTGGAATGTGATTTTGTCTGTGAGCCTGGTGCAAAATGCTATGGGTACCGATACACGTCTAACTACCGGACAAAAGCAGTTGTTGAAACGATTAGGGAAGATAAGGACTACTGGTTGCTCGTTAAGCATAAGCGGCAGAAAAAGCAGATTAAGCAAACGGCCTTGGCGATGTACCCAATACTGGTCCACTGGTTTGATGGCTTGGTATTACATACTGAGGTTGCGCTGGCCCATATCGAGGCAACGTATCAGACTGAGCTAATGGCTTCCGGTAAATCCGCCACGAAGCAAGCCAATGCAATTAATCGTTATAATGCCCATCTGGCTATGATTGAACGTTTCAACGATCCGGAATCTAGCTTTGCCGTCGATGAATCTGGACATCGGTTCCACAGTAAACTTACCAACCTATGGAGTCAGCTACGGCAGTTTGTCACCTACAATGGCCACCCACTGGTTTCCATTGACTTAAGAAGTTCCCAACTGTATTTGGCGATCTTATTACTCGATGGAGCATTTTATGAACAGTCTTCAGCTGAAGCTATAGGGTTAACAATGTACGATCTGCCCATCGATGTACAGGATAAAGTATGGGCAGTGCCTACGCTAGTCCAATTAGAAAGTCAGCACAAAGCACAAAGAGATCAACTAAGCCTTGAGGATATAAAGATGGTAAATAGAGAAGAAGGTATAAAGCGGGTTCGGGGCTCCCTTATGTTAGAGATTCCTACTAAATTAGTAGAGTATTGGGAAGGGAGAAAACGATACATTGACTGTATTCAGACTGGTCGGCTTTATGAAACATTAGCCCAGTATTGGAGCAATATAACAGGAAAGCCAGTTCCAGATCGAGAGCAATTCAAAAAGCAGATAATCAGTGCTTTGTATTCTGATAACTATGATAACCGCTACTATTTCGTCATCATTCGTGAACTGTTCAAGGCTTTGTTTCCGCGTGTATATGATGTATTTCGAGAGCTTAAAACCCGTTCTAACCGTGATCTGGCTGTTGTGCTTCAGGGCATAGAATCCGAAGTATTTCTGAATCGAATTGCTAGTCGTATTAGCCGCCAATATCCGGAATTACCCATATTTACTATTCACGATTGTGTGGTAACCTTGGAAGGATACGAAGACTGTGTGGCTGACATTATGCGCGAGGAATTAACTAAAGCTACAGGTATAAGCCCTAGATTGAAAATAGAGGCTTGGTAAGAATAATCAAAATTCTGGGTCAGTGTGTTTTCATCAGCTGACCCAGCTATTACCATCGGTTTCGGTCCACTTCGAACCTCTCAATACTTTAACTCTATACTACGCGTACTATGGCATATCAAACATATTAAATTCCCTTTTTCCGTTACCAGCACTGACCAATTAGAAGGCAAATAAGCTATATCCAGGACGAAGTAATTGCGCTTTGTCCTGTCCGTCCGTCTACGCACCTTAGGAAATCATGTGGACGGACAGTTAGTATGAAGGGGTAGAGAGATAGACAGACTGTAGCTTGATCCGTTACTAGCCTAACTATTATAGTACTTGGCAGTAATGACTGTTCTCCGCCACAGCTAAAACTAACCTTAATAAACAGTATAGGTTTCTGCTATTACAGTGAAGGACCAATAACGTATAGACCAATATTTTCTATTGATGGTATTGATCTGGTGGCGGAACACGTACATCACCTATTACATCATATACTTATTGACAACTGCTATTGGTTCGCTTCCAGAACATTCATTGTTACTATCCGTTCTACGCTGTGAATAATGAACAGTGTAGCCTGATATTCAATAAGTTTGCGTGTTGCCAAAATAGTGGAAACCCCTCCCGTATGTGCTTAGTAAATGGACAACCTACAAGACATACGTCTCAGGGGTAAAATTAATATGACAAGCTTGATAATAATTTAAAGCAGGTTTAGTAATTTAAAGCACCCATTAAAAATAAAGAAAATAAGAAGCAACCTGTATGATAGATTCAATAGATGTAGTAAGCACTACAATGCTGATTCTTAAGCCTTTCCTGATTAAAGCCGGGGAGAAAGCCGCAGAAACAGTCGGTGAAAAGTTCGCTAATAAAGCAATGGAAAAAAGTTTATGGCAAAAGGTGAAAAGTGTTTTTATTGAAGATGGCGAGATCGAAAATATAAAGCAGATCGAGAGCAAAACAGTTGTTACTGAGAATGAACTTAATAGTATAGAAACCAAACTTACGAAAGCAATCGAAGAGAATCCTACTTTCGTAAATGAATTAACAGCTACGCTTAATTTAACTCCTTCTAAAATTAAATTAGTAGAGACAATTTTGAAAAATATGAAAAAAGATATGGTTGATTTAGATCAATATTATTCGGAGAGACGATTAGCAGGACCAGAATCGATTGGTTCTTACGAAATAATGATTGCGAGAACTCAACGTAGAATCGATAAAGACGAAGAAGATATTAAAAATATTTTAAGTGGTAAATAAAAATGATTGACATTTATATTAATCAATTAAAAAAATTAGAGGAAAGACTTGATAATTTATATACCGAATGGAGAAACGCTGGAGTAGATACTAGCGATCTAATCAAAAACAAAATCGATTCTACAATGAGTAAGATTGAAGAAATTCAGGCGTTAATTTCTTCAATTGAAAATGCTAAGATGCCAAACGAAATAAAAATCTTTTGTTTTGTAATAGTCACAACTAAAGATGGCGTTAAAAAAGAAATTAGTAAATCCCTTTTTAAATTAATTAACAAAGATAGGTATGATGAAACGAATATCAACAAATGGAAACCTTTTATTGATGAAAATTCAATTAACACAATGTTAATTGAATTTTCTGAGAAACATGGATTCAAGTTTATAACTTTATACCTAGATGGTACATTATCTAATGAGCAATGTGTCGAAATCGATCTGAATATAAAAAATAGTTTTGCTATTATCGATCTTTTGTCTTTAAATAGTGATAATGCATTAATTACTCAGAGACTAGATACGAAGGATGTAAAGGGGACAATTTTTCCATATTGCGAAAGTTTACCATTTCAAGCTAAAAGAATCATGAATGTACGAAGAAAAAAGTATTTCATAACAAATGAGTATTATAGCCAAAGCACACCTATGGGTCTATATGCTTATGATATTTCAGCAAAGGATGGTTTTTTTAAACATTTATTGGAAATATTTTACAAGCATTTCAAGGTAAAAAATAGCATAATACTTGATAATAAAATTCAATCTTCAATACCTAGAATTTTATGATTATTAGTTTCTACTCGTATAAAGGAGGTGTGGGAAGATCGCAATTATGTGTAAATATTGCCGCTTACTTATGCCATAAGAAATTAAAAAAAGTATTGCTCTGGGATTGGGATTTTGAAGCTCCAGGCCTCCATAGTTTTTTCGAAAAAAATAGTAGATGCATTTCTGTCCCTGGCACAATTGAAATGCTGGAGAGTTATGTTTCTTTAATGAGATCTAACCCCGAAGTTAGGCCAGACGACCTCTCCTATTTTGAAGAATCTTCTATATTATCACTTGATAAATCTGAAATAATTGAAAATGAATTTGGGAAAATTGATTTAATCCCAGCAGGCAATTATAGCGATAATTTTTCTTTTAAAATTAATAATTTTAATTGGTATGAATTTTATGAATTATTAGATGGTGTAAATTATATTGAACAACTGAAAAATTGGTTAAATAATAGAGAATATGATTATGTTTTGATAGATAGTAGAACTGGTATTACAGACTATTCAGGAATCTGCAATATACAGTTGCCAGATACTAATGTAGTTCTAATGGCAGCTAATGAGCAAAATTTTCAAGGTTGTAAGAATATTATTAATCAAATATTGAATTCTGACTATACAAAGTTAGGATATAGAAAAAAGTATATTTTCCCAATCTTATCTAGAATTGATAGTAGCCACTTAGAGTATGAAAAATGGTTAGAGAAGTTTAGATTTAGTTTTTCTGAATTATTAACAAACATAGATAGTAGTATTGATCCTGTATTTTTAGATGACATCTTTAAGGACTTTTATTTAAATAATACATTATTAGAATATACACCAGCTTATTCAGCGGGTGAAAATATGCTAATTTCATCATTTGATCAGGTAATTAGTCGATCTTCTTTTATTTCGAAATATGTAAACATTGCTGAATATTTATTGTCGATTGATGCAAATCAAACAATAGATATATTTAAACAAATAAGTAAAGATACTTGGGCTAAATATGCTGAAAGATCTAAACAAACAAACAATAATATAAAAACTGCTTTAGCATATACGTTTGCAAATGAAATTGATATGGCAATAGAATATGGTGGGACAAACACTGCTTTTTATATTAAAGGTAACGACTGCTTTCTTAAAGGAAAATATAGGCAAGCAATTGACTTTTATACAAAAGCATTAGAACTAAATAATGATGATTATTTGTCATGTGCAAATATAGGTAATTCTTACTTTGCTTTAAAGGAGTATGATAAAGCAATAATATACTATCAAAAATCTTTAGATTTTAAACCTGATTATCTTTTAGCTATTGGTAAGCTTGGAAATGCTTTTGCGAAAATATCAGAATATAATAAAGCTATAAGCTGTTATAATAAATTTCTTGCTTATAAACCTAATAGCTTTGAAGCAAGATATAATTTGGGAAGAGCCTTATGTGATGCTGGTGAATTTGATCATGCTATTGACCAATACTTAATATTGTTAGAATTTGTACCTAATAAATATGAAGTACTGTTAGCTTTAGGGAAGTCATATAATAAGAAAAATGATTATTCTAATGCTGTTGCTTTTTTCAAAAAAGCATTAGAATTCAAGCCAGATGATCCTATAGCTTTATTTTCATACAATATGGCTTTGTTTAATGGTAATAATTATGAATCAGCAATAGTTGGTTTTAAGAAATATTTAGAAATTAACCCTAATAGTTTTCCTACACTGCTTAATCTAGGTAATTCATATGCGTATTTACACTTGTATGAAGATGCGATTTTTTTCTATAAAAAATCGCTAGAAATTAAGCCAAATAGCTTTAGTGCTTTATTGAACTTAGGGAATTTGTTTTTTAATACAAGAGAGTTTAATAGTGCCATAATATATTATCACCAAGCCTTAAATGTAAAGCCCGATAGCTCTACAGTTCATAATTACTTAGGGCTTTTATACATTGAAACAGGTGAATTTGATCTAAGTTATACTTATTTAACAAGATCACTAATTATAGCCCCAAGTAACTATGATACGATAGTTTATCTAATTTACATCTGTATTATAAGAGGTGAAATTGATAACGCAAAAATTTTACTATCAAAAGTAGACGATATAAATAACTCTAAAGCTAGCTATTTATTGACAGGTCATATTGCATTTTTAGAAGATAAAATAGAAGATGCTGTTTTTTACTATAAGGCGAGTTTATCGCTATTTAATGATATAAATTTGTTTTTAAAATTTGCAGATGATTTTATGGTCCCACTTAAGTTGAAAGGTATAACGAAGGACACTTTTCTGGCGTTAATCTCTTAAACTATTTAATGTATTCATACCAGCTATACTCTAACACTTATATTTTATTAGAACAAACCTTATTCTAAACTATTATATGTGTGACGAGACAGGAGGTCGTTTAAAACGACTCCCTACCCCTCTTTTGCAAGTTGACGTCCCCCGGTGGTCAAATAGAAACAATTTTTATCTTCTTTGTAAAATCAGCTTTTCCCCTCAAATTAATCCAGCATGATATTATGCTGGACAGCTGCAACCCTTTGTAGGGCTTTCTTTTCTGAGCCTACCATCCCCTAGGCTACTACCAAGCGGATTTTATGCCCTTGCGTTTCATCCGCCACCAGCTGATGACAGCTTCGTCACTGCCCTTTTGTTTCACTTAATCAATCCGTTTCATGCAAACCAAAATCCGAAGCCCTTGACTGGGCTCTGCTACCGCTTTGGCTATCAGTCAGCCTCATTCTTTTTAATCAATTCTCAAAACCTGTTAAACCAATCATAATCATGCAAACCTCCATGCTTTATTTGCCAGCCCCAGAACTCGAAGCTAATCCTGTTCTGGAAACATCGTCTGAAAACGCTTTCATTCTGGCTAACACGCTGCCTGCTTCGCTCCACGAGATCCGCGAACAACACATCATTCCTGTATATAGTAAGGACAATGAGCCGTTGATTTCGCACGCTGATTTTATTGAAGCTGCTTACCAGACCGTCTTCAATTACTTTCCTCAGGAGATCATTTTAGAGCCCTCTGTACGCGTTTCTCACCCCATCAAAGGCAGAATACCATCGGCACGAAATAAGGCTGCTAAGGACCTCGCAGAGTGGGAGAAAACCCTCTACTACGAACGGGCTGCTTTTGCCATCGAAGTGCCAACTATCCAAGAACAAGTTGGAGATAACACGCTGTCTCTGACCATTGGCGGGGTGAAAGCGTATAACCTCGACAGCCTGCATAACCGCAAAGGGTCTGACGAGCATTTCAAGATCTTTATCGGCTTTCAGAACAAGGTGTGTACGAATCTGTGCATCTGGACCGATGGCTTTATGGCCGATGTTCGGGTGAAGTCAGTAGGGCAGTTAGTGGAAGCTATTCAACAACTCATTCAACAGTACCGAGCCAGTCAGCACCTCAGAGCCATGCAGGATTTGACGCGCTATTACCTGACTGAACACCAATTTGCTCAGCTCATTGGTCGGTGCCGCTTGTATCAATATCTGCCTCCCGCACAGCGTAAAGAGATTGAACCGTTGCTACTCGGTGATTCGCAGATTAATACCATTGCTCGTGATTACTACCGGGATCAGTCGTTCTGTCGGAATGATGATGGCACCATCAGTCTATGGAACGTGTACAATCTGTTCACGGGAGCTGTTAAAAGTAGTTACGTGGATACGTTTCTGGACCGGAATGTAAACAGCTTTCAGTTCAGTCAGTCGTTGCTGCAAGCGGTGCAAGAGTGTAGTGGTAGGAACTGGTATTTGCAGTAACCTCCACCACCCAACTCATTCCATTCTGCGATTTCAGCGCGTAGGCGTTACTTGGTTTTGCACTCCTTGCGAACCAGTGACGACCTACGCGCTTTGTTTTTCTCACCTTAAAACGACCGTAGTATCATGTTCAAATCAATCATAACCTCCGCTTTAGTAATTGGCTTCTTAATTGCCTATCGACCTACGTTTGCTCAGAAAGGGTTCGTGGGTATCAATGCTGGCCTTACCTTCGATGAAGGCAGAACACCCCTGGCCGCATCAGCAGAGTACTTTATTTCCGATGCATTTAGTGTTGGGCTTCAAGGTTATCACTCCTGGCAGACGATGAGTGACTACTTTACCCTTGGAGGCCAGACATACGGTTATACCAGCAAGTATACCTCGACCTTTATTGGACTACGGGCTAACTTCCATCTCAATTACTTTCTACCCGAGGACTATCAGCAATTTGATCCCTACATCGGCTTGTCGGCAGGGAAGATTCTGGTGAGCGGCAAAGAGGACAGCAACTTCGGAGGAGGTTCGTCAACCAGTCAAGGCACTCGAAACTACGACGGCATAACGGTGTATTTGCCCATTGGTTTTCGTTACCTCATTACCCCGCATTTTGGCGCTTTCGCAGAGTATAATGCTGGACTGGCTAATACCACGTTTGACGTGAAAAAGAACGGCAAGCTCGACCAGTTTTACGAGAAACGGCAGTATGGTTTCGGTGTCGGCTTATCACTAAGATTTTAGTGGAGCTGGATTTGGTACCGCTGAATGTACTTTTTCGGCGGTACTTATCACTTTAATTTGGTACAGAATGTACTTGAATGTTAGTCACTTTATATTTTCACTTCATCTAAGTTAAAGGCATGATTCTCCGCAGTTTATTCGATGGACTTACATTGTAGCTGGTATAGGCAACTTGCGTGCTCTTGAGCAGTACGCCAACTTCTCCGAGACGCAACTTCTTCGGCTGGTATATACAGCATTACTCCTGCTAATTCAACAAACTTCCCAAATCCTTGTCGCAGTCCAAACACTTGTAGAATCGATGGCATACTAACTGAAACCAGAGATAAGACAGAAACTGGCACGTACAGAATTATATCCTGAACCACTACCAGCCATTCAGCGTATCATCGAAGAAGCGCAATAGGAGTTTGAAGAGGATTTAAGAAATAGTGTTTATAATGCTGGGCTATAACACTATCTAATGTTTCATCTCTTTCGGAGTGATTCAACAGGCCGCGGAAGTTGCATTATCGTCCTATTTATCTTTCGGCTTTCAACATATACTCAAATCTTTTCTATGTAGCTATCTGAGGTTCTTTTTGGAAATCTTGGATCAAAAACGATCGATTCAAGGTCATCTAATTTGTAACTTCGTCTGCCGTCTGGAAAGATTTCACTTCGTGAGTAAAGCTCCAGCCTGATTTGCTCTTCAGTCCATTCTTTCATTATCTGGGTACTTAGGTCTAATGTACTGAGAAATCCATCAAAAAGCTTGAATCATCCACTTTTGTGATCCTCACGTCAGTTCTGCCATATTGTTGCAGGTGTTCTAAAGTCACTAATTCACCAGCGGGTACTCCAAGTCGTTGCCTGAAATATACGCCTAACAATGAGTTGTTTTGTGGTGTATGTATAGCTTTGCCGTATTGCTGAGCTATTGCACAGTTAAACACAGTACCATCATCTGTGGTAAGCGTAAATGGTTCTGTAATTTGAGGGAAAAAGTCAGATCGGTAAACGGAGGCAGGTACTTTAATGTATGCCTGGTTACGTTCGCGTTTTCCGCGCTGGCCCCAATTCAGCCCAGAAATCATGGGCAGATTTCCTTTTCTATCCAGAAAACTCAATAATACACTTGCCATTTTGATACTTTGTTTATGTGAGTAATATACCCTCTGCTACCTGACGGCAAAATCCATATAGTAGCTTTCCTCATCAATCTTATAAAATGTAACGCTGTCTCTCCCATACCGTCGAAGATCAGCCACTGTTACCGGAGCCCCATTAGATAAGCCGAGACGGTAACGAAAGTATTCACCAAGAAGTGAGTTGTTTAAGGGCGTCTCTATGCCTTTACCGTTATCCTGTGCCCTAACGCATATGAAGTTTTTATCATCATCCGTTACAACAGTAAAATGGGTAGTTCTATCGGGAAAGAATCCTGATCGTATGATAGTCGCAGGTATATTTAAATAGGCTTGGTTTGGATTACGCTTATATTCAGGTCGCTGGCCCCAATTTAGTCCTGACCTTTCTGGAACTTGGCCTGTTCTTTTGTCAAGCAGAGTGAGCTCAACGCTGTCTAGATTGGGATCAGTTACACCTGCGGTTATACTTTCTGTTGCATCCTCTTCCAATCGGCGTTCAGCTGTCCTTCTTTCATATATATCAATAAAATCAGGAGCCAGCTCGGATGTACATTCCACTGTTTCGCCTATTAGAGTATTATAATAAGAAAAGCAGTCATGTGGTTCGTGCTCGACAAGTATTTCGCGCATGGACGGGCTGAACGCGCTCTGTGTGTAGTTCGCGGAACCAGCTAATCCAAGAATTGGAATCCCGCCTTTCAGCCAAGTGTAAACCTTTGCATGTACCGGGGGCTTATTAATTATATAATTGCACTTGAAGTCAATTTTACCGATTCTCTGATGGATTTCCATCAAACTAATGTGATTTCTTTTTTCAATTCCGTCCAAAGGCGACATGCCAATAATCAACCTTATTTTCAAAGTTGCATGTAGTGACTTAATTACATCAATGTGCCTGGCTGCCATCGTTGCCGTTCCATAACCTGACACAATTAATAATTCGTCGGCTCCTTGCTTAACCGGTTCAATAAGTGCTCGTTCAAACAGTCCCTTGGAGATTATACTCATATACCTTAAGCCGTTAGCTGTAAAGTTAATAAAGCATTAAATATCAAAGTCCTTATCTGTGATTATTCTGTTTTTCTTGAAGACTTCCCAAATCTGCTTGCTCTTTTTTGACATGCCTGGCCGTCTTGAAGCATCTATCAGCACCTTTGCTGATACCGCTGAAGCAGGTATTTTTCCATCGTTAAATAAGTTTCTTAACTTCGAGTTTACCTCTCCGCTGAATCCGCCTGCTACATAAGAGACGAAATCCAACTCACTGCCTATTTTAGCAACATCTTGATAATTAGGTATGTAATTGCTGATCATTTTGGCGTAGTCTGTGGAGGGCAGGTTATAAGCCGAGCTTGCTTTAGTATCAATTAATCCGCATAGATCATCTACGCTACGTTCGGCAATTACATCGGTATAAGCACCTACACCTGCTTTCTTTCTTCTATTACCTATGTGTTCGGCATCAATACCTAAACGCTCTCGCAGAAGCTGAACAGTGGCCTTCTCAAATTCGGTGGCCGTGGCTGTTCCTCCTTTTGAAAGTTCTATGTATTTAGTTTCAAAGAATGATAGTGCTTTGTCTAAATAAGGATCAACCACTGCCTTCACATCGTGAGATTTAAAACCGAATTGATTCACCATTCGTTGCACAAAGACGTCGGCGTTATCAATGACTAAGTTTTCACCCACATATTCCATAAAGTGCGTTAGAATAAAGGATTCACCCTTAGTCTTCTTCTTGGGCTGGGCTTCTTTAGTGGTATCCTTCGTCCTGTTCCAAGCACCGTAAGATCGCTGAAAAGAGAGATTCTGCGAGGGATTCGCGATGAAATTATTCTTCTGATTAAAGGCCTCATTTATAATACTGCTAAAATCAGAATTTACGCTTACACGTTGCGTTCTGTTAACAGTTTCGGATTCTACTAAGGCGACTGCTTCAAGATAGTTTTTTGCTGTATTAGCTATGTCCTGCATGTTGCCAAGAGACCTGCTGTTATAGGGTGACCTAGGTGTATAAAAATCCTCCTTGGGATTGTTAATGTATTTCAATACATCTCCTGCCCCGTTCCGTCGAAAGGTTAAAATCTTTTCTTTGCACAAATCAAAGCATTCCCAGTTGTGGCCGTACACAACTGGGAATATAATTTCTGAATTTTCGAGATATTGTATATCACTATCCTGCATTAAAGCCAGCAGAAACAAAAAAGGCTTTATGCGTATATCGGGGTGTATTTTTACGTTTTGATTTAAGCCATAGAAGCTAGGGTACTGATGGTTAAGCAACTGCGTCTGTAGAACCGTCAGAGGTTCTTCCATGTCAATCAGACTTTTACCAGCTAAAGTAAATTTCACCCTTTCTTCATGCTTGTATACCAAGCCCAGACATTCAAGTTGCGATACATACGTTCTTGCTCCTCCACTGTGAGCATCAACTTTTTCACTGCCTGCCTTTAGGTTAGCTCGTTCAAGCCCTTCTGAGAATGAATTCTGTAATTCCTGGTTACCGCTCCATTCTTCCGATGAAGTGAGCTCTTGTATTAGTTGGCAGACCTGCGCTACTTTCCATGGATATATTTTTCTGATATTTCGGGGAAACATCCAGATACGGCGGTACTTCTGGTCGAATTTTACTAAGGTCATTCTGTCAGAATTAGTTCACTTTTGTTACTGAATGTGAATAGTCCTGTCTGTTCGACAGTAATATTGGGCCTGACGTATTCGTAATCAATACCGGCAAAGCTTTTCAGAATTGCGTCGAATATAACCTTTGCTCCCTGCGGCGGAACAGCCATTCCAATCTGCTTCCTTACACTCTCTTTACTGCCGATGAATTGAAAATCATCCGGAAAGGTCTGCAGTCTGGCCCGCTCACGATTGGTTAAAGCGCGGTTCTCGTGCCAATGGTAAATGTGTGTGCCTCCTCCGCCGCTGCCAGTTACAGTATAAGCAGGCTTATCTGGATCAAGCCGCTTGTAAATTTGACTGATCTGCGCTCCCTTTACGTTTAGCCGCAGATGGGCCGGCAGATTAGCGTTAAACGCATTCTCTCCAGGCTTAATATGCTTTAATCGTTCAACAACTACGTCTGATTGTCGGGTTAATTCATTATTTAAGGCATCCAGTGGAATAGGAGGATGCTCTATAGCCTCTCTGGCTGTCACAATAGGAGCACTCTTCAGCACAGGAACCCTGAACTTAACATCAATATCATTTCTGATGCCAACGATAATGATTCTGTGCCGAGCTTGGGGTACACCATAATTCTCAAATTTGTACAGATGAGCAACTACTCTGTAACCAACCTGCATAAGCTGATCCAGGATAGTTTGAAACGCTTTGCCTTCGTTGGAATTCTTCAGCCCCCCGACATTTTCAGCCACAAACCACTGAGGCTTAAAATGCTCTAAGGTATTAACACCATATGAGTACAGAGGTCCGTACACGCCCTCTATTCCTTTCTGCTCACCCACAATACTAAAATCATTACAGGGGAAGCCAAAAGCCAAAGCATCTATTGGGGCTTGTTTTGTTATATCAAGTTTTCTTACATCTCTGCAAATCACAGAAGTTGGACTTTCCGGACATATATTGTGTCTGTATGTTTCGCAGGTATCCTTGTCATAGTCATTAGCCCATTGGTGAGCAATAGAGAAAGTATGTCCATTATTTGTTGCTCCAGCGGCTAGTGCACCCAGTGCTATGCCGCCTGGACCGGAAAACAATTCTCCAAGCCGAAATACTGTGTTACTGTTCATCCTTATATTCGTTAGTTCTTTGATTGTTGATTAACAAATGCGCCTTGTTGAGTCGACGTGGTTTCAGAAATCAGAATTAAAAGCCTTGCTAACATAAAAACAATGTTCTTCAAAGTAGCAACTGGCAATCTTTTAACCCTTACCGACTGACTCTTTAATTTGATCTAATAAAGATTCTAAAGTCTCTGCAACGTTCTTTGGTTTCAGTTCACACTCAAAAAGCGTCAGCACTTTCCAGCCGGATGCTTTAAGCTTTTCGGTATTTTCCGCATCTCGGCTCTTGTTTCTCACAATTTTAGGAAGCCAGTAATCTACCCTTGATTTTGGGATCACAGCTCGTCTGCAACCATCATGATTATGCCAAAAGCAACCATGCACAAAAATAACCGTCTTATATTTCGGAAGCACTAAATCAGGCTTGCCAGGTAATCTCTTGTCATGAATGCGATAGCGGAACCCTTTAGAGAAAAGATATTTTCTAACTGCAAGCTCCGGCTTAGTGTCCTTGCTCTTTATCCGGGACATATTGTAGCTTCGTACAGATGGGCTATGATTATCAGCCATTAATATCTTTCATCAAAATATTCTTTGCCATTTATAAACGTCTTCCGTAGCTGGCCGCGAAATGGGAGTGTAGATTCTTTTTCAGATTTGAGGTACGCCGCTAAGATGCTGGTAGCTTCTACTTCAAACTCCTGCTCTGCATAATCATAAAATACGCTAGCGCTTGGGTCGTAACCAGGCTCCCGTACAACCTTTACTTGATAAGTATTAATAATTGACTCCACAGCATATTGACAATTGCCAAACAGAGTTTGCTGACTCTGTTACCAACTATAGTTTTAAATACTACGCTTACGTAAATCTGCTATTCTAGACGCTATAAACCTAATATCAGAGGTATTTCTCTTGCAGTTTTTCAGTCTCTCCGCTCGATATTACAAGCGGAATGTTAAACAATTGGCACTTAATTGTCTGATACAGCAGTTATTACCAGGAACGCACTATACAGTTGGTATTAGAAGTCAATGTGTTAAAGAATGGTACTTAGGTCATGAGTGAGTTGATCAAAGTGAGTCATTTGTGTCTACATCACGATCGTGGAATTGCTTGGCCTCTTTTTTTACCCCACAAAGGTTCGTATTTCCTTGATGACATATAGGCACGAGAATGCAACTCACTCAGAGGGGATTTACGAAAACATAATATTTTTTACAGATTGAACCTGTGCGCAGAAGCAGACCCTTTGAGTTTACGGTGAGCTATAGACTTGTTTATATATTGATTTCTAACTGACGGCTCTGCAACTGCTCCTTCAAACGCCATTCCGCTACGCATTTGACCATGACGTTTTGCCGTTGGATTATATTCTCTCATCTGCGTAAACCACCTGCTCACCTTAAATACCTCAACAATTAGACCTTTGTACTCACTTAAAACATATTTCCTTAGGATATTTCCTTTCGAATCCTGCAATTCAGCTTTATTGATTGCCCAAGTTCCCTTAGTGGCATTATATATGGCATTTTCGCCATAGCCTCTTTCATACTTTCTATTAATGTTGATAATGACACAATCTTGCGGTAAGTCGTCCAAAGGCTCAGCATTGTATAATCCCTTTACCTCTTCACAAGTCATTAGTCCTTTTTCAATAGAGTTATGTCCCCCGACTTTATTGGAAAGCAGGATGCCGGAAAAGTTAAAAGCATCTATCAGTGACGCCTCGACTTCGAATGCCTGTTCTTCTGTAAGACCATGTCTTACAATCACATGCCCTACGACTCCGCCATTATCTTGTATTTTTCTAATGGTTTCATACTTGACATTGCTGATATCTTCGTCTGACAACGCACAATCTAAATGCTGGAATAGTCTATCATTACTGCCTTTCCCAATATAAAATGGTATGTTGTTTTTAGGGTCAACGAGCATATACACATAGTATTTTAAGCTCTGTTTTGTCTTTTCATCAAACATCTGGTTTTTTGATTAGTCAAAAGTGATTTGGTTTAAAGTCCAATCGGCTAAGGTGTTGACGGTGTCACTTACCGACGATTTGCAAAGTTATCTGTTAAGACGTGTTGCCTGTCTCATGAAGCTGACTTCAGAAGCACACGCTTCGTCTATTTCAGCCAAAAACTACAGGACATATGGTGCTGATGCAACATACACCCAGGAAACCACCGCCAACCTTTGTACCACTATTTGGTTGGCTAGGTTATATACTATACTCAGCTCTTGTCACGCAAAAGATGAGATCAGAATGCCTTTTTCTTTCGTTCTATGTCGTTTTGCCAAATTGCAATATCTATATCTTGTGGAGTCACGTCAAACTTTTCTGCTAGGCTTCGAATCAATTTTAGATAAGCGACGTATTCTTTTGGCGTATAAACTGTCTTCTGAACCGTTTCACCATACAATTGCCTCCAATTCCTAAAATCAATAACAGAATATTGCTCTGGAAAACAGAGCGTTAGTATAGCAGAAGCAACAGGTATCTCGATACCACTTAAAGTACACAGTAACTTCAATCTCAAGACGGTTTCAATATCACTATCTTCATGTGATACTGAAAAAGCGGCTTTGGTGATTGTAATCACATTTTCGTCAGTGTTAGTTTTTCGACGTTCCTGTTGGCGTCCATGTTGTCCGCGTAACTTCCATTTTAATACTTTGTTTAATTCATCGAGCGTCAAATAAAAGGGAGTTCTTTCTTTTCTGAGTTGTTGAAAATCCGTAGTCAAATTCCTGGTAACGTCTTTATTATCTGCTCGTAAAAGTAATTCTAGGATGTGGTTCCTATCAGTAAAAAGTTCGTTCATATACTCTATTGTTTTGCTTTCTCATAAATGTATAGTGTCACGCAGTATTTATTAGGTATGCAGAACTGATAACATTTAAGTACCGCTTGTTGACCAAAAAGATGTCTGACAAGTAAGTAGAAATTGCCTAGTTGAGGAGTGACACCTGTCACCCGGCAAGCCGTCTAACTCGCAAAAAGCTGATTATTTGACAGATTAGATTGCCATTTTTTGTCGGAGACTAATTCCCTCACTATTTTACTTTCATCATAAACATTGACATAAAACCTGTCCAAGGCATTACAGGCTGGGTTGCCGTGGTTGCCTAAGAAATGAACAAATGTATTTTTGTAGACTTCATTAAGTGATTTGCCGTAAACTTCTTCAAAAAAATCAATTTGGTTATCTAACTCTTTAGTTGTTTTACAAAAACAGTCTGCTAAACGACCTTCTTGCTGTTTCCAAGAGGCTTTAAGCCAGGCAAACAAATCTTCTAAAAGCTCAACCTCAAAGCGGAGTTTATGAGGATATTCACTTAATGATGAAACATAGAAGTAGAGTTTCGATCCTTTCGGCAAAAGTTTTTGAAACTTCACTTCTGCATAATCAGCGGTCAATTCGGCGATAATCTTTTGTTCAGAACGACTTTCCAAGTCAAAATTGCCGGCTGGAGTGCAATCGCCAAAAACAGCGCTGTCTGCAACAACTACAATTTCAGAACCAGTCTTAATGCTGAACCTTTTACCAGTTGACTTTTCGTAAAAATGCCCGTTGCGATACACTACATTCTTTGGAACCATTCGATTGAAAATATTTAGTACCCTTGTCAGTTGGAATCCCGAAATGGAAGCCTAGCAACCTGCTCAACTGGGAGGTTTGAGTTGTCACGCGCCCGAAGAGTATAAATGCCAAAGTACCCAAGCAGGACGCTTCTCGTGCTGAGCGGATCAAGACTTAGCAACCAAAAGTCCTTAACTAGTTGGTGGCTTGTCACACGGCGCTGACAAACACACTTTTACTTCTTGTGAGCTCACCCAACGCCAATGAGTGCTGATGCTGGGGACACAAGTTAAACTAACGTACTTGACCCTTTACATACTCATTCGGTTAGGCTACATCCTTAGCTAATCAAGTGTTTCCTGTCAACAGACAGCTATCCCACGCGGAATGATTGGTTACTCTTATCAGTTTAAAACCACTTTTCGTAATAAGATGAAGTAATTACGTACCTTTTGCTTTTTGTCTTATTGCAAGTCTCACAAAGTAACTGAATGTTAGTTACATCATTTGCACCACCAATAGCAAGTGGTATAATATGGTCGAAATTCTCACTGCTTGCAATATTTATTAAACCGCTTATGTCTTTCTTACAACTGGTACACATTCCTCTATCTCTGTGAAGCACTGCTCTTTGTACCCAGGTTGGTATTGTAACTCTCTTTAGTACGCCGTCTTTCTTAAAGTACCTATTAACTTCAAGTGCAGAATATTCAATAGTATGTTCTGAAATACGATGTGCTACCAGTTCATTGAATTTCTGAAGTAAAGCTCTGTTGAGAAAAAGAATGAAAAAGATTTCTTCACTCATCTTGCCCAGCAAGTCATCATATATTTGACAAATTCTTAAATCTTGAAAATAGTCATATATATCATCATCGTCAGCTTCGGAAACGTCTTTCCCAATATTGGCAAGAAAATGATGGAAGTTATAATTGTCTATACTATAATGTTTAATGGCAAGATCAATCCATAACTCTTTGCCCTCCTGAATACTTACGATATCAAGTGATGAGATATCTTCGCTACTAATATTGTCTATCATCCAGACAATAAAACTGTGAAATATTGATGGTTTAGGAAACGTCTCAATAAATCCTATGTAGTTGTCTTCACCAAAATATTCTTCCAAAGAGCGTAAATAGGCGAACGGGTTAATTAGAACATTGTTAATAACATTTGCAAAATAATAGGTTTCAAAATACTTTATCTCAAACAAACTTGGTCTCATATTATTTTAGCTGAATTACTAACCGCAACATACCTTTCATAGGCGACAATCGCCGACGATATCCATTTGTCGACCAGAGATCACCCCTTTCACGAAAAGCTCACCTACTAAAGAGTTCGGCCTGTCAACCGGAGTAACTAAAGATACACACAAAGATATGTTTGTCAGCCCAATGTTGCCTGTCGTACGGAACTCAGAATCAGAAACACATTTTGGCTGGTTCACCAACACCCATGGAAGGTGTTGGTGAAGAACGTACATTACTGAATAAACGCAACATCAACTTTTACATCATTGATTGGTTTAGTTGCTGACTTTCATTGGGACGTGCTTCTTGCTGCCCACACGGAGCGCATACAGATACACGATTTTACGCCAAAGCTGATAAAACCTAATCACCGGTTACATAGCCTGTTGCCAGGACACTGAACTGAAATAAATGGCCTAACCTCCCTACAAATTGCGAGGAAGCCTTAAGACACTCCACCCAACAGGTCTTATTAGTCAATGACTGCCAATGCAGGCGCAGTTATGGAGCCTGGCTTTAATTTCTTAATTTTCTGCCCATCGGTAATCGGAATGATAGCGCCAACGTAGTAGGTACCGGAGAAAATATCGGTAAAAGTGGCCTCACCATTGACCTGTGTTACGGCTTTCCGATAAAACGCGGCAGGCTCTTTGTCTGGGTCTAGGATGGCTGTAGCCTGCGTTTGATTCGTAAATACGTATACGGTAGCATTGTAAACTAGTTCCGGATTGGTGCCACCGGTTGTTACTTTCACCTTAAACGGCGTGTTAGTAATGGCGATTGATCGTTCTGAGCGGGTTTCCACGGCGGTAAGACTCTGCAGCGTTGCAGTGGATGTAAACAACTCCCCATCCGCCCGTTTAAAGCGCAAACCCACGTAGTATCTTGGTTCGGTCAAATCTTCAAACTTCACTTCACCGTTTGCCGACGTAGTGGCTACCCGTTCGACCCCAAATGGTCCGTTTTTATTGCTTAGCGAATTAATCTGTGAATTGTCCTTAAACAGATAAACCTCTACGCCCGAAAGTGCCAACGTAGTGGCACTGGCATCTGTAACCTTAACGGTAAGCGTTTTATTGACGTTGGCAATCATTGTTTCCGATTGGTGCAGGCTGGCGTCGGTATCATCGCTAATCGGTACGTCTTTAATGGATGAGTACACCGCTTTTCCCTTAGCATCCGTTACTTTCCCGACGAGGAAATAGGTCGTTTTTCTCAAATCATAAAAAAGCGCCACGCCCCGCTCGTTCGTATTTTTTTTAGCTATTTGCCCTTTCGGAGAGTTGGTGTGCAAAAGCGACTGAGCCTGCTCTCGATTTCCAAACAGGTACACTTCGGCCCCATTTATCGGACTGTTCGGGTCTGCTTCAGCCACGTTCGCCGTTTTTGACTGTACAAAGGTGACTTTCAGCTTTCCGCGCGGATATTTTGGATCGAGCATCAGCGTGTTAGTAATCTCTGCTACGTTCTGGTATCCGGTGTATTTAATTTTATCAGGCCCGGTATATTCTCCTACCAGATAAAATGTTTCATCTTTTTCTTTTTCGGGCAGAAAGGGTAAAATATATTCACCGGTTTCGTCGGTTTCTACTTTATAGAGGTACGGATCGGAAGTGGTGTTTCTGGACAGATAAACAACGATTTTCGCCACCGAGGTGTCTTTGGTCTCGAGCAGAGTATTACGCAAAACGGCTTTTCCTTTCCGTTTATCCTGACTGTCTAATTTGTTGTAAACACGAGCTAGCTCGTTGTCTTTGCATGATGAACACAGCATCACACAAATGAGCAGATTGATAAGCAGTATAGTTTTCATACGGGATTTTCGGAAGAAATGAATCGTTCAGAACAACTGAATCAATCGGGTAACCAGGGTTGGGTCGAGGTAAATCCCTACATAGGGGCGGAAACGGGGTATATCGACGCTGCTCTTTATTTGACCGTTTTGCAGGTCATACCCTTTTATGAAAAATAAGTGTGCCCCACCCTGTACCGACACGCCAGGAAACAAATCGTGACCTAAGCCGAAGAAATAATTTCTGAGAAACTTATGGCTGATACCCAGGCCGACATGTACGAACGTACCCGAGTTGAAATGGTTGCCCAGCCGTTTGTTATCCTTACCAATCTGGTCGATTTTTCTTCTGGTTGCCGCCGATGTGGTTATGTTTTTCCCGCCTTTGGCTAAGTAAATCTTAACCCCGGCAACGGCTTCGAAATTATCAATATCGGGTTGCGTATCGGAAATGTTGGACGTACTGCTGAACACCATACTCGTTCTTGACCCAAAAACGTAATTGATACCCAGCGTGGGCCAGAAACGCACCGTTTTGTATGTTGTATACTCGTCTTTTGCTACCGCCGTACTCTTGCCTTCTTCGGTTAGAATATATGAAATACGATTACTCCCTTTAGCCGAGCGGCTCTCTCCCGTAAGCACGTTCTCACTTCTAAAATTGGGTTCCTCAACTGGGTTTGCGAAGGCATTTTCAAGTTCCTGAAACAGGGGCGGGGTCTGAATAGCGAACCACTGAATAGCCTTTTTAGCTTCACGATAGCTGATCAGTTTCTTCTCTACATTCAGTTCATAAAGTAACTCATTGCTTTTCAGTGTTATCTGGGCGTCTATATTCTGTATTACCTCGAAAAAAAGCGTATCCCGTTTGGCATTGCTCAGAGAATTTAGTGTAACTGATTTATACTGTATATCAAGTGTAAATTCCTTAAGCACTATTTCCTTCAGCAATCTCAGTAAAATCAACTGACTAATCAGAAATTCTTTCTTTTCTCCAAATGTGTACTTATGTCGATCCGGTTCATATTTTTTCGCTACAATTGTAGAACTATCATTTATGACTTCCAAAAGATCACTTTCATACTTCTCACCGAATGGAAGCGTTGATTCTTGACCAACTATAGTAACTTCAACAGCTTTATTCTGCAAGCTGTTACTACTATTACCAACCAACGACAATCCGACACTTTTCAGGCCGGCTAGCAGGCTAAGAATATCACTCGAACTGCCTTTGGCTTTTGCCAGTGCTTCAAAAGGGTCTTTTAATGCTTCCTCGGTGGTTGTGGTCGGCGTAGAGCTTTCCACTTTTTCGCTAGCCTTTACCTTTTGCTTTGGGTTCAAATTATGTACATAGGCCATCATCTGATCTTCTTCAAACACGGTGTTAGGGCCATCGGAGTTCATTGAAGTATAATTCTGGGCTGCGTCTTTGTGCTGCATCCAGACAATCTGCTCAGATTTCTCGGGCTTATCGGGTTCTGATAAGTAGAGTTTGAATGAATTCAAGTTGTCTACTGTGTTGGATGAAGCCACCAGCCACTTCAGTTGTTGTTGCTCAAGATCATCCAGCCGTAGTTTCTCCTTTCGTAAAAGAGAAATAGTAGTGGTTAACCCACTGACTATTTGCTTGATCTGAAAATAGGCATTTGAGGATACACTAAAGGAACTCACTTTGTTTTGTATCAGAAGCAGTAAAGCCTCTTGCGAAGCTATGCGTTGCTCAACCCTGCTTTTCAGAAAACCCACATTAGGGAAGAACGGATTAAGCATTTCCTCACCTTCTGTCAACCATTTCCAACTATTAATCCAGGGGATATTGGCGTCATGTAGTTTTTTAACCAGCCCAGCCAGTTGAGACTGAACAGTTGTTATCGAGTCCAGCGTAAGCCCCAATTGGATGCTATTCGGTATTGTTCTGGATAGCGTATCTTGCAAGGCCAGCTTTTCAATCTGTTCGGCGTAGTAGTCATAGATAACTCTTAGCGAATCATAAGTGGGCAAATATGGGGTAAAGTCAACATAAGATTTTCGAACGTCTGCATTTTCAAAATGCTTCTTTAAAATAAAGTTATCGATGTTAGATTGGGTGATTTTCAGCTTGGCTTCTCCGCTTCTGGTCAACGATATAGTTATTGCATGTTTTGCCGGAATCCCTAGAACTCTTGGTATATACGACAATTTACTTCCATTCGCTTTATAGGGAAAATTAACCCCATTCTGAGTAGAATCGGAAAAAGGAGCCAGTAGACCAGAGGCACGTAATCCGATTAGCTTCTGGTATTTAGAAGCGGGTAGCCGCTCATCAAGGTCGTTTACAATAACTGCAATATTATCTGGTTTATGGAAAGCGGAGAGACTGGTGCTGCTAACGCGACCGCTTTTGGCAAACTCAAGCACAAGCTGTGCGCGAACAACTCTACTTTGTACTAAAGCAAGGCCAATAAGCAGGAGTAAACGATATGGTTTCATAAGAATAGTGGAATGGTTAAACAAATTCAATTTTTCAGGGAATGCGATTAACCCTTAAAACTTGTTCACCGTAGTTCTCTGGTGATTTGTAATACCTGACACAGCCTCCTACTGCTTTTTCGTAATCTTTATCTCCCCGAAGCAATATGCCAATAACCTGTCCCAACTCATTAAACACGGGAGAACCTGAATTACCATGAAAAGCATCGAGGTCAGTGAAGAAAGTTGCTTCGTCTGAAGCATATACCTGTGCGTCTAATGTCAGCTTTAACGGTAAACCGTCTGGATGACCGGCCATATATATTGAGTTGCCATCTTCTAGATCGTCTCGGTTCAGAATGGCCCGTTGCCAAGATTGAAGCTGACGATTGACCCGAATAATCCGGAAGTCGTCAGTAACAGACTGGGCTACTGTACCAATAGCCGTATAAACGTCCTCTCTAGGAATTAAGTGGTAATTGAGTCCCGGATAATATACAAATCCGAAGACATAATAAACGCTGTCGGGCGTAAAACTGTTGTCAAAACAATGATTTGCAGTTACTACTAGGTCTCTTTGGTAACCAAACCCACTGCAATGGGCACCCACACGCTGATTAGCGTATTTGATCAATTCATTGTCGATTTGATTATTAAAGCATACACCGTCAGTAATAGAACAGGGCTTTACGATGGTAAATTTAGTTTCGTTCAGCGTGCCTGCTGTCAGCTCGTAAACATTACCTTTAAGCGTAAGGTATCTCTTCGGTATAAGCGCACAAACGGCTCGCGCACGGGCAATGTACTGATCATTCGAATTCAGAAAGTCGTTTCGGTTTTTAACGCCACGACAGCTAATATCCACCCGATTATCCAATCCATAAAGGGCGTATAGTTCGTAGTTATACTTCTCCATCAAAACCTTGTTAGACAAAGTGTCAGAAAGGAGTTCCGGCTCGCGTACGGGGAGCGTGTCGAGCCGTTCGACTATGGCGTTGATGTTTGATACGGAAAACGTTTGTTGTGCCTGAGCCGACCTCAACACCTTGCGCCGAATAAGCTCAAATCGAAGCTGGTTTAATGCCTCTACCCTATCGATGGCGCGGTCTTTTTTGAGCTTGGCTTTTAGGAAAATACCACTTGTGGCTAGACCACTTGTAAGTAAGATAAGTGTAATATATTTCTTCATTTTAGTAGTTCTGTACGGTATTGCCAAAACTAACATTACTGTACAAGTAAGGCTAGGATTTATTTCCCGTTTTTTTTGTCATTTTATCCATTATAGCTTTTGATGCATACTTTATATCGGACTGACGATTAGACACCGCGCCCCGGAAATTGAAGCCTTAGAGCCTATATTATTTAGTTGTTCAGTCTGTCAACCGAAGCCAACTACGCAAATCTTAGCTTGCCGGGTGAGTCATGCTAACTGTCACATGGAAGCAACCCATTACGTTATGGCCTGTTCTTTCTAATATATTCGGATGTAGATTCGCTGAAATATAGATAGTTAACGAGTTATCTGTTAGCGCCTAAATATGTTAAGAGTTGGGTCTAAACAAATAAATATCTTTCACCTTAGAATGAAAAATCCGGTTTTACGAAGTGATTAAACGGCATATATTAGATTCCGACGCAACAGTTTTAGAATGAGAATAGATACTTTATTTACTACTCCCTCGCTGAAGATCACCTGCTCACCGTTTAGACTCGCGAGGGTAACTACATTTCAATAAGCGTGCAGAAAGATTGACTACACACAATGTTATGTGTTAAAAAGCAAATTTATTAGCTTAGTTGAGTTCTAACCGATTCTACAGAAATACCTATTTACGGTGTGCTAAGCTTGGGCTCTATCACTGCTTTCAGCTCATAGATTTTCCGCAACCCTTCTACTAGTTTGTTCGAGTTTTCACCAGTTAGGGGAGCAAAAGCCTCAAATCTCACGATTTGGGGCTTTTTTCATTATATTTTGTACCAGATATGTTACAAAGTTTCAAAAGAATAATTTATGATATATAAATTTGTTATCTATATACTTTAACTAGTAAAGCACACATAGATATTCTTTACCCAAATGGCTGCGAAAATTAGATTTGATATTCAAGCAAACAATATTGGCCCTCATAAGAACTTAGATGCGAGCTTTGATACTGGGACTTTACAACTAGGTCTATATGCCAATAATGGTAGTGGCAAAACATTCCTTAGTCGTATTTTTCGACTCATTACAAAAGTTAATCCTTCCATAAAAGATGTCAATAGGCTTTTAACGCTTGGGCAAAATCAAGGTTCGTTTAAATTTTCTGTAAATAATGTTGAGGATAATAGAAATATTCTAGTCAGTTCGTTTAGTGTTTCATTAAAGCGTAATAGTGTTCCAAGTATTATTTATGATCGAAAATACATATTTCAGGTTTTTAACGATGATTATATAAAAGAAAATCTTGATGAACTAAAATATAAACCAAATGGAAATATTGAAGGATATATACTTGGTAAAGAGAAGATAGATATTTCCAAAGAAAAGGCAGAAATAGATAAACTCACATTAGATGTAAAAGCGAAAAATGCGGCTGTATTCAATACAATCAATCAGGCAAAAAAAGATCTAGAGGCTCTGGGTGTAAGAAGCAATACTAAAGAGTTTTCAATGATTAGTTATGAGAATATAATTGAAAATAATAATCAAATTTATGAAGTAGAGACTTTTGATGAATTGAAAGCTAAGTTGATATTATTGAAATCAGCACCGGAAAATCTACCTGAATTGAATAGGATTCATTTCAATATGGATTTGGATGTTTTATTTCAAGTGCAAAATTATTTAGAATCTGAATTTTCTAGAAGTTTATTAGCTGATGAATTTAAGAGGAAAGTTCGAGAAAAGCAAAATTTTATTGAGCAAGGTCTAGCTTTAATTACCTTTAATGAAGGTATATGTCCATTTTGTGAACAAGAAATTATAGGAGATTCATTAACTCTAATTGATCAATATAATGAATATCTAAATGATTCCGAAGCGAAACAAGTTAAGGAAGCAGATAAATTAATTCTTTTTTTGACTAACTTAGAAAATGTAATCAGTAGACTATGTGAGGAATTTGTTGTTCTAAATAATACCTATAAACAGTATCAAAATTATTTGTCCACTGATATAAATGATTTAGAAGAGATATTATATACAGAAGAATTAATGACAAATGTTGATAAACTACAAAATCTAATTTTTGATAAAAAAGTAATGTTTCAATCTCATATACAATTAAAGACTTTGGAAAGTATATTGATTATATCTATGAATACGTTGTTGGTTTTATAAAATCAATTAATATCAATAAATCTCTAATCGAAAATATCAATAAAAGAAAAAATAATTTGCAGAATGAGAGGCTAGAGTTAAATAGAAAGTTAATTACCTCAAAATGTAACTTGTTAAAATTAGAGTTAATTGAAAACTCAAAAAATATCAATCAGATAAATAATAAAATTACAGCATTAAACTTTGATATAGAGCAGAAAGAAGAAAGCGAAAAGGTAGAGAAAAAAATTAGAGTAGTTGAATTTTTTTAAATACTATCTTAATTTATTTTTTATTAATAAATATACTTTTGATGAAGAAACATTTTGTATAAAATTTCAAAATAACATTTTGTCCGATAATGCTACTGATGTTCTGAGCGAAGGAGAAAAAAGTATCGTTGCATTTTGCTATTATCTAGCCAATATTCATAAAATTGTTGATCAAACAAGTGATTATGAAAAGCTATTCTCAGTGATTGACGATCCTATATCTAGTTTAGATTTTCATTATGTTTATTCAGTTGCACAAATAATTAGAAATTTTGGGAAAACATTTAATATCCAACGGACTAGGTTCTTGGTATTAACTCATAATCTTGAATTTATGTCTATATTGATAAGAAATAAAATTATCAACCATAGATATGTATTAACTTCAGGCGGGATAGGTGTATTGCGTAGGGAATTGGTAATGCCATATGAGGAGCATTTAAAAGATATTTATGAAATATCAATTGGGGGACGAGAGCCAAGTCATACAACAGCTAATTCAATTAGACATGTTCTTGAGACTATAAATAGATTTGTATCGCCAGATATTGAATTACAAAGTTTTTGCCAGTCAATTGAAAGCTTTGATGATTGTGAATTTTTGTACGCTTTGATTCAGGATAATTCGCATGGCTCAATTAGGCTTCAAAAAGCCTATACTGAAGAATCTATTAAAAAGGGATGTGAAGCAGTAATATATTATATTTCTATGAATATGAATGGACAGTTAAAAGGCTTGATCTAATATATTTTTCTTAAATTAATTACGGTCATAGTAGCTAATATTAGCTACTATGACCGTAATTAATTTAATGCTTTTTTCTTGTTCTTAAATGTGCTTTTTGACATGCTTGACAACAAAATGTAGCATCTATCCTTTTTCCCTCGAACTCCTTTTTACAATATAGGCATTGTTTAGCATAGATAAAGCTAACAAATCCTTGATAGGTACTTTGAAAAAATTGGTTGTATTTTCTTTCCTCTCTTTTTACGGATTTAAAGTTGTAATTACGAAGCCCGTTTTTCCCTTCTATAATTTTATCGTTATTTTTCATTAGACTGTATGCGTTAAATCTGTGTAAAACATCTGTAGAAGTTTGTTAAAACCTTCGTTATCCTTGCAGAAGCCTTGTAAAAGCCTTGTTTTAACCCCCTCTCATTAAATATTCGTTGAAATCTTTACTAGCTGGGTAATAATTGGAGCAGTCTCGAACCGTTAACCCTTCTTTTCTCAACTTTTCTAAGGCCCTCCTTCCTGATCTATCATTATCTAAAAATCCGTTTACCATAGTAAATTCAGACAAAATTGGTAATACATTAGGTAAGAAAGAAAGGGAGTTTAAAACGATGGTGGGATTCCTCAGTCGTTGAACGTTAAAGAACTGGCAACAGGAAAGAAATCAAAAATACCCTCGAATAGGTTAATTGCTGCTGAATTACTTCCCGGAATATGAGTAAACCATTTAGGAGATGTGCAACCTTTGAAGTAAGGGTTTCTTAATTCAAAACCACCTTTGTCATTCCGGAAGCCAATTGCATAGTAGTTTTTCTCCCCTATCCGGTAGCGAACTTCATTCAAATAAGTAGTAGCAATCGTTGGAGCTATTTTACGGCTTTCCACATAGGCTATCAACGAGCGGTTACGTAGAGCTTGAATACTTGTTATTTCAATAGCTTTTGATTCAGGCTCACAAACAGATTGACCGTTAAAGAAAAAAGGAACGGTTAAATTCTCGCCTTCTAACTGCTCTAATACTCTTACGGCCTCCATAAAGGGACACTCATTTAAGTATTGTACCAGTTTGATTATGTCTCCTTTCTCGCCGTTTCCACTAAAGTCTTGAAAAACATTTTTAAGTGGGTTGACGAAAAACGAAGGAGTGTATTCTTCGTTTTTTGGTGAATAATAAAGCAGTTCATTGCCTTGCTTTTTTACAGGCTGTATACCCTGCTGATTTAAATAATGAGCAATGGAAAGTGTTTTTAATTGCGCTATCTGATCTTTCGTCTTCATTTCCTTTTTTCTTTAGCAGTTAAAAATCTATTACTCGCCTACTCAATTGCTCAAATACTTTTTAATCAAGAACTTATGTCGGTGTAGCCTTGCCCCAATTAGGACAGCAAGCATTTAGACTTTTTCATCTTCCCCTTGCTTGGCATATGTTGCTGGTGCCAAGCCGCCCAGTGATTGATGGGGATGAAA